>CAVTFV010000001.1:0-108508 GCA_963734115.1 uncultured Acidobacteriota bacterium
CGCAAACTCATCCTGGCCCGTGACCATTTCGGCATCAAGCCGCTCTTCTATCAGGCCCGAAACGGCAGTCTTGCCTTCGCCTCAGAGTTGAAGGCCCTGCGACCGATGATGGGCGACGTCCGGGTCGACGAGACCGCTCTGGTGGCATCGGTCATGTATTCGTGGGTGCCCGAGAGTCATTGCATGTTCGAGGGGACCTAAAAGCTCGCACCAGGGACATGGTTGGAGATCGGTCCCGACGGTCAGCACCGGTTGCACCGATATTGGGACCCGGTCTCAGCCGCCGCCGCCGCCGGTGAGGCCGGCCGGCTGAACCGGTTCGATCCCTCTCGTTTGGGTCAGGTCATGAAGGACTCGGTGGCGGCGCACCTGGTGGCAGACGTGCCGATCTCGACGTTCCTCAGCGGTGGTCTCGACTCCAGCCTCATCACCGTCATGGCCAAGCAGCAGAACGCCGAGATCGACAGTTACACGATCTCGTTCCGGGACGAGGACCAACGGTACGAGGCCATGCCGGACGACTTCTCCTACGCCAAGAAGGTCGCCGCGGAGCACGGGATTCGCCTCCATGAGGTCGAAATAGCCCCCGATGTGGCCGATCTACTGCCCAAGCTGGTACATCATTTGGACGAGCCCATTGGCGACGCTGCTGCCATAAACGCCTACCTCATCTGCCAGGCGGCCCGAGAAGCCGGGGTCAAGGTGCTGCTGTCCGGCATGGGCGCTGACGAGCTGTTCGGTGGATACCGAAAACACTATGCGGCCCTGCTTGCCTCTCGTTATCGCCAAACACCCCGATGGCTCCGTCAGAAGGTCATCGAGCCAACGGTTCAGCATCTCCCGGTCGCCAGCAAGAAGCGGGGATATCGCCTGAGTCGCTGGGCTCGGCGTTTCGTCGACTTCGCCGGTCTCCCCGAGGAAGCAGCTTTTCGAAGGAGCTACGCACACTATGACCAGGCCCAGCTTGGAGAGTTGCTCGCTCCGGAACTGGCGGTCCGCGTGGACGGGCTAGTCGACGAACACCGAGAGGTTTACTCGGCCTACCGCGGTGAGGATCAAATCAACCGGATGTGTTTCACCGACTCCCAGTTGTTTCTCCCGAGCCTGAATCTGGCCTATACCGATAGGGCCAGCATGGCTGCCTCCACGGAGGTGAGGGTGCCATTCGTCGACAAGCAAGTGTTTGAAGCCGCCTTCGCCATCCCCGGCTCCGACAAGATCGTTGGTCGGGAGAGGAAAGCGATTCTGAAGGAAGCCGCTCTGCCATGGCTGCCCAAAGAGATCGTCTATCGGCCCAAGGGCCTCTTCAGCGCCCCACTTCGTGCCTGGATCCGGCGTGACCTTCAGGCGATGGTCGAGGAGTATGTCGCCTTGGGCCACATGGTTGGTTCGGGGATGCTCGACAAGTCAGCAGTCCGCAGCATGATCGACGAGGACCGCAGCGGGATGACCGACCGTTCCAAAGAGATCTGGCAGCTGCTCACCCTCGAGCTCTGGCATCGCCAGATCCTGAAC
This sequence comes from uncultured Acidobacteriota bacterium, assembly GCA_963734115.1. Classification (GTDB taxonomy): domain Bacteria; phylum Actinomycetota; class Acidimicrobiia; order Spongiisociales; family ZC4RG35; genus JARDZU01. The sequence goes on from CAVTFV010000001.1 coordinate 1,516, forward strand.
GTGCATTGAACCAATCGAGCAGAACTGGCGACGGCGCCCAGGCCGGCCTACTGCGTCCGCGATTGCGCCGAGCTGATGATTTCGACAGGTTGTGTCACCCTGGTCAGCCAGATCTCCCGCCAATACGGGAAGTGGCTGCGCCGACATAGACGGTGGTATTCCGCGGTGCACGTGACGGTCTCCAGGACAATGCATTCCCCTGGGAGTTCGAACAGCTCACCGGTCCCCTCGTTGATCATTCGGCTGACCCGGCGGAGGACGCGGTACTCACCTCCGCAGTAGCGCAGCATCTCGGAGTCAAAGGTGAGGCCGCGGTTGCGGTTCCGGCGGTCCAACGTCTGCGCGATCTCCTCCTTCGTCTTCACACGTACGAGTTCACCGGGACGGAGGTCGAGCAATTCCCTCGGAGTCTTCGAGAGTTTTCCCCGCAGCAATGGGACCGTACTGCCGCCCATGAGCTTCTTCTGGACCATGACGAGCAGCCACTTGACCAAGGCGACGAGCATCTCAAAGGCGCTTGCGTTGCCTGTGGCCACTTCACGGATGTACTGCGTCGGCTCCCACCATGGAAGGGGAGCAGTGGCGCTGACGATCTCGGTCGCCTGACACATGAAGCGCTCGGCCGTGGGGTCGCTGTCGGACACGGGTCGAGCGGCGGCGAGAAGGCTTGCGGATTCGAAATGCTCGCCAGGAGTTCCGGAAGGACCACTGATGGAGGGCTGGTCCGACGGGCGACGGAGCCAAGCCTCTTTCCAAAAGATCAAACAGCCGGCCTGGCAACCACCATGTGCGCCGCCGTTGCAACGAAGGTCCGTGAGAAAGACCGCACCTTGCATCCGACGTTGTCCGTCGGAAAGTATCGCGTCGCAGGTTCAGTCGGCACGTTTATAGACGGTGACGGTTTGACCGCAGTAATCGAGCATCTCGGGCATGAACGGCAGCCCGTCGAGCTTTCCCTCCGCATCCAGGGTGGCGAGGATCTCCGGTGCGGACTTGATCTCGGCGATTTCCCCCGGTCGAAAAGGACGCAGACCGGATCCCAGGTCAGGCCCACCCATGGCTGATTTCTCCTCTTGGCCCTTGTCTTTGCCGCTTCCCGCGCAGGCCCCGCAGAGGCTATCACCGGCCCAAACAGATGCCTAGACCCTCATTTGATCGTGCCCGTGAGGTCCATTCCATACCCGCGCCACTGTGGCCAGGCCAACGATCGGTCTGCCCAGGAGAACCCGACGACACTCTCGTAGTCGTTGTTCTGGAAGGTGATGTTTCGGGAAGTGAAAACGGACGGGTCATCGACGTCTTGGGCCACGCCGGTCCTTCCCGACCTGACCACGGTGTTGTCATGAACGGAGACATCCCTCAGCAGATACGGCCCGAGTGTCCCCGACCCACGATCCTGCTGGATCAGTGTGATCCCGTTGTGGTTGTCCTCGAGGATGTTGCCGTAGATCTCCACGCCCTGGCTACCGGCGACCATGATCCCGGCCTCCCAGAGCCAGCCTCTGTTGCGGAACCCATTACCCCGAACCTCGTTATTGCGGATCGTCGCCGAGTCTGAGATCTCGTGGAAGATGCCTGCACCCGAATTGCCCTCGACAACATTGTTCTCATAGAGGGTGTTGATGTTGTCGATGTCGGTCCACAAGCCGGGGCCATTGTTGTCGTGCACGAAGTTGCCCCGAACGATGAGATTCTCCGACGTGCCGAACTTGGACCCACCCGCCTCGTAATACTCGTCGGCTCCAGTGGTGTTGTTCCCGTAGATCTCGTTGCCTTCGACCAGTGCACCGGAATTCCGCACCCATGACAACTTCAAGCCGATGACGCCGTTGTCATGGATCCTGTTGTTACGCGCGATCGACCCGTCGGAGAGGGCCAATCCGGCGTAGCTGCTGTGATGGACGTCACAGTTCTCGACCGTCCAGCCGATGCCGGCCGACGCCCCCTCATGGGTTCGAGATGTGATGGGCGCATACTGTTCCTCGGGGTTGTAGTTACGGATCTCCAAGCCTCTGATGGTGACGTTGTCGGCGCTATTGGGTTGCACCGCCCAGACCGTGACGCTTCGCCCGTCCATGACCGCGCCGGGCTGGCCGATGAGGAAGTCGCCGTCTTTCAGGTTGGCGGTCTGCTCGTAGTGCACCCCTGATTCGACAACATAAGTCGTGCCAGCTGGTTCGGCTTCGATGATCGGATTCCAACTTTCACCGACAGGGAGCAGCGTTCCCGATAATAGCTGCGTGGGATCCGCCGCGATTGCCTCGATCGTCGCCTTGTGAACGATCCCCTCGTTGTCGACAAGCGTGCCCCCCGGAGGCAAGACGGCCAACAACATGGCCATCACCGACGCCGAAAACCACCTCATCCTCTAGATCATCGTCCAGGGACCGAATCAACGTGAGATTGGTCGCGAACCACCGATGAGTTCCGAGGCCCTCGGTGGTCCACTTTGCCAACGAGCCGCGTCGAAGGGAATGTCATGGAACTCAACTTTCTGGCCGTCGTCGTCGCAGCGGCGGCCGCCTTCATCCTCAGCGGGGTTTGGTACGGGGTGTTCGGCAAACAACTGGCGCTGTTGCACCCCGCTTACGCCGATTCCGGGTCACTTTCAGCGAAGGACGTCATCGTCGAACTGGCCCGAAATGTCGTAGTCGCCCTCGTGTTGGCCTGGTTGGTCGATCAGATGGGTGTGGACGGCTGGGCGCAGGCCGCGTTGCTCGGATTCATGCTGTGGATCGGAATCTCCGTGGTTCTGCTCATCGGCTCCGTGTACCACGAGAAGGTGCCGGCGAAGCTGGCCGCGATCCACGCCGGAGACTGGCTGCTGAAGCTCGTCGTCATCGCGATAATCGTTGGGGTATGGCAATGACCGGCGAAAAGGGGCCGCTCGACAAGACCTTCACTGCATCGCTGCAAAAGAGCCCGGCCGAGGGTGGCTGGACCTTCGTCGTGATGCCGGATTCCATCGAGTATTTCGGGACCCGTGGTCTGGTCAGGGTGCGTGGGACCATCGACGATGTCGAATTCCAGACCTCATTCATGGCGATGGGCGACGGAACGCACAAACTCCCCATCAAAGCATCCCTCCGTGATGTCATCGGGAAGGACAATGGAGACGAGGTCACGATCCACTTGAGCGAGCGACTCAAGTGACTTGTTGGACGAGCCTCACGACGCCCGCTCTTCGTTCATCGCCATGAGATATCCCTTGGCCCGCTCCGACAACTCGTAGCGGGCGACCAGCGCCTTGAATTTCGGTCCGTGATTGGGCTGCTCGAGGTGAGCCATCTCATGGATGAGCACCGAGTCGAGAACCCATCCTGGCATCGTGGCGAGCCGGTTGGAGACCCGGATGCTCCCCTCAGCCGGGGTGCAGGAGCCCCATCTCGTAGTCTGACGATCGGACCATTCGACAGTGGCGGGCTCCGGAAGGCCATACCTCATAGCGAGGTGCCGGGCTCGTCGGATCAGGTCAACTTGTCTCGATGAGAGCTTCCGGTCGACCCGGGCGACGAGGCTCTCCACCAGCCGTGCCTCTTCGTCCGGAGCCAGACCGAAGGGGACCATCACCTTCAGTCTTCCCTCGCTCATGTATGCCTGGGCAGTCCTCTTTCTTCGCTTGCTCCGGACGACCTCGACCTGCAAATCGCTCATGGTCGGATCGTAAGGGCCCGGGGTGACAGAACCGGTAGCCGTCACTCGATGAGCAACACTGCCTTTCCGTTCACCTGCCGGTTGGCCAGCGCCTCGAACGCAGAGTTGGCCTCCGTCCACGGGACTTCGAGCCCGATCTGGGGATGAAGATGGCCGCCGGCCACCATGTCGGCCAGTGTCTGGAGATCCTCCCCGAAGGTCGGCGGAGCTCCGCTCTCGTAGATGAAGAATGCCGTGATCCGGGCGAGGGCGTGGCCGCGGAAGTCGCTGAACGCGACCTGTGCCGCGGTATCCGAGGAGTTCCCGTAGATCACGATGTCGCCTCCAGGCGCAATCAACCTGATCGCCGCTTCTAAAGAGGGGCCGCCGGCCGCATCCAGGATGAGGTCAAACGGTTGCTCGAGGTCGTCGAGGTCGTAGACGATGCCGCTTGCCCCGATCTCTTCCAGGCCTATCGCCCGCACCTCGTCCGCTACTACCGCCGTGACCGTCGCCCCCGCCCCGGCCGCCATCTCGACGGCGAACCTGCCCACACCGCCGGCGGCTCCAGTCACCAGCACCCGCTTCCCCGGTAAGTGACCGCCGAGCCGGAGGGCGCGGAGCGCCGTCATTCCGGCGATGGGGAGCGTGGCTGCCTGAGGAAAGGTGACATGGTCGGCGAGATGCGCAAGATGAGTGGTGGGGACTGCCACCTTCTGCGCCCAACCCGCCTGCTCGGGCCAAGCGACGACGCGCATCCCGACCGACGGGCCTGACCCGTCGGTGGCCTGCTCGACGACCAGACCTGCCACGTCCTGACCGGGCTGCCATCCGCTCGGCCTTGCCCTGAGGAGTCTTAGCTCCCCCCGGTTCACCGCAACTGCCCGGACCTCGACCAGAGCTTCATTCGGGCCAGGTGACGGCTCGGTCACGTCGCTCAGCTCGACCGCCATCCCACCGTCGCCTTTGTTGACCAGAGCCTTCAATCATCTACCGCCGTGTTGGGGAACGAAAGCTAGTGAGCCACGACGTGGGTAACCGGCACGGAGACCGAGCGGGCCAGCCGGTTGATGAGGTCGGCGCCAAGCCATCGCGAGATCCCGGCAGGGAAGGTGGAGACAATGATCTGATCGAAGTCGTCGAGGTTCAACGAATCGAGGATCGCTTGGTACGGGTCGGGGTCGCCGACCCTGGCCTCGACCACGTCCACCCCGGTCTCCTCGAGCCGAAGGCGGGCGGCGTCTGCTTTCTCCCGAGCGATGGCCCGTGACTCGCCCTGAGTCCAACTGGTCAGGTGCTTGACGGGGGTGGCAGGGACGAGGAGAACCACCTCGGCGTGATCGCTTTGCGCCGCGGATCGGACCGCAGCGAGGAATTCATCGGCTTCAGCTGTCTGGTGCGCCACAGCGAGCAGACGTGTCACCACACACCTCGGTCAGGTCATGTCACCGTCGCGCTCTATACGCTGGCTGTCAAGACACGGTTCGCGACGTCTGGCAGACGGGCGGGACATGAGAGAAGCCCCGCAGACGTTTCCGCCCACAGGGCTTCCCGGGAGCAACCTCACGTAGTGAGGCGCTCAGCCGGTCTCGTGATCCGACCGTTTCCGGCCTACGTGTCCAACCGAACTGATTCGAACATACACCCTCACGGCCAATCTGTCACGGGTCGATTCAGATCAGGCGGCCGGCGTGCTCGTAGAGAGGCTCCTGGTCGAGAACCCTTTGCCCTCCGAGCCGCGACAGATCCAGGGTTGGGTTCCTGCCGAGGATCGACTCGGCGAGGTAACGGCCAACCGCCGGGCTTTGCTGAAATCCGTGGCCCGAGAACCCGGTAGCCAAGAAGAGACCTTTGATTCTGGGCCACTCGCCGAGGATCGCGTTCCCGTCCATGGTGTTCACGTCATAGACACCGGCCCATGAAGTCTCCACCTTGAGACTGTCGAACACCGGGAGGTGGGCGTATAGCTCCGGCCAGATGAGGTCGGTGAATCTCTGCTGTCCCGCCGGGGTGAAGTCGAAGCCGATCGGGTCCTCGGGCAGCGACCAGTGCGATGAGCCATGAGCGGTCGCTCTCCGGGATCGCATAGACCCCGGAAGGGAGGAACAGGCTGGGCATACCGGCTGTGGGGACCGTGGTCGAGACCACATAGACGGTGCGCATCAGCGGGATGACTGGTAATTCGACGCCCAATGGTCGGGCGAGATCAGCAGACCAGGCGCCGGCGCAGTTGACGACCACCGGGCTCATCAGATCGCTCCCGGATCGCAACCGGGCTCCAGTCATGGCGCCGTCGTCACTCAGCAACCCGACCACTTCGTCGTCGAGGTAGTGCGCCCCCAGCTCGGCCGCCTTGTTCCGAAAGCCTCGCAGCACGGCGCTGGGATCGACCGACCCGTCCACCTGGGCGAAGCTGCCACCGACGATCCCGTCCAGACGCAAACCGGGGAAACGGAGCGTTATCTCTTCGTCCGAGAGCCATGCCACGTCACAGCCCAGGCTTCTCTGCGTCTCGATACCCCTCAGGGCCTCTGACTTGCCCTCCTCGTCGGCGAGGAACAGGTTTCCCTGGTGCCTGGCCCGGACGTCGGGCCGGAAGGCTTCCGTGGCCATGTCCTCGTCGAAGGTCCGGAGGATCTCCAATGCGTATTCGGACATCCTGATGTTCTCTTCGAGGTTGAACTGAATGCGGACGTTGCCGTCCGAGAGGATGGTGGAGGCTCGGGAGTAGCTGCTATCTCGTTCAATGACCACAACTGAGAGAGACGGATCCGCCTTCATCAAGTAGTAGGCGGTAGACGAGCCCATGGCTCCTCCCCCCACGATTACGACGTCGTGGGTCATGCGGGTCAGCCGACCGCCTTCATCACTCAGTCTTCCTCGATGGCGCGGGCCATGTCTGCCATCGAGAAGAACACATGGTCGGGTTCGGGCGGGTGCTCGATCGGGGTGGTCGCACCCCACTCGCCTCCGGCCGAGAGGCGCTGACGGTCGATCCATACCGTGTCGAGACCGGCGGCTTTGGCCGGGGCATGGTCGTGGTACAGACTCTGGGCGATGTGGAGGACCGAGTCGGCGACGACATCGAAATCGTCCTCGAGATGACCGAGCAGGTAGTCGAAGTTGGCCGGATCCGGCTTGTAGGAGCCGATGTCCTCGGCCGTGTAGATGGCATCGAACTCCACCCCGAGCCTGTCATTCGACCCGGCGAAACTGGTCCGGTCGACGTTGGAGAGGATCACCAGCCGATACCTCTCGGCGAGAAAGGTCAGGGCGCCAGGGGAGTCAGCAAACTCAGGCCAATCGGGCACCGATGCTCCAAACGCGTTGTCCATGTCTTCGTTGCTCTCGAGATCGAGACTCGCGGCGAGATCCCTGTGCACGACGGCAAGCAGATCGGAGTACACGAGGGAAGGGTTGCCTGCCTCGTGGGCAGCCTCGATGCGACCGAACTCGGCGAGCACTTCCGGCCGACTGATCTCCGCGTCGTTCGCCAAGAGCATGGGTTGCAGAGCCGTCCAGATGCCAGATTCCCAGTCGATCAGGGTGCCGTAGCAGTCGAAGCTGAGCACTTCATAGTCGCGAAGTGACCTCACACAACCTCTACATCAAGTACCAGTCGAGGAAACGCTCGAGGCGGCGGTAGAAGTGGAGCTGGGGCTCGCGACGGAGCAGGCCATGGCCTTCGGTCGGGTAGGTGATGTATTCGTAGCTGGCGCCGATCTGGTCCAGGGCTTCGACCACCTCCTCGGACTGCTTGGGGCTCACCCGGGCGTCGTGCTCCCCATGGGCGATGAGGAGAGGGCGGTTGATTCGTGCGATCTGATGGATGGGCGACCCGGCGTGATAGGCCTTCCGATCTCGAGCAGGGTGACCCATCATCCGCTCCAGATCCTCCCGCCCTTCACGATCGCCCTGAGCCCATGTGGTCAAGATGTCGATGTCGCCGTATTTCGCTGCCCCGCAGGCGAACGGGTTCTCGGGGTGCACCAGGGAACCGAAAGCCAGGTAGGAGCCATAACTGGACCCGAAGATGGCGATGCGATTCGGGTCGACCCAGCCGAGGTTTGACAGATAGCCGGCGGCGGCCAGGCAGTCCTCGACGTCCCCCCGACCCCAGTCCCCATGGTTGGCCCGCTCGAAGGCGAGACCGTAGGTCGTCGAGCCGCGGAAATTGATAGCGAGCCATGCGTAGCCCTTGTCGACGAAATACTGGGCGTGGCCGTCCCACTCGTCGCCGTAACGGTCTGTCGGCCCGCCATGTGGATAGACGACAGCCGGCACCGGACTGGACGTGTCGGCTGGCCGCAACAGGAACCCTTCGATCTCCAACCCGTCGGATGAGTTGAAAGTGATTCGCTCCAGCTTGGAGTGTGGCGCCGAGTGAATCGCGGCAGGGGCGCCGTCATAGAGGACCGATCGGGTGCCATCGGCTGCGACGAGCGTGATCGAAGCCGGCGAGTCGGATGCCTCGTGGATGGCGACGGCACCGACGGAGGCGGGCATGGGCCAGTCCCAGATCCCGCCCTCGGCGATGAGGTCGACAGTCCCGTCGAGGTCGATCCTGACCAGATCGCTCTTCCCTCTCGAGGTGGCGATGGCGAGAAGGCTTTGGCCGTCGACGTCCCAGGTAAGGGAGGAATAGTCACGTTCGCCGGCAGCGAGGCCGGTGTGCTCGGTCCCGTCCAGGTCGGTGAGGAAGACGCCGGACCAATCCCCCTCCTCCAGGGTGTAGGCCACCCGGTTTCCTTCCACGACGTGGTTACCGGCCCGTCGATCGGGATGACCGATCAAGGTCGTCCAGGAACCGCCCGGTTCGATGATGACGATGTCGCTGCGGCTGTAGTCATCCTTCGGGTAGAAGGAGAGAAGGATTCGGCCGTCTGGCGCCACCCGAGCCATTCCCACATCCCCGTTGCCGGGCCCGAGGGGAGTAGGCCACGGGTCGTCGATGTCGACAACGGCCAGCCGCGTACAACCCTCGCGCTCCACGATGACAGCCAGTCGATCGTCGTCGAGCCAGGTTCCGGTCGAGCCGGCGAGCAGACGTCTTGCCGGACCCCCGGTGGCGGGAATGATGTGCACCGATCCTTCGCTGTCGTAGGCGATCCGGCTGCCATCTGGTGACCAGGCCGGGCTGTTGTCCGCCCAGAAGGCGACCGGCCCGCGGTTCGTCGTGATCCGGGTCAGCCTCCTGCCGTCAACATCGATCGCCCAGACGTCGGTGGTCCCTTCGATGTCGAGCATGAATGCGATCCGGGCCCTGTCAGGGCTGAGAGCGGGATGGTGAGGGCGAGCCGTGGCGAAGACGTCTTCGAGTCGCCAGTGGTCGGGAGGTCGGCGATCGGGGCGTTGTTGGCTGGGGACACCACTTACGACGTCTTTGCCGAGCCACAGGGGCTTGCTCACCGAAGAACCTCCGAAACGACCGGTTCCGAGAAGATAGCCCCCGCTTCGGGGGTCAGTGGAAGGCCCCGAGAACCGCCATCACGTCGGGACCGAGGGCATCGAGGTCGTAACCACCCTCTTGGATGAGGACAGTGGGTGTCGAAAGGGCGGCGAGACGCTTTCCGATTTCCCGAAATCCGTCGTTACTCACCTGTAACGGGCTCTCCGGATCCGCTGCGCCGGAGTCCACACCCAGGGAGACCACCACGAACTCCGGTTCGAGCGTGGCGACCCGGGTGCAGACCTGATCGAGGGTGGCGAGGTACTCGGCGTCGCCGGTGCCCGGGGCCAGGGGGACGTTCAGATTTGCACCTTCTCCTGCACCGGCACCGGTCTCCCCAGCGAAGCCACACCAGTGGGGGAACCACCCTTCACCCGGATCGACGTGGATTGAGAAGTAGTGGACGTCGGTTCGCTCGTAGAAGATCTCCTGGGTCCCGTTGCCGTGATGGGCGTCGATGTCGACGATCGCCACCGCCGTTGCTCCCTGGTCGCTCAACCAATGGGCGGCGATCGCCACGTTGTTGAGGTAGCAAGACCCGCCAAAATACGAAGTGCCCGCATGGTGACCAGGAGGTCGAACCGGCGCATAGACCGCTGGCGCACCATCATGGACCATCCGCGCCGCAGTCACGGCGCCATTCACCGCTGCCCGCGCCCCGCGGTAGGTGCCGGGCCCAATGGTCGTGGCGGTGTCCATGCAGTAGACGCCCGCCATGGCTGCCCGGCTCTTCGGCACCCGGGACGGGTAGGCGCCAAAGGCGTCGGGATGCGGGAACGCGTAGGGCACGACCCGATCCGACCCCGGTTCCTCTGTGTACCCGGCTTCGATCCAGCCCTCGTATGCGTTCTCCAGGTAGTCGATCATCCCCGAATCGTGGATGGCTTCGATCGGTCCGCGACCGTGCTCTTCGGCAGGGAGCATCTCGACGCCCGCCCCATGCAGTTCACTTCGCAGGATCTCGGCTCGATCGGCTTCTTCGTCGCCGTCGAGGCGCATCCCCGCCCACACCAGCCATTTGGCGTCATGGGCCAGATACCCGTCCGACCAGACGGCAACGAGGCTCATCCGGGCAACGCCATTGCTCGCGTCACCCGGTCCACGATGAGGTCGACCTCGTCGTCGAGGACCGTGAGCGGCGGGCCGATCAGCAGGTAATCGCCGTTCGACCCGTCGACGTTCCCCGTAGAGGGGTAGAGGATCAACCCCACCTCCATGGCTCGCTCGATGACTCGCTCAGTCATCCGGGCCGACCGGGGGAACGGCGTCTTCGACTCCCGATCCTCGACCAATTCAACGCAGATGAGCAGACCGATGCCCCGCACATCGCCGACCAGGGGATTCTCTTCCAGGACTGCCTGGAGCCGGGCGAGCAGCTTCTCGCCCTGTGTGCGGGCCCGATCGACCAGGCGCAACTCCGTGATCCGGGCGAGCACGGCCAGGCCGACGGCGGCGCCGACGGGATGATGCGACCAGGTGAAGCCGTGGACCAATCCGCCGCCCTCTTCGATGGCATCGTGGATGGGACCGGATGCGATGGCCAGACCTAGTGGCCAGTACCCGGAGGATGCTCCTTTCGCTGCGATGAGGAGATCGGGGCGTAGCCCGAAATGATCCGAGGCGAACCACTCACCCGTCCTCCCGAATCCTGTCATGACCTCGTCGGCGAGGATCAGAACGCCATGACGTCGGCATACGTCGCCGATCGCCTGCCAGTAGCCCTCGGGAGGCACCGCTGCTCCGCTGGTTGCTCCACCGATCGGCTCGGCGACGAAGACTGCCACCCGCTCCGGGCCTGTCTCCTCGACGGCCTCATCCAGACGGTCGGCATGAAATCGGGCGCAGGCAGTGGGGTGGGCGGGATTGGGGCAGCGGTACTCGCTGACCGCAGGGACCCGGACCGTTTGTCCCAGCCAGGGCTCGTAAGGCTTGCGCAAAGGCTGCCGTCCCGACACGTCGAGTGCCCCCCTCGTATTTCCGTGATATGAGGACTCACGGGCGACGACCACTGATCTCTCTGGCTCACCTCGGGCGAGGTGATAGGCCCGTGCCATCTTGAGCCGCGCTCTCCATCGCTTCCGATCCCCCCGAGACCGGGAAGACTCTTGCTTGATCCAGCGGGACGAGGCCGGCCACCGCTTCGGCGTACCGCTCGACCGGATCGGTGGTGAAGGCCGATGCGTGCACCCAATCGACCGACCTGGCCTGGATTGCCATCGCCTCAGCCACGGTGGGGTCACCGTGGCCGATAACGGAGGCGATAGCCCCGCCTGCGGCATCCAGATACTTGTTGCCGTTGGCGTCTGTGATCCATGCCCCGCTCGCCGAAACGGCGGTAGGACGAGGCAGATGGCCCCTGGTGAAGACAGACGACGACGCACTCATGGACCGCGGCACGTTACGCCCCCGGTTACCGTCCCGGCGGTGTCAGCGAGCTCCTCGACCCGGACCCGGCTGCGACAACTCGGCTTTGCGATCGGGACCATGGAGACCGGTCCCGAGAATGCGATCACCGACGTTCCGGGGGTACTGGTCGGACACTCGACCCTGATCTATGACGAGCCCGACGTGGTCCGCACCGGAATCACCATGGTCGTGCCCCGGGCCGACGTTTGGACCGACTACGTCTACGCAGGCAGTCATGTGCTCAACGGGGACGGCGAAATGACCGGTCTGATCTGGGTCGCGGAGTCGGGCATGCTCGGCTCGCCGATAGGCATCACCAACACCTCTCAGGTCGGACTGGTTCGCGACTTCCTGGTGGCCGAGACCCACCGCCTAGGAGTGGTCGGCGGCTTTCACTTGCCGGTCGTGGGCGAGACGTGGGATGGCTGGCTCAGCACGCCCGGGTCGTTCCCGCTGACGAACGATGACGCGGCCTCTGCGTTGGCGGCGGCGGCGCCCGGGTCGGTGGCGGAGGGATCGGTCGGTGGCGGCACCGGGATGATCTGTCATGAGTTCAAGGGCGGGATCGGCACCTCTTCGCGGGTTGGCACCGCCGCTGGTGTGCCCTTCACAGTCGGTGTATTGGTCCAGGCCAATTACGGCGAGAGGTCGGACCTGCGAGTCGATGGCGTCCCTGTCGGCCGCGAGATCGGTGTCGACGTGGTCCCTTCGCCCTGGGACGACCCTCCCGACGGGGGCTCGATCATCATCGTCATCGCCACCGATGCACCGCTCCTACCGATTCAGTGCCGGCGCCTTGCACAGCGAGCCACCGTCGGCCTTGCGCGAGTCGGGGGATACGGGCACGAGTCGAGTGGCGACATCTTCCTCGCCTTCTCGACCGCCAACCATCTCGGTGGCGATCGTGAATCCCCTCTCGAAGTGCGCACTCTGCCCCTCGAGTCGATGGATCCCGTTTTCCACTCGGCAGCCGATGCAACCGAGGAGGCGATCGTCAATGCGCTCTGCGCCGCCGAGACCATGATCGGACGTGACGGTCATGTCGCAACCGCTCTTCCCCTTGACCTGCTGGTCGAGGTCATGGGCAAGTACCGGTCGTAATCTCCGCGGATGATGCACATCGTGGGGTTTGGGGGATATGTGCCGGAGCGGGTGATGACCAACGACGAGTGGGCCTCGCTGGTCGACACGACTGATGAGTGGATCACTCAGCGCACCGGGATCAAACGGCGACGGATCGCGGCCCCGGAGGAGTCGACCCTGACCATGGCCGGTAACGCCGCCCGCATGGCCATCAAGGATGCCGGGCTTGCCCCCGACGATATCGACGAGATCATCGTCGCCACCGACACGCCCGAGATGTACACCCCTGATACCGCGGCCTTGCTCCAGGACCTCCTCGGTTGCCGCAACGTGCCGACCTATGACCTGGGCGGCTCGGGATGTGCAGGGTTCGTCCAGGCCCTCGATGTCGCCCGGGCCAGGATCGCATTCAGCCCGAGGACGACGCTCGTGGTCGGGGTCGAGTTGATCACTCGAATGATCGACTGGAATGACCGTTCGACCGCCGTGCTATTCGGTGACGCCGCCGGTGCCGTCGTACTGGGCCCCGATCCGGGACGGGCTCGTGTGCTCGAGGTGGTGTCGGGTACCGACGGCTCGGCAGCAGGGATCCTGACCCTGGCCGCAGGAGGCACCCGGAACCCATTCAACCGTCAGACCCTGGAATCAGGCGAGTACAACCGGCTGGTGATGGACGGCCGACGGGTCTTCACCGAGGCTGTCGCCCGGATGACTCAGGCCGTGAGCGAGGTGCTGGAACTGATTGGCAAGACGATCGGTGACGTGGCCCTCGTGATTCCCCATCAGGCGAATCTGCGGATCATCGACGCCGTGCGCAAGAAACTCCAGGTAGGCGAGGACAAGGTGTTCGTCAATGTCCACGAGTACGGGAACACGGGCTCGGCCACCGTTCCTTTCGCCCTTTGGGAGTGTGTGGAAGCCGGTCGGGTGAAGGAGGGCGATCTGGTAATCCTGACCGCGTTCGGTGCGGGCTTTCACTGGGCGGCGGCGGCCGTCCAGTTCTGACGCGAAAGCCCCCGTCTTGCGACGGGGGCTTGCTGGCTTCATAGAAGCCGTTTTCTCTGTCCTCCCCCCTCCGGGATGTGGCTCCGGGAGGAAGGTCCTCTTGCCCACCCACCGTATTTCTACATCCGATTCGACCAGTCGGGAATGGGGAATTCCCCCTATTCATCACCGCTCGTCGTCGGGCCGGACGTAGCCCTCCTCGTAGGCCAGCGCGGTGAGCTCGTGACGACTCGCGACGCTCAGCTTGTCGAAGATGTGCGCCATATGGTTCTCGAGGGTCTTCACCGTGATCCCAAGCCGCTCGGCGCTCTCCCGGTAGGTGTAGCCGCGGGCGATGAGATTGACCACCTCCCGCTCCCTCGGGGTGAGGCGGGAGATCGGTGTCTCCCCGGTGATGTCCTCGTCGATATCGAGGAGGTAGGCGGCCACGTCAGGTGAAACCGGTCGAGCTCCGACATATGTCTGGCGTACCAGGTCGGGAAGATCCGCCCCGAGCGTGGTCTTCGTGATGTAGCCGTCGACGCCGGCGTCGAGGAGCCGCGCCACGTCTTCCTTCGAAGTCGACACGGTGAGGGCCATGAACCGAATGTCGGGGAAGTCCCTGCGCACCGCCGGGATCACCGCGGCGCCCCCGCCACCGGGCAGCTTGACGTCGAGCACGACGAGGTCCGGGAGCCGTTCCTTGATCAACTCGATGGCGCTGTCCACGTTGTCGGCCTCGCCGACGATGTCGAAGGACGGGTCGAGGATTGCCCGCATCCCGGCCCGAACGACATCGTGATCGTCGACGATGATCAAACGGAGGCGGTCTGTCATTTCTCGACCGTGATCTTGACTTCGGTGCCGGTCTCGGCGCTGTCGATCTCGACCAGCCCACCGACGTTCTCGACCCGACGGGCGAGACGCTCATGCACTCTGTTTCGCTGGCCATCGTCGGCGAACCCGGTGCCACTGTCCCGGACATGGATGTGGGCTTCCCCGTTGGCAAACTCGGAATACAGGGTGATGGCCGGGGAGCCGGAGTGCTTCGCCGCATTGGCCATTGCCTCGCGGGCGGCCTCGATCGCAGCGGTCAGGTTGGGGTCGATGGGTGCATCGTCGCGGATGACGGCCTCGATCTCCACCCGATGGGTGTCCTCCACCTCATCTCTCACGGCGAGTAGGGCGGCCCGGAAGCTGTCCCGGTATTCGGACCGCCACTCTTCGATGTTTCGCCGAAGCTCTCGTTCCTGACGTCTGGCGAGGTATCGGGACTGGCCCGGATCATCGGCACCCATCCGGATGGCGTGAAGAGTCTGGAGCACCGAGTCGTGGAGACGGTCGGCCAGGGCGGCTCGTTCCTCGTGGAGCACCACCGCGGCCTGCTCGGCGGCTAGCTCGTCTTGGGCCGCCTGGCGGGCGAGGTCGTAATCGCGGAGCTTGTCGAACGTCCAGCCGACGATTGCCCCGACCACGAAAAAGATCACGCTGCCCGCGGCCCGAACCGCGCCCAGGTCGGCGATGACGTGGACCAGGAACTGCTCCACGCCGAGGAGCAGGGCGGCTATGAGGGACCCGGGGAGGCCCCCGAGCAGTGCCCCGGTGAATACCAGTGACAGGGGTAGGCCACCGTGGAAGAGCTCGTCTGCTCCCGAAGCCACCGATGCAGCTCCAATCGTCAGCATGGCCATGGCGTCCAGGGTGAACCACCACCACCCGGCCATGAACTTGGGCTGGGTCCGGGCCACGAGCCAGGTGAGGAAAGTCCAGAAGATGGCGAGACCGACTGAAGCCCAAACGATCCACATCTCGGGCGGTGGGTCGTCCAGGACGGTCACTGCCACCAGGATCAGCATCCAGATGAGACCGAGGAAGCGGAAGACGACGACCATCCGTCGCAGGGTCGCCTCGAGGTCGGCGCTGCCACGTTTCGTGAAACTGCTCACGTCCCCGGAAACTAGCGGGGTGGGGGGCGGGTTGGTCCTTGGGAGTGGTGAGAGTTGGATGGCGTTCTTTTCGCAATCAAAGGGGGACTGCTTCCGCAGTCCCCCGATGGTCCCCATTGTCGCTTCAAGGGACGGAGTGATGCCCTGAAGTCCCCGCGCCGCCAATCATGGCGAGACCTGTGTAAAAACCAATAGGGGATTACCCCCATGTCCAACGGACGGTCTGGAAAACACAACGGCCACCGTTAGCCGGTGGCCGTGTGCGCAGGGCGCCGGGGCCTTTGTGGCCCTTCGCTAAGACCTTTAGAACGTCTGTCCCACGTAGAGGACCGAGACCATCACGGCTCCAAGAGAGGTGAGCCGGATGACGCTTGGCTTCGATGCGGCTCGGACCGTCGTGGCGGCAAGTGCCACACCGAGAAGTACGAGGAGCCAAGCCGCCTGGCTTAGCAGCGTGGCCACCAATAGGACCAGGACTGAGGACGCCAGACCGAGGACAGCGAGGGCGATCCGGGCCGCCTTGCCATAGGGATGCGCCGCCCACTCGTCGAGTGATGTGATGGTGGAGACTGTCATCGTGCCGGATATTTCGGCAATGCCCGCCGTTTCTTGAGGCCACACGGGTGGGTCGATCGAACCGATCTCTCACCATCGGGAGAGGAGCCACAATTCCGGCTCCAGGTCACCGGAGTCGATGTCGGCAAAGAGGGAGACCGCGGTGGTGAGGGATTGGCGCGCATCGTTCTCGCGGCCGGCACGGTGATGAAGGTCGGACATGTGGTTCCACAGAGCGGCCTCCCGGTGACGGTGCCCGGTGCGCTCAGCGATACCGATCGCCTCTTCGACGAGGTCGATGGAACGACCGGTGTCCCCGTTATCGGATAGCAACAGCGCCTTGTTGTTCAGGGCGGCCATTCGAAGGAGATCGTCGTCAGCTGCGAGACGCATCGCCTCCTCGACATGCTCCAGTGCCTCGTCGTGATCGGGTGTCACCACGGCGAGGATGTTGCGGACTCGGGACATCTGTGCCGGGTCGTCCTCCTCCTCAGCGGCGTCTCTGGCACGTCGGGCGAGGGTGGTGGCCTTCGTCTCATCTCCGGTTCGGTACGCCAGGAGCGCCCAGTCGGCGAGCACGGCCGCTGGGGCTGGATGGTTCTCGATGGATCGCTGGAAATGCTCTTCGGCGTCCTCGAAACGGCCGAGCAGACGCTCGACTTCGCCCGTTCGATGCTCGATGACACCGATCGTGTCCGCGTCTGCGTGCGAGGAGGCGAGTGTCAGCTCGCGTCGGGCCCGGTCATAATCGCCGGCGGCCATGGCGAGCTCTCCGAGGGCGAGACGGGCGCCGGCGATGTCTGGGTCATCCAGCGCCAGAGCGGTCTCGTAGAACTGGACAGCGGAGTCGTTGGCGAACATCGACTGGGCCAGGTCCCCGGCGAGGTGGTACCAGGCGGCGGCCTCGGGATCGCCCGCCGCTCGATACTGGCCGGCGACGGCGGCGGCAAGGCGGGCATCGGAGCGGGCGTACCCCCTCTCGGCCAGGGCACGGGCGGCACGACGGTGTAACAGACGACGCCTCACCATGGAAGTCGATTCATAGGTGACGCGTTCGAGTGCATCGAGTGTGAAGCTGAGGCCTTCCGATTCCGGGATCTCCCTGAGCAGGCCGGCCGCGACGAGCTCCTCGACGGCCTCCACCACCTCCTCCTCACTCCGGCCGCTCGTCTCCCTCAGGAGCGTCGCGTCGCAAATGCCATTGAGCGCGGCCGCCGCCGTGAGGATCTGCCGGCCCAGATCATCGATCTCCAGGAGCCGCGCCTCCATATATCGCGCCATTCCTGGCGTGGCCGGCAGTGAGTCCACGTCGGAGGAGAGGGCCTCATTGACGAGAAGGGGGACGCCGCCAGTTTTCTCCCGGAGTCGTCTTGCTGCGTTCTCGTCACCGCCCACCAGCGGCAGCAGATGCTGGACGGTGAGCGGGCGTATGGCAGCCGACTGATCCGCGGCACCCATCATCTCGGCGACGGCCGGCAGGAGATCGTCTTCGGCCCTGGCCGCCACCACCAAGACCACCGGCATCTCCGAGATGCGGCGGGCCAGGTAGGAGAAGAGTGCGGCTGATGACGTGTCCATCCACTGCGCGTCGTCCAGGATGATGAGGATCGGTCGTTCCCGGGCCAGGATCGATATCACCGTCTGGACCCCTTCGAGAAGTCGCAGCTCCCCGAATCGATCGTGAGTCGCATCGGCGGCGGCCGGAGCGAATCCGGGCGACAGTCTCCCGAGCTCGTTCAAGGCCCAGTCGGGGATCTCGTCGCGGAGCGCTTCGATCCGGTCGCTTGCACCGCCTAGAACCTGGGCAGCGACCCCATAGGGCAGGGTCTGCTCCATGCGGAAGGCGCGGCCGATGAGAACATCCCGCTCCGGAGGTGCGATCGACGCCAGCTCCTCGAGCAGACGGGTCTTTCCCATCCACGGGGCACCGGTCATGGCGAAGACGAGCCCGCCTCCGTTGGATGTGCTGCGTAGCGCCTCCTGCAGCTGGTCCAACTCAGCCTCCCGATCGATCAGGTCGGGCTGTGTCTGACGTCGGGACTGGATCTCGGCCTTGATCTTTCGGGGCGCTCCCGGCGCAGGCGGGAGGTCTTCGTCGAGGATTGCCTCGTAGAGCTCGGTCGTCTCCTCCAGAGGCGCCACACCGAGTTCCTGATCGAGGATGGTCACACAGTTTCGATATGCCTCGATGGCGCCGGGACGGTCACCGGCCCAGGCGTGGAGCAGCATCAGGAAGCGGTGCGCCGGCTCGTGCAACGGGTCGAGCTCGATCCATTGGGCAACCGCGTTGATGGCGGCGGGGTACTCCCCGGACGCCGCCAGAGCGGTCCCCAACCGGTTGAATGCCTCACCGATTCGAATCCGGGTGGACTCGGCGATGTTCCTCACCCAGTCGTCGAATTCCGGTGACGCTTTGACCGAGAAGCCTTCGAGGAAGTCGCCCCGGTAGAGGTCCGTGGCCCGGCGCAGATGTGGGATGCATCGGTCGCAGACATCACGAGGGTCATGGCCATGCTCGCTTGTTGCCTCGAGCTCCAGCTCCAGGATGTCGAGGTCCGAGCTGATCTCGCCAACGAGTGTGACGAGATTCCGATCGGCTTCGATGAGATCGGTCCCGGTGGCTCCCTTCAATGCCGACAGCGTCCGGCGCAACGTCGCCCGTGCCCGTTCCTGGGAGGAGTCGGCCCAGAACAGGCCGGCCAATGTGTCCCTGCTCGCCGACTTCTCCACAACCAAATAGGCGAGTAGAGCTATCGCCTTGCGGGTGTCGACGACGACCGGGCGCCCGGACATGGATACGTCGGGCTGGCCGAGCAACTTGATATCGAGCAAGCGGCGAAAGGTAGTCCAGCGTTACGGCTATGTGAAACCGTGCAGAGCCGGAACGAACTCCGATGTTCCGTGAGACGGGCGCGTTTCACTTACGTAACGCTTCGATACCAATCTGTGTATCGATGAGGGATGGAGAGGGACGAGCCCAGGGAGCCAATAGGTCAGCGGCGCTGTTGGCCATTCTCACTTTGCTCCTCCTATCGGCACTGGTCTTGGGTGGCGTACTCGGCTGGTGGCCTCTGGGAATCGATGTGGAATCGCTGGCGATCTTCGGTACTGCCCTTCTCTTCGGGGCGCTAGGCCCGCTGATCCTGTGGAAGGCCGACGGAAATCGGGTGGGATGGGTCTTCTCTGCCATCGGGCTGTCGATTATCGCCGCAGGCATCACCGGCGGTCTCGCCGACCGGGGCTTGTTGGCGTTCGCGGCCATTGGGGGCGGCCTCTGGCTGGGGTGGATCGTTGGGATCGGGACACTCCTGCTCTGGTTTCCCACGGGGCGCGTCCCGACCCGGCGGTGGTTGTGGTTGCAATGGCTTGCCTTCGGGCTGGTGATCGTGACTCTGGTCAGCTATGCGTTCACGGAGCAGATCTGCATCGGCGAGGGTGGACCAACCGGCTGCTCGGCATGGGCCGATAATCCGATCGGGGTCTCGGGCATGCCCAATCCGGAATACGGGTGGCTATCTGGTCCGCTCTTCTCTTTCTACCCCTTCTTCATGGGAGCGGTCCTCGTCTCGCTGATCGTGAGATATCGCAGGTCGAGGTCGGTCGAGAGACTGCAACTCAAATGGTTTCTGCTCGCCTGCTTCTCATTCGTTGCCGCCTTGGGCACCCAATCCGTCCTGGAGGCTCTCGGCGCCCACGAGCCGCCAATGTTGGTGGAGATCTGGGTCGACTTGTCGATTCCGGCCATTCCGATCGCCGCCACCCTGGCCATCCTGCGCTACCGCCTGTATGACATAGATCGGATCATCTCTCGGACGGTTTCGTACGCGTTCCTCATCGCCACCCTCGCCACGGTCTACGTCGTTGGGTTGACTGGTCTCACCACCCTCCTCGATTCCGACTCACCACTCGCGGTCGCCGCCGCCACGCTTGCCGCAGCGGCGCTGTTCAACCCAGTGCGCAAGCGCGTCCAGGCATTCGTTGATCACCGATTCAACCGCACGCGTTACGACGCCGAGCGCGTGATGGCCGGGTTCACCGGGTCACTGCGAGACGAGGTCGATCCGGGCACTGTGGTCGGTGGCTGGGTGGATGTCGTGTCCGAGACGATGCGCCCCGTCTCGGCCGGCGTGTGGCTGAGAGACGGAACGTGAGGAAAGTCTTCGTCACCGCTCTCCTCTTGCTGGCAGTGGGTGGCATTGTCCTGGGAATGTTCTACGGGCCCCTGGCCGAGACCAGTGATCGCCTGTGGCCGGCGTCTTGGGTGGCCTGGCCGGTCGTGGGATGGATCATCCTCATGCGCCGCCCGGGCAACAAGATCGGGATAGCCTGTCTCGCCATTGGGTTGACCTGGGGAATCTCTTTCGGGCTTCAGTCGATTGTGCTCCGCGTGCCACTCGAAGCGGCCGCTTGGATCGAGCTCGTTTACACGACATTGGGCGTTGTCCCCTGGCTGATCGTTGTGTGGCTCCTCACGACCTTCCCTACCGGTGAATACCCCGGTCGTCTGGAGAGATTCGTGGGGCGGGCGGTGATCGTGGTCGGTTCTTTGGCGGTGATCGGCTTCGTGCTGAGCCCGGTGCCACTCACGGACACCGGACTGGACAACCCTCTCGGGGTAGAGCTGAGTTCGGTCTTGAATTTCATAACCGGTGATACGGGGTTCTTCTTCGTGGTCGGCCTTTCTGCCGCGGCGATCGTCAGCCTCATCCTCCGGAGCCGGAAGAGCACCGGGATCGAACGCCAGCAGTACCGGTGGCTGCTCCTAGGTGCGTCTCTTTTCGTCATCATCTCCGCCGCCGGCCAGGTCTTGCCTGAAGGTTCCGTTTTCGAGCTGTTCTGGCTGCTAGGAGGCTCGGCCATCCCAATCTGTATCGGTGTCGCGGTCGTCAGATACCGCCTGTTCGAGATCGACCGGCTCATCTCCCGGACCGTCGCGTACATCCTGGTGGTGGGCGTGCTCGGTCTCGTGTTCGTCGGAGCCGTGACTGTCCTCACCTGGGTATCGCCGGCGGAGAGCCAGCTGGCGGTGGCCGGGTCCACCCTCGCTGTCGCTGCACTCTTCAACCCGCTGCGCAAGCGGCTCCAGGGTTGGGTGGACCGTCGCTTCAACCGCTCGAAATACAACGCTGAAAGGGTGATGGACCGTTTCGCCGAGTCTCTACAGGACCGCGTAGAGGAAGGCGATCTGGTGGATGGATGGGTCGGAGTCGTCTCAGAGACGATGGAGCCCGCGTTGGCGGGGGTTTGGGTGAGGGACGGGTCATGAGGTCTCGCACTAGCCGATGGATTGCGTGGGTGATGTGGCTGACGGGTGTGGCGATGATCGTTCTGGCTGCGGTCCTCAGCGAGATGAACCCGCCGATCTCGACCACGCAGGCTCAGGAGTCCGCACTCGAAGGGGCGATCTGGCTCTCGACGTGGGTCGGGTTCGGCCTGGTCGGCGCGCTGGTGGTCTCGAGTCGCCCCGCCAATCGCATCGGCTGGCTCATGTGTGGAATCACTTCGGCGGTCGGGCTCAGTCTGTTCGCCGGCTGAATATGCGAGGTTCGCCCTGGTGACCGAGCCCGGCTGCATGGCCGTTGGGCGGAGCCTGCGGCTTGGGTGGCGACCTGGGGATTCCTCCCCGTGGTGGCTCTGGTGATGACCCTCGTCGTGATGTACCCATCAGGCGATCCGAGCCGGTTTGGCCGGTGGATCCTTCGAGCGTTCCTCTTCGTCACTTTGGCGGACGCGCTGGTCTTTGCCTTCCGCCCGGGCCCGGTGCAGGGCGACACCCCTCCGGACAACCCGCTCGGTATCCCCGGGGCCCGAGATCTGCTCGACCCGGCAACCGAGTGGCTGGGCACGGCCCTGGCCGTGATTGCCCTCGTCGCAGTGGTCGATTTGGTCATCCGGTTCCGGCGCTCGTCGGGTGTGGAGCGGCTGCAGTTCCGATGGTTCGTCCTGGCTGTCGCAGCCTTCCCGGTGATGTTCCTTGGCCACAGGCCTTCTCGAAGAGTCTCGTTTTCGGGGTCCGAGGGCTTCGATCCGGTGGTGGTCGCATTCGCCCTTTGGGGGAATGGGACTGCAGCCGCCATTGGCATCGCCATCACCCGTCACGGTCTCTACGAGATCAATCGAGTCATCTCCCGAACCGTGGGATATGCCCTGGTGGTCCTCTTGTTGGGCGGCCGCCTATCTGGGTGCTGTCACCTGGCTCACCTCGCTCCTACCCGACCAGTCCGATCTGGTTGTGGCCGCATCCACACTGGGGGTCGCTGCGTTGTTCAGCCCGATTCGAGACGCTGGTCCTGAGCAGGGTCGATCGGCGTTTCAACCGATCGCGCTACGACGCCGAGAAGGTCATGGACGAGTTCTCCGGGTCGTTACGCAACGGAGTAGATGGGCCGGCGGTGGTTCAAGGGCTGGATCGAAGTGGTCTCCGAGACGATGCATCCGGCCACCGCCTCGGTGTGGGTCAGGGATGGCGCCTGACATGAGCAGAGGCTGGCGCATCCTGACCGTCGCGTTGGTCACCGTCGTGGTGCTGGGCGCCATGGTGACCGGCGCGATTCGAGCGGGCATCGACGGCGAGAGCTTGGCGTTCGCGTTCGGCACCCTCTCCCTTCTCGCCACGGGTGCGCTGCTGGTATTGAAGGTGCCGGAGAACCGGCTGTCATGGGTCATGCTGTTCGTGGCCCTTGGCGACGGCCTCATGAACGCCGCCGATGGGTCGGAGCCCGGCAGTCTCATCGAAATCGTCGGTGGCATCGCCCTATTCGCTCT
Source organism: uncultured Acidobacteriota bacterium (assembly GCA_963734115.1). Classification (GTDB taxonomy): domain Bacteria; phylum Actinomycetota; class Acidimicrobiia; order Spongiisociales; family ZC4RG35; genus JARDZU01. Next base: position 24,337 of record CAVTFV010000001.1, read on the forward strand.
CGTCCTTCCTGGTCTCGGCGTCTTCGTGCCCCTCTGGTTCCCCACCGGCCGGGCCCTGACCCCGCGCTGGCGCTGGGTCTCGGCCGTGGCGACGGTTGGCGTCATTGGCCTCGTCGGCGGGTGGGCACTGTTGGCTCTGGAGGGGGCGGGATCGGCTGACGTCGACTCCTGTGTCTCAGTCGCCACCTGCGCCAATATCCTCGGGTTGCTCCTGATCCTCGTCGGGATAGTGGCGGCGATCGTCTCGCTCGTCGTCCGCTGGATTCGGTCCAGGGGCGTGGAGAGGCTGCAGATGAAGTGGCTGGTCCTTGCCTTCATCGTCTTCCTGATCGGTGTCCTCGCCGAATTCGGTGGGTTTCAGTACTCGATCGTGGCCAACGTCTTCCTGCCTGCCGGATTCGTCCTGGTCCCGGTGTCGATCGGAATCGCCGTCACCAGGTATCGGCTGTACGAGGTCGATCGAATCCTGTCCCGAACAGTGAGCTATGTGGTCGTCGTCGGTCTGTTGGCCGCGGTGTTCTTCGGGGTGGTGACAGCCACGAGCACACTGCTCGACACCTCCGATGATCTCGTGATCGCCGCTTCGACGCTGGCGGTGGCTGCGCTCTTCAACCCTCTCCGCAAGCGAGTGCAGCGTGGGGTGGACCACCGGTTCAACCGATCCCGATATGACGCCCAGAGGGTCATGGATCGGTTTGCCGGATCACTGCGCGACCAGGTCGACAGCGAAGAGGTGGTCGACGGCTGGGTCGGGGTGGTCGCCCAGACCATGCAGCCGGCGTCGGTGTCGGTCTGGGTCAGGGAGCCGTCGTGAGGAAGGTGTGGCTCACGCTCGCACTGATCGTGGCCACGGGCGGCATCCTCGCCGGGGCTCTCGGGCCTGGCGCTGGCCGAAGGCGACCGGCTGTGGCCATCGTGTGGATGCTCTGGGCGGCCGTCGGGTATCTTGATAGTGCTCAAGCGACCCGGGAACGGCGTCGGCACTGCCGCCCTGCTCATCGGGCTCCTGTGGGGAGTGGGGTTCTGCCTTGCTCACGCCCAGTGTCTCAGTTTCGAGTGACACGGCAGGCCGCCTGGTTCGAGTTGGGAGACAGCATCTTCGGGGTGCTCCCTTGGCTTGCGATCGTGTGGTTGCTACTGGTCTTTCCTTCGGGGGCCTATCCGACCAAGAGCGAGCGAACGACAGGCTGGGTCCTCGTCGCGTTTGGCGCCCTTACCTCTATCGCCTTTGCTGTTGACCCGGCTCAGATGGAAGACACAGGGCTGCCCAGCCCTCTGGCAGTCGCTGGCCTCGGAGATGTCGCTTCGGTACTGACTGGTGACGGTGGGTTCATAATTCTGGTGGCCTTCTTGCTGATGCTGTGGTGTTGATGGTCGTCAGGTGGCGGCGCAGCGCCGGGGTGGAGCGACTCCAGTACCGGTGGCTGTGCGTTGGGGTCGATGGTGTTCCTCCTCATCGTGGGCGCCGGCCAGCCTCGGGCTGGTACCCGAGGACGGCGTTGTTCATTTGGTCTGGCTGGTCGCCGGGGCGGCCATTCCCGCCGCCATCGGTATCGCGGTGCTTCGTTACCGGCCTCTACGAGATCGACCGTCTCGATCTCTCGGACCGTGAGCTACCTCCTGGTCGTGGGTGTGCTGGCGGCGGTGTTCTTCGGCGTGGTCACAGCCACGAGCACGCTGCTCGATACCGCCGATGATCTCGTCGATCGCCGCCTCGACTCTGGCCGCGGCCGCGATGTTCAACCCGGTCCGGAAGCGGGTGCAGGCGTGGGTGGATCGGCGGTTCAACCGTTCCCGGTACAACGCCCAACTGGTCGTGGACGAATTCGCCGGGATCTCTCCGCGACCAGGTCGACAGCGAGGAAGTGGTGGACGGCTGGGTTGGAGTGGTTGCCGAGACCATGCAGCCCGTGTCTGCCGGGGTGTGGGTGAGGGAGTCACGATGAGGGCCAGATTCGTCGCGATCCTGCCTTGGGTACTGCTGATCGTGGCCATCGTGGCCTGGGGCATGGCACTTTGGTTCGACCGCGGTTCGAACGAGGTCACCGGCCTTCTCGACAAGCTCTGGGCACTGTCCTTCTTCGCCTTCCCGATCGTCGGCGTGTTTCTGGCTCGGCGGATCCCGGCGAATGCGGTGGGTTGGCTCTTCATCGTCGGCCCGCTGCTGGTGGGAGCTGGAGTCGCCCTTCAGGAGATAGCCGAGACCCTCGACATCCCCGGCCTGGTCACGCCGTCTGAGATCGTCTTCGATGCCGGTTTGCTCGCCCTGTTCTCGTCATTGACCCTCTTCCCCGATGGGCGTTACAGCCGGTCCTGGTGGCCCTGGGCTCACGCCGCCGCGATCATCGTCTTCAGCGTGGTGGCGGGCAGCTTCATCGCCGTCATCCTGGTTCTCGGTCTTCTGCCCCTCCTCTACCGGTTGATCAAGGGCTCCCCATTGGTGCGTCGCCAGATCGCCGGACCGATCCTGGTGCTGGTACTGGGCGTGGTCTCGCTGATCCTGGTCAGCGTCGCATTCGGGGATACCGCCCTTGCCCAGACCCTGATCACCGCTGATAACGATGATCATCACCATCGGTGTCCCGGTGTCGATCGCCGTCGCGATCACCCGGTATCGCCTCTACGAGATCGATCGGCTCGTCTCCAGGACCGTCAGCTACCTGCTCGTTGTCGGTCTTCTGGCCGCCGTCTTCATCGGTGTCGTGACGGCTGCCGGATCGCTGCTCCAGACAGATAGCGATCTGGCAATCGCTGCCTCCACGCTGGCCGTGGCCGCGTTGTTCAATCCGCTCAGGAAACGGGTCCAGAACTGGGTCGATCGTCGATTCAACCGCTCTCGTTACGACGCTCAGAAGGTCATGGACGGCTTTTCCGGCTCATTGCGCGACCAGGTGGACCCGGTTCGTGTCATCGAGGGTTGGGTCGGGGTCGTCTCACAGACGATGCAGCCCGCTGCGGCCGGGGTATGGGTGCGGGAGCGATGAGGGACACCTGCTCCTCAAGGCCACGATCGTCATTTGGGCCCTGCTGATGGTCGTCGCGGCAATCGCCTGGCTGACATTTCGCCGGCGATATCGACTCTATGGTCGGGATCCTCTTCGCTTCGGTGTGCTCGGTCGTAGTCGGAGCGATCCTCACTCTGAAAGTGCCGTCGAACTCGATCGGGCCCCTTTCCCTCGTCGCCGGTTCGGCCTGGGTCCTCTACTTGTTCGGGAGGGGATATGCGACGGTCTCGCTCGAATCGGGCGAGACCCTGCCCTTGGCATATTTCTTCGGTTGGCTCGGATCGTGGACCGGGGCATTGTTTCTCATCGGGGTCTCGCTGGTGATTCTGTGCTTCCCCACCGGAAAGCCGGTCGGCTGGTGGCGTGTGATCGGCCTCGGACCATTGATCGGCGCAGTGTCGACCATGATCGGGGCGGTCTTCTCTGGGGGCTGCCGCTGGAGACACTCGTGGACGCCGAGTTGCTCAGCCCGACCCGGTGGTATCCCCTCGTCGACGCCGGGTTCATCCTTGGGTTCGTCTCCGTCATCCCGGCGACCCTCTCGGTCGTGGCTCGCTTTCGGAAAGCCGGTTCGGTGGAGCGTCAGCAGATCAAGTGGCTGCTCGCAGCAACAAGCCTTCTTGCCGTCGCCTATGTGGTTGGAGCGATGTCGGACGATTCCAACGAAGCCGTCTGGTGGGTTGTCTCCCTCGCCGTGGCCGCGATACCGATCTCCATCCTCTTCGCTGTCTTGCGATATCGGCTCTATGACATCGATCGGATCCTGTCGCGGACCGTCTCCTACGTCGTGGTGATCGGCGTCTTGGCCGGGGTCTATCTGTTGGCACTGACCGCGATGACCAATTTCCTTCCGTCGGACTCCTCGTTGTCCGTGGCGGCTTCTACTCTTGCCGTTGCCGCCCTCTTCAATCCTCTGCGAAGACGGGTTCAGGCGTGGGTGGAGAGACGATTCAATCGATCGCGCTACGACGCGCAACAGGTGATGGAGCGTTTCTCGGGATCGCTCCGCCAGGACCTCGATCCGGACACGGTTGTTACGGGCTGGGTGGGGGTCGTTTCGGAAACGATGCAGCCGGTATCGGCTGCGGTGTGGATTCGTAACGATTTCGGGACGATGGAGAGATAGAAATGAGACCATGGTTCAGCTGATGAGACGGCGCAGAGCCGAAGAAGAGACCCCGGAAACGGGACGAAACGCAGATCCCGGAGTCGAAGACACGCCTCATCGAGGCGATTCCGATCCCCGTTGGGGATCCGTTGGAGACCGTCCTCCTGTCCACAGGTGGGCCGGTTGTCCTTCGTGACCTCGAGCTGGAATCGGAGACGGTGGACGCGCTCCGGGAAGCCGGTGTGGAGCTGATCGTGCCCCTGATCGGTCAGGGGGAGCTTCTGGGGAGCCTCTACCTCGGCCCCCGGCTCTCCGATCAGCCCTATTCGACCGACGATCGCAGACTTCTCGGCAGCCTCGCCTCGCAGGTGGCGCCGGCGATGAAGGTGGCCCAACTCGTCCGGGAGCAGCAGGCCGAGGCCAAGGAGCGGGAGCGGATCCACCAGGAGCTCCAGGTTGCGGCCCTCATCCAGCAGACCCTTCTCCCCAAGGAATTGCCGGCCATTGCCGGCTGGCAGGTCGACGCCTTCTACCGGCCGGCGCGGGCGGTTGGCGGCGACTTCTACGACTTCATCGCCCTCGAGGACGGGCGCCTCGGTGTGGTCATTGGCGACGTCACCGACAAAGGCGTGCCGGCCGCCCTGGTGATGGCCACATGTCGTTCGATGCTGCGGGCTGCAGCCCAGCGTCACACCTCTCCATCGGCGGTCCTGGCCGATGTGAACGATGGCCTGGTGCCGGAGATCCCGCCCGCCATGTTCGTGACCTGCCTCTACGCAATCATCGATACCGATGCCGGGGAGATCGTGTTCGCCAACGCCGGTCACAACCTTCCCTATGTGCGACACGACGGCGGTGTCCTCGAGTTGCGGGCTACCGGCATGCCCCTCGGGCTCATGCCGGGGATGGACTACGACGAGACGAAGTACGACATGTCAGCTGGCGAGGTGATGGTCCTGACGAGTGACGGCATCACCGAGGCGCACAACGCCGAAGGTGAGATGTACGGGTTTGGCCGGCTCATGGACCGCGTCGCCCGGAGGCCGATAAACGACGACGTCCTCAACGCCGTCGTCAGCGAGCTGGAGGCCTTTACCGGTGAGGGCGCCGAGCAGGAAGACGACATCACGCTCGTGGTCGTGAAGCGAACCTCCTCGGCTCAGGCTTCTGCAGAGACATTCGAGGAACGGCGTCAGGTCCTGGCCAAGTTCGCCATACCGAGCGAAGAGGGGAATGAGCGCATTGCCATCGCCAAGGTGACCGCGGCAGTCGACGAGCTCGGTCTCGAACCGGCGCGGCTGGAGCGTCTCAAGACCGCCGTGGGCGAGACCGTGATGAACGCCATCGAGCACGGCAACCAGAACCGCGTCGAGCTCGACGTAGACGTCCAGGTTTGTGCCAACGAGGATTCGGTCAGTGTCCTGGTCAGCGATCAGGGCGGCGACCGGTCGATCCCGGAAGCAACGGTGCCCGACCTCGAGGCCAAGCTCGCCGGGGAGCAAGCCCCTCGCGGATGGGGTCTGTTCCTGATCGAGAAGATGGTCGACGAGGTCCGATCGACGAGCGACGGGACAGCCCACACGATTGAGCTCGTGATGAACAGGGAAGGAGCCTCCTGATGGAGAGCGTGTTCGAGGCAACGGTGACCAGAACTGACGAGGGTTCGGTGGTGGTCATGAGCGGGACCGTGAACCGGGCAGCCAAGCAGGACCTGGAGACGGCCTACGAGGAAGCGGCCGCCAATCCGGGAAGGGTCCTGATGGACTTCCGGGCGGTGGACTACATCAACTCCACCGGGATAGCGGTCATCGTCGGGGTGCTGGCCATGGCCCGAGCGGAGGATCGTGAAGTCGGTGCCTTCGGTCTGACTGAGCACTATCGGGAGGTGTTCAACATCACCCGTCTGTCCGATTTCATGACTATCTATGACGATGAGACGGCCGCTGCTGCGGCCGGGTGAGGAGAGGGAGAGAAAATGCCAACAGCCAATGTGACGATGACCGTGAGGGAGGCGGCTCCAAAGGTCAGGGTCATCGACATCACCGGTGAGATCACCGGGTTCACCGAGAAGGAGATCTCGGCCGCCCACGAGGAGGCCTCGCAGGGGGCCGTGGACGCCGTGGTGCTCAACTTCGAAGGTCTGGAGTACATGAACAGCGGTGGGATCGGCCTCCTGGTCACCACGCTGATCCGCGCTCAGCGCAGCGGCCATCGTCTGATGGCGTACGGGCTCACTGACCACTACTGCCAGATTTTCTCGCTGACCCGTCTCGACGAGGCCATCGAGATCTTCGACGACGAACCGTCGGCGCTCGCCGCGGTCTGATACGGCGAACCTCAGGTTCTCCGGCCCACATCCGGGCCGAATCGTCTCCGCTTCGGGGTCGAGCGTATGAGTGTTCGTCACTGATCGCGACTCTGTACCGTTTTCGTAACGATTCCCGGGCAGAATGGCCGGAGTGGTACCTGTGACAGAGTCGACGGAGACATCGGCTCGACCCAATCGGTTGGCCCGATGGACCCTGCTTGGCCTCCTCGTCATGGCTGGGCTCGGGCTCTCCGTCGTTCAGTTGACTCTTGGAGATCGGCCCGCTGACGCCACCTTTGCGGCCTTCGGATTTCTGATCTACGCCGCGATCGGCGGTCTGATCGTCATGCGCCGCGACGGCCACCTCACTGGCTGGCTGCTGATCCTGATCGGGCTGGCTGTGTTGTGGGCCGACGGCGCTCATTGGCCTGCCGGGCGTCTCCCCGTTATTCGCGGCCTGGGTGTCGAGCTGGGGTTGGGCTCTGGTGTTTGTGCTGTTCGCGGTCCTGACTCTGACTTTTCCCTCCGGGCATTTGCCCGCGGGCAGCGGTCTATGGGCCAGGGCAGGACGTGCCGCCGTTTGGGTGCTTCCCATCCTCCTGGTTTCCACGGCCCTCACCGAGACCCTGGGCGGTGCCGAATCGTCGACGCAGACGCTCAACCCGATCGGCTTTCTCCCCGAATGGGTGGGCTGGGTCGCGCTTCTCGCCATCGTCGCCATCCTGCTCGGCGGGGCCGTGTCGCTGGTGATCAAGAGACGGAGTGCGAGTGGGGCGGAGCGGGCCCAGCTCACTTGGGTGGTTTTCGCATTCGTGCTGTTGACCATTTCCGTGGTCTTCACCTTCATGTACATCTTCATCTCGATCGGAGTCGGCGCAGGAGATCCAGGGGACGCAGCATGGGGCCCTGTCTATCTGATGATGATTCTGTTTCCTCTCTCCTTCGGAGTGGCCGTCCTCCGTTACCGCCTCTACGAGATCGACCGGATCGTGTCCCGGACAGTGTCGTACGCGCTGGTGGTCGGATTGCTGGCAGGAGCATTCCTCGGCGTCGTTGCCTTGATGTCCTCGCTGCTGCCCGAGGAGTCGTCGGATCTGGCCGTGGCCGGCTCGACACTGGTGGTGGCTGCCTTGTTCAACCCGTTGCGGCGGCGGGTCCAGGATTGGGTGGACCGCCGATTCAACCGCCAGCGATATGACTCCCAACGGGTCATGGATGGATTCGCAGTGTCTCTCCGGGATCGCGTCGATCCAGAAGAGGTGATGAACGGCTGGGTGGGTGTGGTCGCGTCGACCATGCAGCCCGACGCCATTGGCATGTGGGTGCGAGACGAGGACGAGGCGACTGCCGTCGTCTAGTTCTTGAGTACGGCCCGGGCGGCGTAATAGCCACACATGCCGTGGACTCCTGCCCCGGGTGGGGTAGCCGAGGAGCACAGGAAGAGACCGTCGCCGATCCGGTAAGGGGCGGTCGCCCCGAGCTGGAAGATCTTCTTCACGCCGAACCCGCCACCGGCAATGTCGCCCCGGATGTAGTTGGGGTTGTGCGCTTCGAACTGGCCGGCGTTCATCGTGTGCCGCTCGAGGATCAGGTCTCTGAAGCCAGGGGCGAAACGCTCCATCTGCGACTCGATCGCCTCGGTCATGTCGACATCCGACCCCGAAGGGACGTGGCAGTAGCCCCAGGCGGTGTGTTTTCCCTCTGGCGCCCGGGTGGGATCGAACCGCGATTGTTGGGCCACCAGGACCAAGGGCCGCTCGGGGTGATTCCCCGCGTGGACTTGATCCTCTGCTTCGGCGACCTGTTCCCAGGTCCCGCCGACATGGACGGTTCCCGCCTGTGGGCTCCATTCGTCGGCCCACGGGATTGGGCCGTCCAGGGCCCAGTCGACCTTGAACACGGCCGGCCCGACTTTCAAACCCGTCAGCCGGCGTCGTTCGCGAGGGCTGACCCGGTTGCCGCCTGATTCGAACCGCGGCACGGGGCATCACGTCAAGCACCACCGCGTTGTTGGTGGGAAGCTCGTCGATGGAGCCGATCATGCGGCCGGTCTCGATGCTGCCGCCCCCGTCGAGGATGATCTTGGCCAGTGCCTCGGCGATTCGTTGCGATCCACCACGAGCCATCGGCCAGCCATATGCGTGGGCGGCGACCCCGAACAGCAAAGCCACCCCGCCGGTGAGAGGAGAGCTGAAGGGGGCGATGGCATGGGCGGCGAGCCCGGCGAGAACACCGCGAGCCTCCTCCGAGGAGAACCCGGAGGCGATGATCGAAGCCGGCAGGGCGCCCCGGGTGGCCAGCTTGACGAAGCTCCCCGGGTTGTCGGGCACGAGAGTCATCGGTCCCAGGAAATCCTCCATCACTGCATCGGCCGCCTCGACCAGGGGCCCGAAAATGCGCGTGTAGTGGCGGGCGTCTGGACCGAAGCGATCGGCAGTGGCGTCAACGTCTCGGAAAACGACTCCCGCCCTCCCATCGCCCAGTGGGTGGGCGAGCGGGACGGTCGGATGGACCCACTCCACCTCGAGGCCGAGGTCGCGGAAGAAGGGCGAGGCAACTCCCAGGGGATGTATTGCCGAGCAGATGTCATGGGCGAACCCGGGCAGGGTCAGCTCCTCCGTCCTGGTCCCCCCTCCAATTTCGTCGGCCTGCTCCACGACGAGGACCCGTCGCCCGCGTCTTGACAGCTCCGCGGCGGCGGAGAGCCCGTTGGGGCCGGAGCCGACAACGACTGCGTCATATTCGACCATGTGCCCATGATTCTGCCCTTGGGGCGTTACGACATGGTCACCAGCCACTCGTTCCGGGACGAAGCGGCCCGTAACGGTTGCGGAACGCCCTTCTGGTCAACTGGTGACAACGGAGAAAGGACCGAGTTGACTGAGCCGAGGGACACTGAGAATTGGGCACAGCCGGTGGATGCTTTCCATGTCGGAGAGGTCGCCGAGGGTGCGCGCAAGGGCAACGTGGAGGGTCGCAAGCCCACCGGGCCGCTGCAGGGGTTCGGACAGCTGTGGCAGAAGACCTACGAGGTGCGAATCCCGGGACCGACACCCGAAGAGGTGATATCCACCTGGAAGGCCAACTTCGGCGAGTTCTGGCACCCGGACAACAAGTTCTACGCCCCGGCCGCCGGCATCGCGCCGGGTGAGATCGCGGTGATCGGTGGGGGGAAGGGGCCGGCCAAGATCACCACCGGGGTTCGGGTCATCTATGCCGACGATCGATCCTGGTCCTATATGACTCCCGAAGGCCATCCCTGGGCGGCCATCATCACCTTCAGCGCCCATGAGGCCGAGGATGGAGTGACCGTGACCCGGATCCACCTCCTGGTTCGCGCCAACGACCCCCTCTACGAGGCAAGCTTCAAGCTCTACACCTCCAGGCTGGAGGACAAGATCTGGAAGCACACTCTGACCCAGGTGGCAGCGCATTTCGGGGTCGTGACGCCCGTCGTCGAGACGAGCGTGCTGCTTGTCGACAAGAAGCGACAGTGGAGCCAATTCTCCAACATCTACAAGAACTCGGCTCTGCGGACCCTGTTACGTCAAGATCGGTAGCAGCGGGAGTGTGAACGCCGACGGCCGGCGGTTGGCGATCACCGGGGTTCGGCTCTATCTCTACTCATCACTGTGCTCTCCCCCCCTTCTCCCCCTCCCCCTTCTTCTCTCTCCGCCTTTCCCCCCCCCCCCCGGCCCCTCGCTTTTTTTTTTCCTATCTTCCCCCTTTCTTTCCCCGCCCGTCAGAAGACCGCCATCCCGCGACAGCCGGCTGGCACATGAAACGATCGCATTCATGGCCTGTGGTCGCGACCTTCGTCGTGATCATCCTCGAGATAGTCGGCGCCATTCTCCTGTCGGCTCTCATCGGTGGGGGCCCGGGGTCAGACGCCACCGCCTACGCCACCGTGCTGTTCGTCCTGGTCACCGCCGCCGTTGGGACCCTGATCGGTCTACGTCGTCCCGGGAACACGATCGGCTGGCTACTCCGTGTCGCCGCGTTTGGCTTCGCCACCGGCTCCTTCCTGGTCACTTACGTCGAGGTAGCCGTCGCCCAGGCGGGCTCCTTGCCCGTTGGCCCGATAGCGGTCTGGCTGGGCGATCTCATGTTCCAGTTGGGCCTCGGGGTGTCGGCGACCTTCCTTTTGCTGCTGTTCCCAACCGGTCACCTTCCCTCGCCGCGCTGGAGGCTGGTGGGCTGGATGGCGGCGGTCGGCATCGCTCTCATGTTCGCGGCGGTCCTTTTCGGCCCGGGGGCTTTCGAGGGGCTTCCCATCGAGAACCCGCTCGCTCTCGAAGCGACGAGCCCGGTACTCGATGTGTTCGAAGGCGGGTTCTACGTGACCCTGGTAGCGATGCTGGCGTCGGTGGCCTCGCTGATCGTCAGGTATCGCCAGGCTGTGGCCGAGGAGAGACAACAGCTGAAGTGGGTGGCCCTGAGCGTCGTCGTATTGGCGATCGGTGTGGCGGGAACTGTCGTTTGGGACATGGTCAATGGTTCGACCGAGTTGAGCGACGACACCGGGAACCTGGTCATCGCGCTGTCAGTGACCGCGGTGCCAATCTCGATCGGGATGGCGATCCTCAGATATCGGCTCTATGACATCGACCGGATCATCTCCCGCACGATCTCATACGGAGCCGTCACCGCTGTCCTGGTGGGAGCCTATGTCGCGGTGGTCTTCGTGCTGAGTGGTCTGCTGCCGTCCCAAGGAGGCAGTCTGGTGGTGGCGGCCTCGACCTTGGCAGTCGCCGCGCTATTCAACCCTCTGCGTCGGCGGGTCCAGTCGATCGTCGATCGCCGGTTCAACCGCTCCCGATACGACCTCTCCCGCACCATCGAAGCTTTCGCGCAACGTCTCAACAACGAGGTCGACCTGGACCAACTCGGCCGCGAGCTCCAAGTCGTGGCTGCCGAGAGCATGCATCCGAAATCGATGTCACTTTGGGTTCGTGACTAGATAGTCGGGGACGCGAATCAGGCCCCCGTTTTCGGGGGCCTGATTCTCGTCCGCTGGTTAGGTCCTAGAGCAGGACTGCCCTCTTGCGGATGTAGAGGAAGACGTATCCGGTGAACATCAGGGTCAGCCCGATCACCACTGCGAAGGCGGCCAGTGCGTAGGCGACCATTCCCAGGCCGAGTGCCGTGGTCAGGGTCGTGGCCGGGATCCAGGAGGCCCTGGCCTCGTTCGGTCCCATGACCTGCTCCCCGTTCTCGTCGAGGACGGCTGCGCCGTTCTCGTCCACCATCGGCACCTCCCGTTCCATCTGGGAGTAGTAGAGGCCCTCGGTGTTGTCGAGCTGGTGGTGGGTGATGATTTCGGCCTGTGCCCACATCGTGAACGGCCCTCTCACTGCCGTCTCCGGGATGACGGCGTCATCGGGTGTGGTCACATCCTGTGCCACGGCCTGATCCCAGGTGTACCAGGCGCCAAAGATGCCACCGGCCAACGAGCCGAAGCCGACGACCAGGCTCAAAATTGCGGCGGTGAGAAGAACGAAGGACTTGCGTGGAGAAAAGGTCTCTTCCGGGGCGACCAACCTCTCCCTTTCGATGGCAGTCATATGATGCCTCCTTCTGGTAGGACCTACTGCCTTATGAGGTCATCCTCGGTCCTTGTGAAGAAATGCACGAGGGCCATAAGACCCGAAGACAGGGCCGAAAGTCCCGCCCGGCCTGTTGCGGGAGGTCAGACGCAGGCCCCGGCGTCGACGCCACGGCTGCAGATCACGGTTTCCTCGACAGAGGCGAGCAAGAAGGCCTCGTCGATCGGTTGGCCGAACACGTGGAGCCGGCTTCCGCGAACGGAGTCATCTTCGAAGCCGGTGACGTCGAATGTGACCTCTCCGAGGTCACCGACGGTGGGTGCCACGCTCATCACGATGTCGGCTGAAGTGTCACCGGCAACGCCCTCAGCAACGATCAAACCGAGTTCGAGCATCGTCTCTGCACCAGAAGTCCCGCCGAGTTGCTCGGTGACGGTATGGGTGATGTCGGTGGTATCGCCGAGATAGCCGATGAAGGTGAGGTTCACCCAGCCCTCGGTTCCCTGGTAGTCGACAGCGATCCAGAGCGAGCCCGGCAACTGGCGGGCCTGGCCGACGGCGGTAAGGGCGTCGTAGGTGGGCGGGATCCCCTCGAGGATTTCCTGGTCCGCCCCCGGGGCTGCCCGAAGGTTCAGAACGTCGTCGTGGGCGACCCCGACCACAGCAAGCGTGTCGCCTGCTGCGGGTCCGAAGTCGATCGGCTCCCCAGGCAGGTCCGACGCCACGGATGTAGTGGTCGTCGCCAGAGCGCTGGTGGTCGTCGCTGAAGTACTGGTCGTGGTCGCCATCGATGAGGTCGTGGTAGCGAGTGTTGAGGTCGTGACCTCGGCGACGATCGTCGTAGTCGTCGACGTAGCGGCGTCCTCGCCACAGGCGGCGAGGACGAGCATGGAGACCGCGAGGACGGCCAGGGTGAATCGTGACCCCATCAGGTGCCGGTGAAGTCCGGTTTCCGCTTCTCGACGAAAGCGGTGATCGCCTCGGTGAGGTCGTCCGAGATCAAATAGGCGGCGTTCCACTGAGCCGCCTTGTCCAGAGCCTGTTCGACCGTTTGTCCCTCGTTGCCGGCGAGGGCGTGCTTGATGCCCCGGACGACGAGAGGCGAGTTCTCGGCGATCTCGACAGCAATCTCCCTGGCGGCTTGGAGGGTGGCGTCTGCCGAAGGAAGCACAGCGTTGACCAGGCCGATCGCCAAGGCCCGGGCGGCATCGATGTCCTTGCCCGTGTAGGCGAGCTCGGCGGTGTGTCCCGGCCCGACGATGCCGGGGAGTCGTTGCAACGATCCCACATCGGCGACCAGCCCCATCCGGGTCTCTCGAATCGAGAAGACCGCGTCTTCGGAGGCGACACGAATGTCGCAAGCGGTGATCAGGTCCATGCCGCCGCCCAGGCAATAGCCATGGACTGCCGCGATCACCGGTTTGGGTGATTGGGCGAAGCAACTGGCGGTGCGCTGCAGCTCCTTGATGGTGCGATAGAGATTCATGCTGGTCTCGGCCCGTGATCCGGCTCCCGGTTGCAACGAGGCGAGGAGCTCGATGTCGATTCCGACCGTGAACGCCGGACCACGACCCGCCAGGATCACCACCCGCGCCGAGTCGTCGGCATCGATCTCGGCCATTGCTGCCGGGATGTCCCGCCAGATGTCCGCCGACATCGCGTTCAGCTTCTCTGGCCGGTTGATCCAGAGGGTGGCGACGTGTCCGTCACGCTCGATCTCGATGTGCTCGTAGCCCACTCGGTGAGCCTATTTGGGTGGGAGGGATCCGGCGAAGTCGAGCCCGGCCTCCACCCATTTCCGCAGATCGGCGTCGTCTTCGGTGGCATCGGGGGACACGAGGATCCAGCCTTTCATCGGGCGACCGGTCATGTCGAAGACGCGTACACCAGGCTGCGCCAATACCTCGTCCTGGTCGTCCGGGTCGATCCGGACCATGAGGTCGTCCTTGCTCACCCCAACAGCCATGTTGCCGGAGAACATGAAGGCAATGCCCCCGAACATCTTGCGCTCAGTGATTTCGGGGTTGTCGCCCAACGTCTCCCGGACCCGGGACGCCAGTGCCTCGTCGTAGGCCATCGAAACGCGACTCTACGTTTCGGCCGAGCGCCAGGCCTCCCTGAGCTTGACCCGGCTCCCGAACCTGAGCAGGCCTCCGGCGTAGATCCGGCCTGCTACCAGCACCAGACCCACGATGGTGGCGATGGTGATCACGACCGAGGCGATGTACTGCCATGCCGGTATGGCGCCGAGGGCCGCCCTGACCGGGACCACGAAGGGAGCGGTGAAGGGGATGAAGGTGCCGACCACGGCGACTGTGCCATCGGGGTCTCCCAGCGCCGCGATCGACACGAAGAACCCGGCGACGGCGATCATCGACATCGGGAAGGCCACGTTCTGGGCATCCTCCATGCGGCTTACGAGGGATCCTGCCGCGCCGTACATCACGGCGAAGAGGAGGAAGCCGAGGATGAACCAGAGAATGAGGCTGGCGACGGCGACTATGTCGAGACTGGGCAACTCGATGGCACCGGTGAGATTGACTGCCAGAAAGGCCACGAGGATGGTTCCGGCGAACTGAGCTGATCCCGAGTGTGCCGATTCCGATGATCTTCCCGGCCAGGATCTGCCACGGCTTGACGCTCGACAAGAGAACCTCGACCACGCGATTGGACTTCTCCTCGGTCACGCCGGCGAGCATCCAGTTCCCGTAGAGCAGAACGGCGATGTAGAGGAGAAGGAGCCCGGCATACGCCACCGCTCCCCGGGTGTCGTCACCGGCCTCGGGACCCGTGAGGGTCGTGGTCTCCAATGGGTCCGACGTCATGACTTCGATCACGTCGGCCGCGGCCTGGCCGCCTTCGGCGACGACGGCCTCGAGCTCGACCGAAGCCGCTCCCTGCTGGAGGAGGCTGAGCAGGCTGGACTCGCCAAAGCCTCCAACGCTTTCGACGACCACCTCCGATCCGTCGATCAGGATGGCGTCGATCTCACCCTCGTCCAGGGCCGCCTCGGCCGTCTCCCGATCCTCGAATTCCTGCAGCTCGATCGAGACCGATGGTTCGGCATCGGGCTCGTCGGTGGCATTGCCGAGTTGCTCGGCTGCGGTCACGATCGGCTCGTTGCCCTCGCCGACGCTGCCCACCGTGGACTCCTCGGGGCCCCCGCCGATGAGCCCGGGGACCACAACCAGAGCCGCCACCAGGAGGAAAGTCACCGCGGTCGTGATCAAGAACGATTTCGACCGTCCGTGCTCGCGGATCTCCCGCATTGCTATCCGCCACACGGTGCGCATCGAGCTCACTTGACCGCCTCCCGGAACAGGTCGGACAGCGACGGTGTCGTATAGGCGAAATGGCGTAGCTGCCCGATCTCCTGAGCCCTGGACAGGAAGCCCCGGACGTCGGTGCCGGAGTCGATGATGGCAGTGTGGATGTGATCATCCGATCGGATCTGGCGCACGCCCTCGAGACCGTCGAACAGGTCCCCGATCTCCCCGTCGAGCTCGACCTCGAGATGGCGGATCGGCGCCGCATCCTTCAGCTCGCGCACGTCTCCCTCGACCACGATCTGCCCGGCGTTGATGATCGCCACCTCCTCGCAGATGTCCTCGACCAGGTCGAGCTGATGTGAGGAGAACACCACCGCCTTGCCCCGTTCCGCCTCCTCACGGAGGATGTCGGCCATGGTCTCGGTGGCGATCGGGTCGAGGCCGCTGAATGGCTCGTCCATCACCAGAAGCTCGGGGTCGTGGACCAGTGCCGCCGCCAACTGGACGCGCTGCTGGTTGCCGTGGGAGAGCACCTCGACCCGGTCCATCCGACGGTCGGCCAGCCCGAGACGCTCCAGCCATCGATCCGCCGAATCGGAGGCCTCCTTGGCCTCCATCCCGCGGAGCCGTCCCAAGTACGCGAGTTGGTCATGCGACCGCATCTTGGGGTAGAGGCCTCGCTGCTCCGGCATGTAGCCAAATCGGCGCTTCTGCTCGATCCCTATGGGCCCGCCATCCCATGTGACCTCACCGGAGTCGGGGGTGACCAACCCGAAGATGGTGCGCATGGCGGTGGTCTTGCCGGCGCCGTTGGGACCGAGAAAACCGAGCATTCGGCCTCTATCGACCTGCAAAGTGCACCCGGCGAGGGCGACGACCTCGTCGTAACGCTTGTGCAGGTCTTTAAGGGCGAGCACCGATTGGAGGATAGGGGTGGTCCCCCATGGGAGCTAAACCCGCCCCTCGTTACCATCCTCTGCCATGCAACTGTTGGAACGCGACGACGCCCTCCAGCGTCTGGAGAAGTTGCTCGCCGCCGCGAGAGACGGTGAGGGGCGCGCCGTGCTGGTGCGCGGGGAGGCCGGTATCGGCAAGACATCGGCGGTCCGTGCCTTCACCGATTCGCATCTGGAGGACGCCCACGTTCTCTGGGGTGGCTGCGACGACCTTCTCACCGCCCGGCCCCTAGGGCCCGATCTGGGACATGGCCCTGGACGAGCCTTCATTGGGCGAAGCTCTCCGAGGTCAGGATCGCTACGAGGTGTTCGCCCTCGTCCTCGAGCTCATGTCCCGGTCGCTGCGACCCACCGTGGTCGTCATCGAAGACATCCACTGGGCCGACGAGGCGACGCTCGACCTGATCAAGTTCCTCGGTAGACGAATCGGCCGGAGCCATGGCCTGCTGATCCTCACCTATCGAGATGGGCAGGTGCCAGGCGACCGACCTCTGCGTGTGGCCCTGTCCGACATCGCTGCTTCGGTCCTGGAGCGGATCACGCCTGACCCCGCTCTCCCCGGCAGCGGTGTCCGAGCTGGCATCGGAGACAGGAGGCGATACCGACGGGTTGTGGGAGCTGACCGGGGGCAACCCCTTCTTCCTGACCGAGGTCCTCGGCGCCGAGCACGAGTCGGTTCCGGGCTCGGTGCGTGACGCCGTGATGGGGAGAGTCTCTCGTCTCTCTCCGGCTTCGCGGGCACTGGTCGACCTGGTTTCGGTGGTGCCGGGCCGTGCCGAGCTGGAGCTGGTGGACTCTGTTCTCGGGCCCTCGGAAGAGGCCGCCAGTGAGGCGGAGGCGGCGGGGGTGGTCGTGCTCAAGGAGAACGCACTCACCTTCCGTCACGAGCTCGCCCGCCGCTCGGTCGAGACCGATCTTCCCCAGATCAGGAGACGGGAGATCAATCTCGAGGTGCTTCGGGCGGTGGAGGACCTCGGCTACGACGTCTCACGTGCCGCTCACCACGCCCGGGTCGGCGGCGATGTCGATGCTCTGGTGCGTCTGGCCCCACTCGCCGCCCGGCGAGCCGCGGCGATGGAGAGCCACAGCGAGGCGATCGCCCACCTGCGAGCCCTCGAGCCGTATCTCGACCAGCTGGACCCTGAGATGTGCGCCGACCACTACGACCTCTGGGCCTTCGAGGAATACCTGGGCAGTGAGATCGCGTGGGCCGAGGAGATCATCGAGATCGGGATAGGGATCCGGCGAAGACTCGGCGATCCGGAGAAGCTGGGGAACTCCTTGCTGATCGGGAGCCGGATCGCTTGGGTGCGGAATCGTCGCGCTCTTGCCACCGAGATGGCCAACGAGGCGGCGTCGGTCCTGGAGTCGGTCGGTGGGCTCCCCCTGGCGACCGCATACTCAGCGATCTCACAGCTGGCGATGTTGGCCGGCGACGAGAAGCGCACACGCTGGTACGGGGAGAAAGCCCTGGCCGTGGCCGGCGAGGGGCCGAGCCAGGCCCGGGCACACGCCCTCAACAACATCGGGACGGCCAAGATCATCGCTCGGTATCCGGAAGGCATGGAGGAGCTGGAAGAGAGCTACGCCATGTCAGCCGACATCCATTCCAGCCACGACCAGATCCGGGCCGCAGTGAACATCAGCTGGGGCGCGATCTACTACCGCGACCTCCCGACCGCCGAGTTGTGGGCGGGCAGGGCCCACGAGCTCTCGATTGATCGGGAAATCGCTTCATTCGACGCGTATGTGACCGGGGAGTTGGCCCTGATAGACGAGATGAGGGGGAACTGGGCGGAAGCCGAAGCGAAGGTCTGCTTCGTGCTCGACACCCTCGCCGAGCTGGGCACGGCCAACATCGTCGCCAGCACCCTGCTTGGTCGACTCCAGGCCCGCCGAGGCGAGCCGGATGCCAAGACCCACCTGATGGATGGTTGGGAGCGTTCTCTTCAGGCCAACGAGGTCCAGCGGACCACGCCGGCAGCGATCTCACTGGCCGAGTACGTCTGGATCGGAGGCAAGCTCGATGAGACGATCTTCCCCCAGATGCGTGAGATCCTCGCCGATTGCATCGAACGCGACTCTCCCTGGATGGCGGGAGAGCTCGCCTTCTGGCTCCGTTTGATCGGCGAGATCGACCACATGCCCGATATCGCCCCCGAGCCGTATCGCCTGGCCGGCGACGGGGACTGGGAGGGCGCCGCCGCCTTCTGGAAGGAGCGCGGCATTCCCTACGACCGGGCGGTGGCCCTCAGTCTTGGAGACACCGATGCCCGGATCGAGGCGCTGGGGATCTTCGAGGAACTCGGTGCCATTCCGGTGGCAGCCCGTCTACGGGCGGAGTTGGCCGAGGCGGGGGTGAACCGTGTCCCTAGGGGACCGACCAGGGCCACCCGGGACAACCCCTTCGGTCTGACTGCTCGTCAGCTGGAGGTGCTCCGTCATCTGTCCGACGGCATGACCAATGCCGAGATCGCCGACCGGCTCTTCGTCTCGAACCGAACCGTCGATCACCACGTTTCGGCCATCCTGGGCAAGCTGGGCGCCAACAGTCGGTCCGACGCCGCGTCGATGGCGCGAGAGGCCGGATTGCTCGATAGGTGACGGTTCTGCCCATATAGGCAGCCCCGCGCCCTACATCTAGGTATCTCCCACCGATTCCATCAGAGGGGGCTTGTCGTACCTTCGCAATATGCCATTAGGGGCATCGATGAAGGGAAACACGATGACTTACTTGCAAAACGATCATGTCCATGCGGTGATGGCGGACCGTATGCGGGAGGCCGAGCACGCCAGGTTGGTCCGTGAGGTCAGGCTGGCCAACAAGGCCAACAAAGAGGCGAAGCCACACAGACGGCGGCGTTTCCTCCGTCTTCGCGACCCGCTCAGGGCCTGATCTCGGCGGATCAGTCGAGCAGCGTCGGCCGGAAGAGCCGGTCGTGGGTGTGAAGGGCGAAGCGATCGGTCATTCCGGCCACGTAATCCACCGCCCGGTCCAGCTCACCGGCGTCGGGAACCGTTGCTGAATCGGGTACCTCGGCGGGATGGTCGGCGAAATAGCCGACAAGGTCCTGGATCACCGTTATCGCCTTCTGCTTCTGCATCTCGCTCTCGGGCGTCAGATAGACCCGGGCGAACATGAACTCACGCAGCTCGCCCATCACCTCGAGATGATGAGGCTCCATCTCGACCTGGCCCGACTCGGAGCTGGCCTCGATGACCGAAGTGGCGAGGGACCCGATCCACTCTCTCGAGGTCGCTCCGAGCGTGGTCAGAGCCCGGGTGGGGATCTGGTGGTACTCGATGACATTGGCCCGCAGTGCGTCGGCCACATCGTGGGTCAGATAGGCGATCCGGTCTGCGAACCGGCACAGCATGCCCTCCGGTGTCGATGGCGGCGGGTCGATTCGCCAGGAATGGGCACGGATCCCGTCGAGCACCTCGCCGGTGAGGTTCTGGGGCTCGATGAGCGTCAGCGTGCGCACGCCGTGCACCGAGTGGAGCCAGGTTTCCCCGATCACCGGGCTCAGCGCGTCCTCCCCGGTGTGCCCGAATGGCGAATGGCCGACGTCATGGCCGAGACAGATCGCCTCGGTGAGATCCTCGTTGAGGCCGAGGGCGCGGGCCATGGCCCGCCCCACCTGGTTCACCTGGATGGTGTGGGTCATCCGGGTGACGAAATGGTCACCGTCGGGGTTGAGGAACACCTGGGTCTTGTGCTTGAGACGGCGGAAGGCCTTGGTGTGGACGATGCGGTCCCGGTCCCGCTCGAATGCGGTGCGGAACTCGTCGGGCTCCTCGTCTTCGTCCCGACCCACCGACTCGGACGCCTTGGTCGCCTCGGGAGCGAGGAGCTCGTGCTCCAGCCGCTCCCGTTCTTCACGGGTCCGTCTCAGCATGTCATGTGCACTCAACCACCTCCAGGTGGTCATGTGCACGCGGGGTCACGGTTTCCCCGTTCCCACTTCCAGAAGCCTTGTGCTAGGTTCGACGTACGGCCTCCGATATGACGATTGGAGAGCGCCATGATCCTCACCCGCCCTCGACGACCAGAGCGCGCAAATCTGCACTATTGGTCGCCTTGGCCCTGGTGGCCCTTGCCGTGCCCATCGCCCTGGCCGCCCCCGGCACCGTCATCTACGACTCACAACCCAACCCGCTGCCAGGCAACCTCCCCAGCCGTGCCTTCCAAGCCACGCAGACCACCGAGTTCGGCGACCACATCGTCTTCGGCGCAGGGCCGCGCGGAGCTAGGCACGGCGAGCGTGGTGATCTCCAGCTGGGCATGCGAAACAGGCGCCGTGGGACGCCGGCGAATTGCGCATACCGCTCCCGGAGAGACCTTCGAACCACCCCATCACGTTGAACATCTATGAGGTCAACGCCACGGACCCGACCCTGCCGGGCCGCTCATCACGTCGGTCACCCAGGACGTGGCGGTCCCGTACCGTCCTTCGGCCAATCCGGCTTGCGCAACTGCCCGCCAGCCGTACCGGGTGGATGGCAGGGGCCTCTCTGGCCTGTGCTTCAACGGTTTCGCCTTCACGGTCGAGTTCGACCTCGCCGGGGTGACGGTCCCTGACGAGATCATCTTCAGTGTCGCCTTCAACACAACTACCTACGGCAACCCGCCGGTCGGTGGGACGACCGGTCCTTACGACTCGTTGAATGTGGGTTTGGTCCCGAGTCCGCCGGCGACGGGCACGGACGTCAGACACCAACGTAGTGTTCGCCAACACTCCCGCCCCTCCCGGCAGCACCCGTTGGTTTCAGGGCTCAAACAGGGCCCGAGACCCTGGTGCGGAGCCCGGTCTTCACCGTGGCCGCTCGGTTCACCACCGTCGAGACGCCGGACCCAACGGTGCCGCCACCCGCCAGCAGCCAGGAGAGGATCTGGTCGGGCTGGTCGACCCGGCGACCGGGATCTGGAGCCTGCGTGGCGCCGCGGGTGGTGTCACCACGTTCTATTACGGGGACCGGGTGATGTTCCCTTCGCCGGGGATTGGGACTGTGACGGGGTCGATACGCCGGGTCTCTACCGGCAGTCGGATGGGTTCGTCTACCTGCGCAATTCGAACACGCAGGGAATCGCCGACATCCGGTTCTTCTTCGGAAATCCGGGTGATATCCCGATGGCCGGAGACTTCGACAACGATGGATGTGACACGGTGGGCATCTACCGGCCCAGCAACACCACGTTCTATGTGATCAACGAGCTCGGAGCCAACAATGGTGGCTTGGGCCCGGCCGATTTCAGCTTCATCTTCGGTGATCCCGGCGACAAGCCGTTCGTCGGTGATTTCAACAGTGATGGGATCGACACCATCGGGCTGCATCGGGAGTCGACGGGGATCGTCTATTTCCGTCAGACCAACACGACCGGTGTCGCCGACGCCGAGTTCTTCTACGGGAATCCTGATGACCGGTTCGTTGCCGGTGACTGGGTGGTCGTGGACGGCGTCCACACTCCTGGAGTGTTCCGGCCTTCGAATGCCACGTTCTTCCTGCGTGACAGCAACACCAGGGCGTGGGCGACGTGTCGTTCCCGTTCGGAGATGCCAACGATCTTCCAATCGCCGGGATCTGGGGTCCCTGAACCCGACCTGATCGAAAACTGGCGAGGAGATGCCGGCCATCAGGCCGGCATCTCCGCGTCAGACTGAACGTGTCGTGATCGACCAGCATCCCCGATCGGGGCGATGCATCCTCGAAGCAGGCATGTGCTAGATTGGACGGTGGCCCTGTTCGACGATCGGAGAGCGACATGGTCATGACAAGCCGGATACTGTATGACCGGAGCGATCTGGTGGGCGCCCTCTGTTGTCGTCTTGTTGCTGCCCGCTGGAACGGCCAGTGCTGCGGTGAGCATCGAGACGATTTGCGACGGTACGTCCGCGCCGCCGACTTCAGCTCTCACCGATGATGTGTCACCACGGAGACTTGACGTTGACACGGCGGCACTGGAATGGCTGGTGGCTTCACGCATCACCGCTAACGATCGGAGCAACGCCTCCTGGGGATGTACAGCTCAATGAGGGTGCGTCGATGATGTGACCAACCACAGCTGGCCAGGATTGCAATACTGGAACGGCGGCCACTGGAGGTGTTGGCGCCTTCGGGATCGAATACCTGGGTGCCGGCGGACCGGATCCGGATGTGGAGGTAAAGGGCTTCACCCAGATGTCAACCGAGCGTCAGGAAGGACAGGCAGTCTGGGTCAGTGGCTGACACAGCGCTGACACTCATCGACGGTCACCATCACCAAGACCACGGTGACCGACTTCCAGAGGACCCGATTTCAACCTGGCCGCGTGAGAGCACGTCGTTCCGAGCCACGAACGCACAGGCAGCACAACTGATCCGTGCGGATACGCGCAGGGACTTCGCCACGATCGCTCCGACCGGGTGCAGATCGGATGCTGGGCCGGCGGGCACGTGTCTCTGCGATGAGGCATTCACCTCGACATTCACCGGCGACACAGTCTCGCTCGCAGTCGTGTTCGCCTGCGCTGTCCTTGCGGCCTCTCGACGGCGACGATCATCACGGGCCTCGACCTAGTCGTAGCGGCACACGATCACTGGGCTGGGCTGAGATCGGCATCGCTGTCGTCGACTTGGCCGCGTCCCGCCGGCCGGCTGGACCGATGTGCTCGACGAGCACACAACGTGACGTTGAACGACCTGGCCCCGGACATCACCCTGACATCACCGGTTGCGCTGTGTCGGAACGCGCGACCGTCTCCTTCACGCTCGGGCTTCGTTGGTGTGGAACAGCTTTCTAGCGTGTGGATACGCAACCTCGATACCGCCTTTCAGCCGCCTTGTCATAATCGACGATCGACGCTGCCGGATTCGGCGCCGTTGGTGCCGAGTACTCCGCACCGGTGGCCGGGCACTCACCATGATCCCCGCTGCGATCGACTTGGTCGGTCACCGATGGCACCGCCACCCGAGGTTGACGATGGCTTCGGACGGGGCCATACCGAGGCACTCTGATCGGCCAATGGGAATCGATCAACGTTGACGGTGACCGCGACTGAATGCGGTACCTCAGACCGCGACCACGACGGTACTTCACGATCGCCATCGCCGCGACGCCGGTTGACCCCCATCGGTGCCGGGAGCAGGATCTGGTTGGTTTGGTGGATCCGGCAACGGGGGTGTGGAGCCTGCGTGGCGCCGCGGGTGGTGTGACCACCTTCTATCTATGGGGATCCGGGTGATGTTCCGTTTGCTGGGGACTGGGACGGTGATGGGGTGGACACGCCGGGTCTTTACCGCCAGTCGGATGGGTTCGTCTACCTGCGCAACTCGAACACGCAGGGAATCGCCGACATCCGGTTCTTCTTCGGCAATCCGGGTGATATCCCGATGGCCGGAGACTTCGACAATGATGGATGCGACACGGTCGGCATCTACCGGCCCAGCAACACCACGTTCTATGTGATCAACGAGCTCGGAGCCAACAATGGTGGTTTGGGCCCGGCCGATTTCAGCTTCATCTTCGGTAATCCCGGAGACAAGCCGTTCGTCGGTGATTTCAACAATGATGGGATCGACACGATCGGGCTGCATCGGGAGTCGACGGGGATCGTCTATTTCCGTCAGACGAACACGACCGGTGTCGCCGACGCCGAGTTCTTCTACGGGAATCCTGATGACAGGTTCGTCGCAGGTGACTGGGTGACCGTGGATGGGATCGACACTCCTGGAGTGTTCCGGCCTTCGAATGCCACCTTCTTCCTGCGTGACAGCAACACCCAGGGCGTCGGCGACGTGTCGTTCCCGTTCGGAGATTCGAACGACCTGCCCATCGCCGGGATCTGGGGTCCCTGAGGACGAAGCCACCACCGATTGAGCTGATGCGAAGGACCGACCCCGGGGTCGGTCCTTCGCTTTGCGAAGAACGCTCAGACCACCTGGACCCAGGTGAGCACTTCGGGCATCCGTCGGCGAAGGAGACGGCTGGAGACGAACAGGGAGATCCCGTAGAGGATCAGCCCCCAGGCGATGGCGGCTACCACAGCCACCCACGGGGCGAGGACCTGACCGAAGTCGACCGTCAGCACCACCAGAGCGGCCGGGGGGATCAGGAGGAGCCCGATCGCGAAGAAGGAGACCGTCTGGCTCACGATGGCGAGGCAGCCCTGCTCGGTCGACTGGGCGAAGACGTCCGTCCCTTCCCGCGGCAGGCGTAGCGGGGTCAGAACGGAGACGAGATTGCCCACGGCGAGCTGGCAACCGATGGCAGCCACGGTCAGAGGGACCACCAGCCAGACCCACGTCCACTGGCCGGTGAAGAAGGCGAGGCCAAGCGTGAGAATGGTGGTCTCCACGGCCAGGCCGCCCGCCACCGCCAGGTTCTTCCCGAGAAGGATTTGGTGGGGCTTGGGCGGCAGGACGAACAGATAGCTGGCGGCGTTGCGCTCCCATCCGAACAGGTTGAGGGCGATGGGCAAGCCGACGAAGAGGACGAGGACTGGGGCGATCAACGGGGCCCAGGTCCGATCTCTCAGATCGAAGAACCCGGTGGCGTTCATGACTGCCCCGCCGATGGCGAGGCCGACGAAGATGACCGTGCCGGTCCACACCAGCCGCTGTCGGGGATCCCGTATGTAGAAGCGCAGCTCCTTGCGGGCCATGGTGGGGATCACCCCCCAGGGTCCGATGGTCATGCCACCGCGGCGAGCACGCGCGGCCGGCTTGCTCTGCTGGACCGGTGTCGACAACAGCCATCCGAGCAGCCGACGCCAGGTCACGGCGAGGACGATGAGACCGGCCGATGCCGCGGCGAGGGCGAGGAGGCCCGAACCGACATTGCCACTGGCCACGTCGACGATCGCCTTCTGAGCCGCCACGGGCGGGAGCAGGGCCCACCACCCTGTGATGGGCGTCGCGGTCACCGCCCCGGCCAGACCTTGTTCTGCCACGGTGTCGCTCACGACTCGATAGGCGAAGAAGGAGCCGGCGGCTAGACCGAGGATCAGGAAGGTGGCGATATCCCGTCCGCGGCGGGTTCGGAGCACGGCAGAGACGGCAGCCGAGAACAACTGGCCCCCGACCGCCAGCAGCGCGAGGAAGACGAGGGAGGCCGGGATGGCCATCCACCACATCCCGCCGATGGCTATGGCGTTGGCGGCGAGAAGGGCCAGAGGAACGATGGTCGATGGGGCGACGAGGCTGGAGGCCGCCAGCCCGGTGACCATCTGATTCGGGGTGAGGGGAAGCGTGGCCAGCTGCTGTGGGTCGAGGTTCTCATCGAGCGGGAAGATGATGACGGGGAGGGTCACCCACACGATGAACGCGATCAGAGCGGTCCAGGCCAGATAGTGGGGGAGGGCTGCCGGATCGGATTGCTGGAGCAGGACGATGTTCCGGTAGTGGGCTTGGGCCAGCCAGAGCCCGAGCCAGCCGAGCAGGATCGTGGCCACAGGAAGACCGATCCGCCTCTGTCGATCGTGGCGAAATCCGTTCCAGGTGAGACGAGCCTTGAGCTCTACGAGCCGGAATACCACGACGAATCCGGTGTCCGCCCGCCCACCGCGGCGATGAAGGCGTCTTCGACGTTGTCGACACCCATCCGACGGCACAGCCCATCGGGCGTCTCTTCGATGGTGAGCTTTCCCGCCACCATGATCCCGATCCTGGTGCACAGCTTCTCGACCAGATGCATCTCATGGGAGGAGAAGACGATGGTGGTGCCTCCCTGTGCTGCCTGTTGAAGAAGACGACGGATGAGCCGGGCCGACACCGCGTCGACGCCTTCGAAGGGCTCATCGAGGAACAGCACCGGGGGCCGATGGATGATGGCCGCGCCGAGGGCGATCTTCTTCCGCATCCCACGGGAGTAGTCGCCCACCATTTTCGAGCCGGCGTCGAGGAGGTCGAGGAGATCGAGCAGCTCGTTGCGACGCCTGGCTGCCTCCTCGCGATCCAGGCCATGCATCGCCGCGGTGAAATCGAGCAGCTCGGCGCCGGTCAGGCGCTCGTAGAGATTGAACTCCTCGGGCAGGACCCCGATCCGGGACTTGACCTCGGTCGGGCTCTTCCAGGTATTGAACTGGCCAATGCCGACTGTGCCCTCGTCCGGACGAAGCAGCCCGACGATGGTCTTGATGGTCGTCGTCTTCCCCGCGCCGTTCTGACCGAGGAGCCCGTAGAACTCGCCCGGCTTGATCGATAGGTCGACATGATCGACAGCGACCGTCTTGCCGAATCGGCGAACGAGCCCCTTGGCCCACACGGCTGGAAGCGCGTCGGCAATGTCGGTCGAGGCGTCGTCGATCAAGGGTTGGGTCACGTGAGGAAGTATCGACGGTTCACGCGCAAGTGAACACGAAAGGACACAGGCGGTCCCCTTTCCGAAATCCAACGCCCTGTCCCATGTCCCACGCCGCGGTTACCGTAGGAGGCGGTGGAGTACCAGGCCCTATATCGGAAGTACCGGCCGCAGACCTTCGACGACGTGATCGGTCAGGGCCACGTCACCACAACCCTGGCGCGGGAGATCGCCGACGGGCGCGTGGCGCATGCCTATCTCTTCACCGGGCCGCGTGGCACCGGCAAGACGACCACGGCGCGGATCCTGGCCAAGGCGCTCAATTGCGTCAACCGGGGACCGGACGGCGCCCCATGCAACGTGTGCCCGAGCTGTGTCGCCATCACCGAGGGCTCATCTCTCGACGTCCTCGAGTTGGACGCCGCTTCGCACAACTCGGTCGATGACATCCGGGACATCAAGGTGAGCGTGACGACCGTGGCCTCTTCGGCGACGTCGAAGAGGGTGTTCGTCCTCGACGAGGCCCACATGCTGTCGAAGGCCGCCGGCAATGCGTTGCTGAAGACTCTCGAGGAGCCGCCCGAGCACGTCCACTTCGTCCTGGCCACCACCGAGCCTTACAAGCTGCTCGACACGATCCGTTCCCGCAGCCAACGCTTCGACTTCCACCCGGTCCCGATCGAGGAGCTGGCCGGCCACCTCAGCCTCATCGCCGATCGCGAGGGCTACAAGACCGACCCGGCGGCCCTGATCGCCATCTCGCGCCATGCTGGCGGGTCGGTGCGCGACTCCCTGTCGTTGCTGGAGCAGGTCGCAGCTCTCGGGGCAGGATCGGTGGACGTCGGCGGGGTGAGACGGGCCCTGGGCCTGGCCGATTCCGAGGCGTTCATGCGTCTGGTCGAAGCA
This sequence comes from uncultured Acidobacteriota bacterium, assembly GCA_963734115.1. Lineage (GTDB taxonomy): Bacteria > Actinomycetota > Acidimicrobiia > Spongiisociales > ZC4RG35 > JARDZU01. The sequence goes on from CAVTFV010000001.1 coordinate 51,714, forward strand.
GTCGCCGAGCAGGACGCCAAAGCCGCGCTCGAGCTGGTGGCCGAGCTCGCCGCCGACGGTGTCGACCTGCGGAGGTTCGTCGCCGAGTCGGTCGCCTTCTTCAGGGGCGCCTTCCTCGCCCATTACGCGCCCAATTTGGCGGAGATCTCCGACGAGCCCGCCGATGTCTATGAGTCGTGGCGCAAGGCAGCCCAGCTCGTGTCGTCCACCGACGTCTTGCGGGCGGTCGATCTCCTCGGTGACGCTCTGGTCAGACTGCGCGAGGGGCGCGAGGAGCGACTGATGACGGAGTTGGCCCTGATCAAGCTCACCCGTCCGGAGACCTCGAGTGACGCCGAGGCCGTGCTGTCACGGGTGGAGCGAATCGAGCGGCGTCTGGGCAAGCCCGACCCGGTTCCGGCGCCCGGCGCAGCTGCTGCCCCGACACCCGAGTCTGCGGCCAGAGCGGCTCCCCCGCCTCCGGTCGTGGAGACGCCGGCCGCAGTGCCTCCCGCCCCGGTGAAGAGCGGCAACGGTGAGGTGGAGAAGGCGCCGGAGCCGGCTGCGCCGCCACTCGCAGAAACCGCCCCGGCCATCGATGTCTCGCTTCGAGCAGCTGCAGAAGGTTTGGCCCGGTCTGTTTGGATCCTTGCGCGACGTATTGGGGGCCAGACGCTGGGCCTTCTTCAGAGAGGCCGTACCCGCCGCGGTCGAAGGCAATGTCATCGTCCTCGAGGTGCCCCACGGGTTTCATCTCCAATCGCTGCAGGAGGACGACGCGGTCGCGGCGATCGTTGCCACCCGGGCCGGCGACCTGCTCGGTGGGACGGTCCGGGTCAGATTCGGGCTCAGAGAGAGCGTCGCCGATGGCACCGACCCGCAGACGATCGACATGACCCAGCTCGAGGAGCGGCCCGAGGGGTCGACCGACCCGACGTCGCTCCTGGCCTCCGAGCTCGGCGCCGAGGTAGTGGACGAATAGCCCACTACCGTTCGTGGCGATGAACCGTCAACCCGACATGCGTCAGATCATGGCGCAGGCACAAAAGATGCAGGAGCAGCTCGCCGCGGCCCAGAAGGATCTGCGCGGGAGGACCTTCGAGGGCTCGGCCGGCGGCGGGATGGTGGTGGCCACGGTCACCGGGTCTCAGGAACTGGTGGACTTGACCATCTCGGCAGAGGTGGTCGACCCCGACGACGTGGAGATGCTTCAGGACCTGGTTCTGGCCGCGGTTCGCCAGGCTTTCGAAGCCGCGTCGAATGCGGCTTCCGAGGAGCTGGGAGGGCTCACCGGCGGGCTTGGCCTCGGCGGCCTGCTCGGTTGATGTTCGAAGGCCCGGTACAGCGTCTCATCGACGAGATGGCCCGTCTCCCCGGTATCGGGCAGAAGACGGCGCAGCGTCTCGCCTTTCATCTGCTCGCTGTCGAGGAGGCCGACGCCCGGCGTCTGGCCACCGCGATCAACGACATGAGAGACCAGGTGACGCTGTGCGATCGTTGCTTCAACGTCGCGGCCGGCGAGCAGTGCGTGATCTGCCGCGACACGCGGCGTGACAGCTCACTGGTCTGTGTGGTGGAGCGTCCCCAGGACATCGTGGTCGTCGAGCGCACCCAGGAGTTCCGCGGTCTCTACCACGTGCTCGGTGGCTCGCTGTCACCGATCAACGGTGTCGGCCCGGGGCAGTTGAGGATCGGAGAGCTGAGAGAGCGCATCGAGCGCGAGTCGATCGAGGAGTTGATCGTGGCCACCAACCCCACCATCGAGGGTGACGCCACTGCGATGTACCTGGCCCGCGAGCTCAAGCCGCTCGGGGTCAAGGTGACACGGCTGGCATCGGGGCTCCCGGTCGGCGGTGACCTCGACTACGCCGACGAGTTGACCCTTGGTCGCGCCCTGGCGGGCCGGATGGAGTTGTGAGCGCACCGAGCCCGGTCGTAGAACGGGAGCGGACCGCGGCAGACCGCTTCATGCGCCGGTTGCTCCGCGTCGGTGACATCGTCGACAAGAACGCCATCCTCGGGGCACGGCGATCGACGACCGCCGCCATCGTGGTCTCCGGGATCCGCTGCATCATCACCTATCTGCTCATCCCGATCCTGGCTCCGGTGATCGGCATATCCGATGCGGCGAGCGCCCCGGTCACGATCGCCCTCTCCGTGCTGGCGATTGTCATGGGCATCTCCGGCGTTCGGCGCTTCTGGATCGCCGATCACCGAGCCCGCTGGGCCTACACCGATCTTCATCGCGGTGATCGTGGCCTTGCTCGTGGTCGGGATCGTCCTCGATCTGGCTTCGCTGCTTGGGGCTCCTAGTCGAGGGTCCGGGCCGAGATCTGCCGGAGCCGGGCGATGTTGTGTGTCGCCTCCATGTACCGGATCGAGCCGGTCTTGGACCGCATGATCACCGAATGGGTGACGACATGGTCCTCACGTCTGAACTCGACGGCGCGCAGGTATTCGCCGCCGGTGACTCCGGTCGCCGAGAAGAAGACGTTGTCGGAGGAGACGAATTGGTTGGTGCCCATCACCTCGTCGAGATCGAGACCCTCCTCCACGGCGAGCCGCTTCTCGTCGTCGTTGCGAGGCCATAGCTTGCATTGGATCTCGGCCCCCATGCACTTGAGTGCGGCGGCGGCGATCACAGCCTCGGGGGACCCTCCGATCCCGAGCAGCACGTCGGCAGCAGTGTCGTCCTGGGCGGTGGCGATGGCCCCGGCCACGTCGCCGTCCCTGATCAGGGAGATCCGGGCGCCGGCCTGTCTGACGCCGTCGATGTAATGCTGGTTGCGCTCCCGGTCGAGGATCAGGACCCGGAGATCGTTGACTTCCTTCCGCTTGGCCTTGGCCACTTGTCGCAGGTTGTGCTCGACGGGAGCTTCCAGCTCGACGACACCGGCGGCCTCGGGGCCGACGGCGATCTTGTCCATATAGACCAGGGGCCCCGGGGCGTACATGGTGCCCCGGCCCTCGGCGAGGGCGATGACGGCGATGGCACCTGGCATCCCCGATGCGGTGAGAGTGGTCCCGTCGACCGGGTCCACCGCCACGTCGACCACCATGCCCTTGCCGGTGCCCACCCGCTCGCCGTTGTAGAGCATCGGCGCCGAGTCCTTCTCACCCTTCGCCGATCACCACCAGCCCGTCGATATCGAGCGTGGACAGATGGAGACGCATCCCGTCGACCGCAGCCTGGTCGGCGGCCTCCTTGTTCCCCCGTCCCAGCCAGCGCGCCGCCCCCATTGCCGCGGTTTCCGTGACTCTGACCACGTCGAGACCCAGATTCCGTTCGACAGGCTCAGGCATCAACCCACCTTGACGATGATGGCATCGCCCTGGCCGCCGCCACCGCAGAGTGTGGCCGCCCCGATACCCCCACCCCGTGTTTGGAGGGCGTTGATGAGCGTGACGACCAGTCGGGCCCCAGTCGCACCCAGTGGGTGGCCGAGGGCGACTGCGCCACCATTGACGTTGACCTTGTCATCAGGGATGTCGAGCATCCGCGCAGACCAGAGGGCGACGGCGGCGAACGCTTCGTTGATCTCCACCAGGTCGAGGTCGCCGACATCGAGGCCCGCCCGCTTGAGGGCCACCAGCAATGCCTCCGCCGGTCGCTCGTGGAGCGTCGCGTCGCCACCACCTATCTGCCCGTAGGCGAGGATCTCGGCGAGTATCGGTGCTCCGGAGGCCTCTGCGGCGTCGCGGTCGGCGACGACCAAGGCCGCCGCCCCGTCGGAGATCTGGGATGCGTTTCCGGCGGTGATCGTCCCGCTGGAGACGAAGGCAGGACGGAGCGCGGCCATCGATTCCGGCGTCGATCCCTGCCTGATCCCCTCATCGCGATGGATGAGGATGGGCTCCCCTTTGGCCTGGGGGACGGTCACCGGCACGACTTCGCCGGCCATGGTTCCGTTGCTCGTTGCTTCCTCCGCACGCTGATGGCTTCGGGCGGCCCATGCGTCTTGCTCTTCCCTGCCGATGCCGAGACGCTCGTTCTTGCGATCGGAGGACTCACCCATCGTGCATTGGTCGAAAGCACAGAACAGCCCGTCGTGCTGCATGACGTCGACCATCTCCGCGTTGCCGAAGCGCACTCCCCATCTCAGATCCCGAACAACGTGGGGAGCGTTGGACATGCTCTCCATCCCCCCGGCGACGACGAACTTCGTGTCGCCGGCCCGGATACCCCGCTCGGCAAGACCGATGGCCGACATACCGGAGAGGCAGACCTTGTTGATTGTCACCGACGGCACTGTCATCGGCAGGCCGCCCCGCACGGCTGCCTGACGAGCGGTGATCTGTCCCTCGCCCGCTTGCAGCACATGGCCGAACAGCACTTCGTCCACCGAACCCGGATCGACCCCGCTACGTGCCATCGCCCCGGCTATGGCCGCGCCGCCGAGCTCGACGGCACGGAGGGGAGCGAGGGAACCGCCATATTTGCCGATCGGGGTTCGAGCGGAACCGGTGATGACTGGATTGCTCACTGGATGCGGATGCTACCGGCGATGGGATCCTCGAACCCAGGGGTTGCAGGCACCGCTCAGCGAAGTCCAGCGCCCTGAGTTCGCGGTTTAGCCTCCCGTCGGTGAAGCTGATCAATCTCGACCACGTCGCCATCGCGGTGCATGACCTGGAGCTGGCACTCGACGGCTACAGGACCCGCTACCGGGTGGAGCCGCTGTATCGCGAGGTGGTGGAAGCTCAGGGCGTCGAAGAGGCGATGATCCCGGTGGGAGGCTCCTTCATCCAGTTGTTGCAGCCTCTCGGCCGCGACACCCCGGTCGGGCGCTTCCTCGAGAGCAGAGGTGAGGGCCTGCACCACGTCGCCTATGCGGTTGCGTCGATCGACATCGCTCTCGAGCACCTGCGTGAGGTGGGCGCCAGACTCGTCGACGAGGCCGCCCGCCCGGGTGGCCGGGGGACCCGTATCGCGTTCATTCATCCGGCCGATCTCGCTGGTACCTTGATCGAGCTCGTGGAATTACCGGGATGATCAGAGATATCGAGATCAGAGGTGGCGCCGGAGAGTTCGAGGCGGCATTGATCGCAGTCGTCCTCGACCGGATCACCGAGGAGGAGAATGCAGCCATGCAGGCGCCCAAATACGGGTCGCGCCCGATCCCGGCCTGGATGCTGGCGGACCGACCCGAGGAGCCCAACATGCCCCGGGACATCCTCCGCCCCCGCTGAGCCGACATTTGAATCTCGTGTGCAACGACCCACACCCTGGGTGGTTGGTTGCACAAGACACGGGATCAGCCTCGTCGCATCAGGTCCCGCAGCTCTGGGGCCCGGAGCAGGTAGGCGGCGCCTAGAAAGACAGCGATCGTCGTCAGGCCACCGACCACGGCCGCGGCCAGCCCTTCCCAAACAGAGAGCTCACCGTTGAACATGGCTGTGACCAGGGGATATGCCAACAACACGGCGAGGCCGGCAGCCACCAAGCCCCTGAGCAGCGATGGCACGAGGGCTCGCACCGGTCCCCATCCGACGTCGATGCCCCATGCGACCAGCAGGGCCAGGGCGTAGGCCGTCATCACCAGGGTCGAAGCGAGGGCGAATCCCTCGACACCCATCGTCGAGTAGAGACTCAGCCAGACCGGGATGGCGATCAAGGTCCCCACCGTTCCGATGATGACCACCCGCCACATCATCCGTTTTGCGTAGAAGTGGCGGGAGAGGATCTGGTGGAGGCCCCAGGCGGGGATGGAGAAGGCGTAGAGCACGAGCAGACGCGCCACCAATCGACCGTCCTCCGCCGTGAACTCTCCGTGCTCATAAAGCACGCTGACTAGGGGACGGGCCAAGACGACCAGTGCGGCGGTGGCGGCGGCGGCCACGAACACGGTGTTCCGGGCCGCCCGACCGGTGGTGCGAGTGAGCCCTTCCATGTCGCCGCCGGCAGCGAGGCGGGCGAGGAAGGGGAAGGCAGCAACCCCGGCCGCCTGGGCGATCACACCGATCGGCACCATGTTGAGCTGGCGTGCGAAGCTCAGGGCGGCGGTGGCGCCAACGTCGATCTGGCCGAAGAGCCTGACGAACTGCTCGTCGAGGACGGCGATCGATTGGCCCAGCATCAGGGGCAGGGCCAGGATCAGATACTCCTTGACCGATGACTCGCCGCGTGGCACACGGATGAGCCAGGTGCCGGTGGAGCGGGCCCCCAGCCATTGCAGCCCGAAGTTGCCTACCGCCGATCCGACGACCGCACCCCAGAGAAACGCCTCCGGCGTCGGCTCGCCGATCGCGGCTCCAATCAGGCCACCGGCGATGATCCCGACGTTGTAGATGATCGGTGCCAGGGCGGGGATCAGGAATCGACGATGGGTGTATTGGACCGCCATGAGCAGGGCGCCCATCACCAGGAATACCTGGGCCGGAAGTACCAGCCTGGTCAGGGAGACCAATCGCTCGGGGTCGGACACTCGGGGGAAGACCAGGGAGACCATCGGCTCCGCGGCGATCCACATCACGGCGGTGAGGCCCAGGATGGCCCATCCCACGAATCGGAAGACGGAGGTGAATGCCCGGCTCGCCCCATCAGGGTCCTCGCGCTCCAAATGGCGGCTCAAGATCGGGATCAGGGTGATGGTGAGGTAGGCCCCCGCCAGGAGATAGTTGAGGAAATCGGGGATGAGGAAGGCATCCCGATAGAGATCACCCTCCGTGTTCACTCCGATCAGGGTGGCGAGTAAGGCCTCCCGGCCCAGGCCGAGGAGGCGGGAGATGAGGATGCTCGCCGATACGACGGCCGCCGCAGCGCCCATCTTGAGCGGCCGGCTCATGCCACCGCCGCCCGCAGCTCTTCCAGGACCACGTCGGGCACAGCCAGGTCTCCGTATCCGGTTCCGAGCTCGAGATACGGCTTGTAGGTCCCGTGGTAGTCGCTGCCTCCCGATGCGATGAGCCCGAAGCGATGAGCAAGATCGGTGTAGCCCTCACGCTCATGACGCTGGTAGGCGGCACACAGTGCCTCCAGACCGATCAGGCCAGCCGAGCGGAGCCGGATCAGGAGGTCGGCCATCTCGTGCGACCGATTGATCCCAAGTGTGTGGGGGTGGGCCAGAACCGGGACCCCTCCCGAATCGCGGGCGAGGCCGATCGCCTCTTCGGGAGAGAGACGTGGCCTGATGGCGTGGGCAGGCTTGCCGGCCCCGAGCCACAGGTCGAAGGCCTCGCTGATCGACTCGACGTAGCCCTTGCGCATCATCACCGCCGCAATGTGTGGCCGCCCCACAGAGCCGCCGCCGGACTGCTCGACCACCTCATCGAGAGACATCGGCATGCCGAGACCGTCGAGCAGCCCGACTATGGCGGCGTTGCGCCCTTCGCGTCCGAATTGGAGCCCCGCGAGCCGGTCCTGGAGCGGCCCCGGGCCTGGCTCCAACCAGAGCACGACCAGATGCATCCCGCCCTCGTGCTCGAGTGATAGCTCGGTGCCCGGTATGAGCTCGATCCCGGCCCTGTCAGCCGAAGTGCGCGCCTCCTCGATCCCCTCGAGTGTGTCGTGATCGGTGAGGGCAAAGGCGCTCAGACCCAGGTCGACCGCCTTGTCGACGAGGGCGGAAGGCGTCTCCGACCCGTCGGAGGCCGTGGAATGGGTGTGGAGGTCAACGGCCATCTGATTTCTCAGTGCAGGATGATGGCCCGCCTGGCCGTCAAGGGCCGGTTACGTCGACCGTGGCTCGCTCGATGTAGACGGTCTCCAGGGGAAGGCTCTGCTCCGTCGATCCCGGCCGGACCGCTGTCTCCACGCCGGAGATCGCCTCCAGCGTGTCCTCTCCCGAAGTGATCTGGCCGAGCAAATTGAACTGAGGATTGAGGGTCGAGGCGGCGTCACCGGTGAGAATGAAGAACTGGCTCCCTGTGGTTCCCCGTCCCACGTTGTCCATCATCACCATGCCCGGGGCCAGCACGAAGTCGTCGGTGGGGAACTCGTCGGCGATCCGGTAGCCCGGACCTCCACTTCCATTGGCTTCGGGATCACCGGAGAAGACCCTGAAATCTTGCACAACACGATGGAATACCTGCCCGTCGAAGAATCCCTCTCGAGCCAGGAAGACAAAGGAGTTGGCTGTCACCGGGTAACCGGCCGGGTCGAGCTCCATAACGATCTCACCACATGAGGTCTCGAGGGTGACCGTGACCGTGGACTCGGCGGTGACGTCCGTCTGTGGCTCGGGTGCGGGAAAGGACAGGACTGGCTCCGACTCGGGCTGCTCGGCGCCGCATGCGGTGGGCTGCTCTCGAAAACCCGCATATCCCTGCGGCAGTTCACCCTCGTCGTTACCGAAATAGGCGCCTGCGACGACGATCCCGACCACCACCACACCGAATATCAACGCGGTCCCCAGCCGACGCCCCAGCTCCTTGCGGGCCTCCTGTTTCTTCTCGGCCTCTCGCTTGGCGGCGCGTTGCTCCTTCTGACGCCTGCGTCTGTCGGTCATGGCGGAGGGACTCTAGGCACGGGCCCGGCGCAATCCCGATGTCGGTGTTCGTGTTTGGCGGGGAAACGTTCCAAACTGTGGTCATGTCCCTGGTAGTTCAGAAGTTCGGTGGGACTTCGCTGGCGGACGCGGCCCGTATCAGGGCGGTGGCCGACCGTGTCGAGTCGACCCGGAAGGAGGGCCACGATGTGGTTGTGGTCGTCTCCGCCATGGGCGAGACGACGGACCAATTGGTGGCTCTGGCCTCGGAGGTAAGCGACGACCCATCGCCCCGAGAGATGGACATGCTGTTGAGCGCCGGGGAGCGCATCTCCATGGCGTTGCTCTCGATAAGCCTCAACTCACGGGGCATCCCCGCAGTCAGCTACACCGGTTCCCAGGCGGGCATCCTCACCGATTCCTCCCACGGCGCGGCCAAGATCCTCGACATCCAGGGGACCAGGGTCCGGGACAGTCTGGACCAAGGGCGAGTGGTGATCGTGGCCGGATTCCAGGGCGTCGATCCCGAATCGAAAGAGATAACAACCCTGGGACGTGGCGGGTCCGACGCCACCGCGGTCGCTCTGGCCGCGGCGCTCGGCGCGGACAGTGTCGAGATCTATACCGATGTCGACGGGGTCTTCACCGCAGACCCCCGAATGGTCCCCGATGCGATGAAGCTCGAGGAGATCCCGTTCGACGAGATGCTCGAGCTGTCGGCTGGCGGAGCCGGCGTCCTCATGTCTAGGGCGGTCGAATTCGGGCGACGCTTCGACGTGCCGATCCATGTCAGGTCCTCGTTCCATGACGGCGAAGGCACCTGGGTGCGCGAGTCCCCGATGGAGCAGGCCATCGTGAGCGGCATCGCCCACGATCGATCCGAGGCGAAGGTGACGGTCAACCGGGTACCCGACCGGCCAGGTGTTGCCGCGGCCCTCTTTGGATCCCTTGCCGCTGCTGGCGTCAATATCGACATGATCGTGCAGAACGTCTCACACGACGGAAGCACTGACATCAGCTTCACCGTTCCTCGGGCCAACCTGGTCGATGCCGAGCGGATCGCCAAGCAGGTTGCGGGTGAGATCGACGCAGAGTCAGTCGATGTCGATGCCGAGATCGCCAAGGTGTCGCTTGTCGGCGCCGGAATGAAATCGCACCCCGGTGTGGCGGCGAAGGTGTTCGAGACCCTGGCCTCGGCTGGTATCAACATCGAGATGATCTCGACCTCCACCATCCGCATCTCCTGCGTTGTCAGGGCAGACGAGGTCGAGGCGGCGGTGCAGGCGCTTCACGACGCCTTCGACCCCCCTGCGGTATACGAGGAGGTTGGGGCGTGAGTGACCGGATAGTCGCGGTGGTCGGGGCGACAGGCGCCGTCGGCCGCACAATGAGAGCGATACTCGAGTCGAGAGACTTCGCCCTGGGTTCGTTGCGTCTGCTGGCGTCGGAGCGGTCCGCAGGATCCGTCTTCGACACCAAATGGGGGGAAGTCGAAATCGAGGATCTCGCCCTGGCAGACCCGTCCGGCATCGATATTGCCCTTTTCTCCGCAGGTGGCGATCGTTCCCGGGCTCACGCACCACGATTCGCGGATGCGGGGGCTGTGGTGATCGACAACTCGTCCGCCTTCAGGATGGATCCGAGTGTCCCGCTCATCGTCGCCGGTGTCAACGATGCCGCGGTCGGGGCACATCGCGGGATCATTGCCAACCCCAACTGCACCACGATGACCCTGATGATGGCGGCAGGCCCGCTCCACCGGGCCGCCGGTCTTCGCAGCATGGTGGCCACCTCCTACCAGTCGGTGTCCGGCTCTGGGCAGCAGGGCGTCGTCGAGTTGGTCGAGCAGACCGATCTTCTTCGTCCGGATCTCGAAGCCCTTATGACGGGTGGGTGGGAGGATCCCCGGCCTTCGCTGTACGCCAGACCCATCGGATTCAATGTCCTGCCACTGGCCGGGTCGGTGACCGAGCAGGGATACACCGATGAGGAGTGGAAGCTGGTCAACGAGTCGAGGAAGATCCTCGACCTCCCCGGTCTCCACGTGGAGCCAACGTGTGTCCGCGTGCCCGTGCTCGTGGGCCATGGTGTTGTTGCCTCCCTCCGCTTCGAACGACCCATCGAGGCGGACGAGGCGACGGAGATTTTGGAGTCAGCGCCTGGAGTCCAGGTCTGGGATGACAGGGTGCCGACCCCGCTCGACTCGGCCGGGATCGATGACGTGCTGGTCGGTCGGATTCGCCCGACCGTGGGTCACCCGGGCGGCATCAACCTGTGGGCGGTTGGCGACAACCTGCGCAAGGGCGCTGCCCTCAACGCGGTCCAGATCGCCGAGCTGCTCTAGACCAGAGGCGCTTGGTCGGTCGGTCCGTCACTCCGGAGCAATGCAGACATGCGACGTCGCAACAGCGGCGGTGCGTTGCGCAATCCAAGATCGAGTGCGAAGCGGGCGTCGTCGGTCACGTCGAGAATGATCTCCTCACCCTCGGCTCGCACGTGGAAACCATCGGGCATCGCAGAGACACGAATCTCTTCCCGTGCCCAGTCGCCGACCTCGATCTCCCCGGCCATCATCGTCAGTCGATCATCGCTGAGATCGATCAGCACGCTGATCGGTGCTTCGTCGACTCCGTCCAGCCGGAGTCGTGCGTCGTAGGCGGTCATCATCCTCCCCTGAGATGTCTGCGGCAGCGGGATAAGAGTATCCCGGGTTTGTCCGGAAGGAAGAGGTTCTTGCTCGAGCGGAATGTGCTTGGGTCGGGGCCTCGCCTACCATTTGACCATCAATCGGGACGTGGCGCAGCTTGGTAGCGCGCAGCGTTCGGGACGCTGAGGTCGTGGGTTCGAATCCCGCCGTCCCGACCACAAAGGTGCTGGTCAGAGGCTTACAGACGGCCTAGGGCCAGCACCTCGGTCGTTTCATCGCATGTCTCTCCGGCGTCCAAGATCTTCGACCGGCTGCTCTTGAATACCTCACCCCTGAAGGTCTCCCTCGTTGCTCAGGCGGTTGGTCTCCATCTGATATTCGGATTCGAGATTCTCGAGACGATCGGTGAGAGGTGCCAGGGCCGTCATCTGTTCCTCGAGGGCGACACCCAACTCGGTGTCGATGTCATCGTCGAGTTGAAGCTGTGCCAGCTTCATCGATACCGCCACCAGCGACCTATGGATGTCCTCCAAACTGCGCTGGACCTTGTCTCGATGTTCCAATGTCTCTGCCATGTTCAACCTCGGTGTAGCGGGAGACCTCTTCGACGCAACAGGTCAGCTTCATTCTGGCGCAATAGCGCACATTCGGTGCCACCGGCTCCTATGCCGACTCCGCCCCTCGCCCGGCCCGGGCGGATAGCTTGACAAGCGATGTCGGATGCCCTCCCCACCGATGCCCGAGCACCTGAATCAACGCGCAGCGGGTCATGGGGCGCGATTTCTGAAATCTTCCGTGACATCTCGGTCGGAGGAATCGCCAGCCTGATCTCGGGGATCGTGGTCTTGGGAATCGGCGGGCGACTCGTCATGTTTCTCAGCCGCCTGCTCCACCCCGAGGCGATCGGGCGCTTCACCGAGAACGGCAACGAGGTCGGCCTGTTCACGGTCGAGGGAACGGTTGGCCTGCTGTTGTTCGGAGGTGTCGCCGGCGGGCTGATTGCGGCGCCGGTATGGGTGGTGATCCGGCCCTGGATTCCCCCGCAACTGGGCGGCAGTAGGGCTTGGCGCGGTTTGCATCGGTGGCTTCCAACTCGTTGCATCGGACAACAGAGACTTCGACATCCTCCAAGGGCCGGCTCTCGATCTGGCTTTGCTGTTGGCGCTCGTGTTCGGGTTTGGCGTGGTTCTGTTCACCCTTGACCGGTTCCTCGACAAGAGACTCCCGATCCCAGACCGGACAGGAACAGTCGTGGCTTATGGCGTCGTCACCGCGGTCGGCCTGATCTTTGCCCCGCTGGGACTGTTCGTGCAGTTCATGGCGGGCTTCGACGAACGCGCCTACCCGCCGATCTGGACCGGGGTGTTCATTGCCGGCACTGCATTGGTGACCATCTTGGTGGTGGGTCGACCGGGCCCGGGGGAGGACCGAACCGTCCTCTATCCAGCGGCGACTCGGGTCCGGGCTTGCTGCAGCGGCTGCCCTGGCCGGGTTGAGCCATCTGATACTCGAGGTCAACAGGATCCTCTAGGGCTTCACGTACTCCAGGACACCGTCCAGCGGTGGTGGCGCACGATCCAGGTCCAATGCCTCGACGAGCAGGCGGGCATAGGTGGACTTGCGTCCCGATCGGGTTCCCATGAACCGCCATAGGACCTGTTCGACGGAGCGGTCACGGTGGAACGGCTGTCGCTGCAGGATGCGGAGGGACCCGAGTTCACCCTGTGCCTCGATGATCGCGATCACGGCATCCGGCCCCAATGCGCGGATCAGCTCGTCCTCGAGGTCGGTGACGCAGACGAAGAAGCCCAACGTTTCCATTCCGGCGCGATCCAGGTCGATGCCCATACCGGCACGTTCCAGCTCACGTCTGAAGTCGCCTTCCTCTCCGGCATCACAGAGCCCCGCAAGTCTGAAGTCGTGTCCGTGCGGCCCGAGCAGGTCGAGGAAGTGCCCGATCGTCGTCGCCCCTCCCATCGGGATGATGGAGACTCCTTCGACCTCCAGGTCCCGACCACGCCGCGCCGCCAGCGTCTCCAGCGCTGCCTTGTCGCTGGCGCCTTCGACGAGCACGAACGTGCTCACCTCGGCGCCCTCCGCCAGGGCCGCTCTGACTGCAATCAGCTCCGGGGCATCCATGCTCTCAGGTTCGCAGCGCAACAGCGATGCATCGGGGTGATTAGCCCGCAATGCTTGGTGACGGTGTGCAGAGTCGAACCATGATCAGGGTGTTGGCCGGAATCGCCGGCATCTGGATCGTCCTGATGGTTGCTCTGTGGCTGTTCCAGCGGCAGTTGATCTATCTGCCCGACCCGGGCCCGACATCACCACCGGCCGACGTCACGGTGAGCACGGTCGAGACGTCCGATGGAATTGTTCACGACCTGTGGCTCGTTCCGGCCGACGGTGAAGCGGCGGCCCGGTTGGTGGTATTCAACGGCAACGCAGGCAACAAGAGCCATCGTCTCTCTCTTGCCGAATTTCTGGCCGCCGAAGGGATGGAAGTCGTGCTCTTCGACTATCGGGGATACGGCAACACCGCGGGATCGCCCAGCGAAGAGGGTCTGCTCGAGGACGCCCGGGCTGTGGCTGACATGGCATTCGATACGGACCTCCCTGTGATCTTCCTGGGCGAGTCCCTCGGCGCGGCAGTGGCCACGATGTTGGCGATGGAGAGGCCACCCGACGCTCTCGTCCTGCGCTCCCCGTTCACTTCTCTTTCCGATATGGCCCGCACCCACTATCGAATCGTCCCGACGATCCTGCTCCGGGATCGGTACCCCGTCGAGGAGGCAATTGCAGGTCTGGATGTGCCGCTCCTCGTGATCCTCGGCACGGCTGACTCCGTCGTCCCACCCAGGCTCAGTCGGAGAGTCTTCGAGGCGGCGAACCAACCAAAGGGGCTTTTGGAGATGGATGGTCTCGATCACAACGACCCCGCGCTCGGCCTCGGGAGCCAGGGTGGCCGAGGAGATCAGGGCGTTCGTCGATGAGCAGGTAGTCGGCAAGTGATTCGGACTCTGGAACCAGCTGATGTCGACGATCTGATTCGGGTGTGACTCGCCTCGACGATCCCCGGCCAATCGTTCCTGCCCGAGGCACATTGGCGGGCAATGGAACGAGGTGTCCGCGAGCAGCTGCTTTCAATTGCCGAGACGTGGTGGTGGAGAAGGAGGGAGAGGTGGTTGCCTCCATGTCGATCGTCGATGATTTGATCGGCGGGCTGTTCACCCATCCCGACCATCAGGGAAAGGGCCATGGCCGCGCTCTCGTCGAGCAGGCCCGACTGCTCCGCGACCCGGTCTTCGTGGAGGTGTTCGAGGCCAACGAGAAGGCCATCTCCTTCTATTGGTCCTGTGGATTCGTCGACCATGAGCGCCGGATAGACGAAGAGTCGGGGCTTCCCCAGCTGATCCTTCGGTTGGAGGAGGCGCCGTCTAGCCCTTGACTGCCCCCATGGTGAAACCCTTGATGAAGCGGTCGAGGAAGGCATTGAAGATAAGGGCGATGGGTATGGCGATCAGGATCACCGCTCCCTGAAGCGACTGCCAGAAGAAGACGTCACCCCGGATCAGCTCGGTGGGGACGCCGGTGGCGATCGTCTTGACCGCCGACGACTTGTTGAAGGCCAAGGCATAGATGAACTCGTGTGACGCCAGCGTGAAGGCGAACACTGTCACGGCGATGATGCCCGGGTACATCAGGGGGAGGACCACGCGGCCTATCGCTCCGATCCGGCTGTGGCCATCGACCATGGCCTGCTCTTCGAGGTCCATGGGGATCCCCTTGAAGAATCCCATGAGCAACCACGCCGAGATTGGGATCGTGATGGTGGGATACACCAGGATCAACGACCAGAGTGATTCCTGGAGCCCGAGACTGGTGATCACCCGGCTCATCGGGATGAATAGCAGGGTCGGCGGGATCAGATAGACGAGGAAGATGGCGATTCCCAGACGCTCGCCCCAGCGGAGGCGGAGACGGGCCAGTGCGTAGGCGGCGGGAAGGGCGATGACGAGAGTGATGAGAGTCACGACCAGGCCGACGAGGATGGTGTTCCTTATGAAGGTCAGGTAGTTGGTGTCGAGGAAGAGCAGGCGCATGTGCTCCAGGGTTGGGGCCTCGTTGAACCAGAACGGATTGTTCTCCTTCACGTAGAGGTCGTTGGACTGCTTGAACATCGAGATGAGGGCCCAGCTGAAGGGGAAGGCGGCGAGGAAGGCGAACAGGATCGCGCCCGCGTAAAGGCCAAACTTCCCCCACTTGCGTCGGCGATCGGCCTGGCGCTGCAAGGTCTGGATGTCGGTGTCACCCCAGGTCACGTCACATCACCTCTCGCCGTCTGGCCAGCCGGAGGACTATGGCGGTGATCGCGATCAGCACGGGCAGGAGGAACAGGGCCACTGCCGCACCCTGAGCCAGCGCCCCGCCTTCGATTCCCTTTATGAAGGCCCAGGTCGACAGCACCTGCGTCGAATTGGTCGGCCCGCCCCGGGTGAGCACGTAGACGACGCTCATGTCGGAGATGGTGAGGATCACCCCGAACAACACTGCGACCGCAATGATCGGCGCCAACAGTGGGATCGTGACCTGGAACATCCTCCGCCAGAAGCCGGCCCCGTCGACGGCCACCGCATCTGTGATGTCGCTGGGGATGGCGATGAGGCCGGCCATAACGATGACGGCGGCCAGGGGCACGATCCTCCAGGTCTGGACCGCGATCACAGAGGTCATCGCGGTCCCTGGCTGGCCCAGCCAGTACATGTTCTCGGTGATGATTCCTAGCTGACGGAGGACCCAGTCGATGGGGGAGAAGATCGAGTCAAGAGTCCAAAGCCAGGTGATCGTGGCCAGGGAGACCGGAGCGACCCACGGCAGCAGTACGAGGAAGCGCACCAGCCATTTGCCCTTGAAATCCCTGACCAGAATCTCGGCGAGTGCGGTAGCGAGCACCACCACCATCACGTTGGCGATGACGGCGAAGAAGAAGGTGTTCCACAACGCCTCGCGGAACACCGGGTCTGCCAGAACCCGGCGGAAAGTGTCCCATCCGACGAACTCGAGTTCCGGATTGCCGGTGCTGATATCGGTAAAGGCATAGATGATGGCGAGGACGAATGGAAAGCCGACTAGGGCGATGATGTAGATGACTGCCGGTGACATGAATAGTCCGGCGAGGAATCTCGGGTTGTCGCCCAGGTAGCGCTGTTTCGTCGCCGTCGTGGTCGTCATCGCATCAGGGTTTGCGGTGCGATCTTTCGCCCATCGTCTAGGTCGAAGAAGCGCAGTTGGTCTTTGGCTACCGAGAACTTGTGATCCTGGTCGATGGCGATTGGAAGGGTGACCGTCGCAGGGAGCATGGCGATGACCCTGGTCTCGTCGTACTCCTTGATGTACCCGTACAGGTACCGCTCCGAGCCGAGATACTCGATCCGGTTGACGTGGAAGGTGAAGGGGACCCTCGTCCCCTCGCTCTCGGCGATCCCTTCGGGGAGGAACTGTTCGGGGCGGAAGCCGAAGACGTAGGTCGGCGTCTCGAGGAGGTTCATCGGCGGTGAACCGAGGAACTGCGCCACGAAGACGTCGGCGGGGTGGTGGTACACCTCCTCGGGCGTGCCCAGCTGGCGCACTTTCCCGTGATTCATCACGGCGATGCGGTCTCCCATGCCCATCGCCTCTACCTGATCGTGAGTGACATAGATGGTGGTGATCCCGATCCGCCGCTGGAACTCCATCAAGTCATCGCGTGCCGCCGCACGCAACTTGGCATCGAGGTTCGACAATGGCTCGTCGAGGAGGAACACCGAAGGCTCGCGAACGAGTGCCCGCGCCAAGGCCACTCGCTGGCGCTCACCTCCGGATAGTTGACGTGGCCGCCGCTGGAGCAGTCGCTCGATCCCGAACAGACCTGCCGCCCACTCCACCTTTTTGGTGCGCTCCTCGGCGTCCACGCCCTGCGCCTTGAGGGGAAAGGCGATGTTGTTGGCCACGGTCATGTGGGGGTAGAGCGCATAGGACTGGAAGACCATGGCGATGCGACGGGCGCGGGGTGGAAGACCACTGACGTCCTCGCCCCCGAGCAGGATCTCTCCTTCGCTCGGTTGCTCCAGGCCCGCGATCATCCTGAGCAGGGTGGTCTTCCCGCATCCAGAGGGTCCGAGGAGGACGAGGAACTCACCCTCCTCGGACTGGAGATCGACGCCGTCGACGGCTGTCACGTCGCCGAACTCCTTGCGCAGACCGCGGACCTCTACGACGGCCATGACGACGGCCCGCGCCGGTGGTTCATCCGCTTCCGACCAGGCCGCGTCCCCGCCAGTCGTCGAAGATGGCGTTGATCTGGGTCTCGGCGTCCGCCAACGCCTCCTCGGGCGTCTTGTTGCCCTGGGCAGCCTCGGCGAACATCACCGGGATGATCGACTCCCCGAAGATCTGGCCGATCGCCGGGTTGGCTGGTCCGGGGTGGCCGATGTTGGTGGCCCAGTCGAGCGCTGTGTTGAGGACGGACAGCTTGTCGGGGGGATTCGACCCAAACGGATCCTCGTCCACCCAGCCCGCCAGATCGGGGACTCGGTCGGGGAACGCCGGGAAGTCGTAGAGCTTCGAGTTCCACGCCACCGGAGCCAGGTTCTCGGCGTAGTGCAATAGGAACTCCTGAGCCGCGGCGACATTCACGTCCGGGGCGTCGGGGACTATCCAGTTGTACATCACATGAGACGCGACCAATGCCGTCTCCGGGCCCTCGAGCGCAGGGGTGAACAGGATGTCGTCGGCGACTTCCAGGCCCTCGTCCTGCGCCGTGCGATAAGCGGAGATCGAGTTCAGGATGTAGCTGAGCTCTCCTGCATTGATCCCCTGATTGTTCGAGGCGGCATTCCAGGCGAACACCTCTGGGGTCATGGCGCCGGCGAACAGTTCGTTCATGTACTCGATTGCGGCGATCGTGGCATCGGAGTTGATGATCACGTTCTCGTTCTCGTCCTGTATGCCCGCACCGAATGACCACATGAGGCCGCGGAGCGCCATGTTCGAGTCGATTTCCTGAGACATCCCAATCCCGAGCTGGACGCCCTCTGAGGCGAAGATCTCCGACCCACCCTGGAGCAGGTCGTCGTAGGTGCTCGGCCCATCGCCCATCCCGACCGCGTCCCAGAGGGATTGGCGATAGTTGCCGGGATCCGGTGCCCAGGCCGGGGCGAAGGCGTAGTACTTCTCCGTGTTCGGGTTGAACGATGATCGCCGGGTCAAGTCGAGCATTTCGCCATAGCGGGTCTCCGCCTCGGTCACCACATCGGTCATGTCGACTACCGAGGGCTCGTGTTGGCTGAGGACGGCGATGTACTGCATGAGATCGTGCTCGGGTTGGCCCGACTGGATCTCAGACGCAATGGCAGCCGGCACGTCGGCCACGGCGATGTGATCCACCGTCACGTCGACTCCGACCTGCTCGCCCCACTCCTGTACGAATGGGTCGAACCAAGCGTCGTAGGCAGGAACGAAATGGCTCCACAGGAGGATCTTCAGCTCACCGCTCAGCTGCTCTCTGGGCTCGACGAATGACGTCTCGGGGCCTCCGGCGACCGGGGCCAAGCTGGTGGACGACCCGGCAGCAGACGTAGTGGTCGCACTGGTGCCGTTGCCGCAAGCCGCAACCAAGGCCGCCGCCCCGGTCAAGTACAGGAATTCTCGCCGGGTGACGGCGAAGGGTGCCTTGCGGGGCACCCAGAGCGAATTGCGAGGTAACAAGGTCTCCTCCTCTCGCAAGTCACGATCCGGCAACTCCCATGACCGGATCGGCCACCGAGTAGAGCGGCGCGGCTTCTTACCCAGCACCCCGATCCGTCAATCAGAAATTGACTCAGACGGGGGTGGTGGCGCCGAGGGCGACGCGGAGTTCGTGCGAGGAGAAGGGCTTGACAACCCACGCATCCGCGCCGGCTCGTTTGGCCAGGAAACCGTCGACCTCACGATCCAGGAGGATGACGAGGCGGGGCAGGTCTTGACCTTCCAGCGAGGCCTTGATCTCCCGGACGACGGCCATGCCACCCATGTTCCTCACCTGCAGGTCGACGATGACCACGTTCGGGTCGGTCTCGGCGACCTTGGCCCCGGATTGAACCGGGTCATCGAGCACCTCTACCCTCCAGTCACCACGGGGGAGTGAGGCGAGGATGTCGTTGACCACCCATTCGGCATCGGCGATCACCAGGGCCAGTGGCATGGGTCGGACGTTAGTGGTGTGCTCGACCCCGGCATCTTGCCATATGAACCTCTCCTAACCTCCCAAGACGTGCGTCGCACCCTGCTTTTCGCCGGTCTGTTGTTACTCGTCGCGGCTTGCTCGGGCGACAGTGAGGGAGAGCCCGGCATCGATGTCATCGATGTCAGTGGCCCGCTCGACGCCTCTGCCCTCGAATTCATGCGAACCGCGATCGAGGAAGCGGCGGCCGGAGGTCAGGTCCTGGCGGTCCTCCAGGTCAATTCCCCGGCGGTGCTCGACGCCGAGGCTCTCACCGCGCTGGAACAGGTTCTGGACAGCCCGCCGTTGCCGGTCGCGGCCTGGGTAGGCCCGGCTCCGGCGCAGGCCAACGGGGGAATCGGGCAGATCGTCCTCGACCTCGAGCACGCCGCCATCTCCGCAGGCTCCGAGATGAATCTGGCACCAACCATCGCCGGCGAAGTGACAACTGCCGGTCAACCGAGGGCTGCCGAGGAGATCGGGTTGGTGCTGTGGCCATCGATTCGTCAATACCTCCAGAATCTGGACGGGGCCACTTTCGAGACGGCTGCAGGCCCGGTCACGGTGGAGACCGTGGTGCCGTTCGAGGACGGTGTCACCCTAAAGCCGGTGACCTTCCGTCAACCCGGCCTGGCCACCCGCTTCTGGCGTCTGGCCGCCACACCTGAAGCAGCGTTCTTCTTCCTGGTGGTCGGGCTCACCATTGCCTCCTTCGAGTTCTTCGCCATCGGTCCTGGGGTCGCCGCCGGTGTGGCGGCGATATCCCTCCTGCTCGCCGGCTGGGGAATCGTCACTCTCCCGGTCAAATGGTGGGCTTTGGCACTCGCTGTGCTCGGCTGGGCGCTGCTCACCGCCGCCTATCAAAAAGGCGGAGTCCTCGTCCTCACCATCCTCGGGGCGGTGATGCTGCAGGTTGCCGGGTCCTTCTACGTCGAAGGCTCGGGTCAGATCGACCCGCGTTGGTTTCTGGTCCTGCCCTCGGTGTTGGCGGCCCTCTTCTTCTTCATGTTGGCCATGCCCACCGTCCAGCGAGCGAGGTTCTCGACCAGGACGATCGGGCGCGACGGTCTGATCGGGGAGAGGGGAATCGCGGTCGGCGGGTTCGACCCGGATGGCGTAGTAGAGGTCAATGGAGCCCGGTGGCGGGCGACCGCTCACCGTGAGGCAGGGCTGACCGCGGGGGCCGAGATTCTCGTTTCCGGCGTCGACGGGATGTTTCTCGAGGTGGAACCGGCCACCGACCCCGCGAAAAGAGATTCTTGAATCCCCATTTTCTTCCTTGCCGCCGGGCATCCCCGTGAGTAGGTTCGCGCCGGTTGTCGCTAGACAGGGAGGAGTCCGTTTGTCGGGCATGGACGATTGGCAGCTCGACGCCCTCTGCAGAGGGAGTCATGCCTACCTCTTCTTTCCGCCTTCGACGTTCGAGCGCAAAGACGAGCGGGAGCGCAGGGAGATGAAGGCCAAAGCGATCTGCGGAGTATGTCCGGTGCGGGGCCCCTGCACCTCACATGCCCTCCAGATCCGGGAACCGTTCGGAATCTGGGGAGGTCTCACCGAAGTAGAGAGACGGAGCGTGCCGCTGGTCTCATGACCACCGCCACATGAGTCAGGGCTCACCGAAGGTGGCGCAAATCGCCCCGCCGGATGGTGAGCCCTTCTCTATCTGCCCACTCGAGGATGGGCACCACGTACTTCCGTGACAGACCGGAGTGGTCGCGGAATTGGCCCACGGTGAATGGCTCGGTCATCTCACCCAGCATGCGCTTGATCATCTCGACCTGCTCGGGCAGGTAAACGAGATCGTCGGAGACTCGGACCAGCCTCGCTTCCCGGATCATCAAGTGGGTCAGCTCGCGGCCCAGACCCAGGTCCTCGGCGTCAGGGACCGCCAGGCTCTCCCCCAATCCGGCGCGAGCCTTCTCCCATCTCAGTTCTGCATCTGGGTCCAGATTCAGTCGATGCTGTTGGGTCGAGACGTCCGGGCCGCTGCGCTCCAACTTCTCGCTGTCCTCGACCAGACGCTCAGCCAACTCATTGGAGACGCCGAGAGTGGCGGCGAGTGTCGCCAGCGGCATCCCTGGCCGAAGCTGGTGCTGTTCTTGATACTCGGTGACAACCTCCTCCGCCTGGGACCGCAGAGCATCGAATCGCTCCTGGGTCAGGGCAATGCCGCCGACCAGAACTGATCCTCGGGGCTGCCCACCACCGCTATGGGCGGCGAGACGCTCGACGTCGTCCATCCCCCTCATGCCCAGCAGCGCGGTGGCGATGCCGTCCCTGCTGCCAAAGGGGTCGATGAGCCGTGCAGCCTTCATCGCCGAGGCTGGTGGGCCCGGAGCGGGATCGATCACCGTGCCGCCCGCCACAACCTGACGCCGCCCTGACTCTCTCAGTATGAAGCGATCACCTGTCCTGATGGGCACGGCCGCGGGGAGCTCGATAAGGGCGTAACCATCCTCGAGCCGGTTGACCCTTGCTGCGTGGGCACCACTCCCGAGATGTACCTGGAAGGCGCCTCTGGTGGAGAGGTCTTCGACGTATCGGGCCACTGTCACCATGGCGGTGAAACGGGCCGACAGCTCCCATTGCCCGGGCAGGCCCAGCATGGTTCCTCGTGGGGCTTCTTCCCGATCAATCCCGGTCAGGTTCAGTGCAAGCCGTCGCCCGGGTTCCGCCGTCTCGATCCCGCGCTCGTGACTCTGCATCCCCCGAACGCGGGCTCGCTTGCGCATCGGGAGCAACTCGAGCTCGTCGCCGATGCTCATCGGGCCTTCCGTAAGAGTGCCCGTCACCACGGTGCCTGCCCCTCGGACTGAGAAGGAGCGGTCGATCCACAACCGGGGCCGGTCACCGCGATGCTTCACATCGGCTACGCGTGTCGCCAACTCTTCCCGCAGGCGGTCCATTCCCTCGCCTGTGCGAGCCGATACCGGGACGATTGGCGCATCTTGCAGGCCGGTGCCGCTCAGCCTCTGCGCGATCTCGATCTCGACAAGCGCGGCGACGTCGGGCTCGACGACGTCGATCTTGGTCAGGGCGACGACGCCCGAATCGATGCCGAGCAGATCGAGCACCGCCAGATGCTCCTCCGACTGCGGCATCCAGCCTTCGTCGGCGGCAACGACGAACAGCGCGACGTCGATGGCCTCGATCCCCGCCAGCATGTTCTTCAGGAAGCGCTCGTGCCCGGGCACGTCGACGAACGAGACTTCGCCCGCCGGCTGGAGGGTCATCCATGCGAACCCGAGGTCGATGGTCAGCCCGCGTTTCTTCTCCTCAGCCCATCGATCGGGGTCACGACCGGTGAGCGCCTCGACCAGGGTCGACTTGCCGTGGTCGACATGGCCGGCGGTCCCGATCAGCGGCAACCGGCCACCATGTCCGCGATCACGTCGTCGTCTTCATCGGCCACGGCTCTGAGGTCGAGGACCAGGTCCTTGTCCATCCTCCGGGTCAGGACCGGCTGCGGGGCGGCAAGGAGGCGGCTGTGGAGATGGTCCTCACCCTCGAGCACGATTTGAGGTGTCGGAATGCCCACCCCGGGCACGCTGCCTGCCCCAACGACGGAATCTCCCTGCCGGCTCACTCCGCCGATCCGCGACGAGAGGTCGTCCACCCTCGCTGCCAGGTCAGAATCGGTCAGCATCGCCATGTGCCAGATCGGGATCTGACTCGCATCGCCATTGGCGTAAGCCTCGAGAGTCGCCGCCAGGGCTGCATCGGTCATGGCATCGATCCGCAATGCCCGGGCCAGCGAATTCCGGCGAAGCCGATCTACGGCCTCGGCGGAGCCGACGATGATTCCGGCCTGTGGCCCACCGACCAGCTTGTCCCCGCTGAAAGTGACCAGATCGGCTCCCGCCTCGATCGACTGGCGGGCCCCGGGCTCTTCGGACAGCCAGGCCGGCTTGACGCCGAGCCACGGTGTGTTGGCATCGAGCAAGCCTGATCCGAGATCATGGATCAGCGCGACGTCTCGGCTGTGCGCCAGATTTGCCAGGTCCCCAACCGGCACATCGGCGACGAATCCATCTACCCGGTAATTGGAGGGATGCACCTTCAACACTGCGCCACAATCATGGATCTGGAGCGCAGTGGCGTAGTCGTCGAGCCGGGTTCTGTTGGTGGTCCCGACCTCCACGAGGCGTGCGCCCCCCGATTCCATCACCAGTGGGAGCCGGAAGGATCCACCGATCTCAATCAGCTCCCCCCTGGCTACGGGCACTGCCCGACCGGGGGCGGTGGCGGCTAGGGCAAGCAGGACCGCCGCCGCGTTGTTGTTGACCACCAGAGCGTCCTCGGCGCCGGTGAGTGCCTGCAACAGAGCTCGGACGTAGGAGCCGCGAGTGCTCCGACCCCCTTCGTCGAGATCGATCTCGAGATTCGTGTAGGAGGCGGCGGCCGCCAGTGCCGCTTCGGCGGCCCGTGGCGACAGAGGGGCTCGGCCGAGATTGGTGTGGAGGAGCACTCCACTGGCGTTGATCACCTTCTGACTTGCCGATCGTTCCAGCCCGGCCACGAGGTCGGCCGCGATGCGGTTCGCGTCGGCCTTGCCGCCACGGGCGATCTCATCGCGGGCGAGGTCGAGTGCCGACCTGGCGCATTCCACGACCAGCGGCCTGGGGAGCGTGGTCTCGCCAAGCCAATCGACGAGCCGGTCGACCGGCGGAAGGTCGCGATAGGGATTGTCCACAGCCACCGGGCAAGTCTGCCAGGTCGGTCCCTATCCGTAGGATGCCGGGATGGAGGCGCCTCTGGTCGAAGCCCGCCCGGCGGCAACCGTGATGTTGATCAGGGATTCTGGGGTCGGGATCGAGGTGCTGTTGGTGCGCCGCCGGCCACGGGGTTTCTTCGGTGGCCTCACCGTCTTTCCCGGGGGGGCGGTCGATCCGGTTGATTCCTCCGGACTCGCCAACGATGTGGTGGCTGGCAATCACCCCGACCAGGAGTTTCGGGTAGCCGCCCTCAGAGAGCTGGCCGAGGAAACCGGGCTCGCCTTGAGCATCGATGGAGTCGTATCTGCCCCGGACAGGCGTGGCGAAGACTTGCTCTCGACTCTGCGGGTTGCCGGAACCCGGTTGGACGGTTCGGCCCTGACTCTCGTCTCTCGTTGGGTCACACCCGAAGAGGCGCCAACGCGGTACGACACTCGGTTCTATGTGGCCGGCGCCGATGACACGCCGGACGTCCGCATCGACCGTGATGAACTGGTCGAGCACATGTGGGTCGCTCCGGGCGATGCCCTCGCCATGTATGAAGCTCGGTCATTGGAGATGTTCCTCCCCACAGTTGCCCATCTCCGCTGGCTGGAGCGAAGACCCACGGCCGACGACGCCGTTGCTGCCGCACACGGCGCGGATGGACGTTCCCTCGTCGAGCCGAGGCGCATGGAGGACGGCAGCTTCGTGCCCGTCCACCTCCCTGCTGACGGGTGATGCGAATCCAGCGCATCCTCGCCAACAATCCTGGACCGTTCACAGGGCCAGGAACGAATACATGGCTCGTGGACGACGCCGGCGAATGCGTTGTGATCGACCCCGGCCCAGTGGACGACGCCCATCGGGACCGGATCCTGGAAAAAGCGACGGGGCTCGCACCGCTCGGGGTCCTGGTGACTCACACGCATTCCGACCATGCGCCGCTGGCCAACCCCCTGGCTCGGGACCTGGGTGTCCCTGCCTACGGGTACGCTCCCGGCCCTGAATTCGATCCCGATCTGCGTCTTGGCGAAGACTCGGTGATCGACATCGGCCAGAGCCGGCTCGGGGTGATCCACACACCGGGCCACGCCGATGATCACCTGTGTTTCCGTTTGTCCGACGTTCTCTTCACCGGCGATCACATAATGGGGGGATCCTCGGTGATGGTGGAAGACATGGGCAGCTATCTGGCCTCGCTGGAAAAACTCCGTGGGGCAGGGCTGAACAGATTGAATCCAGGTCATGGCGATGAGATGGACCGCCCCGACGAGGTGATCGATTGGTATCTGGCCCATCGTCGTCAGCGACATGAGGAGATCTTGGACGCAATTCGAGCCGGCGCCGGCTCCACCGATGAGATCGTCGAGGTCGTGTACTGCGACGTCGATCCTGCACTCCACCCTCTCGCCGCCCGTTCGGTCGAGGCGCATCTGGTGTTGCTGTCTGAGGAAGGGCGGATAGCCTCTTCCGGGCGCGAACTCGTCGCACTGCCCACCAAACCCAAGTGACACGCTTAGCCAGGTCCCTGCTCGCCCTGCTCGTCTTGGCTGTGGCCCTTCCCGCCACCGCCCAAGTATCCGACGAGGACATCGACCGCGCCCGAAGCGAGGTCAACGAGATCATGGCGGAGGCGCAGGCGCTGGGAGACGAGGTCCAGGACGCCTGGTCCCGCCAGTTTGCCCTCGACCGGGAGATCACCGACCTCAATGCTTCGATCGAACTGGCGAGGGTGAAGATCGTCGATACGGAGAAGAAGCTGGAAGAGGTGGCGGTCGAGATGTACATGGGCTCGTCTACCGCCTCGTCGATGCAGGTCCTGTTCTCGTCGAGTGATGAGAGCTACGGGGCCGGTGTCGAATATCTCCGGAATGTGACCGGCAATGATGCCGACGTGATCAACCAGCTTCGCTCGTTCAGGGTGGAGCTCGATCGCCAGACCGGTCGTCTCGAAGAGGCCTCGGCCGAGCAGGAGGTCCTGACCGCCGAGTTGGAGGAGAAAGCCGGGAACCTTCAGGGTCAATTGGTGGAAGCCCAGGCGGTCTATGACGGGCTGGTGGCACAGCAGGCCGCTGAAGAGGCGGCCCGTCGCGCTGCGGAGGAAGAGGCGCGTCGGAGAGCGGCTGAGGAAGCTGCGCGCAACGCGACCACCACGACGGCACCGGGCTCGACGGACAACACCGAAGACGACTCAGACGAACCGACGGAGACGACCACGCCAACCGAGGAGACGCCCGACACGACAGCACCAGCGGAACCGCCACCGCCGCCGGCATCGAGCGGGGGAGCATGCCCGGTGGCCGGCGCCGTGTCCTTCTCCGACTCCTGGGGCGACTCCCGGTCAGGGGGTCGCGCCCATCAGGGTGTGGACATGATCGCCGCGAGGAACACGCCGATCGTCGCCATCTATTCGGGGACGGTCCAGAGATTGACCGACGGCAACCTCAGTGGTCTCGCCATCTGGTTCCGCTCCGACGGAGGCGACACGTTCTTCTACGCCCACCTCGAGAGCTTCGCCGACGTGAGCGCCGGCCAGAGTGTGTCGGAGGGTCAGGTGATCGGCTACAACGGGTCATCGGGCAATGCGCCCGAGTTCCTGCCCCATCTCCACTTCGAGTATCACCCTGGTGGAGGTGGAGCGGTCAATCCCTATCCCCTGGTTCGGGATCTGTGCTGATCGGTCCTGAAATGCCGAAAGAGGACCCTTTCGAGTCCTCTTCCGATCAGCCTCCCTGCTGCCCCTAGCCCCCACGCACCGAGGCACGTTCTGGTGGTCATCTTCGGACACGGAGAGTGGTCGTTAAAGGACAGTTCGAATTCAGACCCGTTGGGACTAGTCATCGAGACAAATCCGATCTGGCCGTCGCGTTGGACCGTCATTCGTTACTCTCTCGGCCACCAGACAGGGGAGAGACCGATGACCACCGAGCCGCCCATCCCACCGGATTCCGGAGGGCAGATCGAGCCGATCCCCCCGGCACCCCCGAGTCAACCGGCCGTTCCGCCCACTCCGCCGCCACCGCCCCCGCCGCTGGTCCCTGGTGGCGCAGCGTTCCAGGTCGGCGATGCGTTCAACTATGGATGGAAGAAGTTCCAGGAGTACCTGGGTCCGATCCTGATCGCGATGCTGATCTTTATCGTCGTCGGTGGGGCTGTGAACTTCATCGCCTCCCTCTTCGTTGGGGGCTTTGGCGAGATGACGGATCCGGACGACATCGGCATCGGCATGTTCTTCGGGGTGGGCTATCTGTTCTTCTCCTTGCTCAGCGCTCTGGTGAGTCTTCTCATCCAGGCTGCGGTCGTGCGTGGGGCCCTGAAGATCACCGAAGGGCAGAGAATCGAGTTGAGCACATTCCTATCGACCGAGCACCTTGGCCAGATAGTGCTGGCGTCGATCCTGCTCGCCATCGGCACCGCGATCGGTCTGATCCTGTGCATCGTCCCCGGGTTGATCCTGATCTTCTTCTCTCAGTTCACCTTTCAGTTCATCCTCGACAAGGGACTCCCCGCATTCGATGCGATCAAGGCGAGCTTCGCCATTGTGAACAAGAATCTCGGCTCTGTTGTCGGGCTGTTCTTCGCATCGATCCTGGCCTTCATCGTCGGCGCCCTCCTCTGCGGGATCGGCCTCATCGTCGCCATCCCGGTGACGATCATCGCAACGGCATACGCCTACAAGCTGATGACCGGTCAGCCGGTGACTCCCTGATCGGATCCCGGACCTGATCGCGTAGGGTCGGGCCGCGGCCGCCAACCGGGGCGGACGTGGAAGGAGTTCTCATGGATACTGCGGATGAGATCCTCTCGCAGATCCCGCTAGATCAGCTCGCCCAACAGCTCGGCGTGGACGAGGCGACGGCCGAGCAGGCCGTGCGACAAGCCGTGCCCGCCTTGCTCGGCGGAATGGAGGCCAACGCTCAGGACCCGGGAGGCGCCGCCTCCTTGGAGAAAGCCCTGGCCCAGCACACATCGAATCCGCTCGAGGGGTTGGGCATCGAAGGGATCGACACCGCCGACGGTGAGAAGATCGTCGGCAACGTGTTTGGCGACAACAGCGAGCAGGTGATCAACAAGTTGGGCGGTGATTCCGGCGGTTCAGGGATCATGCAGAAGCTGCTTCCCATCCTGGCCCCGATCGTCCTCAGCATGTTGGCCGGAAAGTTCATGGGGCAGGGTCAAGGCCAGGCCGCACCCGGTCAGGCGTCGGGACCAATGCCCTCCGGTGGATCAGCTGGTGGCCTCGAGGACCTACTCGGGAGCGCCGCGGGCGGCGGGGGAGCCGCTGGCTCGGCCGGCGGCATCGGTGATTTGCTCGGCGGGTTGCTTGGTGGCAGTGGTGGTTCCGGAGGGTCGTCGGACGCGATCGGCGACCTCCTCGGTGGGTTGCTCGGAGGCGGGACCAAGGGCTGACGCGGGATCAGGCCGGCATTCCCTCCAGCTCGGTGAGCATCTTGGCGATCCGACCCGTGCAGGTCTCGAGATCGGCCGGGGGGACCAGCTCGACCAGCCGGGTGGCGGCATCACGCATGGCGATAGCGGCGGGTGACCCGGTGCCGGTCGTCACCACGGGCTGACCCTGGTCGCCGCCCGGAACGACCTCGGGATCGAGTGGAATCGAGGCGATGAGGGGCACCCCCAGATCGTCGGCCAACTCACGCCCTCCGCCCTCACCGAACACTTCGTGGACACGGCCACAACTGCAGGCCAGACCGGCCATGTTCTCGATGACACCGACAACCGGCATGTGTGAGCGCCGTGCCATGTCGGCCACGCGGACGGCCACCTTCTGAGCGGCCCGTTGCGGGGTGGTCACAACCACCATTTCGGCTTGCGGGAGCATGCGGGTCAGCGCCATCTGGATGTCGCCGGTGCCTGGTGGAAGGTCGATGATCAGATAATCGAGCTCACCCCATTCCACCTGCTTCAGGAATTGCTCCAGCGCCTTGGAGAGCATGAGCCCGCGCCACATGAGCGCCGTTTCCTCGGTCTCGATGATGAGCCCGGTCGAAACCAGCTTCACGCCCCGAGCCTCGATCGGCACGATCAGCTTGGTGTCCTCGTCCGCCTCGAGACGATCTTCGACACCGAGCATGCGCGGCGTCGAGAAGCCCCAGATGTCAGCGTCGAGAAGACCAACACGGAACCCCGCCTGCGCCATCGCCACTGCGACGTTCACCGAGATCGATGACTTGCCGACGCCGCCCTTTCCCGATCCGATGGCGATGACTCTCGTCGTCGGAGAGACCTGGGTCGGCTCGGCGCCTGCCCTGGCCTGGGCGCGGGCGACCGACATGAGGCCAGCGCGCTGTTTCTTGGTCATCGCGGTGGTCCGCACCTCGACGTGATCCACCCCGGGCATGGCTTGCACCCGACGTCGGGTGTCGTTCTCGATTTGGTTGCGCAACGGGCACTCGGCCACGGTGAGGGCGATGCCGACCTCTACCGAGGTGTCGGTGATGCCGACATCGGTGACCATCCCCAACTCGACGATGTTGCCGCCCAATTCCGGGTCGCGGACACCTTCGAGCGTCTTGATGACGTCGTCACGGGTGACCATTCCACTTCCCATGGTAATTTCCACTACCGATATAGGGGGAATGGTCCAGGGGCCGGGGACGGTTAATATGGATCACACAGGCCACCAGGTTCAGGACCAGAGTTAAGAAGCGATGACACAGATCCTCAGTATCAAGTCGAACAAGCCCGAGAAGACGGTCGAGGTGACCGACTTCGCAGTGACCAAGATCGGAGAGTTGATCGCCGCCGAAGGCGAGGCCGGTCTCGCTCTTCGCATGGCGGTCCGCCCCGGCGGTTGCAGCGGGTTCTCCTACGAGATGTTCTTCGACAGCCAGATCGATGACACCGACATCGTCGAGGAGTTCGGCGACGTCAGAGTCGTGGTCGATCCACAGAGCGCCGAGATGGTCAAGGGCTCGACTCTCGACTACAAGGACGGTCTGATGGGAGCGGGGTTCTCCATCAACAACCCCAACGTCACTCGCACCTGCGGGTGTGGCAACTCCTTCTCCTGACCCTACTTGAGGGTTGGGTCGCCCCCAGGGGTACCCTCAGCCGGGTACCGACCAGGAGCTCTCCTCTTGCCCAAGAAAGTCCTATCGACCCCGTCCGCGCCAAAGGCGATGGGCCCGTACTCCTTCGCCACCGAGGCCGCCGGACTGGTGTTCCTGAGCGGGCAGGTCGCCTTGGATCCAGCCACGGGTGAGCGACGGCCGGACGACGTCGAGGTGCAAGCCCGCCAGGTCATGGACAACATCGGGTTGATACTCGGCGACCTCGGCCTCAACTACGAGGACATCGCCAAGACCACGATCTTCATGGCCGACATGGCCGACTACCCCAAGGTCAACGACGTGTACGGCTCTTACTTCGGCACCGAGCCCCCGGCCCGCTCCGCCATTCAGGCGGGTGCTCTTCCGGGAGGCTTTCTCGTAGAGATCGAGGTGGTGGCAGCGAGATGAACAAACAAGAGATATTCGGGGCCCTCGGTCTCTCCGACGACAACAGCGGTGTGTTCGCCGGCGAGTGGCTCGAGGCTGGCGGCGAGACGATCGAAGTAGTCAACCCCACCACCGGTGAGCCACTGGCCACGGTTGGCATGGGCTCGGTCGAGGATTACGACCGGGTGGTCGCCCAGTCGGTCGAGACATTCGATCGTTGGAGCCTTCTGCCCGCCCCCCGGCGTGGGGAGTATGTGCGACGTCTCGGTGACGCCTTGCGGGAGAAGATCGAGCCGCTCGGCGCCTTGGTCACCCTCGAGGTGGGGAAGATCTTCCCCGAGGGGGTCGGCGAGGTGCAGGAGATGGTCGACATCTGTGACTTCGCGGTGGGCCTATCTCGCCAGCTCTACGGGAACACCATGGCTTCGGAGAGGCCCAACCACCGCATGTACGAGCATTGGCACCCGCTTGGACCGGTCGGTGTGATCTCGGCCTTCAACTTCCCGGTCGCCGTGTGGTCGTGGAACTCCGCGCTGGCCGCCGTCTGCGGCGACACAGTGGTTTGGAAGCCGTCGGAGCGGACCCCGCTCTCCGCGATCGCCGTCACCCGCATCGCCAACGAGGTGATGGAGGGCAGTGGGTTCGAGGGCGTGTTCAACCTCGTCGTCGGTGACGGTGCAACGGTCGGCAACCGGATGAATCAGGACACCCGGCTGCCACTCATCTCCGCGACCGGGTCGTGCAACATGGGGCGCATCGTCGGCCCTGCCGTCGCCCAGCGCATGGGCCGGACGATCCTCGAGCTAGGCGGGAACAACGCAGTGATCGTGATGGATGACGCCGATCTCGAGCTCGCCGTCCGGGCCACCCTGTTCTCGGCTGTTGGCACTGCCGGGCAGAGATGCACCAGTCTTCGTCGTCTCCTCGTCCACCGCGCCGTCGCCGACAAGCTGGTGAGCCGTCTCACCGAGGCCTACAAGCAGGTGAGCATCGGCGACCCGCTGGAGAGCGGGACCCTCATGGGTCCCTTGGTCGGGGAGCGCGCCGTCGAGCAAATGATGGCTGCCCTCGATATCGCACGCGAGCAGGGGGCGAGGATCGTCACCGGAGGCAACCGCCTCGACAGGCCCGGGTTCTTCGTCGAGCCCACGATCGCCGTAGTGCCCAAGGAAGCGTCCATCACCCAGCAAGAGACCTTTGCCCCGATCCTGTGGGTGATCGAGTTCGACACCCTCGACGAGGCGATCGAGATTCAGAATGGTGTGACCCAGGGGCTCTCCTCGGCCATCTTCACCGAATCGATCAAGAACGCCGAGCGATTCCTCAGCGCCGGCGGCTCCGATTGCGGCATCGCCAACGTCAACATCGGGACATCGGGTGCTGAGATCGGCGGCGCATTCGGCGGTGAGAAGGAGACCGGTGGGGGCCGGGAGGCCGGGTCCGACGCCTGGAAGGCATACATGCGCCGGCAGACCACGACGATCAACTGGGGCGACGACCTGCCTCTGGCTCAGGGCATCGAGTTCGGCTAGTGGATTCAGCCGAGTGGGATGAGCGTTATCGCGCCCACGACCACCTCTGGTCGGTCACTCCCAATCTCTTCGTAGCGGATCGCTTGGGCGGCATGGCACCGGGCCGCGGTCTCGATCTCGCTGCGGGCGAGGGGCGAAATGCAATCTGGCTCGCCTCACTCGGCTGGGAGATGACCGCGGTCGACTTCTCCGACGTCGCAGTCAGCAAAGGCAAGGCGCAATCTGACGCCGTCGACTTCGAAGTCGCCGACATTCGGACGTGGGATACCGAGCAGAGTTTCGACCTCGTGCTCATCGCATATCTCCACCTGGTCCCGGGCGATTACGAGACAGTCGTGCGACGGGCGAGGGATTGGCTCGCCCCCGGTGGCGAGCTGTTTCTGATCGGACACGATGTCTCCAACATCACCGACGGCTGGGGTGGCCCCCAGGATCCGGACCTCTTGTGGGATGTGTCCGAGGTGCTCGGCTGGCTCGATGGCCTCGTCATCGTCGAGGCCGAGGTGGTGAATCGCCCCGTCGACACCGACGATGGCCGCAAGTACGCCCGTGACACCCTGGTGAGGGCGCGGACGGCCTAGACGCGGTCGAGGGCCGATTCCAGATCGGCGATCAGGTCTTCTACGTCCTCCAGCCCGACAGAGAGCCGGACCAGCCCGTCGGTGATCCCGGCCGCCACACGCTCTTCAGCGGGCACAGCGGCGTGGGTCATGGTGACCGGATGGGTGATCAGCGATTCGACCGCACCCAGATTCTCGGCGAGGCTCCACAACTCGACCGCATCCATCAGCTTCTTGCCTGTCTCCGCCCCACCATGCACCTCGAAGCACACCATGGCGCCGAATCCGCTGGCCTGATGAGATGAGAGCTCGTACTGCGGGTGGGACGGCAGCCCGGGGTAGTTGACATAGTCGACTTTGGGGTGACCCTGGAGCCACTCGGCGATGGCCAGTGCATTGGCCGACTGTCGGTCCATCCGCTCGCTCAGAGTCTTGACGCCTTGCAGGGTGAGCCAGGCGACCATCGGCGACATCACCAGGCCGGCCGAGATGCGGGCGAAGGCGATCTTGTCCTGGAGCTCCTCGCTGTCGACGACAACCGCCCCGCCCAGGGTCGCGTTGTGACCATCCAGGAACTTGGTCGTCGAGTGGATGACGATGTTGGCGCCGAGTTGGAACGGCCTCTGGAAATAGGGGGTGAGAAACGTGTTGTCGGTGACAT
Source organism: uncultured Acidobacteriota bacterium (assembly GCA_963734115.1). GTDB lineage: Bacteria > Actinomycetota > Acidimicrobiia > Spongiisociales > ZC4RG35 > JARDZU01. The sequence goes on from CAVTFV010000001.1 coordinate 84,913, forward strand.
GAAGCGCACCGGCCTTTTGCGTGATCTCCGAGATCGCGGCCAGGTCGGTCACCTTGAGGGTCGGGTTGGCCGGGCTCTCGGTGACGACCAGACGGGTCTGGGGCCGCAGAGCTGTTTCGACCGCATGCAGCTTCGAGGCATCGGCGAACGTGACCTCTACCCCGAACTTGGTGAGGAACTGATCGGCGAAGCGATAGGTGCCCCCATACACCACGTCGGCGATGACGACGTGGTCACCGGCCCGGAGCAGTCCGAGGAAGACGGCGACGGTGGCCGCCATCCCGGAGCCGTAGGCGGTGGTGTCATGACCCTCCTCGAGGGCGGTCAGCTTCTCCTCGAGGGCCCGCACCGTCGGGTTTCCCCCCCGGCTGTAGGAATACCCCTTGCCCATGTATTTGTCCACCGAGTCCTGGACGAAGGTCGTCGACTGGTGGATCGGCGTGAGGATGGCCCCGGTCGTCGGGTCGGGCGTCACCCCGGCGTGTACCTGCTTGGTGCGAAAACCCATGCCCGGATTGTGGCACGGGTCGTGGAGAGGTTGGATTCGCTGTGCACCGGGTTGCCGTCATGGGAGCTCGCGGCCCACACCGATCAGGACGCCTGGCGGACCCACCCGGTTCAATGAGTGTGTCCAGACATCGCTCCGGGTCGGTGCTCCGAGCATCTCGATAAGTGAATCGGAGGACGGCGAGACCGTGGGCTGTCGCCTGCGTTGTCCCGCAGTCGGTCCCGATCGTGATCGGCGCTGTCCTGGTTGTGCCAGCGACGACCGTCGCCTCGACGATCAAGCGCCAATCGGCGACGTAGGCATCGACGGTTGCATCGACCGCTCGTACCGCATTGGGCATCTGCCGCGTATAGGCGGGTAGCGCGGATCGTCCAGTATCCGGTAGAGAAGCCGTTCCAGCTCGGTCGTCGGCGGCTGATAGGCGTCGGGTCAGGCGAAACCCGACAATCGGTCGGAGTTTTCCGAGCCCCAGGCATTCCGGAGCTGCAATCGACAGACCTCATACATGTCCCGAGCGGATGCATCCCCGGCGGGCGAGCACTCAGTCGACGAGGGACTCGAGACGGTCCGGGCTCAGCTCACGGGCGAGGGTCAGGATTGTCTCTGGCTCGCTTGTGGCCACGAAGCCCCGCTTTCTGAGGGTCGCCGTCGACTCGAATCGCGTGGACCGGATCACGCGGGCCAGTGGCGACCGAGCGTTGCCGTCCAGGCCGATCATGATGACGGGTTTGGTCGGTCCGAATCCGTCGAATCCATGGAGGTAGGCGGCAGATCGTCCTGCGACGATGGATCCCTCCCGGCTCAGCAGGGCGGCTGCCATCTGTCGTTCCCATTTCGGCGCCGACGGAGGCCAGGGCGAACACCGAAGGGGCGAGCCTGATCCAGGTGCCACTCGGAGACCCGCGTGTGGATCATCTTGGCGGTGTGGCCCGATCTTGTGGGCCTGTTCGAGCGAGAAGACGCCGTATTGCCGGGCGGCATATTCATCGAGGGCTCGATCCGGAGTCATACCCCAGCATTTGTCGATCTCGATCGTCCGTTCCAGCCCTCTGATCGGTTGGGCTCAGGGTTTCCGTGGCGGCGATCCCGTGCACGACCGTCGGGCAAGTTGCAACGAGTGGACGCACGGTTGCCGCAGCGGCAAAGCCGTGCACAACGGATGCCCGGCCCTACTACCCGAAGCGGTACCCCACGGAGCGGACGGTGGTGATCCAGGACGCACGCTCTTCGCCGAGCTTGGAGCGGAGGCGGCGGATGTGGACGTCCACGGTGCGAGCGCCGCCGTAATAGTCGTAGCCCCAGACCTTGGACAGGAGCTGTTCGCGGGACCAGACACGGATCGGGTTCTGGGCGAGGAACCGGAGCAGCTCGTACTCCATGAAGGTGAGGTCGATCGGGTTCGAGGCCAGGGTGGCCTGGTAGTTGAGAGTGTTCAGCTCGAGATCTTTGAACACAACCAGGTCGTCGGTCGGTTCCTCTCTGGTGAGTCGGTGGACCCGCAGTCTGAGCTCGAGCGGGTCGACCGGGGTGGTGATGAAATCGGAGATGCCGCTGGTGGACTCGATGAGGGCGAGCTGATCGAGAGAAACGACGAGGATGATGGGCAGCCCGATCTCCTCGACGATCCTGGTGACTTCTCGCAATCGGCGAATCGGCTGGTCGCCGAGCTCGACCAGGAGGATGTCCGCATCGTTGATCACACGGTCCTCGGGGACCAGCTCGGGTGCCTCGACGTGTGTCGCCCCCGCGAGCAGCAAACCGTCGAGGATGCTCTCCGAGCAATTGGGCGGGTGGATTGCGAGATTCACGAGATCGGATTCACAGGACGGGCAAATAGCTTTCCAGCTCGAAACGTGAGACGTGATGCTGGAATCGGTCCCACTCCTTGCGCTTGTTCCGTAGGAACCAGTCGAAGACATGCTCGCCGAGGGCGTCTGCGATCAGCTCCGAGCCCTCCATGAGGTCGAGGGCCTCCGACAACGTCTCGGGGAGCCGCTTCGCCCCAGCGGCGGCGCGTTCGGCCGGCGTCATGAGATGGATGTTGGCCGAGATCTCCGGCGGCAACTCGTAGCCCTCCCTGATGCCGGCGAGCCCGGCGGCGAGGATCACCGACAGTGTCAGGTAAGGGTTGCACGCTGCGTCAGCGGCCCGGTACTCGACCCGGACACTCGATGGCTTTCCCTTCTTCACGGTCGGGACCCGAACCAGTGCCGACTGGTTGTTACGTGCCCAGGAGATATAGATCGGGGCGTCGAAGCCGTCGACCAGCCGCTTGTACGAGTTGACCCACTGATTGGTGATCGCAGTCATCTCGGCGGCATGGCGGAGGATGCCGGCGATGAAGGCCTGGCCGATCTTGGACAGACCGCCCGGTGTCCCCGGCTCGTGAAAGGCGTTGACGTCATCCTCGAACAGCGACAGATGCAGATGCATGCCGGAGCCGTCGTGCTCTTCGAGAGGCTTCGGCATGAACGTTGCATAGATGCCGTGTTTGAGGGCGACCTCCTTGACGGTCAATCGGGAGGTCATGATGGTGTCGGCCATCGTCAGCGCATCGGTGTACCGGGCGATGATCTCGTGCTGGCTGGGCGCTACCTCGTGATGGGAATGCTCGATCGGGATGCCCATTTGCTCCAGGGCATTGATGGTGTCTCTCCGATAGTCCTGGGCCACGTCGAGAGGGGTCATGTCGAAATAGCCGCCGTGGTCGAGCACTTCGGGCTCAGGCCCGGAGTCCCTGAAGTAGAAGAACTCCAGCTCCGGCGCGGCGTAGAAGGTGTAGCCCATCTCGGAGGCACGCCCGAGGTTTCGCTTGAGGACTATCCGGGGGTCGCCCGAGAACGGCTCGCCATCGGGAGTGGCGATGTCGCAGAACATTCTGGCCACCTGCTGCTCGGTGCGCCAGGGGAGAACGCCGAAAGTGGAAGGGTCGGGCCTGGCCAGCATGTCCGCTTCCTGGATGCGGGCATACCCGTCGATGGCCGACCCGTCGAAGGTCATCCCTTCCTCGAACGCCACCTCGAGCTCGGCCGGGCTGATCGAGACCGACTTGAGGAATCCCTGGACATCGGTGAACCACAGCCTGATGAACCTGATTCCACGCTCCTCGACGGTCCGCATGACGTATTCGGCCTGCTTGTTCATGCCATTTCCCGGTTGGTTGAGCACATATCCTAAGACCCGAATACATACTGATAGGTGCGGGGACATTTACCAGCACAACCGAGGGCTGGAGGGGATATGGAGAAGCCCCCTGGCCATTCGGGGGCTTCTCTGGTGGCTACCAGCCCTGGTGGTGCCACGCGTGTCGGCCAACCAGGATGGGAGGATGACCGATCCGTTGGTTTCCTATCGGCGCACGCGTCCACCGATCTTTAACGAACCCAGATCCGTCGCCCACTGATCATGAGATCCCGTCCGCGGGAAGGGAATCCCCGACCGGGATGGGCCTGCCGATGGTGAGCCGGACCGCGAGGAGCGAGGCGATTGCGGCGAGGGTCACGATCACGGCCAAAGCCACCGGGAGGCTCCAGGCGGTGGCCGCGACCCCGATCAAGGCAGGGGCGACCATGAATCCGAGGCGCGTGCCGACGGTGAGGGCGGCCAAGCCAGAGCCTTCGCCGAATGACCGATGGGAGCCGGCCAGCTTGTACAGGACGGGAAGCGCCACCGAGATGCCGACGCCCCAGACAGCGAATCCGATGAGTGAGGGAACGATCTCCTGCGGGACGACCACCACGTAGACAGCGATCACCGCGACAACGATTCCGGCGTAGAGGGTGCGGATCGCCCCGAATCGGTCGACGACATGATCGCCTCCCAGGCGCCCGACAAGCATGCCCGCCGTGAAGACGATCACACCTGTTCCCGCAAGGGCCTCACCACTGCCGGTGTAGTCGACCAGGAAGAGGGCGCTCCAGTCGAAGGGCCCTCCTTCGATGAACACCGCGAAGCCACCCGCCAGCATCAGTCCGACGGCGAGCCGGCCTGACCGCTCTCCTGCGCGGCGGCGGGGCGCGGTTTCCGGGATCAGACGAGCGGCATACAGGGCGGTACCGAGACCGATCACCGAGACGATCAGAAGCTGAGGCCCGAGAGCGAGCCCAACCAGGACGGCCAGGGCACTCACCCCCGATCCGATCAGAGTGCCGAGGCTCCACAAGCCGTGCAACCTGGTCATCACCGACCGACCCACCGCCTCTTCGACTCGTACTCCTACGGCGTTCATCCCGACGTCGGCGTTGGCGTCGATGAAACCGATGATCGCCAGGACGAGGGCGAGCACCAGAGCCACTGGCGCGACAGCGATGAGGGGGAGGACGAGATAGACGGCAGCCCCGGCGACAACAGCAGTGCGGCGAGCGCCAAAGCGCCCCACGACTAAACCGCTCAGCGAGGACCCGACCAACGACCCCAGCCCGCCGAGAGCGAGAGTCAGCCCGAGGGCGCCGAGGTCGATCCCGAGGCGATCTCTGATCTCGGGCAGCCGGGGGAGCCAGCTCCCGACCACGACCCCGTTGACGAAGAACAACAGGGCCACTCCGAGGACGGCCCGTCTCGTGCCGTTCAGCTCAGGCCCTCAGCGAGTCACCGACGCGACGACGGGTGGCCAGCCACTTCCGTCTCAAAGAGCGACGCTCGTCCTCGGTCGTGCCGCCCCAGATCCCTGCTCGCTGATTCGTCTCCAAGGCGTACTCGAGGCAGTCGTCGATCACGGCACAACCCATGCAGATCTCAAGAGCGCGGTCGACGGTGCCGGCGTCGGTGTCTCCGACAGGGAAGAACAGCGTGTGGCGGTAGCCGGAACAGGCGGCCCGCTCTCGCCATTCGGCCGCGAGCTCTGCAGTCAGCTGCACTGGGCCCGTGCTCATACCCCGAGTTTCGCGTTGTTCCCCTTGTTTGCCAAGACGACGCCGAATCCGGTCACCCGTCGTTGCCGGCGTCGGGCTTCGGCTGGCCATCTGTGGCGGCATCATCGAGTGGCTCCGGCGCGTCCTCCATCTCGGCCTCCTCGGGGCGGAGGTGCGCGCCGCCGGTGGCCGCTCCGGCGGCTGTCCCGGCCGCGGCAGCGGTAGAGGTCCCATCGACTTCGTCGGGGAGATCCGTCTCGTCGAGGTCCGGCTCGATATCGTCGTCGACGGCGACCTGTTCGGGAATGACGGCCGCCTCACGGGTCCGGCTGAAGGCCAGGATGAGGAGGCTGATCAACGCCAGCAGACCGACGCCGGCGGCGATCTGGGAGATCAGCGTCGTCAGAGGGTCCGAGGTCAGTTCGACGAATCCGAAGCCGTCACAGGCGCCACCCTCTCCTTCGATGCTGCCACCGACTTCGAACACACCGTCGAGCTCGAGGCCGGTGACGTCCGACACCTCGGCGATGTAGGCGGATATGTCGGCGACGTCGCCGGCGTTCTCGGTGTCGCCGTCGGTGTTCGGCTCGGGCTCGTCATTGGAAGCGATCACGACCGGGTAGCCGCCGATGTCCACGTATATCTCCCACAGATGGTCGGTGATCGGCGCCGGTGAAGTGGCGGACCAGGCAAGGCTCCCTTCGGGGTCGACCTGGAATGGGTCCTGACGGCTCGTATCGGTGACCATGGTGCTGTCGACCGACGACTCGGCTTGCACGGCGCAGCCCCCGTTGATCTGGCCGTTCTCGTTGATCTCGGCGATCCCGGTGGCTCCCCATCCGATGAGGGCAACCGCCAGGACGAGGGGCACGATGCTGGAGAAGGCGCCCGCCCGTTCCCTTCCCGCACCGCCCATCAGGATCCCGATCAAGGCGAAGACGCCCGCCGACCCGAACAGCAGGAGGCGGTCCAATGGCCACACTCCTGCCTGCTGAAGGAGCACCGCGATGGCGAGACCGAGAAGCAGCCCCAGGAAGAAGCCACTCCAGGGTCGTGCCTGTTTCTTGACCCTGACCGTCTCTGCGTTCCCCTGATCGTTTCCCATCGAGTCCTCCTGTCTGGCCAAGAATCTAAGCCCTACCCCTTTCTGATCGGTGACATCCAGCCGCCGTTCCCTTGCAAGGGGGATACCCTCTCCCCATGCCCCGGATCCGTGCGACCTCGATCGACGAGCACAAGGCCCTCACTCGCGCCTCGTTGCTCGCATCGGCGAAGTCATTGATCGCCGACGCCGGCACCGCCGAGATCCCTTTGGGCGAGATCGCCCTCGCCTCCGGGGTCGGCCGCACCACGCTTTATGACTACTTCGTCGACAGGGACGATCTGATTGCCACGATGGTCGAGGCCGAGCTGCCCGGGGTGATCGACGATCTGATCACTACGAGCTCCCGATCCGGAACGGCTGGCGAGCGATTGGCCGACCTCGCAGTTCGAACGGTCGAGTTCGTTGCAGGCGACCCGGTATTCGGCCTGATCCTGCATCGTGAGGTGGGGCGCATGGGGCTCGAGGCGCAGCAACGGATTCGGGCCGCTCACTCCCACCTGGCGGAGGCCATGATCGGCCTCTACTACGAGGGGGTCGAAGCCGGGGAGTTCAGGCCGATGCCTGCCGAGCTGGCCGGCCGGCTCATCCAGGACACCATCATGTCGGCGGCCAAGTCGGTGATCTCGGCTGCCGATCCCCAACAGCACACCGAGACGGTTACGGGGCACCTACGCCAGTTTCTCTTAGGTGGTCTTCGTCTCGACCGTTAACCATTTGGTAATCCAGATGCTCTAAACAGTGAGCAAGAGATGGAAGCCTTCAACTCAGACCATTTCCTGAACCGCGAGCTCTCCTGGCTCGAGTTCAACCGGCGGGTTCTGTCGCTGGCCGGCAGACCCGATTTTCCCTTGCTCGAGCAGGTGAAATTCCTGGCGATATGGGCCTCGAACCTGGACGAGTTCTTTCAGGTGAGGGTCGCCGGCCTCAAAGAGCAGGTGGCCCACGGAGTCGGGCTCACGCCACCGGACGGGATAACGCCGAGTCAGCAACTCGCGGCGATTCGAAGCGAGGTGGAGGTCCAATACGAGGCCATCTCCAAGCAGTTTCTCTCCGAGGTGGCCCCGGCGCTGGCCAACGAAGGCATCGTGTTCAGCGACTATTCGACGCTGGATCCCGAGGACAAGGAATATCTCGATCACCAGTTCCGTGAGCTCGTCTACCCGGTGCTCACGCCCCTGGCGGTCGATCCCTCGCACCCCTTCCCTTATATCTCGAACCTCTCGCTCAACATGGCCGTCGTGGTCAGGAACCCCGAGACCGGCCTAACCCGGTTCGCTCGAGTCAAGGTCCCGCCGATCCTGCCCCGGTTCGTGGTGCTGCCCGACCTGGAGCGATTCGTCCCACTCGAGCAGGTGATCGGCGCCCATATGACAGCGCTCTTCCCGGGCATGGAGGTCCTCGGCCAGGACGCCTTCCGGGTGACTCGCAATGCCGACATCGAGATCGAGGAGGACGAGGGCGGTGACCTGCTCATGGCCCTCGAGTCGGAGCTGACCCAGCGCCGGTTCGGGAGCGTCGTTCGGCTCGAGGTCCATCCCGACATGCCCGACGAGGTGCTCGACCTGCTGATGAGGGAGATGGGGGCCACCGAGGATGACGTCTACCGGATCGAGGGGCCCCTCGACCTTGCTGGGCTGATGGGGCTTTTCGACCTGGAGCGACCCGAGCTCAAGTTCGAAGTGTTCGCCGGAGTGACCCCGGCTCGTGTGGCGTCCGGTCCCGGCGAGCTCGTCGACATGTTCCATGTCGTCAAACAGGGGGACCTGCTGGTCCATCACCCCTATGACTCGTTCGGCTCCTCGGTCGAGCCGTTCTTGGAGCGGGCGGCGCGTGACCCGCGCGTTCTGGCGATCAAGGTCACTCTGTACCGAACTTCCAGCGACAGCCCGATCATGGCCTCGCTGATCAAGGCTTCCGAGAACGGCAAACAGGTGGCGGCACTCGTCGAGTTGAAGGCCCGCTTCGACGAGGAGCGGAACATCGAGTGGGCCCAGCGTCTCGAGGATTCGGGAGTCCACGTCACCTATGGCGTGACCGGGCTGAAGACACACACCAAGCTCGCCCTCGTGGTTCGACGCGAGGGCGATGGGGTGGTGCGTTACGCCCACATCGGCACCGGGAACTACAACGAGAAGACGGCCAGGACCTATGAGGACGTCGGGATGTTCACCGCCGATCCCGAAATCGGCGCCGACCTCTCCGACCTCTTCAATTACCTGACCGGGTATTCCCGTCAGACCACTTTCAAGCGGCTCGCCGTCTCGCCGACCGGGATCCGCAGCCGGCTCACCGAGCTGATCGAAGACGAGGCGTCCCGCCCCGACGGGCACATCACCCTGAAGATGAATTCGCTGGTGGATGCCGCCGTGATCGAATCCCTTTACGCGGCCTCGGCTTCTGGAACACGCATCGATCTCATCGTGCGTGGGATCTGTTGTCTCCGCCCCGGTGTGGACGGGCTGTCCGAGAACATTCGAGTCAGGTCGATCGTCGGCAGGTATCTGGAGCACTCCCGGATCTATCGCTTCGGGTCCAGGGGCCGGACACGTCACTACTACATCGGTTCGGCCGACCTGATGCCGAGGAACCTCGATCGTCGGGTGGAAGCCTTGGCTCCCATCAGCGATCCCGATCTCCAGTTCCGGATCGACGAGGTGCTCGACGTGCTGCTCGCCGACGACAACCTGGCCTGGGCATTGCGCCCCGATGGCACCTGGGAAAGGGTCCCACCGTCCGCCGGCGTCGACGCCCACATCGCCCTCCAGGAATTGGCCCGGGCCCGGGCCTCGGCGGTCCTCTAGCGCGAGCCCCGGGCGCTGAAGAGGTGTTGCGGGCCGGTGACACCCTTCAATTCGACGGCGCCGATCTCCGTATAGGTGACAGCATCCCCAGAGGACAGATCCACGACTTCCCGGCTGACCACGACCTCCCCGGGACGGGCGTAGTCGGCGATTCGGGATGCGATGTTGACCGTGCGGCCGAAGTAGTCGCCCTCCTGAAAGAGCACCGGTCCCGCGTGAAGCCCGACGTGGGCCGACGGCAGCCCGAGGTCGGGTGCCGCCTCGACCATCTCGAGGGCGGCGAGGACCCCGTCGCCAGGCTCCGGGAAATGGAACATCACGCCATCACCCAACCACTTGACGGGGGTGCCGCCGTGACGTCTCGAGTGCCGCTCCACCATCGACGACAGTCTCTGAGCCAGATCGGCGGCGACCGAATCGCCCCGCTCCTCGGTCAAACGCGTGTACCCGGTCAGGTCGAGGAAACAGATCGCGGGAACACGCTCCGCAGGAGTGTGCAGACCTGAGTCGGCCATCGCCACCTCGAATCCCTCGAGGATGTTCCTGATCCACGCCTTCGCTTGCTGACCGTGATAGATGGCGAGCAGGGCCTGGTCGATGACTTTGGCCAGGGCGGGCGAGAGCTCGGCCGAGGCCCGGTACAACTCCGCGGGGTCATTCCCTGATTGGATGATCGGAACCAGCACCTCGCTCCGCCACCAATCGGACTCGGTCTCCGCGACCCGCCGCATGCTCTCGCCGTAGACACGCAACGCTCGATCGACTACGGCACCGCGGAATCCCTGTTGGTGTTGCAGTTTCACCAGAGGCACCACTTCCATCTCGTGCTCCTGAATGCGGTCCGATGGACTCCGGTGGAGCGAATCCCATCGCTTCGCGAATGGCGGAGAGCAACTCGATAGGCACCCCGGTTTCCTCGCTCAGCTCCTCGAATGTCGTGTCGGTGAGGGAACCCCATCGATTGTTGGAAGTCGTGTCGATGAAGTCGAGGGAGACCAGGTCGCGGCTGAGAGCCTCGCCGAGCCCATCGAGCGGGAGGCCGGCATCTTCCAGCATCTGAACGATGCGAACCCGTTGCGGGCTTCCGCTCCGGAAGCTGCCGTCGTCGTCGGTCTCGAGGATCCCCAGGTCGAGCAAGCGGTCGACGTACTCAGGATCGACTCCTGCCAGCTTTGCCGTCTCGTCCCGTGAGGGGCTTTCCATCGTTGCGCAGCGTAGATCGCTGCGGTCGTCGGCAATCGCCTCCCACTCGCAACGTTCACCCCTCGTTCATCTGCAAGCAAACGCCCGGTAAACGACCCCCCATACGTTCACCTCGGCGGTGGGGTCACCTGCTGCCCCGACAGGGAACGTTCACGAACAAGGAGCACAAAGGGATGAAATCCCGAACCATCCGTCTGTTGGCCCTGCTTGGGGTCTTTGCCCTCGTCCTCGCCGCTTGCGGCGGCGACGGATCAGGCGACACGACCACCTCGGAAGCAGCCACTGAGACCACCGAAGCAGCGCCCGACACCACCGCGGCCACGGAGGAACCAGCGACTTCCGTCGAGGGTGGAGAAACTGGTGATCTCACCGGGAGCATCGTCGTCTCAGGGTCCTCCACTGTGGAGCCGATCACCGCGAGAGTCGGTGAGGCATTCGATGGAGCGAACCCCGGTGTCGCCACATCCGTCGAGGGTCCCGGCACCGGCGATGGATTCGCCCGGTTCTGTGCCGGCGAGACCGACATCTCCGACGCTTCCCGTCCCATCTCCGATGAAGAGATCGCGGCATGTGAGGGTGCAGGGATCTCGTATGTCGAGCTCCACATTGCCACGGATGGGTTGACGGTCCTCACCAGCCCCGAGAACGAAGCCGTGAGCTGTCTGGCATTCACTGATCTCTACGCCTTGCTAGGCCCGGAGTCGGAGGGGTTCGCCAACTGGTCCGATGCCAATGAGCTGGCAGCCGAGTTGGGGGCACCCAATGCCCCTTACGCCGAGGAGGCACTGGTGATCACAGCACCTGGAGAGGAGTCGGGCACCTACGACACCTTTGTCGAGTTCGTCATTGCCGATATCTCTGAGGAGCGTCTCGGCGAGGACAACGACTTCACCAGAGCCGACTACAACGCATCGGCCAACGACAATGTGATCGTCCAGGGAATCACCGAGAACCCAACCTCACTTGGCTGGGTCGGGTTTGCCTTCTACGAGGCCAACCAGGACGTCTTGAAGGCGCTCGAGGTCGACAACGGCGAATCCGGCTGCGTCGCTCCCGAGCGCGGAGACGATCGCCAGCTTCGAGTACCCGCTCTCGCGGCCACTGTTCATCTACGTCAATACCACTGACCTGGCCAATCGGCCCGAGCTGACGGCATTCGTCGACTTCTATCTCTCGGACGAGGGCCTCGCCGCCGTCGGAGATGCCGGATACGTCGCATTGCCGGCTGAAGACATCGAGGCCACACGCGCCGCCTGGACGGGCGCGATGGGCTGAGGATGAACGACCTGGGTGCCGGGCTGTGGCCCGGCACCCGGTCTCTATCCTCTCACCGACACGAATGGCCATCGTCGAACAACAGCGGGACAGTCGCATAGACCTGACGGGCGATGTCCGTCGGCGCCGACGCGAGGCTTTGGTCAAGGCGTTGTTCTTCGCTGCGGCGGCGATTTCGATCCTCATCTCTGTCGCGATAGTTCTCGCCCTGGTCGGAAAGGCCTGGGCCTTCATCACCTCCATCGAGCTCAACCAACTCTGGGGCAACGGTTGGTTTCCGCGTCGAGGCCGCTTCGATCTTTCCGCGCTATTGGTGCACACTTTGATGATCACCGGAATCGCCATGCTCGTGGCGGCTCCTTTCGGCCTCGGCTCGGCCATCTATCTCTCCGAGTACGCCCGGCCGAGTGTGCGCCGGGTGCTCAAGCCCACCCTGGAGATCCTGGCCGGGATCCCGTCGGTGGTCCTCGGCTTCTTCGCCCTCCAGTTCCTGACGCCCAACGTCGTCAGGGGGATCTTCCCCGGAGCGCAGAGCGCCAACTTCCTCGCCGCCGGCATCGCCGTCGGGATCCTCACTATCCCCTTGGTGGCCGCGGTATCTGAGGACGCCATGCGTGCAGTGCCCGGCTCGTTGCGGGAGGCGTCGTACGGCCTGGGTGCCAAACAGTGGCATACCGCGTTACGGGTCGTCTTTCCCGCCGCCATCTCCGGCATCATCGCTGCGGTGATCCTGGGCATTTCCCGGGCGGTTGGCGAAACGATGGTTGTGGCCTTGGCCGCCGGTCTCAACGGCATCATGACCTTCAACCCAACCGAGGGCGGTCTCACCATGACCGGTGCCATCGCCAATCTGGCGGTCGGCTCGGATCAGGTTGCCGGAGATTCGGCCGCGTTCCAATCACTCTTCTTCGTCGGTCTCGTTCTCTTCGTGCTTACGCTCGGTCTGAACGTCATCAGCGGACGGATCGTTCGCCGCTACCGGCAGAGGTATTGAGATGACAGCCGGCGCCGCCGCGATCAGCACAACCGATCTGGTACGCCAATCGATCGAGGGCAAGAAGTTCAGCCCGTTCAACGCGCTGGTTGGGTTCGCGTTGCTGTTCACCCTCCTCTCCTCGGTCGTCATTCTGGTCACGCTTCTCGCCGACACCATCGCTGCCGCCCTCCCGGTGTTCGCCTCGAGAGGCTTTGGATTCATCACGAGCAGTTTGTCTCCCACCGCCTCGTCGGCCGGGATCTGGCAAGCCATCATGGGATCCCTCGCCTTGACCGGATTCGTGATCGCGGTCGCCTTCCCGTTCGGAGTGGCGGCGGCGGTCTACCTCGAGGAGTACGCACCCGACAATCGGGTGACCAGGTTCATCAACGCCAACATTCGCAATCTGGCCGGGGTGCCGTCGATCGTGTACGGGATCCTCGGTCTCTTCCTGTTCGTCGAGATTCTGATGCGCGGGGTCTTCGGGGCTGAGGGCGGTATCGGCGGACGCAACGTGGTCGCCGGCGGGCTCACTCTGGCCGTGCTGGTACTCCCCATCATGATCATCACTACATCCGAGGCTCTGCGGGCGGTGCCCGGGGCTCTCAGGGAGGCCTCGCTGGCGGTGGGGGCGACCCGCTGGGAGACCATCAGACATCAAGTGCTGCCGGTCGCCATCCCGGCCATCCTCACCGGAACAGTGCTCACCATCGCCCGTGCGTTTGGGGAATCGGCGCCCTTGCTGCTCGCGGGGGCACAGTTGTCTCTGTTCTTTAGCGTTTCCAGCGATGCTTCGTTTGCCGATCTGATGTTGAACCAGCCCTACACCGCTCTCCCGATCGTGGTTTTCAACTTCGCCCGGCAGCCCCAGGCCGAGTTCGTGGCACTCACTGCGGCTTCGATCGTCGTCCTTCTGGTGATGCTGCTGACAGTGAACGCCGTAGCGGTCATCGCTCGTGACCGTTACGAGCGGAGATATCGATGATCGACCAGGAAGGCGAACCGATGACCACAGAGGCCGAGACCAGCCGGAAGCCGGACCTACCGATCGAGGTGACTCTGGCCGATCACGCCACCGGGCAAGATGCCGCCGCCGAGGCAGAGTCGGCAGAGGACCGCACGCCGATATTCGAGCTCGGCGGCTTGACCGTCTTTTACGGATCGTTCCGAGCAGTCCGCGATGTCGACATGACGATCCACCAGAACGAGATCACCGCCCTGATCGGGCCTTCCGGCTGTGGCAAATCGACGGTCCTACGCTGTTTCAACCGGATGAACGACCTGATCGAGTCCGCCCGGGTCGAAGGCCGAGTCGAATACCACGGGGTCGATCTCTATGGGGAGAAGGTGGACCCGGTCGAGGTCCGACGCCGGATCGGCATGGTCTTTCAGAAGCCGAACCCATTCCCGAAGAGCATCTATGAGAACATCGTTTACGGGCCCCGGGTCGCCGGCTTCAAGGGCAACTACGACGATCTGGTGGAAGAGTCACTGATCAAGGCTGCACTGTGGGATGAGGTCAAGGACAAGCTGAAGGAATCGGGGATGGCGCTCTCGGGCGGGCAGCAACAGCGTCTGTGCATCGCACGCGCCATCGCGACCAGCCCGGACGTTGTGCTGATGGACGAGCCATGCTCCGCCCTCGATCCCATCGCCACCTTGAAGATCGAGGAGCTGATGCTCGATCTGAAGAAGGACTACACGATCGTCATCGTCACCCACAACATGCAGCAGGCAGCCCGGGTGTCGGATCAGACCGCTTTCTTCTCGGTCAATGTCGACGAGGAGGGGCAGCGCACGGGCTACCTCGTAGAATTCAGCCAGACCGAGCAGATATTCACGGCTCCTGTCCAGAAACAGACCGAGGACTACATCACGGGACGATTCGGATGACCAGCGCAGCAGACACCAATCTTCATTTCCACCAAGAACTGGAAGCCCTGGAGCACACCGTCCTCGGCATGGTCGACCGCGCCGAGCACATGGTCGAGATGGCCGTGGACTCGGTCACGACAGGCAATCTGGAGCTCGCCAATCGGGTGATCGCCATTGACGAGGACATCGACAAGACCTATTTCGAGGTCCACCAGATGTGGACGACGCTGATGGCCCGATTTCAGCCGCTTGGCTCCGACCTCAGGAAGATGAGCGTTCTCCTCCAGCTGAACGCGACTTTCGAACGCATGGGCGATCAGTGTGTGAACATCGCCCGGGTCACCCAGCAGAACGAGGGTTTGCCCCGTGTCGAGCGCATCTGTGATCAGATCCGTGAGATGGGCGATCTTGTGCGTCCGATGATCAGGACCTCGATCGAGGCCTATCTGCGTCAGGACCTGGACGAGACACGGCTGCTTCCCGCCATGGACCAGCCGGTCGATCGGCTCAACGCCAACATGTTCAAGGAAATCGTCGCCGTCGCCTCCGACCCGGAGATGCTGGAGTGGGCCACCAAGATGATGATGGCGTCGCGGGCGCTCGAGCGAGTAGGGGACCAGGCAGTCGACTTCGCCGAGCAGACGGCATACCTCATTACCGGAAAGCGAGCCGAGTTCGTCGAATCGGGCTTGGACAAGTCGGTAGATGACCCGGACGGATGAGCGCCGCAGGCATCGCGTCCTCCTCGTAGAAGACGAGCCCGGACTGGCCGAATCGGTCAGATATGCCCTCGACGTTGAGGGATTCGACGTGATGGTGGCCGACTCGGGAGCCGGAGGGCTGGAATCGGCCCGGGTGAACCAGCCCGATCTCGTCCTGCTCGACCTGATGCTGCCCGGCATGTCAGGTCTGGACGTGTGCCGGCAGATCAGGCTGTCGTCGGATGTCCCCATCATCATGCTCACCGCCAAGGACGCCGAGTCGGACAAGGTGGCCGGGCTCGAGCTCGGTGCTGACGACTACATGACGAAGCCGTTCTCGATGCGTGAGCTCGTGGCCCGGATCAGAGCGCAGTTGAGGAGAGCCGCGAAGAGCGGCGTCTTGGCGGAGTCCAATGAAGTGCTGCGCGGAGGTCCGATAGAGCTCGACATCGACGCCCACCAGGTGCGGCTCGAGGGTGATCCGATCGATCTCCGACCCAAGGAGTTCGAGCTGCTCGAGTCCCTGATGCGCCGACGGAATCGGTTGGCTGCGCGTCACACCTTGATCGACGAGGTATGGGGCCCGAGCTACTTCGGCGATACCAAGACCCTGGATGTGCATATCAAGCGTCTCCGCCAGAAGCTGGAGTCAGACCCGTCGCACCCGAGTTTGATCGTGACCGTGCGGGGCCTGGGCTACAAGTTCGTCGATGAGCAGTAGGGCACCGGGCAGGATCCCACTCGCCGTTCGATTTCTCATCGCCTTCGCCATCCTCTATCTCATCCTGATCGTGGCTATGGGCTGGTTCCTCTCCCGCTCGGTGGAGTCGGCCTTCACCGAAGGGCTGTTCGACCAGGTCGAGTCGGCTGCCCGAATTTCGGCAGAGGGTATACCCGCTGATCCCGCGGAGCTTCAGACCTGGGCTGACTCGATGGCAGACGTGAGCGGTTACCGGTACACCGTGGTGGGACTGGACGGCGTCGTCCTGGCCGACTCCCATTCCGATCCAGCCGCGATGGATAACCACGCCGATCGACCAGAGGTGGCAGCTGCGATCGGCGGTGAGACAGGGCGGGACACGAGAGACAGCGACACCACCGGGTTCGACCAGCTGTACGTGGCCATACCCACCGACGAAGGGCCCATTCTTCGGCTCTCGGCGTCTGCCAGTGGCGTGGCGGCGGAGACATGGCCCTATCGGAGCTCGGTGATCCTCGTCTCGGTGATCGTTGGGCTGATCGGATTGGCGGTCGCTGCTTGGCTGGCCCGCCGCATGACGCGGCCGATCGTCGAACTGACCGAACAGACCAGGGCCCTAGCGGAGGAAGGCATCGAGCCGAAGGTCCACCGATCGAGTGTTCGCGAGATCGACCAACTGGCGACAGCAGTCGCCGCACTCGACGAGACCAACCGATCGCGACTCTTGGAGACGGAACGGGCGTCTTCGACCCTGGAAGTGGTCCTCGGCGCCCTGCCGCAGGGAACGATCCTCTTCAACGAGGACGACTCGGTGGTCTACGCCAATCCATCTGCCCTGGGTCTGCTCGGCGGAATCCCCGAGACCTTGTCCGGTCTCGTCCCCTTCTCGTTCCAGGACGTCCTGCTCGAGGCAAGAGAGACCGGTTCGCCAACCACCGTGGTCGTCGAGCATGGGAAGCCGGTGCGCCAGCTTCGTGGGATCGCCACCCCATTTGCAGATGACAAACGCATCCTGCTGGTTGTGGTCGACGTCACCGAGCGGGAGCGAGCGGCCTCGGTGCGGCGTGACTTCGTCGCCAACGCCTCGCATGAGTTGAAGACGCCCGTGTCCGCGATCATCGCCTCTTCCGAAGCCCTGAAGCTGGCAGTGGAGCGTGGCGACGACTCGTCACTCGGTTTCGCCAGACAGATCGAGGGCTCGGCGCACCAGCTCGATCGTCTTGTCACCGACCTCCTCGATCTGTCGAGATTGGAGCGTGACGAGCCCGAGTTGGACCCGCTGAGCCTCGACCATCTGGTTCAGGAAGAGCTGGAACGGGTGCGGCCGATCGCCGACGAGCACGGAATCGATCTCACGCTCGATGTGGCTCCGGTGCAGGTGTCGGGAAGCCGCCGTGACGTTGCTATCGCCGTCCGCAATCTGCTCGACAACGCCATCAGGTACACGCCTTCCGGGGGATCGATCTCGGCCCGCTTGGAGGTGGACGGGAATGACGCAGTGCTCAGCGTCAGCGACACCGGGGAAGGCATACCGACTCGTGACCTGGAGCGGGTGTTCGAGCGCTTCTACCGGGTGGACGGCGCACGGGCCCGGGCCACGGGAGGGACCGGTCTGGGCCTGGCCATCGTCAAGCACGTTGTCGAGAGTCACGGGGGTGGCGTCTCGGTGGCCAGCGAGCTCGGCGCCGGCTCTACTTTCACCGTCCGTCTTCCTGTCCTCGAACGGCAAATTCCCGCATCCAACTAGCCTGAACCGGTTCCAACCATGTCGATTCTCGAATCAATATCGAGCCCTGCGGACCTGCGTGGGCTGAGCAAGGAAGAGCTGCAGGCTCTTGCCGAGGAGATACGCACCTTCATCCTCGACAAGGTCTCCAAGAGCGGCGGGCATCTCTCCCCCAATCTCGGTGTGGTCGAGTTGACCCTCGCCCTGCACCGGGTGTTCGACTCGCCCACAGACCGCTTCATCTGGGACGTCGGTCATCAGGCCTATGTGCACAAGCTCGTCACCGGGCGGATGGCGGACTTCGATCTTCTCCGGCAAACCGGCGGGCTGTCCGGATACCCGAGCCGGGAAGAGTCCGATCACGATTTCGTCGAGAACAGTCACGCATCGACATCTCTCTCATACGCGCTCGGCCATGCCCTCGCCGGCTATCCCGGTTACACCGTCGCCATCATCGGGGACGGGGCGCTCACCGGTGGGATGGCCTACGAGGCGCTGAACCACATCGCAGTGACCCAGCCGAAGCGCCTGATCATCGTTGTCAACGACAACGGCCGGTCCTACGCCCCAACGGTGGGTGGTCTCGCCGCCCTCGCCAGCCTGGCCCATTACCGCTTCGACCCCCGCTACGAGAAGACGAAGCGAACCCTGGGTCGGATGCTGCGAGGTCTCCCACTGGTGGGGGAAACTGCCGACGAGCTGGCCGGGCGGCTGAAAGACGCGGTGAAACAGATCCTGGAGCCCTTCACCGTGTTCGACGCTCTCGATCTCAAGTACACGGGTCAGATCGACGGGCACGACATCGAGCTCCTCGAAGAGACCTTCGAGACCGCCAAGCGTTATGACCGACCGGTCGTGATTCATGTCGTGACCGAGAAGGGCAACGGATACCAGCCCGCCATCGAGGACGAGTTGGAGAAGCTTCATGGCGTCGGCTCATTCGATCTGGCCACCGGCAAGGCGATCAAGGAAGAGCTCAGGCTCACCGACGTCGCCGGGAACGCGGTAGCCGAGGCGGCTGCCACCAGGCCCGATCTCGTCGGGATTTCGCCGGCGATGGTCACCACGGCAGGGCTGATGCAGATGTGGCAGCGCTACCCGGACCGGGTGTTCGACACAGGGATCTCGGAGCAGCACGCTGTCACGCTTGCCGCCGGCATGGCGATGGCGGGGAAGAGACCGGTTGTGGCCGTCTACTCCGCCTTTCTCCAGCGCGCTTTCGATCAGATCATCGCCGATGTCGCCCTCCACGACCTACCGGTGACCTTCCTGGTCGACCGATCCGGGATCACAGGTCCCGACGGCCCGTCACATCACGGCGTGTTCGATCTGTCCTACCTTCGTCTCATCCCGAACATGGTGGTGGGGGCGCCGGCCGATGCCACCGAGCTGTGCGCAATGATCGAGACTGCGGTGGACCACGACGGCCCCATCGCAATCCGCTACCCGAAGGGGGCGGCGGTGTCGGTGCCGGCGGTCCCGGTAGCGGCTCTGCCGATCGGCGAAGCGCAACTCCTCTCCGAAGGTACGGATGTGCTCCTGTTGGCGGCAGGCAGGATGGTGGAGATCGCGGAGAAGGCTGCAGTTGACATCAGGACCAAGGGTTTCTCGGTCGGTGTGGTCAACGCGAGATGGGTCAAGCCGCTCGATCCCCGGATTCTGGAATGGGCCGCCCAAGCTCGCCATGTCGTCACCGTCGAGGACAACGTGGTCGCCGGCGGATTCGGGGCGGCAGTGATGGAGGCGTTCGCAGGGGCAGGCCAGGTCAAGGAGATCACCTGCATCGGCATCCCCGACCACTTCCTCCCCTTCGGCTCCCCATCCGACATCGCTCATTCGGTCGGCCTCGACCCCGACTCGGTCGCATCGAGAGTCGTCGCCTTGCTCGGCTAGAGGACCGCTTCCAGGAACCGCTTTGTCTGAGAGTGCTGGGGGTTGGAGATCATGGATGCCGGGGCGCCGGTCTCGACGATGTTCCCGTCATCGACGAAGGCCATCGTGGTGGCTACCTCACGGGCGAAGCCCATCTCATGGGTGACGACGATCATTGTCATATGGGTCTCGGTGGCAAGACTCCTCATCACCGAGAGCACCTCTGAAATCAACTCCGGGTCCAGGGCCGAAGTCGGCTCGTCGAAGAGCATGACCTCCGGCTCCATGGCCAAGGCCCGGGCGATGGCAACGCGTTGCTTCTGACCGCCGGATAGGTGGATCGGGTAGGCGTCACCCTTGTCGGCAAGTCCAACTTGGGTGAGGAGGACTCTGGCCACCTCGATCGCATGGTTGCGCTCCTGACCCTTGACCGTCACCGGCGCCTCGATGATGTTTTCGAGGGCGGTGAGATGCGGGAAGAGGTTGAATTCCTGGAACACCATTCCCGCCTTGAGCCGCACACTGCGGATCGTCTCCCGTTGACGATGGGTTCGAGTGCCAGGCTCGATGCGGATCCCACCGACTTCGATCGTTCCCGATGTCGGCTCTTCGAGGAAGTTGATGCAGCGTAGGAGAGTGCTCTTCCCCGACCCGGATCGTCCGAAGACGACCACCACTTCCCCTAGAGCGACCTCGAGATCGACACCCTTGAGGACCTCGTGGTCACCAAACGACTTGCGGAGATCGCTCACCTTGACCACCGGCTCGGTCATGCCGGCTCGCTTTCGACCAACTCGATGCCCGGCTGGGTGGTGACCTTGATCGTGGTCCGAACATATCCGGCCGACAAACGTCGTTCCAACCTCGTTTGGAAGAACTGGAAGATCGTCGTCAGCACCCAATAGAGGGCGGCCGCGACGACGAAGGCCTCCAGCGGCCGGAAATCGGCCCGACCCACCAACTGGGCCCGTCGAAAGATCTCCATCTGTGCCACCACCGAGCCGAGAAGTGAGATCAGCGCTGAGTCCTTCATCATGGCGATGAACTCGTTTCCGGTGGGCGGGATGATGACCCTTGTCGCCTGGGGGAGGACGATCCGCCGCAGCCGCTGCCGATAGGTCATGCCCAGAGCTTCTGCCGCCTCCACCTGGCCATGTCCCACGGACTGGATGCCGGCGCGGAAGATCTCGGTCATGTAAGCGCCATAGTTGAGGCCTAGGGCAATGATCCCGGCCTGGAGGGCGGTGAGGGTCAATGAGTCACGAAGTCCGGGCAGATCGGGAGGGGCCAGTTGGGGCAGAGCCAGGAAGATGAGAAACATCTGAACGATAAGCGGCGTGCCCCGGAAGAAGGAGGTGTAGAAGCTGGTGACTCCTTGCGCGACGGCGCTGCTTGAGAGCCGACCAAGGGCGCCAAGCATGGCGAGGATGACCGCGAGGATGATGGCCAACCCGCAGATGATGACCGTCCAAGGCAGACCCGTCGCGATGAACCAAAACTGGTCGATCATCCATTGGACGTCGAAGTCGGCCAAGGAGAAGAGCACCACCACGATCAGGGCGATGACAGCCCAGACCAGGCTGAGCTTCACCTTGAAAGGGATGCTCGCACTCCACTGCTCGAATCGCTCTCTCATCGTCGCTCGGCGTTGTTGAGGGCCACCGGGGGCGGGGACCCATGCCCTCCGCCCCCGCTGTCCTGTCTCAAGATGCCTTCGTGGTGAGGTCGAGGCCGAACCACTGGTTCGACAGGTCGCTCAGCCTTCCGTCCTCGTGCATCCCCTCGATGATCTCCGAGACGCGGGCCACGAAGGACTCCGTGTCCTGCGCTGCACTGGCATCGATGGCCGCCGCCAGTGGCTCGTAGAACAAGGGGTCTCCGACGACCTTGATCGGCAGCCCTTCGTCGATTGCCGTCTGGATCGTGGTCGCTGACGACATCGCGGCGACGACCCGGCCTTGGACCAGTTGCTCGATTGCGGTTGTGTCGGTGTCGGTCGTGATGATCTCGGGGTCATCGATGACGAAGTCGATGGTCTCACCCGGGATCTCCAGATTGCCCTGGAGATAGAAGTCGTAGGTGCAAGCACCACAGACCGCGATGGCCTGGCCGTCTAGATCCGTGCTCAGATCGCTGATCGAGGCGTCATCGGCTAGGACCGCTACGACTGCCGGTGTGTAGTAGTAGGGGGTGCTGAAGTGCAGGACTTCCTCGCGCTCCGGCGTGATCGTCATCGAGCCGACACTGAGGTCCCAACGACCATTCCAGTTGCCGGCGATGATCGTCTCCCAGGCCGGCGCCTCCCAAGCAACCTCGACCCCGATTCCCTCGGCGATCGCAGTGGCCACGTCGATGTCGAAGCCTTCGTATTCCCCGGTCTCCTCGTTCAATGAGGACTGGGGTGGGTAGGCGGGATCAGTCGAAACCGTCAACACCCCCTCCTCCTCGATCGAAGAGAGCAGGTCGCCGTCGCCTCCTTCGCTCCCGCCGCAGGCTGCGGCGATGAGGGCGGCTCCAGCGAGGAGCACAAGGAATCGTCGTTTCATTCTCTGCCTTCCTCCTGAGGTAATTGCCCTGAGGGCGCCGACGATTGTATCCGGCGGATCTGGATTCGGCCTTGGCGGGGCGGGTGATGGCGGGCACTACGCTCCCGGGATTCCGCTGACCTCGGAGGAGTTCCACATGAAGAGAAGCATCGCCCTCATCGCAGTCCTTGCCATGCTGCTGGCTGCGTGTGCCGCGGAGGAAGGCGGCGGTGGCGGCGACGGCTCCTGCGAGAAGGAAGACCTGACCCTGGTCCAGGAAGGGGTTCTCACCATCGGCACCGATGAGCCGTCCTTTCCGCCCTGGTTCGATTTCGATGGTGGCCCATCGACCGGCACCGGGTTCGAGAGCGCGGTCGCCTACGCCGTGGCGGCCGAGCTCGGCTTCACCGAGGACGAGGTGACCTGGGTGGTGGTGCCTTTCAACAACGCCTTCGCTCCGGGCGAGAAGGACTTCGATTTCGACATCAATCAGGTGTCGATCAGCGAGGAGCGAGAAGAGGCGGTGGACTTCTCCGACGGCTACTACGACGTCAACCAGGCGCTGCTCGGGTTCTCCGACTCCGAGATCGCCTCTGCCACCTCCATAGAGGAATTGAAGCCGTTCAGGCTGGGCGCCCAGGTCGGCACGACCAGCCTCGACTTCATCACCGATGTGATCCAGCCCGAGACCGAGCCCCTGGTCTACGACACGAACGCCGACGCCAAGGCGGCCTTCGATGCCGGTCAACTCGATGGCCTGGTGCTCGACCTGCCGACGGCCTTCTTCGTATCCGCTGTCGAGATCGAGGGCTCGACTGTGATCGCCCAGTTCCCGTCCGCCGGGGAGAGCGAGCAGTTCGGAATGGTCTTCGAGGAAGGCAACCCGTTGCGGGACTGTGTCAACGAGGCACTGGCCAACGTGGATCTAGAAGCCATCCAGCAGGAGTGGCTGTCCGACGTGGTCGAGGCCCCGATCATCGAGACCGGCTAGCCCTGGTTGATGACCGAGGCCGAGGCGCCGCTCCGGGACCCGGGCGTCTCGCCGGGCCGGGCCCGGCGTCTCGCCTATCAGAAGCGGCAGCGGCGCCGTTCCTTGCTCATTGGTGCGGTCAGCACCGTGGTCGTGTTCGGCGTCGTCACCCTCGTGGTGGTCAACTCACCGGGATGGCCCACGGTCCGCGAGTCCTTTTTCAGCTGGGAGGACTTCAAGGCGTCGTTCCCCGACATCCTCACCGGATTCGTGCGCAACGTCCGCATCTTCCTCATCGCCGAGGTCTTCATCCTCATAGTGGCCCTGATGCTGGCGGTGATCCGCAGCAGCCGGGCCCCCGTGCTGACGCCGTTGCGACTGGCGGCGACGGCCTATGTCGACCTGATCCGGGGCATCCCCACCATCATCCTGCTCTTCCTCCTCGGTTTCGGCGTGCCAGCGCTCAGATTGCAGGGAGTGCCCAACAGCCAGGAGTTCTGGGCCATCAC
>CAVTFV010000002.1:0-138625 GCA_963734115.1 uncultured Acidobacteriota bacterium
AGGCTGGCCCAGACGACGTTGACGATCCCCAGCAGGGTGAGGGCGAGGTTGATCGCGATATAGACCCGCAACGACACCGGGTCCCACACCACCGGGTCGGGGTCCCGGACCCGCCACATGTCAGAGAGGACGAAGACGACGGCCAGCGCCGAACCGATCCGGATCGTCGTCATGTCGTCCTGGGTGAAGGTGTGGATCGGCACCAACGAGAGACACAAGAAGGCAATGGTCAACGCGTGACGAACGATGGTCTTGACCCGCCAGAGATTGACCGGGTCCCATCCCGTGGGGTCGTCCCGGAGCCAGGCGATGACCGCCCCGAAACCAGCGAGGCTGACCGATAGACCGGCGATAGTCGTGAAGAACGGCTGTCCCTCCACGCCGGAGATGTTATGAAATCCAGCGGTGTGGATTGATGGACATCGGGCAGCAGACACAACCCGCCGAGGAGTAGGTTCGATGGCGAAAGGAGGAAGCGTGTTCGCAAACACACCCATCGAAGCCACTCTCCCCGCCGCCGATCTGGAGCGGGCCAAGCGCTGGTATTCCGAGACGCTCGGGTTGGAGCCGGTAGAGGAGGACGAATACGGCGGGGCCCACTACGAAGCCGGCGGTTCGCAGTTCGTCGTTTTCCTTTCGCCGTTCGCTGGAACCAACCAGGCCACCGCGGCCGGATTCAGCGTCGACAACTTCGACGAAGTCATCGATCAGCTGCGGTCGAAGGGGGTCACCTTCGAAGAGGTCGATTTCGGCGAATTGGGGAAGACAGTCGACGGGGTCATCTCGTCACCGGACGGGGCTACCAAGGCAGCCTGGTTCAAAGACTCCGAAGGGAACATTCTCTCGGTCACCACCATGTGACACGGCGGGAAGCGACCGGCGTCCTAGTGTCAAGGGTCGGAGACCCACTCCCCTTCCAGGGGCAGACCGGCGTCTTCCCAGTCGGTCAATCCCCCCGAATACCGCCTCACGTTGTCGAAGCCTGCCTCGAGAAGAGCCCAATAGAGGGCGATGCTGGAATGGCATTCCGGGCTGGTGCAATACACCACGATCTCATCGTCGGTGTCCAGCGAGGCGAACAGCTCCTCCGGAGTGTTGAAATGCTCGGAGCCAGGGATGTGCTTGGCCCGGAAAGCCCACTCGTTGAGAGCCATCACCAGGCGGAATCGATCGCCACGGCTGATCTTGGCCCACAACTCATCACGGTCGATGGTCCTGACCTGATCCGAAGGCGGTGGCTGCGTCATCGCCGAGTGATGATGGCACGTACTCAGTGCCCGTCAGCCATGCCGTCACCGTTAACGTGACCTGTTCAGGGAGGTAGGGCGAGTGGCGGAGGGAGAAACGATGCAAGGAACCTTCACGATCCTGTTCACGGATCTCGAAGGCTCCACCGATCTCCGGGTGCGGGTGGGTGACGCCACCGCCAACGAGATCATCAACCTTCACGACGAACTGGTCCGGTCCCGACTGGAGATCGCCGGCGCGGTGGAGACCAAGTCGCTCGGCGACGGGTTCATGGCGCTGTTCGCCTCGGCCAACCAGGCGATTCAGGCCGCCACCTCGATCCAGAGGGCCATCGAGGATCACAACCGGGCCAACCCCGACAGGACGCTGTCGGTGCGGATGGGGTTGAACAGCGGCGACGTCACCCAGGCAGCCGGTGACGCCCATGGAACGGCAGTCCACGCCGCCTCCCGGGTCGCCGACAAGGCTCAGGGTGGTCAGATCCTGGTCTCTCAAGTGGTCCAGGATCTCGCCGGGACACTGGGCGACATCCGGATCGTCGACCGAGGTCTGTTCTGGCTCAAGGGCTTTCCCGACCGATGGCGGCTCTTCGAGGTGCTGTGGAGGGACAAGGCGGCCGACGGGGAGAGGGTGACCAGGGAGACCCGGGCCGCCTCGGCTGCTGCCTTCGACGCCCGCACCGCCCGGGCCCAGGGTCCCGTGGTGGGACGAGCCCGCGAGCTCGACGTCGTTTCCCAACAGCTGCTGGCCACTCCGGCCACAGGTCTCACCGCGGTGGTGCTCGAGGGTGAGGCCGGCATCGGCAAGACCAGGATGCTCGAGGCCACCGCCCAACTGGCCTCCGAGCAGGAGCAGCCGTTCTTCGTCCTCGACGTGGCCGCCGACGAAGAGCTTCGGGGCCCCTTCCTCCTCTTTCGCTCCCTGCTCACCTCGCCCCAGATGGCCTCCGTCGCCCGGGAAGCCAGGGCCGGCGAGCCCCTCGAGGCGGCGCAGGAAGCGATCTCGGGACGGAGCCAGCGGATGGAAGGCCTCTCCCCCCAGGAGCAGATGCTGCGCACCTTCGACGAGGTGGCCACCACCATCCTCGCCCTCACCCGGGAGCGTCCCGTTCTGCTGATGCTCGACGACCTGCAATGGGCCGACGACGACAGCATCCAGCTGATCCGCTACCTGGTGCGGACCATGGGATCGGCCCCACTCTTCCTCCTCATCAGCCTCCGCCCCTACTCCGACTCGTCCACCGGCGGGGCCTCCAAACTGATCGCCGACCTGGACCGGATGCGGGTCACCCAGGTGCTCCGTCTGCAGAGGCTGACCGAGCGCCAGAGCGGGGAGCTGTTGGAGAGCCTGCTCGGTGCCCCGGCCGACGAGTCGACCGTGAACAGCCTCCACTCCCGATCCGAAGGCGTCCCCTTCTTCCTCGAGGAGCTGACCCGGGCCTATCGAGAGGCCGAGGCCCTGCAGCTGATCGACGGCACCTGGACCCTGACCAAGCTCAGCGGGCCTGCCGTCCCCTCCTCGATCCAGAGCCTGGTCGAGCGGAGGCTGGCCCAGCTCACCGAGGAATGCAGATCGCGACTCGCCGACGCCGGGGTCCTGGGCCGACGCTTCCGGCTGGCCGACCTGGCCCGGGTCCTGACCCGGATCGATGGAGTCACCCTTTCGGAATTGCAGGTCGGCGAAGACCTCCGCAACGCGGTCGACCTGGGCCTGATCGTGGCCGAGCGAGCCGGCACCGGGTACGACTACTCCTTCTCCCACGACCAGATCCGGGCCTCGCTCCTCGCCTCACTCCCCCGGCAGAGAAAGCGTGACATCCACCAGGCGATCGCAGAGCACCTGGCGGCCGAGGGCGGGGAGCAGAGCCTGTCCATGCTTGCCTATCACGCCCTCGAGGCCGGAGACCAGGTGCTGGCGATCGACAGTGCCATTCGGGCGGCGCAGACCGCGGTCGCGATGTCGGCGCCCGAAGAGGCGGTCCGTCTCATCGACGCCACCCTCCCCGCCGCCTCGGAGCCCGAGAAGCGGATCGAGATGCTCCGGATCAAAGACGACGCCCTCGCCGTCATGGAGCGAGGGGTGGAGCGGATGGCCAATCTCGCCGAGATGACCGCCCTCAGCGGGGCGGTCGCGTCACCCGCCCTCGACGCCGAGGTGAGGCTGCGACGGGCCTCAGCGGCGCGGGCCAGCGAGGACTTCGACCTGGCTGCCGAGCTGGCCCAGGCGGTGTGTGTCTCCGCCGAGGACTCCGGTGACCGGAGCCTCGAGCTGTCGGCGTGTCTCGAGCTGGGACAGGCCATCACCAAGTCGCCGATCGGTGAGGGATACATCACCGCGGTGGAGGTGGACGTCGACGCGGCCGAAGACGCCTACCAGCGTGCGCTGGGGATCGCCCGTGAGATCGGCGCCCGCTCCCAGGAAGCCGACGCCCTGCGCGAGCTGGCGATGATCGCGGCGGGGAGGGTGAAGTTGGCCGCCATAGGTCTCCATGATGACGGAACCTCGAAGCTGGAGATCCTGATGCAGGCACCGGAACTGTTCGCCCCGGCCAAGGACCTGGCCGAGCAGGCGCTGCACATCTATGAGGAGATCGGCGATCAGCAGGGCTCGATGTCGGCGCTGATCAGCCTGGCCTATGCCCACGTCGCCGATCCGACAGCCCAGGGGATGGCCGGTCGCATCGAGCACGTGCGGGCCCTGCATCTCAGCCGGAAGGGCGAAATCACCGAGAGTCAGTCGGCTGTCGACGAGGCCCAGGGACTCTTCGCCATAGCCACCTACGCCCGTCTCAACATCCAGCCCGGGCTCGCCCTGCTGCGAGGACGTGAGGCGTTCGATGCAGCTCGCGCCATCGGAGACCGCTGGCTGGAAGCCCTGGCCGCCGGCGGGATGGCGATGACCTGTCTTCAGGTGGGCGGCGACGACGAGTGCGTCGCATGGCTCGACCGGGCCGCAACCGCGGCGATGGCGGTGGCCTCGACCTCGATGGCTCGACGGTTGGAGATGTGGCGGGGCGCCCACGCTGCGTCGCTCGATGACGTAGAAGCCATGAGTCGCCATTTCCGGCGCGCTGCCGAGCTCGCCGGGCAGAAGAGTCCCGGCGAGCGATGTGAGGCCTTGGCAAATCTCGGCTTCGAATACGCCCGCATCGCAGCTCTCAAAGGTGACACCTCCCTCCTCGAGCCGGCCCGAGATACTGCGAATGAAGCACTGGGGCTCTCTCGTCAGCTGAAAGGCCAGCTGCCCTGGGGGGCGGTGGCCCACGCCACTCTGGCCCTGGTCGCCGAGGCGGAGGGAGATTCGACCACTGCCGCAGACGAGGCCCGCAACGCCCTCGACATCGACGGGGAGACCTATCTCACGTACTACGTGCCCATCCTCTGGGTGGCAGCACGGATCCTGATCGTCGGTGATCAGCCGGAGGCGGCCAGTCTCAGCGCCCAGATCATCGCCGGGATCTCATACCTGGGCATGTCCCTAGGAGACGCCGAGCTGCGGGACAAGTGGTTCGCCACCCCGATGATCGCCGACGTTTCCAGGATCGTTGGCTTCGATCCGGCCGAATCACTGGCTGCCGACGATGCGGGAGGGAGTGCGCTGACCGAAGACGATCTGGCACTGCTTCGTGAGCTCGCCTCGGGGTCGTCCGACCGGAGCCCGGAAGTGGACGACCTCCTGGCCAGGCTCGGTGTGGCCACCGAGAACGAGGCGATCGAGTATGCGATCAAGGCCGGTGTCACATGGCAGTGAGGGTCGTCATCGATAGGCGGCGCTGCATCGGCGCCGGCACCTGCATCGTTCTCGCTCCATCGGCATTTCAGTGGAGAAAGGGCGATTTCCTCAAGCCGGAGCTCATCGATGCGACAACGGTCGACGAGGACACGCTGCGTGAGGTCGCCGCGGCCTGCCCTACTCAGGCCATCGTCCTCGAGGAAGTCATCGAGTCGCTGTCCGTCGGCTGAGATCGGCCCGGCGTCGCAAAGTCGGCGGCGTGTAACTTCGCCCGGATCACGAACACTCCAATCGAACCGGTTGCACTGAAACCCTTCCCCGACGGCGACGGTCCGAAGGTCGCAGTCCTCGGCGGTGGCGTCGCCGGGATGAGTGCCGCCCACGAATTGATCGAGCGCGGCTTTCGGGTCGCCGTGTTCGAGAAACAGCCCGAGCTGTGCGGGGGGAAGGCCCGGAGCATCCCGGTGCCGGTGGGCGGGCTGAGCGGGTCGTGCCCCGACGTCGTCCGGTGAAAAGGGTTACCTGCCCGGCGAGCACGGCTTCCGGTTCTTCCCCCGGTTCTACAAGCACGTCACCGACACCATGAGCCGGATCCCATTTGGGAAAGGCCACGTAATCGACAACCTGGTCGACACCACCAGAGTCCAGCTCTCGCTCTATGGCAAGACCTCGATCGAGATGCCGGCACGCTTTCCCCGAGACGAAGGGGACTTCGAGAAGATCCTCCAAGATCTGCTCTCCGATCTTCCTGCGGAGATGGGTCTGGAGGAGGGCGAGGTCGATTTCTTCGTAGACAAGCTCTGGCAGGTCTATTCGAGCTGCGACGCCAGACGGGAGGAGATCTACGAGACGATGGGCTGGTGGGAGTTCGTCGACGCCGACAACAAGTCGAAGGGGTATCAGAAGTTCCTCGCCGAAGGGCTCACCCGCTCCCTGGTGGCCGCGAATGCCCAACTCGCCAATGCTCATGTCGAAGGCGACATCGGGCTGGCCCTGATACTCGACCTGATCACCCCTGGCCCGAGCACCGACCGGGTGCTCAACGGACCGACCAACGAGGTCTGGCTCCACCCCTGGCTGGAGTATCTGCGGGGATCGGGTGTCGAATACCAGCTCGACCGTCACATCGACCGCATCGTCTGCAGTTCCCATTTGGGCAGGCCGGGAGGGGCCATCGAGGCTGTCCACATGTCAGACGCGGCAGGTAACTCCTTCATCCTCGACGACGCCGACTATTACATCGCTGCGCTGCCGGCGGAGAAGATGGCGCTCCTGCTTGACGATGGAATCCTCGCCGCAGACAGCTCCCTGGAAGGGATCAAGTCGATCGCCACCGGCTACGTGGAGTGGATGAACGGCATCCAGTTCTTCCTGAAAGAGGATGTGCCCCTGGCCCATGGCCACACGATCTACCTCGACTCACCATGGGCGCTCACCTCCGTCTCCCAGCAACAATTCTGGGCCGACTACGACCTCGCCAATTACGGCGACGGCAACGTCAAGGGCGTGATATCGGTGGACATCTCCAACTGGCATCAGCCCGGAAACACGGTGGACAAAGCGGCCAAGTACTGCACCGCCGACGAGATCAAGATCGAGGTCTGGGAGGAGCTGAAACGGTCACACTCCCTCGACGAGCAGCCGCTGACCGACGACATGCTGTACTGCTGGTTCCTCGATCCCGACATCACCCGGGAGCAATTCGTCGCCTCGCTCCTCCCCGGTTTCATCCCCGACACCGATGTGCCGATGAGCGAGAACGCCGAGCCCCTGTTCGTCGCCTACCTCAACACCTGGCGTCTCCGCCCCCAGGCCTTCACCCAGATCTCCAACTTCTTCCTCGCCTCCGACTACGTGCGCACCTTCACCTCGGTGGCGACCATGGAGGCAGCGAACGAGGCGGCGAGACGTGCCGTCAACGGGATCATCCAGCACTCGGGTCACCGTGCGTCGCTGTGCCGGCTCTGGAACGGCACCGAGCCCGACCTTGCCTTCATCTTCCGCTTGGAGGATCACTACCGCTACCAGCGGGGCCTTCCCTGGAAGGGCCCGTCCCCTCTCGCCCGGAGGATCACCGAGGTGGTGGCCCGGGGCGGTCGTCTCACGAAAGTGGCGCGCCGCGCCCTCACTCGCTCGTAGACGCCTGCCCCGTCTCCGCCTGGTGCAGGGCCTCCTGATGGTCGCCGCTGAGGTCGGCGGCGAGGAACGCTTCGGTCTCGGGGATGGCGATGTGCAGCTCGGACTCGACGTGGATCCCAACCTCGAGAGGACCGGTCTGCATGTCGAGCACATGGCCGCCGAGATCCCGATCCTTGGAGAGGAAATGGAAGTGATAGCCGGGCACATTGACCGCCCGGGCATAGAGCGGGTGCCCAGAACCCGACCAGGGTCCCCTCGACGTCGACGACCCTGAACTCGCTCTGGTGGGCGGTGGCTTCGAGCAGGTCCTCCCCTGGTTCGGCGGCGCAGGCAGCCCGCAGTGACAGCCTCTCGAATGTGCCGGTGGCCCGAATCCCGACGAACAGGTTCTCCGACGGTCTCGACGCATCCAACGCTGTCGTCAGATCGG
Organism: uncultured Acidobacteriota bacterium; assembly: GCA_963734115.1. Lineage (GTDB taxonomy): Bacteria > Actinomycetota > Acidimicrobiia > Spongiisociales > ZC4RG35 > JARDZU01. Next base: position 7,550 of record CAVTFV010000002.1, read on the forward strand.
CCAGTGAGCCCGGCTCCGTCGACAGAATCAGATCGGGTTGGAAATGGGTCACGACAGCGAACGGCACCCGTGCATCGTCCGGAGGTGAGGTGACCACGCCTCCGCCGGTAGCCCGGTAACAGACCCCGTCGAGCATGATCAGCTCCCCGTCGAGACCATCGAATGTCCCCAGTCCGAAATCGCCGTTTCGCTTCAGATCGCGGACGGTGACCGCTCCTTGGAACACACCCTGGACCAAGGCGTTCGAGGTCGAGACCTGGAACAAGGAATGCCGCTCCAGGTCGAAAGCGGTGGAGAGGGCCCGGTCGACCACCGTCGACACTGAGTCTCCCGACTTCTCAGACTCGTCCGACAACGCCCGCCAGACACTCTCGGATACCTCGGCATTCAGACGGGGAGCCACCAAACGAGACTACCGATTTCGTTACCTTCGCCTCTACCGCCCCGACAGCCTCTCAGCGACGATTGCTAGGTCGCCAGAAGTCGAAGATCGGAGGCGCACGATGACCGATTCTGCAACCACGGAAGTCCGACTGCCCGAGGACAAGCCACCCGAATGGGCCAACTCGATGATGAAGTGGGCCGTCACAACACCAGGTCTTCAGGGTTGGGTGGGTCAGGGAGTCGCCTTGCTCAGCTTCACCGGGCGAATGACCGGCAAGCGCTACACGATCCCGGTCGGCTATCAGCGGGAAGGCGACGTCGTCACCGTGGTCACCAAGCGGCTGCGTATCTGGTGGCACAACTTCGAGACACCTACCGAGGTCGAGCTGAGACTGGCCGGTCACGAGTACACCGGCATAGCCGAGGCCAGGCCCGGTGACGACGAGGCGCTCGAGTTCATGACCACCTACCTGGAGAAGCGGCCCGTCGACGCCAAGGCGTACGGACTGAACAAGGACGAGATCACAAGGGAGAAGATCGCGACGGATCCTGCCCCACATCGTCGTAATCCGGATCGAGATCACTCCGATCGACTGAGCTCACCTCGGGTGCCTTTGGTCGGCCGCAACTCTTCACGACGTGGACGGGGAATCTGTCCCAACGGACCCTTAAGTTCGACGGGATGAGACAGGGAGCAATCCTTCAAGGTGAGTCCGTGGACACCCTTCTCCGGTTCCTCGGGTCGATAAAGACGTCCAAGGGGCGCAACGGGATGGTGCGGGTGAGCGCCGATGCTCCCGGTGATGTCGCCGCGGCCTTCAAACGGGCTGTGATGCGCCGCGAGGCACAGCTACTTCGCGCCGATGCCGATCAGGTCGATATCGGTCGCGATGAGTCGAGAACCCACGAGCAGAGACGGGCCGACGTCTTCGTCGATGTCGTCACCAGCATCGATGCCGCCCTCAAGTATTTCCCACCTTCGAAGACGTCCGATTGATGTGGTCATCTCTGCTCGATAAGATGACTACATGGACGTTGGTGTGCGTGAGCTCAAGAAACGTCTCTCTGAATTCGTGGAAAGAGCGGCGCGGGGAGAGATGGTGCGAGTGACGGTGAGAGGAAAGCCGGTTGCCCATCTCGGCCCCCTTCCAGGGCGGGTGCGTCTCCAGGAGGGTATCGACGAGGGTTGGATCACCCCGGGCGAAGAACATGAACCGATCGATGTCGCTCCGGAGTCGGCCAGTCTCGCCGTGAGTGAAGTCATGGCTGAGGATCGAGGCACTTGAGCCTGTACGTCGACACCAGCGCCCTACTCAAGCGTTACGTCGCCGAAGCTGACAGCGACGTGTTCCGCGAATACCTGGTTGCGGACTCCTCGTGGATCTCAGGCCGCCACACCGAAGTCGAGGCCCGCCGCAACCTGGCACGGCTCCTGTCCGGAGCCGGATTGACCAGAGCAAAGCATGCTTTCGACAGCGATTGGGCCAGGATGAACGTCGTCGAGCTCGATTCGGTGGTCTGCGGCATGGCCGGCGACATCGCCGAGATCACACAAGCAAGAACCCTCGACGCTCTCCATATCGCCGCCGCACAACGGGTCGGATCAGGAACCTTGCCGTTGTTGACTGCGGATCTACGACAAGCCCAGGTGGCCCGATCGATGGGATGGACGGTCATCGGGGTCTAGGCAATACCAACTTCCCCCAGATCCTCAACCACCAGATCGGCGCCCCCCGCCTCCAGCGCCTCCCGATTACTCCCCCGATCGACCCCGATGACGCCGCCAAACCCGCCAGCCCTGCCGGCCACCACCCCGGACACCGCGTCCTCGACCACAACGGCGTCAGCCGGTTTCACCCCTAACCGAGATGCCGCCTCGAGGAATATCGCTGGGTCGGGTTTGCCGGGGAGACCGAGACGGGCGCTCTCGTTGCCGTCCACTAACGCGTCGAAGATCCCCGGATCGACATCGGCCGAGTGGAGCACGGCGGCCGCATTCCGGCTCGAGGTGATCAGGGCTATCCGCATGCCGGCGGCCCGGAGCTGGTCGATCAGGTCAATCGTCGACAGATGCGCTTCGACCCCGCCCTCCGCCAGGGCTTCAGGAACATCTCGTTCTTCCGGTTGCCGACGCCGGACACCGTCATCTCCTCGGGCGGGTCGTCCGGAGTGCCTTCGGGTAGCTCGATCCCCCGCGACGCCAGGAAGTCCCGAACCCCGTCATATCTCGGCTTGCCATCGACATGAGTCAGATAGTCGGTCACCTCGTCGAACCGGGGGGCATCGGATCCGGTCTCGTCGAGGAAGGAGTCGAAGGTCTCCTTCCACGCTCGACGATGGACCGGGACCGAGTCGGTGATCACCCCGTCCATGTCGAAGATCACCGCCCGGCACCGCCCGGTGTCGATGACGACGCTTCCCGCCTTCAACCCGGAGCAGCGGGCTCAGCCCTTGACCCCGGTGGCGGCCACCCCCTGGACGAAGTAGCGCTGGAAGACGAAGAAGACGATGGCGATGGGGATGGTGGTGATCAGGGTCCCGGCCAGGATCGTGTTCCAGGGCTGGGCCTGACCGAACGATGCCCTCAGGTTGGCCAGACCCAGGGCAGGGTGGCCAGCTCTGGCGCACCCGGCACCGCGATCAGCGGGTGGAGGAACTCGTTCCAGATCCCCTGCACAGAGAGGATGGTCAGGGCGATCAGGCCCGGCGCCGCCAACGGCAGCATCACCCGGGAGAAGGTCTGCCACGCCGACGCCCCGTCGATGGCAGCCGCCTCGATCAGCTCGTCGGGGAGCTGTTCGAAGAACTGCTTCATCAGGAAGATGGCGAAGGCATCGAACACGAGCGGGACGATCAGCCCGGCGTAGGTGTTGAGCAGCCCCAACTGCTTGAGGATCAGGAACTTGGGGATCAGCAGCACCACCCCGGGCACCGCCAGCAGCACGATGATCAGCGCGAACAGGATCTGCTTGCCCGGGTAGGACATCTTGGCCAGGGCGTAGCCGGCCATCGAGGCCAGGAACACCCGGCCCAGCGTGGCGATCACCGTCACGACCGTCGAGTTGAGGAACCATCTCGGGATGCGCACGCTCTCGGTGTTCAAGCCCCGGATCCCGTCCGAGGTCCAGCCCCCGTACTCGGGGTCGGCCAAGAGCCGGACCGGGTTGGCCTGGATGTCGGGCAGGGTCTTGAACGAGGAGGCCAGCGACAGGACGAAGGGGAAGATGAAGACCAGGGCGAAGAAGATCAGCACCGCATAGCCGAGGTACCGGCGCCAGCCGCCGGTCGCCCCCAGGCGGCCTGGGCAGAAATGGCGGCCATCAGCGCTCCCCCGACGACTTGATCCACCGGCGCTGGAGGAAGGTGAAGAACATGATCACCACCAGCAGCATCATGGCGATGGCCGCGCCGAGGGCGGCCTCGGAGTTGATGAACGACTGGAAATAGGTGAGAAAGGCCGGGGTCAACGTGGTCTTCTGCGGACCTCCGAAATTGGTGGCATAGATCTGGTCGAACACCTGCCAGGTGGCGATCAGCCCGATGGTCACCACGAAGAAGATGGTCGGCCTCATCAGCGGGATGGTGATGTGCCAGAAGGTCTGGAAGGTGGACGCCCCGTCGACCTTGGCCGCCTCGTCCACCGACTCGGGGATCGACTGGAGCCCGGCCAGGAAGATCAGCATGAACGTGCCGATGGTGGTCCAGGTGACGAGGAGGATGATGGCGAACATGGCCACGCTCGGGCCGGCGATCCACTGCCAGAACGTGACCCCCATGAACTCGTTCTCGGCCATGAAGGCCGGGGCCTCGTCGATCCCGATCACCCCCAGGGCGATGTGGAAGAGGCCGCTGGCGTTGTCGAACCAGTTGATCGCCTCGCCGGGGAGAATGGCGTTGATCGCCCCCTGGGTCTGGAACAGGAACAGGAAGATCAGGGTCACCGCGATCGAGCTGGTGATCGAGGGGAAGTAATAGGAGGTGCGGAAGAAACCCTTCCCCTTCAGGAACTTGTTGTTGAGGATCACCGCCAGGACGAAGGCGATGGTGGTCTGCATCGGGACCACGAACAGCACGTAGTAGAAGTTGTTGCGGATGGAGAGGGCGAAGTCGGTGCGACGGACCCCGTCCTCGAAGAGCAACTCGTTGTAGTTCTCGAACCCGATGTATTCGGTGTTGAACGGAGAGACCAGACCACTCCAGTCCCGCAGGCTGACCCATGCCGTCAGCACGATGGGGATGGCCACGAAGACCAGCAGCCCGATGAAGGCAGGGGCGCTGAACAGCCAGCCCAGGCTCCGCCGCCCCCTTGAGCTGGCGTGCCGCGGCCGACCTTGAGCGGTCCCGTCGCCGGAGCCGCCTCCGAGACGGTGGGCGGGGTCTCTACCGCCATCGCCCGCCTCCGGGGGCCGGGTCGACAGACCCGGCCCCCCGAAGCTGTCCTCATCCTTCGAGGACCCCCTCCCCCGCCGCCGTGGTGTCGGCGATCACCTGATCGAGGGTCATGTTCCCGTCGACCACGCCTTCGAGACCCGGGTTGAACACACCGAGAACGTCACCGAAACCGGGGACGAACCCCCAGCGATGGGCGTAGTCGGCGCCGGCAACGAAGGCCTCGAGGTCGGGATGGGACTCGGTCCACGCCGCAGCTGCCGACTCACGGGCCGGCATCACGGTGAAGGCCTCGGTCCAGGCCAGCGACCCCTCCTCATTGGTCAGGTGCTCGACCAGCGCCCAGGACGCATCCGGGTTGGCGGCATCGGCTGCCACCCCGTAGCAAACGGTGAAGGCGAAGGTGCCCGGCCCGGCCGGGCCGCGGGCAGCTCGGCCACCGCGTAGTTGCATCGGGGAAGTCGGCCGTCATGGCCGGGGGCAGCCAGTTGCCCTCGATCACCATTGCCGCCTTGCCCTGCCCGAAGGCCTCACCGGCCCAGCCGGCATCGACCGCAGCCGGCTTCACCGCGAAGCCGTCCTGATAGAGACCGGCCACGAACTCGAGCGCCTCCCGGGCCTCGGGGGTGTCGAGGGTCATGGCGGTGTTGTCCTCGTTGGTCATGGCCGCCCCGTTCTGGAACATGAACGCGCCCCAGCGGGGATACTCCACGCCCATGCTCAAACCGGCCTGAGCGGTCCCGGCGGCGATCGCCGCCGCATCACCGGTGGTCAGACGCCTCGGCTGCCGCCGCCAGCTCCTCCCACGTGGTGGGCACGGCCACGCCGGCCGCCTCGAGGACGTCGGGGTCGTAGACCAGACCCAGCGTGGAGAAGTCCTTGGGCGGGCAGTACCAGGTGCCGTCGATAGGTGAACGCCTCCCGCAGCGACGGGAAGATGTCGTCGGGGTTGCTCACCGCGCCATCCGGCACCGGGGCCAGGGCTCCGGCATCGGCCAGGTCGGGCAGACGGAAGCTGTCGACATAGAACACGTCGGGCGGGTCTCCCGAGGTCAGCGCCGCCTGGAGGGCCACGTCGTACTCGGCCTGGGGTTGGAAGCTGGCCACCGCCCCGGTCTCCTCGGAGAACTGGGCGACCAGATCGGTCAAGGCCTGATTCTCGGCGTCCGAGGACGACCAGCCCCACAGGCTGAGCTCGACCCCCTCCAGATCCGGTGCCGCCCCGGCTGTCACCCTCGGTGGTGGCGGCGCCCTCTGCGGTTGTCGTATCCGCGCTCCCACCGTCGCCACAGGCGGCGACGAGAGCCATCAGGAGCACAAGGACCAGGAAAGTCCTGTGTCTCATACTTATCCTCCTCCGTTGTGGTCGGCCCGTGGGGCTTCTGCCTCGCGGGCCGGCTTGCCTCCACGGACTTCCCTCTCGTGCCGGGTACCCCGGTGCACGAAGGAGAAGCCCAGGGAATCCCAATGATCCGGGAGCCGGGCGATGGTCTGGGGTCCGTCCTCGGTCAGATGAAGACCGCCGAACCCGACGAGCGCCGCCTGCAGCAACCCGCCCTGGGTGGCGGCGTGGATCCCGTGATGCGAGTTCGACATCGAGTCTTCGAGATCGATGGCGGCGGCCCGGCGGAAGTAGTCATAGGCCTGGTCGGGTCGCATCGCGATCGAGGCGGCGACCGAGTGCATGGCCAGGCTGAGCGAGGATCCGTGGTCGGTCCTCGGGCCGTAGTAGTCGAGGTTGGCCTCGACCAGCTCCCGTGTCTGCAGGGCGTCGAGGAGGACCAGACCCATGACCACGTCGGCCTGTTTGGTGATCTGGCTCCGCTCCAGCCGCTTCTCCCCGAAGATGGCATGGAGCGGCGCCAATCTCGGCTCGAAACGGGAGAGGTCGACTTCCTCGAGCTCGAAGTAGCCGTCGTGCTGCTCGAAGACCCCGTCGTCACGGGGCCGGGGCTCGAGCTTCTCGGCCAGAGTCGAGGAAGGCTTCCTCCCAACCGTCGGGGAGCTCGAGACTCGAGACCAGGTCGTCGCGTCCGGCTGCCATGGTCGACCGCGGTGCGGAGATGCCAGGCGGCCATGGCGTTGGTGAAGAAGTTGTCGTCGACGCCGACGTGGTACTCGTCAGGCCCGATCACATTGCGCAGGTGGGCTCGCCCCTCCCGGTCGACCTCGGCCCGGTCCTGCCAGTAGCGGGCGCCATCGAGGGTCATCTCCGCTCCCTGCTCGGCGAGGAATTCGCGGTCGTCGGTCCATCTCACGTAGTGATCGACGGCATAGGCGACGTCGGCGACGATGTGCTCCTCGATCTCCCCGGTGCGGATCCGGACTCGCTCACCGTCGGCGGTCTCCCCCCAGTCCGGGGTCACCTCGTCACCGGTGCCGGCCGACTCCCAGGCGAAGAAGGCGCCGGCCCGCCCGTACCGGGCCGCCTTGCGACGTGCGCCGTCGAGACCCCGATAGCGGTAGCCGAGATGGGCCCGGGCCAGGTCGGGCTGGGTCATGGTGAGATAGGGCATCGCGAAGATGTCGGTGTCCCAGAACACGTGGTGGCGATAGCCGTATCCGGAGAGGAGGCGGGCCCCCACTCCCGCCCCCTCTGAGGACCGTGGCGCCCCGCCGATGAGATGAAAGGCGGCGAAACGAAGGGCCTGCTCGGCGTAGGTGTCGCCGGAGACTTCGATCTGGCTCGTCTCCCAGCGCCGGGACCATTCGGCGGCAGAGGCGGCGGCGACCTGATCGAAGTCGTCGTCGGGGATCTCCTCGCCCTCGTTCGCCCGCTGGTAGCTGGTGTACTTGGTGAAGCCGAGCCACTCCCCGGGCGCCAGATCGATGGTGGCGCTGAGCCGGGGATGACGGGCGTGATGAGTCACCCCGAGCGGGCCGAGGCCACGGATCACCGACGTCGCCGTCACCGATGCCTGACGATCGTCTGACTGCGCCCGCATCCGGAGCCGGTCGGGACCGGTTCGGGTCCATTCGACCCGGGTCCAGGGCGCCCCATACGGTCCGGTGATCGAGCCGTCGAGCCCGGTCTCGACCCCGACCTGGACGTCCTCGGTGAGAGCGGTGACCTTCACCTCCATCGCCGCCAGACCAGGGCTGGCCATGGAGAGGAGACGGCGGAACTCGGCCCGGATGACACCGGTGCCCGGCCCACGCCACAGCACACGCCTGGTAAGGACACCGGTGCGGAGGTCGAGGACCCGCTCGTACCCGAGCGGGATGCGGTCGTCGAGACGGAAGCGCACCCCGTCGACGGTGATGGAGACGCCGGTCCAGTCGGGTAGCGGGGCGAGATAGGGCAGGTCGCCGGGCGGTGTGACGAAGAGACCGTGCATGAACGTGGCCGGGACCGAGTCCCCATAACCCTCCTCGAAGGTGCCTCTGGTGCCGAGATGCCCGTTGGCGATGCTGAACAGCGACTCTTTCCACGGAACCTGCTCCGGCCAAACCCGGTCCTCGGTGAACAGCCAGGTGTCGCTCATACGCGGGGCCTCGCCCCGTTTCGTTTTCGCGCACCAATCTCGGCTCGTGACCCGATAACGGTGCGCGAAAAGCGGTGGAGGACTCCCGGACCACCAGCTCCGGCTCCACCAGGTCGGAGTGGCGGATCGGCTCGGGGTCCTCGAGGTCGTGCATGAGGAACTCGACGATGCGTCGCCCTATCTCCTCGATCGGCTGACGGACCGAGGTGATGCCCGGAGTGCTGTAGATCGCCGGCGGTGAGTCGTCGAAGCCGGTGACTGCCACGTCCCCGCCGGGGCGCAGCCCTCTTGCGTGGAGCTCGGCGATCACTCCGGCGGCCAGCACGTCCTGGACAGTCACGATCGCCGTTGGCGGGAGGACGGCGTCGAGGAGGACTGACGCCGCCTCCCGACCCGCGGCGAACTCGTTCTCGGTCCGGATCAGGTGCCGGACGTCGAACGGCAACCCGGCGGCTTCCAACCCTTCGACGAAGCCAGACGCCCGGTCGTCGCCGGAGAGGGAACCCTTGGGCCAGCCCACGAGGGCGAGACGGGTGTGGCCCTCTTCGACGAGATGGTCGACCGCAGCCCGTGTGCCGGCACGGCCGTCGACGTCGACCCAGGAATGATTGTCGGCGAGGTCACTCCGCCCGAAGGTGACGAACGACGTTCGGGAGTCGAGCAGGAGCCGGATCCTCTCGTCGTCGTGCACTGTGCCGGAGAGGACGAATCCATCGACGGCGCCACGACGCATCATTTCCCGATAGGAGTCAGCCTCACTCTGACCCCGATGTGGCGTGAAGAGATGGATGTCCATGCCGGCATCGGAGGCGCGCTCGGTGACCTGGTGCAGGAAGGTATCGAGAAAGAACCCGTCCCGACCGGCCGGGATGCAATAGCCGATAGTGAAAGAGCGCCCCTTGGGCAGGGTTCGTGCGGCGCGGTTGGGGCGGTAGCCGAGCCGGTCGGCCGCCTCGACCACCTTGCGTCGGGTCTCCTCGGCCACTCGCTCGGGGGCATTGAGTGCGTTGGAGACGGTCGAGACGGACACCCCGGTCGCCCGACTCACGTCTTTGATCGTGATCCGAGAGCTCATGATTCGCCTCAGTGCTCACCCAGGACGAAAAACGTTTTACAGAGCGTCTAAAACGTTTCTACAACCCGACGCCGGGTCTGTCAATGGATGAGGCCTTGGGATCGGATGTCTCGACTCAAGGGATCACACCGACATATGGTCTACCATATGGTCATGGCAAGACGCGAAGTGCTCGTGCAGCTCGACGACGAAATGGTGGAGAAACTCGACGAGATGGCGAGACGTGTCAAAGTCAGCCGCTCGGAGCTACTGCGCCGCGGGGCCTTGGCCGTGCTCCAAGCCGACGAGTGGGCCCAAGCTGACGAGCGTCTCGTCGAGGGATACACCAGGCATCCGCCAGACCCGGTGCTCGCCGAAGCGTCGTGACGTCTTGCGCCGGGAGACCGCTCCCGGAGTGGTAGCACGCAATGACATCGTACTGGGCAGACCTCGGTCCGACCGAGCCGGTCGTCGCCCGGTCTGTGTGCTGACCAGAGACACGGCGATCCGCTGTCCTCGACTCAGTCACCTGTGCTCCGATAACCCGAACGTCCGGGGCATCCCGTCTGAGGTCGCAGCTGGGCACTGCCCACGGGCTCCCGGGCCGGCAGTGATCAGTTGCGACAACGTGATCACCATCGCGCAAGACCGACCTCGACCCCCAGCCTGTCGGACATCTCGACCCGGGCACCCGAGCCGAGCTAGATCGCGCCCTTCGCTACTCGCTCGACATCGTCTATTGACTGATGCTCGGGCCGGCCTTCTTCGGCACCGGCACCGGTTCACGCCGCGGCTCCTTGGGCCGGGCCGGCGCCTCCTCACGACGGGGCTGTCGACTCGGCTCCGGCTCGATCCGGATCTTGCGCACCGGCTTTCCTATGTTGGCCACGACATCGCCTCCTGGTCTTCGGGTGGGTCACCTCTGTGGACGTTCACATCGGGATAGAGCTTCGAGAGCCAATCGGCGATGATCGGCGAGGCAGTCCACAGGTCGAGGATCCGGGCATTGGATGCCCGGTACCCGCTCTCGTGCTCGATCACAAGGCCGGACAACTCGACCCGTCCGACCACGTCGGGCTTGCCCGGGAACATGGCCCCCACCTCGCTCGGCCGGGCCACTGCGTAGATCCCGCACGGGTGGTCCCATCCCGGTGGCTCATCGCAGTAGTCACACCAGGCGATGAAACGCTGGGTGGTCCACTCGGTCACGACACCCCGGAGCACCGAGCCCGTCCATTGCCAGGCGCGCCAGCCCACCACACCGTCTGGTGACCAGAACTCCTCCGCGGGTTCCTCCACCTCGGGCATGGCGTGCCAGGGCAGCGGGGCCAGGGATCGGGTGATGGCGATCGGCGCCAGGTCCTGAGTCGGCATTTGAATCCGGCGGACCACCACCAGCAGACCCGGCCGAGAGAAGACTTGCACCAAGCATCACCAGCAGGGCGCCCACCCTGGGGAACCCGGTGGGAAGCGAGACCCCCTCGGTGGGCGTCGGGCCCATCACCAGGAATGCGCTGGTGCCACCGAGGATCCAGATCACCGGCGTGAAGTAGTGCCCGATCTTCTCCGCCGCCTCCGACGAGAACTTGCCCACCACCCATGTCACCAGACCCAAGGGCACGACCAGGATGATCCAGAGCGGCCAGAAGCCGATGGTGTAGGCGAACAGCGAGAACATGGCGACGTCGATCCAGTAGATGACCGACGACTGTCCCCCGGTGAACAAGACCACGAGGGCGGGCACGCCCACGATCGCGGCCAGCACCAGAGCGACACGGCCGAGCCGCTGCGCCCACCCGCGTCGGAGCAACGCTGCGCCGACACGACCAGCGATCGGTGCCGGGATACTCATGCTCGTCCCATATCGTCGCCTCCGCGGTCAAGGATACGGGAGCCAGGAGAGGGGTTGGACCCGATTTTCGGGAATCTGTCCCCGGCGTCTCTCGTCCTATCATCTCGGCCGATCTGAGCACGATGAAGGCGATCGTCTACGACGAATACGGGCCGCCCAGCGTCCTCCAACTCCGGGACGTCGAAGAGCCCGAAGTCGGTGAGACCGATGTCCTGGTCCGGGTCCGGGCGGCGGCGGCCAACCCGCTCGACTGGTTCGCCTTCACCGGGACTCCCTACATCGCCCGGCCCGGATTCGGGCTGACGAAGCCAACTGGCAAGAGGCTGGGTGCCGACTTCGCCGGTGTGGTCGAGTCGATCGGCAGCAGCGTCACCCGCTTTCAGCCTGGGGACGAGGTCTACGGCACGACCACCGGTTCGTTCGCCGAGCTGGTGACGGTCGGCGAAGACGTCTCGTTGGCCCCCAAGCCCACCCAGCTCTCCTTCGAGCAGGCGGCAGCAGTCCCGGTGGCCGCCCTCACCGCCCTTCAGGCGTTACGGGACAAGGGCTCGGTCGAGGACGGCCAACAGGTCCTGGTGAACGGGGCGGCAGGCGGAGTGGGCACCTTCACGGTCCAGATCGCCAAAGCCCTCGGGGCCGAGGTGACGGCCGTCTGCAGCGGCCGAAATGTGGAGATGGTGGCGGCGCTGGGCGCCGACCAGGTGGTCGACTACACGAGGGAGGACTTCACCCAGGGCCCGCGGCGATACGACCTGATGATCGACGTGGCGGGTAGCCGACCGTGGTCTGAGGTCAAACGCGTCCTGCGACCCGGCGCCACAGTCGTCATCGTTGGCGGACCGAAGACCAACCGCATGCTCGGGCCGCTGGGGCACATGCTGCAGATGACGGTGGGCTCCGCCTTCGCCAGCCAGAAGACAACTTTCTTCATCTCCAAGGAGAACACGGACGACCTGGCCGCCCTGACCGCTCTCATCGAGTCGGGAAAGGTCACTCCTTTCGTCGAGCAGACCTATCCCCTCGACCAGATCTCGGAGGCGATGACGTACCTCGGCACGGGACACGCCCGAGGGAAGCTGGTCGTCACCATCTGAGACGACGATCCCCCGTTTGAGCTTCGGCTGGGGCTTGCCCTAATCGCACCAGCAGATCGAGCAGCTGGTCGCCGTAGGCCTCGAGCTTGGCGGGGCCGATGCCGGGGACCTGAAGCAAGGTCTCCTCGGTGCTCGGGCGCAGAGCGGCAATCGCCTCCAGGGTCCGGTCGTTGAACACGACGTAGGCGGGGACGCCCTGAGCCCGGGCCTGACCCAACCGCCACGTCTTCAACCTGTCCATCAGCCCCGGGTCGGCTGCTCCGTCGCCGCCCGGAGTGAGCCGACCGAAGACACCTGTCTTGCCGACCTTTCCCACCTTCTCCCCGAAAGGAACCTGCAGCGTGGCCCCGGTCCCGGTCGCCTTCACCAACACCCCGGTAGTGAGGATCTCATCGACCACACCACGTTGGCCACCCATGATCGTGATCTCGTCACCGACCTCGACGAAGACGGCGTCGGCGGGGATCCGGGCGGGCGCCCGATCTCTTCGGGGCGGTGGTGGCTCGGCCTCGACTGGAGCCGACCCGTCGAGCTCGGCGAGAAATCTCGAGGGCCGCGCCTCGTCGACCAGGATGGTGACGGTTTCCCGACCCCGGGTCATGGCGACATGGAACACGCGGCGCTCCTCTTCGATGTCATCAGACAGCTCATGGGGCATCGAGCCCCGATCGGCGCCGAACACCACGACGTGGTCCCACTCCAGCCCTTTCACCCGGTGCACGGTGGACAGGGTCACCCCGCCAGGGTTGGTGGGGGCGGCCAGACGCTCCCGGAGCCAGGACTCGAACCGGGCCGGATCCGGGCCGAGCGGCGCCACCCGGCGCAGGGCGTTCAGGTCGTCGCTCTTGAGCGGCCCGGTCGGCCCGGGTCCGGCCTGCATCCAGCGCTGCCGCCGCCCGATCCAGCCCAATACTGTGGGTGAGAACGTCGAGCAGCCGGGGAGTCGAGGCGGTGGACTGGGCTGCATGGGCGATGTCGTCGCAGAGCTCGCCCCATCTATCCGCGCGGCGCCCATCGAGAGTCTCACCCATCTCCGCCAGCGTCCCCCAATGCGAACGGCCCCCGTCGTCGCCCGATCATCTCGCCGAACAATCGTGTGATCCCTCGCCCGGGACGGCGGATGATCTCGAACAGGTCGTTGCGGCTCATCTGCTCGGGGTCGAGGGCGATCCGGATCCAGGCCAGGGCGGCCCGGAGCACGGTGCGATCCAGGACCGATGTCGTGAGCGGGCTGTGAAACGGGATCTCAGCCTCGCTGAGAGCGACATGGACCGGGAGAAGGCTGGAGTTCACCCGGGAGAGGACGGCGATGCTTTCCGGTGCTGCCCCTCCCTCGATCGCCCGAGCGATGTGAGTGGCGGCGGTTATCCCGAGCTCGTCGCCGGGCCTGGTGAGGATCTCGAGGCCCTGACGCTCGCTGACGCCACGGATGGTCTTGTCCACCCGGCGCTTGTTGTAGCCGAGCAGGTTGACCGCCGACTCGACCACGTCCGCCGGCGACCGGTAATTGACCTCGAGGGCATGGGATGCCGCACCGGGGAACAAGTCCTCGAAATCGATGAGGAACCCGGGATCGGCCCCGGCGTATCCATAGATGACCTGGTCGTCATCGCCGACGCCGAAGACATCGAGACCCGGGGACGCCACCAACCGGATGAGGAGGAGGTAGGCAGGTGTCAGGTCCTGGAACTCGTCGACGAGGAGGTGCCGGCATTGCGCCTGCCAGCGGGCGCGGAGATCGGGCAGCCGGCACAAGGCCTCGATGGCGCCGTAGATCTGCTCGGAGTGATCGGCCTCGCCGGCACGCTCCAGCCCCTCCCGGTAACGACGAAAGGTCTCGGTGAGTCCCGGAACATCGTCACGCTCCGCCTCGACCAACTCCGGGTCACGAAGTCCGATGCGCACCTCGTCGATCGCCTCGAGATAGGGACCGATGGTGTCGGTGTTGGCCCGGGGCGGTGCGGTGGAGATCGGCTCCAGCCTCCGACGTTGCTCCCGCTCGTCGATGAGGCGGACACCAGGTTTGGCCATGCGCAGGATCTCCCAGCCCAGTGAGTGGATGGTGCGCACGTTGAGGTGTCTCCCCGCGGGAAGCCGTTCGACCATCTCCTCGGCAGCTCGCCGGTTGTAGGCGAGGGCGGTGAGGATCTCCGGCTCGATGCCCCGGTCCTCGATGAGATGACGGACCCGGGCGGTGAGCACCCGGGTCTTTCCCGAGCCGGCCGGGGCGATGATCCGGGCCGGTCCGACGAGGTGCGACACCGCCTCGAGCTGGTCGAGGGCCAGATCCACCGAGGGCTCGGCGAATGGCGGGACCGGATTGTCCCGGCCCAGGTCGACCGTCTCGTGATGGATCACCGGTTCATCGAGATCAAGCGGCTGACGGGGACCGCCGTCGATCCACACCGGAGTCCCATCGGCCCGGGTGACATCGGCCGGGCCATCGACCGTGACATCGAGCCGGGCGGCAGCCTTGTGTCCCCACCACCACACCAGCGGGTCGGTGCGGGCGTCATAAGAGTTGTGCCACACCACTTTGGCCAGCCTTTCCCGGAGAAAGGTGAATCGGCTGCCCAACTCGTAGGGAGCGGCATCGGTGGTCTCGACCCGGCTCAGCTCGTCGGGTGCCACGTCGAGCTCGTAGACCGTTGGGACACGCCTCACATACCGACGCTGGGCGTCGTTCACCATGGAGGGAAGTCGGTCGGTGTCGGCAAGAAGCGCCACGTCGATCCGGATCCGATCGGCGTCGGACCAGGCCGAGGGGGCAGGCAAATCGGGGCCCACCACCACCGACCGTCCCAGGATGGAAGGACCCGGTGCCGTCACCCTGCGAGATTACGAGTGCGGGGGGACAGATTCGATACCTCGAGGAGGTCTTGCACCTCGCCCACTGATGGCCGTAGTCCTCCTAGAACTCCGGACCGACGGGGCCCTTCTCCGGTGCCTCCAGCCCGCCTGAACTTCCGAAGATGGCAGCGGGCTCGAGGTCCTCGGTGGTGTCGGCGCGGGCCGCAACCCAGACTGCCCCCCGGGCCAGGGAGCCGACCGGCTCGATCGAGCCGTCGGCATCCTGCGCGCCGTCGCCGAAGAGCTCCTCGTTGGGCCACCAGATCCGATGGTGCCAGGTCCGCTCGAAGGCCCCGCTGGCAAGGTGCTCGGGATCGAAATAGCGGGGATCGGCGTCTCCGTTGCCTTGCGGCGTCACCTCGGACATGAAGTCGAGCAGGGACCGCCCGTCGGCATCACCGCCGATCGGCACGAAGTTGCCGGCGTCGGCCAGGATCGGGCCAAACACCTCCTTCTCCCCGTGGGTCTCCAGGGCTTGGAGAAAGGCGGGGTCGTAGACGCCTTCGAAGAAGAGGTCGGCCCAACGCCAACGATCCCCTTTCTCTGGCCGCGTCTCCGCCTCGTACTGGGCAACGGTCTTGGGGTCCTGATCCGGCCGGCCGACCGCCGCCGGATCATCGGAGCCGACCAGAATCGCCTGTTCGGTCCGATAGGTCTGGATCGACCCCTCGTATTGAGAGGTCAGCCAGCCCCGCTCCGAGGCGAGACGAACGGTCCGTGTCTCGAACAGCTTCTCCCCCCGTGTCGATAGGCCGAACTGGCAAACGGCCGCCTTGTTCACCCCGAACTGGACGAGGTCGACCCCGGTGTCGGCGATCGAACCGCCCTTGCCGAACGGGTACCAGATCAAGCGGGACAGCACCGCCGACAGCCCGAGGAACTGCTCACGGGCGGCGTCGGCGACACGATCGGCGGTGAAGGCGGCATCGACCTGCTCGGCCAGTTGACGGATCGACTGGCTGTAGCTGCGCAGAGCCAGCCGCTCCTGAACCCGGCGCCAGGAGACGACGACCAGGACGAACAGCAGCCAGAACCCGATCGTGCCGCAGATCGGCCACACCAGGCTCCGGAGCTCCTCGCCGGTGACGGTGGCGTACCACCCGTCGGGCTGGGAGACAGCGCCGATGACCATGAGCGACACATAGACCAGGACGGTGAGGATGGTGAGACGTGACATCCGGCCCATGGCGGGAAGATGATCCTGATAGGTGGCCAGCGAATAGGCCTGGCCCAGCCCGGCGCCGGTGACGATCCCGGCCAGGACGGCGGCATAGGTCGCCGGCTCGGTCGACGGGTAATCGAGGAAAGTGATGGCGAGGCCGGCGAACAGGGCAGCGACGACAGCACCCGATGAAGACGCCGATCCAGGTCGGGCCTGCCCCGAGTTTGGACAACCGTTCCCCGTCTGTCCTGGGCCCCTCGGCCAACGCCTGCACCCCGTAGGACCTGAGCAGGATCAGACCGGCGACACAGGCCAGGGTCAACGCCCCGAACAGGATGTTCCGGGTCCAGCTGTCGATCTCGGTGATCCCCCATCCCCGGACGGCCCCGGTGAGGAGGAGCAGGCTCACCACGAGGGCGGCGAAGAGGACACTCCCCGCGATGTGCCAGAAGGCGTAGCTCGGAGGCCGGTAGTTGTGCAATGCGGCGATCTGGACATCGAGTGTCTCCAGCAGACGAGAGACAGCAGTCCGATTCGATCGTGCGATCCGCTCGATCCGAGCCCCGAGACGACCGAGGAGGCTGACGGGCGAGCCCGACTCCGACTCGTCGAGGATGTCCTTCGCAGTCCCCACCAGCGAATCCCCGGGACGAGGGGCCAGCGAGGCAGCGTCATTGACTACGGCGCGTTGGCCGTGGACCTCGATCGGGTCCACACCCGGCGGCGGCTCGCTGCCGTCGGCGGTCGAGAGCACGAGGCTCCGGAGGTCCCGCCATACCGCCTGGTCGATCGAGGGGCCGCCCTGCAGGTCGAGCCGGCGCTCCGCCTGACGTTTGAGGTCGGCGATCAGGGCATCGAAATCTTCCCCGTGGCCACTCGGGCTGAACTTGCCCTTCCACACCACCTCGACCACGGACGAGCTGCCGACGAGATCCTGCATCGTCCGCCCGGCCAGCTCGGAGAAGTCCTCGAACAGACCCTCCACCGCCCGCCGGGGCAGGGAGATGATGAACCGGCCCATCTCCTTCAGGATCAGGAGGAGCGCTCGGAGCGGCCGCAGCTGATGACGTTGCGGAGCCTCGGGATCCTTGACCTCGAAGGCGAGACGGTCGAAGAGCGGGATCGAACGATCCGCCAGATCGGACACCGCCGCCGCCGGCGATGGCGCCTCGATGGTGCCCGGAGGGACGGGAAGCCGGCCCTCGTGATCGACGATCTCCTGCAATGGCAGGGCCGGGCTGCGGCCGACTCGAACGTAGGAACGAGTCAGGCGGAGCTTGGGGCTGTCGCCGAAGATCACGCCCGGGCTGAGATCGTCGAGAGCGCAACCCTCCATCTCGGCGAACATGCCCAGTATGACGGCGGTCTCGGCGGCGAGGTGACCGACGAAGTCGGGAGTCGCCGGAGAGAGGGGGGCGGCGAAATGCTGGTCTGACCTCCGGTCCTCGGGGATCACCACCAGATTGGCGTGGACATGGGTGGAGAAGAAGCCGTCCTCCGGGGCTTCCAGAGTGTCCCAGTCCGGGAACCAGAGCCTCGCCAGGCGCACCGACGACTCCCCCGGTGCCAGGGAACTCAACTGGCGATGGACCGCCTGGGAGACCTCGGCCACCTGTTGCGCTGACACCGTGTCAGCCGGCGTGGCGATGGCGCCGACCCTGATCTCGTCGGCAGCCCGCTCCCCGATCGAGGTGAAGAGCGGCACTTCGTCGGGTCCGGAGCGGTCGAACCTCACCCCTGGCCAGGGCTGGGTACGAGCCATCCGGGAGTCGACGAACCAGAAAGGCTCGATCAGACCCTGTTCCACCATGGCTCCCAGCATCGTGGCCGCAGCCCACGCCGGGCCGGCCCGATCCCCGACCAGGACCGTCGATACCGTCATCTCAAAATTCAGGCGTGGTCTGCGAAGCCCTCACCTGGAGGGCGACTGCCATCCGGTGCAGCTCCTCGTGGATCAGATCGGTGGCGCCCAGCCAGGCGTTCTCGGGACCGATCCTTCCCTCCCGCCGCTCCTCTTCGGCATGACGGGCGTAGTCCTCGTCCAGCTTGGTGATCAGATCGGCCAGGGCAGTTGCCCGCTTGCCAGCCTCCTCGAACTCGATCTGGGTGACACCGGCCTCCCGACCGAAGGCAGTCCCCGAGGAGACCCACTCCTCGAGCACGGGGCTGAGCTCACGGAACTCGCCCATCTCGGCCCCCATGGTCCCGGCGTTGCGCCCCAGCTCGATCAGGGTGTGGAAGATCCCGAGCATCTCCTCGGGCTTGCCGGCGTCGGCCGAATAGGGGATGGCCAGCGCCAGAGTCTCGAGAAACGCCCCGAACTGACGGGGACGGTTCTCCCCCGGCGTCGTCACCAGCGGCGGCGACTCGATGACGGGGCCACCCTTCCCCTTCTCGAAGCGGACCACGGTTGCCCCGTTGTCCTGGCCCGACGGTGAGCAGACCGAGAAGACGGGCAATGAACCAGCCTCTGACCAGCGCCCGCACCATCGGTGTCGGCAACGGGATCGACCGTGCCAGCGGCCGGCTCCTGCGCCATTTCCAGAAATCGCGGAGACGGCCCGCCCTGGCTGCAGCGGCATAGCCGTCGGCGATGGGGTCGATCAGCGACCGGAACACAGCCGGGTGCAGCGCCCCCTCGAGCATGCTGTAGATCGAGATCCGTTTCACCCGATCGCTCTGGGTGACGTTGTCATGGGTGCCGTCGGACCGATCGGCCAGCTTGGAATCGAGGAACTGATTGACCCAGCGCTCGAGACGATGGTTCTTCAACGGGATCTCACCCGGCACGGCATGAGTGGTCAGCACCCGGTCATGGACCTCGGACAGCAGCACCGGGTCGACGTGCACCAAAGGCTCGGCCGCCTCGAAAGCGGATTCGAGCGCCGATTGGAAGGCTCGCTCCCGATCGCGGGCCACAGAGGCCGGGACCTTCTTGTCCGGCTCCTGGAGGTAGGCCCGCAAACCCTGGGAGAGGAAGTCGTCGAAATCGGTGCCCTCCCGGGTCAGCCAGGCACGTGCCCGCAGGACCAGCTCGTCACGCTCGATGTGGAGCCGGAACCGGGCCGGGCGATCGGGCTCGCCACCGAGGAGGATGGCCTCGCTGGGCTGCCACTGGTCGATCACCTCGAACAGGCCGCTCACCTGGGAGGCCAGACGACGGTCGGTCGGCTGCGAGTCCTCCAGGTAGTTGCCGGTGACCACTTCGTGGCGGACCGAGCGCCATCTCTCCGCCGGAGCCCCGTAGTTCACACCGAGGGTCGAGGTCAGCAGCTCATCGAACAGCGTGGGGAACGCCTTGGGATCGATGACCAGCGCCACCGTCTTGCCCGGGATGAGATCGTCGGACACTGCTTGGTCGCGTCGGGGGTTGTGACGGGGCCAGCCATCGACGGGGGCGGCTTCGACATCGGCCGGGTCGAGCTTGCGCTGCAGCTCACCGAGAGCGAGACGGACCGACTCCATCAGGGGCATGACCACCGACTCGTCGAAGTCGAGAAGCAGGGCGCGGGCGATGAATCGCGACTTCTCTTCCATGCGCTGGTAAACGAGGGTGTCGACGGCCTGCGCGGCGGCCATCCTCACCGCCTCGTGCTCGGAGCCGAGCTGGCCACCCAGTTCGCCAAATGCCGCCTGGACGTTGGAACGGACATGAGTCGAGAAGCTCTCGAACTCGATCCGCTCCTGCTCGAGGTCGTCACATGCGGTGCGGATCTCGCCCCGGACCAACTCGAGCAGCTCGTTCACGACCGGCAACCCGTAGCCGGAGGCAATACCGCCCGTCTCACGGAGCAGCCGGCCGGTGACCTCCTTGGTCCAGACCCGGGCCCGCTCTCTGATCTTGGTGTCGTAGCGCTCGTTCTCACCGGGGGCGAGGAGCTCGGCCTCCTCGACGACGGCGGTGAGCCACTCATCGATGCGGCCCTTGGCCCCAACGTTCTCCACAGCGGCCCGATAGACCTCTTCGGCCAGTGAGCCGGTGATCACCTGACGCTCCCGAAGCGGAAGGGCGATCGCCTCGACCACCTGGTAATCCTGGCCGCGCTCGTTGATCCCGACGTTGTTGAGGAAACCGGTCAGCCGGTCGGCGGCCAGCTCCTGGGCGATGACGTCCGGGGTGAGACCCTCGTAACGCTCCAGCCCTTCGGTGATGAGCCGGTGCCCGTTGACGAGGGTGTCCACCGCGTCGCGGACGATCCGCCGCTCGGAGTACGCCTTGAACCGGTCGACCCCGAGATCGACCTCGGCGTAGCCGAGGCCCTGGAGGGTGCCCACGTACGGCGGCTCCATAAGCATGTGCATCGGCCCGCCCGAGTCGCCGTAGGTGCCGGCACTGTTCTGCCAATTGGCCGCGGTGTAGACCACGAAATCGTCCTGCACCTGGGGATCGGTCATGACCGCGGAGAGACAACGACCCATGACCCGGTAGACGTCGGTCTGATCGCCGAACACGACGCCGCTGGTGTTGGCGTGACCCACCAGGAAAGAGAAGGCAGGCCCGCTGCGGGAGATCTCCCGCTCCTCGCCGGCGACGGCCACCCGACCCCCGGCGTAGACCCCGCTGAGCAGCTCGGCCAGGGCTGCCGCCGAATTGGGATGGACCCCGGCCCTGGCCCCGGCAGCGAGACTCTGGAAGACATCGGCGGCGTAGAGGATGCCGAAAGAGTTGTCGAGCCACTGCTCACCTTCTGCCCGCAGCATGTCGGCCACATCGAGGAAGAGCCCGGCCCCGGTGCCACCGGCCAGCGACGAGACGATCATGAGAACCGGCTCGCCCCGCTCCTCGTAGGTGCCTGAGCCCTCCTCGTCGGCCGATGCCCGCAACCGCTGTAACTCGCCGATGGCGTCGGCGGTGCGGAGGGCGGTGATCTTGCCCTGAAGCGCAGAGTGGATGCGGTCCTGTTGATCGAGACCCGAGCACCCGCCCGATGGCCCGGTACTGCCCGGCGCCATGGGCGATGGGGACGTTCATGAAATCGGGGTCGACCCACCAGCCATCGAAGTTGGTCTGTTTCCTTGTCAACCGGTCCACAACGGTCCCGAAGGGCACCCCGTCCCGGTGCAGGGACATGTACTCGATCGGGGGCAGGAGCTCGGGGCGGCCGGGCAGGATCGGCGCCTCCTGGGTCGAAGGCGTGTCGATGTGGAGGAACTGCCAGCCCTGGGGCATGCCGGTCGGCCAGCCGATCTCGTTCAGCCACTCGCCGAGGGACTGCTTCAAATAGCGGATGGTCTTCCCGCCGGACCCACCGAGCCCTATCACCAGAAACGATCTCATGAGTCCCCAGTCCTTTCCATTTCCAGCGACCAGGTTCCTGGTCGAGATCTCGGCTGCGATGAGCCCGAGCGAGTCGCTGATCATGTCGGCGGCGACCCTGCTCGCATCGGCGCCGCGGGCAGTTCGGATGTCGAAGAGGAGAACGCCTGGAGCCTTCTGCGCGGTTCCCTCCGACAGCCGCTCCAAATTCGAATTGCTCAGACCGATCGTAACCAAGGGCCCGAGCGCATCACGCGCCCTCCCCCGATAGGTCTTCTCGGCGACCACGGTCCTCCCCGGCAGGCCCGGTCCCTGATGCGCGCCCACCCAGTCGGTGCCGAGACCGATCCGGGCATATGGGGCGACCCAGGGGACGACCGACACGGTCGCGCTCCATGCGCAGGCTCCCGGCATCGAGACGGGCGGGGGTCCGCTTGGGAAGCCGGAAGGCGCTGTCGACCGGCGCCTCGACGATCCCAATCTCCAGCTCCCCGTATTCGGTGGGGGTTAGCTCGGCGACGAAATTGGCGTACCGAATCCGGTTCCGGCGTGGGTCGGGAATGCGGCCGATAAGCCGGTTGACGCCGTAGAGAATGGCCCAGAGCAGCGCCAGCATCAGCAGCATGAGACCGGCCACGATTACGGCGACCAGGATCGGGTTCGCCTTCGGGGTGACCTCGAGATCGATGGCCAGCGAGCCCTCCTCCGCGCGATCCGGGCTGGTTTGCGGAGTAGACCTGGTCTGGAACTCCAGCACGTCCTGGGCGAAACCGGAGCGGTCGAGGGTGATGCCCATGGTCACGGTCTGAATCTCGCCGGGCTCGAGTTGGATGCAATCGGACCCGGCCAGATCGGCGGTGGCGGTGATCGCCTCCTCGTTGGCATCGGTCATCCCCGCTGTCGGCCCGACCAGACAGAGTTCCCCACCGTCCTTCGGATCGACCCGGAGATCGACCAGGAACGGTCCCACCCCCTCCCCGCTGATCGGGGCGGGTTGCTCGACGATGGCGGGGGCATTGATCTGCTCGTTGAGCGTGAAGGTCTGGGTTGCGCTCTCAACCAGACCGGGGACCGAGGTCATCCCGACCGTCAGGTCGAAGCTCTCGGCCACCGGCAGAGTGGGCACGGTGACCGGCCAGCCTGTCCCGTCGGGCGAGCCGACCTGGCCCGAGTCAGCGGTGACCTGGATCCGGCCCAGCGCCTCGCCTTCGAGCCGCCCATGAGGCCCGTCGGCGACAACGACGAATTCCCCCGGCTCGTTCTGATAGAGGGTGGGCGCTGCGCCCTGGACGACCGGCACCGCAGGCTGGGCGACGACGAAGCCGCACACTTCAGTGACTCCCGACATCTCGATGCTGAATGGAGCGCCAACCGGGTGACCGAGGGCGACGTTCGTCCCCGAGTCGCCGTCTGTCGTCTCGGCCACGTCGGCCAGCGATCGAGGCCGTGAGGCTGGGCGGGTTGCCGGCACTTCCCCTGGTGATCAGCCGGACCTCGGTGGCGAGCTGATACGGAACTGGACCAGCATCGACCACGGCTTCGTTGACGGTCAGATTGCCGGCGCCGTCAGGAGCCAGGTCTGGCAACTGATAGCCACCCACCTGGGAGGCGCAGGCCATGATGAAGGGAAGTCGGCTGGCGTCGTCGACCGACTGGAACGCCCCGTTGCCGGGCCCGCAGCCCAGGCTGGGGTCGCCGCCCATCCCCCGCAGCACCCGCCGGCTGGCCTCGTCCACGCCGCTCTCGTCGCCGAGCAGCATGATCTGGGCACTGACGCCGGAATTCCCCAGTCGTTCGGCATGCCCACCGGGGTCACAGACGAGGGCTGGCATCATTGCCTCGGCCTCGACGACATTGGCCGGGGTCACCGGCTGCGGGAAGTAGAAGCGCTGCAAACCGTCGCCGAGAAGGTCTTCATCCAGGTCGTGCTGGCCATCGGTGAACCAGAAGAGGATCTGACAGGTCGCCGACGATCCTTCGAAAGCGTCGGCGGCGCCACTGACCGCATAGACATAGTCGGTGTGCTTCTGGTCCTCGACAGCTGTCACCGCATCGACCTGCTCCAGAGCCGCGCCCAGACTGTCCTGATTCAGGACCTGCCACTCGCCTGGTCGATAGTCCTCGCCGAAGCCGGCCACCTGGATCTCGACCTGCTGGACCCGCTCCGCCAGTGAGGCATAGGACCGGACTACGGCCCTGGCTCCTGTGATCCGCTGGTCATCGGGATCGGTCTGGGCCAGCGATCCGGACTGGTCAATGAGGAGAAGCACCCGGACCGTTGCGTTCTCGTCAGGGGCGCAGCCTCCGGGCAAGCTCGGAGTCTGGGCGCTGGCCACGCCGGGAATGACCGACAGCCCGATCACAATGGCCAGCAGCGGGCCGAGCCGCCGGCGCATCACAGCTCACCGGTCCAGACCCGGGCGATATAGATGGCGAGACGAAGCCCGTGCCAGAAAATGGCCAACCCGAGTGAAACCAGGAGACCAACCCATCCGATCAGACTGGGCCGCCATGCCGGCTCGTGCCAGCGTCCGCCCACGCTCTGCCGCTCGTAGCGAAAGACGGCGAAAGCGGGAAGGACAACGATCAGCGTGAGGACGATGGCCGCGATCGACTTACGGAACGAGGCGGTCATCCCTGGTGCCAGGTTCCATGGCTCGCCGACGGCGAGCAGTGCGATGACGATGGCAGATATGGCCAGCGCGGCTACGGAGACGTAGAACCAGCGACGTGACGCTGTGACCCGAGCTCTTGCCGCGGTCCGACCGGGCCGGGCAGCGGCGCCTCCGCCGCCGGGAATGGGGACGTTGGAGGTCACGAGTCTCCTGCCAGAGTGTCGAGAGTGTCGAGGAACTCTGCGCCGTGTCCCTCGACATCCTGAGGGCCGGTCTCGATGACGATGTGATGGGCCAGCTCGTGGATCAGCGACCAGGCGATGAGTGGCTCGTCGAGCGTGATCGAGCCGGTGTTCGGGTCATAGAGCCCGCCGAGATCTCCTTCCAGCACGGTCGAGGAAACCCCAACCTCGGGAACATCCCAGTCCGCCACCACCTCGTCGGCGATGGCCTGCGCCTCCGTTGGTGAGATCTCGTAGAGGAAATTCTCGATTCGCTCCTCTCCGACGCGGTCATGGACGATGCAGTAATCCCACTGGCACACCTCGAGGTCCTCGGCTGCGGGATCGATCTCCGCATACGCGGCCGAACCGGGTGGGATCGCCGTCTCCTCCGATTCAGGGAGGGGTGAGACCGAGCCGGCAGCGACGTCGGCGGTCCTGGGGGCATCGCCCCGAATAGCGGCCAGGGTCACCAGGGCGACGATGACCACGCCGAACGCCCACAACCAGACAAGCGGCCGCCGCTCCCGCGGGACAGGCGCGGGCACCGGCACCGGGGTCGACGTGTCGAGAATGTGCAGTGGTCCCCCGAGACGCTCGGGCTCGGTGTCTCTCAAACTGCGAGAGATGGTACGACCCCGGCGAAACAACGTTTTGGCGCGGAGATCCGACCCTCTGGGGTCAGATCTCCGCGCCAGAACGGAAGGGGAAAGCCAGCAGGCTGAGACCTACCCCGGCCAGCCCGGAGAAGACGATGAGACCGGCCCAAACCGCTACCGGCCAGTTGATCTCCGAGAACACCGCAAAGGTCCCAAAATGGACTGTCCACATCACCACCGGAACGACAAAGGCCAGGATCCGAAGCGAAGAGAGCCGATCCTTGCCGGTGCCCACGGCCCGCACCAGCAGGTCGACGGTGAGCCCGGCCAACAGTGGGGCGATCACCTCCTCTCGGTATTCGAAACCCTCCAGGAATTCCATCAGCAACCCGAAACCGCCAAAGAGCACCAGGCCTGCACCGAAGGGCAATGTCCATCTCCGCATCAGTAGAAGCAGGGCGCCTATCAGGACCATGGTGGTGATCAGAACCGAGCCAACCCCGGCCACGACGGCGAAGTAGCCGGTCTCTACACCCGGGATATAGGGCGTCTCCATCAACCGCATGCTCGTCCCGTCCATGTACTGGAAGAAGAAACCGAGCTGTGCTGCAGCCATCGTCGTCGCCAGCACCGGGGGCAACAGCGGGCGGAAACCGGGCGCCGGGTCGTCGTCGAACCAGGCAGCACGCAAGGGCCCGGAGAGAATGAGCAGAGCCCCGACCAGCAGCATTAGATGGGTCGGCGAGAGGAGAGCATCGATGGACACCTCGACTCCGAAGACCATGTGCCAGAACATGTCGCCGATTCCGCCGGCCATGAAGACGATCAGGCCGACGACGGAGGTTCCGTACCCGATTGGGATCGCGCCGGTCAACGAGGACGCCCGCGGCCGATTTCGAATCACCAGCCAGGCCACCCAGAACGCCACAGCCAGATAGCCCGAATAGAGGACTGCGTGCCAGGGTGTGAAGAAGGTCTCCGGAGTGTCGAGATTGCGATGGGCGAAACCATCCACAAACCCACCGAACGTGAGCCAGGAGGCGAGAAGCACGGTGATCAGGTCTTCGCCCCAAGTGGTTCGGAGCGCCGTCGTGTCCGATCGGAAGGACCGGTTGGGAGAGGTCCTCATGTCATCTCTCATTCTCGCGCACCGATGTCGGTCCATAGGTCGACATCGATGCGCGAAAACGGTATCCGACGCGTCAGACCTCGACCAACGGTCGCGTGATCCGGATCCGGGGCCGGGTAGCCCAGCATCGGGTGAGGATCAGGACGGAGCCGATCACCGTGAAGACCCCGTACCCGACCAGTGGCAGATCGGCCACCAGCCATCCATAGCCACCCCACAGGAGCGCCTCGGCAGCGGCGATCACCCAGGTCGCCGGGGCAACCCCTGTGGGGCGGCGGGTGCCATAGACCGCAATCACACCTGGCGTGAGCTGGACAGCGGGGGTCATCGCCAGCAGCAGCCCGAGACCGGCCGGACCCATCAGAGCCTCGGCCGCCAACAGGCTTGCCGAGTACCAGAACGAGGATCGCCACCAGCTGACGCCGGGTGTTCGACGCACGATGAGGGCCAGGGTGATCGTGTAAGAGACGACGGCCATGCCCGGTGCGATCGAGGCGACCCATAGATCCTGCGCTCCGACATAGGCGACCCACGCCAGATTCGTGACCACTCCGAATCCCGCCCAAACCGCAGAAAGACCCGCCGTGTCACCGCTCGAGTGGAGGCGGGCTATTTGGGGAACGAGAAATATCGCGGTGAGAAGAGTGGCGACGATGGCGAGCAACTCGGGCATCGGTGAATGCCAACCGGAACGGGCCGGTCAGATGCCTCCCGCCTTCGTCAAATGCGCTACATTTAGATGGGGATGTTTCGCGAGGGGGTGGGAGGCGATATGCCTGAATGGATTGGGAGCATCCTGTTCCTCAGCGCCCTGGGCCTGTCCGGTTCCAAGATCTCGGAGGACTTCGGTAACCGTGGCCTTCGCGCCTGGGCCATGCTGATGCTGGTGCTCGCTCTCTACGCCTCCGCGGTGGTAGTCGCATTCGCCTGACACCAATTGAAGGTCGATCCCCACCATGCCCTGAACCGTGCCCGACCGGGGTTGGTTCCGGAATGGGGATAGGTCCCCTGGGGGGTAATCCCCCCGATTAGGTTGGTCTCATATGACCAGCCCGGGCAGACACTTCGAAGGGCAACTCCGGGCCGGGGGCCAGGAGTTGGACAATCCGTGGGCCGAAGCTGTCTTTGCCCAGATCGGCGACGAAGTCGTCCTCTCCGTGAACCAGAGGGAAGTCGCCCGCCTCCCCGCTCCGGTCATCACGCGGACCGAGCAGAGCGATGTCGTCCTCATCGAGGGGGCCGACCAGCCGCTCTATTTCCGTCCTCGCGACCCAACCGCGTTCGCCGAGGCAGTGTTGCCTCCACTGACCACCGCCGAGCTCATCGCCGCGGCCTCGGAGCCTCCCGAAGACGCGACTCTCATCATGGAACCGATGGATGAGCCGCTGGATGAGGAACCGATCGATGCCGAGCCGGTCGAGGAGGTTCCCGCCCCATGGTGGCGGTCGTGGTTGGTCATAGTCGGGGCACTGCTCCTCCTTCTGATTCTGTTCCTGGCCTTTTGCAACGATGATCCCGAGACTGGCGCCAGCACCACGACCACCACCCTGGCCCCCGGCGTTACGACTTCGGTCCCCGGGACCACCACAGCCACCACGGTTCCTGCCACGACCACGGTTCCTGCCACGACCACGAGCACCGCGGCCACCACCACAACCGCGCCGGTGACCACGACAACCACCGCTCCCGCCACCACTATCTCGGTTCCGGCGCCCGTGCCGGCGTTCGGCCCGGGGACCCAGATCGTGGGCGAGGATGTCGAGCCAGGCATCTACGAGACCGGGATCGAAACCGACATCCTCGGCTGTGGATGGGATCGTCTCTCCGGACTCTCCGGCGAGCCTCAAGACATCATCGCCGGCAGCCCGGTTGAGAACCATGGCGTAGCCGAGATCATGGCGGGCGACGCCGCCTTCGATACCGACTGCGCGGCCTGGTACCCATTGACGCCAGTCGACCCTCTCATGACGACGATCCCAGAGGGGACAT
The DNA here is from genome assembly GCA_963734115.1 of uncultured Acidobacteriota bacterium. Lineage (GTDB taxonomy): Bacteria > Actinomycetota > Acidimicrobiia > Spongiisociales > ZC4RG35 > JARDZU01. The sequence goes on from CAVTFV010000002.1 coordinate 35,630, forward strand.
GGGTCTTGGGAACCCACATCACACCCGGCACCTATCAGGCGCCGGGCGGCAACAACTGCACCTGGGAGCGTCTCGCCGGTGTCTCGGGGGAACCCGACGACGTCATCGCCACCGAGCAGCCATCAGGCCAGGCCGAGGTCGTGATCGATCCCGGGGACTTCGCTTTCGATTCCGTCGGCTGTGGGGAGTGGGCGCCGTCCTAGCCAGCGACGGTTCCACGTGCTGCTGCCAGTCGCTGTTTCAAAACAAGCAGCGCAACGACCACCGGAGCGAGAAGAAGGATGACCATCGTCATCAGAGTCGGGTTGGCGTCCCAACCGGTAAATCCCACTGCCAGCGCCAGAAGCGCACTGCCATACATGGTGAGCTCCGCTCGAAGGTAGATCTCGGGTGCTCGGGCCCGTGCCTCGAGGGTGCGGGTGAGAAGCGCCACTGTCACGATGGCGACAGACATGGCTCCAACGAGCAGCCATCTGACCTCATCGGGCAGATCCCCGGACGGTCGTTCCACGGTGTTGAGCACGCCTGCCCCTCCGGCGGTTATGGCGACGACAAGGGGGAAATGGAGGTTCAGCCAGAGCTGGCTGTACCGGGAGATCGGCTCGCGCAGTGAGACAAGGTCGAAATAGATCCACCACAATCCGATGGCAACCAGCACCCCCAGCATTCCTGCAGCAGCAGCGTCCAAGTCGAGCACTTCGACTTCTGCCATCCCAGTCACAGAGCCGACGATCACCTCGCCGAGGACGATGATCACGAACAGGTCGAGACGCTCCACCAGCGATCCGGTGACTGCAATGACCGCATCGCCGCCCTGGCTCTCGGGCGGGGTCCAACGACGGAACGCGACGACCTGGCCGATGACCTGGAGCGCCAGACCCAGAACCCAGAGCCAGTAGCGCCCCGGAGGCGATACCCAGATGCTCCCGGCGAACGTAAGCGCCGACAGGAGATAGAAGCCGGAGTAGGGAATGGAGGCGGCCCGATGTGTGGGGTCGTAGACCCCGGTCCGAAACCAGATCAAGACCAGGACGAGGACGTTCAATGCGTATGCAAGGGCAAAGCCGGCCTCGCCGTCGCCCGGGACACTCCCGACAAAGACACCCATCATCGCCACGGCCAGCATCTGGGCGAACGTGAAAACCCTGACACTGACGTCGTTCGTTCCGTGCAGGTCGTAATAGAGCGTGCCATTAGTCCACGACGACCACACCGCAAAGAAGAGAAAGACGAACCAACCGACTCCCTCCCATGTTGGGTCCTCGGCCAGCCGGTGAGACAGCTGGGCCACGACCACCACGAAGACCAAGTCGAAGAACAACTCGAGGAAGCTGATCCGCCGCTCCGTGGGGCGATCCTCGAATCGTCCCGGAGGCTGCCAGAGACGGAACCTCGATGGGGTGGTCACGGGCAAAAAGCTACTGGGCGATGGTCATAGCTGTTCTGCTATTCTTTGTATGCCAATTCTGCTATATTGCGCCTATGACAGCAGGGCTTCTCATTGCGGAAGCACGCAAACGGGGAGGTCTCACCCAGGCCGAGCTCGCCCACCGGCTGGGCAGTCATCAGTCCGTGATAGCGCGGTGGGAGACAGGACGCACGAATCCCGATTTCGCAACAGTGCAGCGTGTGCTTCGAGCGGCAGGATTCGAGCTCGGAGTGTCCATTCACCCCGTGGACGATCACGACCTGGCCCTGATCCGGCGCGAGCTGAACCTATTGCCCCACGATCGTCTCTCCGGCATGGTCGAGGCTGTGAACCGAATCGGCCTGATGAGTCAGTTGGCTCGTGGCTGACTTCGATCCGGTGGCGATCCTCCGGGTGCTCGACGCCCATGGAGTCCACTTCCTCGTCGTCGGTGGCATCGCGGCGCGGCTGCGCGGAGCCCCGCTACTCACCCAGGATGTGGACATCACCCCGGCGCCCGATCGCGCCAATCTGGAACGTCTAGCCGGTGCCTTGAAGGATCTCGGCGCACGTTTGCGAACGGCGACCGAACCGGACAGCGTCCCGTTTCCCTTCGATCCCGGGCTGCTCGAGAATGCCACGGTGTGGACCCTCGTCACCAAACATGGTGACCTCGATCTCGTTGTATCCCCAACCGGAACCGACGGGTACCGAGATCTGATCAAGGATGCCGACGAGTTGAAAGTAGCCACCGAGCCGGACCTCGCAGTTCAAGTCGCCTCGCTCGCCGATGTGATCCGGAGCAAAGAGGCAGCAGGTCGGGAGAAGGACCGTGCCGCTCTCCCCCTCCTGCGGAGAACGCTGGAAGAGACCACCCGCTGAATCTCCACGCCTTCTTCACATCGTCTCCACATTCGAGACCGATCCTGACGTGAGTCTCGAATGAAAGGAGTATGAGACATGAGAAGGAACGTGGTTGGGACGGTGCTCATCACCCTGCTCATCGTGGGGGCCCTTGGCGCGATCGGCTTCGGTCTGTGGCAGTTGGGTTACCAAAGGGGCCTGGTGGAGACCGGGGCCGAGGTCGTGACCCGCACGGTGAACGGTGTCCAGGGCTGGTGGGGGCCCGGGTGGGGAGTCGGCTTTGGATTCTTCGGCTTGTTCTTCAAGGTGCTGCTGTTCTTCCTGCTCTTCGGTCTGATCGCCCGGCTCTTCTTCGGACCGCGACGCTGGGGCGGTCCGGGGCCGTACTGGGGTCGCGACTGGCACGAAGGAGAGGGGTCGCCGGAACAGCGCATGACCGAATGGCACGATCGGGCTCACGGCAGCCAGCCGATTCCGAAGCCCGAGACCCAACAGGACACCTAGCCCGCGAGCGGCGACAATGACCGGCGTGCCCAAGGTCCTCGTCGTCGACGACGAGATGAAGATTGCCCGCCTCGTCAGGGACTACCTGACCGAGGCGGGCTTCGACGTGGCGCTCGCCTCCACCGGGCCGGCCGCCGTGGCGGCGGTCCGCTCCGATCGGCCCGACCTCGTCGTCCTCGACTTGGGCCTCCCCGGGATGGACGGGTATGACGTGACCCGGAACATCCGAGGACAATCGACGATCCCGATCATCATGCTCACCGCTCGGAGCGAGGAGACGGACCGGATCGTCGGTCTCGAATTGGGCGCCGACGACTATGTGGTCAAGCCATTCAGCCCGAGGGAGCTGGTGGCTCGAGTCAAGGCGGTCTTGCGACGAACCGGCGGCGAGGTGGCCACCGAGACCATCCGAGTGATGGATCTGGTGGTCAGCCTCCCCAACCGGAGTGTCGAGCGTGACGGATCCCGCATCGAGCTGACCGCCACCGAGTTCGAACTGCTGAGAACCATGGCAACGAGCCCGGGGAGAGTATTCACCCGAGGCCAGCTGCTCGATTCGATCCGTGGTGTGTCCTTCGAGTCGTACGAGCGGGCCATCGACGCCCACATCAAGAATCTCCGCAAGAAGCTGGAGCCCGACCCCCGCCGCCCCCGATACGTGTTGACCGTCTACGGCGTCGGCTACAAGTTCAGCGATGCCTGACCCACGATGGCAGGGGCCGCCCTGGTCCGATGACGGCCACGGCCCACCCCGCGTATGGAGACCCTTCATCGGGATCGTCCTGCTCCTGATCATCGTCAGCCCCTTTCTAGGGCTGATATTTGCCAATCTCTTCGGGGTCTTCCGCGGGCCAGGGCGCTTTGTGCTCGGCGGACTCGCCATCCTGGCCCTGGTTGGCCTGGTGACATTCGCCCGCAACCGCTTCGGGCGGACCTGGGCCCCGATCGGCGCTCTGATCGACGCCACCAAACGTCTCGGTGACGGTGAGACCGGGGTTCGGGTCCCGATCAACGAGCCCGGTCCGATGGCCGCGGTGAGCGGCTCGTTCAACCGGATGGCCGCACGACTCGAGGAGGAGGACGAGCGAAGACGTCGCCTGTTGGCCGACCTCGGTCACGAGCTCCGCACACCACTCACAGTCATCCGGGGCGAGATCGAGGCAGTCATCGACGGGCTACATGATCCGGCGAGCCTTTCCAACGTCATCGACGAAGTCGACCTGATGGAGCGTCTTCTCGAAGACCTCCGGGTTCTCACGCTGGCCGAGGCCGGCCGACTCCAGCTGCACCGAGAGCCGACTGACATCGAAGGCGTGATCGGGGACGTCGTGGCATCGTTCTCCACCGCATTGGAGGCACACAACGTCAGGCCAGTGGTGAATGTCGAGCCGGGGATGGGCGAGCTCGACGTGGACCCGTATCGACTGCGTCAGGTGCTGTCCAACCTGGTATCCAACGCCCTCAACCAGATGCAGGACGGAGGCAGGTTGGAGGTCTCGGCTGGCCTGAGCGAGTCCACGGCGAGGATCGAGGTCGCCGACAGCGGGCCGGGCATCCCGTCCGACCGGCTGGAGCGGGTGTTCGAGCGTTTCGTGAAATCGGGCGATTCGACCGGAAGCGGGCTTGGTCTCTCCATCGCCCGCGATCTGGTCGAGGCCCACGGCGGGACCATTGCTGCCGGCAATCGCCCCGAGGGCGGGGCGGTATTCACGATCCTGCTGCCCGTCTAGAGACCGGCGGCCACGATCCCGCAGCAAACGGCGATCCCCATCGAAACCGGAGCCCAGACCCGCTCCGCCTTCGAGCGGGACACCAGGTTCAAAATGGCGCCGAGAGCGAACAGCCCGGCGAACACCCACATCCCGATTGGGCCGACATCGGGGACGACTTCGAAATCGGTCACGTCGGCCGCTTCGAGGATCAGGAGGGTCGCGAGCGGGTAGATCACGGCACCGGCCACTGCGCTGGCGACACGAAGCCCGGTCGGCAGCTTGCCCTCGTACTGCCCTCCCCAGGCCATGCGTCTCGCCGGCATGCCGAGGGCGAGAGCGAGCTGGAACACGGCGATCACACCCAACAGGCCTGCGGCTACGACTGCGGCGACTTTCATCGTGGGAGAAGCTACGCATTTGTGCCCCCGAGCCTGGGGCGTGCTATCGTGGTGATATCAGATCGCTATCACGGAGGTAGCAGTGAAAGAACGCAAGGGTCTCGGCATCAACGGATGGTTGATGCTTGTGATCGTGATCGCCGTTTTCCTAGTGGGTGGCTGGCTCATCTGGGAGGCCACAGGAAACGGCCAGGGATCGACCTTCTGGACCGGCATCGTCCTCGTCGTCGTGGGCGGCGTGCTGGCCAGCGGTTTCGTCATCAATCCCCCGAACATCGTGAAGGTGGTCACCTTCTTCGGTCGCTATCTCGGCACCGTCCGCCGGAATGGCCTGACATGGACCGTCCCACTCACCAACCGAGAGCAGGTCAGCCTCCGTATTCAGAACTTCGACAGCGAGATCCTCAAGGTGAACGACGCCAACGGGAACCCGGTCGAGGTCGCGGCGGTCATCGTGTGGCGTGTCGTTGACACCGCCAAAGCGGTATTCGATGTCGAGGACTACGAGGACTTCGTCAGGATCCAGACCGAGACCGCCGTGCGTCACATGGCGTCGGAGTACCCCTATGACGCATATGAGGAAGGTCAGCACTCGCTGCGGGGACATGCCGATGAAGTGACCACCTCACTCCATCAGGAGCTGCAAACCCAGCTCACGCTGGCCGGAGTGGAGGTGCTGCGCACTCAGTTGCGCCGGCTCGCCTATGCCCCCGAGATCGCTGCCGACATGCTGCGCCGTCAGCAGGCAGAGGCGGTGGTGGCGGCCCGGACACGCATCGTCGAAGGCGCGGTGGGGATGGTCGACCATGCCCTCGAGATGCTCAGCACCAAGAACATCGTCGAGTTGGACGAGGAGCGGAAGGCGGCCATGGTCTCCAATCTCCTGGTGGTCCTCTGCAGCGAGCACCATGCGCAACCTGTGCTCAATGCCGGGACCCTCTACCAGTAGGAAGGACGGTGGCAGAGCGCAAGAGCTTCCTGCTCCGTGTGGATCCCGGCCTGCACGCCGCCCTGGAGAAATGGGCGGCGGACGAATTGCGCAGCGTCAACGCCCAGATCGAATTCCTACTCACCAGGGCGGTGCGAGAATCGGGTCGGGAGCGCAAGAAACAGGACCAAAAGAGGAGCCGATGACCCACGATCACGACGTCGCAGTCCGCAACGACCCCGACAACGACCGATACGTCATCGAGCTGGACGGCGAGCCGGCCGGTCTCACGGTCTACCACGTCCGAGGTGGCCGGAATTACTTCGTCCACACCGAGATCGATGCCGGTCACGAGGGCGAGGGTCTGGGCTCGGTCCTGGTCCGGGGCGCGCTGGACGACGTTCGGTCCCGTGGGGAGACGATCGTCCCCCTCTGCCCCTTCGTCACTGCCTGGCTCGCCCGCCACCCGGACTACAACGACCTCATCGACAAAGCCGCCCTGGACCGGATCAACCGGGCCGACTGAGTCTTTCGTTTTGGCGCGGCGATGTCGGTCCATAGGCCGACATCGCCGCGCCAGAATGGGGTAGCCATGCCTGAATACCAATCACTCGAGCCGATAGATCCGCGGGAGGCGTTCGGGGTCACCCCCGGGCCCGAAGCGGTGGAGACCCGATCCACTGCCGCCTCACAGGCGGCACTTCTCCTGGCTGCTCGGGCGGGAGTCCTCGGCCAAGAGGACGAGATCGAGGAACTGGAGCGGGAAGTCGCGGACGAGCCCCACTTCGACCTGCCCGATCTGAGGCCTCTGGAGAGATCTCAGCGCATCCCCGTCGCAGAGGCGACACGTCCGCTCCGGATGTCACAGACCGAGCTCAGGACCGAGTCGGCGCCAGCAGTCCAGGAGGAGATGGCACGGACCGTCGACGACCTGTACCGGAGCCCTTCCTTCGAAGACGCTGCCGCCCTGTTCGAGGCGGGGATGCAGAGCCCCCATCCCCTGGTGCGGGTTGCCGCCGCAGCCGGGGCCAGGGAGACGACGAGACTCCGCCCCCAGATCCGGCTGATTCTCGAGGAGGGGGCCAGGAGCGAAGACCCCCTCGTCTCCCGTCTCGCCCTCGAAGCCCTGCGCCAGATCGACCCCAAGGATCCCCAGGTCCAGGGGGCCGTCAAACCCCAGCCGCCGTCCAAGAAGCGGAGCCATAAGTCGAAGACCGCAGTTATGACCCACGGCACCTGGGCCAGCGAGCAGGTCTGGTATCAGCCTCGGGGTGATTTCTACGAGGCGGTGAAGCGGAAGAAGCCCGCCCTCCACGTCCACGACAAGAGTTTCAAATGGACAGGGTCCTACACGGATGCCGGACGGCGGGTGGCGGCGCTCGCGCTCAAGCAATGGATCGGTGACCAGGGGCTCGACACCCCCGACTTCTTCGCCCACAGCCACGGGGGCACGGTGGCCAATCTGGCCACCAAGCAGGGCGTGGAGTTCAAGAATCTGGTCCTTCTGGCCTGGCCGGTCCACACCCAGTGGCTGCCCGACTTCTCCAAGGTCGATCGGATCACGGATATCAGGGTCAAATTCGATCTCGTTATCACCCTCGACCGGGGTGGGCAGCGTTTCCCCAGCCATCCCAAGCTGAGGGAGCACGTCAACGGCTGGTTCGACCACCCGGCCCCTCATCAACCGCCGTACTGGGACGAACACGGTCTCTGGAACGAGATCTGACTCGTAGCATCACTGCGTGAGCCTCGGAGGATCGGTCAAGGTGATCGGGGCCGGCCTTGCTTGGCGAACGGTTGGCCCGAACAGCGCCGGTTATGCCCTGCTCGAAGCGTTCTCCGGCGACGACGAGCAGGAGAAGATGCTCGCCGGCATCTCACTGGTGAAGGCAGGCGAACGTTCCATCGATTTGATCGACAACGCCCGCAAGAGCGGGCGGCTCACTCCCCAGGTGGTACGACTCCTCGCCGACATCGGCGGCCCCCGATCCCGGACCCTCCTCACCGAGATCGCCTCCGATCGGGGCCCGGTGGCGACCGCGGCCATGGAGTCCCTGCAGCTGCTCGACCAGATCGAAGCCGTCGAAGACGACTGAGGATCCGGCGCCGGCGGCTTTACACTGACCTGATCCGGGCGGTCATCGTGGGCTTCGATGGTCGAGGTTGATGAGGAGGGAGCAAAGTGGATTCACCGGCGCTACGTGAGGCATTACATCGTCTCGCCGCCAACCATCGGTGGGCGTGGGTCCCATCCTGTCGCGACCTGCTCTCTTCCCTCCCCGGAGCCGGGCAGAGCCGGCACCCGGTTTCAGTGGTCTCCGACCTGATCTCCGGTCAGCTCGACACCCTGCTCGCCGACGGGGGCTTCATGGAGCGCCTCGCTGCCGAGGTCGAAGACCTCGATCGGGTCATGGAGGGCCAGACCACCCCGGACATCGCCTACTGCTCCCCGGAGTTCGGCATCGACGTCCTCCTCCCCCAATACGCGGGAGGGCTCGGTGTCCTCGCCGGCGACCATCTCAAGGCGGCCGGAGACGAGGGGATCCCCTTGGTCGGTGTGGGGCTCTTCTACCGGCACGGTTACTTCGACCAGGAGATCTCCGACGGAGAACAGACCGAGCGCTACCCCACCCTCGTTCCGGTCGACGTGGGGGCGATCGACACCCATGTGGTGGTACGGGTTCCCCTCCCCGGCCGCCAGGTGGCAGCTCGGGTTTGGCGAATCGACGTGGGGCGGGTGCCGCTGCTCCTCCTCGACACCCACGTCGCCGAGAACAGCGAGAGCGACCGCCTCATCGCCGACCGGCTCTACGGCGGGGATCGGGCACACCGCCTCGATCAGGAGATGATCCTCGGAGTCGGCGGGGCCCGGGCGCTGGCTGCGCTGGACTGGGACACACCGGTCCATCATCTCAACGAGGGACATGCCGGGTTCATCGCTCTCGAGCTGCTCGATCGGGTGGTCGTCGGGGGTGACCTCGCCTCGGCGTTGGGCCGCATCCGGCCCGGCCTGGTCTTCACCACCCACACCCCGGTACCGGCCGGGATCGACTGCTTCGACAAGGACCTGATCGTTCCCTATCTCGAGCCCTGGGCGGAGAGATGGGGTGTCCCGGTGGAGGAGATCCTGGCTCTAGGGCAGGACCCCGAAGACGAGCACCGCTTCAACATGGCGGCAATGGCACTCAGGCTATCGAGCCATGCCAATGGAGTCTCCAAGCTGCACGGAGAGGTGAGCCGGGGGTTGTTCGCCGGGATGGGGATCGGCGATGAGATAACGTCGATCACCAACGGGGTCCATGCCAGGACCTGGGTCGGGCCTGATATCCAACGAGCGTTCGACGAGGCGCTGGGGCCAGAGTGGGCCGGGGGTGACCCCGGGGCCTGGGATCTGGTGTCCCACATCGACGACGGCCACCTCGGCGCCCTCCGGGCCGCGGCATCCCGGCGGTTGGCCGACCTGGTCGCGGTGAGCACCGGCCGCGACCTCGACCCCGAAGCCTTGATCATCGGCTTCGCCCGGCGATTCGCCCCCTACAAACGGGCGACACTCCTCCTCCACGAGCCGGATCGTCTGCGCCACCTCCTCGAAGACGATGGTCGCCCAATTCACTTCGTCTTCGCCGGCAAGGCCCATCCCCAGGACGGTCATGGGAAGTCTCTCATCTCGGAGGTGGTCTCCTATGCCTCCTCCCCGGCAGCCAACAACCGATTTACCTTCGTCCCCGGCTATGACATGAGGATCGCCCGCACGCTGGTGGAGGGCTGCGACATCTGGCTCAACAACCCGATCCGGCCCAGGGAGGCCTCGGGGACCAGCGGGGAGAAAGCAGCGCTGAACGGCGGGCTCAATTGCTCGATTCTCGATGGTTGGTGGGCCGAGATGTACGACGGTGCAAATGGCTGGACGATCACCAGCAGCGATGAGGAGGACGACGAGCTACGTGATGCAGCCGAAGCCACATCCCTCTTCGACACCCTCGGTTCCATCCTCGAGATGTACCACGGCGACCGTCCCGCCTTTCATGAGCGCATTCGCCACGCCTGGCGGACCCTCGGCCCACGGGTGACCGCGGCCCGCATGGTTCGCGACTACACCGCCGACGTTTACGAGCCCTCTCTGGCGCGAACCCGTTCCTGAGGCACCCAGCGCTCGAACCAGTCGAGGGCGAGCCGAGCCACCACATCCAGCGCTCCCGGCTCCTCGAAGAGATGAGTGGCGCCGGGTATGACCTCGAGGGTGGTCTCCGCTTGCATCCGCGATCGGGCACTCTCGTTCATCTCCAATACCGCGGCATCACGACTTCCCACGATGAGCAGGGTCGGAGCCTGAACCGTGGGAAGGTCGTCTCCGGCCAGATCCGGGCGGCCGCCACGGGAGACGACGGCGAACACATCCTGAGGCCGCGCCGCCGCCGCGATCAGGGCGGCCGCCGCCCCGGTGGAGGCACCGAAGAGGCCTATCGGCGAGCCATCGCCGGCCCGAAGCCAGTCGATGGCCCCGACTACCCGATCACCAAGCATGCTGACGTCGAAACGATGCGCCCCCGTCCGCATATCGACTTCGTCCTCTTCAGGAGTGAGCAGGTCGAGCAGCAGAGTCCCGAATCCGGCAGCTTGGAGAGCTGCGGCAACCTGTCGGTTGCGTGGGCTGTGGCGGCTGCTCCCGCTGCCATGGGCGAAAACCACAATCCCGCGTGATTCGCCGACCGGGGCAGTCTGGTTGGCCGCGAGAGTCAATCCCCGATCGAGATCGATGTACGCATCGACGTATGGCGGTGACCCGCCCTCAGCCGTCGTCGTCGTCCCCGCCGCTGTCCTGTCCGACTTGGTCGACCCGGTAGCCCATCAGCTCCGAGAGCTGGATCAGCCGGGCGGTCAGCTCCTCCCGCTCCGGCGACTCCTCGAGATCGGCCACCTCCTCGAAGGCACGCTCGAGCTCACGGATCAGGTCCTCTCGATCGTCGTTCGCCCACTCTTCCAAGATGCGATCGATGCGATCCTCGACCTGCCGGATCTCCCTGGGGTGGAACTCCGGTGGGCCAAGCACGCCCAGGAGGACCCCAATCTCGCTGGCCACCGACTCCGCCGTCACGACGGCGGTAGTCGTCGTCGGGATAGTCGTCGTGGTGGTTGGAATCGTGGTGGTCGTCGTTGTTGGAGGAGGCGGAACTGTCGTGGTCACCTCGGCGATGGCGGTGGTGGTCACCGCGGCCAGCTCTCCCCCACCGTCGTCCGGGTCATTGGTCATCGCTGCGGCCGCCACTGCGACGACCGCCAGAAGCAGCAACAGGAGCGGCCACCGCGCCGCCCGGCCCGCTCCGGCGGGCGCCACCTGTGAAGGCGTTGTGGATTTCCGTTCGGTCACGACCGTGGGCTCCTCAGACCCAGCAATGACCGGTGGGGTCATCGGAGCGGCCGCCATGACCATCGTGGCCGACCCGGTCAGGGTTGCGGCGAACGCCCCAGCCGTATCGGGCCGGGCGACCGGGTCTTTGGCCATCGCTTCAGAAACCGCGGTCGACATTTGGTCGGGTGCCATGCCATGCAGAGTCAGGGACCTCACCACTGCGCACGGCTTCGAGGAGGGCGGCGGCACTGGGCGCCTGATACGGAGGCCGACCGGACAGCAGCTCGAAGGTGACCGCACCCAGGGAATAGATGTCGGTCGCCGGCGTCGCAGGTCGCCCAGCGAGGATCTCCGGTGCGAGGTAGGTGATGGTTCCGACCAGCTCGCCCGAGGAGGTGATGGTCGCCGGGTCGTCGACGGTCCGGGCGATGCCGAAGTCGGCGAGCCTCACCCGGCCGCCAGACTCGATGATCAGGTTGGCCGGTTTGATGTCGCGGTGGATGACGCCCAACGCGTGGGCATGGTCCAGGGCCGCGGCCACCTGGGACACGATGTCGATCACCGGCTGCGGGCCCAAGGCGCCGGTACGGGCCAGGTGGGCTGCCAGGGTGGTGCCGTCGACGAGTTCCTGGACTATGAATGGCCCCTCGGCGTCCTCGCCGGTGTCGAACACTGTGACGATCCCGGGATGGCTGAGGCGTGCCGCCGCTTGGGCCTCTCGCTCGAAACGCGCCGCCGCTTCGGGATCGCCGGCGAGGTGGGGGAGAAGACGCTTGACCGCCACGAACCTGCCCAGAAGCGTGTCCCGGGCCTTCCACACCGTGGCCATGCCACCGGTGCCGATCTGCTCGATCGGCTGGTAGCGATCAGCGATCACGAAGGCCAGGTTACGAAATGCGACGCGATAGGCGTCCGGGAAGTGGATTCGAGCGGCGATTCCCAATGCAGAGCGTCGCGTGTGTGTGACGCCCTGCATCAGGTTTCCCGCTATATGGCAACTCTGCTGGTCGGGGTTGCCGTCTGACGATCAAGCCCGCGCTTCGACCCTCGCTGACCCGGGCATCCGGCCGAGGACCAGGTCCCATCCGGATTCGTAGCTTTCCCGCATCGCCGGCGCGTCCGGCCCACGGGCCTCCCAGCCGTCATGGACCAGAGTCAACTCGGTCCCCTCGGCGGTCTGGCGGAATGTGATCTCGACGTGAGTCGCCTGCGAGACGGGCACTCCCGCATGCCAATCGAGGACGATTCGCTCTCCCGGCTCCCAATCGGTGATCCGTGCCCAATCGTGCTCGGCACCATCCCGGGTCACCTCGTATACCCGTCCCCCGACACCGGGATCGACCCGAGCGTCGACCGCATCTTCGCCACCGACAGAATGAGAATCGAGAGGCCACCACTCCCCCATCCTCTGAGTGAACAACTCGAAGACGACCCCAGTCTCTCCGGGCACTGTGACCACCTTCACCAAGGGCTCGATCGCGCTCATCTCTCTCTCCATCTCTTTCTGGGCGAAGCCGGCAAAGCTGCCCATCGCCATGTCCCACATGTGGTCGACCCAGTCGCGCAACGCCGCCATCCCGGTCGGATTGGCCGAGTAGACCCGGCGGTTGCCAACGCTGGTCACCCGGGCCAGTTCGGCCTCGAGCAGGACCTTGAGATGCTGGGAGACCGCCGGCCGGCTCACGGGGAGGCGGTCGGCGAGGTCACCCACCGAACGCGGCCTCTCGAGGAGCATCGTGTAGATGACCCTCCTCGTTTCCACCGCCAGCGCATCCAGCTGGGCATCGACCATGTGGCTAGCGTAAGTGATTACTTACGGTAAGTCAATACTTACGAGATTGAATTCTGCTCTGATGGGTCGGTGAGATCGCCCCGTCGGATATGGCTCGTGCTCGGCACCTCACTCTTCGCGGCATGCGCGGGTGAGACAATCGTGGTGACCTCGACTGCGCCCACCACGACGGCGGCACCAACCCAGCTACAGGCGGTCGTCCCCGACGGGCCGCTCGTTCCGCATGGCTCGGTCGACGGCGTCGATCATCTCTTCGTGGCCGCTGCCGCCACTGTCGACGAGACGACCCATGCCTACATCGTCGGCTTTGGCCCTGATCGGCACCATGTCATCGAGTTGACGTGGTCCGGCGATGGTTCCGACATCCAACAACGCGATCCGGGTGTCGACGAACTGGGCCTCGACCTCGCCGATCCCGGCCACATGCCGATGAGCCTGAGTCAGGAGCCGGATGGCAGCTGGTCGATGCTCGGATTCGGCGTGCCGACGTCGATTGGCGCCGAGCCGATCTTCTGGCGTGCGGTCTCCGACGGCCCGTCCGGACCGTGGCACGACGCGGCGATCGTCTACGCGGTGGGCGGGCCCGGAACTTGGGACGGGGCATGGATCGACTTCCCGACCACATTCAGTATGGAGGGGCAGCGTCACATGCTGTACGAAGGCGCTTCCGACGCCGATCGGAACGCTTCCCACCTGGGGATTGCGACGTCCCCCGACGGTCTCGCCTGGGCCCGTCCCGCGACACCGGCCCTCAGCCCGGACGACTGTCTCGAGGTGACCTCGATCCGAGCCCCACGGTTGTTGTCGACCGATGCTGGGTGGCTACTTGCATTCGCCGCAATCACGGGACAGGAGGAAGAGCCGCCGATTCGACTCGGCATGCAGGAGGATCCCCGCCACCTGTCTTGCGAGGATGTCGAAACGGTGCTCACCCCCGACGACCTGCCCGATAGCGGCGGGATTCACTCCCACGCCTTGATACAGACCCACTCCGGGACGGCGCTGTTGGTCGAGTCATTGACGCCCGATGCTTCGGCGTCTTCCCTGTGGTTGGTGCCATTGGAATAGCTGAGCATGCCGTGAAGCCCCCTCCGTCTGCCCTCGGCGACACCTCCCCAACGTCGCTGCGCTCCTGGGGGATGAAGCGGCGGTCAGATGCCGGGGAGCTTGAACCCGGACTTCTCGACGACGTAGTCGCGGGATTCGAGGGTCATGCGTTTCACCGCATCCCAGTCGACGTGGAGGAGCTTGCCGTGCTGCTTCATCAAGCGCCCGGCGATGAGAACCGTGTCGACGTTGCCGGTGTCCATCCCCGTCACCACCGCCGTCGTCGGGTCGTTCAAGGGGGTGACGTTCATACGGTCCGTGCGCAGCAGGATCACATCGGCTTGCTTGCCTGGAGTGAGGGTTCCCACCTTGTCGTCCAGCCCGTTGGCATGGGCCCCTTCGATCGTGGCGTACTCGAGCACATCTCGCATCGACACCGGGCTCTTGCCGTCGGCGGAAGCGAGGGCACGCTGCAGTGCCAACACCGATCGCATCTGGTTGAACATGTCGGCAGGGACATTGGTCTCGACGTCGATGCTGAGACTGGGCCGCAACCCCGATCGAGGAACTTCTGGATCGGGGGCATGCCATGACCCATCATCATCTCCACCGGGGAGGCGAGCGAGACCGTTCCACCGGTGTCGACGATCATCTGGATCTCGGTGTCGTTGAGGGTCGTGCAATGGATGTAGGTGGTGTCCGGTCCGAGCAGCCCTGCCTCTCCCATCTCTTGGACCTTGGCGTCCTGACCGTAGGTGCCGACTCCGACATGGGCAGTGATGCGGGCCCCGGTCTCGCGTGCCAGCTTCCAGTGGTCCCGGGCAACCTCGAAGTCGGTGAACTCGGGGCCTGGCGCCGCCAGGGCCAAGGTGAGCATCTGGTCCTTCGAGGAGAAGTGCTCGGTGGCAGCCCGAACGAACCAGCTCGGCTGTCGCTCCTCCCACTTGCCCCACCAGGGGAACCCGTAGGCAAACACAGCCCGGAGCCCCGAATCCTCGAGGGCCTGGACCACCGCGTCGGTGTGGGCCGGAGAGGCCTGGATGTGGGACCAGTCGAGAAGCGTGGTGATCCCGGCGTCGATCGCGCCTAGCGAGGAGACCAGGTTGCCCGCATAGGCGTCCTCCGGCCGGAACACGGGCGCCAGAGTGCGCAGGACGAACGAGATGTAGCTGACCCTTCCCTCCAGCGGGACATCGGTGCCGATGTTGCGCAGGATCCCCTCCCAGATGTGACGGTGGCTGTCAACGAACCCGGGCATGACGATCATCCCCGACGCGTCGATCGTCTCCACCTCACCATTGGAAAGGTTGGGCCCGACCCTCACGATGCGATCTCCATCGATGAGGACGTCTCCCTGGGCGAAGTCACCGACCGCCGGGTCCAGGCTGAGGACGATCCCGCCCTTGATCAGCTTGAGACCGGTCGGGACCACGCTGAAGTCGGTGCCCGAGGGGTAGAGCGCCGGCAGCTCGGCAGCCTTGGGCGGCCTGCTCCCGATCACGATGCGCCGCGCCCGGCGGTAGTTGCGCTTCACCAGCTCCTTGATGTCCCCCACCTGGAACAAGATGATCCCGATCAACACCAGGACACCGATCACCACCGGGCCGACGTCGGGAGGAAGGCCATGGAACGGGAGCACGGTGATGATCACGGCGAGGAGGACCGAGGAAACCACGCCACCAAAGAAAGTGGCACGCCCCCCGGAGAGGGCTGCGCCGCCGAGCACGGCAGCTGTGATGCTGTTCAGCGTGTAGCTGGCCCCGATCTGGGCATTGCCCACCCCCGAACGGGTCATCACGAACAATGCGGCCAATGCCGCGAACACGGCGGACAGCAACAGCGCCCTGACCCTGACCCAGTTGGTCCTAACCCCACTTCTCTTCGCCGAGCGCTCGTCGAATCCCACCGCGCTCGACCTTAGCCCGGATCCGCTGGCATGAAGCCAGAGGTCCAGCAGGCCCGCACCGACCACGACCAGGATGAATGCGATCGGGATCGCCCCGATCCCACCCCGGAGAAGCGATGTGAAAGCAGGGTCGATGGTCCCTCCAGGAGTGGGGCGCAGAGTGAGAGAGATCCCGTCGAGGATGCTCAAAGTGGCCAGAGTGGCGATGATCGAAGGGATCTTCACCCCTCGAATGAGGCCGGCATTGACCAGCCCGACCGCGAGAGCGGTCAGAAAGATCGTGCCGAGCCCGACGAGAAGCTCCACCGGCGACGACTCGGGCTGGATCATGAACGAGGCGATGACCACCGAGAGACCGATCATCGCCCCGATCGACAGGTCGAGATAGCCGACGAGGAGTGCGTGGATCTGGCCCATGGTCGCAATGGCCAGGGGGATGGCGATGAGAAGGATGTTCACGGTGTTCGTCCGGTTGATGAACCCCTCGAACCGTGAGTCGGTGAACCAGACCACCCCGAGGATCAGCAGGATCTGGAGCGCGACAGGCATCCAGAGCCTGACCTTGATCACCTTGCGCCACTTGTTCTTGTCCCGGGCATTGCGGAGTACCTTGCGGACCTCCAGCCTGGACCTCTCGAGAATGCTCACGTGGTGGGCTGTTTCGTCGGCGCCTTGGGCATGGCCACGCCGAACGGCGACCGCCCGGAACGGGACACCCCGGGACCTCGGACTATGGCCTCCACGATGCGGAGCTCATCGAGCTCGTCGCCCGGTATCTCCTCGACAATGGTCCCGCGGGACATGACCAGCACTCTGTCGCAGAGACCGGACAGCTCGATGGGGTCGCTGGACTTGACGAGGAGCGCGGCCCCGGCGTCGGTCCTCGCCCGTAATGCCCGGTATATGTCGAAGCGGGAGCCGACGTCCACGCCCTGGGTGGGCTCATAGGCGAGGATCACCGAGGGCTCACGGAGAAAGGTGCGCGACACCGACACCTTCTGCTGGTTGCCCCCGGAGAGGAACTCGACCGGTTGCTCGAGAGAGGGGGTGCGAATCTCGAGCTCGGCGACGAGATCCTTGACGGCCTTGCGCTCGGCCCGCCGGCGAAGAAATCCAAGAAAACTGAATCGACGCAGGGATTGGATCGTGGAATTGGCCCGGACCCCGAGCACCGGGGCCAAGGCCTCACGCTTGCGGTCGCCGGGCAACAACATGATCCCGGATCGAATGGCCTCGTGAGTCGAGATCAGAGTCAGCTCTTTGCCGTCGCAAACCACCCGTCCTGCCCTCGGAGGGGTCCGCCCGGCGAGGGTGTCGAAGAGCTGTGGCTGGCCGTTTCCCTCGGCCCCAGCGATACCGACGACCTCTCCCGCTTCCAGGGTGAAACTGACGGGACCGAACGACTGTCCCTGAAATCCTTCGACCACCAGCACCTCACGACGCTCCTCTGACGTCTCGACCGCAGCCGGGAAGGCGCTCTCGAATGGCCGGCCCACGATCAGCTCGACCAGCTCGGGCTCGGTTGTCGCGTTCGCGTCGAAGGTCCCCCGAGTCTTGCCGTCACGCAGCACGGTTATCCGATCGGCGATCTCCAGCACCTCGGGGAGTCGGTGGCTGACATACACCACCCCGACTCCACGCCGCCGACATGCGGCGACGGTGCGATGGAGAGCCTCAACCTCGTCCGGTCCCAGAGCCGTCGTGGGCTCGTCGAGGAGGAGCACTTTGGGATCGGAGACCAAAGCTTTGGCCACCTCGAACATCTGACGTTCGGCAAGCGTGAGGAAGCCGGCCGGAGAATCGGGGAAGAGCTCCATGTCCAGGTCGAACTCACCCAACAGCCGGCGCGCCCATTTCTTGCGCCGCCAGAAAGGTGGCCTCGCCTCAGGCGGCGCTGCCATGTAGAGGTTGTTCTTCACCGGCTGGGCCAGGACCAGTGATGTGTCCTGATAGGCCATGGCCAGACCGAGCTTGCGAGCGAGAGCCGGGGAGTCGGTGCGAAGTCTCTTCCCGGCGATGTGCACCGTGCCCCGATCAGGCTCCACGAACCCGCTGGCAATCCCGAGGAGGGTCGACTTCCCGGAGCCGTTCTCCCCGACGAGGGCATGCACCTCGCCGGGGCGGCAATCGAAGCTGACGTCGGTCAACGCACGGACCGCCCCGAACTGGCGGGAGATACCCGCCAGCTCGAGGACGGTTTCAGCGGTCGACCCTCCTTCGGGACCGCCGATGCTCATCCTTCCGGATACATCAACGCCAGGACCGAGTCCGGGACCAACGAGGTGTTGGACACGGTCGGGGTGACACGGTCTGGGTTGCAGTCCGCTGCCGTGACCTCACGCATCACGTGGGGGACGACGATCTCAGCCGGGACCTCGGCCCCCTGGAGATTCATCATCTGAGCAGTGACTGCGGTCCGTGATTGGAAGTTGCCACCAGCCGAGTACCAGATGTGGTAGTTCGGGTTGTTGCGCTCCGCCCAGTCACAGAACAGTGTCTGCTCATCGGTCCGAATGGCAAGTGTCATCTCGTCGATCTCGACGCCTTCCAATGCCGTGTAGAGCCCGTCGGCGTACTCATAGCTGAACCCCTTGATGTCGGGATTCGTCGACAGGAAGCCGCTCACGACGTCGCGAGCGATGTCGTTGGCCCAGTAAGTGTCACCTGTGGTCGAGTTCGGATCCGCCGGCGGGTTGACCACCTCGACCCCGGCGGCCAGCGCCGGGATGTGGCATTGCTGCCAACCGAGGGAAAGGGCGTTGCCGGGTGTGCCGCCGAGGACGCCGATCTGTCCTTCGCCAACTCCGTCGTTGATGACCCCGGCAAAGCTCTCACCGAGTGCGCACAGCTCCTCCCCAACGATGGAGAGGTAGTCGGTGCCGGGGGTGAGTGCACCATCCTGGCCGGGTAGACCGACCCAGCCCGCCGAATAGGGGACATACGGGATGCCCGCCGCTTCGGCAGCCTTGATGGCGTCACCGAGCGCCACGCCCCAGTCGGGATACCCGATTATGAACGTGACTCCACGCTCCACCATGTAGTTGATGTCGCCGATCGGGACCGCCGGGTCGGTGGACCACTGGGCGTCGCGGAACACCATCGTTCCGATCTCCGGGTAGGAGAGAGCTTGGAGGATGGCTTCCATGCGTGTCACCTGACGCCACACGTTGAGCCCGCCGCCGTCGGCGTAACCCATGATCACCTCACCACCGGTGCCCGTGTCGCATTCGACGGCATTGGTGAAGCACTCCATCGCCTTGTCGATGGTGGCTTGGTCGAGGTCCTGGCTCGCTCGGGCTATGGACGCCAGGACGATATCGGGGACCTCTTCCACCGGCCCGAGCGCCTTTTCGACCAGCGCCGGGTCTGCTGCCGTCGTCTCGCCGTACGCAGCGAGGGGGTCCTCTTCAGTGGCCGCGGCCGTCGTTGTCGCCTCGGCGGCGGCCGCCGTGGTGGTCGGCTCGGCAGCGGCGGTGGTCGCCGGCTCCTCTTCTGGTGCCGCGGTGGTGCTGGTCTCGGCTACATCGCCCGTACAGGCGGCCAGGACGAGTGCCAAGACGGCGATCAGGGCGATAACCCTGGGTTTCATCATCCTCCTCCATTCTCTTCGTTTGTTGCTCTCCCGATTACGGGTTCGATCGTCGGTTCTCCTTTTCTCACGGTTCGCCGCCTTCGACGGCGAGCCTCCCTTCCGTGCGACCCGGTCGAGACCGGTCGCGCAGGACCCTTTCGACGGCTTTGATGATCCGGTCTCCCGAGACCAGCATGCCGCCAATGATGACCAGGCCGAAGACCACGAACTGGAGTGCGGTGGGAAGGCCCAGCACCCTCATCATCTGATTCAGCCCGGCGAGGAAGAAGGCCGCCGCCCAGGTGGAGATCGGGCTCGCCAGGCCTCCGGTCAGGGAGGCGCCCCCGATCACCACCGCGGCAATAGGCCCGAGGAGATAGGGCGCCCCCACCGTGACCCCCGGAGCACGAAGGTCCGCGGCGAGCAACACGCCTGCAGTGGCGTAGAGGACGGCGGCCACGACATAGGCCAGCATCTGATTCAGGTTCACCCTCAAACCGAGCACGTTGGAGGCGGTTGGGTTGGCCCCCACCACCTGGAACCTCCGTCCCAATCCGGTGAACCTGAACAACACCATGAGGACGACGGCCAGCCCCACCCCGATCCAGAAGATGGGTGTCACTCCGAGGATGGATCCGTTGGCCCAATCCGAAAGGGCAGGCGGGACCGGTTTCTGTATGGCAACTGTCGTGTAATAGCGGTTGGCGACTCCCAACACGATCTGGCCCACTGCCAGGGTCACGATCAGGGCGTTCAACTTGAGCCCACCGATCAGGATCCCGTTGAGAAGCCCGATGACCACGGCAGCCCCGATGGCGGTCGCGTATGCGATCCAGATTCGCTCGTCCGATTGCTGGCCGACACCAACCATGAGCAAGGCGCCCAGCAGGAACGTCCCTGGCACGCTGAGGTCGATCCCCCCGGTCATGATCACGAGCATCTGGCCCAATGCGGTGATGGCGAGGAACGTGCCCACGAGAGCAATCTGGCTCAGGCCGGCGCTGCTGAAGGTGGCCGGTGCCCAGATCGAGGCAACCACGACCAGCAGGATCAGTGCCAGGTACACAGGCATGTAGCGGGACCCGACCACAAAGGAGGTGACGGCCGATGAAGGAGTGCGAGTCTGGGTCTGGGTCATCCCATCCCTCCGCTACCTGTCTCCACGAGGGCGCGTGTGGCGACGCCGATACGCTGCTGGGCGGCAGCCGCCAGTCCTCGGGCTCGATCCAGGTCGGCATCGAGGGCTCCGTTGTGCATGATGGGCTGCCCGGCAACAAACACCCAATCGACGTTCGAAGTGTCCATCCCCCAGACGACCGCGCCGATGGCGTCGTTGACTGGATAGATATTGGGTCTGTCGGCGCGAAGTACCAGGACGTCGGCCTGCTTCCCGGGGGCAAGCGATCCCACTTTGGCCCCGAGCCCAACGGCGCCGGCCCCGTCGACAGTGGCATAACGGATCACGTCTCGTGTGCTGAGGAGCTTGGGCACTCCGGCCTTGCCCGCGAGCTTCAGGTCGAAGAGGGTGGCGTGCTGGAGGGAGATGGCTGCCCGCATCTGGGCGAAGACGTCGCCCGGGGCCATCAGTTCGGTGTCGATCCCGAGCCCGGGTCGGATCCCGCGATCGACCAGCTTTTGGATCTGCAGGGGCTGCAGACCGGACGCCATCTCGCTGGACGGGGTGAGGACAATGCGCGCTCCGGAGCCGGCGACGGCATCGAGATCGGAATCGCTGAAGTCGGTGCAATGGACCAGCGTGACGTCCTCGCCGAGCATCGGTGCCATCTGGGCGAATCCGGCCTGACCGGCTCCGGTGCCGGCGTGGGCGTGGATGCGCAGCCCGAGCTCACGAGCCATCGCCCATCCTTCTGGTCGCCCCGGCCCGGCCGCAAAGGAGGTCAGTGGTGAGGTTGCCTCGGCGCTCCGGCTCCCCGCCTGCCAGTCGGACGATGCATTGACGAACACGGTGCGGAGCCCAGCGTCCGCATGGGCTTGGAGCGCCGCTTCGGTGTGCGCCCCCAGACGGGACCTCGGACCAATCGACCACGGTGGTGATTCCCGCCTCGGCTGCGCCCAACAACCCGATCAGAGTTGCGGCATAGACATCATCGGCAGTGCAGTCCGACCCCGCGGGGGCCACCGAGCTCCCGCTTCCCCGGAACAACGACTCCCAGAGGTGACGATGGGTGTCGACGAATCCTGGCATGACGATCGTGTCGGTGGCATCGATGACCTCTGCGTCTCGAGCCCGAATGCTCTCCCCGACCTCGGCTATGAGATCGTTCTCGATGAGCACATCGGCCCGCCGGAAGTTGCCGACCTTTCGGTCCAGGCTGAGCACACAGCCGCCCATGAGCAAGGTCCGACCCATCACTCCGCCCTACATCCGCTCATCATGCCTATGAACAGTGACACTACACACAGCGCATCCCGTTTCCCCCCAGATCGGGGAGATGTGTTCAGTGTTGCTTAGGAATTGGGTCATCATTGCATAGCGTCAGTAGACAGCCTCACTGTTTGGTCGATCACGCCCGGACCGCCACGCGGCGCATCAGCCAGGATCGGAGAAAGAGCGTGATCCCGGCCCCGAACACGAAGCCGCCGGCGTGCGCCTCCCATGCCGTGTTGGTGCCGCCCAGCCCAAACTGGGCGACGAACCAAAAGATGAGAAACACGGCGGCCGGGACCGGGAGCAGGAACCAGCCGACGAGGGAGAGAATCCGGTGCCCGGGGAAGAGGACGACGTAGGCGCCCATCGTGACCGCGATCGCCCCGGAAGCACCGACCAGCGGGATGGTGGCGTCCGGGTTCAGCCCCACATAGGCCGCGGTCGCAGCCAGACCGCCGATGACATACATGAGCAGATACCCGATGTGGCCGAAGGCTTCCTCGACGTTGTTGCCAAAGATCCAGAGGAACCACATGTTGAACAAGACATGGCCGACACTGCCGTGCAGGAACATCGAAGTGAGGAGCGCGAGGAACACGTTCTTCTCCGGAAAGATCGGATCCTGAGCTCCGTCGAGACACACATTCGAGACGATCTCATCGGCTCCGAGTGGGAAGCCAGTCGCCACTTCACAGGCGATCGCCGCGCGCTCGTACACCAAGGCCTGCTGCTCGTCGAAAGTGCCCCGTCCTTGGATCAGGAAGAACACAATCAAATTCACCCCGATCAAAGCGAGCGTGACCACGGGTGTCACCCGGGTCGGATTCACATCGCGCAGCGGGAACAAGGTGCGCCGATGGTATCCGCCGGCTCAGGCCTCGCCGGCTAGTGGTTCCTCTGCTGTGTTCAGGTCAGAGGCACGGAGAAAGGAGACGAGCTCATCGACGGTTCGAAAACGCTCGCTTCTCCCAGAAGCGACGTGTTCGACGACGCCACGCAAGCCCGTCTCCTCTCCCCCGTCGGCCATGGGCCCCCACACCCGCACCACGAAGGTGTCCATCACCCGAAGTATGAGACAGGGGTCTTAGAGAACTCTTAAGCCGTCACAGGGGTGGGGAACGGCGCCGGCTCCACCTCTAGCTCGGTCATCCGGGTCACGTAGATCCTGTAGAGACGTCGGGCTGTGCCATGGCGGCCGGCCGCCGCCATGGCCGCCACCAACGCCAGATGAGCAGGCTCGTTGTAGGCGTCCTGCTCCAGGATTCGCAGATACCAACGCGCCGCGGCGTCGTGGTCCCCGGCCTCTGTCTCTGCCTCGGCCAGGATGCGCGCTATCGACATGAACTCCGCACGCGCCTCTTCTCTCAGGCCGATTGCCCAGTCGGCATATGGCTGGTCCTCGAGAAACTCACCGACGTAGCAGGCTTCGGCTGCTCGGAGCATCGCAAGCCCTCCCTCCCGGTCACCGGACCGGATGAGGTTGCGCCCTCGCTGAGCCTCGTCGAAGAAGGTTTCGATGTCGACGTTCACATGGCCGAGATTCAGCGATACCGACTCGCGGTCTGCCACCAGGTAGTGATCGTTGTCATGATGCCGCTGCGGGTCGAGGACACCTCGGATCGTGCTCAGCGCGACCGAAAGCCGGTTGCCCGCCTTGTTGACGTCCTCATCAGGCCACAGCCGTTCGATCACTACCTCACGATGAACCGAGCGCCCCCTTGTGGCGGCCAGCATGCCCACCACCTCCCTCGCCACCCGCGACTGCCATGCGGACGAAGGGACTGTCTCTCCGGAGATGGTCACACCGAACCCGCCGAGTGTCCTGATGATCACATCGTGCGAGGCGCGTTCGGAGAGGCTCTCGGCCACTCTCTTCGCTTCGAGGGCGAGGCCCTTGGCACCCAATTGGAGCAAAGTCTCGGCCGAGGCTTCGGCGAGATCTGCATCTCCGCCGGCAAGGCCGGCCAATGCGATGTCGACCCTGGCCATACCGATGGGAGCCCCTACCTCCTCCCAGACGCGCCGGGCCTGCTCGAGCAGCGATCGCGCCCTCTGCCCATCGGAGAGGGTTGCCGCTTCGAGCTCCATCGCCTCGGCCAGACCGGGAAGATCCTGGCGGGAACGCGCCACGTCGGCGGCCTCCACTGCCTTCGCCCGCGCCAATTCAGTCGATCCTGCGGATAGCGCAACGAATCCCTGGGCGAGTAGGGCGCCGACGTGACCTATGACCGACGCCACCTCCGCCGCGCGATCGGCCAGATCCCGCGCCCGGTCCGGGTCATCGGAGGCGATCAATCGGGCGAGCCCGGACAAAGCAGGGACCAGGGCCTGCAGGTCCTCCGCCTCATCTCCGAGACGGATGGCTTCCTCGTAGCCGGCCCGGGCCAGGGCGCCGTCGCCTCGCAGGGCATACACATCGGCCGTTTGGGCGAGTGGATAGGACTCGAGCCTCGAACCCATCCCCCTGAATATCTCCCGTGATTGCTCGAGATCGGCCACGGATTCCTCGAGACGCCCCAGACCGGCGAGTACCTGCGCCCGGTTGGAGAGAGACATGGCCCTCCACAGTTGGAAACCCGTCATGTCGGCCAGTCGCAGGGCCATGTCCAACTCAGCCAGTGCGTTGCCGTAGTCGCCTTCCTCCAAGAAATGCGAGCCTCGGTTGGACCGAATCCGGATGGTCTGCACCACGTCGCGAGCGCGTTCTGCATGCTCGAGGGCCCGCAGGTAGTGCAGATCGTTCCCGGCCCGGTCGCCATCCATCGCCGCCACCATGGCCAGCACCGTGTGAGCCGTGGCAAGCGCTCCCGAGTCGTCGGCCCGACGGGCCAGCGCCAGCGCTTCGTTGGCCAGAGACTGCGCCTCGTCACGCTCACCTCGCAGCCAGTGGGCGCTGGCAGTCCAGCCGAGTAGCGCTGCTTCATTGGCCGGGTCGCCTTCCCCCCGCCGCCCCCGCCGATAGACATCGAGGGCCGACTTCACATCGCCTCTCATGTGGCTGAGAAAACCGAGGCGCCAGGCCACGCGCGCCGGGATCTCACCCGACCCCGGGACCAGGTCCTCGTAACAGTTGGTAGCCCCTTCCCAGTCGCCGAGCACCTGTCTCGCCTCGGCCTCAAAGAGTCGAACCTCCATATCACGTTGATCCCTGGGGATCTGTTCGATCGTGGCCACCATCTGGCGGGCCAGGCCGGCCGCCAGCAACGACTCTCCCCTCTCGGACACCAAGCGGGCGATCTCGTCGGCCGAACCGAGACGTGACACGCACTCCATGGCCTCGGCCAAGGCGCCTTCTTGCTCGTAGAGGGCCGACGCAGAGAGCAGCATCGTGTCGCTCTCCTCCCGGCCGAGGGGATGTCGCTCGAGGATGAAGTCGCGGACCAGCGGGGAGAGACTGACCGCACCTGAGTGATTGGGTGCCGGGGTCAAATAGACGCTGCGACGATGCGGGTCGAACCAATTTGCGGCGCCGTCTCCGATGCCCAGTCTCGCCGCCATGTCGGAGGTGAGCCATGGGAGCAGCGCGGCCCCTCTAAGCGCGTCCAACGAGGTCGACGATTCGGAGCCTATGACCTCCTCGGCCAGGTACTCGAAGAGAGTTGCCTTGCCGTCGACATCGGAAGAAACGCCTTCGGGCCCGAGGTGTTCCAGCTTCATGGCCAGGACGACGGCCACCGGCCAACCCCCGGTTCGATCGAAGATCCGTGTTGCCGCTTCAGGGACTTCCTCACCTACTTGACGGAGAAGACTGCCGACCTCGTCGACCGTGAAGGCCAGGAGGTCGGCTGTGATCTCCGAGGCCTGGCCCTGGACCCGCATTCGGCTCGTCGGGAAAGGGAGGGCATCACGGGACGCGGTGATCACATGGAAAGGCCCGGGCGCGTTGCGGCTGAGGGCGGCCACGAGACGAGCCCCGTCTCCACGCCTGCTCAGGACATGCATATCGTCGAGAACCAGGTACAGGTCCCGCGAGAGTTTGGCTTCTAGCTCCCGGCTCAGCTCGGCGGCCAGGGAGTCGGCTCTGTCTGACTCTCCCGTCTCGGTGTCAGGGCCGCGCCCGCCCTCGATGGCGAGGAACAGCTCGGGAGAGAGGTCGGGCACCGTCAGGCGCAGCTTGTCCAGAATCCCGCGGGCAAGGACAGACAGCGAGGTGTCACCTGGGGTCGCGGTGTGCCAGACGGCAGGCTTCCTGCCGAGCCACTGCAATAACAGGGTGGTCTTGCCGGTCCCGGCACCACCGGTGACCACCGTGAGACGACGGGTCGCGGCTTCATCGAGAAGTGCTTCAAGCCGCGCCCGCCGAAGTAGTGGTTCAGGATGCGGGCGGCTCCTGGCCAAACGGTCTCCCTGCGTGCGAGGGGGGTATTTCTACCCGATCGCGATCCAGGGGGAGACGCCCCTTAAGGCTTCCCAAAGGGTCGGTCCGTATCGTCGCCAACGAATCTGGTGAGGAATCCCAAGAGAGGGCGGGGGTTCGGGCGATAGGGGGCGGACATCGGTCCGCCCCCTTTGCTCAATCACTGGTGTTTCTTGGCGCCGATCAGTCGGTATGAACGAGGAAACGGTCGATCTTTTCCTGCACCGAGTCGTTGATCTGCGTTTCCAGCATCGCCAGGGCCCTGGCGACTGCCAGCTCCTCGCCGATGACCGGTCGAGCCGGGTCGACCGGGTTGCGCCGTGCCCTGCCACTCGCCTCGAAGTGATCGTCACGTAGATCCAGCTCGGCCACGGCCACGGTCTCGATGTCATCCTCGACGAGGTGGATCGACAGGACGACGTCCATGTTTTCCTGCATTGCCGACCTCACTAGTGGGAAGACGGCCAAACCTAGTCCTCGACATAGGGGTCGGTAGCTGGAAGTAGCGGTAGATTTCCCCCATGGAAGCAGCAGGGCTTCTCGCCGGTTCTGGCTGGGCCTCGGGCATCAACCTCTACCTGGTGACCCTGATGCTGGGTATTGCCGGCCGCCTTGGTTGGACCGATATCCCGGAGGTGCTGACTCGTCTCGACGTGATGATCGTGGCCGGCGTCCTCTTTGTCGTCGAGTTCTTTGCTGACAAAGTGCCCTACCTAGACAACGTGTGGGATGCCATCCACACAGTGATCCGGCCACTCGGAGCTGCTGCCATCGGGGCGGTGGTCGCCGGCGACTCGGCCAGCATCGGCGCCGCGGTCGGAGCCATCGTGGCCGGGGCCCTCGCGCTGGACGCGCACGTAGCCAAGGCCTCGACACGGGTGGTGGTCAATGCCTCTCCCGAACCGGTGAGCAACATCGGGATATCGCTTGCCGAAGACGTCGGGGTGGCCGGGCTAGTCACCCTCGCCGTTACCTACCCCATCCCCACCATCGTCGTGGTCATCATCCTGGTGATCGCCGCCACCGCCCTCACCATCTGGCTATGGCGCACCGCCCGCCGTGCCTGGAAGAAGCTCGGCGTCTGGCTCGAAGACAAGACCTGGTACCCGTCGGCCGGCTAACGTGTGCGGCAGGTCACTCCTGCCCGGTGGAGGCGAGGAGGAGGCCGCGCAGGGGGATGTCAACCCAGTCGGGGCGATTGTTCAACTCGTAGCCGAGCTCGTAGGCGGCCTTGTCCAATAACAGGGTGTCCAAGAGACGTCTGACGTGCTCACGGTTGGCAGGCACGATCGGCGTCCCGTCGACCGTCCCCAGGTAGCCGCGGAGGAAGGCCGCCGCCAGCCATCTGGCCAGAGCGTCCGCCCAATCTTCTAGATGGGCGGCATGGTCCAGCTCCTCGACCCCACCCTCCATCGCCTCCCGCAGCGCCATCTGTGACGTGTATTGGTAGGAGCGGAGCATGCCGGCCACGTCTCGCAGCCCGAGCCGCTTGATCCGACGCTCTGACAGGGGACGCTGAGGTTCCCCCTCGAAATCGATGATTACGAAGTCGTTGCCGGTGAAGAGGACCTGACCCAGGTGATAGTCGCCGTGGACTCGAAGACGTACGGCCTCGATCTTGTCGGTCGTCACCGAACGCAGATCCTCGAGAAGGTCGTGCTCACGATCGAGGACCATGTCGGCCAGCTCCAGCTGGGCCGGGGTCAAAGACGAACGGCGGCGGCGGAGCAGGTTGAAGCTGTTCCTGATCGACGACCGGGTCGACTGGTACAACGACCGCTGGTAGAGGGTCGTGAGGGGTTGCAGGGCGAAGTCCGGGTCGTCGGGAACCGAGGCAAGCGCAAGATGCATTTCGCCCGTGCGCTGACCGAGCAGTTCGGCTTCGTGCAGGAGAACCCCGGCCAGCCCACGCCCGACGTCGAACTCCTCGTCCCCGATGTCCAGAGGATGGCTTCGAGCCGGCGGTCGCCCCAACTCGGCACGCCGTGCGGCCACCTGCTCGTATACCAGCGAGAGCGAGGTCAGGGTATGGGACCAGGCGTCTCCCAGATTGGGAACGTATCGATGGACGACGGCAAAGGCCGCGGCCTTTCCGTTCATCGAGACCTCGAGGGCACCCAGCAGGGGCGCGGAATGCTCGAATCCCGCCCGCTCAGTGAGGAAGCGGCCCACCTCCACCTCGGGATTCGGCCCCGAGTCGACGCGACGCATCATCTTGACGATGACCTGGTCACCGAAGACCATCGAGGTGTTGGACTGCTCGGCGCCGCCGGCGCGTGCCGGCTGTCCCTCGATCGCCGCCGCCAGATGTCGTGAAGCCGTTATCGGCAACGCAGACAGCGTCGCGGCACGCCCCTTCAGCTTGCGCCGGTTGGCGGCGAGATCGACCAGGGCCGCGCCGAATGCGGGCTCGGTGGTGGCGTCGTAGAGCACGCCGGTCTCCAACGGGGAGTGGACCTCGGCGATAACCGTTGCCGGAGTCTCGACGAGTCTGCTCACCGCGTCGAACCCGGTCGCGAGGGCGAGGGGCCAGGCGTAGATCTCGGGATCCTGTTCGACGTAATCCACCTGGAGGAAGGCGATGATCGAGTTGGCGCCGGGGACCTCGACCCTGTCGACGATGTGGCCGCCACTGATCGTCTGCGCTTTGCTCCGGAACCAGCGTTTGCCCTCGATGGCCCCCAGGAGGACCCTGTCGAGCTGTTCCCGGGCGCGGAAGATGCCCGCCAGCTCCCCTCGGACAATGACCCGAGGCAGCCCGGCAGGCTCGTCGACCCGCGCCTCCGCCCGATCCAGGCCAAACCAGAAGAAGTCGTGGGGCCCGAGGGTCAGCAGGTAGGGGTGGGCGCCGATTGCCGGGAAGCGGGACCGCCCGAACAGCTCGACCGGCTCCACCCCCTCGAACCCCGTCAGGTCGAGCTCGACCGGTTGGGTGTGCCGAGACAGATTGGCGACGACCAGGACCGACCGCTCGCCGAGCGATCGGAGGAAGGTGAGGACCTTCGGATTCTCGTTGGAAACGAACTCGAGCCCACCCCGGGACAGCTCGGGCATCCCCTTGCGCAAGCTGAGAGCGCGCTTGACCCACCACCACATCGAGTTCGGGTTGTCCCGCTGCACCTCCACGTTGACGGTCTCGTAGTGGTACTCGGGGTCGGTGATCACCGGGAAGTAGAGGCGCTGCGGGTTGGCGTCGGAGAACCCGGCGTTGCGGTCACCGGACCACTGCATCGGAGTGCGCACCCCGTTCCGGTCGCCCAGGTAGACGTTGTCGCCCATCCCGATCTCGTCGCCGTAGTACAGGACCGGGGTCCCGGGCAGTGACAGGAGAAGGGCGTTCATCAGCTCCATCTCGCGCCGGTTGTTGCCCAGTAGTGGGGCGAGACGCCTCCTGATCCCGAGGTTGATCCGGGTCTGCGGGTCATTGGCGTAGACCCGGTACATGTAGTCCCGCTCCTCGTCGGTGACCATCTCCAGGGTCAGCTCGTCATGGTTGCGGAGGAAGATCGCCCAGGCAGCGTTCTCGGGAATCGGCGGCGTCTGCTCGACGATGTCGATGATGGGAAATCGGTTCTCCATGCGAAGGGACATGAACAACCTCGGCATCAGGGGGAAGTGGAAGCACATATGGCACTCGTCGCCATCGCCGAAGTATGCGGCGGCCTCCTCGGGCCACTGGTTGGCCTCGGCGAGGAGCATGCGATCGTCATACTTGGCGTCCATTCGAGCCCGGACCGCCTTGAGAAAGTCGTGCGTCTCCGGGAGGTTCTCGCACATGGTCCCATCACGTTCGAACAGGTAGGGGACGGCGTCGAGCCTCAGCCCGTCGACACCCGCTGCGAGCCAGAAGTCGAGGGCGTTGAACACCGCATCGTGGACCGCCGGGTTCTCGAAGTTGAGGTCCGGCTGATGGGAGAAGAAGCGATGCCAGTAGTAGGCGTTCGCCACCGGGTCCCACGTCCAGTTCGAGGTCTCGGTGTCCTGGAAGATGATGCGGGCGTCCTTGTAGAGCTCGGGATCGTCGGACCAGACGTAGAAATCGCGTTCGGGGCTGCCCGCCGGCGCCTTTCGGGCACGCTGAAACCATGGGTGCTGATCCGAGGTGTGGTTGATGACGAGCTCGGTGATGACCTTGAGATCCCGCTTGTGCGCCTCCCGCAGGAAGAGGCGGAAATCGGCCATGGTCCCGTACGAGGGGTTGATCGACTTGTAGTCGGCGATGTCGTAGCCGTCATCTCTCAGCGGGGATGGGTAGAAGGGCAGGAGCCACAGGGCGGTCACCCCCAGGTCACGCAGATAATCGAGTTTCGAAGTCAGACCGCGAAAATCACCGATCCCATCTCCGTTGGCGTCGGCGAAGGCCCTGACGTGGACCTCGTAGATGATCGCGTCGTGGTACCAGGTCGCCGACCCGCTGTCCTCGTGAGCCTCAAACGAAGTGGTCATAGCTCTGCTCCGATCGGACTCTCTTCCTCACGGAAAAGACGTGAGCCGGGATGCCGGCCGGGTCGAGCGAGACGAAGTTCCGTGATCCCTCCCAGAGGTAGCGGCGGTCGGTGAGCAAATCGTGCAACTGGTACTGGTGGGTCGGGTCGACGCCAATCGCGTCCACATCCAGGTCGACGAACCCGGCCTGCTCGTAGTTCGGGTCGAGATTGACCACGACGAGGACCACATCTCCCACCGCCCGCTTGGAAAAGGCGATCAGCTTGTCGTTGTCGGTGTGGTGGAAGGTGATGTTGTCGGTGTGCTGGAGGGCGCGGTGCTCATGCCGGGCCTTGTTGAGCTGTCTGATCAGTGGGGCGATGGACTTGGCGTCATCCAGCTTCCAGCGTCTTATCTGGTACTTCTCCGAGTTCCGATACTCCTCGGATCCGGCGTTGAGCGGCAGATGCTCCATCAATTCGAAGGCAGGGCCGTAGATGCCGCAGTTGGAGCTGAGGGTGGCGGCCAGCACATAGCGCGTCATGAACATCGCCCGGCCACCGGTTTGCAGCTGCTGGGTGAGGATGTCCGGGGTATTGGGCCAGAAGTTGGGTCTGAAGAAGTCGGCGACACGGCCCAGGTCACCCATGTACTCGACCAACTCGTGACGTGTGTTTCGCCAGGCGAAATACGTGTACGACTGGGAAAAGCCGAGCTTGGCGAGCCGATACATCACCTTGGGGCGGGTGAACGCCTCGGCGAGGAAGATCACGTCCGGATGATCAGCTCGTATCTCGGCGATGACCCATTCCCAGAAGGCGAAAGCCTTGGTATGTGGGTTATCGACGCGGAAGATCCGGATCTCTTCCCCAATCCAGTGGTCGAACACCCCCTTGAGCGCCTGCCACAGACCACGGGGGTCGGAGGTGTCGAAGTCGATCGGGTAGATGTCCTGATACTTCTTGGGCGGGTTCTCGGCGTACTGGATCGACCCATCGGGACGATGCCGGAACCACTCCGGGTGTTCGGTTACCCATGGATGGTCGGGCGAGCATTGAAAGGCGACATCGAGTGCGATCTCGAGACCGTGCTCAGCGGCTGTGTCCCGAAGAATGCGGAAGTCATCGATCGTCCCCAGGTCGGGATGGATCGCGGTGTGGCCGCCCAGAGGTGACCCGATGGCCCAGGGAACGCCGGGGTCCCCTGCCTTGGCTCCCAGCCTGTTGTTGGGGCCTTTGCGGAAGGTGGTCCCGATTGGATGGATCGGGGGCAGATACAGCACATCGAAACCCATGTCGGCGACATAGGACAGCTGCTTGGTGACGTCGGCGAAGGTGCCATGTCGGGCGGGGTCATTGGACCATGAGCGCGGGAACAGCTCGTACCAGGTTGAGAAGCGGGCACGTTCCCGGTCGACGACCACGTCGAACCGCCGCGACCGCTTGGCCTGCGACCGGTCGGGATGGGAGTCCATGGTGATGCTCAGCTCCTCGGAGAAGGCATTCTCGAGGCGCTCGGTGAGGTCCAGACTGGGATCGCCCAGGGTGGTGGCGTGCTTCTTCAACAAGCGGGAAGTCTTGCCCCTGGCCCGTGCCGAGGCGGTCGCCACCAGATCGGCCCCGATGAGGAGATCCATGCTCACGTCGACCTCGGCGGCAACCTTCTTCTCCAGCCCATCGATCCAGGTGGCGAAATGGTCCTGCCACCCCTCGATCTCGAACTGCCAGACCCCGAGACTGTCGGGAAGGAACTCGGCCCTCCAACGATCGTTTCCGATGGGCGTCATTGGGGTCTCTACCCACCGTCTCGCCCCCGCTTGTCGATGTCGGAGCAAGGCGCCGATGGCGTCGTGACCATCGCCGAATACGTCAGCCTCGATCGTCACCGGTTCCCCCACCACCCTCTTCGCCGCAAAGCGGCCACCGTCCACTTGCGGTGACTCGGCCTCGATCACGACTCGGCCGGTCGTGGCGGGGATCTTCGCCATGGGAGCCGAATCTAGTGGCTATCGAACGTAGCTCTGAGCTCGATTGTTCCTCGCCCGAGTCCCATTCCAGGGTTGAAACGTTTAGATGGAGGGACTACCTTTGCCCGACTTACGATTGAAACGTTTCAGCGAGGTGAGAAACCATGCCTCAGCGTCGGGTTCCGTCCTCTTTGTCGCTCCGGCGCAAGCTGAAGGGCCTCACCCTTCAAAGAAAGGTCGCGCTCCTGTCTGGCACGGGACCGTGGACCACCGGGGACGAGCCGTCGATCGGGTTGTCCTCGATCACGATGTCGGACGGCCCAGCAGGCGTCAGAGGCGATCGATGGGTCGGTGACACGTCGGTCAACATCCCCTCCACGACCGCTCTCGCCGCGACGTGGGACCGGGCTCTGGTCGAGCGCATCGGCCGGCTGCTGGCGGCCGAAGCCCTGAGCAAGGGTGTGGACCTGGTGCTGGCCCCGACGGTCAACCTTCACAGGACGCCCTTCGGTGGCCGTCACTTCGAGTGCTGGAGCGAGGACCCCCTGCTGACGGGAGAGCTGGCCGCGGCGCTTGTCGAGGGCATCCAGTCGGAAGGGGTGGGCGCCTGCGCCAAGCACTTCGTCGCCAACGAAACCGAGACGGATCGCATGACATACGACGTCGTGATCGATGAGCGAGCGCTGCGTGAGCTGTATCTCGCTCCATTCGAACGCTTGGTTGCACAGGGCGTCTGGACGGTCATGGCGGCCTACAACAGCGTCAACGGCCACACCATGACCGAGAGCCCTCTCCTCGACTCGGTTCTGAGAGACGAGTGGGGCTTCGACGGGCTGGTGGTGTCGGACTGGACGGCGGTCCGGTCGACCGTCCAAGCTGCAAACGCAGGCACCGATCTCGCCATGCCCGGCCCCAACCCTCTATGGGAAGCTCCCCTGGTCGCCGCTGTGGAGGACGGCCAGGTATCTCCTGACGTGATCGACGACAAGGTGGAGCGACTCCTCCGTCTCGCCTGGCGGGTCGGAAAGCTGGATCACACGCAGGAGCCCGAACCGCGTGCAAACGGTGCTCGTGAGGAGGCGCCATCTCTCACGCGAGAGGCGGCTGCAGCGAGCTTTGTGCTGGAGCGAAACCAGGGAGGCCTTCTTCCCTTCGACCCCAGAAAGCTGACAACTGTCGCCGTCATAGGTCCAAACGCGGCGGTCGCTCGCACTCTTGGCGGAGGCAGCGCATACGTCGATCCTCCTTATGCCGTATCTCCGCTGGATGGAATTCGCGCCTTGCTCGGAGCCTCAGCCAACGTCATCCACGCTCCTGGCATCCTTGCCGGAGAGACACACACGGTGCTCGATGGGCGTCTTGGCACCGATCCGTTTACAGGCCAGCCCGGAGTGGCAGTGCGTCTGCTCGATGCTTCCGACCGGGAGATCGGCCTGCGCCACATGAATCTGGGCAAGGTCTTCTCCTTTGGAGATTTCGGTCCGGGCGTCGACGGCGGATCGGTCGCGTCGATCGAGATGTCCGCCAACGTCGTCGTTCCTATTGGCGGCGAGTACGACGTGGGCTTCGGCGGAATTGGGCCTTACTCCCTCGAACTCGACGGCGAGGTCATCCTGGAGAAAGAACTCAGCGCCGACCCTGCTGCAGACCACCTCGAGCAGGCCTTACGGCCCGAGCAGGTGACGACGACTGTCAGCCTGGAGATCGGGCAACCGGCACATATGAAGCTGAGACATGAGCGGGACCCATCGTGGCCCACCGTGCTCCAGCTCTACGTCGAGCCCCCGGCTCCGAATTCGGTGTTCGCCCTGAACCATGCTGTGGAGGCGGCGAAGGTTGCCGACGTGGCGGTCGTGGTCGTGGGCACCAACGATGTCATCGAAAGCGAGGGCTATGACAGAACCAACTTGTCCCTGCCCTGGCATCAGGACGAACTCGTTCGCGCGGTCGCCGCCGTCAACCCCTCCACAGTCGTGGTGGTCAATGCCGGGTCGCCGGTCCTGATGCCTTGGGCGGACGATGTGCCGGCGATACTTCTCACCTGGTTCCCCGGCCAGGAGTACGGGAACGCCCTGGCCGACGTGCTCTTCGGTAGTTCCGAGCCGGGCGGGCGGATGCCAACCACATGGTGGCGGCATCGGGACGGCTTGCCCTCGGTTCGGCCGACAGCTGGGAAACTCCGTTACGACGAGAAGAACATTGGTTATCGGCGTGCCGACGCCGACGAACAGGTCCTCGTCCCATTCGGGCACGGGCTGGGATACACCGACTGGGAATACGGAGCTCTGGAGATGACCAGCGAGGACCCTGAAGGCGTGTCGCTGGCCGTCACGATCCGCAACATCGGGGTGCGGGAAGGGTCGGAGGTGGTCCAGTTGTATGCCTCCCGTGATAATTCGGCTATCGATCGGGCTCCGTCCACCCTCGCTGGATTCGGCAAGATCCGCCTCGGCCCAGGCGAGGCAGGCACCGTTCAGGTCCGGATACCACGTCGCGTCTTGGAACACTGGGATGTGACGAATCGAGAATGGATGGCGGAGCCCGGGACTTGGACTCTCTCTGCCGGCCGCTCGGTGACGGACATCCGACTCTCGACGGAACTAGTGATCGGCTGAACCAGCGTTCAGGATCGACGGACCCGCAGCCTTAAACTCTCCGTATGGCACCAGGGATGCGTGAGGTAGCCGAGAAGGCCGGCGTGTCGATCGCGACCGTCTCCAACGTGCTCAATCGTCCTCAGGTCGTCACCGAACCGACACAGCGACGGGTTCGTCAGGCAATGGACGAGTTGGGTTTTGTCCGCAACGGGTCGGCTCGCCAGCTGCGTGCCGGCAAGTCCGAGGTGGTTTGCGTGACCGTTCCTGGCTTCACCCCGTTCTACGACGAGTTGATCAGGGGCGTGGAAGAGCGGGCCGCTGAGCATGGACTGGTGGTGTTCGCCTGCGCCACTTCGGATGACCCCCTCAAGGAGGAGAGCTATCTGCGGGTGTTCATGGAGCAGCGGGTCCGAGGGATACTGCTCACCCGGGCGTCGGAGGTGTTCCAGGAGCCAGGGCAGAGGTTCCCCAGGCATGTGCCAGTGATATTCGTCGATCTCGAGAGCGGTTTGCTCGATCACTGCTCGTCTTCGGTCGATGATCTACATGGCAGCGTTCAAGCGGTGCGCCATCTCCACGAGCTAGGGCATACGCGCATTGCCTGGGTTGGTCCTCCCGAGGTCCCCCAGCTGGCCAAGCGAGCCGAGGGTGTCCGCTCCACGGCCGCTGAATTGGGAATGCATGTCACCGAGATCGCCACTACGCCCAAGACGAATGTCCGGGCCGGCCAGATCGCCGCCCTGGAACTACACGAGATCGGCATCCCAACCGCGGTGATCTGCGGCAACGATCTGATGGCGGTGGGGATGGAGATGCAGCTGGCCGCTCTCGGTTACTCGGTGCCCGACGATGTCTCCATCGTCGGCTACGACGACATCGAGTTCGCTGCCGCGGCCATCGTCCCCCTGACCACCGTCGCAAGACAACCCGCTGCCATCGGCTCGAGTGCCATCGACCTGCTGCTGGCAGGATGCGGTACCCCGGACCACACTCATCAGCAGCTTCTCCTGCCATCGGAGCTGGTGGTTCGGGCCAGCACCGGGCCGCCCAGAGCGACCGGCTAGCGCACGCCCGAGATCCGCGGGCTGGTCACCGAGAGCAAGTGGCGCCCCGGCCCCAGGTTCACCTCATGGCCGGAGGAGGTCCCGTCACAGCTCACCTCTGACCTCTCGGTCACGGGGGCAACGAAGGTCCCCGACGCGCCAAAGGGCAACACGATGTCGACGGAGAGATCTCCGCTCGTCTCGATGTGCCAATCGATCGAGGTCGGCCCCAGCGGCCCGTTCACTGTGGCCCGAGCCCATTCGACTCCAGCGGGAGGCCGGGGTGCCAGGACAACATGCCGATAGCCCGGCCGGGCGCGCTCAGGGGCGATGCCGGCCAGATGGCGGTAGATCCAATCCACGACCGCTCCGTAGGCATAGTGATTGAAGCTGAGCATGTGCCCACCGGCGTCTTCCTCATCCGCCATGCCGGGCGGAGTCGCCATGACACCAGGATGGATCGAGCCGTCAGGACGTATCGCGTCCCAACGCTCCCACACCGTGGTCGCCCCCATCTCGATCTGGTAGAGCCATGACGGATGGTGTCGTCTGAGCAGCATCTGATATGCCTCGTCGAAACGGTCTCCGTCTGCCAGTGCGTGTAGGACCAAGGGAGTTCCCAGGAACCCGGTGGCGACTCTTCCCTCGGATTGCCTAACCAAATGTGCCAGGGCGTCTTCGATGCGCTGCCGTTCTGCTTCGGGCACGATGTCGAAGGTGAGGGCAACGGCGCATCCCGTCTGTGTCTCGATGATGTGGTCCTGCCACCGGGCCCACGTGGCCTCGGCCAGCTCATCGGCCAACAGGCGGTAGCGAGAGCCCGACGGTGGGTCGCCCAGGAGATCTGCCGCGTCGCCGGTTAAACGGGCGCTCCGTGAGAAGAAGGCGTTGGCCAGGACCGTCGAGTCGGCCTTCGCTTCCCAGGGCCGGTCAGAAGGGGCATCGGGATCCAGCCAATCCCCGAACTGGAACGAGGAGGCAAGCAACCCGTCGTCGTCGCGTCGGTTGACCAGGGAGTCCACCCACCGTCTCATGCTGTCGAACTGGCGTCGCAGGATCTCGGCGTCCCCGTAGGACTCATAGACCGCCCAAGGAACGAAAGTGGCGGCATCGGCCCACCCGGCCCGCCCGAATCGAGCTTCACCACCGAGGACCACATCAGGAACCACACTGGGCACACCAAGGACATCGTCCTGATCCAGGGCAAGATCCTCCAGCCAGCTCGCCCAGAACTGTTGGGACTCGAAGAGCGTGCAGGCCGTCGGAGCGAAGGCCTGCGCGTCCCCTGTCCAGCCCAAGCGTTCGTCACGTTGCGGGCAGTCGGTTGGCACCGAAACGAAGTTGCCCCGTTGCGACCAGGCCACGTTCTCGTGCAGTTTGTTGAGCCCCGGCTCCGAGCATTCGAATGATCCGCGCCTGAGAAGGTCTGAGCTGATGGCGACGATCTCTGATGAAATCAATTCCGCGTTGGTCTCGACTTCGGCGTATCTGAATCCGTGAAAGGTGAAGATCGGCTCGAGTTCCATCTCTCCAGCATCGGCCAGGATGTAGACATCGGTCGCTTTTGCCGATCTCAGCGAGCGCGTATGGAGCGTGCCGTCCGACTCGAGCACTTCTGCATGACGCACGGTCACGTGATCGCCGCTCCGCCCCTTCACCCTGAGGCGGACGAATCCCGCCAGGTTCTGCCCTCCGTCGAGGATGGTCTTGCCTGCCGACTGACTGAGGATGGTGACCGGACGTGTCTCCACCTCGCGAACTGGTGGCGCGGTACGCGGACGGATCAGTGACCTGTCAAAAGGGATGACCGCAGCCGGCACCCACCCGACGGGGTCGAACCCGGTCTGGTCCCATCCCGGCTGCAAGGCCTCGAAGTCGATTGTCGATCCGTCATAGAGGTCGGCCGAGCGGATATCACCGGTCGATGCCAGCCATTCCTGATTGGTCACGACGCGCATCGACGATCCATCGGTGAGGTCGATCTCGAGTTGGGCGATGAGCCCGAGATCGCTTCCATAACGCGCCCTGTCGCCGCCGGCTGGATCCCAGCCGAGCCGGCCCCGGTACCAGCCGTCGCCGAGTGCGCCGGAGACGACGTTGCGCCCGGAGGCGAGCAGGGCGGTCACGTCATAGGTGGCGGCAAGGAGCCGATGGTCGTAGCTGGACCATCCGGGGTTGAGTAGCTCGTCGGCTACGGACTGGCCGTTGATCGACACCCGGTGGATGCCGAGCGAGGTCACGTACAGCCGCGCCTTGTCGATCTCGGTCTGGAGATCGAACTCATGACGCACTAATGGCGACGGTGACTGCCGCTCTGACCCGGGGTCATCGGGGAGACTGATCGCCCCGGCGGTCCAATCCGCAGCCTCGTGAAGCCCGGCTTCGACAGTCAGCACGGGGCTCCACTCGCCCCATCCCGCATCCGTTTGGATTCGCACCCGATAGTGATGGATTTCGCGACTCTTCAGCGGCTCTCCTGGCGCCGGAACCCCGATCTGGTCTTGGCCCTGCACCTCGCCGGTCGAGGCGAAAAGGTCCTCGAAGTCAGCGGTCCGGGAGCATTGGATTTCGTACGCCAGCTGACGCTCGTCGCCGGCATCTTCCAAACGCCAGGTGAGCCGGACTGGCTCAGGGCCAATTCCCAACATTCCGACGGGCAGCTGGCTCTTCAGAGTCGGTGGCTGCAGCACGTCCTATCTGCCTCAGCCCTTGACCGCGCCGGCGGCCAAACCGGAGACGATCTTCCTGCTGAAGAAAACGAACATGATCAGCAGGGGGATCGACGTCAGGAGCACGTGCATGAAGAGCAGGTTCCATTGGGTCAGGAACTGGCTCTGGAAGTTGAACAGTGTCAACTGGACGGTGGCGTTCTCGTCACCGGGCAGGAAGTAGAGCGGATTGACGAAATCTATATAGATCAACACCGCGGTCACCACGATCACACTGATCACCGCGGGGCGGATCAGGGGAAAGATCACGCGGAAAAACAGAGTCATCGGTGAGGCTCCGTCGACGATGGCAGCCTCGTCGATCTCA
Source organism: uncultured Acidobacteriota bacterium (assembly GCA_963734115.1). Lineage (GTDB taxonomy): Bacteria > Actinomycetota > Acidimicrobiia > Spongiisociales > ZC4RG35 > JARDZU01. The sequence goes on from CAVTFV010000002.1 coordinate 74,923, forward strand.
CGTGGGATGGAACCGATGAATGCGCGAAGGACGATCACAGAAAAGGGCATGAGAAAAGCCAGCTCGATCAGGATCAATCCAGCGATGGTCTTGAACAGCCCCAGTGCTTGGAGCACGAAGATGGTGGGCACCACCGCAGGCGGGATTATGAGGCCGGCCAGCACGAGGACGCTGACCAGCGAGCTCACGCGATCCTTCCGGCGCTGATGCACAAAGGCGACCATTGAGGAAACCAAGACGATGAGCGCTACCCCAGCGATGGTGATGATGAAGCTGTTCTTGAGTGAGGTGACGACAATTCCATCGCGAGCGGTCAGGACCGCGACCACATTCTCCCAGAGGTGCCACTCGGTGGGCCATGTGAAGTCGAGTAATGACGCCTCTGCTTGATCCTTTCCTGCGGTGACCAGGATGAAGGCAAACGGGACCAGGAAAAGAGCCGCTGCAAACAGCAGAGCCACCAGATCGACCCACCAATTGCGCACGAGCCTCACAGGTCGAGCTCCTTGCGGTTGAAGTACCGCATCAACGGGAAGACGATGATGCTGACGGCGATGAACAGGAGCACGTTCCCCGCAGTCGAGAGCCCGTAGAACCCGGCCTGATACTGCTTGAAGATGGCCGACGCGATCACATCCGTGGTGAACCCGGGCCCACCTCCGGTCATGGTCCAGATCAGGTCGAAACTGCGAAGACCTCCGACCAGGGAGAGAATGATCACGGTGAAGGTGGCGTTCCTGCTCAGCGGGACGATCACATGGCGGAACTTGGCCCAGGCGCCACCGTCGATTCGGACTGCGTCCGTGTACTCCTCGGGGATGGAGACGATCCCGGCGATGAAGATCACCAGGGCAATGCCGACGCCCTTCCAGACATCGACCAGCGCTATGGACAGGAGAGCGATCTGGGGATCGGTCAGCCATGCCGGGCCCTCTGCACCAATGAGTGCGATGGTCTTGTTGATCAAGCCCTCCGAGGGATGCATCAGCACCTTGAAAGTGATCCCCACCGCCACCGTGCTGATCAGCACCGGCAAGAAGACAATTGATCGCAAGGGAGTCTTGAGGCGGATGCGAGACGTGAAGAGGACGGCGAGCAGGAGCCCGAAGACCACCTTGAGGCCACTGGTCACGACCGCGTAGACCAGCGTGTTTCGCATGCTCGTAATCAGGGCAGGGCGGCTGAAAAAGAGCTGGTAGTTGTCCAGACCGATGAATTCCCAATCGAAGAGAGTCCATCGGGTCAGGCTGAAGAAAAAGGCCATCCCGGTGGGGACGATGAACAAGACCGCGTAGACAATTGCCGCGGGGATGTAGAAGCTATGGGGATAGGCCTTGTGCGCCAGTAGGCGCGTTTTGGTAGGTCGATTTTCCACGCCGAGCGCCGACGGGACGGTAGCTGTCCCGTCGGCACTCAAACTACCGACTTCGGAAGTGGCTTCGGTGCGCTGGTTCACCAACCAGGCAAGCCGAGTTGCTGCGCCTGAGCGATGACATCTTCGTCATAGAGGGCAGCGGCGTCCGCAGCACTGCTCAGGCCGGACCCGACTTCCACAGTGAGGAATTCGAGGTTTGGGCCCTTGATCGGCGACAGGAACTCCAGTGCCGGTGCCGTCGCCTCCGCATCGATATAGGCCTGTATGTCGAGCACTGCGGGCAATGTGTCTTCTGGCAAGCCGGCACCCTCGATCATGTACGGCCCTTGGGGAGCTACCGCCGCGGTCATCGCCTCCACCCCTTCCAGGGATGCCACGAAGGCGAGGAACTCCTTCGCCACATCCTGTTGCTCACTGGTGGATGCAATGTAGATGCCTGCCGGCATCCAGATCGTGGTCCCGTGGGTCGCAGCGTCGTTGCCGGGCTGGCCAAAGAACCCAATGTTCTGGACGGCTTCGGCGTCGTTCTGGGCAATGGCATCGAGGGCGAAGGTGAGCATCGGGTAGTGGGCGATCTCGCCGTTCGCCAACAAGACGAGACCATCGTCAAAGGTCGTAGACCCGAAGTTCTCCTGATACCAACCCTTCTCGAAGCCTTCCTGCAGGTGTTCGAACCCAGCGAGGGCCGGCTGGTCGACATACTTCGCCTGATTGTTGGTGTACTTCTCGGCCCAATCCGGGTCCTGGGTTTGGATGTTGTAGTAGTCGGCCAACACGAACAGCTGGGAAGTCCAGGTGTCGGTGTAGGTCTGGCCGACCGGGGTTATCCCGGCAGCGAGGATCGCGTCGTTGTTGGCGGCGAACTCCTCCCAGGTTGTCGGCACACTCAGACCGAGGTCTTCGTAGACCGTCTTGTTGTAGAGGACGCCACCGCCCATGGCGGTTTGACTGGGCACCCCATACACATTCTCCTCGGCAGTGACCGTGGGAAGGAATGAGTCCACGATGTTCTCGACAAAGGGCTCATCCGTGATCGGGACGATGGTCTCAGTCGGGTTGAGGGCCTGGAAAAGCGAGCCCGTGTTGTACCAGAAGACGTCCGTCATCTCCCCGGTGGCGAGACGGGTCTTGACGAGGTTGTCGCCTTCGCCTCCACCTGGCCGGGTCTCGGTCTCGAACGTGACGTTGGGATGGAGCTCGGTGAACGCCGCCACCAGAGCCTCCGCGGTTGCGATAGTGACCGGGTTGTCGTCGTACAGGAACGAAAGCGTGACCGCATCCTCAGACGGGGCCGCCGTCGTCGCCGGGGCCTCGGTGCCGGCCGGTGCCGTTGTAGACCCCCCCTCGTCTGGTGCAGCCGTCGTGGCGGCCCCACCCCCATCTCCACCACAGGCAGCGACGATCAGTGCCATCACCGCCAGCATCAGGGGGACACGCTTGGAAAACCGTCTCATCCATCCTCCTCATGGTGCATCTCACACCGCTGAAACGTTTGATTTAAACGTTTCAGACCGGATCGGCGAAGCGTACGACTGCGGCGGGTTGGTGTCAACAAGTGTTCAATATTGCATTGGAACACAGCATGCGGTGGAGCTTGCGCTTGCCACGACCGCGCCTCAGGTTCCGCGTCGCCCGTTGAGCCAACTGACCATGACCGGGTCTCGGTGGTCGAAGAAAAGGGATTCGCCGGTGTCCAACGCGGCGATGGAGCTCATGTCCTCGTCGGTCAGGGTGAAGTCGAAAACGTCGATGTTCTGCTCCATACGTTCCCGGCGGACCGATATTGGGATAGCGACGACGACCCGCTGAACTCGGCTATTCCTCCGGCCAATCGATCTGCGACGACCTAAACCACCCGCGCCTCCGTTCCCTTCAGTGACTCTTCACGAACGGGCTCACCTCGCGTTCGTAGACGACGCGGCCATTCACTCCATCGAGATTGGATGGTGCCGCCTCGAGACGGGCCATCAACTCCGGTTCCAGATCGACTCCGAGCACCTCCCGGGCCAGCTCGCACGCCCGACCAGCGTGACGGAGAACGAACACTGCCTCCAAGCCGGAGATGTCGTCGAAGAACCACCCGCACGAGGTGTACATCAGCATGGCGTGCTCCTGGATCTCGAGAAGCCCGATCGCTCTGGCGCGCTGATCGGTATCCAGACCCGGTCTGGCATGCACGTCGAGGAAATCCTCGACCGGGCCGCCGAGGACGATGGAGATGTAGTCGTCCCTCGACTGCCATGGGTCCCCGAGGAGCTCACCGCCGATCGACTCGAAGGGCCCAATCAGCTCGTCGCGCAACCAATCGAGGGCGGAACGGAGCGGGCCGCGCCACCGCTGATGCCCGGTCGGCTCACGTCCGGTGTGACAGCCGCAGTCGGCCCTCCATCGCTCGACGCCGTGGGCACAGCTCCAAGACGAATCCTCCACGATGGCGGCCCGCACCGTGGGTTGGGCAAAGGTGAGGAACTCCGGGTAGTTGGTCAGCCTCGTGTCGGGGTCGGCGTCGATCGTCTCCAGGGCGACGGCCAGAGCCATCTCACCGTGTCGGTGATGGTGCCCATAGGTCTCGCCGTCGGTGGCGACATTGCCCAGCCGCGGGTCTTCCACGGGCTCCCCCACTGCCGCCACCAATCGGTGCGCCAGAGCCGTGCCGTCTTTGAGGAGGCCATCGAAGGCGATCTCCCGGGACAGTGGCCCGTCGTAGAAGAAAACGACGATCGATCGCCCTTGGCCGAGATCGATGAGATAGGGGACTCGAGTCTCGATCCTTCCCCCGTCGACGTTCGACCACAATCCATCGTTGTCTTCGACCGAAGCGGCCTGGTACGGGGAGAGCACGGTGAATCTGATCCCCTCCCGGGCCAGGATGTCGAGACTCTCGGTGTCGACCGCGGTCTCCGGAAGCCACATGCCTTCCGGGCGCCGACCGAAACGCTGCTCGAAGTCGGCGATGCCCCAACGCACCTGTGTCACCTTGTCCCGATGATTGGAAAGGGGAAGGATGGTGTGGTTGTAGGCCTGGGCCATGGCTGAGCCGTGACCGCCGAACCTCAGGGCGGACGCGGCGTCCGCCTCGATGATCGCCCGGTATGTCTCGGGCTCGGCCGCTTCTAGCCAGCTGAGCAGAGTCGGCCCAAAGTCGAAGCTGATCGACTGGTACGTGCTCACCGTCCTGGCGACCTCGCCGTTCCCATCGAGGATGCGTGCGTTGGCGTTGGCGGCGTAGGACTCTTCGGTGATGCGTTCGTTCCAGTCGTGCCAGGGGGCGGCCGAGGGCTGTTCCGGCACCTTCCCGGTGAATGGGTTCTCCCGGGGTGGCTGATAGAAGTGCCCGTGAATACAGACGAAGTTGCTCAAAACGCAGTCAAGCTAAGAACCCCAGGGGACTATCCAGTCTTCCCCGGCATCGCCTCATGACGGAGGATGACCACCCCGAGCGGTGGGAGCGTGATTTCGATGCTGTTCGGGCGACCATGGTGGGGAACTGCCAATGGACCGGTGTCGACACCGCCGAGATTGCCCTGCCCGCTGCCTCCGTACGGCTCGGCATCAGTGTTGAGGACCTCGACCCAACGCCCGGGACCGGGCACACCGAGGCGGTAGGCGTGCCGTGGCACGGGCGTGAGATTGACGGCAACGAGCAGGGCGTCACCGCCCGACGATCTACGAAAGTAGGCGAGGACGCTGTTGGCAGCGTCGTTGGGGACCGCCCACTCGAAACCCGCCGGATCGCAATCCAGCTCGTGGAGGGCCGGCTCCTCGGCGTAGACCCGATTGAGATCGGCGACCAGCCGTTGGATGCCGCGATGAGGTGGCACGTCGAGAAGAGCCCAGTCGAGTTGCTCGTCGTGGGACCACTCGGCGCGCTGCGCTATCTCCGACCCCATGAACAGGAGCTTCTTCCCCGGCTGGGACCACATATAGGCGAGGAGGAGGCGCAGGGTGGCGAACTTCTGCCAGTCGTCCCCGGGGAACTTCTCGAGCAAGGCCCGTTTGCCGTATACGACCTCGTCGTGGGAGATGGGGAGCATGAAGTTCTCGCTGAAGGCATACACCGCCCGGAACGTCATCTCATGATGATGAAAGGCGCGATGCGCCGGCTCGCGGGAGAGATGGACCAGAGTGTCATGCATCCATCCCATGTCCCACTTGAGCCCGAAACCGAGACCGCCGAGAAATGTTGGCCGCGACACCAGCGGCCATGAGGTCGATTCCTCGGCGACGGTCTGTGTGGCGGGATACTCCTGATAGACGACCTCGTTCAGACGCCGGATGAAGGCAATCGCCTCGAGGTTCTCACGCCCCCCGTGCCGATTCGGGATCCATTGGCCCTTCCGGCGCGAATAGTCGAGATAGAGCATCGAAGCCACCGCGTCGACCCTGAGCCCGTCGGCGTGATAGCGGTCCAGCCAGAACAATGCGTTGCTGATGAGAAAGGCGGGCACCTCGGCCCGGCCGTAGTTGAAGATGTAGGTGTCCCAGTCGGGATGGAAACCCAACCTGGGATCGGCGTGCTCGTAGAGATGGGTCCCATCGAACATCCCGAGGCCGTGGGCATCGGTCGGAAAGTGCGACGGCACCCAATCCAGGATCACCCCGACGCCGGCCCCATGTAAGGCGTCGATGAGGGTCATGAAGTCCTGTGGGGTCCCGTAGCGGCTGGTGGGTGCGAAATAGCCGGTCGTCTGATAGCCCCACGAGCCATAGAAGGGGTGCTCCATGACCGGCATCAGCTCGACATGGGTGAAGCCGAGCTCTGCCAGATACCCCGGCAGTTGCTCGGCCAGCTCGAGATAGGTGAGATGACGCCCGTCTTCCCCCCGCCGCCAGGAGCCGATGTGCATCTCGTACACAGCCACTGGGGCATCCAGGGCATTTCGCCGAGCTCGATTCCCCATCCACTCCGCGTCTGTCCATTCGAAAGCCAGGTCCCAGACCTTGGAGGCAGTCTTGGGCGGAGTCTCGGTGTGGAATGCAAACGGGTCGGCCTTTTCCCCCACGATGCTCCCGTTGCCAATCCGGTACTTGTAGGCGGCGCCGGGACCCACTCCCTCGACGAATCCCTCCCATATTCCGGACACGTCTCGCGGGCCGAGTTGGTTGGTGGCCGGGTCCCAACCATTCCAATCGCCGATGACGCTCACCGAGTCGGCATTGGGGGCCCAGACCGCGAATTGGACCCCGCCATCGACTGGATGCGCCCCCAGTTTCTCGTAGAGGCGGTAGTGCGTGCCCTCGTTCCAGAGATGGAGGTCGGCGTCGCTGAGAAGGGTGGTCGGAGCCGGGGCACGGCGGGGCACCACATCGAGTGTATCCGGATGGGTCTAAAGGCCCATTGGCGTTTGAGTCCGCAGGCCCATCACGGTGTCTAGTCAGGCTGCCGAACACATAGGGGACAGATTCAGACAGAAGGAAAGGGAATCAGACCATGGCATATGCCATCGACACGACTGACAGGCGCAGGAGACGGGCCCTGCGGGCCATCACCCCCCTCGCCGCCCTCCTGGTGGCCGCCCTCCTCATCTGGCAGGGCAGCAACGCGGCTTTCAGTGCCACCACGGACAACACCAATGACACGTGGAGCACAGGCAACCTGGTCCTCACCAACAATGGTGGTGGCACGGTCTACGCCGGCAGCACCGCCGCTCTCTTCACCGAAAGCAACCGCAAGCCCGGTGACACCGGCGTCAAGTGCATCACGGTCAACTCCGGTGGTTCGCTGGCCGGCAACCTTCGCCTCTACCGCGGCGCCATCACCGGCACCAACGGCACTGCGCTGGCCGGATTCATCAACGTCACAGTTGACGCCGTTGTCGCCACCCCAGCCACCAACGTGCAGGCCGATTGCGTTGGATACACGGGTGCCACCACCGGCACGACCTTCACAGGCACTCTGAACTCGATGCCGACCACATATGCGGCCGCCACCGGCGTCGCCGTGGCCGGAGGCCCGCAGCGGGTCGTCTACCGAATCGGATGGACGATCAACGCCGCTGCGGACAACTCGGTCCAGAGCTCCACGGCAATCGCCAACCTGAACTGGGAGATCAACTGATCTACGGCAGGCAACTGATCTGATCGAGCCGGCCCCGGCGCCCGACACCCGGGGCCGGGGCCGGCGACGTTCAGAGGAAGCCAGCAGAGCAACGACATGACCACGATCACCGAACCGATCCGAAGCGAGATCCACGTTCCCGAGCCCTACTCGAGGGTGAGGCTCACTGCGGGCATCTTGGGTCGGGCATGGTTGTGGTTCCTGGCGGCATGTCTCGTCGTCACCTTGGTCCCGATCGTCTTCGGCTGGCACTCCTACGTGATCGTGACCGGGTCGATGGAGCCGGGGATCACAGCTGGCGACGTCGTCCTCGCCTCACCGGACCCGGTGATCCAAGACACAGTGGGAAAGGTCGTTACCTTCGAGAATCCCGGGCGAGAGGGTCACATCCTCACCCACCGGGTGGTGTCGATCGAGGAGGACGGGTCCCTTGTGACCAAGGGCGACGCCAACCCCACACCCGACAGCGTCCCTGTTCCCCGGGAGTCGGTCACCGGCCTCGGACGGCTCCTCGTGCAGTTTGTCGGTCTGCCCGTGATCTGGTTCCTCACCGGCAACTGGCTCCTTCTCCTTCTCCACCTCGCCATCCTGGTCGGAGCGGTGGTGGCGACAGTGCTCGACTACGAGCCCGACAACCATGGGCGACGGCCCTGGCAGCGGAGGATCGACCAGCACCAGCCGGCCGACCCGAAGCGGCTTCTCTCACGAAGCGCCCCATCGATCACACCGATCCTGATCCTGGCGATCGCAGCCAGCTTCGGCTTCCGCGGCGAGGGCGTGCCCACCAGCGCCGCCGCCTTCACTGCCATCACCGCCAACACCGGTGACAGCTGGGCCATCCCCAACTGGAGCTACACCACCGAAATCAACAACCTCGGCCCTTATCTGTATTGGAAACTGGACGAGACGGGCACGTCGGGAACCGCAGCCGATTCCTCGCCGAATGGTCGCACCGGGACCTACTCCCCCAGCGGCGCCGTCACCAACTTCACCCGTCTCTCCGATGGTGGTCTGGTCACCGACACCCCGGACCGGGCCGTCCAACTGCTCACCACCAATTCGTGCATCAACACCACCTCGACCACTGACATCAGCGCTCCGCAGACGTTCACCATCATCGCCTGGTTCCGGGCTCCTTCCTCCTACACCGGAGGAGGGAAGATGCTCGGGTTCGAGCGCCCCCGCACCGGTGTCTCCGCCCCCACCGCCGGCGCCTATGACCGGCATCTCTACATGGACGGCCAGGGACGTGTCTGGTTCGGGGTCTACAACGGCGCCCACGTCTCGCTGAACTCGGCGGCCGGGCTCAACAACGACGCCTGGCACATGGCGGTGGGCACCCAGTCCTCGGCCGGGATGAGGCTCTACATCGACGGAGTTCAGGTTGGCTCCAACGCCAACACCGTCGCCGAGACCCAGAACGGATGGTGGCGAGCCGGATGTGGCAACCTCTCCGGCTGGGGCGCGCAATGGGGCGGGGCCAACAGCCCGGGCACGGATTCAGCCACAACGCAAAACCGGCCGTTCCTCGCCTCACTCGACGAGATCACCGTCTATTCGGGAACGGCCCTATCCGCCCAGCAGGTCGCCTTTCTCTACTGGGCCCGCTGATCTCGAAGCCCTCCGGCCAGGTACGCCTCACCGCGAGGTGACAGCCGATAGCCGGTGAGGAGGCTCTCGGTGAGACCCATCTCCTTCAGCTTGCGAACATCGAGCTTGAACGGCATCTTCTCTCGGCCCACCGATGCGGCCAGATCTTCGGCCCGCACCCCGGGGTTTTCGGCGATGAGGACCAGTGTCTCGTGTGTCCACGACCCATGCTTGCTGACGGAGTCGAGGTGCTGCAGACGGCGGTCTACCTCGGTCATGGCGGCCTCGTCGGGGATGGTCTCCCGGAGGATCACCCGCGGGTCCGGCCCGACGTGGCGCAGTCGGATGCGGTAGAGGGTCTCTCCGCGGCTCCCGGCGGAGGCCACCAGATCGGGCACATCCTCGAAGCCACCCTCGACTGCGTCCGCTCGTGTCAGCGTTTCGGGGTCGACGGCTTCGACGGTGACAACTTCGATGACACCGATGGGGGTGCGGAGATTCGAGCCGGCCTTCACCCGTGCCTGGTCCCATCTCCGGTACACCGACCCGATGCGACCGGTCTCGATGCCTGCGAGGACGTCCTGCTTGAGGAGCATGAAGCGCTGAAGGCTATTGGACGGCGAACCGAGGCCGGCCAATGACGCAGGGGACAAACATTGGGGAACCTTCGACGAACACACTTTGCGACCGGGATGTGGTGCAATAGCCTCAGGCTGGCCGACAAAGGCTCATTGAGGGGCGGGAGGCGCTTCACAGGAGGACGACGTGACTCGCAACCGCTCCAGGATGGGCGCGCTGATCGTGATCGGCATGCTCGGCTCCCTGCTCCCCATCACCGCGCTGCCGGCGGCCGCAACGACCGGCGACCTGGTCATCACCGGCGTAGTCGACGGCCCATTGACCGGTGGTCTGCCCAAGGCGGTCGAGCTGTACGTGGCCAATGACATCCCCGATCTGAGCATCTACGGCGTCGGCTCGGCCAGCAATGGAGGTGGCAGCAACGGGCAGGAGTTCACCTTCCCCGCCATTGCGGCTACTGCCGGTGACTTCTTGTATCTGGCGAGTGAGGCAGCTGGATTCACCAGCTTCTTGGGCTTTGCCCCTGACTTCACCAATGGCGTCGCTCCGGCCATAAACGGAAATGACGCCATCGAGCTGTTCTCGAACGGTGCAGTGGTCGACGTATTCGGCGAGGTCACACACACAGGACCCGGTCCATGGAACTACGAAGATGGCTGGGCCTATCGAGTCAGTGGAACCGGACAGGATGGGTCCGGATTCGTGCTCGCCAATTGGGCGTTCAGCGGCATCAACGCCCTCGACGGGGCGGCGACCAACGCCACGGCTTCGACGTCTTTCCCGCTTGGTACCTACACCGAGGAGACACCGCCGCCCCCGACCGCCTCCGTGATCATCAACGAGGTGGACGCCAACACGCCCGGCGTCGACGCAGCCGAGTTCGTCGAGCTCTACGACGGCGGCGTTGGAACCACCTCCCTCGACGGATTGTCACTCGTCTTCTACAACGGCAGCAACGATCTGGTCTACGGCTCGGTCGATCTGGACGGCGTCACCACCGATTCCGACGGGTTTGCGGTGATCTGTGGCGATGTCGATGCCGCCTTCGTCGTCAACTGCGATGTCGATGCGGCCTCCATCCAGAACGGGCAGGATGCCGTCGCTCTGTACGCCTCCGAGGCTGCAGCCTTCCCCGTGGGCACCGGCATCGTGCTCGACGGTTTGCTCGACGCACTGGTCTACGACACGAGCGACGCCGACGACCCCGGGCTGCTGGCCCTGCTCGAACGCGGGCCAACCCCAGGTGGACGAGGACGGCGGAAGCGCCGGCGACACCCAATCGAACCAACGTTGCCCCAACGGCAGCGGCGGGGCGCGCAACACGTCGACCTATGCCCAATTCGATCCCACTGTCGGTGTGGCCAACGTGTGCGAGGTGGTGCCACCGGATCCGGTCGCCCGTCTCATCCATGAGATCCAGGGCGCCGGGCCGGCCAGCCCGCTCGACGGCACCGGGGTCATCGTCGAGGCGGTGGTGGTCGGGGACTTCCAGGGCACCGGGGCGCTGCGCGGCTTCTATCTCCAGGAGGAGGACGGGCAAGCGGATACCGACCCGCTGACGTCGGAAGGGATCTTCGTGTTCGACGATGCCTTTGGCGTCGACGTCGCAATCGGTGACCTCGTGGAGGTGACCGGGACGGTGGACGATTTCAACGGCTCTACCCAGATCGGCGCGGTGACTTCAGTGACCGTGATCTCGGCTGGCAATAGCGCCAGCCCGGCCACCGTCACGCTTCCGGTGACCGCGATCACTGACCTGGAGGCGTTCGAGGGGATGTCGGTCCATCTACCCCAGAGCCTGACCATCTCCGAATTCTTCAACTACGACCGGTTCGGTGAGATCGTCCTGTCCACCGAACGTCAGTTTCAGCCAACTGCCTTGTTCGAACCCGGGTCGCCGGAAGCCAGCCAGCTGGCGGCAGCCAATGCTCTGAGCCGGATCACCCTCGACGACGGTCGTACCAGTCAGAACCCGGATCCCGCGATTCACCCCAATGGGGAGGTCTTCAACCTGGACAATCTGTTCCGGGGCGGTGACACGGTGACGAATGTCACCGGCGTCCTCGACTTTGCCTTCGCCCTCTACCGGATCCATCCGACCGAAGGAGCCGACTTCGCGGTCCAGAACCCGCGTCCTGCGGAGCACACCGCGGTGGGCGGCAGTCTCGAGGTGGCGGCGTCCAACGTGTTGAACTACTTCTCCACCATCGACACCGGTGTCTTCAACTGCGGACCGTTGGAGAACCAGGAATGCCGTGGGGCCGACGACGCCGAAGAGTTCACCCGGCAGAAGGACAAGATCGTCTCTTCGCTGGCTGCCATTGACGCCGACGTTGTCGGCCTCATGGAGATCGAGAACCATCCCACCGATGAGGCACTGGCCGACCTCGTCGCCGGCCTCAACGCGCGAATGGGCGCCGGGACCTACGCCTACATCGGGTCGGGGTCGATCGGACCGGATGCGATCAGGATCGCCCTCATCTACAAGCCGGCGCGGGTGACTCCCGTTGGCGCCGACGCGGTCCTCGACAGCAACGAGTTTCTCGACCCGAACAACCTCGGGCGGGCTCAGAACCGGCCTGCCCAGGCGCAGACCTTCGAGGAGGTCGCCACCGGTGAGCGCTTCACTGTGGTTGTCAACCATCTGAAGTCGAAGGGCTCGGAGTGCGGGTCGGGCGACGACGATCCGATGCAGGGGAACTGCAACTTGACCCGAACATTGTCGGCAGCAGTGCTTGCAGACTGGCTCGGCACCGATCCGACGGGAAGTGGCGACCCTGACTTCCTCGTCATCGGTGACCTCAATTCGTACGACAAGGAAGACCCGATCGACGTGTTGACCGCGGGGTCCGACGACGTGGCCGGCACCGGTGACGACTACACCGACCTCATCCTCCAGTTCGAGGGCGAGAGGGCCTACAGCTTCTTGTTCGACGGCCAGTTGGGGTATCTCGACTACACGCTGGCCAGCCAGTCACTATTGGGACAAGTCACCGGGGCCACGGAGTGGCACATCAACGCTGACGAGCCCGATTTGATCGACTACGACACCGAGTTCAAGCAAGACGCCCAGGATGCGATCTATGCCCCTGACCAATACCGCTCAGCGGATCACGACGCGGTGGTGGTCGGTCTCGCCTTGGACCAGACGCCACCGGTGGTGGCTGCCGAGCTGGATCGGATCGCCGCGACACGCAACACGGGGTTGTTCGTCGTCGACTTCTCGTGCGTTGACAATGTCGACCCCGATCCGGAATGCGTAGCCGACCTCAATGGTGTGCCGGTCTCCGATGGTCAGATCGTCCATCTGGTCAGGGCACCAGGGAAGCCCATCACGCTTCGACTCGGGCCGGTCCTCTTCATGAAGGACGACAGCTTCGTGCTCACGGTGACCGGAACCGACGAGCGGGGCAACGCCGCGACAGTCTCGGCCGAGCCTGTCTTCCGACATTGAGACTTACGCTCGCTCTGCCTCTAGCTCTACGGGCCGGGCCGCGATGGTCGAGATCGCGCCGCGGCGGATCACGGTGAGATCGACCGATCCGCCGACGCGGTCACCGGTCATCATGCGCTGCAGGTCCCGCGCGTCGCGCAGCGGCTCGCTGTCAACGGCCACCAGGATGTCCCCGGGGCGGATGCCTGCCCTACGTGCCGGGCTTCCCTCGACCACATCCACGACCTCGATACCCCGATCACGGCCCAGCTGTTCGGCCAGCCGGGGCGGCAGGGGACGCGTCCCCCCGGCGATGCCGAGATAGGCCCGGCGAACCCTCCCGCTCTTCATGAGCTCGGCGATGATCGCCTTCGTCGCCTCGTCGATGGGAACCGCGAGACCGAGGCCCTGGCCGATCATCGGCCCTACGACGGCGGTGTTGACGCCAACGACCCTCCCGGCAGCGTCGGCCAACGGGCCTCCCGAGTTGCCCGGGTGAAGTGCGGCATCGGTCTGGATGACGTTCTCCACGAGACGGGAATGCCCCTGGCCACCGGCGGCGATCGACCGACCCAGCGCACTCACGACTCCCGCAGTGACCGATCCGGAGAAACCGAGAGGATTGCCCAAGGCGACGACGAGCTGACCCACCTCGAGGCTCGAGGCATCTCCCAGTTCGGCAGCGGGTGCCTGTGACCCTTCGAGCTTGAGAACTGCGAGATCCGAGAGCCGGTCGCCGCCCACAACATCGAACCCCGTCTCCCATCCGTCGACGAACGATGCGCCACCCCGGGAACTCCCATCCACCACATGGGCCGATGTCACCATGAACCCGTCAGGGGTGATGACAACGCCCGACCCTGAGCCGTCATGCCACTCACCCCGGCGACCCTGACGACGCGTGGTCAGAGCCACCACGGTTGGCAGGAGCGTCCGGGCTACCGAGGTGACAACTGCCGAATACGCATCGAGAGCAGCCTGACCCGCGGCGATGCCGACGGCGGGGTCCAGGGTCACGAGAAGCGGGCGGTCACGGTGAGCCTGTCATTGACACGAACCAGCCCGAGGTCCAGGGACTCACCACCAGCCGAGAGGACACGATGAAGGTCATCGACGTCCGAAGTCTCCTGGTCTCCCGCGGTGACCAAGACGTCGCCCTCGCGCACACCGGCAATGTCGGCCGGTGAGCCCTCCTCCACCAACCTGACCAGGAGTCCATCGGCATCGTCGAGGCCCATCGTGCGGCGCAGACGGCGGGTCACCTCGACCGGGGCCAGACCAACGCCGAGACGGTGTGGCTCGGGGCGGTCACCCTTGCCAAGTGCGGTCACAGTCGCCCGCAGCTCGCTGGTCGCCGCCTGCGCCAGGTAGAACCCCCGACCAAGACGACGGGTGTTGATCCCGACCAGCTTTCCGTCGAAATCGACGACCGGGCCTCCCGATGCCCCTGGGGGAGCGAGAGCAGTGTGCTCGAATCCTCCGGCCACCCGTCGGCCCCGCGGCCCCCGGAACGACCGATCGGCGGCAGCGATCCACCCGAGAGTCGCCCTCAACCCCCGCCCTCCTGGGTTGGCCAGCCCGACGACCGGCGCACCGATGGCGGGTGAGACATCTTCCGGCTGCCACCTGATCGGGCCGGCGTCACCAGTTCCGACCTCGAGCAAGGCGAGATCAGCGTCCACATCGATCCCCAGGACCCGTGCTTGTTCTACCCGTCCATCGAAAAACGTCACGGTTGCCCGATCGGGGCTCACGTTGTGGGCGTTGGTGAGGACCAGGCCCTCTTCCAGCACCACTCCCGACCCCATCCCCCAATGTCCACCGAGCCCGACCACGGACCTCCCGGCGGATCCTGCCACCTCGCCCACCGTCTCTCCTATCTCGGTCAGAATCATCAGACGCCTCCTGGTCGCTAGCGACTTGCAATCTGCAAGCTTATCACTACCGATAACCAGGTCAGCAAGGTCCGGTCACATAACATGGAGAAATGGACGAAGGCTCAGGACCGCTGAATCGGGCATTGGAGCGAATCGGTGACCGCTGGTCGCTTCTGATCATCGATGCCCTCCAGGGCGCACCCCTCAGGTTCTCCGACCTCGCCGACCGCGTCACCGGGATCGCGCCGAACATCCTCTCCAGCCGTCTGAGCCGTCTCGAGGAAGAGGGAGTGATCCTCTCCAGCCCGTACTCGCAGAAGCCGCTCCGCCATGCCTATGAACTGACCGGAGCCGGTCGCGACCTCGCCGGGGTCTTGAGGTTGCTCGCCCATTGGGGCGACCGGCAGTCAGATGAAGGGGAGGCGATCAGACATGAGCTCTGCGGCACGCCCCTGGAAGCTCACTGGTATTGCGCCAGCTGTGACCGGATGGTCGATCAGGGAGCGGAAACGGAGATCCGGCTCGTCTGAGGCGCCGAAGGATGCTCGCCATCCTGAGGCCGCTCGTGCCGCCCTGGCTTGGTCAAAGACGTCAGGAGCAAGCCGCCAACGGCGATGAGGCCAACGGTCGAGATCACCAGTGTGGTCAGCCACGGCCATATCGACCCGGTCGAAACGGGCGCTGGATCCACCACCGGATCCTCCGGCACCACGACAACCGCCGCGGGCTCGGCGGCGAAATCGGCAGCTCCTGCGGTGAAAGGCGCTGCCGTGACCGGGGCCTCGACAACTCGCGCCGGCTGCTCGGAATGGAGCGTGAGCCGGCTCCGCTGGGAGGCATAGCCATAGGCGAAGATCATGTCCGCTTCCGAGGCGGACGAGACGACGATCCTCACGCCCAGGTGCCGACCCTGTCCGAATTCGTGGTCCAGGGCCGGGAAGTCGACTGTGGTCTCGATCCAGGCCGCTCCGGCGCCGCTGTCGACGTTCGCCACTTTCGACCCGAGGTTGTCACAGTCCGATCCCGTGACGTCACAGTCGAGGAGATAGACCGTGAATACGCCGTGTATCCCCGCCTCGAACATGTCGGCGGCACTCCACACCACCATCGTGGGGTAGCCCGTCAGTTGCTGCCCGCTCACGTCGATCTGCCAGTGCTGAAAGCGGGTTGCGTCATCCTCTTCTAGCCCCCGGCTCGATCGCTGAAGGAGCAAACCGGGCTCGACGTCCCTCCCCCGGTCGTAGTTGGGCATCTCTCCCCCGAGCGGATTGAACATCAGCTGGGCGCGGGGAACCCCATCCGGGCCCAGGTAGTAGTTCTCTTGCTCAGCGTGGGCGACGCCCGGGGCGAGAAGCACCAGGGTCAAGGCAACCAGCACGCCCCATTTCACACCGGATCCGCGCATTGTCTCAACGAGCCCCTGCTTCGAGCGGAACCCGATCCGCAGGCGAGCCGGCCGGGGTGGGGGCCAACGGCAGGCTCACCGAGAAATGCGTCCAACTCGGATCTCTCTTGTAACCCAGCTCGGCGCCGATCTGCTCGGCGAGCCCACGGATGGCGGCGAGGCCGGATCCCGAGCGCACCGGGCCGCGAACTTCCTCGGCCAGATCGACGTAGCGTTGGAAAACCTGGGCATCCGCCCCCTCGGGGAGACCCGGCCCGTCGTCAGACACACTGATCCGCATCGTCCCGCCCTCGGCAACAGCCCAGATCGCAACCCTCTTGCCACCGTGGCGGATCGCATTGCCGATCAGTACGTGAAGGATTTGCCGGAAAATGCCCGGGTCGGTCTCTACCACGATCCCGGGAACGGCGACCTTGATGTCTGCGCCGAAATCCTGATAGTCCACGGCAACCACGAGAGCCTCAGCCTTGACATCGCACCGTTCCGTGTGCGGGACGAGCTCATGCGAAACGCCGGCAAGGAATTGCTCGGTCGCCCGGCTGGTGACCCTCTCCAACCCCAGATCGCTCTGCACCTCGGCCTCATGGGCGCGAAGACGGGCTCGGGCGGCGCGCCAGAAAAGGACCATGATCAGGGCAGGAACCACGAAGCTGACCGCGAACTGGGCGGTCATCGAAGTCCCTAATCGGCTCGACGAATAGACGCCCAGCGCCGTCAGCCCGAGCAACGAAATCACCAGGATCACAGCCGTCCCACGGCCGGCGACGATCCGGCGTCTCCCTCGTAACGTGGTCACCCAGTATTTATCGGCGGAAACTCGGCGGGCTTGATCGCATCACAGGACGTCTGACCGGTCTCAGACTTACAGATACAGACCGGTGGTGGGCTCCGATGGCGATGACTGTCGTAGGGCCTCGGTCGAAGGGAGCGACTCGATGTCGGCCATCACAGCGGCCACGAAACGCCGGGCGTCCCGTTCCTTTCGAGCCGTCTCCAGATCGGGCTCGAACCTGTCGCGGAAGAGGGCGAGTTGCTTGACGTGTTCCTCGAACTGCTCGGGGCTGGTCCTCATGGCGAGCTCCCAGACAACGATTCGAACCAGCAGCTGGAATTCCTCATCGGGGATCTGCCCTGCGGCTTCGGCCCCTTCTTCCGGCTCTATGTGAATGCTCATTTCTCTCACCTCCGCCCACAAAGAGAGCGTGGGCCGTTCCCAGATACGCCCATGTCCGGTCGCTCCGGGCCAGAACTACTATCCCCCCTCGTTGGTCGTCGAGGGGACTCAGATGGTTCGCACCCACGACCCCTGGGGATTGGGCCCGGATCCATGAGCGATTGGTTCACACGGGTCTCGACCGGGCTTCGGGAACATCTGGGGTCGGTCGTCGTCGCCACCGCATTGGCGGCTCTGATCGTGCTGGGCGTGCTCGCCGTTCTGATCGTCACCGTCACGTCATCGCAGCGGGCTTACGCCGGCGCCTCCGAGGCCGTCGCCGCAGCAGAGGTGACTGAGGACGCCATCGTGGCGACGGCCGCGTTACAACAGGAGCGGGCACTGGCTTCGAGCCTGGAGGATGCCGACCTCTACATGTACCACCGGGGTTATGGCGTGGCCATCGAGGACACCGATCGGGCAATGCAGGCACTCCGGGCATCCTGGGCCGAGCACCGGTCGGAGATACCGGAAACGGCGACTCCGCCGATCGGTGATGTCCTCTCGGCTGATGCATCCCTCGCCGACTTCAGAGAGGCAGCACTTTCGACCACGGGTGAGTCCACCTATCCCCTGTACAGCGAAGTGGTCGCTACCTCGGTCGCTGCCACGAGTGAGCTGATGGAGCTTTCATCGGATGCGACGACTCAGCAGGATCGGGCCCTTCTCGTTGCCCTCCTCGGCCTGTCCGAGCGTCTCAACACACAGCGCTACCTCATCCAGGAGGCTCTGGCCACAGAAAGCCCGGTGTCTGAAGAATTGTTGCTTCGACTCGAAGTCGAGTCCGAGAACCTCAACCAGAGCTTCTTCGAGGCGAGACCGATGGCCGAGGGAGACGACCTCGCCGTCATCGAAGAGACCAGAACCGGAGACGTGTCCACGACCGTTTCGCGGATGATGGAATCGGTCACCGAGCCGGGAACGGACATCGGGTCGATCGATCCGCAGCAATGGTTCGAGGCCAACTCCATGCAGATCGAGCAGCTCGGTGCCCTTCTCCCGGTGGTGCACGAGCGGGTATCGACTGTGGCCGACCAAGAGCTCGACCGAGCCGAGCGAGCGCTGTGGACGGGCTCGATACTCCTCAGCGCACTTTTTCTCCTCACCGTGCTCGTCGGCGGCAACGCGGTCTTCGCCACTAGGGAGCGCCAGGAGGTCCTCGCCGAATACGGCCAGCTCAGCGATGGACTGCGGCAATGGTTTGCACCAACCAACTTCCCCGACTCGGACAGCGTGGACATCTCGGCGCGGTACATACCGGCGTCGGTCAGGACCCAGTCGGGTGGGGACTGGTACGACGTCTACGAGGTCGGGGACTCGTTGGCGGTCGTCATCGGCGACGTCGCGGGACATGGCGCCGACGCCACGGCCCAGATGGCCCAGCTCAGAAACGTCTTGCGCGGCCAGTCGACTGCTCGCACACTGGATCCGGCGGCCCAAATCGATCTCCTCGACAAAACGATGTCAGGGTCAGGGATCGTGGCCACCATGACGTATGGCCTGCTCGACGTCTCAACCGGAGAGTTCGTCTATACCCGCGCCGGACATGTCCCTTTGCTGATTCGAAGCTCGGCCGGGGACGTTCGGATCGAGGAGGAGGCGGCCGGCCCGCCGGTCGGTGGCGAAGTAGACCTCGCGACACGAGATCAAGCGCACGCGTCTCCATCCGGGGGACGTGCTCATCCTGATCACAGATGGGTTGGTGGAGGGCGTGAATCGCGATATCGACGAAGCCCTCGATCAGATCGCAAAGACACTCACCGAGACCGACCCTTCACCGGAGGCCATGCTGGATGAGTTGTTCGGGATGAATGAAGATGCTCCTATCGACGACGCTGCCGCGCTGCTCATCACCTGGAGCCCACAACGTGCTACTCAGTGATGTGAATCACCCCTTTGCTCATGAGCCCTCCTCGACGGAGGGGTGCAGAGGGTCCGAGCTAAACGATCAGGCGGAATCAGGGGCGAGACGTGCCCGAAGTGTGTCGAGGGCCCGGGCTATCAGACGTGACACCTGCATCTGGGATACACCGACCACCTCTGCGATGTCGGACTGCGTCATGTCCTCGAAGAATCGAAGGAACAGGACCTCTTGCTCCTGGGGCTCGAGGTCTGAGATCAAGGGCTCCAGTGAATGCCAGATGTCGGCCAAATCGAACTGCTCGTCGTCGCTGCCCAGGACCCGAATCAGGCTGGTCTCGTCATCCTCCGAGAAAGGGGCGTCGACCGACTTGGCGTTGTAGGCGAGAGCCGCCTCCATCGCGTCCTCGATCTCCTCGATCGGTCGGCCAAGCTCTTCGGCCATCTCGGCCGGGAGCGGGGCCCGCCCCAGCTTCTGGGACAACTCGGCCACGGCGCGGTTGAGCTCCACCGTGGTGTCACTCAAGGATCGGGGAACGCGGACCGACCACGTGGTGTCACGGAGATATCTCTTCAATGTGCCGATGATCGTCTTGCGCGCATACGTGGTGAACTTGACTCCGAAATCGGGATCGAACCGGTCGATGGCGTTGACCAGGGCGATCGAGGCAGCTTGGCCCACGTCATCGGCATGAGCGCCTCCCCTTCGATACCGGTTGGCGACCGACGAGGCCCAGCCCTCGTATCTGGAGAAGATCTCGTCGCGTGCGTCCCGGTCGGCAGGCACCAGTTCGAAGAGCTCTTCGTCCGACAGGTGTGACAGCGTCTGACGGCGCACCAGCTCCAGGTCGAACCAGATCTCGTTTCTTCGATGACCCCAACTGTCGGACAGGCGGTCGAGGAGCTTGGTGACTATCTCGTCGGTCGGGGCTTCTGCCGTCCCACTGCTGGAGGTGGTGACCCGGGCGCTGCGTCCGATCTCCTCCACGCGCACGGTCAGGGTGACATTCGGCTCGAACATCAGGGTCACTACTTCGCTAACCAAAAGCGCCGCATCGACCGACCTGCTGGCTGGTGCATCGGTGATGATCGCTCTCACCACCCTTCGAGCGATGAATGGGGCACGGGGCCCGTCGGGCAGTTGAATCTCCGCAACGAGGGTCGGTGACGAATCACCGGCGACCGTCACCATCGGCTGTCCGCCCCTCTACCCCGCCGCAGGCCCACTACTCGATCGCGTCGCTGATCGAGAACGCTTCGCTGACACCGGTGAGCTCGAGAAGACGACCGACGGCCCCGTTCCCGACAACCAGTCTCAGATCTCCCCCCGATTCCTGGATCCGGGACCGCTGATGGAGCAGGACTTTCAGCCCGGCCGAGTCCATGAACTCCACGCGTCGCAAATCGAGCACGACTGGCTGGCCCACGAACGGCTCCAGGGCGAGCTCTACCGCGAGGCGGAGGCGAGATCGATCTCACCCGCGGCTATCACGACATCGTGGTCCCCGATTCGCGTCGTCTCGAGAACGAGCTGCGGACCTAGCCCCATCGCCGTATACCTTTCTCGAACCATGGTCGATCCCGACTCCCGTTGATGCTCGATTATGCGGAGCCGACCTCGAACCATGCCGTCACCTCGACACCATCGGAATCGACGCCCCAGACATCGGCGATCCTGTCGACGATCGCCAGACCCCGGCTCGCCCCCGGCTCCCGGGAAGAGGGCGGCAACTCATCCAGGTCGAACAGTACCCCCGCGTGACACACTGTGAACCGCGTCAGGTTCCCATCCGGGTCCACGGTGACAGTGACCACATCTCCGGGTCCCAGCCCACCATGGACCACAGCGTTGTTGACGAGCTCGGTGATGGCGAGCAAAACGTCATCGAGGCGCGGATGCCCCTCCATCCAGCCCACGACAGCCCGACGCACGGCGGCGCCGGCGGTAGGTCGTGCCTCTACGGTCAGCTGGCTCACATCGTTATCCCCTCAGAGCGTTGATCAACTCTCTCTTCGACATCCCTGAACGTCCATCCACTCCGACGTCCTTTGCCTTGTCGTAGAGCTGCTCCTTGGTCCAGTCTTCGTAGGATCCCGGTCCACCCTTGTCATCCATCTCCCCGGGAGGCGTGTTGGCGATCCGGGCCGCCTTTTCCTTACTCATCCCCTCCTCGCGCAGAGCCTCATACCTGTCGTCGTCCTGTATGGACGGCCCATGATTCTTGCCCATTGGCGATCACCTGCCTCGTATTCTCTTGTTTCGTCGTTCCCATACCCCGGGAACTTGTCGGCTACACCAGTAAGAGCAAGAGGAGTCGAGGGATGGACCGGACCGAGAACGACGTAGACGACCAATTCAGATCGCTGATGGAAGGGCTCCGGACCACATTGCCCGGGGTTCAGGTCCTGTTCGCGTTCCTTCTGGTGCTTCCTCTGCAGGCTTCCTTCACCGAGATAACCGACTTGGAGCGGATCGCCTACTACGTGGCCTTTTTCGGGTCGGCGATGGCGTCCGTCCTTCTCATCGCCCCCAGTGCCCACCAGCGTCTTCGTGCTCCGGTATCCGGTGTCGAGCGTCGCTCGGAGCGCCACCTCCAGATCGCGGTCAGCCTGACCATCGCAGGCACCATCATCTTTGCGGTGGCCCTTTCGGCGGCGGTGTTGCTCATCTCCACACTCACACTGACGGACAGTGTCGCCGTCGGGGCGACCGTCGCTGTCGCCGCCGTAGTGGCCTGGTCGTGGTTCTACATCCCATTGGTGACATTCCGCCGCCATTGACCGGTTAGAGCGGTTTTGCGTCTGGTCGATCGCGGGTAAGGAACGACAAGTTCCGTTGGAGGTGAACATGACTGATCAGACACACACTGTCCGGGGATACTCGACCGATGTCAGGCCCGATATCGAGCCTGAGGCCGCCATCGTGCGTGAGCGTTACGGGAAAGCCGACCTGGTGGCCTCGATCCTGGGGATGTTCGCCGCGATCGGGACCCTGGTCTTCCTCGGCTCACTTTTCGCTGCAGGCACGGCCACGATCGAGCTGCAGACCAACCTGCTCAACCAGGATGGCACCCTCGACGAGATCGAGACGGTTGGCGCCATTGCCGCAGTGGTCGTCCTTTTCGTTTCGTTCCTGGTGGGCGGGATCGCTGCCGGCCGTATGTCGCGCTACGACGGTGGAATGAACGGAATGGGAACCGCCCTTTGGTTCCTGCTCCTCGTGACCATCTTCGCCGCCCTTGGTGCCTGGGTCGGTGAGGAGTACAACGCCTTCGCGTTGGCCGACCTGCCCAACTGGGTGTCACAGATCGATGTCGAGGATGTGACGATGGCGGCGATCGTGATGTCGATCGTCTCCGTCGTGGTCATCTTCCTCGGTGGGTATCTGGGTGGGCGCATCGGTGACTCCTACAACCGCAAGGTCGATGCGGCTTTGGTCGACGAAGCCAGACGCTGACCCGACAAACCCCAATGAAACCCGTGAACTTCGGAGGTGAGCCATGTACATCAGCATCGGAGGCCTGATCCTGCTGATCCTCATCCTCATATTGATCTTCTGATCAGGTAAAGACAGCACGTTCCAAAACAAGAAGGAGCCGGCCCTTGGGCCGGCTCCTTTGCGCTCGGATGATCTCAGGTCATGGAAGCTTCGAGCGTTATCGGCACATTTCCCTTCAGCGCCTGTGAGACGGGGCAATTCTCTCGGGCATCTTCCGCCAGACTCGCGAAGTCCTCCTCGCTCACGCCATCTGCCGAGCCCTTCACCGACAGGGCGATACCGGTGATGCCCTCACCGGGGACGAAGGTGGCAGTGGCTTCCGTGTCGAGGACGATCGAGGTGCCCCCGGCCTTGCCCAGACGAGCTGAGAATGCCATCGAGTAGCAGGCGGCATGGGCAGCAGCGATCAGCTCCTCGGGGCTGGTCAGTCCGGAGGCATGCTCCTCGCTTCGGGCTTTCCAGGTCACCTGCATCGGGCCGGCAACGCCGCTCTCGAGAGTTGCAGTTCCGGACCCGCTGGTGAGATCGCCCTCCCAATGGGCGCGACCGGTGCTGTCCAGGGCCATGTGTGTCCTTTCGGTCGGGCGCCCGAGCCTAACGCTCCCAACCGATCTCGATCACTCCCCATGCCGATACCATCGAATGCGATGCCCTTCCAGTCGGTCCGTAATGTCGCGCTCGTAGCCCATGTCGATCATGGCAAGACCACCCTGGTCGACTCCATGCTGTCTGCCGCCGGCGTGTTCGCCGCCCATCAGGAGAGGGTGGAGCGGGTGATGGACTCGACCGACCAGGAACGGGAGCGGGGGATCACCATCCTGGCCAAGGCCGCCTCGATTCGGTGGCGCGACACCAAGATCAATCTGGTCGACACACCCGGTCACGCCGACTTCGGTGGAGAGGTGGAGCGAGCCCTGGCCATGGTGGACGGCATCCTCCTACTGGTCGATGCCGCCGATGGGCCGATGCCGCAAACCAGGTATGTGCTCAGCAAAGCCCTGGAGCGCCAACTACCGGCGGTGGTGGTGATCAACAAGGTCGACCGGTCCGATGCCCGGCCCGACGAGGTGGCCGATGAGGTGTACGAGCTCTTCTTCGACCTCGACGCCAAAGACCACCACATCGATTTCCCGATCGTCTCGACGGTGGCCCGCATGGGCCGCGCGGTCACCGGAATCGGCATCCCTGACGAAGGGTCTGACCTCACGGCATTGCTCGATGCGATCGTGAACACCATCCCGGCTCCTTCGGGCGATCCGGAGGCGCCAATCCAGGCCCTTGTCACGAATCTCGACGCATCGGACTACCTCGGCCGCCTCGCCATCGGACGGGTCTTCGAGGGGACGTTGCGGCAAGGCACCACGATCGCCCTGTGCCACAGCAACGAGGAAGAGGCCCCGATCAAACGCAGGCTGACCCACCTGATGGGGTTCTCCGGTCTGGGGCGAGCCGAGATTCCGGAGGTGAAGGCCGGCGATCTCTTCGTGGTCGCCGGCTTCCCCGAGGTCGAGATCGGCGACACCTTCGCCGATCCGGCCAACCCAGAGCCTCTCCCCCGGCTCATCGTCGACGAGCCGGTGCTCAAGATGACTTTTGGCGTGAACACCTCGCCCCTCTCGGGCCAGGATGGGAAGTTCCTGACATCGAGGCAGATCCAGGACCGGCTCAAGCGCGAGATTCTGGGGAACGTCTCGATCCGCCTCGGCGCCACCTCGTCGCCCGAAGTGGTGGAGGTGGCGGGGAGGGGCGAGCTACAACTCGCCGTGCTCATCGAGTCGATGCGCCGCGAAGGCTTCGAGCTTCAGGTGAGCCGGCCCGAGGTGGTGGTCAGGGTCATCGACGAGAAGCCAAACGAGCCCGTCGAGCGGGCGGTGGTAGACGTCCCCGACGAGTACGTGGGGGCCGTGACCCAGGCGGCCGCACCCAGGAAGGGCACGATCGTCGAGCTCTCCCCCGGCGATCCGGGCAGATCCATAGTCACCATCGTCGCCCCGGCCCGGGGCCTTCTCGGGTTTCGCTCGCTGCTCATGACGACCACCAGGGGGACGGCACTCATCCATCAGCACCACGACGGGTGGATGCCCTGGGTGGGCGAGCTGCCCCATCGTGTCGGTGGGGCCATGATCTCGGACCGCGCCGGGACCAGCACCGGGTTCGCCCTCGACAACCTGCAGAAGAGGGGAGACCTCTTCATCGGCGCCGGCGAGGTGGTCTACGAGGGGATGATCATCGGGGAGGCATCACGCCCCGATGAGATGGTCGTCAACGCGGCGCGGCCGAAACAGCTCACCAACATCCGGACCCATGCCTCCGACGAGGCGATCAATCTCAGACCTGCCCGGGAGCTGACCCTGGAGACCGCGATCGAATGGATCGCCGATGACGAGCTGGTGGAAGTCACCCCGACCGCGATCCGGGTTCGCAAGCGCTATCTGAGTGAGGCCGATCGTCGTCGGTATGGGAAGAAAGGCTGAGATCAGGCCGCGAGCCCGAGATGGACGCTGACGCGGACGTCGGATCCCGAGCCGGTCAGCATCTCAGCAGTCTGGCCACAAGCACAGCGATAGCGCACGAGCAGCCCGGCTTCGGTGTTGACGATTCCTTGCAGGTCGGAGGCCCAGATCAGGGCCTCCGAACCGATGATGTCACACTGGGCGAGGAACACCACGAACCTCCTTGGTCAAAGAGAGCCGATATGAGCCCAGCTTCAACGTGCGGGTTTCCTTGACGGCTTTCGCCCGTCGGTATGCCGCGCGCTTCCTCGCGTCGATCGTCGAGGATTCGCTGCGCCACGATGTATGCGATGGCGGGATGCCCAATCATGGGAACCTCCTCTTGACGTAATAACCGTTCATCCGTACACTTGTTACCATATCGATCGGGATGTAATAAGTCAAATGAATTTCTCTCATTACTCGGATCAAACCGTCGAACTGGCCGTGGACCTCGTCAACACCGACGAGCTGACCGGCGACGAGATCGGGACCCTGGACGAGTTGATGGCTTTTCTGACCCGCTACGAGTCACTTCTCCCCACCGAAGAGAAGCCGGCAACGGAGAAGGACCTGAAGAAGCTTCACAGACTTCGTGACGAATTGCGGGCGATTTTCACAGCCCCCGACGTCGCCACCGCGGTGTCCCAACTCAATCGGATCCTGGAGAAGAACAGCGCGACACCACGTGTATCGATGCATGATGGTGAGCCCCATCTGCACTACGAGCCGGTGGACGCCCCCATGGCATCGCGGGTTGGGGCGATCGCGGCCATGGGTCTGGCCGGCGTGATAGTCGACCACGGGATCGACCGCTTCGGAACGTGCAGCGCCAGCAACTGCCGCGATGTCTTCGTCGACACCACTCGTAACCGATCGCGGGTTCACTGCTGTCACAGCTGCTCAACCCGTGAGGCGGTGGCTGCCTACCGCAAACGCCAGTCCGCCCTCTGAGGCCGCCTTCACTCAACTACGGGCACACCCCTAGATTGCGACGATGGCGACCACGATCACGCCGCGCTCTAGCCGCCCGATCTGGTGGTGGATCCATGACATCACGGTCGGCCTCCTCTCGGGCTTCGGAGTCGGGACCATTGCCGGCCTGTTCCTGAACCGTCTCGTCGAAAACAACGTCGTCGTGCTCGTCTGTGCGATCCTCGGCGCCGCCGCCGGGATCTACGTCCTCATCGAGAACCATCGGGAATCTCGGGGGTTCCTGAGCGGGATCGTGGTCGTGAGCTGGGTGCTCTTGCTCCTGTCGGGCAGCTTCCTCGCCCTCTTCATTTGGGCGATTCTCAATTTCGAGTAGGACCTCAGACGTCGGAGGGACCGGTGAGGGCGTAGGCAACCGCAGCCTCGAGGCTCATCGCCCGCCCCTCACGGTATGGGATGGCCGCCTCACCCGTTAGCGCCTCCATGGTCTCGTAGTCGAGGGCTTCGATCCGGTTGAGCTCGTTGAGCACGATCTCGGTCCCCGAAGAGATGCGGAGACCGTGAAACGCCCCGGCGAGCCTGTGAGCACGGTCCCGGTCTCCGAGGAGGAGTGCAAGCCCGGCACACGCGGCGAGAAGCAACACCACGCCGCTGACGTCCTGATGTGCGGAGAACAGCTCGAGCCCACGTGAGAGGTATTGCCAGGACTGGTCATAGTCACCGATCTGACGGCTCAAATGTCCGACCTCGAAGTTTCCCCAGCCCATCCCAAACTCGTTCCCTGCCGCCTCGTAGTACTCGATGCTCTTCTTCATGTGCGCCATGGCCCCGGGGGCATCGTCATCGACGTACACGGTGAAGTTGCCACGACCCCACTCGACATCCCCGAGGCCGCCGACGTCACCCAGCTCCCGGTAGAGGGCCTCAGCCTCATCGAGGGCATCCCTGGATGCGCTCGCGTCCTGAACGAACACCGTGGCGAGCGAGACGTTGTACAGGGCGTTGGCGAGCTCCTTGGGGTCACCAAGGCTTCGATGCATTCGAACCGTCTCCCGATAGACCTCCAAAGCCTTCTCGAGATCGGACTGCCACCACAGGATGCCGCCCAAGGCCTCGAGAGCTTTGGCCCGATTCTTTGGCTCACCGCCCTCCAGTGCCAGCACCTCATCCAGCCTCCGACGTGCCTCGTGAAGATGACCCCTCGCCTGCCACAGTCTCCAGGCGGCGGAGGAAAGCCGGAAGGCGAGATCCGCGTCACCTGACTCGACGGCCCAATCGAGCGCTGCTCGAAGATTGTCCTGATCCTGCTCGAGCAGATCGAGCCACATCCGGCGATCCCTGCCCAGCAACTCCGGGGCCACACTCTCGACATAGGCGGCATACGTCTCCAGATGCCGCTTGGCAATCGCGGCGGCTTCACCCGACGTTGTCAGTCGCTCCAAGGCGAACTCCTGGATCACATGGAGCATCCGGAAGCGAAGCCGACCCTCGGCATCGACCCTCCGGATGAGGCTCTGTTCGACGAGGGTGGACAGAGAGTCGATCACTTCCTCTCCTAGCTCCTCCGATGGCCCGCACACCGCTTCGACCTCTTCCAGCCGCGCACCGGCGCTGAAAATGGCGAACCGAGCAAAGAGTTTCCGCTCCGGCTCGTCGAGCAACTCGTAACTCCATGCGATCGCACTCTCGATGGTTCGTTGCCGGGCAGGGAGGTCGACCGATCCCGAGCTCAACATGCGGGCGCTCAGACGGGACAGGATCTGGTCGACAGGTAGCAGGCGAAGCCTCGAGGCCACCAGCTCTATGGCGAGGGGCAGGCCGTCGAGACGGCCCACCAGCTCGGCAACCGCCGGCGCGATATCGACCGTCAGCCTGAAATCCGGGCGCACCGCCATCGCTCGATCGGTGAAGAGACGGATCGCCTCGGACTGCATGAGCGTCTCGAGATCCGCACCTGGATCGACTCCGGAGATGCCGAGTGGCGGTACCGGGAGCTCTTGCTCCCCGCCGATCCGGAGGGGTGCCCGCGACGTGACCAACACCTTGGTACGTGGCGAGGCTCGCAGCAGCTCGGCGACCAGCGGCGCCCCGTCGAGCAGTTGCTCGAAGTTGTCCAGGATGAGCAGGATGCTCTTGTCGGCCAATTGGCTGTTGAGACGCAATGCCGGTGGCTCCTCACGGGTCGAGACCTGGATGCCCAAGGTCTCCAGGATGCGCGATGGGATGACCTCCACATCGTGAATCGGTGCGAGATCGACGAAGAACACCCCGTCGGGATATCCGTCCGCCACCTCTGCTGCCACTTGCAGCGAAAGCCGGGTCTTGCCGGTCCCC
The DNA here is from genome assembly GCA_963734115.1 of uncultured Acidobacteriota bacterium. Classification (GTDB taxonomy): domain Bacteria; phylum Actinomycetota; class Acidimicrobiia; order Spongiisociales; family ZC4RG35; genus JARDZU01. The sequence goes on from CAVTFV010000002.1 coordinate 103,571, forward strand.
CCGGGCCGGTGAAGGTCAGGATCCGGGTCGCCCCGAGCAACCGCACCGCCTCGGCCAATTCCCGGTCCCGCCCCACGAAGCTCGTGAGCAGCTTGGGGAGGTTGTTCGGGATGGCATCCAGGGTGCGGAGCAGAGGAAACTCCGACTGCAGCCCCGGCGACACGACCTGGAGGATTGCCTCCTGCTCGGCGAGGTCCTTGAGCCGGTGCTTGCCGAGGTCGCGTAGCGAAACACCTTCGGGAAGAGTCCGCTCCAACAGCACCGCCGTCGGCTCAGACAGCACGACCTGACCTCCGTGAGCTGAATCGGCGATCCTGGCGGCCCGGTGCACGTCGAGACCGACATAGTCCGAGGCCCCGAGGGCGCCGAGACCGGTGTGGAGCCCCATCCGGGACCTGACCACCCCCTCGGACGGCCAGGGGTGGTCCATCAGACCGTGTTGTGCCTGCACAGATGCCTGCAGCGCGTTGTGCGCGGCCGAGAAGACGGCAAAGAAGGAATCACCCTCGGTCTTGACGACGACACCGTTGTTCTCGGTGATCGCCTTCTCGATCAGATGGTTGTGTGCCTCGAGGACAGGCACCCAGTCATCACCGAGAGCTTGCACGAGCCGCGTCGAGCCCTCGATATCGGTGAAGAGGAAGGTGACGGTCCCCGTCGGAAGCGCTGGACGAGTGGAGGGAGACACCATCCGAGACGATAGTTCCACCCGTTCCCTCGCCCTACCCCACAGCGGGTATGACTTTCTCCCCGTAGGCCTCCAAAGTCCCGTCCATGTCGTCGTGCATCAGGTAGACCCCGAAATGGCGGACACCGAGCGACTTCAGGAGATTCAACTTCTCTATGTGTGCCTCCACCGGGCCGGTCACACAGAAACGGTCGACGATGTCGTCCGGCACGAACTCGGTAGACGGGTTGCCCGACTTGCCGTGGTGGTCATAGTCGTACGACTCCCGAGCCCTTATGTAGTCCGAGAGGACCAGGGGGACTTTGTCACGATCCTCCCCGTAGCGATTCACCATGTCGACCACGTGATTGCCGACCATGCCCCCGAACCAGCGCAATTGGTCTCGCTGATGGGCCAGGTCTTCGCCGACGTATGCCGGCGCCACCACACAGATCTCCACTTCATCTGGGTCGCGTCCGGCGGATTCGGCGGCTGATCGCACGGCGGCGACGGTCCACTCGAGGATCTGGGGGTCGGCGAGCTGGAGGATGTAGCCATCGGCGTGCTCCCCTGCCGTTGCCAGCGCCTTTGGGCCATAGCCGGCGACCCAGATCGGGAGATCCCAGCCTTCCGTGATCCAAGGGATCCGCAGTTGCTTGCCGTTGTAGTCCACTTCCTCCCCGGCGACGAGGGCTTTGATCACCTCCATCGACTCGACCATCGTCTGCAGAGTCTTCGGTTGACGCCCGATGTAACGAAGGGCGGAGTCCCCCCGGCCCATCCCGCAGATCGTGCGCGGACCGTACATGTCGTTCAGAGTGGCGAATAGCGAGGCGAGCACGGTCCAGTCACGTGTCCCGGGATTGGTGACCATCGGACCGACGATCAATTCCCGGGTCTCGGCGAGGATCCGCGAGTAGATGACGAACGGCTCCTGCCACAGCACGTGGGAGTCGAACGTCCAGACATGGCTGAACCCGAGGTCCTCGGCCCTTTTGGCCAGCTCGATCACCCTGGTGGCGGGCGGATCGGTCTGCAGGACGACGCCGAAGTTCAAAGTGGCCCACTCATGGCCCGAAACCTAACGGGCCATTCGTCCTGATTTGGACCAATCCGGAGCGCCTCCGGCGGCGAATGCAAGTCGAAAGGAGGCTCGATGAGCTACGTCAAGACTTACGCAAGGATCCTCGGTTGGACATTTGTCGCGGTCGGAGTAGTGGGTTTCTTCCTCACCGGCTTCGGCGGGTTCTTCGGAATGGATGGTGAGACCCTGATCCTCTTCGGGATCAACCCCGCGCACAACCTGATCCATCTGATCCTCGGCGTTACTTACCTGATCGGCGCCAGGGCCACCGAGGCGGGTGCCCGCGCCGTGGTCTTGGTCCTCTCCTCGGCGTATCTGCTGGTGGGGGTGCTCGGTCTGATCCTGATCGACACGAGCGCCAACGTCCTGGCCATCAACCAGGCCGACAACGTCCTCCATCTGGCAGTGGGCGCTCTCGGCATCGGGGTTGTGGCCGTCTCCGCCAGACGGGGGACACAGACGGCGCAAGCCTGAATCTCTGGCCGGCCCGAGCGGGGATGGGGCACGGGTGGGGCCTCATCCTCGCTCGCGTCCCTCCACGTAATTGGGACATACAGGCCCGTATGTGAAACTGTGGGTCCCAATTACGAGCAGGGCTCGGATGCAATACCCACTGTCGGACGAAACGAGTTTCTACCACCATCCCGGTGTCTTCCAGCTAGAGAGCAGTGAGACACTCGAGGACGTTCAGGTGGGTTATCGGACGTGGGGTGAGCCCCGGTCCGAGGCCATCCTGATCTGTCACGCCCTCACCGGCAGCGCCGATGCCGACGAGTGGTGGGAAGGCCTGTTCGGCCCCAACCGGTCGTTCGACCCTGAGCAGGACTTCATAATCGCCAGCAACGTCCTCGGCGGTTGCTACGGGACCACCGGACCTACCTCGTTGCGACCGAACACTGACCGTTGGTACGGGCACGACTTTCCCCGGGTCACGATCAGGGACATGGTCGATCTCCAGGCCGGCTTGCTCGACCACCTCGAGGTCGAGACGCTGAGCCTCGTGATCGGGGGGTCGATGGGCGGCATGCAGGCCCTGGAATGGGCTGCGATGTTCCCCGACAAAGTGGGGGGTGGCGTCGCCATTGGAGTTGGCTCCCATCATTCGGCGTGGAGCGTCGCCTTCTCCGAGGCACAGAGGGCCGCCATCTGGGCCGACCCGAAGTTCCTGGACGGCGACTATCAGCCGGGTCTGGGGCCCGACAACGGTCTCGCCGTGGCCCGGATGATCGCCATGATCTCGTATCGGGGCAAAGCGAACTTTGAGTCCCGATTCGGGCGGAAGACGCTGGAGGACGAGTTCGAGATCCAGTCGTACCTCCGCTATCAGGGCCAAAAGCTGGTCGGTCGCTTCGACGCCAACACCTATCTACGTCTGGTCGACGCCATGGATAGCCATGACCTGGCGCGGGGCCGCGGCGAGATCGACCAGGTCCTGGCGGGGTTGAAGACCCCATTCCTCACCGTGGGCATCTCGAGTGACATCCTCTACCCGGCCACCGAGGTGGAAGAGCTCGCCACCGCCCTCCCCAACGCCCGTTATCAGATGCTGCATGCCCCGCAGGGTCACGATTCCTTCCTCATCGACATGGCCAATCTCGACGGCATCGTGAGCCGCTTCAAGCACGACCTGGCCCGGGGCATAACCCCCGCTGATGATTTCGCCACGGGAGCGGGGCGGGGCTCATCTTGGGCCTTCTGAGTGGTGGGTGGTGGGTGGTGAGTCGTGAGTGTCTTACCTCTTCAACTCCTGCCTGACACGGCTGAGGTCCATGGCTCGGGTCGACTGAGCGTGGGCGGTTGTGACGTATCGGACCTGGCCGCCGAGTTCGGGACTCCGCTTTTCGTCTACGACGAGACGCATCTCCGCTCCCGCTGTCGTGAGGCGGTGGCCGCCTTCCCCGACGGGGTGGCCTATGCAACGAAGGCGTTTCTGTGCGGGGCGATGGCCCGGCTCGCCCATGAAGAGGGGCTATTGCTCGATGTGGCGACCGGCGGAGAGATCCACATCTCGCTCGCGTCCGGCGTCCCGGCCGACCGACTCGTCTTCCATGGGAACAACAAGTCGCCCAACGAGCTGAGGACCGCGCTCGATGTTGGTGTCGGCCGAATCGTGATCGACTCCATGGTCGAGATGGACAGGATCGAGACTCTGGTCGCCGCCGGGGCGCCTGCTCCCACGGTCTTGATCAGGGTCAATCCCGGGATCGAAGCCCATACCCACGAATACCTGCGCACCGGCGCGGCCGACTCCAAATTCGGGATCACCACCGAAGGGGGCGAGGCGGGAACGGCGGTGGCGCGGGCCAGGGCTTCTGTGGCGATGAACCTGATCGGCATTCACTCCCATGTCGGCAGCCAGGTCTTCGACGTGGCTTCTTTCGAGAGAGCGATCGACGTCATCGCCGGTTTCGCCGCGCCGCTCGACATCCAGGAGCTCTCCATTGGCGGGGGCCTGGGCGTGGCATACGTGGAGGGTGAGAAAGCCCCGACGATCCCGGAGTGGGGCAAAGCGGTGGCCGATGCCGTCAGTGCCTCCGGCATACAAGCGCGGATCATGGCCGAGCCGGGGCGGGCGATCGTCGCCCAAGCGGCACTCACTCTGTACACCGCTGGAACCATCAAGGAGATCCCCGGCGTGAGGACCTATGTCTCGGTCGATGGCGGGATGAGCGACAACCCGCGCCCCGTGCTCTACGGCAGCGGCTACGAGGTGTTTGCCCCAATGGCGACGAATGCAGACCGCACCCGGCCCATCCGCCTGGTGGGCAAGCATTGTGAGTCGGGAGATGTGCTGGCGTGGAACGCTCGCATCCCTCCGGGGGTGGATGTCGGTGATCTGCTCGCCACGCCGGTAACCGGCGCCTACGGGCACTCGATGGGGTCCAACTACAACATGGCGCGTCGTCCAGCGGTGGTTTTCGTTGCTGACGGCGACGCTCGCCTCGTCGTGCGACGGGAGACCGACGACGACCTGTTGGCCCGCGACCTCGTCGCGGGCCCTGACCAGGGCTAGCCGTCCGCCGACGTGAAGACCGGCTCGAACCAGGCGATCCGCGCCGCGCAAGGGTCATCAACGAGGGTGAGCCTGAGCCCGGTCTCATCGATGACGGCCTCGTACACCCCGGTCTGCCCGGGACACTCGCCGGCCACGCCCGAGACGAAGATGAAGTTGCCTTCCTGCCTTGCAACGAAGCCTCCCGTGAGCGGCTGATCCGGGTCGGCGTCGGGGCCTAGCACCACATAATCGCCGGCATCGTTGACCCTGAGAACAGAACGATCGTTCTCCCAGCTGCCAGACAGGTCCGACAGGGCCGGTGGTCCACTCGACGTTCGCGTGAACGGGATCGCGAACGCCGCCTCCCGGTAGTTGCAAGGCTCATCGACTACCGACAGATGCAGCTCCTCGCCGACCAACACCCCTTCGTAGACACCGGTCTCGCCGGGGCAGGGATTGGGATTGGCGCTGGTCGCAAAGATGAGGTTGCCATCCTGGAGGGCAACAAACCCGATCACGCCTGTGGGCGTCTCAGTGCCATCGGCGTCGATTTCGAAGAGCTCGTACGAGCCCCCCTCGTCGAACACGAGGGAATTGGCCTCACTCTCCCAGCGACCGACCAGATCGGAGAGCACGACGGGCCGCGCGACAGGTGGCTCGGTGGTGGTAGGGGCGATCGTGGCAACCGTGGTGACGCTCTTGGAAGATGTCGTCGTCTCCTCGACTGTGGTCTCCCCGCACGACACGACGATAAGGGCTCCGACGACGAGCAAAAGCCGGGCCCGATGCGGGCGGTGTCTCACCCGTGAGTTGGGAACCCGAGATCCACGCCGCGGTGGATCGGATCGGCCCAGCGGGAGATCACCACCTTCTGCCTCGTGTAGAAGTGCACCCCTTCCGGGCCGTAGATGGCATGGCTACCGAAGATGGAGTCCTTCCAGCCACCGAAGCTGTAGAAGGAGAGCGGCACGGGGATCGGGACGTTGATCCCGACCATTCCCACCTCGATCTCGGACTGGAACTTGCGGGCCGCCCCGCCATCGTTGGTGAAGACCGCGGTGCCATTGCCGTAAGGATTCTCATTGATGAGCCTGATCGCCTCTTCGAAGTGCTCCATCCGCACGGTGGACAGAACGGGACCGAATATCTCATCCGTGTAGATCGACATGTCGGTGGTCACGTTGTCGAACAGCGTCGGGCCGAGGAAAAAGCCGTTCTCGTGCCCTTCGACCACAAGGTCGCGACCGTCGGCGACCAGTGACGCTCCTGCCTTCTCGCCGGCGTCTACATAGCCACGGACCTTTTCCAGGTGTTGCTTGGTGACGAGGGGCCCCATCTCGACTCCGGTCTCGTGACCTGGGCCTACCTTCAACTTCTCGATCCGCGTCCTCACTCCTTCTATCAGCGAGTCGCCGGCTTCACCCACAGCAACAACGGCCGAGATCGCCATGCAGCGCTCTCCCGCCGAGCCATAGCCTGCCGAGACCGCCGCGTCCGCCGCCAGGTCCATGTCGGCGTCCGGGAGGACGATCATGTGGTTCTTGGCGCCGCCCAGCGCCTGGACTCGCTTGCCGTGACTGGTCCCGGTCTCATAGATGTAGCGAGCGATGGGAGTAGACCCAACGAACGAGACGGCGGCCACCATCGGATGGGTGAGGAGAGCGTCCACCGCCTCCTTGTCACCATGGATCACGTTGAAAACGCCTTCGGGCAGCCCGGCTTCGGCGAGCAACTCAGCCGCCAGGAGAGAGCACGAAGGGTCTTTCTCGGAAGGCTTGAGCACGAAGGTGTTGCCACAGGCGATGGCGATGGGGTACATCCACATCGGGACCATGGCGGGGAAGTTGAACGGGGTGATCCCGGCGACAACACCGAGTGGCTGGCGAATCGTGTAGGTGTCGACACCCGTCGAGACCTGTTCTGAGAAGTCCCCTTTGAGGAGGTGGGCGATGTTGCAGGCGAACTCCACGACCTCCAGTCCACGCTGCACCTCGCCGAGAGCGTCGTCGATGGTCTTCCCGTGCTCTGCGGTGAGCAGCCTGGCGAAATCCAACTTCCTCGCGGCGACGAGCTCGCGGAAGGCGAACATGATGTTCTGACGGTGCGTGAGGGAGGAGAATCGCCAGGTCTCGAAGGCACTGCGCGCAGTCTGCACCGCGCGATCTACGTCGGCGGCCGAGCCCAGCACCACCTCACCGGTCTGCTCGCCTGTGGCCGGGTTGAACACCTCCCCGACCCTTCCGCTGCTCCCCCCGGTGAGCTGTCCGTCAATCCAGTGCTGGATCTGCCTCATCGGGCGAATCTACACCGGGAGGGGCGATACGCCGAGACCGAGTCCAGCCGCTGCAATGGTTGGGCCGGCCCTGTCCTGGGTAAGTTGGCGACGTGGTCAAGTTCAAAAGAGAAGCCACTGGCCCCGGCCAGGTGATCGATCGCCGTGGGGCTGGTGGCGGCTACCGGCCAGGCATGGGAACGCTGGGTGTCGGCGGAGGTGCCGTTGGCATCATCATCGTCTTGCTCCTCACTCTCTTGGGTGGTGGAAGCGATCTGAGCGGTCTCACCGAAGTCCTGCAACCGGCAGGTGGGGTGCAGCCGGAAACGGGGAACACACTCGACCCGTCGGTCGATCCAGAGACCGATCTAGCTGCGTTCCTCGAGGAAGTCCTGCAGGACACTCAAGGGATGTGGGTGGGCGTCTTTGAGGAGTCCGGACTCGATTACAGACCCACGAACCTGGTTCTGTTCAACGGTTTCACCCAGTCGGAGTGTGGTGGGGCGCAGGCGCAGTCCGGGCCTCATTACTGCCCGGCCGACGAGCTGGTCTACACGGATCTGGACTTCCTCGGCGAACTGCAGCGCCGGTTTGGCGCAGCCGGTGACACCGCCCAGGCCTACATCCTCGCTCACGAGGTTGGTCATCACGTCCAGCATCAGCTGGGTATTACCGAGCAGGTCCAGAGCGCGGGCACCAATGAAGCCAGTGTCGCCTTGGAGCTCCAGGCCGACTGCTTTGCCGGTGTCTGGCTCTCCACCTTGAAATCAGGGGAATCGGCCGCCCTTCTCGAATCGGGCGACCTCCAGGAAGCCTTGAACGCGGCGGCTGCGGTCGGTGACGACGCCATCCAGCAGAAGACCACCGGCCAGGTGAACCCGGAGTCGTGGACCCATGGAAGCTCGGAGCAGCGCTATCAGTGGCTGAACCAGGGATTCACCTCCGGCTCACCGGGCAGTTGCGACACCTTCGCCTCGTCCTAGTGCCAAGGCGAATTCAGGTATTTGGGTCTGTTCCTTTACGCCCTGTAAACCGATATCTTGGCATCGTGAGCGGCTGACCAGGTTGCTCCCGACCGGGTCGCCCAAAATCATGTCACTACTCGCCACCGCCATCCCCCTGATCATCTACGCGGTCGCGTTTCAGACAATCGTCTACTTGCTTCTGCCAATCCGCTTCCGCCCCACATGGGCGCCGCTCGCCACCAGCTCGGTGGGGGCGGCGGTAGTGGTGGTCGCGGCGGTCTGGTTCGGCCCGACCACGATCGGTCTCGCCGGCCCCGACGGCGGGCTCCTCGCGTCTTGGGGATCGGCGACCCTTGTGGCGATGTGCACGGTCGGAGTTGTGATGATGAGTCGCCCGCAGCTGCGGGGCCATCTCGCCGACCCCCGGATGGGGGCCATGTCCAGTCGGACCGCCGCAGCCCACATCCTGGTCAGGATCCCGCTGATCACAGTTGTCATCGAAGAGGCTGTGTTTCGTGGGGTCCTTCATGCGGCCCTCATCGCCGTCTACCCCGAGCCGATGGCTCTCTGGGGAGGCGCCGTGTTGTTCGGGCTCTGGCACATCGGCCCCGGGCTCGATCAAGCTCACGCCAATGACAGACGCAGCATGGCCCGCTTCGTCCACGTAGCTATCACCGTGGTCGCCACCACCGCGGCGGGAGCCTTTCTGGTCTGGCTTCGCATCGAGACGGGATCGATCTGGGTCCCGGTGGCGGTTCATGCCGGTGTCAACATGACTCTGGCCGCATTCGCCCGGCTAGCTACCAGGACCAAGGTCGCACCGGTACCCGCGCTGGAGATGGCGGCCTAGGCCCCCTCGGCCATTCGGGCCACTCCCCTCAACGTCGCTTCGCACCTGGGGGGAGAAATGCTCAGATCAGGTATTGATTGGTGCCCCGCTTGAGGTACCGGCCGTCCCCTGGATTTCCCAGGTACTCATCGTTCTCAACGATGATCCGACCCCGGGTGAGCACGCACTTGACCTTTCCGGTGACTTCGAGGCCCTCATACGCCGAGTAGTCGACCCGCATGTGCTGATTGTCCACCGAGATGACGTGCTTCTCGTTGGGATCGAAGATCACGATGTCGGCGTCGACCCCACCGGGGCCATCGTTCCCTTCTTGCGGGTACAGCCCGAACATCTTGGCCGGGGTGGTCGCGGTGATCTCCACGAACCGGTTGACACCTATCCGGCCCTGGTTGACGCCGCCCTCGTAGAGCACCTCCATCCGGGGCTCGACGCCGGGCATGCCGTTGGGGATCTTGGAGAAGTCTTCTTCGCCGAGTCGCTTCTGCCGCCCCAATTCTGGATGGTCGTTGAAGCAGAACGGGCAATGATCGGTCGACACCACCTGGAGATCGTTGGTCCGCAGAGCCTGCCAGAGAGCGTCCTGATGACCCGCGGCCCGATCTCGCATCGGGGGTGAGCAGACGTACTTGGCTCCGTCGAACCCGTTTCCCAGATCGTCGAGATCGAAGAAGAGGTATTGGGGGCAGGTCTCGGCGAACACGTTGAGCCCGCGATCCCGGGCCTGTATCACCTCGTGCACCGCCTCCTTGGCGGATGTGTGGACGATGTAGAGCGGAGCGCCGGTGAGCTCGGCCAGCACGATGGCGCGATGGGCCGCCTCTCCCTCGAGCAGGGCCTTGCGCACGAGCCCGTGATAGAGAGGATCGGTCTGACCTCGCTTCAACGCCTGCTCGACGTAGACGTCGATGGCGATCCCGTTCTCGGCATGCATGCAGATGGTCGATCCGTTCTCCGCCGCTTTCTGCATGGCGAGGAGGATCTCGCCGTCGTCCGAGTAGAAGACCCCGGGGTAGGCCATGAACAGCTTGAACGAGGTCACACCCTCGTCCACCAGCACGTCCATCTCCTTGAGCGTTTGCTCGTTGATGTCGCCGGTGATCATGTGGAGGCCGTAGTCGATGGCGACGTTGCCGTCGGCCTTCTCCCTCCAGGCCTCGTAACCCTCCATGGCCGAGCCGCCCTTGGTCTGGACCGCGAAGTCGATGATCGTTGTGGTCCCGCCCCAGGCAGCGGCCCGGGTCCCGGTCTCGAAATTGTCCGAGGCGAAGGTGCCGCCGAAGGGGAGCTCCATGTGGGTGTGGACGTCGATCCCACCCGGGAGCACATATTTGCCCGAGGCATCGACCACCCTTTCGGCGCCTGACTCCCAGTCGTGTGAGCCCGGTGCGGCCAGGGCAACGACCTTCTCCCCGTCGACCAGCACATCGGCGCTCATCGACTCGGTCGCGGTGACGACCGTCCCTCCCTTGATCACGGTCCGTCCCATCACCCCTCCTCTACGGTGCTACCAGGTCTCCATACGCATCCGGGCGCCGGTCGCGATAGAAAGCCCAGTGCTGGCGGACCTCCTCGATCATGTCGAGGTCGAGGTCGCGGATGACCAGCTCCTCCTCGGTGTCGGAAGCCGCCTCACCGACGAGCTGGCCCCTCGGATCGACGAAGTACGAGGACCCGTAGAAGTCGTTGTCTCCGAAAGGCTCCTGACCGACCGCGGTTGATGGCGCCGATGAAGTACTCGTTGGCCACGGCCGAGGCCGGCTGCTCCAGATTCCACAGGTACATCGACAGACCGCGGCTGGTGGCCGACGGGTTGAAGACGATCCTCGCCCCGTTCAGGCCCAGGGCGCGCCAGCCCTCCGGGAAGTGGCGGTCGTAACAGATGTAGACGCCGATCCGGCCCACCGCGGTGTCGAAGATGGGATAGCCCGTGTTGCCGGGGCGGAAGTAGAACTTCTCGAAGAAGCCCTTGACGTGGGGGATGTGGGTCTTTCGGTACTTCCCCAGATAGGTCCCGTCGGCGTCGATCACCGAAGCCGTGTTGTAGTAGAAGCCCTCCTGCTCCATCTCGAAGATGGGCACCACCAGGACCATCCCGGTCTCCTGAGCAAGCTCCTGCATCAGCTTGGTGGTAGGCCCGTCGGGGATCGGCTCTGCGTAGTCGAAATGCTCGTTCTCCTGCACCTGGCAGAAGTAGGGGCCGTAGAACAGCTCCTGGAAACACATGACCTGGGCTCCCTGCTTCGCCGCCTCCCGGGCATAGTCGGCGTTCTTCTTGATCATCGTGTCCTTGTCGCCGGTCCACTCGGTCTGGACGATGGCGGCCCTGACGATGTTGGGCATGGGCGTCTCCTTTTCGGCCAACTTAGCGTGCGGGGTAGCCCCCCTCCCCGGCTGAGCCAGTACTCCCCCCAACACTCACTCTGTTCGCTGGGGGGAGAAACGCTCGGCTAGCTACCGCCCTCTTGCAACTCGATGTCACGTCGCTCGTAGCCCTCGCCAGTCGCATCGGCGTCGCCGAGGGCATCGACAGCTGCCTGGGCCAGATCGGTCCGGTAGACGTCGTCGGGGATCTCTACGCCCTGCAGTTCGACGACCTGCTCGTTGGCGATGGAGATCGTCTGGTCCCAGAGCTCCTCGTTCATGACCCCGATGCCGTTGGTTGCGGGGAAGATGAGACCCAGGATCTCGTTGAGCTGCCACTCCTGATGACTCTGTCCCAGTGTGGAGCCGTTGTTCAGAACGACCTCGACACATTCGTCGAAATTGTCGAGACAGTGGATCCAACCCTGGAACGTTGCGGTGAGGAACCTGGTCGCAATGTCTTCGTTGCCCTCCTCGGCGATCCAGTCCGCGGTCACCCACAGACCGTCCTGCAGCATCGCCGTGGCAACCGACTCGTGGTTGTAGTCGATGACGCTGAGATCCTCCGGTGTGAATAGCTCGCCGGTGTCGGGATTGACCGCCTCGAGAACCTGGGCGTACTCGTTGTAGATCATCGCCTCGGCGGCATCGATCTCGTCGTTGAGCAGGGCGTTCATTGTGAAGTCCTGCGCCACCAGCTCTCCGACCGTCACGTCGAACTTCTCGATCGCGGCAAGCACCTCGTATTCGTTGCCGAATCCCCAGTTGCCCACCCGCTTGCCTTCCCAGTCCGCGGGGGCCTCGATGCCCGAGTCGGCCCAGGAGACTTGGAGGGTGCCCGACCGCTCGAACACCTGGGCGATGTTGACGATGTCGGCTCCGCCCTCACGCGAGACGAGGGCCTTGGGGACCCAGGCGATGCCGAACTCGGCGCCACCGGTGGCCAGCACCTGCTGTGGGACGATCTCCACCGCCCCTTCCAGGATCTCGACCTCCAGGCACTGCGCCTCGTAGAAGCCATTGTCCAGGGCGACGTAATAGCCGGCGAATTGCGACTGGGCGAACCATTGCAGCTGGAGCCGGACAGGATCTGGCTCGGTGCATTCCTCGGCGGGCACAGTGGTCCCGCCTCCCTCGCCACCTGTCTCGCCGCCGTCACCACATGCGGCCAGCACGATCGCCAGCACGGACAGCCACATGACATGGCGGCGCCATCTACTCGTATTCATCGAATTTCCTCCATCTCTGATGCCTGCGCACGTTATCCGGCGGGGCCACGGCTCGCGGCGGGCAATCGGTTGCTACTCATTGGTGCGAAAAGAGACATGCCAGGGCATCAGCCAACGCTCGGCGGCCAGGATCAGCAGATAGAAGGTCACGCCCAGGATCGACGCCACGAGGATCGCCGCCCACGCATCCGGGAACTGAAACAGCTGTGCCCTGTTGACGATGTATTGGCCAAGCACGTCTTGTGGGCCGCCGAAATACTCGGCGATGATGGCGGCGATCAGCGACAGCACGCTCGCCACTTTCAGCGCAGAGAAGAAATAGGGCAGTGCCCTGGGGATGCGGATCCTCCGCGTCACCTCCGACGGGCTCGCCGCCAGCGATCGCATCAACTCGAGCTCGGCGGGATCGACCTCGAGGAGCCCGCGGGTGGTGTTGATCATCACGGGGAAATAGACCACCACCGCCACGACGGCCATCTTGGAGAAGGGGTTGGTCAGCCCAAACCAGTTGTTGAAGATCGGGGCCAACGCCGCGATCGGGGTGGCGTTGAGGATGATGGCGATAGGGAGCACGCCTTGCCGGAACCCGACCCAGTGGGCCGCAGCCAGAGAGGTGGCGATGGCCAGGCTGGTGCCGATGACAAACCCGCCCGCCGCCTCGAACAGCGTCCTCATCCCGGCTCCCCAAATCACGCCGAAGGTCTCCGAGAAGCTGGTCAGGATCTCGCTTGGCTTGGAGAGGACGAACGACTCCACCCCAAATAGCCTCGTCAGCCCTTCCCACATGAGGAGCACCCCGAGAAAGGCGAAGACGGCCGGCAGATAGCGTCGCACCAACCGTGCCGGAGACGTGCGTCGCCCGCTTGCCGGGACGTCGCCTTCGAATGAGGCGAACACATCTGTGGTCGATGTCTCCCAAATCGAGTTGTCACGGTTGAGGTCATCGCGCTCGGTCACGATGCCCCACTCCCCGATTCGCCTCGACGCAGAGCCTCCCTCACCTCGATCACGAGCTCGAAGTATCTCGGGTCCTCGCGGGTGTCCAGGTCTCGCTTCGGAGGAAGGTCCACGGCGATCTCATCACTGATCCGCCCTGGCCGGGGTGACATCACCACAACCCTCGTCGACAGGAACACCGCCTCGGGGATGGAGTGGGTTACGAACACGACACTGGTCCCGGTCTCACCCCAGAGCCGTAGCACTTCCTGCTGCATCGCTTCCCTGGTCATCTCGTCGAGGGCGCCGAACGGCTCGTCCATCAGGAGCAGGGCCGGCCGGAAGGCCAGTGCCCTGGCGATGGCCACTCTTTGCTGCATGCCGCCGGAGAGTTGCCAGGGATAGTGGTCGGCGAAACCCCCGAGCTGGACCAGATCGAGCATCTCCCGGGCGCGGGTGGGTCGCTCGGCGTCGGGGAAGTCCATGATCTCGAGTGGCAGCTCGACGTTCTTCTGGACGTTGCGCCAGTCGAGCAAGGTCGCCGACTGGAACACGATGCCGTAGTCACGATCGAGACGGGCCTGGCCCGGCTCTTTCCCGTTCACCACGAGAATCCCGGTGGTCGGGCTGACCAGGTCGCCGATCAGCCGAAGGAGGGTGGACTTGCCACAACCCGAAGGCCCAATGAGAGAGACGAAGTCGCCGCCGGCGATCTCGAGGTCGATCCCCCGCAGCGCCTCGGTTTCGGCCTCACCGCTGCCGAACACCTTGCCCACACCCCGCGCCTCCACCACCGGCGCGCTCACGCGTTCAGCCTCCGATTCGAACCGATCCAACGGTGCTCCAGAGCGGTGATGAGGCCGACGAAGGCGATTCCGGCCAGCCCGGCGATCAACACTGCGGCAAAAAGCTTCTCAGGCGCCGCGGTGAACTGCTGGGAGAACTGGAGAAGATCTCGCCCCAGACCGCCGCGCAGTCCGGCGGGGAGCTCGCCGACGATCGCCCCGATCACACTGGCGGCCGCCGACACCTTGAGAGCGGTGAATATGTATGGCATGGCCGCCGGGACCTGAAGCTTCCAGAGGACTTCTCGGGGAGTGCTGGCATATGACCTCATCAACTCCATCGATGTCGGGTGCGGCGAGCGCAAACCTCGCAACGTGTTAATCGCCACGGGAAAGAAGGTGAGATAGGCGGCGATGAGCGAGACGCTCAGCCATTGGGGCAGGTTCGCGCGTCCCCCCAAACCACGACCATCGGGGCAATGGCGATTATCGGAACGGTCTGGGAGGCCACGGCGTAGGGCATGAATGCTCGCTCGGCCATGGTCGACCTGACGAACAAGACCCCGAGCCCGAAACCCACGGCTCCACCGATGACGAATCCGACAAACGCCTCACGCAATGTCATCAGGGCTGCCCTCAGCTCAACGAGGATGAACGGCGGGCCGTTGCGCTGTGCTGGCTGGAAGAGCGCCAGGAAGATGTCCCAGGTGTGGGGCAGGGTGCGATCGTCGGGCCGGACCGGATTCTCCCAGCCCAATGCGGTCCAGATCAGCTTGTAGCCCTCCCAGAGCAGGATGAACACGACGACGACGGCCAGGATCGAGACACCAGCCCGGGCAACCCGTCGATTCGCTCCTCCCATGGCGGCGAGACTCTAACGACAGGCGACCATCCTGCCTCCTGTCAGTGCCCCACGGAGCGCGGCTCGTCGTTGGGGTTGGGAAGCCCGGTGCGCGGGACCTCGACGTCCCGCGTGCGATCGAGCCGGTTGGCCGTCGGGACGAAAAACAGGGCGAACACAGCGAGGGCAAGACCCGCGTAGATGAGTGTTCGTTGGACCCCAAAGATCCCAGCCAGGACCGGCGCGATGGCGAGGGGGAGCAGATGGCCGACTTCGGAATGGACCTGGGTGACCCCGGTGATCCGCCCCATCAGGAATTCGGGGCTGTTGAGCTGGATGAGAGTGCGCAGGAGCGGGGCCATGACCCCGATGATCAGGCCCCAGAACACACCGGCCACCACCACCACCTGGAGCTGATCGGTGCCGATGTATGCGAGCACCCCGACCGCGTTGAGGGCGACTATCAGGACCAGCGAACGTGCGGAGCGGAACCGGGCGGGCAAACGCGACGCGATCACGGTGCCGCCGACAAGACCGAGGCCGAAGATGGAGTTGACCCAGCCCAGGGTCGCCGGCGTCACCTGGAGAATGTCGCGATAGAAGAGAGGCTCCAACGCGCTGAAGGTGCCGAACAGGACCCACACAGAGGATCCGATCCAGATGTAGAAACGGAGCCGATGCTGGCTGTAGGCGTAGGTGAAGCCCTCGCGTAGCTCGCGGAGACCCTCCTTCTCCTTCTCCTCCCGGGCCATCTTCCGCACCGATACGGGAATGACGATTACGGCTGCAATCGCCGAGGTGGCGGCATCGAGCACAAAGATGCCGTCGAGCCCGACGGTGCTGGCGATGATCGCCCCCAGGGCCGGCCCCACCACGAAGGCAGCCCAGGAGGCCCCTTCTATGTAGCCGTTGATGCGGGCCAAACGGTCCGGGTTGTCGGTGAGGAAGGGCCCGAAGGCGGAGATCGCCGTGTACACCGGCATGCCGACCAGACCGAGCAGGAAGGTGGACACCACCAGACCGGGGATTGTCTCGGCGATGACCATCCCCAAGGCCACAGGGATGAAGAGGATCTCGCCCGCGATGAGGACCCGGCGAGGGTCGAACCGATCGACAAGGACACCGGCCACAGCCGAGCCAATCAGCGAGGCGACGCCCAGTGCTGCCATGACGGCGGCAACGCCGGCAGCCGACGCCTCCAACTCGAAGGCGGCCTTCCCCCAGATGCCGACGAAGAACGCCGCTTCTCCCCCGGTGCGAGAGATGAACCGGGCCAGGACGACTCGTCTGACAGAACGATCAGCCCACATGACCTCTGACGGTACCCGGGGCCGGGTCTGCCCCTTCCTAGATTTCCCGGCAGATGGACGCATTCATGACTGGCGTCGCCGCCGGATACGGAATCGCCATCCCGGTCGGTGCGATAGCCATCCTGATCATGGACGTGGGGATCCGGCGCGGATTTGGCCCTGCGCTGTCGGCAGGAGCCGGGGCAGCGACTGCAGACCTCCTATATGCAGCTCTCGCAGTACTGGGGGGTGCGACTCTGGCTTCGGTGGTGGAAGGGATCGGCGAACCGCTGCAAGTCGTCAGCGGGCTTGTCCTGCTCGTCATCGCGGTGGCCGGCCTGGCTCGCAGCCGACAACCGGCCGCTATCGAAGCCGTTGAACCGCGGGTCGGTGATCTTGCCCGGACCTATGGGCGATTTGTCGGTCTCACGCTCATCAACCCCACGACGGTCGTCTACTTTGCCGCGGTGGTGATCGGACTCGGCGTGGCCAGGGGGATGACCGCGGCAGACGGAGTCTTGTTCGTCAGTGGCGCTTTCCTCGCCAGTCTCTCCTGGCAGACCTTGATCGCAGCAGTGGGCGCGTTCGCGGGCCATCGGCTATCGGTCCGATCCCGGAGGGTGGTGACGATTGTCGGAAACCTCGTGATCCTCACCCTCGGCATCGTGATCTTGATCGGCTGAGACTGCCCTAGCGTGGCCGCTGTGCGAACCGTGTCGAATGACGAACGACGCTGGCGTCTGGCGACGAGACATCGCCTCGCCACGCCGGCCGAGGACGTCGTCGAGGCGGCCGAGGCGATGACCGGGCTTCATTCTTCCGACCCGGCGTCGGTCTATCTGTCGGCCCGCGCCCGTGTCGCCGGGTTCAAGCAAGACGACCTGGAGTACGCGCTCTACGACGCCAAATCACTGGTGCGCCTATTGGCGATGAGACGGACCCTCTTCGTGGTGCCGGTCGGGATGGCGCCGCTGCTCCAACACTCCTCCACGGTCGCGCTGGGCGCCCCCGAGCAAAAACGGCTCGCCGGCTGGGTGGAGAGCTATGGCATCTCCGACGACGGCCCGGCCTGGGTGGCCTCCGTGTCAGAGAAGACGCTGCGCGCGCTGCGAAAGCGTGGGGAGGCGGTCGCCACCGATCTGACCAAGGACGTCCCCGAGCTGGGAGAGAAGATCACCTTCTACAAGAAAGACGGCTCGGTCCTGACCAGGGTGGGGATGTCGACCCGGATTCTCTTTCTACTCGCCGCCGAAGGCACAGTGATACGGGGGCGGCCCAAAGGGACCTGGGTGAGCAGCATGTACCGGTGGGCGCCGATGGACGACTGGCTGGGTGGGCCGATGCCGGAGATGTCGAAGCCCGAGGCGCAGGCCGCAATGCTGCGCAAGTGGCTCGCCACGTTCGGGCCGGGCACCGAGATCGACATGAAATGGTGGACAGGCTGGCCGGTCACCCAAGTGCGGGCGGCGCTGGCCGCCCTCGGCGCGATCGAGGTCGAGACAGAGTCGGGCACCGGATACGTCCTACCCGATGACCTCGAGCCGGCGCCACGAGTCGACTCGTGGGTTGCCCTTCTCCCGTCCCTGGATCCCACCACGATGGGTTGGAAGGAAAGGAATTGGTACCTGGGGCCTCATGCACCGCGGCTGTTCGACCGCAACGGGAATGCCGGTCAGACGATATGGGTGGATGGGAGGATCGTTGGCGCCTGGGGCCAACGGGCATCGGGCGAGGTGGTGTGGGAGCTGCTCGAGGACATCAGCAGCGAAAGCCTCGCCGAGATCGAGCGTCAGGCGGAGGAGGTCGAGACCTGGCTCAGTGACAAGAGAGTGATCGCCCGCTTCGCATCCCCTCTCGACCGCGAGCTCTCCGCTCGCTGAAATCGCCAGCGACCCTGCCTAGTGTGATGGGCATGAGACGCGGGCTGCTGATCCGTGCCGCTGCTCTACTCGCCATCTGCGTCGTGTCGGCCTGCGGTGGCGATGCTGGATCGTCCGTCGTGACCACCGTCACCGACGAGGCGCTCTCGGACACGACCGTCCCTTCCGAAGACGCTGTGACCGAGACCCAAACGTCGGTCGTGATCACGGTGACGGGGCTCGCCTTCCCTGCCGAGGTGACGGTGCCGACCGGCAAGTCGGTGACTTGGGTCAACGAGTCGAGCGCTCCCCACGAGGTCCAGATGGACACCTTCGACGGCGCCCCCGCGGATGAAGAGCCGGTGCGACTGGGCACCGACGAGGAAGGCGGGATCACTCTCGAGCCGGGCACATGGACGTATTTCTGCACGATCCACCCATCGATGACCGGATCTCTGATAGTCGAAGGTTGAGCCCTCTCCGCGCTCGCATAGGCGACGACCTTGCTCAGGCGATGAAGGACCGCGACATGGCTCGGGCGAAGACCCTTCGCACGACGCTGTCGGCAATCCAGAACGCAGAGGCGGTCGAGGGTGTCTCATCGGTGGAGGGGGTCGTCGGCTACAGGGACGTGCAACGACGTTCTTTAGACGATGAGGACATCGTCGCGATCATCGCCCTGGAGATCGAGGAGTTCGAGCGATCCGTCGCGGAGTATGAGCGCATCGGCCAAACGGATCGGGCCCGTGGATTGCAAATGGAGCTCGAGGTGTTGCGGGGCTATCTCCCGACTGACTGACTCACGTCTGGACCGGCAAAGGCTGTTTGAACTGCCCCTCTGGAACAGGGGAACCTGTCCGCACCAGAGCCAGTTGCCAGGAGGGGGACGCACCCAGCGCCCATCTGAGACCGGTCACCACGCCCTTTCCCACCGTCACCGCCCCGGGTGTCTTGGTCACTCCGAGCACCTCCCGCAGACGAGCCGGAAGCGTGGCGACCGCCGCCTCCATCAGGAATTTGTAGCCGAGCTTGAGACCTGGCTCCAGGGGAGGATCGATGAGGAAGTCCACCGCATCGTCCATCTCCGGTGAGGGTGCCAGCTCCGGATGCCGCTCGATCCATCGGGTCAGCTCGGCGGCATTGGTCGGCATGGGTTCGGCGCCGAGTAGGGCGCCCACACGTGTTTGCTCGAGTACGAAACGGTCAGCCTCCTGCGGGCTGAGACGATCGGTCCCGAAGTTCTGATTGGCGACCAGGAACGAATCCGTGAGAGCGTTGTGGACCCAGGCCGAGAACCCGCGGTCATCGGCGTCGTAGGCGATGCCACGGCTCGAGGTCCCCGATACCACACGATGGATTCGACGAACCTGGGCCACCGCCTGCTCGACCTCGGGCATGGCGCCATACGTGGTGGCTGTCACGTACGCGGACGTACGTGAGAGCCGGCCCAGAGGGTCCTCCCGATAGCGGGAGTGATCGCCGACACCGGCCACCACCTCGGGGTGGGCAGCCTGGATGAGCAAGGCACGAACGCCACCCACGAAGGAGGCGGCGTCGCCAATGACCCGCCAGGACACCGATTTGGGACCGAACAGCCCCGGATCGCCGCGGTGATCGAGGCTGCGGGCGAGCGGGTAGGGGGCATGACGAAAGGGTGCGGTTGCCGAGGACAGAATGCGCATTCGCAGATCCTCGAACAAGCCCTGGATTGGCCCCAGGGCCGGGTTATCGCTGGACGTCGCCCCCATGTTTCGCAGCCAGATCGACGGTGGATGTCTGCTCGACGGTGACGAAGGCCTCGGGGTTGGCCTCATGGATGAGGTGGGTCACCGACCACACCTCTTTTCGAGGGACGACGCAGAACGTAACCCTCACTTCACCCGACAGGCCGTCACCGTTGAGCACTGTCGCACCGTAACCCTGTTCCCGGAGCAAGGGTGCGACCGGGTCGGTGCGCACGGGTGCCACTACCCGGATCAGGGATTGGCCCAGTGCCAACCACTCCTCGACAACCGAGCCGGCGTAGGTCCCGGCGGCGAAGCCGAGTGCGAAAGCGATCATTCGGGCCGGGTCTTCGAGACCGGCCAGCACTCTCGAGATTGCGATGACCCAGACCAACGCCTCGAAGAACCCGAGCAGCGCCGCCGGCCCTCGCCGGCCCCTGCTGATCAGGACGATGCGCACCGTGGCCATGCCCACGTCGAGAAGCCGCAGCGTGAATATCAGGAACAGATCGAGGGCGAGCTGCACGCCCGCCACGGTAGGACGTGCCTAGCCGGACGCCTGGGAGATCTCTCCGGGCTCGAGGACGATCACCTTGCCGCTCGTCTCGTCGAGGACGACTCCTACCTGATCCCGGATGATTTTCGCCTTGCGCTCCTCTTCGATCCGGTGCTCGGCTGCCGGGCTCAACAGGACCTCGAGCTCAGCCATAGCGTTGGACAGGGCAACACCCATTCCCATGCTGCGCTGCTTTGGCCTTTTGTCGCGGGGCACGACGAGGACGATAACGACGATCGGGGATCTAGCGGTCGGTGACGACCCGGCGCCGGTCGAGGCCGGAGACGATCGAGTAGGCGATGACCAACCCGAGCAGGACGATCCAGGCCCACGACGCCTCGATCACCTCGACCGCCATGTTGAAGTCGGCCTGGAAATCGATCCCGTTGAGGGCGGACACCGACCGCACGTCGCCGTAGAGATCCCCCTGGAAATTGGCTTGGAGCCCACGGGCGGCAGCACGGATCCCGCTCCCGCCCGGGGCGAACGCATTGGTCGCGCCGTCGCCATCGGTCCCCTGCTCATCGGGGTCTCCACCGTCGGGCCCGCCGCCTTGGCCCGGCCCGCCAGGCCCAACGGCGAAGATCGTCGAGGTGGTCGAGTCCGGGGTCGTCGACGTCGTGCTCCCATCGTTGTCACCAGGCACTGTCGTGGTGGTCGACTTGCCGTCTCCTGGCTGCGTGGTCGTCGGAGCCGGCGAGCCCGAGCCGGGGGTCGTCGTGGGCGTCGTTCCGTGGGCTCCCGACGTGGTGGTGGTGGACGGCTGGGTGGTCGTCGTGGGCGCCGTGGTCGTCGTCGTCGGGGGGAGGGTGGTTGTCGTCGTCGTGGCCGATTCGACGTAGGTGCCGAGGATCTCGACGGTGTCGACGTACACCTCGCTGCTCAGGAGGAGCCCGGAGAAGAGGAATCGGACCTGGAAATTCTCAGAGCTGAAGTCGCTCACGTCGATGCTGGCGTGCTCGTTGATCCCGGGAGCGAGGTTGTATTGCGCAACGCCAACCCAGCCGCCGCCGCCATTGACCTGTACATCCAGTGTCGAGGCGAGGAGCGACGACGTGCTCCTGACGTCGAAGCTGAGGGTGATCTCCTCGAGAAAACTCGTGTCGGCCGATCGCACCGCACCGATCGAGCCGAGCAGAGTGGTGAGGGCGCTCATGCGCATGCAGGTGCCCGAGCAGTTACTCGCCGAGACGACCCGGACGTTGCCCTTCTTCTCATCCCCGTCGTCGCCGATCTCGGTCCAGGGCCCCGGCCAGGTCAGCGACCCGTCGGATCCGTGCCAGCTGATCGAGGTGAACTTGTCCTTGTAGTGCTCGGTCTCATGTGCCGATGCGGTGACGGCCAGACTCATCAGGGCGATGACCACCACGGCTGCGGTCAGACGCTTCACGCCGACATGGCCCGGATCAGATGGGCCACTGTCGTGTCTTCGGTCGTCGGAGTCTCGACCTCCCCGGCGAGAAGGGGAAGGGACACGATGAAATAGCTCTTCTGGGCGAAACGCTGGTAGACGAGCTTGCCGCCGAGCAGGTCCATGAGACGTGAGGCCACTCCCAGACCGAGTCCAAGAGTCCCCGTCATCAGGGTTGCCGCCCCGTTGTGGATGAAGGTGTCGAAGAGCCTCTCCAGCTGGTCGTCAGGAACGCCGGCGCCGTCGTCCCAGACTTCGATGTCGACCACGCCGTCTCCGGTCGATACCTCGACTCCGACATTGGGTCCACCGTGACGGGCAGCATTGGATATGAGGTTGATCAGGACGTGACGAAGCCGGGCGGCGTCGGTAGACACAATGGCGTCCACACCGGCCTTCTTGATGGTGAGACCAGCGCGCTCGAAGGGGAGGATGGCCGAGTCGACCACATCGTTGATATGCGTTGGGCTCATCTCGATCTGGACACCGGTGCTCTCGAGCCTGGCCACTGCGAGGAGATCATCGACCATTCGGGTCATCTCGGCCGCCTCGTTGGCGATGATCTGGGACACCTCGACCGCTGTCTCCCGGTCCTCGGCGCCACCGTCGGTGAGGATCTCGGCGAATCCATAGATAGAGGTGAGGGGGGTGCGAAGCTCGTGGGAGAGACCGGCGATGAACTCGTCCTTGGCGCGGCCGATCTCTCGCTCCTTCTCCAGCTCGAGGTCGACCTTGAGCCGAAGCTCCCTCATCTGGCGCCGAGCCACGAATCGGTAGATGAGAACGGCCGAGGCGGGGATGGCCAGCATCAGGAAGAATTGGATGAATTCGGTGGTGCGCCGAGAGCCCGCCGTGTTTGCGTCGATCTGGGCCTGGATCTCGGTCTGCTCGGTCTGGAGCGACTCGACCAGGTCGATGTAGGCCCGCTCGGCATCGGTCATCAGGATCGTCTTGGCACCGCTGGTGTCCCCATCGTCGAGGTCAGCGAGCGCCTCGTCCACCCGCGCCAGGAAATGGGTCAGCGACGCGGTGGACGCACTCGACCCGGAGGCGTCCAGTAGCTCGGCAAGACGATCACGTGCGTCGCGGGCCTCGCCCATCGCCGCCGACAGATCGTCCTCAGTGACGAGCCCGCTCCCGGCCAGCTCAGAGAAGGTGGTGGCCTGGACGACGGCCGCCCTGGTCAGGGCGCCGGTACCGAGCGTGGCATTGGTCCAGTGCAAGTCGGAGGCGTTTCCCGCCACGCGGGCTGCCCCGACCGAATTGGCGAAGGTGAGACCGACCACGAGGACGACGAGGACCAGCGTGGCCCCGATGGCGATACCCACGGCCCGTCTCCGTGCCGTGGGACTGGACAGGCGCTCCGTCCCCATGATCCTGGTTATCGGAGAATTCGGGCAATTTTCTTTAGAGGCCGCTAGACCCTTGACAGGGCATCAAGGAAGAGTCACCGCCTCTTAACGGCGCCTTGATTTGGCCCCCACCACAGTCACCTCCGTGACAACCCACGATCCCAATCATCGCAACCCGGATCCCACCAGGAGAATGAGACGAAGTGACCTGCTGCATCTCCTTTACGACAACAACTGGACCCTAGGCCGTAACGAAAGGCGATACCTCTGGCGATGTCCGTGCGGTGGGAGACACGACATCGAATCCATCCGCACTACCGACGATCAGAGACTGGCCCTCAGCATGATCGATTTATGCCGACAGAGCCTGACCCAGAAGGTTGGCCCCTAGCGCAGTTTGGAGGCGATCTCCCTGATGTAGCCGGCGGATCCTCGGCGCCTTTCCGGAAGAAAATTTCTGAAATGTGCTCACAAGGGTATGGAATCTGTCCTGGGCGGGTTGTACTGTCGAACATATGTTCGATACTGAGATGTTGCCTTCTGATCTGAATCTTCTCGATCCCGGATCCGACGACGATCACGGGCTGCCAGCTGATTTGGAGACGATTCCGCCCGGTCTACTGCTGGCGGTGGTCTTGTCTTCGATTGATCAGGATGAACTGTCGGGTCATGACCGAGTCCGGTTGTTGAAGGCTGATGCTCGAATGGTGTCTCATTTTCAGGCCCGCTTGTATGCCGATATCCAGTCGGTGTCCAAATCGGTCACCGAATTGGAGTATCCCGACGATCTCGGCCCCCAGGAACTGTTCGATACCACGTCTTCTGAGGTGCAGGCAGCCCTGAATCTCACCCGGAGGAGTGCTGACATCCAGGTGGACCTGGCTTCTCTGCTTTGTGAACGGCTGCCCCGAGTATGGGAGGCGTTGTATGCAGGGCTGATCGATCTGGCTCGGGCTCGGGTCCTCTCCGATCTGACCTCACCACTGCCTGAAGAAGTGGCCCGTGAAGTGACCGACACTGCCCTGGTGCGGGCGCCGTCGATGACTACCGGTCAGCTGCGGGCTCATCTCCAGCGACTGATCATTTCGATCGACCCGGCTGCTGCTCAGGAACGGTATGAGGAGAAGCTGAAAGAGCGGAGAGTGTTCACCGAACAGGGTGAGGATGGCACCGCCAATCTGATGGGATTGAACCTGCCCCCGGCGGAGACCACCAGGGCGATGCGACGGATCAACCGGTTGGCCAGAAGTCTGAAGTCAAAGGGTGACCGGCGGAGGATCGATCAGATCCGAGCCGACATCCTCCTCGATCTGCTCACCGGGAAAGCTCAGTCCAACAGCGCAACCTCAGACACCGGAGTTGTCGAGATCAGGGTGAACATGGCCACTCTGACCGGCATCGATGATGATCCAGGTGAGATCCCCGGGTTTGGACCGGTCCTGGCCGATGTGGCCCGTCAGATCGTCGACGAAGCATCAGATTCCGAATGGCGGATCGTTCCCGTCGACGAAAACGGCCATCCGGTCGGCGTTGTGACCACCAAGAGACGACCCAGCACCACTCAGAAACGGGTCGTGGAGACCAGGAATCCGACCTGTGCCTTCCCCGGGTGTCGCATGCCCGCCGACCAATGCGATCTAAACCATGAGATCCCCTGGGCGGAAGCCCACCGGACCACGGCCCGCGAGCTCGGACCGTTGTGTCGACATGACCACATCAACCATCACCGCCACCGGTGGAAGCTGAAACAAATCAGACCCGGCGTCTACCAGTGGACCAGCCCCCTCGGCCACACCTACATCGTCAAACCCGACCCACCCTGAAGCCGGGACGCCCCCAACTATCGTCGCCGCTCGATGGAGCCCCCCACCTATGACCGGGTCCGACCGGTCCCCGAGAAGCCCGCCACGCCAATGATCGGGATCGGCACCTACCGGACCACGGTCATCGATGTGAACGACCTCGAGCAGGGATATCGATTCTGGTCAGCGGTCACGGGCCTCGATGTGATCGGCAGTGAGAGGGGTTGGCATGGCCGATTCGGATATCTGGGACGGAAGGATCCCTGGAAGCACGAGCTGATACTCCAGGTGGTGGACAGGGTCAAAGGAGAGAATCCCAACCCGGTCCACATCGATGTGACTCCGAACCAGGGCATCGACGATGCCATCTCCCGGATACTCGAGCTGGGTGGCTCGGTCAAGAAACCGCCGAGCCTGTATCCACGACCCGGGTCTCACGGAGACGAGCCTCCTGTCATCGATTGGGCGGTGATGCAGGATCCATTCGGGAACGAGTTCTGCCTGGTCGACGATCTCACCGATACCCAGATCGAAGCCGTGATCGAGGCGACGGCCGCGGGGGCCTCGACTGACGAGGAATGGCGGGCCGCGGCTCAGCGCCCCGGGAAATAGGCCGAGTTCACTCTGCCCGATCGAGCCAGTTGTCCGCGGCCTCGCCTACCACTGAGTCGTATTTGAGCCCCATGAGGATGACCCCGGCCGCCCCGGCCGCCTGGGCCCGCTTCTCCATCTCGGCGGTCAGCTCCCATCCCAACTTGCGGCCAACCTCGGGTGTCAGGTCAGCCAATCGTTCCTTGAGGGCATCCGTGGACGGGACCGATCCGATCGCCTCCATCTGCTCTACCCAGGACGGGCTGAACGGCGGGATGATCATCACGAAAACAGGAGGGTCCTCAGGCTTCAGGTTGAGCAGGCCGACGTACCGCTCCATCACCTCCGGGTCGAGGATCGGTCCGGTGACGAAGAACTGGGCCCCCAGCTCGATCCTCCGCCGGAACTGCCATTCGCGAAATCGGGTTGGCATGCCCACCTCGAAATCGGGCAGGTTCTCCTGGAGCTCCCGCAAATGCTCGACAATCTCGTAGTGATGGGCCAGGTGGTCGATGTGGGGCACGGTGTCACCGATGACCACGAGAAACGAGTCGACCCCATTGCCCAGGGCTCCGCGCACTTCGGATTCGATGGCCAGGATGTTCCGGTCCCGGGTCGAGACCACGACCGTCGGGTGCACGTCGGGCGTATCGTGGGTGATCCGGGCCGAGAATGCGTACGGCGAAACCCGGATGCGCCCGAAGACGTTGTCGGTCACCAGAACATGGCTCCACGCCGGCGAAAGGCTCCGATGCTGGAGATTGGGAAGCTCGGGCGGGTTGATCTCGGCGATCCTCAGCCAGCCGTCAACCTTTGTCAGCATCTCGGTCCTCCCTGGGTTTCCGGGCGACGAAATACTTCGCCTGCGGGTGATGGCAGATGATCGCTGACGTGGTCTGCTCCGGTTGGTACTGGTAGAAGGTCTCCTCGCCCACAGTGATCCCGATCCGGTCGGCGCCGAGCAGATAAGCCACCTTCTCGTTGTCCTCGAGGTCGGGACAGGCCGGATACCCCCACGAGAAGCGCCCACCTCGATATTGCTGACGGAAGAGACCGAGCAGTGATGGCCCGTCTTCTTCGACGAACCCCCACTCCTCCCTTATCCGATGGTGCCAATGCTCCGCCAGGGCCTCGGCCATCTCCACACCCAGACCATGAAGAAGCAGGTAGTCGGTGTAACGATCCTGGTCGAACAACTCCTTGGTCCGGTCGGAGACCTTGTCGCCCATGGTCACGATGTGGAAGGCGGCGTAATCGACTTCCTCGCCGACCGGTCGGAAGAAGTCGGCAATGCACATGTACGGATCCTCACGCTGACGGGGGAAGCTGAACCTGGTCAACTCCCTCTGGGCGCTCACGTCGTCCCAGATGACGAGGTCGTTGCCGTCCCCGTTGGCCGGGAAGTAGCCGTAAACCACCTTGGGGTTGAGCAGGTCGTCGTGCCGGGCCAGCGCGATCTGCTCGCGGAGCAGTGGCGTCAGCCGTTCTTTGAAATCGAGGTCCCGCTCACCCTTCTCGGGCCGGTACTGCCATTGGTTGCGAAAGAGGGCAGTCAGATTGAGATAGGGGACGATCTCGTCGATCGAAACCCCCCGGATGACCCGCGACCCGGTGAATGGCGGGATGAAGATCTGGTTGTCCCGCTTGACGTCCGGGGACCGGGCCGGGATCACACCGCCTGCGGCCTCCCGCTCGTGATACTGCCGCTGGGCGATGGGCTCGGGCGCAGGCTCACCGGAAACGATCTTCCCCATCGCCTCGAGACCGGCGAAGGCATTCTTGCCGTAATACAGAGGACCTTGATAACGAGATCGAAGATCCGCTTCGACGTAGTTCCTGGTCAGGGCGGCCCCGCCGAGAAGGACAGGCACCTTGCCCAGACCGCGTCGCTCCAACTCCTCGAGGTTGTCCCTCATGATGAGGGTGCTCTTCACCAGCAGCCCGCTCATCCCGATGGCGTCGGCCGAGGTCTCCTCGAATTTGGCGATCATCTCCGCTATGCCGATCTTGATGCCGAGGTTGTGCACTTCGTAACCGTTGTTGGTCAGGATGATGTCGACGAGGTTCTTGCCGATGTCGTGGACGTCCCCCGAAACCGTCGCAAGCACGATTCGTCCCCTCGTCGACCCTTCGGCCTTCTCCATCATCGGCTCGAGATAGGCGACCGCCTTTTTCATGGTCTCTGCCGACTTCAGGACGAACGGGAGTTGCATCTCGCCGCTGGCGAAGAGCTCGCCGACCGTCCGCATCCCGTCGAGGAGGTAGTCATTGATGATGGCCAGCGGTTCGGTGCCCTCTGCCAATGCGACGTCGAGGTCTGAGATGACGTTCTTCTGGTCGCCATCGATGATGCGCTTGGCGAGACGCTCCCCCACCTCCATCCCCTCGTAGTCGCTCTCCGACCGCTCCACCGTCTCCACCCCGGCGAACAGCTCGAGGAGCTTCTCCAACGGGTCGTATCCCTCGGCACGCCGGTCGTAGATGAGGTCGAGGCAGACCTGACGTTGCTCGGCGTCGATGCGATTGAGCGGCTCGATCTTCCCGGCATGGACGATGGCTGCGTCGAGACCTGCTTCCACTGCCTCATGGAGGAACACCGAGTTGAGGACGCGCCGTGCGGCGGGGTTCAGCCCAAACGAGACGTTGGACACACCGAGCACGGTCCTGACCCCGGGCAGCTCTGTCTTGATCTGCCTGATGGCGTCGAGAGTGATCATCGCGTCTTTGCGCAGGTCGTCGCCACCGGTGGTGAGCGGGAAGGTGAGGGCATCGAAGATCAGGTCCTCGGACCGAAGTCCGTAACGCTCGACGGCGAGGTCGTGGATGCGATGGGCGATCCGAAGCTTCCACTCCAGGGTGCGAGCTTGACCCTCCTCGTCGATGAGCAGGCAGATGGCACCGGCGCCGTGCTTGCGGGCAAGGCCGAAAACCCGATCCAGCCGTGAGCCCGGCTCTTCGCCATCCTCGAGGTTGGCGCTGTTGAGAAGGCTGCGACCGCCGAGCCGCTCCAGACCGGCCTCCATGACCTCGGGCTCGGTGGAGTCGAGCACCACGGGTGCGGCGACGTCGGTGGCAAAGGCCGCGGCCAGCCTTGTCATGTCGGCCACTCCGTCCCGCCCCACGTAGTCCACACACAGGTCGACGAGGTGAGCGCCTTCCTTCACCTGGTCTTGGCCGATGGAGACGCAACCGTCGAGGTCGTCGACAAGAAGGGCCTCTTTGAAGGCACGAGAGCCGTTGGCGTTGGCGCGCTCCCCGATGATCAAGAACGATGTGTCCTGGTCGAAGGGGACTTGGCTGTAGATCGAGGCTGCCGATGGGATCGTCTCCGGCCTGCGCTCGAGGAGAGGCAACGGGCGGGTCTTCTCGACGACCGCGGCCAGGTGCTCGGGGCTCGTGCCACAACAGCCCCCGATCACGCCGATCCCCATCTCGGTGACGAACTGGCCGAGATGGTGCGCCAGGTCGTCCGGTGAGAGGTCATAGGCCATCTGGCCGTCCTCGACATGGGGAAGACCGGCATTTGGAATCGCCGACACCGGCACCCTGGAGTGGCGGGCGAGATGACGCAACGGCTCATACATCTCCGCCGGGCCGGTTGCGCAGTTGAGGCCGATGACATCGGGCCCCAGCGCCTCGAGAGTGGTCAGCGCCGCCCCGATCTCCGTCCCGGGCAACATCCGCCCCGTGAGCTCGATCGTGACCTGCACTTGGACCGGGATGTCGACACCGGCGCTCTTCATGGCCCGCCGGGCGCCCTCGATAGCGGCCTTGGCGCCAAGGAGGTCGAACTGGGTCTCGATGATGAGGAGGTCGGCGCCTCCGTCGATCAACCCCGACGACTCCACTTCGTAAGCATCGGCGAGATCTCGATAAGAGATCTGGCCGAGGGTGGCGAACTTGGTCCCGGGCCCGATCGACCCGGCGACGAATCGTGGCCGTCCGTCTGCTTTGACGTACTCGTCCACGATCTCTCTCGCCAGCGTTGCCCCGGTCGCCGCGATCTCATACGACTGGTCCTCGAGCCCGTACTCCCCGAGAGGGACGGAAAAGGCTCCGAACGTATTGGTCTCCACCACGTCGACCCCGACTTCGAGAAAGGAGCGATGGAGGTCCCTGATCACGTCGGGACGACGCAGATTCAACAGCTCGTTACAACCCTCTAGTGACGGGCCCCCGAAGTCGTCTGCGGTGAGGCCGACCATCTGCAGATTGGTGCCGGTGGCCCCGTCGAAGATGACGAGTCCGGATTGGACGGCATCGTATGTAGTCGCTCGGCTGAGCCTCGCTCACCGGTCACTCCTCTGTTTCTTCTCGAAACGCTTGAAGAGCGCCGGGAGCCAAGGGCTCCGGCAACTCATCGATCCAGGCATTGGCACCGTGCTTGCGCCGGTTGCCGCGGTTTCATCGGGCCTGATCCCTCAACCGCTCAAGATGAGCGCTTCGTCAGTGTTGAGACTATTGGATTTCAACGGATTTGTGCAACATCCGAGTGTTATCTGGAGGATGCGAGCTGAATCAGGTTGCCGCAGGTGTCATCGAGCACGACCGTGGTGATGTCCCCCATCTCCAGTGGTTCTTGGGTGAAACGCACGCCGACTGCGCTTAGCCGCTCGTATTCGGCACGGGCGTCATCCACGGCGAAAGATGCGAAGGGTATGCCGTCCTCAACGAGCGCCTCTTTGAAAACCCCGGCCGCAGGATGGTTGTCCGGCTCGAGAACGAGTTCCGGTCCTTCAGGGTGGGCAGGTGAGCAGACGGTCAGCCATCTGTATTCCCCAGCGGGGATCTCGGTTTTCTTCTCGAACCCGAGCTTCTCCGTGTAGAAGTCGAGTGCTTTGTCCTGATCGTCCACCAGGACCGACATCACGTTGATTCGGATCATCCTTCTTTCCTCTCGCTTGGGGGCCAACGCTCAACGATGCTTTGCAACGGCGAGGTGTCGGCGTGATGGAACTTGTACCTTCCCTCACGGCGAGTTTTGAGCAGACCGGCCTCTTCCAGGACATCCAGGTGCTGGGAGATGGCCTGCCGGGACGAGCTCAAACCGTATTTCATCGTCAACCGGGCGCATATCTCGAACAGTGTCTGCCCGTCCTTGTCGCTCAATTCGTCGAGAATCGCCCGCCGTGTGGGATCGGCAAGAGCCTTGAACATGTCGCTCATGGCCCGGTCATCATAGGCAAGTGTCTACTTGCCTGTCGACCCCGCAACTCGTCTCGTGCATTGACTTGAACCCCGATCCTGGATACCTTGCCATGTCACATGAGCGTCTGGCTCACCACCGGTATGACGACCACGACCGAAAGGCCGTGCGACTCGTCCGTGTAACCAGCGCCACCAACCACACGAAACACGAGATCCGCACCGGCAGGGAGCGGATCTTTTTGATTCCCCACCCCGGCAGCGGCCATGCGAGAAGCGAAGGTCACATGAGAGAGCAGAGAGAATCGAGACGGAGCCCATGACCGTCCGGGTCGGCGTGCTCGGCGCCGGGACCGTGGGTGGTGCCCTGGTAAACCGGCTGCTGAGCGACCGTGATGCCATCAGACTCAAATCGGGTGTTGACCTCGAGCTCCGTCGTGTCGCGGTGAGGGACCTGGCGAAGGAACGTGCCTTCGACATCAAGGCGGATCGCATGACCGACGATGCGTTGTCGGTGGTCACCGACCCCTCGATCGACGTGATCGTGGAGGTCATGGGTGGCCTCGAGCCGGCTGGAACTCTTGTCCTGGCCGCCCTGCGGTCAGGCAAACCAGTGGTGACTGCCAACAAGGAACTGATTGCCACCAGAGGCGAGGAGATCGTGGAGGCGGCAAAGCGAGCCGGCGTCTCCGTCATGTACGAAGCAGCGGTGGGCGGTGGGATCCCCGTGATCCGCCCCTTGGCCGAGAGCCTCGCCGGCGAGGACATCGATGTGGTCAGCGGAATCGTGAATGGGACCACCAACTACATCCTGTCCGCGATGGCCAAGGAGGGCCGCAGCTACGACGACGCCCTGGCCGAAGCTCAGCGTCTTGGTTATGCCGAAACCGACCCCGCGGATGACGTCTCAGGCCGGGACGCGGCGTTCAAAACATCGATCCTCGCCAGCCTTGCCTTTGGCGAGCGTGTCGCCCCTTGGGAGGTCGAATGTGAAGGGATCGAGGGCGTGACCGTGGAGGACGTGGCGGCCGCAAGCGAGAACGGCGAGGTGATCAAGCTGATCGGCTCGGCACAGCGGGGAATCGATGGCCGGGTCGAAGCCAGGGTCAAGCCGATGAGCCTGCCCGCCGAGCACCCCCTGGCCGGAGTCAACGGGGTGACCAACGCCATCTTCATCGAAGGGCCGTCGGTGGGCCGTCTCCTGTTCACCGGCCCCGGCGCCGGGGGTCAGCCGACCGCAAGCGCGATGCTCGGTGATCTGATCCAGGTCGCCTCACGGGGCCGGGGCCCGAGGACCGGCTCGGCGCACGACCCAAAGCCGAGGCGTCAGGTGCTGCACCGCTAGGTGGTTGCCTCCCCCGCGAGGAAGTCACGGTACCACGCCCCACTCGACTTGATCGTCCGCCTCATGGTCTCGAAATCGACCCGGACGATCCCAAAACGTTTGTCGTAGCCGCGTGCCCACTCGAAGTTGTCCATCAGCGACCAGAGGAAGTATCCCCGCAAGTCGACACCCCGGTCGATCGCAGTCTTCATTGCGTCGATGTGGCGTCGCAAGTAATCCGTCCGGTCCGGATCTTCGATAGATCCGTCAGGACCCAACACATCGGCATAGGCGGCGCCGTTTTCACAGATGACCAGCGGCAAGCCAGGGCTTTCTCTGCCGATGCGCTCCAGCATCCAGGTCAGGCCCTCGGGCTCGACGCCCCAGTTCATCTCGGTCAGCTTCCCGGGCGCCCGAGCTATTTTGGCCCCCCAACTGCCCGGCCACGGAGACATCGATTCGGTCCCACCCACGTGCTCGATGTGGTTGATGTTGTAGTAATTGACCCCGAGGAAGTCGATCGGCTGACGACGAGCAGCGAGCTCATCAATGTCTATCGCCCCGGCCACCCCATACCGCTCGAATACCGCCTGGACCTCCTCGGGATATCGGGCGTGGATCACCGCATCCGCGAACAGCCGGTTCTGGACCAGATCGACAGCCGAAGCCGCCGCCCGATCTTCCTCGGTGTCGTTCTGGGGCCAGGCGGGGATCAGGTTCAGCACGATGCCGAGACGGTCGTCTTCCCGAGGTGAGGTGTCTCGCATTACTCCGATCGCCGAGTGATGGGCCAGCATCAGGTGATGAGCGACCACGAGCGAGCCCGGGGTGTCGGTGATCCCGGGGGCGTGCTCACCCGAGCTGTGGCCCAGAAAGGCAACACACCAGGGCTCGTTGAGGGTGGCCCAAGTGTTGACCATGTCGCCAAGGGCGTCCTTGGCCACGGCTGCATATTCCGTGAACCAGTCCACTGACTCCCGGTTGAGCCAGCCGCCGCGGTCCTGGAGCACCTGAGGCAGATCCCAGTGATACAAGGTGGCCATCGGGGTGATTCCAGCGTCGGCCAGTTCCTTGCACAGCCGGCGATAGAAGTCAATGCCCGCCTGGTTGACCCGGCCCGTGCCCTCGGGGAGGAGACGGGACCAGGCGATCGAAAACCTGTAGGCATTGACCCCGAGCTCTGACATGAGGGCGACGTCCTCGGCGTAGCGGTGGTAATGGTCCACCGCGTGATCGCCGGTTTCCCCATTGCTCGTCTTGCCCGGGGTGTGGGCGAACGTGTCCCATATGGACCGGCCTCTCCCGTCTTCCTCGACCGCGCCCTCGATCTGATACGAGGCCGTGGCCACCCCCCACAGGAACCCAGGGGGGAACTGCGACAAAGTTGCCATCTGGCGCTGCTTCCTTTCTACACCTACTTCTGGACACCGGACAGGTCGATGCCCTTGAGGAAAACCCGCTGGGCGAAGAGGAACACCATGACCGGGATGATCAGGGCCAGCATGGCGCCCGACTGGACGAGGTGGGGCGTGTCGTCGTAGAGCGTGTTGAAAGTGCGCAGGCCCACCGAGATCGGCTGCAACTCGGGCCGTGCCGAGAGATAGATCAACGGCTCGAAGAAGTCGTTCCAGGCGAAGTAGAAATGAAAGAGGGAGACGGCCACGATCGGGGCCTTCATCTGGGGGAGGAGGACCGACCACAGAGTGCGGAACGGCCCGGCTCCGTCGATGGTGGCCGCTTCGTCGAGCTCCTTGGGGAAGGTGAGGAAATACTGCCTGAGCAGGAACACGTTGAAGGCGTTGGCGAAGAAGTGGGGAACGATCAACGGCAGCCATGTGCCGACCCATCCGATGCGCAGGAAGAGCGTGTAGGTGGGAACCAGCGTGGCGAAACGAGGGAGGATGATGGTGGCGATCAGCACCACCATGATCGACCTGCCAAACGGCACGCGGAAGCGGGCCAACCCGTAGGCGACCAGGATGGAGGACCCGACCGCCCCGATCGTCCCCAGTCCTGCGATGACCAGCGTGTTCCTAAGCAGAAGCGGGAAGTCCATCAAGTCCCAGGCTTGGCTGTAGTTCTGCCATTGCGGGTCGAACGTGTAGGCGGGCTCGAGCAACCTCCAGTTGCCTTCCCACTCGATAGGCCCGGCCGATGGATCGGCGGGGTCGATGAATTGCGACGTCTGCCGCCCCGGCTGGAGCATCGCCAGCTCTCGTTCCGTGCCATCGGGCATGGGAACGGTGTAGATGTCGAGTTGTTCGCCCTCGTACTCGAAGGTGGCTGCCGACTGGGGAAGGATCGGACCCTCGAAGTCGGAGAGCACTGCTCGGACTTGAGCGAAGTGATTGCCATGTATCCGAGGGGAAGAAGGAACACGAACAGGACCAACCCCGTGATCCCGGTGACGACCCATCCGCCGCGGAGGCGCCGCTCCCCGTCCGGCCACCGGAGGTGACCTTCTCGACCTCCACCCGGTCCACCGTGACGGTCATCGTCTCATCCCTCGAACTCGTAGTGGACCGAGTACTTGGCCGACCAGAAAAGGGCCCCCGTCGTCAACACCGCGACGATGAACAGCGCCCAAGCCAACGTAGCCGCGTACCCCATGTTGAAAAACTGGAACCCGGTCCTGAAGAAATAGAGGGCAAAGACCGGGTCGCCCCGTTGGGAGCGCCGCTGCCGTTGTTGAGGACGAAGGGGACGAGGAAGTAACCGAAGATCCCGATCAGGGTGATGACCAGGTTGTAGAAGATGATCGGGGTGATGAATGGGATGGTGATGTGCCGGAAGGAGCCCCACTCCCCGGCGCCGTCGATGCGGGCCGCGGCATAGAGGTCTTCCGGGACCCCTTTCATGGCGGCAATGAAGATGAGGACGGCATTCCCCACCGCCCAGAGACCGATGAACACCAGGGAGGGGTAGATCCAGAACTCATCGTGGAACCAGTCCGGCCCGTCGATCCCGAAAATGGCGAGGATCTTGTTCACCCAGCCTATTTGCCCATTGAAGACCCC
>CAVTFV010000003.1:0-66398 GCA_963734115.1 uncultured Acidobacteriota bacterium
CGGCGAAGGGCCATCCTCCAAACGCACTTGAGACGACGCTTCGAACAGATAGGTCCCATCGTGTGAGTGATCGACTCCCAGTGCCTGGGTCAGTTTCCCCGGGCCGTTGGCCAGATCCTTTTCACGGCTGCGGCGCGAACGGGCAACGCCGATCCCGTCGACGATCTCCGCGCCCCGGAAGAGGATTCCCCATCCGACGCCTTCGGGACCGGCCGCCACGTTGGCGCACCAATGGATGCCATAAGAGCGGTACACATACAGCGTGCCGGGGCGTTCGAACATCGACCCATTTCGCCTCGTCCTGCCTCGATACGCATGGGAAGCCGGGTCATCGGAGCCCTTGTAGGCCTCGACCTCCGTGATGCGAGCCCTGACCTGCTTGCCTCCTACCTCCGAGACGAGAAATGAACCCAGGAGCCGGGGCGCAGCCTCCTCAGGACTCGCCGCCAGCTGCTCTCCCAAGTCCATCTCATGCACCTCGCAGGCGGGCGCCGAGATCCTCGGCGGCAGTGATCATGTCCTGGCGCACGGGCGACACCTCTTCGTTGGTGAGGGTGTGATCCGCCGAGCGCAATCGGTAGCGGATGGCAATCGCGCGACTCCCCTCGTCGACCCCAGGCCCCCGGAACACGTCGAAGACGTGGGTCGATTCCACCAGATCGCCGCCGGCGCCGCTCGTCGCCTCCATCAAACGACCCACGGCGAGATCAGCAGGCACGAGGAACGAGAGGTCGAAATCGACGTGGGGGAACACCGATGGTGAAATTCCGATGACCGGATCGACCCGAGCCAGGATCGCGTCGAGGTCCAGCTCACCGATCGCCGCCCTCCCCGGTATGTCGAACTCGCGGTTGGCGCGAGGGCTCAGCTCTCCGACATGGCCGATGTGGGCGTCTCCCAACCGCACCGCTGCCGAGCGCCCGGGGTGATATCCGGGTACCTCTGCGGGCTCTACTGTGAACTCGCGGTGCCCGAGCA
Organism: uncultured Acidobacteriota bacterium; assembly: GCA_963734115.1. Lineage (GTDB taxonomy): Bacteria > Actinomycetota > Acidimicrobiia > Spongiisociales > ZC4RG35 > JARDZU01. The sequence continues at coordinate 979 of CAVTFV010000003.1, forward strand.
CAGCCATCACATGACGAAGCACTGACAGCGACACCTGCGCGTCTGCCGCCGGAGACTCCTGACCCAGAAGACGCGGGCCTACTCCACCCACGATCACCCAGGCAAGGGTGGATCGCTGCTCGGGGAGCCGGGGGTCCCCCGACGACGGTACGGCCAGGAACACGCGCGCCATCTCGAAGAGTGCGACTTCCGACATCCCGTATGAGAAGTTGTGGCGGGCGACCCCGAGGAGGCCGGGAAGCATGGTCGGCCGCATCGTGCCCTCCTCCTCCCTGAGGGGGTTGGTGACAGTCAGGAGTCGTTCCGTGTCCGTCCATCCCAGCTTGGCCAGCTCCGCCTGATTGACGAAAGGAAGAGTCACCGTCTGATGCATCCCGAGCCCGACCAGCGCCGAAGTGAGACGCCTGGCCCTCTTCTGCTCGGGGGTCAGACCGCCGCCGGGACCGGTGGGAAGAGTGGCGCCGAACCGCTCGTATCCGTGCAGCCTCGCCACTTCCTCGATGAGATCCGCCGGCCGGGTCACATCTGGTCGGTACGACGGCACGGTGACCGCCATCGGGTCGGATCCTTCCACCGTCATGCCCAGCCGGGTGAGGATGCCGCTCACCTGATCGGCACTGAAACCTGGCCCCAAGAGCCGCTCGACATCGGCCAGCATCAGATCGACCCGGGCGGGATGGATTTCGACGGCGATCTCATCGATGACCTCCTCGAGCACGTCACCGCCGCCGAGCTCCACCACCATCGCCGCCGCCCGAGCATTGGCCTGCTCCGTGAGGTTGGGATCCACGCCCCGCTCGAACCGTGTCGACGCCTCGGACATGAGCCCGTGCCGGCGGGACATGTGCATGATCGTCGGGGGATCCCAGGACGCCGCTTCCATGAGGACGTTCACCGTCGAGTCCGAAACCTCGGAGCGGGCCCCGCCCATCGTCCCCGACATCGAGGTCGGGCCATCGGCGTCATAGATGATCAGGTCATCGGCCGTCAGTTTTCGCTGCTCCCCGTCGAGAGTGTCGAGGGTCTCCCCAGCTTCAGCTCGCTTGACCGTCAAACGGCCCCCGGAGATCGTGTCGGCGTCGAAGGCGTGGAGCGGATGACCAAGCTCGAGCATCACGTAGTTGGTCGCGTCGACGATGTTGGAGATGGCCCGCATCCCAGCCTTTCTGAGCCGATGACGCACCCAGAGAGGGGAACTCACGACCTCGACTCCGCGGATCTCTCTGGCAGTGAATCGGCGGCAACCTGATGGGTCTTCGATCGCGACGCCGATAGCCGGCGTTCCCGGAACAGTCTGGAGCGGGCGTTCCGGGACCTGGTAATCGATCTCGAAGTGCGCTGCAAGATCTCTGGCGATCCCGACGAGCGACATCGCGTCGGGCCGGTTGTTGGTGATCGCCAGGTCGAACACGACGTCGGGCAGCTCGACCAGATCGGCGAAGGCCGAGCCCGGAGTGGGATCACCGTCCAGGACGAGGATCCCGGTGTGATCCTCACCGAGGCCAAGCTCGCTCTCAGAGCAGATCATTCCGTTCGAAACCACGCCCCGGATAGTGCGTTGGCCGATCTCGAAGTCGTCTGGGAGCACTGCCCCGGGCCGGGCCACCGCCACGTGGGCTCCCTCGGCGAAGTTCCATGCTCCACAGATGATCTGCTCGGATCCGGACCCTGTGTTCACCTGGCACACTCGAACCTTGTCGGCATCGGGGTGCGCCGTGATCTCCTCGACCGTACCGACCACGACATCGGTCCATCCCGGCTCGAGGACTTCGAAGCTCTCCACTTCGTGGCCAAGCATGGTGAGAACATCCGATAGCTCGGTCGGATCGGTCGTCGGCAGTTCGATGAACTCCCGGAGCCAGCGCAGGGGGATCTTCATCTGAACTGGCTCAGAAAACGAAGGTCATTGTCGACGAAATGACGGATGTCGTTGATGCCGTGTCGGACCATGGCCATGCGCTCCACGCCCATGCCGAATGCGAATCCGGACACCTGAGTGGGGTCGTAACCGACGGCCAGCAAGACGTTTGGATCGACCATCCCGCATCCGAGCATCTCGAGCCAGCCTGCTCCGCCGCAGACCCGGCAGCCCGGTTCGCCGCCGTCACAGGCGAAACAGGAGACCGATAGGTCTGCCGAGGGTTCGGTGAACGGGAAGAAATCGGGCCGGAGCCTCACCCGGGTCTTAGGCCCGAAGAACTCGCGGGAGAAATGAGCCAGGGTCCCTTTCAGATCGGAGAACTGAATCGACTCGTCGACGGCCAGCCCTTCGATCTGATGAAAAACCGGGAGATGGGTGGCGTCCGTGGTCTCTTGCCGATAGACCTTCCCCGGCACCACGACATAGACAGGCGGCTCGTGTGTCTCCATCCAGCGAACCTGGACCGGGGAGGTCTGAGTCCTGAGCAGAACCTCGTCGGCCGGGTCCCCGTAGTCGAGGTAGAGAGTGTCGGACTCGAGGCGGGCGGGATGGGTTGGCGGCGTGTTGAGGGCGTCGAAGTTGTACCATCCGAGCTCTGCTTCCGGGCCGTCCGCCATCATGTAACCCAGGCCATTGAAGATGTCGACGATCTCATCGATCGTCTGCTGGAGGAGATGCCGAGATCCCTCGGGGAAAGAATGGCTCGGCAGAGTGACATCGATGCGATCCTCGGTGAGGCGCCGGGTTTCGTCCTCGATCTCGAGCTGGACCCGGCGTGCGGTCACAAGTGCTTGTATGCGTCCGCTGACCTCGTTGAGCTTTTCGCCCACCAGAGGGCGTTCGGCCGGGTCGAGCGACCCCATCGACCTCCTGACGTCGCCCAGAGGTGAGCTCTTGCCGAGCAGGCTGCTCTCGACACGGTCGAGGTCCTCGAGTGTGGCTGCGCTTTCAACCGTGTCCGAAGCCCCCGCCAACACATCGTCGAGCACCGATCTGGCATCCATGTCGGCGGCAGGTTAGAGGGGTCACTCCCCGTACTCGGTACCTGGCGCCTGGTGCCTGGACAATTCGTACATCAGTATTCCTGCGGCCATTGCGGCGTTGAGACTGTCCATTCCACCGGCCATCGGGATGGTGACCTTGCCGGCGGCAGCCTCGATCACATCTGGCGGAAGACCGGGCGCCTCCTCCCCGACCAGGACCGCGTAGGGGCCTCGTGCAAGATCGGATGGGTCCACGCCTCCGGCAACGACCGAGGCGAGCGTGGTCAGGCCTGCTTCCTCCAGGGCGGCGACCGAGCCCACATGGCTAACCGCCAGGCGGAAATGTGCACCGGCGCCTGCCCGCAGGACCTTTGGCGCCCAAGGATCTGCGGTGCCTGTGGTGAAGCCGAATTCCCAGCCGAATGCGGCGGCGGTCCGAATCAATGTCCCGACGTTCCCCGGATCACTCAGACCCCAGGCGACGATCATGTCCCGACCGGTCGGTGGAGTGGGCGCGGGCACCACGATCACTGCAGCCGGGCCCCTCGGCGTGGCGGTGCCGGTGACCCGGCCCATTGCCGCCGACTCCACCAGGGTGAGCTCGAAGCCATGATCCCGGGCGAGTTGCGCCGTGACTTCGTCCTCTGGAAGGGCGAAGACCACGTCCGGGGCCACGCCGGCATCCAGTGCCTCGACCAGGAGGCCCGGTCCCTCGAGAATGGTCTTTCCGGTCGCCCGTCTCTCCCGTGCGCGATGAAGCCGGGCTGCCTCCACCACGCGGGGATTGCGATGGCTGCGGACCGGCTCCACTGACAGACGGGGGTGTGCGGTCAGCCTTTGCGGGAAGCCTCTACCAACTGGGAGAAGGCCCCGGGGTCGTTCACCGCCATCTCGGCCAGCATCTTGCGATCAACCTCGATCTCGGCCGCTTTGAGCCCGGCGATCAGCTGCGAATAGGTGGTCCCGTTCTGTCGGGCCGCAGCGTTGATCCTGGCGATCCAGAGACGTCTGAACTCGCCCTTGCGGGCGCGCCGGTTGCGATAGGCATCCTGCATCGCGTGCATGACTTGCTCGTTGGCGGTCTTGTACCGGCGACTCCGGGCGCCCTTGTATCCCTTGGCCCGATCGAGGACCTTCTTATGTGACTTCTTGGCATGGACCGCCCGTTTCACACGTGCCATGACTGAACCTCCTGAGTCCTCAACGACCGAGCATCTTCTTGGCGACCTTGGCGTCGCCGGGGGCGAGCTGCACTTCGCCAGTGCGACGGCGATACGTGCCCTTCCCCTTGGCCAAACGCAGATGACCGCGTCCTGATTGGCCTCTCATGTACTTGCCAGAACCTGTGACCTTGATCCGCTTCTTGGCGCCGCTGTGTGTCTTCATCTTGGGCACGGCTACCTCCTGTTTGTCCTACTGCTCATCTTCGGCCGTCTCGACGGAGGCTGCCTTCGTCTTCCGGGAGGGAGCAAGGACCATCGTCATGCTCCGCCCTTCGAGTTTGGCGGTCTGCTCCGTGACGGCGACGTCGCTCAATCCCTCTGCCAGCTTGTCGAGCAACTCCTTGCCGAACGCGGGACGCTCCTGCTCACGTCCGCGGAAGCGGACTGTGACCTTGACCTTGTCCCCTTCTTCGAGGAATTCCTGTGCCTTGCGGCGGGTGATGTCGAAGTCGTGCTCCCCGATTCGCACCTTCATTCGAAGTTCCTTGATGGTGGTTCGGGTCTGCTTTTTCCGTGCCTCGCGCGCCTTGACCGAAAGCTCGTACTTGTACTTGCCGTAGTCCATCAGCCGGCATACCGGCGGCTTGGCATTGGGCGCCACTTCCACGAGATCGAGATCGAGCTGCTCTGCCAGCCACATAGCCTCGTTCAACTTCTTGATCCCGATCTGTGCCCCATCGGGGGCGATGACCAAGACTTCCTTGGCCCTTATGGCGCCATTCACACGGAGCTCGTTGATGCTCTTACCTCCTGTTGGTGTTCGATTGTCCGGAAAAGAAAAAGGCAACAGGCGAAACACCTGCTGCCATGACCTCGAACCGGCCCCGGGTGGGGTGATCGGTCTGGTGATCGGACCACGGCTCGCCAAGTGGGGCGGCGGCCGGGTGGGGAAGCAGCGCTTCCGCTCTTGCCATCGGTTGTCCCGTTGAGGTTACCAGTGGGGTCGCCGGAATCGGTAGTCGCATGTCAGCCTGCATCGAGGCCCCGTAGTGCGACCGCTGTCGATACCGCGGCCTCGGCCGCCTCGAATCCCTTGTTAGACGGGCCCTCAGCGGCACGCTCCACGGCATGAGCGAACTCGTTCACGGCGAGGATGGCATTAGTCACCGGGACGCCCGTGTCGAGGGCGACCCTGGCAATGCCGGCGGTCGACTCCCGGACCACGATCTCGTAGTGGTCGGTGTCACCCCGCACGATGGTCCCGATCGCCACCACCGCATCGCAGCCTGCGTCAGCGAGCCCGAGCGCGGCGATGGGCAACTCCAGTGCCCCGGGCACCCGCAAGACCGTGACCTCGGCGCCGAGAGCTTCGAGTCGGGTCACCGCCCCATCGAGTAGGCGATCGGTCACGGAGCGATTCCAGGTGGCGACCGCTACGCCCACGTGCAAGCCCGTGCCGTCCAGACCTCCCTCGATGCTTCGGGTCATGCCCCTTGGCCCAGGTCCATTTGATGTCCCAATCGGGTGGCCTTGGCCCGCAAATAGTCCCGGTTCTCGTCGTTGGCGTCGATGAACAACGGGACCTGCTCGATGATCGACAACCCATAACCCTCGATGCCGGCTCGTTTGGTGGGATTGTTCGTCATGATCCGCATCGAGCGCACACCGAGGTCGTAGAGGATCTGGGCACCCACCCCGTAGTCCCGGGCGTCGACGGGCAGCCCCAGGTTCACGTTGGCATCCACCGTATCGAAGCCCTCGTCTTGGAGCTTGTATGCCGCGAGCTTGTGAAGCAATCCGATGCCACGGCCCTCATGGCCCCGGATGTAGAGCACGACACCGCGGCCCTCCTCGGCAACTCTCGCCATGGCCTGGTCCAGCTGGTCGCCGCAGTCACACCTGAGACTCCCGAAGACATCGCCGGTGAGGCACTCGGAGTGGACTCTGGTGAGAACGGACTCGCCCTCGCCCAGATCACCCATCACGAGGGCGATGTGCTGGCGGTCGTCGACCAGCGATCGATAGCCAACCGCGGTGAAGGTTCCGTGCTCGGTCGGGATACGCGCCTCGACGACGCGTTCGACGAGCTTCTCCTCACGGCGACGGAAGGCGATCAGGTCGGCGATCGTCCCGATCAGCAGGCCGTGCTCTTCAGCGAACTCCTCGAGCTCGGGCAACCGGGCCACCGTCCCGTCGTCATTCATGACTTCGGCGAGAACGCCTGCCGGGTAATGGCCCGACAACCGAGCGAGATCGACCGCCGCCTCGGTGTGCCCGGCTCTCTTCAAGACTCCGCCCGGCTCGTATCGCAGCGGGTACATGTGCCCGGGGCGGGCGAGATCGTGGGGCTTGGTCTCGGGATCGATCACCGCTCTGATGGTCTTCCAGCGATCTGAGGCCGAGATGCCGGTGGTGGTCCCCTCACGGGCGTCTATGGAGACCGTGAAAGCGGTGCGCCGGACATCTGTGTTGCGGGCGACCATCATCGGCAGATCGAGCTCGTCGAGTCTCTCGCCTACGACGGGCAGGCAGATGATCCCGCTGGTGTGACGGAGCATGAAGCCCACTTGCTCAGCAGTCGCTGCCTCGGCGGCGAGGATGAGATCGCCTTCGTTCTCACGATCCTCGTCGTCCACCATGATCACCAGCTCGCCGCGTCCGACCGCAGAGATGACGTCTTCGATGGCGGCAAAGCTCATGATCCGGCCTTCAACAGCTTTTCGACGTATTTGGCGACCAAATCGACCTCAAGGTTGACCTTCTCCCCCACGGCACGCAAACCCAACGTGGTCACCTGCAATGAGTGAGGGATCAGGGCGATCTCCACCTCGTTGCCCTCGACCGCTGCCACAGTGAGACTGACCCCGTCGACGGTGATCGACCCCTTCTCGATCACATAGCGACCAAGGGCGTCTGGGACCATGAGCCGCATCCGCCTGCCTTGGCTTTCGGCTTCGATGGCAGCGATGACGCCCACCCCATCGACATGACCCTGCACGATGTGCCCGTCGAACCTCCCATCAGCCGCCATCGGGCGTTCGAGGTTGACAGGGTCGCCCGGCTGCAACTCGCCGAGAGTCGAGCGGTTCAGAGTCTCCCTGACTACATCGACTGCGATCCGGCCCGGTCCGGACTCGACCCCGGTCAGACACACACCATTGACCGCGATCGAGCCACCAAGCTCGATCTGGGGAAGAGGGCCGGTGTCGACCACGAGCCTCATTCCACCGTCCTCGCTCTCCACGGAGAGGACCGAGCCACGGTGCTCGACGATCCCGGTGAACACCTAAGAATCCTCCAGGGGGAGAAAATCGATTCTGATATCAGGCCCAACCATGTGGACGTCCTCGATATTCACGGCCCTTGATTGTGCCATGGTCGCGAAATCTCCCTCTATCGGAGCCATGCCGCGCCCACCGGCCACCTGGGGTCCGACATAGATCACGCCCCGACCGACGACCCCCGCCCCCCACCACGACCCCGCCAGCTGCGGGCCCCCCTCGAGAAGCACATCGAGCAGCCCACGCTCGGCCAATGCACGCACAGATTCCACCGGGTCGGGCCACTCGTCCTTGCTTCCAACCACGACGACCTCACCTGAAGGGACGCCGAGCGGGCGGGCGCTGATCACGATTGGGGACCTCTCCCAGATCCTCCGATCTATGGGGAGGGACTGGCGTCCGGCCACTACAACCGGGACAGGTTGTGTCTCGACGCCCTCCACGCGAGCGGAGAGCAGAGGGTCGTCGGAGCGGAAGGTCCCGGCGCCCACGACCACCGCATCCATGGCAGAACGAAGGCGGTGCGAGTCGTTTCGCGCCTCCTCGGAGGTGATCCACTGCGAAGACCCGTCGGTGGCAGCGACCGATCCATCGAGGGTCATGGCCAACTTCATGGTGACCAGGGGAAGTCCCGTCTGGCGGTGATGGAAGTAGGCAGGGTCGACAGCTCTGGCCGCCTCCTCGAGCATCCCGTTCTCGACTTCGATTCCGGCCCCAGTCAGCCAGGACACTCCGGCTCCGGACACGCGAGGATCTGGGTCGATGGCCCCGATGACGACAGCCCGCACTCCGGCCTCGGCCACTGCGCCAGCGCAGGGAGGGGTGAGACCCTGGTGACTACAGGGCTCGAGGGTCACATAGAGGGTGGACCCTTTCGCCCTTCCACCCGCTTGGTTCAGGGCAACCACTTCGGCATGGGGTTGGCCCACCCCGAGGTGGGCGCCTTCACCCACCACCTCGCCCGATTCGTCCACGACGACGGCGCCAACCCTCGGGTTGGGGTGAGTTCGGTGCGATGCGGCGAGCTCGATTGCTCGTCGCATGTGACGGGCATCGCCCACTCAGGGACCCGCCACCACTAAGTCGCGCGTCGATCGATGCGGTAGGTGGAGCCCTGTTGTTTCTTGGCGAATTCCTTCATTTCCACCGCAATCGCCGACGCCTCCCACTGTGTGGAGATCTCGCGCACATCGGTGGACGCTACACCCAGGGACAGCGATACCACTGGGAACGCGAACCGCTCTCCGCGCCGGTCGATGACCTCGATGTAGCCGCGTAGCGCGTCGGCGGTGTCGTAGAGCTCGAGGATCCCGTCGTCGAAGCGCTCGATGACCTCCTTGCAGAAGGACTCGGCCACCTCGGGTGGGATGATCGCCACGAAATCGTCGCCGCCGATGTGACCGACGAAGGCGCTGGCGATCCCGAGACTGTCAGCGGCGTCGTTGAAACATTGGCGCAGAACCGGATGACCTCGTCGCCACGCATGAACCCGTAGTGGTCGTTGAAAGCCTTGAAGTTGTCGAGGTCGCCGTGCACCAGGCTGAAGTCCCGACCCGACGAGATCCTCTCCTCGACTTCCCCGGTGATCTTGAAGTTCCCGGGCAGACCGGTGAGCGGCGACAGGTCGCGGGCCGCTTGCGTCCGTCGGACGACCGCTCTGACCCGGGCAACCAGCTCGTTGATGTCGAACGGCTTGGTGATGTAGTCGTCGGCGCCCAGCTCGAGTCCCCGCACTCGATCCTCGGGGAGGCCACGGGCGGTGAGCAGGATGATCGGTATGTTGCCGGTCGTGGCCTGGCTGCGGAGCCGATGGAGGGCGGTGAGCCCGTCCATGCGGGGCATCATGATGTCGAGGACGATCACATGTGGGGGGTTGGCCGTGGCCTTCCGCAGGGCGTCTTCACCGTCGACAGCGGTCTCGACCTCGAAGCCTTCCAGCTCGAAGTTGACCTGGACGACGGCGAGAATGTCCGGATCGTCGTCCACGATGAGGATTCGTTCACTCATTGACCTTGTATTGCCCTTCTCAGTTCGGCAGCAGCCGTCGACGGATCATCCGCCCCGAAAATGGTCGTCCCGGCCACGAGCACGTTTGCCCCTGCCGAGACAGCCTGACGCGCAGTTTCCAGGGTGATTCCACCGTCGATCTGAATATCGGCTCCCAATCCTCGCTTCTCAACCCATTCTCTGGCCTCCTCCACCTTGGAGAGCACCCCGGGCATGAAGCTCTGGCCTCCGAAACCCGGCTCGACCGACATGAAAAGGACCACATCGCTCAGCTCCATGAATGGACGCACCGCATCGAAAGGGGTGGCCGGGTTGCACACCAGACCGAAGCCCAGGCCTGTCTCGCGAGCGAGTTTGGCTGCGTCGGTCGGGTCCGGCATTGCTTCGATGTGCATCGTCACCGAGTCCGCCCCCGCCTCGGCCAGGTCGGGCAGATAGGCGTCGGGATTGGTCGTCATCAAGTGACAGTCGAAATGAAGCTCAGTGATGGGTCTGATGCCCGCGATCACGGGGATTCCGAAGGAGATGTTGGGCACGAAATGCCCGTCCATCACGTCGATGTGGAGCCAATCGACTTCCTTCTCGACTGAGTGGATCTGCCTTTCCAAGCAACTGAAGTCGGCAGCCAGCAACGACGGTGCGATCTTCAGTGCGGCCATGTGTGGCGAAGTCTATTTCCCAACCGAGGGCCGTCAGGCGATGAGACCGCCGCTGCGGCGCAGCCCGCGCAGCCATGCCTCGCCCGACATCGGACGTTTGCCGGCTGGCAGGACGGTCACCAATTCCACTCCCCCGTCGCCAAGACCGGCGACGGGCACGCCGTCCGCCTCCATCCAGCGGCCCGGCTCCGGCGTGGCATGGTGCAGACGCGCCTGCAGCACCTGGTGCGACTGCCCATCTATGACGAGAGTGGCCCCCGGCTCCGGCGAGAGGGCCCGCACCCGGTTCACCTCGTCGACCCTGCTCCCATCAAGTCGGATCACCCTTTCCTCGGATTCGATCTTGGAGGCGTAGACGAGGCCTTCGTCGCTCTGTGGCACCGGCTCCATTCCGCCGTCGAGGTAGGGAGGTATCGCGCCGGCGATCAGTCGGGCCCCGACAGTGGCAAGACGGGTTGTCAACTCGCCGGCGGTCTCCTCTGCGTCGATGTCCACCCCTTGCGCGGTGAGGACCGGACCGGTATCGAGACCCTCGTCGAGACGGAAAACGGTCACACCAGTCATCGGGTCACCGGCCATGAGGGCCCGGCTCACTGGGGCCGCGCCCCTCCAGCGGGGAAGCAGGGAGAAATGGAGGTTCAGCATCCCGTGGACCGGAACCGCCAGCGACTCGGGTCTGAGGATGCGGCCGTAGGCGACCACGACGGCCACATCCAGGTCCCCGGCCGATTCGAGGGCTTCCTTCACTTCTCCCGCCGATGTCGGCTGGAGAACACGCAATCCCAGGTGATCTGCCTCGACCTTGACCGGAGGAGATGTGATGGCCCGACCCCGGCCCTTCTCTCGGTCGGGTTGGGTGATGACGACCGGGACGTCATGCCCTGCAGCCAGAGATCTCAGCGTGGGCAATGCAGCTTCGGGGGTCCCCAGGAAGGCGACCCGGCTCACTCGAAAGTGGCCAGCCCCAGGGCCTCGTCCCTCAGGTCACGAAGGGCTTTCTTGCGGACCGGCTTGTCCAGCCGGTCGATGAGCAGCTTTTGATCGAGATGGTCGATCTCGTGTTGGAGGACACGACCAAGCAGGCCGTCTCCGGCGTATTCGACCTCGTTGCCCTCCAGGTCGAGGGCGCGGGCGCGGGCGAAGCCGGGCCTTGTGATTTCCCACCAATGGCCGGGGACCGAAAGACAGCCTTCCTCGTACTCCCATTCACCGCTGACTTCGACGATCTCGGGGTTGATCATGACCCGCGGCCCGAGCTCGTCCTGAGCGTCGAAAACCGCGATCCGTCTCGGGACACCGATCTGATTGGCCGCCAGCCCCACCCCGGGTGCCTCGTACATGGTCTCGATCATGTCCTGGACCAGTGTCCTCACCGCATCGTCGATCTCGATCACTGGCTTGGTTTCGAGACGCAACACCGGGTCGCCAAACGTGCGTATCGGGTAGACGGCCATGGTGGCGTGTGACTCTAAATCCACCGAATCCCGTGTTGTGTGCACCCACCCACGTCCACGGTGGGCCGTAGCACACGAGAACTCAGCGGCTGATATGTGTGCACCCCACACCCAGGGAAGCTGGTTGCACACGATCACAGGTCGATCGGGTCGGCGTCGATGCGAACCGTTGTCCCGGTCTCGCGCCATCGCTGGATCACAGGGCGCATCCGGGGCTTCAGCGCGCCGAGGGAGCCCTGCAGGAGCCATCTCCAGCCCTGAGCGGCAGGAGCAGGGCCGAGGAGGGTCGGCGGTTCCAGGGATCTCAGGTCCGCGTCGAACCGGGACGGGGCCTCCTCGCCCCGAATTTCGATCGCGAGCATCTCTGTAGCCGGCGGCAGCCCGAGACGGGCTCGCTCAACCAGCAATTCCTCGAGATATGGAACCGGATCTGCACGTCGCAGTGCCGTCATCAGCGGTGCTTCGGGCATGGAGGTCTGAGCCATCATCCGCCGGCCAGAGCCGATCTCGATTGCGGTGGCGAGCCGGGCCAGGATGCGTAGGGCTTCCTCGGATGTTCGATAGTTGTGGCCGAGCATGAGACCATCGACGTCGACCGCCACGGCGAGGGGCACCGGCGCCAGGGTGGGCAGATCGCGCTCGGTCCCGACGGCGACGGGTCGATCGGTGGGATGGATGCCGGCCACGTCGCCACCGAGGCGTCGATTCACCTCTTTGACCAGCCGTTCGGGTTCCGACCCCATTTCCTCGAACCCGGTTCCCCCACAATTGGCACAGGGACCGGTTGGCCGGCCGCAGCGTCGGCAGGTCGGCTCTCGCCCGAGCCGTGAACCGCAGCCTTCGCATATCCGGACCTGTCGGCAGGAGACACAGCGCATCGATGAGTCTGAGGCACGGCGGTGAGTGAAGACGAACGTCCTCCTCCCCCCATTCATCGTCGCCCGCATAGCTGCAACCGTCCTCTCGGCGAGGATGCCTGACCCGGGGGCGTCGTCGCGTCGGTCGACGATCTCGACGAGCGGCCATGCCCGCTTCGAGGGGCGAATGACCTCCGGTCCCGAGGCCAGCACCTCGAGCGACGGCGTCGGGCCGATGAAAGCCAGAGAGAACCCTTCGACCCGTGCGCGTGTGGACATCACATCCCTCACATGCAATGTGGGCGTCTGTCGGTCCTTCATCGCCCGTCTCCCCTCCTCGAGGACGACGACGAGGGCGAGCGAAGGAATGAGCCACATCGCGACCCGGGGAGTTCCAATGACCAGCCGGCCCGGCCCCTGCGCATCGGTCCAGGCCTTGGTCAGGTCCCGCGCAACGTCTCCTGCGGCCACCGTTGGGTCGAAGCCCCGTTCGCCGGCGCCCTCACCGACCGTGCGCGCCTCTGCCTCGGTGGCCACGACGACGAGCACGGATTTCTCGGCCTCGAGGACAGGGAGCAGGGGGTCGAGCCAATCGAGAGCTTGCCAGCGCCCGATGACCGCGGTGGCCGGCCGGCGACGGCCTGCCGCGATCTCGCGGGTGACGTCGAGCACCGGATGTGTGCCGACCGGATGGCTGACATGAGCGGCTGACTTCTCCGGGGCCGGCGTGGTGGGCAGGTTCGGGGGCGCGGAGCGCTCCAGCAGCACCGAAAGCGGTGCCACGTAGTGGGCCGCCGCCCACTGAATCGTCTTGAGAAGACCGGCGTCGAACACCGGCATCTCGCTGGAGAGCGCGGCTATCTCCTTGAGCGCGCCCTTCTCGCTCCCCACCGATCTCGACTACGAAGCCCCGCGTCTTGCGCCCGGAGAGGGGGACCCTGACGAGGGATCCGATCTGCACCAGGCCCTGGAGCTGATCGGGGATGTCGTACCAGAAACCGTTGTCGACCGCGAAGGTGGGGACGCTGGGGACAACGCGAGCCGTCGGTCGACTCAGAGACCGGCCGCCCCTCTGAGGGCGTCGACCATGTCGAGACGCTCCCAGGAGAACTCAGGACGACCGAAGTGCCCGTAGGCGGAGGTCCCGGCGAAGATCGGCTTCCTCAACTCGAGATCCTCGATGATCGAGGCGGGTCTGAAGTCGAAGACCTCCCTGACGACATTCTCGATCCTCTCGGGGGGGACCTGCTCGGTGCCGAATGTCTCGACATGGATGGAGAACGGCTCGGCCTGGCCGATGGCATAGGAGAGCTGAATCTCGGCCTTACTGGCCAGGCCGGAGGCGACGATGTTCTTGGCCGCCCACCGGGCGCCGTATGCGGCTGAGCGGTCGACTTTGGTGGCGTCCTTACCGGAGAAGGCGCCCCCGCCGTGGCGGGCATAACCGCCATATGTGTCGACGATGATCTTGCGGCCGGTGAGACCGGTGTCGGCCACCGGCCCCCCAACCTCGAAACGCCCCGACGGGTTGAAGATGAATCCGATGTGTGGGTCGAGCATGTCCTCGGGGATCACCGCAGCCACGACGGCGTCGAAGACCTCCTGACGCATCTCTCCCTGGTCCTTGTCCTTTCGCATGATGGGCCGAGATCAGGACCTTCTCCACCGCCACCGGGCGGTCGCCCTCATAGCGCACCATCACCTGGGTCTTGCCATCGGGGCGGAGATACTCCAGCTTCCCGGTCTTGCGCACCTCCGTGAGCCGCTCGGCCATCCGGTGGGCCAGCTGGATGGGCAATGGCATCAACTCGGCGGTCTCGTCGACGGCGAAGCCGAACATGAGACCCTGGTCACCGGCGCCGAGCTCGCGATCCACGCCGTCGGAGATGTCGGGGCTCTGCTGCTGGACGCGGTCCTGAATCTCCAGTTGACCGGCGGCAAAGCCGGGGTCGAATCCGTCGTATCCGATTCGCCGGACGGTTTCGTCGACGATGGCCGCGACGTCGGGCTCGGCTCCCTTGCTGATCTCACCGCCGACAATCGCGAGACGGGTGGTAACGAAGACCTCACACGCAACCCGTGCCATGTTGTCGTTGGTCAGAGCTGCGTCGAGCACCGAATCCGAGATGGCGTCGGCCACCTTGTCGGGATGGCCTTCTGTCACCGACTCTGAAGTGAAATACCAGCTTCTCATGCGGGGGCGAGATTAACCCTGTTCCCCGAGCGCGGCGGCTACCCGGTCGAGGAGCCGCTCGGCGACTTCGGTCTTGGCGAGCATTGGAAGCTCATCGGTGTCACCGGACCGGTCGATCAAGACCACACGGTTGGTGTCGGTCCCGAACCCGGACCCGGGCTCGGTCACGTCGTTGTAGACCAGGAGGTCGACATCCTTCTTTTGGGCTTTATCGATGGCCCGCTCCAGCCCACCGGTCTCGGCGGCGAACCCGACCGTGAAGGGCCGGGGATCACGCTGCACGAGCGATGCCAGGATGTCGGGGGTATCGGTGAGCTCGATGGAGGAAAGACCATCGGCCCGAGGGATTTTGGAATCTGCAGCTGACTTCGGCCGGAAATCGGCGACCGCTGCCGCCATGATGGCAACATCCGGTTCCACACCAGAGACCGCCGCGAGCATCTCTTCGGCAGTCTCCACCCGGATCAGCTTCACCGCCGGGTGACTGGGTCAGCTCGGCCGTAGTGACCAATGTCACGTCGTAACCCCGGCGGACGGCGGCGTCGGCAATGGCATGGCCCATTTTCCCCGTTGAGCGGTTGCCCAGGTACCGCACCGGGTCCACCGGCTCGCGGGTACCTCCCGCCGTCACCAGGAGCCTTTGACCTTTGCCCTCACCTCCGAGAATGTCGCCGGCGGCGGCAAGGATCTCATCGGGCTCGGCGACGCGTCCCATACCGGTGTCGCCACCAGCGAGGGACCCGACATCGGGGCCAACGATGTGGTAGCCGAACCCACGCAAAGTCTCGAGGTTGCGCTCGGTGGCCGGGTGCTCCCACATCTCGGTGTGCATCGCCGGCGCCAGCAAGACTGGGGCGGTCGTGGCGATGATGGTGGCGCTGACCAGGTCGTCGGAGATCCCGTTGGCAATACGGCCCAGAGTGGCGCCGGTGGCCGGGGCAACAATCACGAGATCCGCCCAACGAGCCAACTCGGTGTGAGGAGAGACGAGGTCGGCGGCGAACAGTGCCGTGAAAGGGTGCTCGCCGGTGATGGCGGCGAAGGTCTGGGCACCGATGAACTCGAGAGCGGACTCCGTCATCTCCACCCGGACCGAGGCGCCTGCCTCGACGAGACGCCGTGCAAGGTAAGCGGACTTGTAGGCGGCTACGCCGCCGGTGACGCAAAGAAGGACGCGGCGGCCCTGCAGCATCACTCTTCTACGGTGTCGACCGAGACCTTGCCTTCCGCGATCTCCTCCATGGCAATCGTCAACGGCTTGCGGGACAGCGAGTGCACCTGCGGTGGGACGAACTCACCGTATCCGACGCCGAGCTGATGGAAATAGCCGTTGATTTGGCGTGCCCGGCGGGCCGATACGACGACCGTCGCGAAACGGTTGCCGATCTGGTCGATGACCTGTTCGATCTTCATGGGATCCTTTACTGGAAGGGGGATGCGGACAGAGTACCCGATCAGCGGGCGGTAATCAGCCCCTCCAGCTCCGATATGGCCTGGTCGAGGTTGTCGTTGACCACGATGTGGTCGAAGAGCTCGGGCGCCTCCGCTATCTCGGATTTGGCGATTTCGAGCCTGTCCTCGATGTCCTCGTCGGAGGTATCACCCCGACGGCGCAGCCTCCGCTCCAACTCCTCGAGACTCGGCGGAGCGACGAAATACATGATCGCCTCGGGTTTCCGTTCCCGTACCTGGCGGGCGCCCTGGATCTCGATCTCGAGGAGGATGTCACGCTGGTCGTCCAATGTCTCCTCGATCGGCGCCTGGGGTGTGCCGTAGTAACGGTTGTTGTAGATGGCCCACTCGAGAAGCTCGTCGTTCTCGATCATCTTCTCGAAATCGCGGCGTGAGATGAAGTTGTAGTGGACCCCGTGTCTCTCGCCGGGGCGGGGCAACCTGGTGGTGGCGGACACCGAGAACTCGATCCCGAGACGTTCGATGAGCTCTCTTACGATGCTCGACTTTCCCGAGCCCGACGGCCCGGAGACGACGAGGAGCCGGGGGGCGGCCGCCACCTCAGGAGAACTCGGCTAGGAGAGCCTCTTTCTGCTTGTCTCCCAGACCCCTGATCCTGCGATTCTCGGCGATGTGCAGCGATTCCATCAGACGCTTCGCCTTGATCTTCCCGGTGCCGGGCATCGATGCGATGACCCGCTCCACCTTGAGCCCGGCGAGGATCTGATCGCTGTCGGCCTTCTCGATCAGCTCGGAGAGACGAAGTGAACCCGTCTTCAGGAGCTCCTTCGCCTCGGCGCGGACCCGTCTCGCCTCCGCCGCCTTGGCCAGTGCTGCAGTTCTTTGCTCATCGGTTAGTTGGGGTGGTTGCGCCATGTCCTCATCTCGCTCGACGAAACGTGACCCTAGCCAGCATGACTTGTGCCAGCGGCTGAAACCGCGGCCTCGATTTCCTGCTGCACCAACAATGCGGCCGCCACGGGATCGGCCGCGGCGGTGATCGGGCGCCCCACCACGAGCAGGTCGGCCCCCGCACCTATCGCCTGAGCGGGCGTCGCCACCCTTTTCTGGTCGGCGCTTTCCGATCCAGCCGGTCTGATACCAGGCGTGGCCACGCTCAAGCCGAGGTCGAGTGCCTTCACCGCCGCCGCTTCCGGCACGGCGCACACGACGCCTTCGACTCCGGCGGCGGCAGCGAGCCGGGCCATCCCGCATGCGTGCTCAGTGGGGCTCCTGCCGAACCCAACTGCTTCGAGTGTGGCCAAGTCGAGTGAGGTGAGGACTGTGACCGCAAGGACCCCGGCGACATCGTCGGAGCCGGCGGCGAGAGCCTCCACGGCAGCCCGCATCATCTCCTCGCCTCCCGAGGCATGGACGGTCACCCAGCGAGCACCAAGGGATCCCAGCCGGGTCGCCGCGCCGGCCACCGTGTTCGGTATGTCATGGAGCTTGGCGTCGACGAAAACAGGGGCACCGAGAGCCGCAACCCGTGCCACGACGGCGGGCCCCTCCCCCATCAGCAGCTCGAGCCCGACCTTGAACCCATCGACGTGGGGATGAAGGGAATCGGCGAGTCGTAGTGCCTCATCCCCGGTGGGCACATCCAGAGCAACCACGAGGAGACTCACCAGGGCACCACCCCTCCGATCAGGTCGGACACCGTGGTGTCACGACGTTCGAGATAGCGGCTCAGCTCATTCTCGATGCGCTTGCCGGCGCGTGGCTCGGCGAGATGGGCGGTTCCAATGGCGACAGCGGATGCGCCGGCGAGCAGATATTCCACGACGTCGTTGCCGGTCATGACACCTCCGCACCCCACAATGGCTGCCGAAGGCAAGGCTCGGGACACCTCGTAGACACAGCGCAGAGAGATGGCCTTCAGACCGGGACCGCTGTAGCCGCCGACTCCGCCGCTGAGCAGCGGGCGCCCATCGGCGGGGTCGATGCCGAACCCGAGAATGGTGTTGGTCAGGGTGAGGAAGGTGGCGCCAGCCTCCAGGCAGGCGGCCGCCACACCCACGATGTCGTCGGTGTTGGGCGAGAGCTTGGCTCCCACCGGCACCTCTGACGCCGAGGCCACGGCCGCCATGACCTCCGCCGACCGCGAGGCGTCGAGCGAGAACATCCGGCCATCCTCGAGATTGGGACAGGAGAGATTGACCTCGACGACGGGCACACCGGCCGCCGCCAGGCCTTTGGCCACCATGGCGAACTCGTCGGGGGTCTCCCCGACCGCCGAGCCCCAAACCGGCACCCCGACTCGCCTCGATCTGCGACGCCATCATCTCCGCCCAGGCCTCGATGCCCGGATTCTGGATACCGATCCCGTTGAGCATCCCCGGGCCGGCGGGAGCGAGACGAGGGGCGGCCCGACCGGGCCATGCCACCGGTGCCACCGACTTGGCAACCGCCGCACCGTAGGGAGACACATCGGCAACTTCCGCCCACTCCCAGACCGATCCGACTGTCCCCGAGGCGGCGATCAATGGGCTGCGCAGCTCGATCGGCCCCAGGCGCGTCTTCAGACGGTCTGGTGCCATTCCTGGAGGCTCCTCGGTCGCTGTATGGCGCCCGGCCCGGCGCGGAGGCTTCGGGCCACTGCCAGCCCACCCTGGATCGTGGTCACGCAGGGGATGGAGTGAGTGCGTGCGGCGATCCGGATCGTCCTGCCATCCGATCGCGCCTTGCCGCCGCGAGGTGTGTTGATCACGAGTTGCACCTCGCCGTCCTCGAGGCGCTGCCCGATGTCCCTCGGCCCCTCACCGACTTTGTGGACCGGGTCGGCGTCGATCGCATGATGCTTCAGATATCGGGCAGTGCCATGGGTCGCCACCAGCTCGAATCCCAGCATGGTGAAGGCCTGGGCGACGGCCAGGCCCATCGGCTTGTCCCGGTCGGCGAAGGAGAGAAACACCCGCCCCCGCGTGGGCAGGATGTGGCCGGCGGCGAGCAAGGCCTTGGCAAAGGCGACCCCGACGTCGGGTCCGATACCCATCACCTCGCCCGTTGCCCGCATTTCGGGGCCGAGCACCGAGTCCTCCTCCGGGAAGCGGTCCCAGGGGAGGACTGCGTTCTTCACCGCGACGAAGTCCGGGCGTTGGCTCGATGCCGGAACCACCCCTTCGCGTCGAAGATCTTCGAGCGAGCTGCCCATCATCACCCTGGCCGCGATTCGGGCGAGTGGCACGGCGGTCGCTTTGCTTATAAACGGGACCGTTCGACTCCCCCGCGGGTTGGCCTCCAGCACGTAGACATCATCCCCCTTGACCGCGAATTGGAGATTGATCAAGCCGCGCACGTCCAGCGCCGCAGCCAGCTCTGATGTTGCCCTGAGGATCTCCTTGTGTGCCTCGTCAGAGAGGGTGGGTGGTGGAGTGACACAGTCGGAGTCACCCGAATGGACGCCCGCCTCCTCGACGTGCTCCATGACTCCACCGAGAAGCAGCTCGGAGCCGTCGTAGACCGCGTCCACGTCGATCTCCACCGCGGCTTCGAGGAAACGATCGATCAGGATTGGTGATCCGGTCAGTTCCGGGTCGGCCTCGCCATACATCTCCCGCACATAGTCGGCCAGCTCCTCCACCGAATACACCACGCGCATCTTCCGGCCACCGAGGACGAACGACGGCCTGACCATGACCGGGAGACCGACCTGGTCGACCACGTCCTCGGCCTCGCGCGCCGAGGAGGCCGAGCCGGCGGGAGGCTGACGGAGACCCAGGCTCTTGCATAGCTCTGCGAACTGCTCACGGTCCTCCGCCAACTCGATCGACGCCGGAGAGGTGCCGGCGATGGGGACTCCGGCGTCTTGAAGGGCCCGGGCGAGATTGAGTGGCGTCTGGCCCCCGAGCTGGACCACGACGGCCTCAGGACGCTCCGCCTCGATCACAGACAGCACATCCTCGACCGTGAGTGGCTCGAAATAGAGCCGGTTCGAGGTGTCGTAGTCGGTGGAGACCGTCTCGGGGTTGCAGTTGACCATCACGGTCTCGTATCCAGCATCGCGCAAGGCGAAGGCGGCGTGGACACAGCAGTAGTCGAATTCGATGCCCTGACCGATCCGGTTCGGACCGGAGCCGAGGACCACGACTCGGGGGCGCTCCGCGGGCGGTACCTCCGATTCTTCCTCGAAGGTCCCGTACATGTACGGGGTGTTCGCCTCGAACTCGGCGGCGCAGGTGTCCACGGTCTTGTAGGTGCGATTGATCCCGAGACGGGCTCTTGCCGCACGGACGTCGGCTTCAGCCTCTCCCCAGAGATGCGCCAGCTGGCGATCGGAAAAACCAAACCTCTTCGCCTCTACGAGGACATCCCGATTCTCGGGGCCAGCCGCTTCGATCTCCGACCGCACCTCGACGATTTCGGCGATCTGGTCGACGAACCACGGGTCGATGGTGCTGATCCGTGATACCTCGGCCACCCCCCATCCCCTCCTCAATCCCTCGCCGACAGCGAAGACCCGAATCGGCGTGGCCGTCGCGATGGCCTGACTCAACTCGTCATCATCCATCTCGCGCAGGGTGTGCTCCCCGGCGTCGGCGTTCAGCCCGTCACGCCCGTTCTCCATGCTTCTGAGCGCCTTCTGGAGCGCCTCAGGGAAGGTGCGGCCGATCGACATCGCCTCGCCGACGCTCTGCATCGACGTGCCGAGCCGGGTCGAAGCCGATGGAAACTTGGCGAAGTCGAACCGCGGCACCTTGACTACGACGTAGTCCAGCGCCGGCTCGAAGGAAGCGGGCGTCGCCCCCGTGATGTCGTTGGCTATCTCGTCCAGTGTGTAACCCACGGCGAGAAGGGCAGCGATCTTGGCGATGGGAAATCCGGTCGCCTTGCTGGCGAGGGCCGACGAACGACTCACTCTCGGGTTCATCTCGATCACGAGACGTCGTCCGGTGGCGGGGTCGACGGCGAACTGCACGTTGGAGCCGCCGGTTTCGACGCCAATGGCCCGGAGCACTGCAATCCCGTCGTCCCGCATTTCCTGGTACTCGCGGTCGGAAAGGGTCTGGATCGGGGCCACCGTGATCGAATCGCCGGTGTGCACCCCCATCGGGTCGAGGTTCTCGATGGAGCAAACGATTACAGCGTTGTCCATGTGGTCACGCATGACCTCGAGCTCGAACTCCTTCCACCCCTCCACCGATTCCTCGACGAGGATCTCCGACACCGGGGATGTCGCCAGACCATGACGTGCCACCTCGATGAACTCCTCGTCGTCGGCGGCAATCCCCGTCCCCCCGCCGCCGAGGATGAACGACGGCCGGACCATGACCGGGAAACCGATCTCATGGGCGATCTTCACCGCCTCGGTCATCGAGCGGGCATACCCGGCCCGAGGCACCTCGAGACCCACCTTCTCCATCGTCTCTTTGAAGAGACCGCGATCCTCGGCCCGCTCGATCACGTCCAGTCCGGCCCCGATCATCTCGACCCCGAGTCGTTCGAGAATGCCCCGGCGGGCAAGCTCGGAGGCGACGTTGAGAGCGGTTTGCCCGCCCAGGGTGGGCAGGAGTGCGTCGGGCTGTTCCCTGGCGATGATCTCGGCCACGACCTCGGGCGTGATCGGCTCGATGTAGGTGGCATCGGCGAACTCCGGGTCGGTCATGATCGTGGCGGGATTGGAATTGACCAGGATCACCCGGTATCCCTCGGCCCGGAGCACCTTGGCCGCCTGGGTGCCCGAGTAGTCGAACTCACAGCCTTGCCCGATGACGATCGGCCCCGAGCCGATCAGCAGGATCGAACGCAAGTCGCGTCTCGCCGGCATCAGCCGCTCTCTCCTTCGATCATCAAGGTGAACTGGTCGAACAGACCGCGGGCATCGCGCGGTCCGGGGGCGGACTCGGGGTGGTACTGGACCGAGAATGCAGGGACATCCACGAGTTGCATTCCCTCCAGGGTCCCGTCGTTCAGGTTCTGATGGGTGGGGATCAGGGGGCCGAAACGGCTCTCCACCACCTCGGGCAGGAGGTCCGGGCCAGCCAGACCTGCCCGCTCAGGCCCCGTCCGGCCTGCCAGCGACCACATGTCCACCGCGAAGCCATGGTTCTGGGCGGTGATCTCCACCTTGCCGTCGGCTAGGCGGCGCACCGGGTGATTGCCCCCGTGATGGCCGAAGGGGAGTTTGTAGGTGGTGGCGCCGACGGCGAGGCCGAGCACCTGATGTCCGAGGCAGATCCCGAACAGGGGAACCTTCCCGAGGAGGCCGCGCAACGTCTCTGTCGCCGTCACCAAGGGCTCCGGGTCACCAGGCCCATTGGAGACGAAGACGCCATCGGGTGATAGCGGCGAGCACCTCATCCGCCCCTGTTCCCGCCGGCACCACCTCGACCTCGAACCCGCGTCCGGTCAGGTTGGTCAGGATGTCGCGTTTCATGCCGAGATCGATCGCCACCACCCGGCCCCGCCGCGTGCCGACAGCGTCGAGCGTGTAGGCGTGGTCGGTGGTGACCGAGGAGGCCAGGTCCTGGCCGACCATCGAGGGCGCTGCGGACGCCATCTCGAGCAGCTCAGACTCAGAGACGCCGACGCCCACCGCCACGGGCATGGCGCCACGGTCCCGGATGTGTCTGGTCAGTCGCCGGGTGTCGACATCCGCGACGGCGACTACCCCGTGTGCCCGCAGGTAGTCACCCAGTGCCCCCTGGGATCGCCAGTTGGAATCCCGTCTCGACATGCTGCGAACGACGAAACCGGACACCGCCGGGCGGGAGGACTGGTCATCACCGTCGTGCACGCCGTAGTTGCCGATATGCGAGGAGGTCATCACGACCACCTGCCCGGCGTATGACGGGTCGGTCAGGATCTCCTGATAACCGGTCATCGAGGTGTTGAAGACCGCCTCGCCGGTGGTGACGCCGGCTGCACCTACCGACCGACCCCGGAACACCTCACCGTCCGCAGTGCACAGCAGCGCTCGCTCGACCGTCGTCACCGGCGGGCTCCTTCATACGAGATCCGGCCCTCATAGATGGTGGTCAGCACCCGGCCAGTCAACTCCATTCCGGCAAATGGGCTGTTCTCCGACTTCGATTCGAACGAGCTTGGGACCCATCGCCGATCCGGGGCGAACAGGACCAGGTTGGCGGGTGACCCGGGCTCGATCTCGCGACCCTGCCGGTCCAACCCGGCGATCCGTGCCGGGGCGACACTCATACGATCGAAGAAAGTCCTCTGATCATCGCCCAGCGCATTCGAGGCCACCACCGCCGCTGCTGTCTCGAGGCCGATCACGCCTCGTGGTGCCTCCTCGAAGGGGACCGCCTTCTCGGCAGCCGTGTGTGGGGCATGATCGGTGGCAACTGCGTCGATCACACCCTCCCGGAGCGCCGATCGCAAAGCTGCCCGGTCGTCGGCGGAACGCAAGGGCGGATACATCTTCAAATTCGGGTCGAGAGACTCGACCGCGGATTCGTCGAGCGCCAGATGGTGGGGGGTCACCTCGGCCGTGACCGACAGACCTGCCGCCCTGGCATCCCTGATGAGATCAACCGAGCGGGCGGTCGAAACGTGCTGGATGTGGAGGGGAGCACCCGTCTCGGCGGCGATGGCAATGTCCCTGGCAACGATCAGGTCCTCGGCGATGCCGGGTAGCCCGGCAATTCCGAGACGAGACGAGATCATCCCCTCGTGCATTTGGCCGTCTCCGGCGATCGAGCGATCCTCCGCATGCTCGGCAATCAAGGCACCGGGCAGATCGTTTAGATAGGCCATGACCCTCCGCAGCAACCCTGCTTCGGGCACCGCATCGCCGTCATCGGTGAAGACTCTCACCCCGGCTTCATACATTGCGTCGAAGCTCGCCATCTCCTCACCGGCCCGACCCTTGGTCAAGGTCCCGGCCACGACGATTTCCACCGTGTCGACGGCGCGGGCCCGCTCGATAGCGGCGACCGCAGACGATCCAGCGTCCACCGGCGGAATCGTGTTGGGCATCGCCACCATGGCGGTGAAGCCACCAGCGCTTGCTGCACGAGCACCTGATCCCACGTCTTCCTTCCACGTTTGACCGGGATCGCGGAGATGGACATGGAGATCCACGAGGCCGGGTCCGAGCCAGGATCCGTCCGCATCGATCACCTTGGCTTCGTTGGTGACCGGCTCGGCTCCGACCGAAGTGATCGTGTCGCCCTCGATGACGACGGTCGATTGCTCGATCCCATTGGCCCGAAGCACGCTGGCATTTCGTATGACGATCATCCCGAGCCACCGAGAGCGTCGGCGATCACGGCCATGCGCACAGGCACACCATTGGTGACCTGCTCGAGGATGAGCGATCTGTCCCCGTCAGCAGCAGCGTCGTCGATCTCGACCCCGCGGTTGATCGGCCCAGGATGCATCACGACGGCGGCGGGCTTGAGCATCGACAAACGCTCGACGTTCAGCCCGTATCGGCGGGCATAGCCTCCATGTCCCGGGATCTCGACCGAGGCACCACGCTCGGCCTGTATCCGGAGCAGGTACACGACATCGACATCACCGAGCTCGTCGTCGAGCTCGGTGCTCATCCTGACACCCCAGGGGTTGTCCCTGGGGAGGAAGGGCGTCGGCCCGACCAGGGTCAGTTCCATTCCCAGCGTCGGGAATGCCTCGAGGTGCCCCCGGGCGACCCTGCTGTTGCGGATATCGCCAACGATCGCCATCCGAAGCCCATCGAGATGACCGAACTCCTGGCGAAGGGTCAGGGCGTCGATGAGCGTCTGCGTGGGGTGCTCTCTCCTCCCGACACCGGCGTTGATCACGGGGTGTCCCGACCATTTGGCTGCCAGCTGCGCCGCGTCGGCCAACCAGTGGCGAATGACGAACAGATCGGTTCCGATGGCGGTGAGGGTTAGGATCGTGTCCCTGAACGACTCGCCCTTGACAGTCGACGACAGATCGGGGCTGAGGTCCATCACGTGTGCGCCCAAGCGGTGCGCCGCCCTCTCGAAGGAGAGCCTGGTCCGGGTCGATGCCTCGAAGAACGCGGTCGTGACCGTGGCCCCAGCCAGGTCGCTCGACACCGGGCTGCCGACATAGCTCTGGGCTCGGTCGAGCAGATCCTCCAGATGCGCCCGGTCCATCCCCCGGAGGCTGATGAGTCCCTGCCGGGCCATGCCGCTCATGCCGCTCCGTTCCTCTCCACCCAGACCCCCTCGTCATGGTCCACGGGAGGCAGCCGAACCCGCACGACCTCCTCGTGGCTGGTGGGGAGGTTCTTTCCGACGTAATCGGCCCTGATCGGAAGCTCACGATGGCCGCGGTCCACCAGGACCGCCAGTTCGGTCTGGCGGGCCCTGCCGATGTCGGACAGAGCATCGAGGGCGGCACGAACGGTCCGGCCGGTGTAGAGGACGTCGTCGACCACGATCACGCTGCGGTCTGAGATGTCGGCGGGGATTTCGGTCACAGCCTGGTCGTGACCCGGGCGCAAAGCACGGTCGTCCCGATATTCGCCGATGTCGAGCTCACCGACAGGGACCTCGACACCTTCGAATTCGGCTATGAGCTCGCCGAGGAGACGGGCCAGGTGGACGCCACGAGTATGGATGCCGACGATCACGACGGATTGAGCACCACGATGGCGCTCGAGGATCTCATGGGCGATGCGGCGAACGGCTCGCTGGATGTCCTGGCCGTTCATCACCTGGGGCATCGGCTCGACGCCGATGGGACGCTGCCCATCTCACTCCTTCCCGGCCTCACCGGACCGTGTTTTAAAGGCAAGACGACCTTAGCCGACCAGTGCCGCTCCGTCAGCTTCGCGCCGACCGCGCCAATGCGGCGAGAACCCCGTTTACGAAGGCGCCGGAGCGCTCGGTGGAGTAGGTCTTGGCGAGGCGCACCGCTTCGGATACGACCACCGCCGTCGGCGTGTCCCGTGAGTGACGCAACTCGAACAGTCCGAGCCGAAGGATCGACCGGTCGATGACAGGCATCCGGGCCACGCTCCAGTGCTCGGAGGCGGATTCGATCTCGTTGTCCAGCTCCTCTCTGTGCTCGAGGACCCCATGAACGAGCGTCCCGACTTTCCCGGTCAGGTCCTCGGTGTCGGAGCTGTCACCTGTGATCTCGGCCTGATAGAGGGCCTGGAGGGCCAGGTCTCGAGGCTCGTCCTGGCTCATACCCGCGTCAGATACTCCCCCGACCGGGTATCGACCTTGACGCGGTCGCCCTGCTCGACGAAGAGGGGGACCTGGATCTGGATTCCGGTCTGGAGCGTGACCGGCTTGGTTGCTCCCGTCCTGGTGTCGCCTTTGACCGCTGGCTCGGCGTAGGTCACTTCGAGCTCGACGGAAGCCGGCAACTCCACGGCGATCGGCGTGCCTCGATAGAGCGAGAGACTGGCAGTCATCCCCTCCACCAGGAAACCGGCGGCGCCTCCGACGTCTTCGCCGCTCAGGGCAAGCTGGCCGAAGTCGTCGAGGTTCATGAAATGAAACCCGAGATCGTCCCGATAGAGGTACTGGTGCTCCCGTCGATCGATGATCGCCTGGTCCACGTTCTCGTCGGCCCTGAAGGTGCGGTCGAGCACCTGGGCGGTTTCCAGGTTTTTGAGTTTCATCCGGACAAAGGCCTTGCCCTTGCCCGGCTTGACGTGCTGGTACTCGACGATGGTGAATAAGCCGTCGCTCAACTGGAGCGCCATCCCCGGCCTGACGTCGTTGGTGCTGATCATGATGCCCGCAGTGTGGTCGGACGCACGGGGGAAGATAAACCCGGTCAGAGGCCGACGGCGTCGAGTCCCCACTCGAGGTCGGCGACCTCGACATGCTCGACGACCGGGTCAGCGATGGCCCGGAGGAGGACCATCCGCATCCCGCTGGAGTCTCGCTTCTTGTCGAGGCGAAGGAGGTCCTCGACCCGTGCCCGCTCCAGGCCATCGACTCTGGTGGGGAGGCCGAGACCGGCGATTGCGACCGCCATCCGGTCCAGACCCTGGAAACGCAGTTTTTCCTCCGAGATGCGGCCGGCCGCGATCATGCCGACTGCCACCGACTCGCCGTGGGACAGGGGGGAGGCGTACTCGATGGCGTGACCGATCGTATGCCCGAAATTCAGGATCGTTCGCAGACCCGACTCTCGTTCGTCCTCACCGACCACCCTCACTTTTACCGCCGCTGCCTTGGTGACGACTTCCTCGAGGGGGGCGTCCTCACCTTCTTGCTCCAGCAACTCGAAGAGCTCCCTGTCACCCACCAGACCCGTCTTGAGGGCCTCGGCCAGGCCCTCGCGGCGCAGGGTCGTCGGTAGCTCTTCCAGGATGGTCACATCCACGATCACCCTCGTCGGGTGCCAGAACACACCAACCAGGTTCTTGCCGGCCAGATTGACGCCGGTCTTGCCGCCGATGGAGGCGTCCACTGCGGCGAGAAGGGTGGTCGGCACATGTACGACCTCCACTCCACGGAGCCAGGTACCGGCGACGAACCCGGCAAGATCTGAGACCGACCCGCCGCCGACACCCACGATGGTGTCGTGGCGACCGAGACCGAACCTGGCCAGGGCCTCATAGACCGAGCCGGCGACCACCAGAGTCTTGGCCTCCTCCCTGTCAGGGAGGCCGATCACCTCGACCTGGAGGTCTTCGTCTCGCAAGTGGCGCGCCACGTCGAGGGCCAGATGGGTAGCGCCGGGCTGGGTGAGCACGGCCACCCGTTCACGGTCGGATCGCGCCGGCAGGATTGGGTCTGGAAGACCGCGTCCGACGACCAACTCGGTCTTGCCCGCGACGATCAGGGCGTCCACGCTGTCATGTCCCCAGTCGGTCGGCTAGGCCAGACCGGTAGCGGTCGGCAGCGGCGACAAACTCGTCGACCGTGTCGCCACCGAACTTCCTCTGGAACTCGGCGGCCAAGATGAAGGCCGACATCTGCTCGCCGACAACACCGGCTGCGGGAACGGCACAGACATCGGACCGCTCTCTCACTGCGTCGGCGGGCTCGCCGGTGGTCATGTCCACAGTGCGCAGGGGTCGCATCAAGGTCGAAATCGGCTTCATCGCCCCCCGCACCCGGATCGTCTCACCATTGCTGATCCCGCCCTCCGTGCCGCCGGCGCGGTTGGTGGGCCGGGTGAGGATGCCATCGTCGAGCAGAATCTCGTCGTGAGACTTCGACCCCGGCAAGGCGGCGACCTCGAAGCCGTCGCCGATCTCAACCCCTTTGATGGCCGGGATCGACATGATGGCCGTGGCGAGCAGCGCGTCGAGGCGGCGGTCGTAGTGGACATGCGAGCCGATCCCCGGCGGTACCCCGAAGCCGAGGACTTCGAACACCCCTCCCAGCGTGTCGCGTTGCTCTTTGGCGTCCTCGATGGCTGCGACCATCGTGGCCTCGGCGGTGGGGTCCAGGCAGCGAACCGGGCTGTCGTCGATGCGGTCCTGGTCTTCGGGGCCCGGCATCGGCCCCTCACTCGATACCGGGCCGATGGCCACGACGTGGCTGAATACTCGAACCCCAACGGTGGCCAGGAAGATCTTGGACAGAATCCCGGCCACAGTCCGGGCCGCAGTCTCCCGAGCGGAGGCGCGTTCCAGGATGTCCCTTGCGTCGTCCGTCCCGTATTTGAGCATGCCGGCGAGATCGGCATGTCCGGGCCGAGGTCGGGTCACCGACTTCTTGGACGAGGCCGGTTCCGGGCTCATCTCCTCGGACCACCTCGGCCACTCGGTGTTGCGAATCAGCACGGCAACCGGTGAACCGAGAGTCCAACCGTGCCTGATGCCACTGAGGATCTCGATCTCGTCCTTCTCGATGGCCATGCGCTTGCCCCGCCCGTAACCCATGCGGCGCCGAGCCAGTTCGCCGGTGATCTGATCAGGCGTCACCTCGAGCCCGCGAGGGAGCCCTTCCACGATGGTCACCAGCCCGGGGCCGTGTGACTCACCGGCCGTCATGAAGCGCAACATGGCCAGATGCTACGTCGGGATCGGGAAAGCTCCGAGCCCCACCAGCACGATGGCGACCCAGGCACCGAGGATCATCGCCGGCCCATATGGCACCTCCGCCCGCATCGCGTCACGAACTGATCCCGCCTGGCCTCCAGTCCTTCTTTCCCTCGATCTCGCGACCAGCCCGGCGCCCAGCACCGCGATGGAGATGACACCCCCGATGAGGGCGGTCAAGAAGACACTCCAACCCAGCGTGCCCCAGGAAAGATAAGCGGTAAACGCTCCGAGCTGGGCTGACAGCTTCACGTCCCCATAGCCAAAACCTCTGCCCCGCACGAGCAGGAACACGAGGTTCGTGCCGGCGAAGTAGGCCAAGCCCCCAAGGACTGCCCTGACCCAGGCTTCTCCGTTGGCGTCGGCCAGCGCGGCCGCCCCGAGCGACAAGACGAGAACGACGGTCCCCCGGATGTTCAATCGATCGACGATCCGAAAAGCATCGATGTCGGTGATCCCCAGAGCGAGCGTGAGCCAGAGGAACCCGAGATAAGGGATCAGCGCCCACACCGGGCCGAGAGTGTTGACGAAGCCGACCGCGAAGGCGATGCCGACCCCTATGAGCAGAAACTCCCGTCCAATCCGCCTACCACAGCTGGGGCAGCGAAAAGTCAGCCATCCCCGCCGAGTTCCGCAGTTCGGGCACGTGCCGACCAGGGGGCGCAAAGGGAGGTCGAGCAACGCCTGTGCGGCAAGGTCGTGCGCGACCAGGGCACCCAGAAACCCAAATGCTCCGGCGATGATGTTGTTCACCGCCGGAGCAAGTTAGTGGTCGGGTTGGGGGCCGGGGTCGCGGGGACGACCGCCGGATCAGTCTTCGTCGATCTCCTTGAGCACGGATCCCATCCGACGCCGGCGGAGCAGGCCGTGGCCTTCCTCCTCGACATCGGCCTTACCGTTGACCTCGAGCTGCGAGAACACCTTCTCCAAGAACGCCTCGGTGTCTTCCTCGACATCAGGCTCGACCGCAGCTTCGACAGCGGCCTCGAATTGGGGGGCCTCGGAGTATGACTCCTCCTGCTCGCCGTTCTCGGTTGTCGGAGCGAAGGTCTCCTCGGTCTGGGCGAAAGGCTCATCCGCCTGATTCGACTTCACGAAATGCCCGAATCGGCTTCCCTTGGAGTCGTCGGCGACCGGCTCGAAAGCCTCGGCCTCAGCAGGCTCGAAGGCCACCGGGGCGGTCTCCTCGAAGATCGGCTGGTCGGAGGTGTCGGCCTCGATCTCGGCGACTGCCTCTTCCTGAGGCTCGACCCACCAGGAATCGACCGGAGCGGCTGGCACATCAATTGTGACGGGCTGGGCCAGCTCAGGCGCCGGCTGCTCGGACCAACCCTCGCCCAGGGACAGCAACTGACGCTCGGTCAGCTCAGCTGCGACCTTGGCGATCCAGAACTCGGTGGTTCCAAGACGCTCGGCAATGGCGGCAACCGAGGCCCCGGCACCCAGCTCGCAGAGCAGACGCCAGGCCTCACGGTTGAGCTTGATCTCTTCCAGATCGCCTGCATCACGGTTCATCCGGATGGTGGCGTCGAGGTCGGCGATCGTCTCGTGGACGGTGGCCCACTCGTCGGCGCGCCGGCGTGAGTCGTCGAGCGCTGCTTCTAGCTCGAAGGGGCGGGGGCTCCCGTAAGAGGTCACGGCTCCTTCGGTGACCTCGAATGTCGCACCCTTGACACCTAGGTGGTAGAGGCTCTCGACCGTGATCTCACGAAGCAGGTCGATGATGGCGGTCTCCCGATCGTGGAGATCGGAGAATGAAGACTCGCCCGAGACGACTTTCCGCAGGAACACGTCATCGACGTATCCCGAGTTGACCAGGTGCTTGTGCAGGTCGCGGTCCTCGGCTGTCGTGGCCAGGGCGATGCCCTTCTTGCCCACGAAGACACGGCCGCGGATGTCCTCACCGCGCACCTCGACCGAACCGCGCTGGTCGGATCGCATCAGGAGACGCAGCACCTCATCGAGAGGGACAAAACCGAGATTTCCAGAAAGGGCCACTTGAACTACTCCTTGACTTGAAGACTTAGGCACGAGATCGGCCGCATACGCCCATCGCTTTAGATGTTTCTGGCCGCACGGACCATGACCTCGAGTGGGCCTGGAAGGCCGGTCCACCACTCGAATGACGCCGCCGCCTGCAGGACGAGGAACTCGACTCCGTCCATGAACGGCAACCCCGTCGCCCGGGCTTCAGCCACGGTGAGTGTCTCGTGTGGCCCGTAGGGCAGGTCGACGATGCCTGAGGCAGTCATCGTGACCGCGTCGGGGAGTCGCTCCCCGCCCATGCCGAGCGGTGTCGCATTGATCACCAGCGCTCCAGCGACACCGACACCGAGGGGGATCACCTCCCCGCTGCCGATCCTTGCCACCAGGGTGGCGGCGCGTCCGATGTTCCGGGCAGCTACATACACCTGCCGTCGGTCGGCCCCGATGAAGGCTGCGGCCGCCGCACCGCCGGCACCCAGAATCAGGACCGGGGCCGCCAGGTCGAACCGCTCGTCAGAGAGAGCGCGAGCCGACGCGACGACATCGGTGCTGTGGCCCTCGATGGCGCCGGATCGCGAACGCATCGTGTTGACCGAACCGCTCGCCTCCGCTTCAGGGGTCAAGATGTCGGCGAGCGCGGCCGCCTCCGTCTTCAAGGGCATCGTGACATTGACCCCGTCGAGTGAGCCGACTCTCAGCTCGTCGACAACAGGGCCTATCTCACCCGCTCCGACCCGTCTCGCCACATACGAGCCATCGATTCCGAGATGGGCCATGGCGGCGCGATGGATGGCCGGCGATCGTGAATGACCGATGGGGTCGCCGAGGACGGCGAGGCGAAGAGGAGGCATGCCGCCAGTTTTGCAGCGCCCGCCGGAGCCTATGGAAGGACGCCGGCGTCACGCGCCGCGGCGACGTTGGCGTTGTGCTCCTCGAGGGTGGGGGCGAAGGCGTGGTGTCCTTCGAGATCGGAGAGGACATAGAACAGGAAGTCTGTCTGTTGTGGTGCGGCGGCAGCCTCGAGTGAGGCGCGCCCCGGGGAGGAGATCGGCGTCGGGGGCAGCCCGGCGACCAGGTAGGTGTTGTAAGGAGAATCCACCTCCCTGTTGAAGAGAGCCGGATCGTCAGTGCCGAGCGCGTAGAGGACCGTGGCGTCGATGTCGAGCTTCATGCCCATATTCAGGCGGTTGTGGATCACGCTGGAGACAGTCGGGCGCTCCTCGTCCAACTGAGCCTCGGACTCGATCAGAGAAGCAATTTTCAATCCGTCGTATGGAGTCATCCCCGCAGCCTCCAGGGTGGCCCAGTCGATGCTCCCCACCCGCTGTTCCATGGTCGACGCCAGGCGTTGCAGGATGTCCACAGGCTCAGCCGAGCTGGCGAACTCATATGTGTCCGGGAAGAGCAAGCCTTCCCAATCGGTCAGGGTCGGCTCCGCGGGTATCTGGGCCAGGGAGGTCTCGACGTCGCCACTCAGCAACGCTGCTTCGAAGTCGGCATATGGCAGGCCGGATGCCTCGGCAAGGGCGGTGAGGATCTCCTGCACCTTGAGACCCTCGATCACCGTGGCCCGGTAGACATCGGCCACCGGCCCGACGACGAGCATGGCCACCACCTCGTTGGGGTCCATGACCGTCTGCATGCCGTAGGTCCCGGCCTGAAGTCGGGAATCTGCCTCGTTGTTGCGGACAGCCACCTCGAACTCGAGCGCCGAGCGGACCACTCCCTGGGCGGCCAGGATGGCGCCGATGTCCTCGGCTGTCGACCCCGATGGGATGTCGATGGTCACGTCCTGTCCCGGCTGGACGGACACCGGGCTGGCCGAGGGGTCGTCGGCGTTGAAGGTGGAGCCGACGAGACGGCCGAGGTAGGAGCCTCCGCCTACCACGGCGATTCCGGCGAGGACCACCAACCCGAGCGTGGCTGCGATCTTGCTCACGCGAATCCACGGAGAGGGTTGTTCAGGCGCAGGTTCGTATGTCATTTCGTTCGGTCCAGATAGTCCTGAAGGATGATTGCGGCTGCCACCTTGTCCACGCTCTCCCTCCTCTTCCGGCGTTTCATGCCCGATTCGAGGAGAGCGTCTTCGGCGATTCTCGACGTGTACCGCTCGTCGGCCAGGATGACTTCAACCCCGGTCGCAGCGCCGAGCTCACCCGCAAGTTTCCTGGCTTCGGATGCGGACATCCCTTCATCGCCGCTCAGCCCGGTGGGGAGGCCGACGACAATCGTACCGACATCGTGTTCTTTGACGAGGTTCACCACTTCTCCGACAACCGTGGATCTCGACACGACAGAGAGCGGGCGGGCGGTGATGCCAAGCGAATCCGATATGGCCAGACCCACCCGCTTCGTCCCGTAATCGACGCCGAGGGACCGGCTCACAGACTCCCGAGAAGACGTCGGGCGTTGTCCCGGGCTTGCTCGAGAGCATCTTCGAGACGGTCACCGTGGGGCCCGCCGGCCTGCGCGAGCTCGGGATCACGAGAACCGCCGCCGCCCAGCTCGGTTGCAGCTTCGGAGATGATCTCTGCAGCGGAGACACCCGCTCCCACGAGATCCTTCGTCACTACCGCGACCAGTGAACCCTTGCCTGCGAGCGCGGATCCGGCCACCACCACTGCCGGCGAGCCGAGGCGGTCCCTGACCCCCAGAGCGAGCTGGCGGAGGGAACCAGGATCGAGATCGGGAGCGGAGGCGACGAGCAAAGACGTCTTGCCGACTTTGGCGGCCTGACCGGCCAGCTCGACCGCGAGCTCGCCGCGGCGCTGGGACCGCAAGCCTTCCAGCTCTGCTTCCAGGGTGTCGATCCGCTCGAGAAGACCCTCGACTCGCGCCGGGACCTCGGGCCCCGCGACCTTGAGCATGCGGCCCGCCCGATCGAGCCCGGCCCGGACCTCCACCAGTTGCTGATAGGCCGCCAAGCCGGTGAGGGCTTCGACGCGGCGAAGATTGGATCCGATCGACGACTCCGATGTCACCATCAATGGCCCTACCTGGGCCGACGTGTGAGTGTGGGTTCCCCCGCAGAACTCGGTGGAGAAGCCCCCCACCTGCACAACCCGCACGGTGTCGCCGTATTTGTCACCGAAGAAGGCGAGCGCTCCCATTTCCTCGGCCTCTTTCTTCGTCGTGACCGTGGTCTTCACTCGCTCGTTGTCGATCAGCTTCTCGTTCGCACGAGCCTCCACCTCGGCCAGCTCCTGGGGGGCGACCTGAGTGAAATGTGAGAAGTCGAAGCGAAGCCGGCCCGGCTCGACCAGGGATCCGGCCTGGCTGGCGTGGTCCCCGAGCACGTCACGCAGCGCCCAGTGCAGGACGTGCGTCCCGGTGTGACTCTTGCGAATCGCCTCGCGCCGGGGGATGTCGATGATTGCGGTCGCAGCCTGGCCGACCGTGAGATAGCCGGATTGGACGCGGACACGGTGGCCGTGGAGCCCCTGGAGGGCGTGTTTGGTGTCGAGAACGACGGCGGACCCGGTCTCGGTCTCGATCAGCCCGGTGTCGCCGATCTGACCGCCGGATTCGCCGTAGAAGGGCGTCCGGCTGAGGAATAGCTCGACATTTCTTCCTTCCTCGGCGCGTTCGACCGTCTCGCCGTCGGCGACCATGGCCAGGACCAGACCGTCTGCGGTGTCGATCTCGTAACCGACGAACTCGGTGAGCCCGGTGACGTCGAGCACCGAGCGGTACACCTCCTGAGCGGCGACCTCGTCTCCGCCCTTCCAGGCGGCACGGGCGCGCCGTCTCTGCTCTGCCATCTCACTCTCGAAGCCCTGCGTGTCGACTTCCACGCCCCGCTCGGCCGCTATCTCCCGGGTCAGCTCGACGGGAAAGCCGAACGTGTCGTGCAGCTTGAAGACGGCCGCCCCGGAGAGCGCGGTGGCATCGTCCCGGGCCAGCTCGGCGTCGAGGAGTTGGTGTCCCGATTCGAGCGTCCGGCGAAATCGCTCCTCCTCCCTGATCACGACCTGATTGATGAATTCCCGCCGCTCGACGACTTCGGTGTACCAATCACCCATGACCTCCACGGTGGCGTCCACCAGCGAGGGAAACACGAGGCCCTCACCCCCGTATTGCCATGCATGACGCACGGCCCGTCGAAGGATCCGGCGAAGCACATACCCCCGGCCGTCATTCGACGGGACCACTCCGTCCGCGATCAAGAACGTCACGGCTCGGCCGTGGTCGGCAAGTATCCGCAGCGAGACGTCGTGCATCTCGTCCTCGCCGTAGGTGAGGCCTGTGTACGACGACGCAGCATCCCGGACGTGGGAGATTGTGTCGATGTCGAACACCGATGGCACACCCTGCAGCACGGCTGCCATCCGCTCCAGACCCATGCCGGTGTCGATGCTCTTCGCCGGCAGGTCGCCGATCACGTGATATGGCTCGTCCTGGATGTTCTGCATGAACACGAGATTCCACACCTCGACGAAGCGGTCCTCGTCGCCAATGGCAGGACCGCCGCCTTCGCCGAACTCGGGGCCCTTGTCGTAGAAGATCTCCGAGGAGGGCCCACACGGACCGGGCACCCCCATCTGCCAGAAGTTCTCCTTCTCGTCACGTCGCTGGATCCGCTCGACCGGGACGATCCCCGACCAGATGTCGGCTGCCTCGTCGTCGGTCTCGAACACCGTGTACCAGAGCAGATCCGGGTCTAGCCCGAGCCTCTCGGTGACGAACTCGTATGACCAGGCAATTGCGTCGTCCTTGAAGTAATCGCCGAAGCTGAAGTTGCCCGGCATCTCGAAGAAGGAGAGATGACGCTTCGTGGTCCCGATGATGTCGATGTCGATGGTGCGGACGACCTTCTGGACCGTCGTCGCCCGCTTCTGCGGCGGAGCTTCCTCACCGAGGAAGTAGGGCTTGAAGGGGACCATCCCGGCATTGGTGAGAAGGAGGGTGGGGTCGTTCGGGATGAGAGATGCAGAAGGACGCACCACATGCCCCTTCTCTTCGAAGAAGGATGTGAAAGCGGTTCGAATCTGGTTGCTGTCCAACGGATTCCGGTCCTGAAGAGCGAGCGGCGAGGTTAACGAGAGGCGGAGGCCTGCCTGGCCCTATTGGGCCGGACCGCCTTGGCGGCGAGGTCGAGCAGGTCGGCACCGGTGACCGCAGCGGCATCCTTCCACTCGACCAGCGTCGGCTGCCGGCGCAGGGCGCGCATCGTGATCCACCCTCCGGCGACCACTCCGGTGACGAACCACCAAATCCGATCGAGCATGACCCGAGGCTACCCCTGGCCCCGGCCCTCCCGCCCCAGGACCCGGTCGATCTCGTCGAGTCGGTCCCTGATGGCCTTCTCGTCCCCTTGCTCCCCCGGCTCGAAGAGGACCTCGGCAGGGACACCGTCAGGGAAATACTGTTGGGCGACCACTCCACCCTCGAAGTCGTGGGCGTAGCGGTATCCCGAGCCGTGACCCAGCTTCTCGGCGCCGGGATACGCCGCCGAGCGCAAATGGAGCGGGACGCTCGCGGAAGGCCCCTCGGTGACGAGTTGGCGTGTCTTGGCGATCGCCCTCCCGACGGAGTTCGATTTGGGTGCTGCGCTGAGATAGATGGTCGCCTCTGTGAGGTGATAGGTCGCCTCTGGGAGCCCGACGTAGGCCAGGGCGTCGGCAGCCGCCACCGCCAGGGGCAGGGCGTGGGGGTCGGCCAGACCGATGTCCTCGGATGCCAGGATGATGAGCCTGCGCGCGATGAACTCGGGATCCTCGCCGCCTTCGAGCATCAGAAACAGCCAGTAGAGGGCCGCATCCGGATCTGAGCCTCGAACGCTCTTGATGAAGGCGGAGATGACGTCGTAGTGCTGGTCTCCAACCTTGTCGTACCGAACGATCCGTCTCTGTAGGGCCTCGGCCACGTCCTCGATGGAAATCGAGGAACGTCCATCGCTCGAGGCGAGGAGGGCGGCCACCTCCAGGGAGTTGAGGGCCTGTCTTCCGTCGCCTCCGGTGCGGTTTCCCAGTTCCTCGACGGCATCTGGATCGATGTCCAATCCCAAGTCCCCGACACCCCGGTCGCTATCGCTCAGCGCTCGCTTGATGAGGTCGGCGAGATCTTCAGGGCGCAATGGCTCGAGCCGGAACAGGGTCATCCTGCTCATCAGAGGTGAATTGACCTCGAAGAACGGGTTCTCGGTCGTTGCCCCGATCAGGATCAACGTCCCGTCCTCGACCCCGGGAAGCAGGGCGTCCTGCTGGTTCTTGGCAAACCGGTGGATCTCATCCAGGAAGAGGACCGTTCGCCGCTCGTCCGTCGCCAGGCGGCTCTTGGCGCCTGCCAGCACCTCACGGATGTCCTTCACCCCGGCCGAGGTCGCCGAGAGCGTTTCGAAGGCGGCCTCCGCACGGGATGCCACCAGACGGGCCAGAGTGGTCTTCCCCGTCCCCGGCGGGCCCCAGAGCAACATGGACACTGGCCGACCCGACTCGACCAGACGTCGGAACGCGGCGTCCGGGGACATCAGGGCCGGCTGGCCGACGACCTCTTCGAGCGAGCGGGGCCGCATCCGCGTGGCCAGTGGGGCTGCCTTTCCCGCCAGGTCGTCGGCCCGTGCGGAGAACAGATCACTCATCCCGACCGACGCTACCGGTCACCGCGTACCTGAGGTGCATACGGCCATGTGTGGCCGTATGTAGGGTAAAGAAGCGTCCCGGGTCAGATTGCGAGATGCCGGCGCACCGCCCGGGTCAGGGGTAGCAAGGCCAAGGCAAGGCCGACAAACCCGAATGTCGGCATCAGGGCCGAGAACGGGATGGATACAACCTCGATGAGGATCCAGGCCACCTGACCCCAACCTAGGGCCATCGTGAGCAGCCACGACCAGTGGTGCCCGGTCCGCTCCTCGAGCCAGCTGACAGCGGGCCATCCCGGCCGGCGCAAGACTCCATACATCGCGACCAGCGAGCCGATGCCGAAACCGAGCAGAAGCACCAGGCCCGGGACCAGCCAATTGTCGACCAGCGGAAGCGAATCCAGATATTCGTCCGGCATGAAGCTCTTTCCACCGATCCCCAAGATCATCGCGAGCCCACCGCCCACTGCCCCGAGGCCGAGCAAGGCGAGCAGGACGATGATCAGGGTCACGGAGAAGGGCCGCCGGGTCCGGTGCGGCCTCGAAGCGACGAGGGTCATAGCGTCTCCTTTCGTTGCTTCGAGCATCCCTGGCCGCCGGTGCGGGCGCCAGGGCCGGATGTCACATCTGGTTCAGCCCTCCTCGGGCTCCTCTCGCCTCCTCAGGGCGGTTTCGGTGAGAGCGATGCCGAGTTCGTCGAGTTGGTCATCTTCGACCCACGTCGGGGCCCCGGTCATCGGATCGACGCCGCTCTGCGTCTTGGGGAACGGGATCACTTCGCGGATCGAGGTCTCCCCCCGGAGGACCATCACAAGACGGTCGATGCCAAAGGCGAAGCCGGCATGAGGCGGCGTGCCATACCGCAGAGCCTCGAGAAACCACCCGAAACGCCGCTCGGCGGTCTCGGGGTCGATGCCCAGGATGTCGAACACCTGGCGCTGCACTTCCGGATCGTGGATCCTGACCGAGCCCGAGCCGAGCTCGACACCATTGAGCACCGCGTCGTAGGCCTTCGATATCGCCCCTGTCGGGTTGTCCCGCATCTCATCGAGCGACGCCGGCGACGTGAATGGGTGGTGGGAGAACGTGATCGTGCCGTTTTCTTCCTCCTCGAACAGCGGGAAGTCGACCACCCACAGAAAGGCCAGCTCGTCATGTGAAGAGGGGCGGAGAAGATCGTTGCGAAGAGTCCCGAGGACCTCCACTGCCAGCTTCCATCGATCGGCGGCTATGAGCAGGACATCGCCGGGGCCGGCATCGAGGCCGGATCGAACCCCTGACAACTCGGCGTCATCGAGGAACTTGGCCACCGGGGAGCGGAGCGATCCATCGTCCTCGACGACCATCCAAACCAAGCCCTTGGCTCCCAGCTCCTTGGCCCGCTCGGTCAGCGAGTCGGCCCGGCCCCGGGACCATTCCTGGGTCCCGACGTTGATGCCTCGGATGGTGCCTCCGCCAGCCAGGGTGTCGCCGAAGACACCGAACCCACTCCCAGCGAACACCTCCGAGAGGTCGACGATCTCGGCGCCGAATCTCAGGTCGGGCTTGTCCGTGCCGAACCGGTCCATGCTCTCCTGCCAGGTGAGACGCAGGAAGGGGCGAGCCACGTCTGTCCCGCGCAATTCCTTCACCACTGCAACGAGGACGCCCTCGATGGTTTCCAGGACGTCGTCGCGGTCCCAGAAGGACCCCTCCAGGTCCAACTGGGTGAACTCGAGCTGGCGGTCGGCCCTGAAATCCTCGTCCCGGTAGCAGCGAGCGATCTGGAAGTACCGCTCCACCCCGGCGATCATCAGCAGCTGCTTGAAGAGCTGAGGGGACTGGGGCAGGGCGTAGAACTCTCCTTTGCGCAGCCTGGAGGGAACCAGCATGTCCCTGGCCCCCTCGGGCGTGCTGTTGACCAGTGTCGGGGTCTCGACTTCCAGAAACCCCTGCTCGTCGAGGGTCCGACGTATCGCCGCTGTTGCCCGGGAGCGCGCTCTGAGGTTCGCCCCCATCCGCGGCCGACGAAGATCCAGGTACCGGTATCGAAGCCGCGCCCGCTCGTCGATCTCGACCCTGTCGTCGATCATGAAAGGCAATGTGTCCGCAGGCGAGAGGACGACCAGGTCCTCTACGCCCATCTCCACTCCACCGGTCGGGAGCTCCAGGTTCTCGGTGCCCTCGGGGCGGGCACGGACCTCTCCGGTGACCGAGATGCAGTACTCCATCTTCAAATCGGCGACCGCCTCGTGCTCGGTCGGGTCGGCTACCACCTGGACCACGCCCGACGCGTCCCGGACATCGATGAAGGCAATCCCACCGTGGTCGCGGCGACGTTGGACCCATCCCGAGACCGTCACTGTCCGTCCGATGTCCGCCGGCCGCAGAGACCCTGCCGGGCTGCGCATCAGAGCCGTCCCTCGAGCCATTTCGCCACGGAGCCGAGAGGCATGGCAGACCTCTCATCATCGATCCGCACATCGACGTCATCACCGGCGGTCGGCAACACCACCACAGCTCGTGCCCCGAGACGGCTCGCGGCTTTGAACTGCGCTTCGACCTTCCGCCCTTCGGCGTCGAGCTCGACCCGGAGACCCTCACGCCGCAAGGCCGAGGCTGCGATCAGCGCCTCGATGGGGCCCGACTCCGAGACCAAGTAGACGTCGACCTTCCCCGCAACCTTTTTGGTCGAGGCGAGGACGATGCGGTCCACGCCGAGGGCGAAACCGACACCCGGCGCCCGTCTCCCTCCGATCGACTCGGCGAGACCGTCATATCGGCCGCCACCGCCGACGGCATTCTGGGCCGCTTCGAGATCAGTGGCTACATACTCGAATGCTGTGCGCGTGTAGTAGTCCAGCCCACGGACCAGGCGGGCATCTTCGACGTAGGGGACCTCGAGGCCGTCGAGGGCTTTCTTCACCCGGGCGTAGTGGTCGGCACATGGTTCGCAGAGATGGTCTTTCATGGCCGGAGCATCAGCCAGGACCGGGGCGCACACCCGGCAATCGAGGACCCGGAGCGGGTTGCCCTGGACAATTGACAGTGAGTCGTCGCAAAGGACATCATGTTTCCCGGAGAGGTATCCCCGAAGGGTCTCCACATATCCGGGCCGGCACACCGCGTCGCCGAGCGAGTTGAGGACGACATCGAGGCCCGCAACCTCGACCGCGGTCAGGAACCGGTAGCCGAGCTCGACGACCTCGGCGTCTGCCACCGGGGTCTCCACGTCGAGATACTCCACGCCGACCTGCCAGAACTGCCGTCGCCGACCGGCTTGTGGCCGCTCGTGCCGGAACATGGGCCCCGAGTACGAGCCCTTCCACGGCCCCTTGGCGCCGCTGTCGAGGAAAGCCCTGACCACACCGGCTGTGCCCTCGGGTCGAAGCGTCAACGACCGGCCCCCTCGGTCGGTGAAGGTGTACATCTGCTTGGTGACCACCTCAGTGTCGCTCCCGACCCCCCTCTCGAAGAGCTCTGTGGCCTCGAAGATCGGCGTCGACACCAGCGGGTAGCCGAACAGATCGGCCCACCGCTCCCACTCCCCCAGGACGTCGCGCCAAACATTCGATTCGGGCGCGCCGATGTCGTCGGTGCCTTTGGGTGGCCGAAAGCTCATGAGCGCTGGCAGGTTAATTGTGGTCCGGCACCCAACGAGCCGGCGGAGGCGGAGCTACGGCTGATCACCGAGAGGCTGGACGGTCATTTCGGTCCCATCGAGAAACAGGTCGACCTCGAGAAAACCCTCGCCATGTCTGACAGTCGCCACGCGCAGACGCGCATTCGGCTTCGATATCCAGGCGGCGCGGTTCCGGAGTCGAGTCTCGGTAGCGCGGTGGTCGCGGGTAAGGACCCGGATACGCGCTCTCCCGGTCTGAGCCAGTCGCCTCAATGCGATGTCGATGGCGTTGGGCCGCATCGGCGGAGCATACGTATCAATGCAGGAACGGGTTACCGGTCCTTTCCCGGCCAATGGTGGTCTCCGGCCCGTGACCGGGCAGGACCCTGGTCTCGTCAGGCAGAACCATGACCTTCTCAGCCATCGAGGTCATCAGCGCTTGGTGGGACCCATAAGGAAAGTCGGTTCTGCCGATCGACCCGGCGAACAACTGGTCGCCCGAGAAGAGCGTCTCCTCCTGCTCCAGGTAGAAGCAACAGTGTCCCGGGGTGTGCCCGGGAGTGTGTCGCACCTCGAACTCGAGACCCCCCAGCTCGATTCGATCCCCATCGCCCAGGGATTCGAATTTCTCCGGGACGTCGTAGACGCCAGGCGGGGTCATCCCAAACATCGCCCGCAGCTGCTCCACGGGATGCAAGGTGAGGAAGTCATCGTCGGGATGGACATAGACGCTGGCACCCGTCCCCTGGGTCAACTCCCCGCTGCCGCCTGTGTGGTCGATGTGGCCGTGGGTGAGCATCACCGCCGACAACGTCAAGTCGTGCTGGATCAGGACGGCTCCGATCGCGTCAGGCTCCGGAGGAGCGTCGATCACGACTGCCTGGCCACTGCTCTCTTTCGCGAGGATGTATGCGTTGGTCTCGGCAAGCCAGGCCGGAACCCGGACCAATAGCATCAGGGAGAGGGATCGGTGGCCAACCGGAACGACGAAAACACGCCGTCGACTCCACGGAGGTCGGCGAGGAGCTTGGGCAGTTGGCTCGGGTCGGAGAGCTCCACCTCATAGCGAAGGATCGCCACGCGGTCATCACCGGTGTGGGTGGAGGAGGCAGTGATGTTCCCTCCGGTGTCGCTCACGACGCTGGTCACGTCCCTGAGCAGCCGCGTTCGGTCGAGGGCCTCGACCTGAATCCAAACGACGAAGGCCGAGGTGCTCTGCGCCGGCCACGCCACCTCCACCGTCCGCTCACGTCGTTCGGCCAACGACGAGACATTGGTGCAGTCGGCACGGTGAACCGACACTCCGCGGCCCACCGTCACGTAGCCCACGATCGGGTCGCCCGGTACCGGTGAGCAGCATCGGGCGAGGTGGATGAGCATGTCGTCTTGTCCTTCGACCACGACCTCTGCTGTGTCCAGGGAGCGTTTCCGGCGAGGGTGGAAGAAGTCGTCCTCGGTCTCCGGGTTGAGCAGTCTCGAGAGGCGAGTCGCCACGGAGTCGAGAGAGACCGTGCCCTCTCCAATGGCGACCTGCAGCGCTTCGAGGTCCTTTTGACCCAGTTCGGCGATGATCGAGTCGAGAAGCGCCTCTTTCTCGGCAGCAGGGATGCCCGGCGCCTCGCGCTTCATCAGCGACTGCAGACTCTCCTTGCCCTCTGAGAGAGCCTGATCGCGGCGCTCCTTGGTGAACCACTGTCTGATCTTGGACTTGGCCCGACCGGTGCCGACGAATGCGAGCCAGTCACGGCTCGGCCCCGCCTCCATGGCTTTCGATGTCAGGACTTCGATGATGTCGCCCGATTGGAGACGTGTCGACAGAGGGACGAGCCTGCCATTGATCTTGGCGCCGACACATCGGTGACCGACCTCGGTGTGAACGGAATAGGCGAAGTCGATTGCAGTAGATCCAGCCGGAAGTGGCTTGACATCGCCACCGGGGGTCAGGACGAAAACCTCGTCTTGGTAGAGGTCGAGCTTGAGATTCGCCAGGAACTCCTCTGGGTCCTCTTCCTCGCCCCACGAGAGAAAATCCATCCGGGGCAATTGGCCGGCCTCGCCCTCCTTGTAGCGCCAGTGGGCCGCGATCCCGGCCTCCGCCCTCTGGTGCATCTCGTAGGTGCGGATCTGGACTTCGAGGGGCTTGCCGTCGGGGCCGATCACGGTGGTGTGAAGCGATTGGTAGAGGTTGATCTTGGGCATCGCGATGTAGTCCTTGAACCGTCCGGCGACGGGGACCCAGTGGCTGTGGATGAGCCCGAGCGCGGCATAACAGTCCCGCATCGACTCGGTGATGATTCGGATGCCGATCAGGTCGT
Source organism: uncultured Acidobacteriota bacterium (assembly GCA_963734115.1). GTDB lineage: Bacteria > Actinomycetota > Acidimicrobiia > Spongiisociales > ZC4RG35 > JARDZU01. The sequence goes on from CAVTFV010000003.1 coordinate 44,357, forward strand.
GGATGTCCTCGAACGGCCGGTTCTGCTCACGCATCTTGCGATAGATGGAGTACTGGTGCTTTGGCCGGCCGGTCACGTCGGCCTCGATGCCGGAATCAGCGAGGATGCCCGAGATCTCGTCGACCATCTTCTCGATGAACGCCTCACGCTCGGGCGCCCGCTCGGCCAGCTTGGCCTGGATCTCGGCGTTGGGCCCTGGATAGAGGATGGCGAAGCACCGATCCTCGAACTCGTGCTTGATCTCCTGGACCCCGAGCCGATGGGCCAGTGGGGCGTAGACATCGAGGGTCTCCTGGGCGACCCGGCGTTGCTTCTCCTCGCGCAGGGCTTGAACAGTTCGCAGGTTGTGAAGACGGTCGAACAGCTTGATGATCAGGACCCGGACATCCTGGGCCATGGCCACCACCATCTTGCGAATGGTCGCCGCCTGGGCCTGCTCACGGTTCGAGTATCGGACCCGATCGAGCTTGGTCACGCCGTCGATGAGCCGACCGATCTCATCTCCGAACTGCATCGAAAGGTCGCTCAGCGTGAGATTGGTGTCCTCGACGGTGTCGTGAAGCAATGCCGCCGCAAGGGTTGGCTCATCGAGGCCGTAACCGGCCAGCATGTGGGCGACGGCCAACGGATGGGTGATGTAGGGGTCACCGGTCTTGCGAACCTGGCCGGCATGCGCTTCCGCCGCCACTTCATACGCCCGTCGCAACAGGTCGACGTCGCCATCGGGGTGATGGGCAACGAAGACCGAGACGACATCGTCGAATGTCGCCTGGCTCGACTCAGTCGTACTTGACGAGGGCATGCAGGGGTACACCGTCCAGCATCTGGGCGCCATCGAGGAAGGACAGCTCGATGAAGACTGCGAACCCGACCACATCGGCGCCGATCTTCCTCAACAACCGAATTGCGGCCGCGGCTGTTCCGCCCGTGGCTATCACATCGTCGACAACGAGGACCTTCTCCCCCGGCTGGGCGGCGTCCGTGTGGATCTCCAGCGAATCGGTGCCGTATTCCAGTGAGTAGTCCTCCCGGACCGTCTCGTAGGGCAGTTTTCCCGGCTTCCGCACAGGTATGAAACCCGCTCCCAGAAGACCGGCAACAGGGGTGGCGAGGGTAAAGCCACGGGCCTCGATCCCCGCCACTTTGGTCACCCCGGAGTCGCGGAACGGCTCAGCGAGGGCCTCGACGAGGGAGGCGAAGGTGGCCGGATCGGCCAGAACGGGGGTGATGTCCTTGAAGACGATCCCGGGCTCCGGGAAGTCGGGGATGTCGCGAATGAGCGCGCTGAGGTTGTCCACCTCGAGAAGTCTAAAGACCGGGTCAGGAGGATTCGGTGTCAGGCTTGTCCGGGCCTACCCGGGTCCCCACGGCTTTGCGCGAAACCCGGATCTTCCCTTCTTCCACCCGGAGGACGACGCTCTCGTCATCGACCGACACCACGATGCCGTGGATCCCGCCGATCGTCCGAACCTCCTCGCCGGGGCTGAGCGTCTTGGACAGCTCCTGCTGAGCCTTGGCGCGCTCGACGCTGAGGCCGGATGATGAACAACCAGAAGACGGCAACCATCAACCCGAGGAAGAGCAGCGAGGGCAGCGGGCTCGCCGCGGTCTCCTGAGCAAGGACGAGATGGGTCACTGGATCCTCCAGATCGCGAGGGACGGAACCCGCGGGAGATTAGGCAACGGCAGGGGTCTAGGGCGAACCGTTGGCTCGGGTCTCGGCGACGCTTGTGACCAGATCGGAGAGCGTTCCTGATTCGATCGCCAGACGGGCGGCGGCGACGAGGTCGAGCGTGTAACGCAGGTTGTGGATCGTGAGCAGGCGATGGGCGGAGAGCTCCTTCACCCTGACCAGATGCCGCAGGTACGCCCGGGTGTGCGTTCGACATGTGTGACAAACGCAGTCGTCGTCAATCGGGCGATCGTCCGCCTCGGACTCTGCGTTACGGAGACTGAAGTCCCCGTTTCGGGTCAGCACTTTGCCGTGTCGGGCGAGCCGGGTGGGGAGGACACAATCGAACATGTCCGCGCCACGGGCGATCGCCTCGAGCAGTCCGTCGGTGTCTCCCAACCCCATCACGTACCGGGGCTTGGCTTCGGGGAGCTCGGCAATGCTGGCTTCGAGGGCCAGATGTCGCTCCTCCCTGCCTTCACCGACGGAGAGCCCTCCGATCCCAAAGCCGGGGAAGCCGAGTGCCGCGGTCTGAGCGGCGCTCTTCGCCCGGAGATCGGGGTCGACGCCGCCCTGAACTATCCCGAACAGCGCCTGATCGGGCTTCGTGTGCGCCCTCAGGCAGCGGTCCGCCCAGCGGAGGGTCCGTTCCAGCTCCGCCTCAACGAGCTCGGCGGGCGCGGGGAGACCGACACAGACGTCCAGGGCCATGGCGATGTCGGGTCCCAGCTCCTCCTGTATCCGTACCGCGTCCTCGGGTGTGAGCTCGACAGATGACCCGTCGTATACGGATCGGAAGCGAGCCCCGCTCTCCTCGATGACCGGCTCCAGGGAGAAGATCTGAAAGCCGCCCGAGTCGGTGAGGATCGGGCCGTCCCAAGCCATGAACCGGTGGAGCCCACCCAGGGCCGCGATCCGGGACGATCCCGGCCGCAGCATCAGGTGATAGGTGTTGGCCAGCACGATCTCGGCTCCGACTCCGCTCAGGTCGAGACTGTCCACGGCCTTCACTGCTGCCCTGGTTCCCACCGGCATGAAGGCCGGAGTCGCGATCCGACCATGAGGCGTGTCGAGCCACCCGGACCGAGCGTCCCCGTCTCTCGACTCGAGGGTCCAGGTCACGGCGCTCATGGCCCCGATTATCGCTCGGCCAGCATCGCATCCCCGAAGGAGAGGAAGCGATATCCGCGTTCGAGGGCGGTCTGATATGCCTTCCGCCACCTATCCCCCATGAACGCAGCCACCAACACCACGAGTGTGGAGCCGGGCACGTGGAAGTTGGTCACTAAGACGTCGATCGCCCGGAACTCGACGCCCGGGGTGAGGAAGAGGCTCGTCTCGCCTTCGCCGGCGCTCACGGTGCCGTCGCCCTCCGCAAACGTTTCCAGCGTGCGCACGACGGTAGTACCGACCGCTACTACCCGCCCTCCTCGAGCGCGGGTGGCGGCAATGGCGGCAGCGGTCGCCTCCGGGATCGAGCACCACTCCGTGTGCATCTTGTGATCCTCGATCTGTTCAGCGGTTATAGGTCGAAACGTGTCGATTCCGACATGGAGGTCGACAGGGGCGATCTCGATATCCCGCTGTTGCAGACCGGCCGCCACTTCCGGCGTGAAGTGCAGTCCCGCCGTGGGCGCGGCCGCCGATCCCATGCTGCGGGCGAACATGGTCTGGTAGCGATCAGGGTCATCGAGGGCTCCGTGAAAGTAGGGCGGGAGCGGGATCTTCCCGGCCTGGGCGATCGCAGCCTCCACATCGGATGCCTGCAAATCGATCACCACGATCCCTTCGTCGGGGCCCTCCACGATCTTGGCCGTGATGCCCTCGATCTCGATCCCGATCCCGGGCCGGAGCCTGCGAGAGGGCCGGGCCAGCGCCTCCCAGAGCCCGCCCGGGCGGGCTGCGAGCACGAGTAGCTCCACCGAGCCGCCGGTGTCGCGTCGCCGCCCGGCGAGCCGGGCCGCTCGGACCCGGGTCTCGTTCACGACGATCAGGTCACCGGGATGAAGCAGCGAGGGCAGGTCGAGAAAGCGATGATCAGACATGTCCCGCGTGTCGAGGAGTCGGGAGTCGTGGCGCGGCTCTATCGCCTCCTGGGCTATGGCCGAGTCCGGGAGTTGGTACTTGAAGTCCTCGACCCTCATCGAGGTCCGGAGGCTAGAGCAGCGATCCCTGGGGATCAGCCGGCGGCTCCTGGCCGAGGTGGGTGTAGGCGCGACTGGTGGCCATTCGGCCGCGTGGAGTGCGTTTGATCAGCCCCGACTGGAGCAAGAACGGCTCGTAGGCGTCTTCGACCGTCTCCGGCTCCTCGCCGACGGCGATTGCCAGCGTCGAGAGACCGACGGGCCCGCCACCGAACTTGTCGACGATCGACTCGAGGATTGCCCGGTCCACCTTGTCCAGGCCCAAGTCGTCGACCTCGAACACGCGCAGTGCCTCGTCGGCGACATCAGGGTCGATGACACCGGATGCCCGGGAAACCGCGTAATCCCGGACCCGTGCCAGAAGCCGGTTGGCAATGCGCGGGGTTGATCGACTGCGATGAGAGATGATCCCCGCAGCGTCCTCCGTGATCGCGACGCCGATGATCCCGGCCGAACGACGGATGATGACGGCCAGCTCGTCTGGCGAGTAATAGTCGAGCTTCTCCTCAATCCCGAACCTGTCGCGGAGCGGCGCCGTGACAGTGCCCTTCCGTGTGGTGGCGCCGACCAGTGTGAACTGCGGGAGGTCGAGGCGAATCGACTGGGCGGTTGGCCCTTTGCCGAGAACGATGTCGAGTTGGAAATCCTCCATCGCCGGGTAGAGCACCTCCTCGACCGCGCGGGGAAGCCGGTGGATCTCATCGATGAAGAAGACATCGCCGGTGTCGAGGTTGGAGAGGATCGCGGCGAGGTCGCCGGGCCGGTCGAGGGCGGGCCCTGACGTCACCCGCATCTTGACTTCGAGCTCGTTGGCGATGACACCGGCCAGCGTTGTCTTCCCGAGCCCGGGAGGGCCTGAGAACATGACGTGGTCCAGGGGACGCTTCTCTTTGCGCGCAGCGTCCAGTGAGATCTCGAGACGCTCCCTGACCCGGTCCTGCCCGATGAATTCGTCGAGTCGCTTGGGTCGGAGGGTGATCTCCTCGTCGGTCTCGATCGTCGGGTTCAGAAGGGAGTCTTCGCGCACCGTCAGCCCCTCCCCAGGGCGCGTAGAGCCGCCTTGATCTGGACCTCTATGGCGGAATCCGGGTCCAGCTCGCCCATGACCCCATTGATCTCTTCGGTCGAATACCCGAGGCCTTCCAATGCCTGTCGGACCGTGACCAGAGTGGTCGAGCCGACGACGTCGGCGTCGACGCCGGCCAGTTTGGGCGCAAGCTCGAGCACGATCTTCTGTGCCCCGCGTTTCCCAACACCTGGCACGACGGTGAGGGCATCGGCGTCCTCGGTCACGATCGAGCGCACGATCTCGTGGTGGGTCATGGTCCCCAGGATGGCCATGGCCAGCTTGGGCCCTACACCGCCGGCCCCAAGGAGGATGCGAAACAGATCGCGATCCGCCTCGGTGCCAAATCCATAGAGACTCATCTCGTCCTCACGCACGTGGGTGTGGGTGTGGACCACCACTTCCTCCCCGACGCCGGGGAGAGCGGAAACGCCACGTGGGGTCATCGTCACTTCGTAGCCGACACCGCCCACCTCGACGGAGACGACCTCCCCACGTCTCGAGACGAGGATGCCGCGCAGACGGCCGATCATCGTGCTCTCTCCAATGGGGCAGCTCGGAGATGACAGAGGGCAATGGCCAGGGCGTCGGCCGCATCGGCGGGCCGGGGAGGTTCCGCCAATCGGAGCAAACGCGCCACCATTTGTTGGATCTGTTTCTTGGACGCCGACCCGTCCCCGGTGATGGCCGACTTGACCGCGGTCGGGGCATACTCCGACACCTGGAGACCGGCCCGGGCCGCGGCCAGCAGGGCAACTCCCGAGGCACGGCCAACCGAGATGGCGGTCTGCAGGTTCTGGTTGGTGAAAACCGACTCCACAGCCACCACGTCTGGCCTCGATTCTTCGATCACCTGGGTCAACCCGATGAACAACTCGGCGAGTCTCTCCGCCATCGGCACCCCGGGTTCGGTTCGGATCACACCGGCGAGCCGAGCAGTCGGTGGGTGCCCACCCTCCACTATCCCGTACCCGGTAGCGGACAAACCGGGGTCGATGCCCATGACGAACATATGTTTGGTGAGATTAGGCGGGACCACTCTGAATACTGACGATTTGCGGTGGCCGGGGCGGCTCCCCCCATGTTCCCCCGTCTCCGGCTCCGACGGTTCTGCCCCCAACGCGAGGAGAACACCTTGCCGTCACACGCCAGCTCCTGACGCGTAGGGTGTTACCCGTCGCCCAGAGAAGGAGCTCTCATGGACTGGCTTCAGACGATCATCGTTTCGTTGTTGGCTGGCATCATCGTCGGGCCTCTCGCCCGCCTGGTCCTGCCCGGGAGGCAGAACATCTCGATGGGGATGACCATCCTCATTGGTGCGGTGGGCGCATTCCTCGGTGGACTGATCGCCAATTGGGTGGGTGTCGAAGACACCGCAGGGCTCGACTGGACCCAGTACCTGATTCAGGTGGGCGTGGCCGCCGTGCTGGTCGTCGCCTACGGCGCGATCGCCGGTAGAAGCGGAACAGCGGACACAACGCCGCCGGCAACCTCACCCCCACCACCACCGGCAACCTGAGCAGCAGCGCTTTCGGTCAGACCTCTTCGAGGACCCTCTCCATAACGTCGTCGTCGATGTCGTAATTCGAAAAGACCGCCTGGACATCGTCCAAGTCGTCCAGCGCGTCGATCAGACGCAGCAACTTGCGCGCCTCCCCTTCACCCACCGGGATCGTGGTGGAGGGGAGTTGCGTGACGTCGGCGGAGGCGACCTCCAAATCCGCCTCACCAAGGGCGGTCCGAACCTGCTGAAGGTCACCCGGCGAGGTGATCACCTCGAACCACCCATCGCCCGAGTCGCGGATGTCCTCGGCCCCCGAATCGAGGGCGACCAGCATGACCTCGTCCTCGGTGCCCTTCACCTCGATCAGTCCCTTCTGATGGAAGAGATAGCCGACCGAGCCTGGCTCGCCCAGGTTCCCACCGCTCCTTGTGAACGTGGAGCGGACGTCTGAAGCAGCCCGATTTCGGTTGTCGGTGAGGATCTGCACGTAGAGCGCCACCCCTCCCGGGCCGTAGCCCTCGTACCAGATCTCCTCGTAGTGGGCGCCTTCGACCTCGCCGGTACCCCGCTTGACCGCACGATCGATGTTGTCGTTTGGCATCGAGGCCACCTTGGCCTTGTAGATGGCGGTGGCGAGGGTGGGGTTGAAATCCGGGTTGCCGCCTCCCTCACGTGCCGCGATCTCGATCGCCTTGGCCAGCTTGCCAAACAGCTTGCCACGGGCCGCATCCTGGCGACCCTTGCGATGCTTGATGTTCGCCCACTTGGAATGGCCTGACATGGGTCCCTCAGATCAGATCTAGAAGGAGTTGGTGGATTCGGCCGTCTCCGGTCAACTCGGGATGGAAGGAGGTGGCGATGATGTTGCCCTGGCGGACCATGACCGGGTGCTCATCGATGCCGGCAAGAACCTCGACCTCGGCGCCGACCTTCTCGACCCAGGGGGCGCGGATGAAGACCGCGTGAAACGGCTCATCCAGACCGTCGATCTGTAGATCTGATTCGAAAGACTCGTTCTGCCGACCGAATGCGTTGCGTCGCACCACGACGTCGAGGACTCCCAACAGCGGCTGGTCGCCGTCGGTCACGGCGCCTGCGAGGAAGATCAGTCCGGCACACGTGCCGTATGTGGGGAGCCCGTCTTCGATCGATCGCCGCAGCGGCTCGACAAGGCCGAAGCGGACCGCCATCTTGCCGATGGTGGTCGACTCACCTCCCGGGATCACGAGGGCATCGACCACGTCGAGTTGGTCCGGGGTCTTGACCGGTGCTGCGGCCACACCGAGCGCTTCGAGGGTGTGGAGGTGCTCCCGGACGTCCCCCTGCAGGGCAAGGACGCCAACGGTCGTCACGTCACCATCCTCGCTCGGCGAGACGCTCCGTGTCCCTGAGGGTGTTGATCTCGATTCCGGGCATGGCCTCGCCGAGGCCGCGAGAGACCTTGGCCACCACTTCGGGCTCGTTCCAGAAGGTGGTCGCTTCGACGATTGCGCGGGCGTATGCCTCTGGTCCAGAGCTCTTGAAGATGCCAGACCCGACGAAGACGCCATCGACCCCGAGCGACATCATCAGGGCTGCATCAGCAGGAGTGGCGATACCGCCTGCTGCGAAGTTGACCACCGGCAGCTTCCCGGTCGAGGCCACTTCACGGACAAGTTCGAAAGGAGCCCCGTGGTCACGGGCGGCAGACATCAGCTGTGCCTCATCCATGGTGGTCAGCGCTCGCAACTCGTTGGTCACGGTTCGCATATGACGCACAGCCTCGACGACATTGCCGGTGCCCGCCTCACCCTTGGTACGGATCATCGCCGCACCTTCGCCGATTCGCCTCAATGCCTCGCCCAGGTTGCGCGCGCCGCAGACAAAGGGGGTGGTGAATGCCCATTTGTCGACGTGGTGCTCCTCATCTGCAGGTGTGAGTACCTCGGACTCGTCGATGTAATCGACGCCTAGAGCCTGAAGCACCGAAGCCTCGGCAAAATGACCGATCCGGCATTTGGCCATGACCGGGATCGTCACCGAGGCCTGGATCTCTTCGATCTTGGTCGGATCCGCCATGCGGGCCACGCCACCGTGCTTGCGAATGTCCGATGGGACCCGCTCGAGGGCCATCACGGCGACCGCGCCTGCCTCTTCGGCGATCTTCGCCTCATCGGCGGTGACGACATCCATGATGACGCCGCCTTTGAGCATCTCGGCGAGGCCTCTCTTGACGCGATCTGTACCGGTTTCCACTTCTCTCGGCTCCATTTGGGTGACTCCGATTGTACAGGCTCGCCCTCACTGGCCTAAGCGACCGCCTCGTCGTAGAGCTCGCGGTAGACCCCTCCGACAACACTCCAGTCGTGTTTTTCGGCGATACGTCGCCCTTCCGCCGCCAGCCGGTCCTGTTCGGCGACGTCCCCGAGCAAGTCGATCACCGCCCGGCCCAGGGCTTCGCTGTCCCCCACAGGGAAGAATCTGGCCGCATCCCCGGCAAGATCTCGAAAGGGCTGGAGATCCGAGGCCACCACCGCCGCACCGGCCGCCATGGCCTCCAGCAGCACGATTCCGAAGGACTCTCCCCCGGTCTGGGGTGCGACATAGACCGATGAGGAACCCAGCACCATCGCCTTGGTGGATTCGTCGACCCTTCCCATCCAGATCGGCCCATCGCTCTCCCGCTGCGCCCCCATTACCACGAGCTGCGATCCCGGTCGAGCGATCTCGATCTCCTCCCATGCCTGGAGAACGATGTCGAGGCCCTTTCTCGGCTCATCTCTCCCCAGGAAAGCGACCTTTGTTGCCTCACGAGCGACCTCGACCCTCATCGATGCCACGTCGAGCCCGTTGGGGATGATTCGGGCCTCGAGACCATCCGGCAGTACATCCGCTGCGGCATGACTGACCGCCGTCACCATGCGGGTGTTTCCCAGCAGCCGGCTCAGGAACGGGCGGGTCAAGCGGTAGGCGAGACGGCCGGTCCGGCCAGGGGCGGCGTGAAAGGTGGCAACCACCGGTGGCCCGGCATGGATGGCGAGCAACGACGCGAGCGGCATGAGCGGCTCGTGGACATGAAGCAGGTCCAGGTCGGCTGCGGCCGCCCTGATCCGTCTCCGGGATCTCGGGTCTCCGGCAATGGGGACCATCGACCCGTTGCCGGGGAGTGAGATGCTCTCGCCGAGATCCACACCAGGCACTCCATCGGGCAGCCCTGGACCTATGACCACCGGATCGTCGCCCCAGGCCCTCAGATAGGCGGCCAGGCCAAGGACCTGGGCCTGGACTCCGCCAGGGACCGACAAGTCGTAAGGGCTGACCAGACCAACCCGCATTGGGCTCACTCCCGGTCAGAGGGCCAGTTGGGCTGGACCAGATGCCATTGCTGTGGCTCCGCTCGAATCAGCGACTCCATCTCGACGGCGAGAGCCTGGGTCATCGATTGGACCTTCTCGCTGCGAGTCCCCTCGTCCGGGACCGGGATCGCGGGCCTTATCACCACCCTGTAGCCGTGGTCACCTTCGTAGTAGGAGGCGACCGGGAGCAGCGGAGCCCCGGTCCGCAGGGCGAGGGTGGCCGGGCCCGGGGGAAGCGTGGTCGTCTCCCCGAAAAAGACCACTTCCACGCCCCGCCGCTTCAGATCACGGTCGGCGAGAAGAGCCACTGCCTTGTTGGCGGCGAGTGCCGACTCCAACTTCCTCATCACCTCGGTGCCACCGGTGGCGAGGACCACTTCGATCCCGAACTCGGCCCGCATCTCGGTGAACCAGTCGGTGATCCGGCGATTGGGCAGGTTCTCGGCCACTGCGACCACCGGCACCTTCACATCCACGGAGACCGGGGCGGCGACCTCCCAGTTGCCGACATGGGGCAGCCCATAGATCATCCCCCGTCCTTCTTCACGTGCCCCGACAATGTGCTCCAAGCCATCCACGATCGTCTGTGATCGAAGCTCATCGACCCTCCGTCCACGGGCCCAAAGCGCCTCGGCGTAGTACCGGCCGTAGGACTTCATCACTGATCGCGCCGCTCGAACGGCCTGGTCTTCGTCACCGAGGACCCGTCGCATATGTCGCTCGGCCATCGAGCGCCTGCCCTTGGCGGTGGCGTGCCACACCCGCCCCCCGAAACGTCCAAGGGACCGAGCGGCTGAGGCAGGAAGCAGGCCAATGAGCCCCGCGCCGACGCGTAGGGCGACATAGCCAGGAAGTTCGCTCACTCGAACGAACGGTAGGTGTCGATGAATCGCATCAAGGCGGTTATCCACACCAGTATCACGAAGATCCAAAGCATCGGCTCGACCAAGCCGAGAAGCAATCCGATCGTGAAGAGGAGCACCCTCTCGGCGCGGCCCATCACCCCGGCTTTGCCGTTGAATCCCTCGACCTCGGCCCGACTCCGGATGTAGGGGACGAGCATGGCGCCGCCGATCGCGAGGACGATCAGGAGAAGGAGTGCCTCATCGCCGGTGTCGCGGGCGATGGCAACTCCCAGCCCGGCGAACGCCGCTATCTCGCCCATTCGATCGAACACCGAATCCAAGAACGCGCCCCGGGCGGTGACCATCCCCGCGGCACGAGCCACGGAGCCGTCCAGCCCATCGAGAATCGAGCCGACCAGAACGATGACCGCACCGGGACGCAGTGCGCCCGTCGATATCACGATCGAGCCCACGATGACGGTGGCGAGCCCGACCGCGGTCATGGCGGTCGGAGTGACCCCGATGGAGGCCAGAGCCTTGCCTATCGGCTCGAGAAAGCGGGTGACCCGGGGTCGCACCCTTGTGTCGATCACGACGGAGCAAAGTAGCAGGCCAGCCTTGTGGTCCGGTCCCGGGGCAGCGTTAGGATCGCCGTCTCGCGCGAAGAGGAGGTCCGTGTTGTTACCCGAGGAAGTTCGCAACGTCGCCCTCGTCGGTCATGGTGGGAGCGGCAAGACGACTCTCGCCGAAGCCCTCCTCTTCGTCAGCGGCGCCACGACCAGGCGAGGAACCGTCGAACAGGGCACCACCGTGCTCGACTTCGAGCCGGAGGAGATCGATCGGGGCATCTCGCTCGGGTTGGGGGCAGCGACTTTCTATTGGAACGACCATCGAATCAATCTGATCGATACACCCGGGTCCAGCGATTTCTCGGGTGATGCACGTGCCGCTCTGCGTGCCGTCGACCTCGCTCTCTTCGTGGTTTCCGGTGTCGACGGAGTGGAGGTTCAGACCGAGCAACTATGGAAAGTCGCCGAGGAGGAGGGCATCCCACGAGCCGTGGTGGTGACCAAGCTCGACCGTGACCGGTCGTCCTTCGAGCGAACCCTCGATCAGCTGCGGGAATCTTTCGGAAAAGCGATCGCCCCGATCCAGGTGCCGATCGGGAGTGAAGAGGGCCTGAGTGGACTCGTGAGAGTGGCCTCCGAGCGCGCCTACGAATACACGGATGGTGAGAAGGAAGGCAAAGAAGTCGACCTGCCATCCGAGGTCGAGGAGCTCGTCCACGCGGCGCACACCGCTCTGGTCGAGACAGTCGTCGAGAGCGACGACGAGATGATGGAGGCTTACTTCGAGGGCAGGGAGCCCTCCCGGGAGCAGATCGTCGCCACGATCCACAAGGGGATCATCGCCGGGGACATCCAACCCGTCTTGGTCGCCTCGGCCGAGCGACTCATCGGCATCGATCTGCTCGCCGAGTTCATCGTCGACTACGGGCCTAACCCTCTGGAGCGCACCCTCCCCGCGCTGAGCAGTGGTGATCCCATTTCCCCATCGACTGATGGGCCGACTGTCGCTTTCGTCTTCAAATCGGTTTCGGACCCCTTCGTAGGGCGCATTTCCCTTTTTCGCATCTACTCCGGCACGGTGAAAGCCGACCAGGAGCTCGATGTGGCGGGCGGAGGCAAGGTCAGACTCCACAATCTCTTCAAGCTCCAGGGCAAGGAGCACAACGACGTCCCAGATCTTCCCGCCGGTGGGATCGGCGCGGTGGCCAAGGTCGACAACCTGAGGGTCGGCGACACCCTGCGCAGCGGCGGCAGCAACATCACGATCGCCCCGGTCTCATATCCCCGTCCAGTCGCCGAAGTGGCGATCACTCCGAGGTCGCACCATGACGAGGAGAAGCTGTCCACCGCCCTGCACCGAATCGAGGAAGAGGATCCGACGGTCCGGGTGGAGCGACGTGCCGACACGGGCGAGACGATTCTCGCCGGTCTCGGTGACACTCATCTCGATGTCACTGTCGCCCGGATCCACCGCAAGTTCGGTGTCGAGGTCGACACGGCGCTGCCAATCATCCCCTACCGCGAGACGATCACGACGAGCGCTCAAGCCGAGGGCAAGCACAAGAAGCAATCGGGGGGCCGTGGTCAGTTCGGAGTGGCCTTCGTCAAGTTCGCTCCGCTGCCCAGGGGGTCGGGGTACGAATACATCGACTCGATCAAGGGTGGCTCCATCCCCAGGCAATTCATCCCCGCGGTCGACAAGGGCATCCAGGAGGCCCTGACCCGCGGGGTCCTCGCCGGCTATCCCGTGATCGATATCTCCGCCGAGGTCTATGACGGGAAGTACCACGCAGTCGACTCCGACGAGATGTCCTTCCGCATGGCGGGCATCCAGGCTGTGAGGGCTGCGACACAGGACCTCAAGCCGATCTTGCTCGAGCCCGTCATGAAGGTGACGATCACCGTGCCCGAAGACCACCTGGGCGACGTGATGGGAGACATCAACTCGAAACGAGGGAGAGTGCTCGGGATGGAAGGCGACGGCACACTTCGATCGGTGGTCGCCGAGGTGCCCATGGCCGAGATCCAGCAGTATCCGGCAGAACTGCGATCATTGACGTCGGGCAGAGGAAGCTTCGACGTGGAATTCGATCACTACGCCGAAGTGCCGCACAACGAGGCGCAACAGGTGATAGCGGCGGCCCGGGCCGCTGAAGACTGAATGGTCGAGGGAAAGGACTGGAATGGCCGACGCCGTCATCCGATTTCGTGACAAAGAGGCTCATCTCGATGTGATCGAGAGTGTCGAGGGCCAGGTCGCGGCGGATATCGGCCAGCTGAGGAGAGAACTGGGTCTGACGACCATCGATCGTGGTTTCGCCAACACGGCCGAGAGCGTCTCGGCCGTGTCCTACGTCGGTGGCGAAGAGGGCGTCCTCCACTACCGGGGCTATCTGATCGAGGAGCTCGCCGAGCATGCGACATTCCTCGAAGTCATATATCTCCTCCAATACGGGGAGCTCCCCACCAAGGCCGAGCTCGAGGCCTATGAGGAGTCGATCTCGCTCCACACCTTGCTGCGGGAGGACATGAAGCACCTGTTCGAGGCCTTTCCCCACAGAGCCCATCCGATGCAGATCCTGGCATCGGCGACGTCGGCTCTCGCCACCTACTACCCCGACGCCCTCGACCCTCATGACGAGGAGGCTGTCGACATCAGCGCCAGACGGCTGATCGCCAAGACGCCGACGATGATCGCCTGGTCCTACAAGTACTCGGTTCACCAGCCATACATCTATCCGCAGAACGACCTCGACTATCTGTCCAACTTCCTGCACCTGATGTTCTCGGTCCCGGCGGAGCCATACACCGCCGACCCCGTGGTGGCGCGCGCCCTCAACATGCTCCTGGTGCTCCATGCCGACCATGGGCAGAACTGCTCGACCTCCGCCGTCCGTCTCGTCGGATCGAGCCAGGCAAACCTGTTCAGCTCGGTGGCTGCCGGGATCCACGCCCTTTCCGGCCCACTTCACGGCGGCGCCAATCAGGAAGTACTCGAGATGCTCGAGGAGATCGTGGTGGCCGGTGGCGACGTGGCGCCGTTCGTAGCCAGGGCGAAGGACAAGGACGATCCGTTCCGGCTGATGGGGTTTGGACACCGCGTCTACAAGAACTTCGATCCGAGGGCACGGATCATCAAGCGCGCCGCCGACGATGTGCTCGATGCGCTGGGCATCGACGACGATCCACTGCTAGATGTCGCCATGCAACTCGAAGAAGTCGCTCTGTCGGATGACTACTTCGTGGAGCGCAAGCTCTATCCCAACGTCGATTTCTATTCGGGGATCATCTATCGGGCGATCGGCTTCCCCACCGACATGTTCACCGTGCTCTTCGCACTCGGTCGGCTGCCCGGGTGGATCTCCCAGTGGCGAGAGCTCCTTGCGGACCCGACGACGAGGATCTTCCGCCCCACCCAGGTCTACGTCGGACCGGAACGCCGGCCCTACGTTCCTATTGAAGACCGGTCCTAGACGCCTTCTACGGGCTCGACGTATGGCTCCTCGGCGACCTCGCCGGATACGGCATCGACGATCACCAATGCTCGCTGATCGGGCGGCTCGGACGCCGAGTAGAGGACCACGCTCCAGCGTGGCCGTGAGCGAATGCCGCGGAAGGTTACGGCGGCCGAGGCGTGCCCGACCGGGAATGCCACCGCCGCGCCGGCGACGGACAGCGCCTGGGCCTCGTTGACCGCCAACGGCCAGGCTGACGCGAAGTTCCAGGCGGCAAGGCCAAAAAGCCCGATGGCGGGCAGCCACCCGCCGTCGATCACCAACATGGCGAGCACCGCGGCCACCACGAACACCCATCCCGCGATCCTTCGCCGGGTCGGGGATGGGAATCGGTAGGGAGCCTCGACGTTGGAGTCGAGCTCCTCCTCGATCGCGAGCGAATCGGCCAGGTCCCGCTCGATGTGTATCCCGGATCGGTCGACCCGCGGCTCCCCCGGCTCGGTCATGAGCCAGGCGCTTTTGCCATCGTGGCGAGACGATTGGTCGCTTCGATCAAAGGCACTCCCCGCGTGTCCCGCTCCTCGCCGTAGAGCCTGAGACCCACCGTGGAGCCGGTCACATCGTCGTCGCCGACAACGATCACGGCAGGATGCTTGTGGGTGAGAGCTTTTCGGATCTTCTCACCAACCGTGTCGTCGGACGTGTCGACCTCCACTCGAAGACCGGCATCTCGGAGCCTCTCGGCGACCTGGTTCGCGTACTCGTGGTGACGGTCGGCCACCGGGACGACGGACGTCTGCACAGGTGCCAGCCACATCGGGAATGCCCCAGCGTGATGCTCGATGAGCACACCCATGAATCGCTCCAGGGAACCGGCCTTGGCGCAATGGATCATGTAGGGACGCTCGGACACATTGCCTGCTGCGGTGTACTCGAGGCCAAATCGCTCGGGCAGGATCAAGTCGAGCTGGATGGTGGAGAGCTGCCACCGGCGGCCGATGGCATCCTTGACGTGCATGTCGATCTTGGGTCCGTAGAAGGCGCCCTCCCCGGGGGCGATGCGGAAGCTGACACCCGAGTCCTCCATGGCCTTGGCCAGGGTCTTCTCGGCGAAGTCCCATCGATCCTGCTCGCCGGGTGGGGCCTTGTCAGGCTGGGTGCTGAGATCTGCCTCGAACTCGGTGAACCCGGCGTCTTTGAGCCACGTGATCACGAAATCGATGTGGAGGGCCAGCTCCGAGGCCAGCTGGTCGCCGGTACAGAACGTGTGGGAGTCGTCCTGAGTGAAGCCACGGGCCCGAAGGAGTCCGTGGACCACCCCGGACTTCTCGTAGCGATACACGGCACCGAGCTCGGAGAGACGGACGGGCAAATCGCGATATGACCTCGCTCTGCTCCTGTACACCAGGATGTGGAACGGGCAATTCATCGGCTTGACGCGGTATTCCTGGTCGTTGTCGAGATCCATCCCCGGAAACATGTAATCGGCGTAGTAGTCGAGGTGACCCGAGGTCCACCACAGGTCGGACTTGGCCAAATGCGGGGTGAAGACGAAGTCGAAGCCGAACCGCTGATGCAGCTCACGGCTGTGGTCTTCGACCACCTTGCGGAGCATGCCTCCCTTCGGATGCCACACGACCAGACCCGAGCCGAGCTCGGGAGGGAAGCTGAACAAGTCGAGCTCGGCGCCCAGCCGTCGATGGTCCCGCTTCTCCGCTTCTTCGAGCTGGGTCAAGTAAGCGTCCAGGTGTTTCGCCGACGGCCAGGCGGTTCCGTAGATCCGCTGCAACTGGTCTCGCTTCTCGTCACCCCTCCAGTAGGCGCCCGAGCTCCGAAGGAGCTTCACCGATGGGATCCGGCCGGTCGAGGGGAGATGCGGGCCCCGGCACAAGTCGACGAAGTCGATGTTCCGGTACACGGTGACGTCCTCACCGGGAGACACCTCACTCGGCTCCACGCTCTCGATGATCTCGGTCTTGAAGGGGTGGGCAGCGAAGAGGGCGAGGGCATCCGCCCTGGAAAGCGCTTCTCGTTCGAAGGGCTGATCTTCGGAGATGATCTCCTTCATCCGGGCCTCGATGCGCTCGAGATCATCCGGCGTGAACGGCTCCTCGACCTTGAAGTCGTAGTAGAAGCCGTCCTCGATCGCAGGCCCGATGGCGAAAGTCGAGCCCTCGAAGAGGTCGAGCACGGCCTGGGCGAGCACGTGGGCCGAGGAGTGGCGAAGGATGTCCAGACCTTCCTCGCTTTCGAGGGTGATCACTGCGAAATCACCCGATTCATCGAGGGGACGGCTCAAATCTCGGAGGTTGCCGTTCACACTCACCGCAACGGCAGACCGGGCAAGCCCAGGCCCGATGGATTCCGCTACGTGAAGACCGGTGACACCATCTGGGTGTTCGAACACGGTTCCGTCGGGATAACGAAGCTCTAGTGACACGGGGTTATCTCGCTAGCCTGGGGCGGGCACAGAAGGCTAACTGGCTCGAAGACGCAACCGAGCCGGTCACCAGTCACCCGTGACAGGGGGAACAACAGCGCATGGATGCCAGAGAGCTCGTGATAAAGCTTCACCCGGACACGTTGGTCCGAGAGTTGTCCTCGGGCGCAAACAAGGTCTTCCGGGCCATCGACGGCGAGCAGAGCACGATCGTCAAGGTGTACCCGGTCTCGTCACGAGAACGACGCGAGCGACACACGCTCGAAGCACTGGCCGCCATTCCATCGGTACCCCGGATCATCAATCACGGGACCGAGGGTGAGATGGCCTGGCTCGAGATGAACGACGGAGGGCACTGGAATCTGGCCAATCTCCCCAAGAACCTCGATTCGATAGAGGCCTCCGGGGCGGCCCTCCGCGACATCCACACTTCCAACGCCCACATCACGAATCTGGCTGCAGGTATCGACTCCGACTATGTGCTGAGCCATTACAGGTCCACGATCGAGCGGCTGGGCCGATACCGCCGCCGGTTCGGGATGGACCAGGCAGTGCTCGACAAGGCCCTCGAGCTCGAGCCACCAATGGCCACCGCCCCCGCGCCCGCCCATACCAAACCCACGCTCTCCAAGTTCATCATCAACGAAGAGGGGACGATCACCATCGTCGACTGGGAATGGGCCACCCTGGCTCCGCCTGAATGGGATCTGACCCTGGCCGTCTGGCGTCTCGCCGCCCGTATCGGAGAGGACGCTTCCGCCGCTTTCCGCAGTGGATACGGGGCAGAGCTCCCTGAGAGCCGTTATCGGCCGTGGGTGGCCTATCACGCCGCCATGATGATGCTGGGGCAGCCGAGGTCCGTGAGGGCCGCTCGGCGATCTGGGCTATCTCGTCGACGACCTGACCGAGGCCGTTCTCGGGACATGAAATGTGAGGGGGGACGACCCCCCTCAGGCCCCGCCTGGGCGAGGTCTCCTCATCCGCTCTGAATCGGGTTAGCAAGGCACGGTCACTTCATCGCGTCTGATGGTCGGCCCCTCGTGGACCTCGCCCAGCGCCAGGGCGCCTTCCGCTCTGGAGGGTTCGAGCGCGACCGGCCTGCCAATTCCAAATCGACGGTTCTCGCGACCTCCTCTCTTAGCCTCATACGGCTGACACAAGGAGGAAGGGCGTGTCGGAAGCTTGGGTCGCGGTCACAGCGACGACAGGTCTGTTCGCCTGGCGAAGGGGATACGGGGCAACGTTCAATACCGGATAGATCGACGGATGGTCGTCCCACGGGACAAGCGAGGCGACGACCTTCCCGGCCGATGTGTCATGGGCCAACCTATGAGGAGGACACTCGCTGTACGGGGTGTGGGCGTTCATTCGGTTGAATGAGGCGCTAGCCCCGTAGAGAGATGCAGAAACCGACATATGGTGTAGACGTGAGCAGGTAAGGACTGGTGCTCGGCGGTGGGGGGAACACGGGTGCGGCCTATGAGATGGCCGCCCTTTGTCCCGGGCACGAAGAAGACGTCGCGGCCGATGGCCTTGCCCTGGCTCAGGGCGGCGCTGAATCTCGTCGCGCGACACCTCGCCGCCGCCGATCGCCACCAGCACGTCGCTGTTCTCGATCATCGCCTGCGACGTCGGCGACAACCGCCGGGCCTTCGCGTCGGCGAAGCCGCCCCAGGTCGTGTCGGTGACGTAGAACACGACGTCGAGCAGGGGGCCAGGCCGACCTGCTCCTGCTTCGCCTGGCTCGAGACGATCCCCGTGGTCGAGAAGCCCAGCGCCTTGGCCACCGGATAGACGGCGCCAATCCCGTCGGCCGTCGCCCCGATGTTCACGAGCGTTGTCGCGGGATCGAAGCCGCGGAGCCTGGCGCGCGCCTGCGACAGCATCGCCGCCCTCGTCCTCGTAACCCGCACCCGAATAGCCGAAGAACGTCACGACCTTCGCCTTCTTCGCCTGGAAGTAGGCGCGAACGTCGGCCGGCGCCTGCGCGTCGTGGATGGTGGGCTTGGACGCACACGGCGACTGGGGCGTCGGCGCGCGGGCCGCGGTGCCCGTCGCCACGACGAGCGCCACCATCGTCGCTCGCGTCACGTATCGGATGGCTGCCATGCGTACCCCCGGGATAGGTGTAGCACGCCTTGACCAGCCCGGCTGTGACCCGTTAGCGTCCGGCGCACGACACCGGTATGGAGTCGTCCGCGACGGCCCGACGTCACCGGCGGAAGCGGACGTAGCGGTTGTCGGACGCCGCGTCCTCCGCGGTGTAGGTGACGACGTCGACCTGGGCGTTGGTGTGGTCCTGCAGAATCAGGTTGCCGCCGTTGTTCCCGAGCTGCACGCCCGCGCCGTCGAGCGCGACGATGAGCGACGCCCCGGGGGCGAGCGTCGCGTCGATCGGCGTGACACGGCCGTTCTTGTCGAGCAGGCGCCAGTTGGTCAGCGTCTGCGGCGTGGTCGCGAGGTTGCCCAGCACCACGGTCTCGAGCCCCGGGTCCGCGCCGCTCGGGTTGATCAGCGCGCGCTCGATGTAGATCGTCGAGACCAGCGGCGGCGGCTGGCTCGGCGTGCCGGTGAGGATCTGCCCGATGGTGAGCGCGCCCGGCGCCGCGTCGCCCGCGGCGTCGGTCGGGACGCGCTGACTCTGGAACGCGAGGAACAGTCCCATCAAGCGATCGGGGAACGCGAGGATCAATCCGCCATCGTGAAAGACGCCGTTGTCGCCGGCGTGCTGGCCGACGTTGCCCTGGTTCATGTGGATGTCGTGGATGCCGTGCAGGCCGTCGGTGTTGCCGAACTCGATGTCGATCGGCTTGTGCAGGTTCTGCTCGAACTTCGCCCCGAACGCGAAGATCTCGCCGCCGGCGGTCTTGCACTGCTCGAGGAACAGCGACAGCAGATCCTGGAGATCGTCGGCGCTCGCGGCGCCGGTCGGCGGCAGCACGCGGCCGAGCGCGAAGTCGAACAGCGGCGCCTTGACGTAGTCGAGCGCCTGGCCGGCGTTGCGGCGCAGCGTCGTGAACCCCTGCGACCGGCCCGGCAGCGACGCCAGCACCGGATGGCCGACGAGCGGGTCGACCACCCAGAACGCGACGTGCGAGCCGGTGTTGGACTGCACGTTCACCGCGATTCGCCAGGGCTGGCCGCTGTCTTCGAGCACGCGAATCTGCAGGTGCGGGCTGGAGGTGTTGTCCTCGCGCTTGAACCGATCGGGACGCCCGCGCAGCACACCGTAGAGAATGGCCATGACACGCTCCTCTGATGGGAAAACGGTCGCACCGCGCGGTTCGTACAGACCGGAGGACGCGCCGATCCGGCTGGAGCGGGCGCCGGCCTGGCTACCAGCGAAACGCCGCGCCGACGGTCGGCTGGATGATCGTGTGCGGCGCCAGGTCTCCACCGGGTTTCCGGTCGAGCAGGCCATGGAAGCGGAGCCCGGCGCGAATCGAGGTGCGTTCGGACACGCGGACATCGAGCCCCACCGACGAGGTCACCATGCCCAGCCGGTAGTGCTGCTCGCTGCGCTCCTCGACGCGAGGCAGGCGCGGATCAATCGTCCGCTTGCTGATCCAGACCCAATCGTCGTCCGCGATTCCGGCACCGACCGTGACGTAGGGCCGAACCCTGGTCTTCGCCGCGAGAAAGGCCGCCTCGACGCCGCCGAACAGCACGCGCCCATCGAACCGGAGGTACTCGACGTCGCGGTGATACGCGATCCGGTCCACGACGGCCTGGATCGTCCAGCGGCGCGACACCCGATACCCGACTCCGGCGTGCACGGCCGCCCCGCTCCCCAGGAACCCTTCGTCGTCCATCGTCCGCGCGTGGCCGACGTCGGCGAACACGACCCGGCGCGGCTGGTCGACCTGCTGCGCCGCCACCCGGGCCGGCGAGCAGCATGACGAAGGCAAGCATGGTGAGGCTTCGCATGCCCCTGAATGCGCGAGAGCCCGGCACCGAGGCTCACGGTCGATGGCGGCTTACCGCCGGTTTCCAGGGCCTACAATCCCGTCGATTGAGCGAGCATGTGGTGTCCGCGCCGCTAGCAGCCCGTGGTGGAAGGCGCGCGTCGAATGCAGCAGGCCTTTCACCGCGGGCTGCTTGGGCCCGGCACCGTCATGAATCTCATCCTGTGTGAATCCCACGAAGTCGGCGCGGACGGCGTCGTCACCCTGACGGACGCGCGCGCCGCGCACGTGCGCGACGTGCTCCGGGCGAGCCGCGGCGACACCGTGCGCGTCGGTGTCGTCGACGGCCCCAAGGGCCGGGCCGAGCTCCTCGCGATCGACGACGGCCAGGTCGTGATGCGGTGCGCGCTGGACGCCGGCGTGCCGGCGCCGCCCGCCGTCGACCTCCTGCTGGCGCTGCCCCGCCCGAAGGTGCTGCGGCGCCTGTGGGCGCAGCTCGCGGCGCTCGGCGTCGGGCGGATCGTGCTCACCAACGCCGCCCGCGTCGAGCGCCACTATTTCGACACCCACGTCCTCGAGCCCGCGACCTACCGGCCGCTGCTCGTCGAAGGGCTGCAGCAGGCCGGCGATACGAGGCTGCCGGACATGTCGATCCATCGGCGGTTCCGGGTGCTGATCGAAGACGAGCTGGACGCCCTGTCCGGTGCCGGGCTGCGCCTCGTCGCCCACCCGGGCGGCGACCGCTCGCCGCTCACAATCGTGCCCGCGCTGCGCCGGGACGCGCGTGCTCCTCGCGGTCGGGCCCGAGGGAGGCTGGAACGCCTTCGAGCTGGACCTGCTGGCCCACCACGGGTTCCATGCCGTCAGCCTCGGGCCGCGCACGCTCCGCACCGACACCGTGTGCATCGCCCTGCTGGCGGTGCTGCACGAGATGCTGCGGGCCACGCCCCGGCCGTGAGACCGAGCTCGGACTCGTGGCCTCCGGCAATCGAAACCGTGGCCTGACACGAGCCGCCAGCCACCTCGACAGGTGGAAGACGTTGGCACGGCTCGACCTGCGGCGTAGCATCGTTCGAGGCCCCGCCTCACCACGGCACGAGGAGGGGC
>CAVTFV010000004.1:0-141368 GCA_963734115.1 uncultured Acidobacteriota bacterium
TGTTCTGCAGATTGGGCCGATCGGATGACAAACGCCCAGTCGTCGCCGCCATCTGATTGAACCGGGTCCTGATTCGACCGTCGGGGTCGACCAATGGCAGATATCCGTCCACGTACGTCCCACGGAGCTTCTCGTACTCCCGGTACTCGAGGAGTGCCTCGACCACGGGATGATCCAGCTTCTTCAAGACGGAGGCGTCGGTGGATGGCTTGCCGGTGGAGGTCTTCTTGATCACCGGGAGCGCCAACTTCTCGAACAGGACATAGCGGAGCTGGTCGGTCGAGTTGACGTTGAACTGCTCCCCCGCCAGATCCTGGATCCGGGCGTCGAGCTCGGTGAGTTTCTCCCTGAGATCGGCCCCCAGGTTCTCGAGATAGGCGCGGTCCACCGCGATGCCGGCGTGCTCCATTCGGGCAAGAACCGGGATCAGGGGGAGCTCGAACTCCTCGAAAAGCTCACCTTCTTCACGATCGGACAGCTCAGAGCGCATGACTTCGACCAGCCGCCGCACGCCTTCGATCCGGCGGCCTTCGGTTTCGAGATCGGGCCCGCTGTCGAACGGCAAAGTTCCCAGAGCCGCGCCGTCGTCATCGGGCGAGACAAGCTCGAGGCCGAGCAGACGGTCCGCCAGCTCTTCGAGGTCGTAGGTGCGTTGTGACGGGTTGACGATGTAGGCGGCAAGCGCGGTGTCCATCGCCAGCCGGTCTACGTCGCGATCCATCTCGAGCAACACGCGCACGAGGTCCTTCACATCGTGACCGGCAAGGGCAGCCTGACCATTCTCGAGGGCGTCGAGAAGTGGGCCGGCCGAATCGAAAGGCACCACGGCCGCCTCCCCGGGACCCCTGGAAACGGCAAGCCCGAAGGGCTCGCCCCCATCGTTCACCAGGCCCACGATGAGAACGGGCTCGTTCGCCATGGCGGCGACCTGATCGGGCATGGTGACGAGGGACGACTCCACCTCGACGAGCTCTGACTGCGTGGCGGCCGAGGGGAGGGCCAGTTCCAGGTCGTTCCACATGGAGTGAAACTCGAGACTGTCGAACAGATCTTTGACCTGATTCCTATCCCACTCTTTGGTGCGAAGGCCTTCGATCTCGACCCCCAGATCCATGTCGTCGATGAGGCGCATGAGCTCCCTGTTGAGGAAGACCTGCTCGCGATGTGCGGACAGGTTTTCCCTGAGCTTCGGCGTCAGGTCGGTGACGGCCAGGAACAAGTTGTCCAGATCACCATGGTCGGCGATCAGTCGTGAGGCCGTCTTCTCCCCCACTCCGGGCACGCCGGGCAGATTGTCCGACGTGTCGCCCCTCAGAGCGGCGTACTCGACGTACTGGTCGGGTCTGATGCCGTACTTCTCCTCGACATACGCATCGTCCGCCAGGACGATGTCGCTGATCCCGCGGCGTGTGTAGACCACCTTCACTGCGCCTTCGATCAACTGAAATGCGTCGCGGTCACCCGTGACGATCAGGACCTCCCATCCGGCGGCTACCCCGTTCTTGGCGAGTGTGGCGATGATGTCGTCCGCCTCGAAACCCTCCTGCCTGAGCTGGGTGATGTTGAGCGTCTGCAGCACTTCGTCCATCAGAGGAAGCTGACTGCGGAAATGGTCCGGCGCCTTCTCTCTATGCGCTTTGTACTCCGGATAAGACTCGGTTCGAAAGGTCTGACGGGAAACGTCCCAGGCGACAGCGATGCCATCAGGGTGGTAGTCCTTGAGCAGCCTGATCAGCATCCGGGTAAATCCGAACACTGCATTCGTCACCTGGCCGCCCTTGGTAGCCAGGTCCTCGGGGAGGGCGTAGAAGGCCCGATATGCGACGGAGTTACCGTCGATCAGGGCAAGTGTGGGCACGAGGCTGACGGTAGTGGTCTGCCCGATCAGTCGGGGAGACGGGCGAGCAGTCGGTCCCTGGTCTTGATCAGCTTGGCTCGACGAACTCGGAGATAGAAGGCGGTCCTCTCGAATCGGCGGACGTCGCCTGCCGTTCGCCCTGCCTCTTCACGATCTATGTAGTTGCCGACGACCGCATCACGCTGGGCGTCCTCGTCGATCGAGCGATGGTTGGACAGCTCGGCGTTCACCAACCGCAACTCGCGGTTGAGGGAATCGATCTGATCATTGAGCCGAAACAGCCGGCGGTGGACACGCTTCAAGATTCCCGCAGGGTATCGGGAGGACCGCCGATATCGTTAACGTCTCACGCGCTCCACAGAAGGCCGGAGTGGCGGAACGGCAGACGCGATGGATTCAAAATCCATTGTCCGCAAGGGCGTGTGGGTTCGAGTCCCACCTCCGGCACGGAATAGCGACGCCTACGCTTCATCGGGTGTGCGTTCGGGTATCGCTGAAACCTCCGCCTCACCTGCTCCCACCGTCACCGTCTCGCCTGGCTCGACCCCGCGTCGGAGTAATGCCAGCCCGATGCGGTCTGCCGCCGAGCTGAGAACTCCCACCTGCTCACCATCCTTGGTGACCTCGGTGCCCACCTCCGGCGCCGAACCGTCGAAGCGCAGGATGCGGAGATGGTGGTTGACCCTTCCTCCCCGACTGTCGAGACGGGCCACCAGCTCCTGACCAAGGAAGCACCCCTTCTCGAAGGAGATCGACTCCGCGACGAGACCGGTCTCCTGAGGGATGGTGACATCGGTGACATCCACCCCCATCAGGGCTCCCCGGCTTCGATGCGGAGCGACTCGTAATCGTCGGACTCCATCACGGGTAGATCCGGCTTCTCCCCAACGACCAACGTCCGCTCTAGGTTCGACCAGGACACGTCGGCCATCAACTCGCCCCGATCACCGGTCCACCTCCCGCGCTCCGCCCCGATCGGGCCGACGACGAGCCACCGTTCAGTGGTGGACGGCTCGATCTCGACGTCGACCCGGATCCGGTATCGCCCGAGCCTGGCTGCCAGATCATCGCCGTGCCCGGCATCGACCACCAAACCCACCTCTTCATCTCCGCGCAGCACCCAGAGGATGTGGTCGAGCTTGCCCTGCGGGGTGAGCAGCAGCGATCGTCGGACCGACCCGGGTTCCATGTCGCCGATCTCCTGACTGATCAAATCATTGAGGAAGCGGATCGCGTCGGCGCCTCTGAACCAAACCAGCTCGGGTGCCGACGGGGCCAGATGCGGCTCAGAGAGGCTCATTCAGATCGTCGCCAGATCACGGAGGAACGGTATCGAGAGCAGAACGTCAGAGAACCAGGTCGACAAGGTGCCCACATTGCCTGTCAGCATGAGAACGCCGAACAGGGTCAACAACACTCCCGAAGCGATATTGATCGGGCGGAGGTAGGGCTTGAGACGCCCGAACAGCTTGAACAGGCCGAGGCCGCTCAGAAGGAAGGGCACTCCGAGCCCAAGGGAATAGGCGAGAAGGAGCAGCATGCCCTGGCCAAGAGTTTCCTGCAGCGAGGCTGTGGCGAGGATCACGGTCAGGACCGGTCCGATGCAAGGCGTCCAGGCGAAGCCGAAGGCCAATCCCATGACGGGAGGAGCCCACTCCCCGAGCCGGCTGGGCCGGACATCGAGCCTGCGCTCCCTCCCTACCGTGGCGAGCGGACCTCGATCGGACACGGCCATGGCCACCATGAGCACTCCGAAGACGATCACTGTCAGCCCGGCCAGCCTGGTGAATGTCGTCAGGTTCTGAATCAGCCAGGTGCGGAGACCGGTGGCGATCGCGCCAAGGGCGACGAACACGACGGTGAAGCCTGCGATGAAGAGGAGGATGACCCGGGTCATCCGGGCCGTGGAAACATCGCCCTCCTCCAGCTGGCTCGCCGAATACCCCGACATCATCGATAGATAGCCGGGAAGGAGTGGCAGCACGCAGGGGGATACGAACGAGATGATCCCCGCCCCGAAAGCGATCAGGATCTGGACGATGTAGGCGGCCGAGTCGACGCTGTCGAACACTTTGGTTCCCCGGTGAATTAGCCGAAGTGTGGGGATGATCGCACGCGTGCCCCTCTACTCTCGACTCGTGGCACCGTGGCTCCGACGCATTCTGGGCCCGTTGCTCCCGGTGGAGAGGTTCACCTCGGGCGATCGCCGAATCGTGTTCATCATCTGGACAGCCGGAGTGATTCAGGGCTTCGCCCAATCCCAGGCCGCGGCGACGCTCCCATTCACCCGCGCCGGTCTCGGGCTCACCGAGGGTGAGATGAGCCTTCTGCTCGGCATCGCCCGGCTAGCCGCCTTCGCCGCCCTCCCTCTGGGGTGGCTCGGCGACCACAAGGGGCGGAGGCGCCCTTTCCTGTGGTCCCTCACACTGGTGATAGTCGGTGGCACGCTGGCCGGTCTCGTCTTCGAGGCGTGGCAGTTCGGGTTCGCCCAGGCGATCCTGCGCACCGGCACTGCCGGGATGGGAGGCCTGGCCATCGTCCTCCTGGCCGAACAGGTCTCACCTCACATCCGCGCCTATGCGATCTCCTTCTACGGGGCTGCGGTGTCGTTCGGTGGAGGTCTTGGCGTTGATGACGCTCCCACTGGCCGACGGAGGTGGTCAGAGCTGGCGCATCCCGCATCTCATGATCGCCCTCGGCTTCCTGGTGCTCCCATTCCTGATTCGCAACGTGCCGGAGAGCCACATCTTTCTCGAGGACCACGAGGACAGGCACTGGCGAGAGCTGGCCAGCGGGGAATGGGCACGCCGCTTCTGGATAGTGGTGATCATCGCCTTCCTCGTCTCCGCCTTCTCGGCGGTGGCCCTGGCGTTCTCCACGACACGCATGATCGAATATCTCGGGCTCAGCACCGGCTCGACCGTTCTGATCGCCCTTCTCGGGGGGACACTCGGCGGACTCGGTTTCTTCGTCGGCGGGCACCTGGCCGACAGCTTGGGCCGGCGAAGGACGACGGTGGTGAGCCTCCTCCTTGCTGTCGGAGGTGGTCTCGTCATCTACTGGTCCACCTCGGTCCCGCTGATCGTCGTGGCCGTAATGGTGTCGTCGTTCGGCACGTTCGCATTCGTCCCTGCCGGAGGCTCTCATCGGGCCGAGCTGTTCCCCACGGGACTCAGGGCCAGCGCCAACACCGCGGCGACGAACTTCGGCTTGGTCGGGTCCGGGCTCGGGTTGATCCTTGGGATCTTCACCATCGATCGATTCGGCCTCTCCCAGACGGTCACGATCCTCGGTGTCGGGATGGTGATCGCCGCCCTGCTCACCCTGCTTCTCCCCGAAACACGAGGTCAGGACCTGAGAGCCATCCGCACCGCGCGCCTGTAGCCGAAGACGAAGACGAGACCCCGCGCGGCAAGCATCGCCGCGATCCCCCACCAGATCCCGTCGAGCGATTCGCCCAATGACGTGAACGAGATGAGGGTCACCAAGACGACAGAGCCGAGTGCGGTTGAGACGATGATCGTGCCGAATGCGAGGAGGCCGAAGAAGATGCCATCCGCCACGAACAACGGCGCGCCAATCGGCATCATCCATCCTGCAACCGCTGCTGCGGACACTGCCAGGGCTGCCACGGTCGGATCACCGACCAGACCGCCGATTGCGGGACCTCGAGCACGAATGCGCCCATCAGCAGCACGCCTGTGAACACCCCCCAAAGCAACAGTCGCCGGGCGAGACCGTCCACGCCCCTCGTATCCCGGCCGCCGACCGCCTCGGCGACCATGGCCTGACCCGCAATGGCGAAAGCGTCGGCGACCATGGCCGCGAGCAGCCAGACCTGCATCACGACCTGATGAGCAGCGATCTCCGCCGGTCCGAGCCGGGTCGCGGTCGCCGCGGCGAAGGTGAGGCCGAGGAGGAGAAACCCGGTCCGGATCGACACAAGGACGCCGCTCCGGGCAAGGGCCAGGATCGTAGGAAGAGCCTTCTTCAGCCCGACGGGCCGGTCGGCCATTCTCCGCGAGCGGACCAGGTGCAGGAACCACAGCGCCCCAGCCCATTGGGCAACCACGGTGCCGAGCGCTGCCCCCTCGAGACCCAACCCGACGACGAAGATGAGGATCGGGTCGAACACCAGGTTGATGACATTGATCCCTACCGCGACACGAAGTGGAGTCCGCGTGTCCTGATACCCGCGAAAGGCGCCGTGCCCGGCAGTCACCAAGAGCACCGCTGGCGTCGCTATCCCCCGGATCCGCAGGTAAGCGACGGCGGGTCCTGCTACTTCCTCACTAGCGCCCATCAGACTGACGAACCAGGGAGCCAGGACCTCGACCAGAACTGCCGCGAGGAGACCAAGGAGCACGGCGAGCACGAAGGCGTCGCCGACCCACCGGCGTGCCTCTGCCTGGTTGCCCCGACCGAGTGCCTGAGCCACCAGCGGCGTCGTCGCATAGGCGAGGAAGTTGAACCCGAAGAAGACGAATCCGAGGATGGCGGTGTCGACGCCCAGCGCTGCCAGCTCGTCCACCCCAACCAGAGCCACAAATGCGGTGTCGATGAGGGTCAGGAGCGGGTCGATGGCCAGAGTCCCCAACGCGGGAATGGCGAGCCGGAGAATGGCCCGATTGGCGATTCGGGCGTCGGTCACCCTCTTGGGGTCTTGTGAGCGAAGAAGAACCGATCAGGGAATTCGCAGAGATCGAAGAGCTCACATTGGCCGCACAAGGGCCGCCTGGCATCGCAGACATCACGTCCGAACTGGATGATCCTCATCGAGAGACCCGACCACTCCGCCTTCGGGTACAACGCCATGAGGTCTCGTTCGATCTTCACGGGGTCGCCGTGATCGGTTAGACCGAGCCGGTGGGCGACTCTCCTCACATGGGTGTCGACTGCGATCGCCGGCACATCCCATGCCTCGGCGAGCAGGACGCTTGCGGTCTTGCGACCAACTCCAGGGAGCTTGACCAACTCATCGAGATCTCTCGGCACCTCACCGTCGAACAGCTCCTCGATTGCCTGGGCCAGCTTGATGATGGACTTGGTCTTCTGACGAAAGAAGCCCGTCGAGTAGACGATCTTCTCCACCTCTTCTGGATCGGCCTCTGCGAGATCGGTGATCGTCGGGAAGGCCGCGAAGAGAACCGGCGCCACCTTGTTCACGTTCTCGTCGGTGGTCTGAGCAGAGAGGACGGTGACGACTAGCAGCTGGAACGGCGACTCGTAGTCGAGGGCGGTCCCGATGGTCGGATAACGACGACGGAGGCGGTTGAGAACCCGCGAGCCTTCCCCTTCTCGGCCCGTGACGGCACCGACCCATCGGCTCTGCTCAACGGCATGTGCCGGCATCGTATTGACCAGGCCGTCCGACAGACACACGGGCCTGACTGACACCGGTCCTACCCTGCCCGCGCTCATGTTCAGGTCGAATCGGAGCCGGGCCGTCCTTGCACTGCTGGTGGCGTCGTTCGTCTTCGGCGCAACCTTCGTGGTGGTGAAGTCGGCGGTCGCCCAGGTCCCGCCCCTGACCTTCGTGGCGTGGCGTTTCCTCCTCGGCGCACTCCTCCTCTCCATATTCGCTTTTCCTCGCGGACGCAGGATCTGGTGGCATGGCACCCTGGCCGGACTCGCTCTATTCGGCGGATATGCCTTCCAGACCGTGGGATTGACCGAGACGAGCGCCAGCAACTCGGCGCTGATCACCGGCCTCTACGTGGTGATCACGCCTTTCCTCGCTGCATTGTTCGCCAGACGCCCACCGAGCTGGTGGAGCGTGGGTGCAGCTGCTCTGTCATTTGGCGGCCTGATCCTGATCACCGGAGCCGGGGACCTCGGCTTCGAGCGTGGCGATCTCTTCACCCTCGCCTGCGCATTCTCCTTCTCCATGCACATCGTGGTCCTGTCCCGTCTCGCCCGTTATCACCCCGTGGTCCCGTTCACAGCGGTGCAGCTGGCAGTCACGTCGGCGCTGGCATTTCCTGCCGCTCTCTTATTCGAGGGGCCGGTCCTACCACCCAGCTCGGTATGGGGCGCCCTGCTGATCACAGGGATAGGGGCCAGCGCCGGATGCTTCGTGCTTCAGATCTGGGCCCAGACCGTCGTCGGCGCAACCACCGCAGCCGTTGTGCTGGCCGCTGAGCCGGCCTTCGCCGTCGCCACGGCATGGGTGGTGTTGGGTGAGAGGCTCACCTTGGCGGGATGGGCCGGCGCCGCGCTCATCATCATCGCGATCTTCATCGTGGTGACGAAGCAGACCGACCAGGCCTCAATCGAGGCCGAGGCGGTGACACCGGCTCACTGACTCACCTGGTAGTCGTCCGAGCGGAGACGTCGGGCCAACTTCATCAGCAACCGGATCCCCAGCACTGACAGGAACAACCCGATCGTCAGGAGGATCCCGAACTCGGCGGCCGTGGTGTACGGGTTGTTGCAGGCCTCGATGCCCTGTGGGCAGAGTCCCCAGCCTGTCCCCCCGTCCAACAAGTCGATGAGGACGAGGATCGGTATCAAGGCAATGCCGATTGCCGTTGCAGAGAGGATGAACACGCCGAGACGCACCAGGAAGACTGACATTGCCCCTAAAACGGTAACCGGGTGCGCCCAGTTTCCAGGCATACAATCGCCGGCCCGTGACGTCGTACCACCAAGAGGAGTTCACCGCCGAGGAGCAGGCAGTCCTAAGTCGGTTCTTCACCAATCTCGACCTGCCGGTCTTCGGATTGATCAATCTCCCGGAGGTGGTGAAGGGAGCGCTCTTCGCCCGGTATTCGAGGTCGGCCAAGTCGCTGCGACGGCTCTTTCTCGATGAGTTCGTGGCCGATCCCGATTCCGGGATCGGTGCCATGACCCGGGAGCTCGACGATGACCCATTGGTAGCAACTCGAAAAGCGGAACAGTTGTATAAACGTGTCTTCTTCGACTACGGAGACGACTCAGTCGCCCAACTCGGGGGCGCTCACCTCGCATGCGAACAGGCCTCGAACCTCCTGACCAAGGTATTGGAGTGGGGGCGCCTGGCCGCCTATCTGGAGCAATCGACCCGCTATATCCGCTACGACGCGCGTCTTGGGGATCGGTACAGGTACTACATCCCTCCTGAGATCACAGAGTCATCTCATGCCGGGCGATATCTCGGCCACATGGAGCAGGTCTTCGACGCCTACTCGAGCATGGTGGCCAGGTTGATTGCCCATTTCGAGGCATTGCACCCCCGGGGTGAGGACGACTCGGTAGGAGTTTGGAATGCGACGATCCGGGCCAAGGCGTGCGACACGGTCCGGGGTCTGCTTCCGGTGTCGACACAGTCCAACGTCGGCATCTATGGCACCGGGCAGGCCTACGAGATGTCCCTGGTCAGGATGCGGGCCAACCCGTTGCGCGAGGTGCAGGAGTACGGGGAGATGATGCTCGGTGAGTTGCGAAAGATCATCCCGTCGTTCCTCACGAGGGTCGACCTGGATGATCGTGGGGTGCGCTGGTCCCGATACCTGGAAGACGTCCGCTCAGGGCTCGAGCAGCGAGCATCCGAACTTCGCTCGCCGTCCGACGAGGGACCGTCCGTGACTCTGGTCGACTGGGATCCAGACGCGGAGCTCAAGATCGCTGCCGCCGCCCTCTACGCCGTCTCGGAGTTGCCCGACGCGGAGCTTCTCCGGATAGCCAGGTCGATGACCCAGTCCGAGAGGGCAAGCATCATCGCCTCTCTCGTTGGCGATAGGGCCAATCGGAGACACCGGCCGGGGCGGGCCATGGAGCGAACCACCTACCGATTCGATGTCACCTGTGACATCGGAGCATTCCGCGACCTTCAACGTCATCGGCTGATGACGCTGGAGTGGCAGCGGTACACGACCCGACTCGGTTACGACCTACCCGCCGAGGTCGAGGAACTCGGTCTCGGCCACGATTGGTCCCGACTGATGGCTCAGTCACTCGACTTCTACGAAGACCTGCGGACGGACCTTGGCGCCGATGTGGCCCAATACGTGGTGCCCTTCGCCTTCAACGTGCGCTTCGTCATGGAGATGAACCCCAGACAGGCCTTCCATCTCATCGAGCTGCGCAGTCAGGCGGCCGGGCATGCGGCCTACCGCCGGGTCGCCCATGAGATGCATCGCGCCATCGATGAGGTGGCCGGTCATCATCTGATCGCCGCGGCGATGAGCTACGTCGACTACAGCGACGTCGACTTGGAGCGGCTCGAGAGCGAGCGCAAATCGGAAGCTCGGCGAAGCCGTGCTTCCGCACCTAGAACGTAGAACGCAAAACGTATAACGTCTTCGAATGGCCCAATTCGATGTCGACGCCATGCTGGTGCGCTATCAGGAGCGCGCCGCCGCCGTCAAGGAGCGCCCCCTCCCTCCGGTTGCGGGCGACGAGCGAAGACTGTTCGTGGAGCGGGCGGAAGCCGACTACACCGACTACGCCCTGATCGGGACCGCCAGTTGGAGCGTGGAGGACGGCGAACTCGTCCTTCGCATTCCACTCGGTGGGTCCGGCTAGCCCGGCCCGCCTGATGCTCGATAAGCGGCTCGTCCTCGTCTCGGGCAAGGGAGGGGTCGGCAAGTCCGCAGTGAGCGCCGGTCTTGCCCTCCTCGCCCAGCGCCGGGGTCTACGGGTCCTGGCCATGGAGATGGGCTCCCCCGGCGGTCTATCGGCACATTTCGGCACCGGCCCTCTCGAATTCGAGCCGAGAGAGCTGAGGCCCGGGCTTCATGCCATGCAGATGGTCCGCTCCGACGCTCTTCTCGAGTATCTAGCCCTTCAGCTGAACATCAAGGGTCTCAACAGATTCGGCCCGCTGGCAAGGGCTTTCGATGCTCTGGCCACCACAGCCCCCGGGATCCGCGAGATCATCACCGTCGGCAAGGCGATCTGGGAGGTTCGGGAGGATCGATGGGACATAGTCATCGCCGATGCCCCTCCGACCGGCCAAATCGGGTCCTTCCTGCGGGCACCGGTCACGATCTCCGAGCTGGTGCCCTCCGGGCGGATCCGGGTCCAAGCCGAGATCATGCGAGAGATCCTTCGCGATCAGACAGTCACGGGGCTCGTCCTCGTCACCCTCCCGGAGGAGCTTCCCACCACCGAGACCGCAGAGACCCTCACCTGGCTGGCCAAGGAGGAAGTCGTGGCGGCTCCGATCGTGATGGGGAACCGCATCCTCGACGAGCTCACCGACCCGGAGACGCCACCGGGGCCGGTGGGTGAGGCGGCACAGCTCCATCGGGCGCTGTGGTCGGAGCAGCAGGTCTGGCTGGACAGACTGCCTCCTGACCACCTGCTCCCCTACCTCCACGGCCTCTTCACACCCGGTGAGGTGGCGGCGCGAATGGCCGACGAGTTCGAGCTGATCACATGACGCGCACTCTGCTCATAACTGGCGCCGGAGGCGTCGGCAAGACCACCGTGGCCGCCGCCCTCGGGGTCAGGGCAGCCCGAAGCGGGCTGCGCACTCTCGTGGTAACTGTCGACCCTGCCGCGCCGGCTGGCGACAGCATTGGGAGTCGAAGATCTGGGAAATGAGCCCCAGCCACACTCCGAGGAGCCCAACCTCTGGGCAGCCATGCTCGACTCCACCGCCTCCTGGCGGGCGGTGGCGATGCGGCACGCCGACCCCGAGGTGGCAACCCGTCTTGCCGACAACGATTTCTACCGGGCGGCGTCGGAGCATTTTCCGGCCTCGCAGTCGTACGCCGCGGCCGATCAGGCTGCCACATTCGTGCAGGCGATGGCCTGGGATCTCGTCATCGTGGATACCCCGCCCTCGGGTGGGGGCATCGACTTCTTCGCCGCCCCGGCCCAGATGGCAGATCTCGTCGGAGGACGACTTCTCCGATGGCTGACCGGGGGTCCGCTCCCCGGGCGCCGGGCCTTCTACAACCTCGCCGCCAAGCCAGTCCTCCGGATTGCGGACTCGGTGCTCGGCTCCGACCTGTTGGAGCGCGTGGCCGAGTTCCTGCTCGACCTGAGAACCACCTACGACGGTGTTGCGCAGCGGGGGCGCGAGATCGAGCGCGTCCTCAGCTCGGCGTCGATCTTCGTGGTGACCACTTCCGACCCGGCCCCGGTACGCGAGGCCATCAAGTTCTATCGCGATCTGCCCGGGCTGGCGACCAGCCCAGCCGCCGTCGTCTTCAATCGCATCCTGCCGGACGCGTGGGCGGATGCGACCGCGCCGCCTGGGACCTCGCTGGCTTTGGAGCAGAATCTGGGCCGGTGGAGCGCGGAGACACTGCGCCAACGCGACTCCCGCGAGGAGTTCTCCTCGAGGTACGGAGCGCACATAGCCACCATCCCCTGGTCATCGAGCCCTCCGACCGATCTGGACGGGCTGGCACGGCTACTCGACGAATCGAGTGAGTTGCCATGGGCCGAGGTGGGCATATCCTGAAGGCATGGCTAATTCAGCCGCATTCTTCGACCTCGACCGGACCCTGATCTCCGGCGCGTCGGCATTCCCTTTGGGCGTGGAAGCATGGCGACAGGGCATCGCCTCCAACCCTGACATCGGCCGCTGGGCCGTATCGGCGTTGAGTTTCCGTCTGTTGGGCGACAAGGGTGACGCCACCGACGACGTCAAGGGCGACTTCTTGAGTGGGATCGCCGGGGCGTCGGTTCAGGCCCTCGAGATGGTCGGGGCCGCCGTCCTGCCCAAACTCGTGGCCCGGGTTCGCCCCGAGTCACGAAAGCTCATCAACCTTCACCACGAGGCGGGGAGAGACACCTGGATCGTCTCGGCGGCCCCTCACGAGATCGTCGAGCCTCTGGCCCGTTCGTTGGGGATGACCGGAGCCATCGGCACGAGGGGAAAGGTGGTCGCGGGCCACTACACCGGAGAGCTCGATGGGCCATTTGTGTACGGCGCAGGCAAAGTCGACGCCATCGAGAAGATCGCAGCCGACTTCGGGTATGACCTGGAGCGCAGCTACGCCTACTCCGACTCGATCTCCGATCTGCCCATGATGGAGTTGGTGGGTCACCCTGTGGCGGTCAATCCGGACTCCGAGCTCGATTCGGTCTCACATGAGCGGGGCTGGCCGGTCGTGATCTTCGCCCGCAAGACGAAGAGGGCAATAGCGCTCAGCGCTTTGGGAAGTCTCGGTGCGGCGGCCGCGGTTGGCGCGTATGCCCTGGGACGAAAGCACGGACGCTCGTCTGCCCTGGCCCAGGTAGCCCAGCGGGAGATCTGGCGCCTGCGGTCCTAGAGAATCGCGCTCGGCCCCAGCAGTTCCTTCAACTCGGCGAACAGGGCTGTACGTGGCTCGACGCGGTGCGCATCGCTGAGCTTGAGCACTTTCATGCCTTGCTCGCTGGTCATGTTGAGGTACACCGGGGCGGGGCCCGGGTGATTGGAGAGGATCGTCTTGAGCCGCGCCACCATCTCGGGGGTGAGACTCGACGCCGGTGTCTTGAGACGCACCGTCGCGTCATCACGGATCTCGAGCTCTTTGATCTCCCGGGCCATGACCTTCACTTCGTCGCCGCGGTGGTCGAGATGTCCGTTGACTATCACCACCGCATCCTCGATGACAGCGTGCCCGTAGTCGTTGACGGTGCGGGGAAAGGCGACGACTTCGACCGATCCTTCGAGGTCCTCCAGTTGGAAGAAGATCATCGGATCCCCATTCCTGGTCCATCGGCGAGTGATGCCGGCCACCAGCCCGCCGACCGTGACGCTCGTCTTGTCCGCCAGCTCGTCGAGCTGACTGATGGTCATGGTCGTCGCCGCCGCCAGGGACTGGCCGACCGAGAGAAGCGGATGATCGGAGACGTAAAGACCGAGCATCTCCTTTTCGAAGGCCAGCTTGATCTTCTGTGGCCAAATCAGGTCGGGCACCTCGATACGACCGTGTGAGACGTCCCCCGGCTCGCCCGCGAACAGGCTGAACTGGCCCATGTCCTCGTTGCGCCGGCGCTCCAGGGTTGCGTCGAGGATCTGCTCGAACACCACAGTCAGACCCTTTCTCGGGTACCCCATGGCATCGAATGCTCCGGCTTTGATCAGGGACTCGACGGTGCGCTTGTTCAAAGCAGACACATCGACCCGATCGACGAAGTCATGGAAGGAGTCGAATGGGCCTTCGGATCTCGCCTCGACGATCTTCTCTACCACCCCCTCACCCACGTTCCGGACCGCCGAGAGCCCGAAGCGGATCCGGCCGTCCTTCACGGTGAAGTCGGAGTCTGAC
This sequence comes from uncultured Acidobacteriota bacterium, assembly GCA_963734115.1. Lineage (GTDB taxonomy): Bacteria > Actinomycetota > Acidimicrobiia > Spongiisociales > ZC4RG35 > JARDZU01. Next base: position 14,053 of record CAVTFV010000004.1, read on the forward strand.
TCGTTGACATCAGGCACGAGCACCTCGATCCGCATCTGCCTGCACTCGTTGAGATAGATCGCGGTCCGGTCCTTGTCCTTCTTGGTGGCCGTGAGCAGGGCGGCGAGGTACTCGGCGGGGTGGTGCGCCTTGAGAAAAGCGGTCTGATAGGCAACGAGGCCGTAGCCGCTCGAATGAGATTTATTGAAGCCATAGCCCGAGAAGTGCTCGATCAGCCCGAAGATCTCCCGCCCCACCTTCTCCTCGTGGCCCTGGGCCACAGAGCCGGCGACGAACTTCTCCTCCTCGGCCTTCATCACCGACTTGATCTTCTTGCCCATGGCCCGGCGGAGGTTGTCGGCGTCGACCATCGAGTATCCGGCCATCTCCTGGGCCACTGACATGACCTGCTCCTGGTACACCATGATCTGGTAGGTGTCGGCCAGCTTGTCGGTGAGAGCGGGATGCAGCTCCTCGATCGGGGCCCGGCCGTTCTTGCGGTCGGCGTAGAGGTTGTGCATGTTGGCGCCCATCGGGCCCGGGCGATATAGGGCCACCAGAGCGATGACGTCGTTGAAGGAATCCGGCTTCAGCGACCGGATCAACGACCGCATGGCGTTGCCCTCCAGCTGAAAGACCCCGACGGTGTTGCCCGACTGGAGCAGCTCGAAGGTCTTGGCGTCGTCGAGTGGGACACCGTCGATGTCGACCCGCTCCCCCGTGCCATCCTCGACCAGCTCCAGACAACGCTCGATGATCGAAAGGTTGCGCAACCCGAGGAAGTCCATCTTGAGCAAGCCCAGTGACTCGACGCCATACATCTCGTACTGGGTCACCACCTCGGCGCCCTCGCCCTTTTGCTGGATGGGGACCACGTTGATCAACGGCTCCGGGGCGATGACCACGGCGGCGGCGTGGATCGAGTCCTGCCGGCGTAACCCCTCGAGCCCGCGGGCCGCATCGACCGTCTCTCGCACCGCGGGGTCGGCCTCATAAAGGTCCCTCAGACCTTGAGCGTTGGCGTACCAGTCCTTAGCCGTTGAATCGGCATCGGATGGAGGAGGTGTCATCACCTGCTCGAGGGTCGCCTCGCGGCCGAGAATGGCGGCCGGCATCGCCTTCGCGACCCGATCGCCCACCCCGTACGGATGGCCGAGAACCCGGGCCGCATCCCGCAGCGCCTGCTTGCCCTTGATCGTGGAGAAAGTGACGATTTGGGCCACCCGGTCAGGCCCGTACTTCTGGGCGGCGTATTTGATCATCTCCGCCCGGTAGCGCTCGTCGAAGTCCATGTCGATATCGGGCATCTGCCGGCGACCGGGGTTGAGGAAGCGCTCGAAGATGAGACCGTAGGCGAGGGGATCGATGTCGGTGATTCGCAGGCAGTACGAGACGATCGACCCCGCTGCCGACCCCCGACCGGGGCCGACCCGAATGCCGCTCTCCCGGGCATGGCGGATCAGGTCCCACACGATCAGGAAGTAGGCAGGGAAGCCCATCTCCTCGATGATCTTCAACTCGTGCTCGACGCGGTCCCATACCTCGGAGGCGGCATCGTGGCCATAGCGGTCTCGTGCCCCCTGGTCGACCAACTTCCGGAGATAGCTCACCTCGGTCTCGTCCGACGGAACCGGGAAGCTGGGGAGGAGGATCCTGCCGAAGTCGAGGTCGACATCGACCCGCTCTGCGATCGAGAGGGTGTTGTCACACGCCCCAGGGAATGTTTCGGCGGGGAAGAGACGCTGCATCTCCTCCGCTGTCTTCAGATAATGCTCATTCCCATCGAATCGCAGCCGGCTCGTCTCAGCCCGGAGCGAGCCGGTCTGAATGCACAACAGCACATCATGGGCGTCGTGCTCGTCGCGATGGGTGTAATGAGCGTCGTTGGTGGCGAGCAGGGGCGCCCCGGTCCGGGATGAGATCTCGATGAGGTCGGGCATGATCGCCCGCTGAGCGGCCAGGCCATGGTCCTGGACCTCGATGAAGAAGTTGTCCTTCCCGAAGATGTCCTGGAACCTCCCCGCGGCGGCCATGGCGGCGTCGAAGTCCCGCATCTGGCCTTTGTTCCCCTCCTCGCTCATCGAATCGGGAGCGAGGAGCTGTGCCACCATCCCGCCGAGACAGCCTGAGGTGGCGATGATCCCTTCGGAGTGCTCGGCCAGCAGCTCGAAGTCCATCCGCGGCTTGTAGTAGTAGCCCTCGAGAAACGCCCGCGAGGAGAGCTGGAGGAGGTTGCGATACCCGACTTCGTTCTCGGCCAGCAGGTTCATGTGAAAGCGCCGATTCGCGTTACCCACCGGCCGGTCGAATCTGGAGCCCTCGGTCAGGTAGGCCTCGATGCCAACGATGGGCTTGATGCCGGCAGCCTTCGCCTCCTTCACGAAGTCGACGACTCCGTAGAGAACACCATGGTCGGTGATGGCAATCGCCGGCTGCCCATCGGCTGCCGCTGCCGCCACCACGTCCTTGATCCGGGCCGCACCGTCGAGCATCGAATACTCGGTGTGGACGTGGAGGTGTGCGAATGACACGGCTGTCATTCAAGGTAGCACAAGGCAACGACCCCCCGGGTCGCTGCCTCGTCCTGTTCCTTGGTTCAGGTTCTAGTTTCCACGTCCCTCCCCAGACGCCTCGAGATCACGACCGCGGTCAGCATGATCATCAGACTCACCCCATGGGCGATCGAGAAGCCGTGCGCCAGAGCGGTTGCTGTGGGACCGGCCAGATCCGTGTCGGCGCCCGCCAGAGCCTCCCTAACCGTGGAGATGTCGCCTACAGAGGCCGCCACCGTTGCCAGGATCACTCCCCCGACCAGGCCTGCCCCGACCGACATCCCGACGGTACGGAGGAAGGCATGAGCCGACGTCGCCCGGCCGGCGAGGTTGTCGGCTACCGCAAGTCGCACCATCTGAAACGCGGAGTTGGTCACCGCACCCACCGACATGCCCATCGCGAAATAGCAGGCATAGACGACCGGTAGCGAGGCCGAGAAAGACACAGCGGCCCAAGCGGCGGCGATGGCGGGAATTCCCCCGATCGCTGCCACCTGGAGCACAACACGCTCACTAACCCGATCGGTGATGCGACCGGAGATGTTGGCGCCCGTGGTCCATCCGATAGTGAGCCACAAGACCGACCAGGCTGCCGCGGCCGCCGTGCCGCCCCGGGCGCCGCGGACATAGACGGGCAGATAAGACGAGAGCCCGATCATCGCAACCAATGTCAGCGAGACCGTCAGCGCGAGCTGGCGATAGGGGTATGCCCCGACAAAACGGGGGTCGAGCAAACTGGATCCGCCTCGAGACATCCTTCGCCATAACACCACCCCCGCCAGGATCGCGACCCCGGCGAAGATGGCCGACAACATCGAGAAGTTCGACACTGCCGCCAACAGGGCTCCGAAAGTCACCACCAACAATCCAACCGCCGCCCAGTCGACTCGAAGAGGGGTGGGATCGACCGGGCCTGGCAGGGTTCGCCAGCCCGCGACCAGAGCCACGGCAGAGATCGGCACCATCAACAAGAAGATCCATCGCCACGAGCCGACCTGGAGCAGGGCCGCCGCGATAGCCGGGCCGGCGATGCCAAGTACCCCCCATACATTCGAATTGGCGGCAAAGGCTCTTCCGACGAGATGGCTCGGATAGACCAATGCCACGGCGCCCACGCCGACCGAGATGATTGCCCCACCCGCGGCGCCCTGGAGGACACGTGTGGCGACCAGCATGGGCATCGACCCCGCAGCGGCGGCAGCGAGCGAGGAAGCGGCGAAGGCCAATGTCGCCCACCGGAAAACGGTGGACGTCCCGACGAAATCGATGAACGAACCGGCAATGGCGGTCATCACACCCGAGGCCAACAAGAAGGCAGTGATCACCCACGGCAGGAGATGCACCTGGCCGAGCTCGGCGGTGAGGTCGGGGAGGGCGGCGGTGACAGCCAGACCCTCGAAGGCAACGATGGCAACCGTCGTGAAGATGGCGACGGACGCCGGCAGCAACTCACGGGAGAGGATCGACCTGGGGACCGTCATTGCCCGCCCCAGGATGGCAACCTCGACCGGGACAGCATGGGTTCCGTCAGATGGCGACGGCCACTGCGGCCAGGGCCGCGATGGCGAACCCGACCGCGGCCCGCATCGCCTCCGCATTGGGGCCTCTGATCCTGCTCCAGATCTCGCCTATCACGAACCCGGCGATGAGCCCGCCCAGGTGGGCCTGCCACGAGATGTTCCTGATTACGAAAGGGATGGCCGCATTGATGACTAGGAGGAACATCATCTGGCTGAGCAGGGCCCGCCCCTGCGCGGTGTTTCTCCGGTGCAGCGCCCAGCTCAGCCAGATGCCGAACAGACCGAAGATGGCGCCGGAGGCACCGATGGCAATGTCGTTGATATCTCCCAGGTAAAAGGCAAAGACCCCGCCGACCCCCGCCGAGGCCAGAAAGAGACTGATGAAGGGCCAGGTTCCCACCCCACGCTCGATTTGTGGACCGAGCGCCCACAGCGCCCACATGTTGAACAGAATGTGCGTGATAGAACCGTGGAGCAGGACCACTGTGAAGATCCGCCACCACTCACCTTCCTCGACGAGGACGTTTATCTGGGCAAAGCGGGGCACCAATCCTTCCACGATGCCGAAGGCGTCGAGCAGGTAGAAGATCACCGCTACGGCGATGAAGGTCAGGGTGGCCGGTGCGCCCGACATCGCAGTCGTTCGGCTTCGCGATCCGGTGGGGATCACCTTTTGCGCCCCCTCCTGTCTCATGCAATCGGGACAGCGCTGGCCAACGGAGGCATCCGTCGAGCACGAAGAACAGATGGGCCGTCCACAGTGACTGCAGCTGAGCAGGGTGCTCCGATCCGGGTGCCGATAACAGACCGGCGTCGTGGTGTGATCCTGGGTCACGGCCGGAACGGTATCGCCGCCATGCGCTTACCCCTCCTCCGCGAACCGGACGAAATCGAGGACTTCAGTCAGGTCGGATGGCAGTGGCGACGTGAAGGTGAGCTCCTCTTCGGTGCCGGGGTGATGCAGACTCACCTGCTGGGCATGGAGGAATGTTCGTGGGCTTTCGACCGCCTTGTTCATACTCGAATAGGCCTTGTCGCCGACGACCGGGTGATCGATGGCGGTCATGTGGACCCTGATCTGGTGAGTGCGGCCCGTCACCAGTGCCACCTCGAGCAAAGACACGTCCGCAGGCGTGAACTCGTCGACGACCTCGTAATGGGTGACTGCAGGTTTCCCCCCGGGAACGACAGCTCGCCTTGTCGGCCGGTCCGGATCCCGGCCGATCGGGGCGTCGATGGTCCCGGTGGGGGTAGCGAAGATGCCATGAACAAGCGTGGTGTAGAGCCTTCGAATCCTTCGCAGGGCCATGTCGGAGTTGAGCCGCTCGTAGGACGCAGCCGTTCGACCTACGACCAGGACACCTGATGTGTCCCGGTCGAGTCGGTGGATCAGGCCCCAGCGCCCAGCCGCCCCCACGCCCTCGAGCTCCGGGTATCGATGGAGCAAGCCGGCCGCCAGGGTGGAGCGCTCGTTCCCCGAACCGGGGTGGACGACGAGGCCGGCGGGCTTATCGACCACGATGATGTCTGGATCCTCGTGGATCACACCGAAATCGACCGGCTCGGCCACGAGCCCAATGGCGACCTCGGGCGGAGGGGACACGACGACCGCCCCGGTGCGAACTCGGTCGCTGGGCCGGGCCGGCGCCCCGTCGAGAAGCACGCCTGCGTCGAGCAGCGCTCGGGCCTGGGCACGACTCAAGTGGAGCAGGTCGGCCAGCACCTTGTCGACCCGTTGCCCCTCGAGGCGTTCGGGTACCTCTAGGTCGAGCGTGTCAGCCACGCGTGTATCAGTAGCAGCCCGACCGCGATCGTGATCGACATATCGGCCAAGTTGAAAGTCGGGATCCACCAGAGATCGATCCAGTCGATGACCCTCCCATCGAGCAGACCGGGCCCGCGGAACACCCTGTCGACGAGATTTCCCAGCGCTCCACCGATGATCAGACCGTAGGCGGCCGTCTCCATCCAGGGACGCTCGAGCCGGAGAGTCCAGAGGAGCGCCACACTGACAGTGATGGCCGCGATGCCGAAGAACGGGCCGGCGTTCTCGAACATCGAGAACGCAGCGCCAGGGTTCTCGGTGTAAGTGAGCACGAGGAAGTTGGGGATGATCACGATGTCGCTGTCGACCAGCTCGATCGATGCCCATCGCTTGGTGATCACGTCGAGGAGGACGACGAGCGCAGCCAACCCGACCCCGAGGGCGTACCGGCGGATCAAGCCTTGCGTGCGCAGTCGACGCAGAGCGTCACGTAGGGAAGGACGTCGAGTCTGGCCAGGGGAATCGACTTGCCGCAGCTCTCGCATATGCCGTACGTGCCTTCTTCTATCTTCTCCAACGCCCGCTCGACTTTGCTGAGGAGATCAAGGGTGTTCTGCTCGATCGAGAGCTCCTTGGCGTACTCCAGCTTGGTCGAGCTGGCCTCGGCATTGCCGGGGTCGGGACTGCGGTCGGACGAGCTCTCGGAGAGTCTCGCCTCTTCCAATTCTTGCTCGTAGTCGTCGACGAGCCCCTGAAGTCGCGCCTGCTCCTCTTCCAGTCTCGACCGGAATTTGTCTACGGTTGACTTGGCGAGCTGTCTGGCCACGGGAAACCCCTGCTAAAGGGCGGAAACCCTACCAACGCACGACCGCTATCGGGCGGGTTTCGTCGAAGGGTGCAACTCGAGGCCGCGCCCTAGCATCTCGGACTCCCATGACGACTGACGCGCAGGACGAGCGGGCCGGTACCGGCTTCACCCGGGTCGAGCCTGCGGTGGACATACCCGCCATGGAAAAGGGCATCCTCGAACTGTGGCGCAGGACCAAGGCCTTCGAGGAATCGGTCCAGCGACGCCCCGCCGACAAGGAGTACATCTTCTACGACGGGCCGCCGTTCCCCACCGGGAGCCCGCATTACGGCAACCTATTGGCCGGCGTGATCAAGGACATGGTGCCCCGATACTGGACCATGCGCGGCTATCGCGTCGAGAGGCGGTTCGGCTGGGACACCCACGGGCTTCCGATCGAGATGGAGGTCGAGAAGCGCCTGGGAATCTCCGGCCCCAAGGCGATCGCCGAATACGGTGTCGATCGGTTCAATGAAGCGGCTCGGAGCGTTGTCCAGGCCAATACGGAGAACTGGGAGGTTCTCACCGAACGGATCGGCCGTTGGGTCGACTTCGAGAACGACTACAAGACCCTGGACCCCGAGTACATGGAGACCGTCTGGTGGGTGTTCAAACAGCTCTGGGACAAGGGCCTGGTCTACAAGGACTTCAAGGTCCTCCCCTACTCCTGGGGGGCGGCGACTCCGCTCTCCAATTTCGAGGCGAACAAGGACTATCGCGATGTGGAGGATCCGTCCATAACCGTGAGGCTCGAGGTGCTCCAAGACGGTGGCCCGGTGAAGGCCGGCGACTTCATCCTCATCTGGACAACCACGCCATGGACCCTTCCCGGCAACCTGGCGGTGGCCGTCGGCGAGGACATCGCCTATTCCCGCATCATCGGTGATGAACGAAATTGGGGCGATGAGCACTATTGGATCGCTGCCGGGCGCGCCGCCACCGTGTTCGGCGACGATCCCAATGTGGTCGGCGAAGCCAAGGGGTCCGAGCTGCTCGGTGTCGCCTATCGGCCGCCATTCGACTACTTCATCGGGGAGCGTGAGTCGGGGGCGTTCCGCATCATCTCCTCACCAGAAGTGACCGTCGAGGAGGGGACGGGGCTGGTTCACATGGCCCCTGCGTACGGCGAGGCCGACTTCTACGCGCTCAAGGCGGCCGGGATCGAATCCTTGGTCGACCCGGTCGACGCCGAGGGGAACTTCAACGAGCAAGTTCCGGAGGTCGCCGGTCTGAACGTCAAGGTGGCCGATGACACTCTCATCCAGCTCTTGCGGGACTCGGGCAACCTCGTCCATTCCGACCGGATGACTCACTCGTATCCCTTCTGTGAGCGGACCGGCACGCCATTGATCTACAAAGCGATCCCGACTTGGTTCGTCCGGGTCGAGGAGATCAGGGACCGCATGGTGGAGATCAACGACACCATCCACTGGGTCCCTGACTACGTGGGAAGCCGGCGCTTCGGGAACTGGCTGGCGAATGCACGTGATTGGGCGGTCAGCCGCAACCGGTACTGGGGCTCATGCATCCCGGTCTGGGAATGCACCGGGTGTGACGAAGCGGTCGCCGTCGGATCCCTCGACGAGCTGGAGAGTCTCTCCGGCCAGCGGCCCGCCGACCTCCACAAACACGTCGTCGACGAGATCGGGTGGGCTTGCTCGTCCTGTGGAGGTTCGATGATCAGGGTCCCCGAGGTCCTCGACGGCTGGTTCGAATCGGGCTCGATGCCCTATGGGATGCTCCACTACCCGTTCGAGAATGCCGAGCGATTCGAGGCCGCCTTCCCCGCGAAATTCATCGCAGAGGGGCTCGACCAGACCAGGGGCTGGTTCTACACGCTCATCGTCCTCTCCACAGCCCTGTTCGACACCCCTGCGTTCGAGAACTGCGTGGTCAATGGGCTGATCCTGGCCGAGGACGGGCGAAAGATGTCCAAGAGCCTGAAGAACTACCCGGACCCATCGGGGATCTTCGATCACATGGGCGCCGATGCCCTGCGCGCCTTTCTCATCAACTCGCCGGTGCTCCGAGCCGAGCCGCTCCGCTTCAGCAGCGACGGGGTTGCCGAGGTGGTCCGAACGGTCCTGCTGCCCATGTGGAACACCTACAGCTTCTTCACAACCTACGCCGAGGCCGACGGCATCACCGTTGCCGATCTCGAGATGGCCCCGCCTCCCAATGAGCGGCCGGAGCTGGATCGATGGATCCTGTCCGTCCTGCAGAGCCTCGTCTCCGAGGTCAACACCCAAATGGAGGGCTATTACCTCTACAACGTCGTGCCACCCACTCTGGGGTTCATCGATCACCTCACCAACTGGTACGTCCGCCGGTCCCGACGTCGGTTTTGGCGGGCGCGCGGTGAGTCGGGTGAAAGCGATGCCGACAAGCTGGCTGCCTTCGCCACGCTGTACGAAGTGCTGACAACATTCATCGAGGTGCTCGCCCCGGTGCTGCCGTTCATCACCGAGCACCTCTATCAGGACCTGGTCGCGCGCCATCACCCCGATGCGGTGACAAGCGTCCATCACCGCGATTTCCCCGAAGCAGAGACTGCCCTCATCGACCGGGACCTGGAATCGGCGATGGAGGTGGTCAGAGAGGTGGTTCGCCTGGGACGGAACCTTCGCAAGCGAGAGGGTCTCCGCGTCCGTCAGCCTTTGATGCGGCTGACGGTGCTCGCCCGTGATCCCATCGTTGCCCGGGCAGTGGGGACGCACTCCGAGGTGATTGCAGACGAGCTCAATGTGAAGGAGGTAGTCACCTCACCTGACGAGGGGGCGCTGGTACACCTGTCGGCCAAGGCCAACTTCCGCACCCTCGGGCCCCTGTTCGGGTCGGCGATGCCGGAGGCAGCGGCTTCCATCGCCGCTCTGCAGCCCGTGGATCTCGAAGCGGTCCTGGAGGGCGGCACGGTCTCAATCGGCGGGCGCGACCTCGGCATCTCGGATTTGCTCATCGAGCGGACGCCGAGGGAGGAGACCGTCGTAGAGGCGGGTGCCGTCTTCGCGGTCGCTCTCGACACTCATGTGTCGGACGAGTTGCTTCTCGAGGGCATTGCCAGGGAAGTGATCAGCCGGGTGCAGCGGCTACGACGGGAGGCGGGCCTCGACGTCACCGACCGGGTGGTTCTCCACTGGAAGAGCGAGGACCCACTGATTCGCTCCGCCATCTCCATCCATGTGGACGAAATCGGTGCCGAGGTGCTCGCGATCTCGGTCAACGAGTCCGACGACGACCGTGGTGAATCGTTCGAGATCGATCGGAGGACGGTCTCGTTGCTCATCGATCCGACCACAACCGGCTAACGACGCTCGTTGCGTCGCTTGTAGTTCCCGGTGACGCGGGCCATTAGCTGCTGCGGGTCGCCCTGATCGAGGCGGCTGATGAACCTCTCGGCTGCATGTCCGCGAAGGGTCGTCACGGGCACCCCATGTCGTGATATCACGACCTCGTCGGGCCGATGGGCCCGATAGGAGAAGCCGAGGTCGCTGACCGGGCCCCCGATCAGATCTCCTGGTTCTCCTCGCCATCCCCACCACCCTCGATCTCCGATGAGCCGGCATCGTCGTCGCCCTCGGCGGACTCGACTTCGGCCAGGTCCACCTCGAGGCCGGCGTCCTCATCAGCCCCGGAATCGTCGGCCTCCTCGACATCCTGGGCCCCGTCCTCGGTGTCGTCGATCGCGACGTCCTCCGTACCATCGTCGGCGAGGTCGTCCTCGGAATCGGCCGTTCCCGTGTCGGTCTCTGGTTCGATCGCGTCCCCGCTGTGGGCCCCCGAGACCACCGCATCCATCTCGTCGAGCTTGTCAGCCACAGTGGTGGCGAGAACCGCGAGCTGGTTGCGGACACCCGCGACCAGACCCGTCATCTCGGCCATCTCGGCGTCGACCTCAGCCTTTTTCTTGTCCCGCTCCTGGGCGAAGCTGTCGGCTTCAGATCTGGCATCCCCGACGATTTTGTCCGCCTCGCTCTGGGCATCCTCGAGCAATCGATCGGCTGCCGTCTGCGCAGCGACGAGGGCGCGGCCGATCGCAGACTCGTCGGGCCTGGGTGGGGGCGGCGCAGCAGCGACGGCTGCCATTGCCTCCGGGTCGTTCTCGAGCTGAGCGACTCGCTCCTTGGCCCGAGCCAGCTCCTCCTCGAGCTCACGGACGGCAACAACCATCTCGTCCAGGAAATCATCGACCTCGTCGAGGTCGTAACCCCGTAACGCGGTGGAGAAGGTCTTCTTCTCGATGTCGGCAGGTGTTATCGCCATAGCTATTTACCCCTTGGTTCTGGAGTGAGGATACGAACGAAGCCGCCCGCCTCCAAGGATCAGAAGATTCCCCGCACCAATCCCATCAACAACTGGAGCCCGATGAGGAGCACGATTGGGGAGAGATCGAGCATCCCCCCACCGAGACGCACAGGAGGGATGACACGGCGAAGCGGAAGAATAACGGGGTAGATGATCCGATCGAGGAACACATTGATCCTGCCGAGCGGGTGCTCTGAGGACGTGGGGATCCAGGACAGGATCACCCAGGCCAGGACGGCATAGAAGTAGATCTGGAGGATCAGGATCAGGACGCCGCCGAGGTTCACAGGTCAGTCGTCGATGTCGTCGAGCTCGTAGGCCCCCAGCGTCGAGAGACGCCGCTTTTCTTCCCGGCTCAATGTGACCCTCGGGGGCAGGACCACCACTAGACCGTCGCCCACTTTTCGCATCGAGCCGTCGAGTGCGTAGATCAGGCCCGAGGAGAAATCGACCACCCGACGAACAAGGTCGTGGTCCGCCCTGCGCATGTCGAGCACGACGGGCACCCGGTCGCGGATGCGATCGGCCAGGATTCTCGCGTCGCCGAACTCCTCGACCAGGATGACGTCGGACTGGGTCTCGACAGCCCTCACCACGCCGACGGTCTCGGAGCCCTCACGACCCTGAGGTCTGGTGGCAGCACGAGCAGTCGGTGGCGGCTCCACCCTGCGGCTCTGCGGAAATGGCTCGACACGCCGGGGCTCGACACGCCGTGCCGGCTCCTCGATGGGACCGGATGCCGGACGATCGGCTGTCTCGGAATCCATCTGGTCCTCGTCGACCAGTCCCAGGTAAACGAGAGCTTTGGAGAACAGTGACGACATATCACTCCGTCAGGTGCGTTCACCAAAGATAGCCCGTCCCACGCGGATAATTGAGGAGCCTTCCTCGATCGCGATCTCGAAGTCATCGGTCATCCCCATCGAGAGCTCGATGATTCCGGGGTGCTCGGCGGCCAGCTCGGATTGGATCTCCCGCAACATGGCGAAGTGGGGCCGTTGCGCCTCCGGGTCTTCGGTGAGGGGTGGGATCGCCATCAACCCGCGGACTTCCAGCCCGAACGACACGACTTCAGAGAGGATGGATCGGGCATCGTCGGGCGCCGCTCCCGACTTCTGAAGCTCGTGCCCGGTGTTGACCTGCAACAGGACCGGCGGGGGCAGACCGCTTCCCTTCACCCATGCTCCGGCAAGGGATGGCCTGTCCATCGAATGGAGGAGATGGGTGATCGGCCGGATCAGACGAGCCTTGTTCGTTTGCAGACCGCCCACGAAGTGCCAGCGGATGTCATCGGGCAACCTCGCCGCCTTCTCCGCCATCTCCTGTGCCCGGTTCTCGCCAAAGTCGCGATGGCCCAACCGGTAGACAGCCTCGATGTCGGGCACCGATTTTGCCTTTGACACCGCCACCACTGTGATCGAGGAGGGATCCCGGCCGACTCGCTCCGCCGCGGCGGCCATCCGCGTCGAGGACGTCTTCATAGCTCATGACACCCAGGCAATCGTCGCGTTTCGGAGGGCCGTCCGGTTTCGACGATGGCTGTAGAGACTCGGCTCATGCATGGTGCAGGCACCGGATACCCAGACATCAATGCCGTCGAGTTGGCGCCTCAATACCGAGATGAGGTCCACCGAAGTCGCCCCCCATCGGGTCGCGGCCACATCCTGGGGGAACCGCTCCGCCACCTCGGGCCCCACCTCGAAACAACAGGGGCCGATGCCAGGCCCGATGGCGGCCGCCACGGGCTCATGGCCCTGCCGGGTCATCTCCTCCCTGAGAACCAGGACCACACCGCTCGCCGTCCCGCGCCATCCGGCGTGTGCGACTCCCACCGCGGCTTCGGACCTGAGCACCACCCCGAAGCAGTCGGCGGTGAACACCGCGACCGGCAGGCCGGACACGTCACTCCAGATGGCATCGGCGTCGTCGAGCTCCCCTGACGATTCCGCCCGGGTGAGAGAGGCCCCATGGACCTGCCGGACGGTGGCCCAATCACGTGAGATCCCCAGCCAGGACGACACGGCGGATCGGGCGGTCAGGTCGTTGCGCTGATCTCCGTCAGATGCGTCGGTGAAGGCCGCCCCGTCGACACCGGGGGGCCGATTCACCCTTGCACGAAGGTCGGGATGTCGAGGACGTCGTCACCCTCTTCGAAGCCGGAGTAAGACCGGGTCGATGGCCGCGTTGTCGTCGGCCGACCCTGTCGTCTCCGTTCGAATCCAGCGGCAATCACGGTCACCTTCATCTCCTCACCGAGATCGTCATCGACGATCGCCCCGAAGATGATGTCCGCCTCGGTGTCGGCGTGGTCGGCCACGACCCGTGCGGCCTCGGTGGCCTCATGCAAGGTCATCGAGGAGGGACCGGACACGGAGAGAAGGACACCCTTGGCGCCTTCCATCGAGGTCTCCAGCATCGGGCTGGAGATAGCCCGCTCCGCGGCCTGCTTGGCCCGATTCTCACCGGTTGCCCTGCCGATGCCCATCACCGCAGACCCGGCGTCAGACATGATGGTTCGCACATCGGCGAAATCCACGTTGATCAGCCCTGGAGTCGTGATCAGATCGGTTATGCCGGCGACACCACTCATCAAGACCTCATCGGCGAGCCGAAAGGTCTCGGCGATCGGGGCTTCGGGGTCACCGACCTCGAGCAATCTGTCGTTGGGGATGACGATCAGGGTGTCGACCGCGTCCTTGAGATCGTCGATGCCCTGTTCGGCATGGACGGCGCGACGTCGTCCTTCGAAGCCAAAGGGCCGCGTGACCACACCAACGGTGAGGGCGCCTACAGAACGCGCCACCTCGGCTACGACCGGAGCCCCACCGGTTCCGGTGCCACCACCCTCTCCGGCGGTGATGAAGATCATGTCGGAGCCCTTGAGGACATCCTCCAGCTCCGCCTTGTGCTCTTCGGCGGCGGCCCGACCGATCTCGGGGTTGGCACCTGCGCCCAGACCTCTGGTCACCTCGCGCCCGATGTCGAGTTTGACATCGGCATCGCTCATGAGCAGTGCCTGGGCGTCGGTGTTCAACGCGATGAACTCGACACCGCGTATGCCCGCTTCGACCATGCGATTGACGGCGTTGACGCCGCCACCGCCGATCCCTACGACTTTGATGACGGCCAAGTAGCCGCCGCTCGACGAGTTCACGACAATTCCTCCAGTGGATATCGGAAGCTGAAGTAGAGGTTTACCGTTCGCCGGGAGGTAAGTAAAGACGCAATCTCTAACCCTCAACTAGACGTCTACTGATGGCGGGCCTATCAGGTCAGGGTGGCGAGATGGCGGGATGGGTCGGGGCGATGAGGGTCAAGGTCGAGCCGGGGGCTGGCTGCTCGCGGAGCAGTGCGGCCAAACTCAGAGCCTTGGCACCCATCTCCACAGCCCGCCCGAGTCTCACCTGAAACCCGGCCACCTCGGCCCAGATCTCCCCACCAGGCTCGGTGCGGACCGTGGCCGAGGCCTTGAGCTCTTCGGGCAAGGTCGCGGCGAACTCCAGTGATCCGAGGACCTCCCGTGATGACTCGGTCTCGTCAACGGGGACAGCCCCGAGTTGGATCCACGGCATCGACGGATCGGGGTCGGGCGCGGTGGCCAAACGGACGCCGTCGACGGCGTAGACGCCCCAACCCTCGTCAGTCTCCAGCCAGGCGACAGGGACTCGCTCCTGGACCCGGACGACGACACCGTCGGGCCAATCGAGCTCGACGACCGACTCACGGACCCAGGGGTCGGCCTCCAGCGCGCTCTGGACCTTCCCCGCCCGGATGAGTATGAGCGGGGTGCCGGCGACCACACCCTGCTCGACCAGGGCCGTGTCCGCGGAGCTGGCGGCGATGCCCGATGTGGTCACGGCGTGGACGCTTAGCAGTGGCGAAAGAAACAGCCAGACGACGGCCCCGATCACACCGAAGGCGACGAGAAACTTGACCAGGCGACTGACCTTGCGCCGCGCCCGGTCCTCGGCCACTTCCCGTCGTCGCTCCGCTAGTCGTGGGTCAATTTTCATCATCGAATCCGACGAATTGGATCTCTGGCTCCAGCATGGTGCCGGTCTCCTCGAAAACACGGTCTTTGACCGCGGCCACCAACTTTCTGATGTCCTCGGACGTGGCCGATGGCCCGGCCACGAAGAAGTTGGCGTGTTTGGCCGACACGGCAACGTCGCCGACACTCATCGTCTTCAGCCCGAGCGAGTCGATGATCTCCCCCGCCGTCGTGCCCATCGGGTTCTTGAAGACGCTCCCGGCGTTGAAGGTCCCTCCCGGCTGGTTGTCGCGTCGCCACCGAGTGATGCGGCGCAGTTCGGTTCGGCCTGCGTCGCTGTCCCCAGGCGACCCCTGGAACAGCGCTCCCAGCACCACCCGGGTCGAGCATGACGTTCGAGTGTCGATAGGACAGGTCGAGATCAGCGGGGCCGAATGTGCCCGTCCTCCCATCGGTCAAATCGACTATCGAGGCCTCGAGGAGGCGGTCGCGGGTCTCGGTACCGAAGCATCCTGCGTTTTGCCGGACAGCTCCCCCAACCGATCCGGGGACACCGATGAAGAACTCGAGCCCGGTCAGGGCGGCATCGACACTGCTCCGAGCGACCTGCGCCAATGGTGCGGCGCCGCCGGCTCGTACCACAGTCCCGTCGACCTCGACCACACCGAAGGCCGGTCCGAGGCGGATGACGAGACCGTCGAACCCGGAATCGGCGACCACCAGATTGGATCCGCGACCCAGGACGAGGACCGGCATGTCAGCGACCACGCCAGAGGCGACGAGATCGTCGAGTGCCTCGGTGTCGGCCACCTCGGCCAGGTAACGGGCTGGGCCACCAGACTTGTACGTGGTGTATGGCCCGAGAGGCACGTGTTCGCGGACCATCCCGGAGGCGATGAGAGAATGGAGCGAGCTCATGATCGCTCCGCCAGACGGATGGCGAGCTCTGTGGGGACGAGAGTGATGTCCCCCGCCCCCATGGTCAGGACCAGGTCCCCCTCAGCGACACGCTCCGCGAGGAAGTCGGCGAGATCGCGACGATGAGGGACGTAATGGGCGCTGGCGCCGTGGCGACGCGCCGAATCGACCACCAAGGCGCCGGTGACGCCGGGTACCGGCTCTTCCCGCGACCCGTACACATCTGTGATGACCACCTCGTCTGCGCCGCTGAGGGCGGCTCCGAAGTCCTCGTGAAATCGCGTCGTCCTGCTGTACAAATGCGGCTGAAAGACAGCCCACAGCCGCCCCCTGGCCAGGGTTCTCCCCACCTCGACGGTGGCTGCCACTTCGGTCGGATGATGGGCGTAATCGTCGATCAGGGTTACGCCCGACACGGTGCCCCTGTGCTCCCAACGCCGACCGACGCCCCGAAACGAGGCCAGGCCGAGGGCGGCAGCGGCGATGTCGCGGCCCATCGAGCCGAGCAAGGCGAGTGCGCCTGCTGCGTCGAGGGCCACATGAGCACCGGGCCTCCCGAGACTGACAAGAGCACGCCCCGACGGCCCGACCAGCTCGAACCTGGTGCCTCCATCGTGTCTCGTCAAGTCGACGATCCGCCAGTCCGCCGCAGAGTCCAGGCCGTAGGTGATAGCCCCGGTGCGGACCCCGATCTTGCGGGAGCCCGCATCATCGGCGCAGACGACGACAGGCCCATCGACGCCTTCGGCGACGGTGACGAACGCTTCCTCCAAGTCGGACTCGGTCCCAAAGTGCTCCATGTGCTCCGACTCGACGTTGGTGACGATCAACCCGGAGAGACGCAGACTCTCGAATGTGCGAAAGGCCTCATCGGCCTCGACGACAAGCAGTGGCGTCTCACCGAAATGGCCGTTGGTGTTCCAGTCGACGAGATCCCCGCCAACGATGAAGCTCGGATCCTCTCCGAGGGCCCTCAATGCGGAAACGAGCAGCGCGGTCGTCGTGGTCTTTCCGTGTGTGCCGGTAGCGCCGATCGTGGTGATCCCCTCGGTGAGAGCGGCGAGGAGGTCGGGGCGGCGCCACACCGGCACCCCGGCATCAGCCGCGGCGATCAGCTCAGGGTCCCGCTCGGGGACGGCCGACGAGGCGACAACGAGGTCTGCGGTGCGGGCCACCTCCGGGTGATGGCCGGTGTGGGTGGCGATACCAAAGTCCTCCAACCTGTCCAGGGTCGATCCCCCTCGCTGGTCAGAACCGGAGACCACATGACCCATGCCTGCCAGAACCTTGGCGATAGCGCTCATTCCGGCGCCTCCCGCTCCCACCAGGTGGATATGGGGATAATCGAGTCTCATGTCACCAACTCCCGCATCGCACCGGCGATTGTGATCGCCGCGTAGGGTTTGGCAATGCTCCTGGCGCCGATCCTCATCGCCTCGAGCCGGTCCGGTGACAGCAGGATCTCAGCGACGAGACCCGGGAGCAGGTCGAGACGGTCCTGACTGAGGACCACTGCCGCACCGGCCTCGTGCAAGAAGGCAGCGTTTGCGGCCTGATGACCCGAGGAGCCGAACTCGCCGGGGATGAGGATCGACGGGGTCGCGGTCACCGTCAGCTCGGCAACGCCTCCCCCGGCCCGAGCCACCACCAGGTCACAGACGGCGTAGAAAAGCTCCATGCGCTTCTCGAAGGAGCGCCGCACCCAGAGCACCGAGTCGGACGGCCTCCGGTCTGGGGCCACGTTGCCCTCGCCGGTGAGATGCAAGACCTGGATCCGGCTTCCCTCCCATTTCTCGACCAGATCCCCTACCGCTCCATTGATCAATCCGGCCCCCAACGAGCCGCCAACGGCCCCGAGGACCGGGTATCCCGGATCCAGGCCGTAGTGGGCCAGAGCCTGTGGTCTGGTCTCCTCCCGGTTCAGGTTGGACAAGGTGTCACGGACCGGGTTGCCGACCCACTCCCCTCTCTCGAGCCCGTCTGTGTCGGGAAAGGAGGTGAATGTCCGTGCCGCCCAGCGCGAGGCGACACGATTGGCCAGACCGCCGCCGGCGTTCTGCTCGGCCACGAGCAGGGCCGATCCAGAGCTCCGGGCAGCCAGGGCGGCGGGGACGGTGACATAGCCTCCCATCCCGAGCACCACCTTTATCGCTCTCTCATCGATGGCGGCGATGATGGCGTCCCGGGCACGCCAGACGACACGGGGCAGGCTCAGGTTTCTCGTGGTGATCGATCGCTGTAGACCCCTCACCTCCACCTGGAGGAAGGGGAACCCCGCCTCGGGATAGACGGACTTCTCGAGCCTGTCGCCGCCGACAAAGAGGATCGAGTCCTTGGGCGTCCCAAGGGTCAGCAGGGCCTCGCCGACGGCCAGCCCAGGGAACACGTGGCCACCGGTGCCGGCTGCGGCGATGAGGAAGGTCATGTCTTGGGTTGCACCCCTGCCTGGGCGATGTTGACGAGGATGCCGAGAGACGCCATGCACACGATCAGGGATGTGCTCCCGAATGAGACGAACGGGAGCGAGATACCCGTTATCGGCATCACGCCGAGGACGCCGCCGATGTTGACGATTGCCTGAAATGTGAGCCAGGCGGTGAGACCAGCCGCCACCATCCTGCCGAAGCGATCCGGGGCCCTGATCGCGACCATCCACCCCGCCAGTGCGAGCACGATGTAGAGACCGATGACCGTCAACCCCCCGATCAGCCCGGTTTCCTCGCCGATGATGGCGAAGATGAAGTCCGTGTGGGCATTGGGCAGATAGAACCAACGGGCACGGCTGGCGCCCAGCCCCACCCCGAAGAGACCGCCGTTGGACAGGGCGTAGTAGCCCTGGATCAGCTGGTAGCCCTCGCCGTTGGCGTTCCCCCAGGGATCGAGGAACCCGACGATGCGATCGACCCGATACTCGTCGCCGAATGCGAGGACCCAGGCGGAGAGGACAACGAGAACGGTCAGGACCAGCACGTACCTCAGCGGGGTGTCGCTGGCCATGATCACCGCCATCGCCGCAGCTCCGATGATGATCGTCGTTCCCAGGTCGGGCTGGAGGATCACCAGGCCACCGAGTACGCCGACTGTGAACACCACCGGGACGAGAAAGTGGCCGAAGCGGGTGAGGAGCCGATGTTTCTTCTCGAAGAGATGGGCCAACACCAGGACGATGGCCACCTTGGCCACCTCTGAGGGTTGGAAGCTGAAACCCGCGATCGGCAGCCATCGTTGGGAGCCGCCGATGACCGGTCCGACCATGAGCACGGCGATCAACAGCGCCACGGTGACGAAGAACCCCGGCAGGGCGAGTCTGCGGTAGACGCGGTACGGGATCCGGCTCGTGATGAGGAGTGCCACTGTGCCGATGCCGACGCCGATCAGTTGGCGCTTGAAGAAGTAGAACCGGTCCTCGGACTGGTCGATGGCCACCACAGAAGATGCCGACTGGGTGGCGCCCAGGCCGATCACGATCAGAACAACCGCCAGGACGAGCAGCGCAGTGGCCGTGCGGTTGTTCATCTTGAGTCGCTCGGCGCGGCTTCGGGCGGCGGCCCGTACCTTCGCAATAGATGTCACGTTCGCCGTCATACGGACCTTGCCTCCTCTGTGATCGATCCGACGAGGGCCGCGAATGTGTCGCCTCGCTCGGCGTATGAGGAGAATTGGTCGAAGCTGGCGCAGCCCGGAGCGAGAAGCACCGTGTCCCCTGGCTCTGCCAGTTCCGCCGCCAGCTCGACGGCGCGCTCGAGCGTGCCTGCCTCGCGGCCCCGCTCCCCTGCGGCCGCCGCCAGGTCGGGTCCGGCCTCGCCGATGCCGAGCACGTATCGCACATTCGGCTCGCGGGCGATCGGAGCCACATCAATGCCCTTGGCCAGGCCTCCGGCGATGAGAATCACCGAGTCGTGGGCTCTTATCGAGCTGAGGGCAGCGTGGGTGTTCGTCGCCTTCGAATCGTCGATCCAAGTCACGCCGCCAGCTCTGGCAACCAGCGATCTCCTATGTGGGCCAGGCGCGAACGACGTGGCCGCCCTGGTCACCCCGTCGGCAGTCGCTCCCATGCGCAAGGCGAGGGCGGAGGCCGAGGCAATGTTGACCAGGTGGGTCGGGTCGTCAGACACCAGGTCGCCAATCGAGATGGTCAGCTCGCCTATCACCAGATGGTCGTCGTCGACGCCACCACCGCCAGCTGGGAGATGCCTTCCCGAAACCGGGAACAGCTCACTCCGCGCCCCTGAGACGAGTGACGAGGCTCCTTCGTCGTCGGCATCGAACACCAGGAGATCCTCATCGGTCTGGTTCATGAAGATCTTCGCCTTGGCTGCCCGGTACGAGTGCTCTGACCCATGCCAGTCGAGATGGTCCACAGCGACATTGGTGATTGCAGCCGCCGCCGGGCGAAACTCCTCGCAAAAGCGAAGCTGGAAGCTGGACACCTCGACCACCACGGCCCTGTGACCCCGGTCGACGTGCTCTGAGAGGGCGGAGCCGATGTTGCCTGCCGCCGGAGCATCGATGCCCGAAGCCTCGAGCATGGCAGAAGTGGCCTCTGTGACCGTCGTCTTCCCGTTCGTCCCGGTGACGGCCGCTACCGGAACGTCGAGATGCCTCCAGGCAAACTCGATCTCGCTCCAAACCGGGATGCCCCATTCCAGTGCCTCGACGATGGGTAGGGCACGTTCGGGGAATCCCGGGCTGGTGACGACCAGGTCGATGCCGGTGAGCAGGACCGGGTCCCATCCACCGCTTGCCACCGGGAAGCCCTTTTCGAGAGCGATCTCGGGCTGATCCCGGGTGTAGATCGTCACCGGCATGTCCCGCTCCCTGGCGAGGGCGGCCGCCGCCAGACCGGAGACTCCGGCCCCGAGGACGAGCACCCGGGTCACAACAAGTCCTCGAGCCGTAGGAAGTCGCCGTAGAAGAACCCGAGCCCGAGTGCGACGCCGAAACCGGTCAGGATCCAGAACCGGATCACGACGGTGGTCTCGGGCCAGCCACCCAGGTCGAAGTGGTAGTGGATCGGCGACATGCGAAAGATCCGCTTCCCGAAGATCTTGAAACTGGCCACCTGGAGGATCACCGACGCCGTCTCCGCCACGAAAATCGCTCCCAGCACGACCAAGAGGAGGCTGGTGTTGGTCAGGAGCGCCAGGGCAGCGAGAAGACCCCCGATGCCCTGTGAGCCGACATCTCCCATGATGATCTTGGCCGGCGGCGCGTTCCACCAGAGGAAGCCGAGGATGGCCCCGAACATCGCTGCCGAGATGATGGCCAGCTCGAGTGGGTCGACCGACTCGTAGACCTCGGGGTTTCGAAACTGCCAGAAGGCGATGACCGTGTAAGAGGCAACGACCAGGGCGGATGATCCTCCTGCCAGGCCATCCATGCCGTCGGCCAGATTCACACCATTTGCCCATCCGGTCAGCATGAGGAGGACCCAGATCACGAAGAATGCGCCGAGATCGATGCCCAGGGGTCTGACGAATGAGATCTCGGTGACCACCCCGGCTTCGGTCGCGCCCCAGGCGAAGAGGGCGGCAATCGCCAGCTGACCACCGAACTTGGCCGATTTGGACAGCCCGAGGCTCCGCTTGTTCGAGTACTTGATCCAGTCGTCCAGAAAGCCCACCACCGCCATACCGGCCAGGGCGAAGACAGTGAGCAGCCCACCGTCGCTCAACGGGGTGAACTCGAGGCCGATACCGCCTGCTGGCGCGACAAGCCGGACGTGCGACACCAGGTATCCGATGATGGCGGCGGCTACGAATACGACGCCGCCCATGGTGGGGGTCCCCTGCTTGTGGCCGTGCATTCCGGCGATCTCTTCCTGGATGAACTGCCCGATCTCACGACGTCTGAAGAATCGAATGGCGTATGGCGTGCCGAAGATCGAGACGACCAGCCCGACTGCGGCGGCGGTCAGCAGCGGTATCACTCCGTCATGCTCCCTGAATCAGGGTCGAAATCGGCGGACCCGGACCTCGATGACAGGATCTCCCTGGCGACCTGTCGATCGTCGAACGGGAATACCTGGCCCCCGATCTCCTGGCCGGTCTCGTGCCCCTTCCCGAGGACCAGGACCACATCGCCCTTCTCTGCCGCTGCAATGGCCGACTCGATGGCCCGACGCCGGTCCACTTCGAGGATGACCCAGGGACCCGAGGCTCCCTCGGCCACTTCGGTGAGGATCTGATCAGGGTCCTCGGAGCGAGGGTTGTCGCTTGTCAGGATGGCCAGATCGGCCCCGGTCGCTGCCCGGCCCATCAACGGCCGTTTCTCCCGATCACGGTCGCCGCCTGCCCCGACGACGGCGATCACTCTCCCCGGCGCAATCGAACGAGCGACCGAAATGGCCTCCGCGACACCGTCAGGGGTGTGGGCGTAGTCGACGATGACATGGATCGGCCCGCTCCCGGAAACCTGCTCGAATCGCCCGGGCACCCCTCCAAGACGGGCCAACCCTCCGGAGATCTCATCGAGGTCCAAACCGAGGGCCAGGGCGCAGCCCACGGCCACCAGGGCATTCTCCACGTTGAACGCGCCGATCAAATCGGAGGTCACCGTGACGGTCCCGTTGTCAGTGACCAGATCGAAACGCGTCCCGAGAAAGGAGGTCTCGACGTTCTCGGCGCGAACCTCGCCGCCCCGGCCGACCCTGATCACCGGCGTCTCCACCCACGAGGAGATGGCGGCGCCAACCGGGTCGTCGATATTGAGGACTGCCGTCCCGACCTCATAATCCCGGAAAAGCCGCTCCTTGGCGCCTCGGTATGACTCCATCGAACCGTGGAAGTCGAGATGGTCCTGGGACAAGTTGGTGAAGGCAGCAACTTCGAACCGGGTGCCGGCAACCCGGCTCATCTCGAGGGCGTGGGACGAGATCTCAGCTGCGACCACACCTGCGTCGAGCCGTCTCATCTCGGCAAGGAGACGCTGGAAATCAGTGGCCTCCGGGGTGGTTCTTACCGAGGGCAGGGCCGTCGCCCCCACTCGCGTCTCCACAGTCCCGATCAACCCCACGACACGACCGGCGGAGGTGAGTAGCGATTCGAGGTAGTGAGTGACCGTTGTCTTGCCATTGGTCCCGGTGACCCCGACGACGGCCAGCTCAGTGGACGGGTCGCCGTGGACCCGGGCTGACATCGGGCCCATTGCGGCGCGGGTGTCGCCGACCACGATCTGTGTCACCGGATTGTCCTGAAGTGTCTCGACCGCCACAGCAGGAGAACCGGCATCTACCGCCGAGCCGACAAAGTCGTGCCCGTCGTGCGTCGAGCCCTTGACGGCGACGAACAGGACGTCGGGACCGGCCAGCGCCGAGTCATGGGTCACATCGCCGAGCCATATGTCAGGGTCGCCGACGACGAGGCCACCAACGCGGCCCGACGCGTCCCCCACGGTGCTACCCGGCGCCGGCATCGGGGGGCACTCCCAATCGGTGTAGAGCCTGCTCCATCACCTGAGCGAACACAGGCGCCGCGGCTGCCCCACCGGTCCGGTACTGGTAAGAGGGTGCGTCGATGAGGACCGCCACGACGACCTTCGGGTCATTCATCGGCGCCATGCCCACGAAAGACGCCCGGGTCACCTCGGTGTACCGCCCGTCCTCTCCGAGCTTGTTGGCGGTCCCGGTCTTTCCCCCGACCTGGTAGCCCGCCACCGTCGCTGCTTGTCCGGTGCCCTCGTCGACCACATTGGCCAGCAGGTCTTGCATGAGGACCGCCGTCTCCGGGGATACCACCCGCTTTGTCTCCAACCCCGCAACTTCCTGATTGCCATCAACGTCGGTCGTGGAGGCGACGATGTGCGGCGCCGTCCAGATGCCATCGTTACCGATGGCGCCATAGGCCGCCGCCATCTGGAGTGGTGTGGCGGCAACTGAATAACCGATCGCAGCCGAGGCCCAGCATGTCTCACAACCGGCCTCGAAGTTCAATGTCCCGGGCGCCTCCACCGAATAATCCACCCCGGTTTTCGCCCCGAGGCCGAACCGTTCGATATATGAGATGAGCCGGTCCTGCCCGAGTTTCTCTGCAACCAGAATCGTGCCGACGTTCGAGGACTTGGTGAATATCTCCGCCACGCTCATGTTGGCCGTCTCGTGCTCCTCGAAATCGCGGTAGCAGCCGAATAAGTCATCATCCGCCGAACGACAGGCATCCGGGCGCAGTTCCAGGAGATCGGCCACCCCGGGGATGACGGTGCCGGCCTTCACCTCACCCTCTTCGATGGCCGCCGCCACCGTGATCAGCTTCTGGGTCGACCCGGGCTCGTAGACGCCTCGCACGATGAAGTTCCTGAACGCGTGACATGTCGGGTCGAGCGCCGGGTCACACTTCTCATCGACCGTCTGTCGGGTCTGCGGATCGAACACAGGGGCGCCGGCCAGAGCCAGGACCCCGCCTGACTCGACGTCGAGTACCACTACCCAGCACGACTCGGCATCGGTGCGGTCGACCGCGGACAGACACGCCTGCTGTGCCTGGTATTGCAGAGGTAGATCGATGGTCGTGTTCAAGTCGGTGCCAGGCACAGCAGGGACAATGTCGCTGATGCCCTGGGGGATGATGCGACCTTCCAGGTCGCGCTCGAAGACAGCCTTACCCGGGACTCCGCGCAGCGCCTCGTCGTACATGTATTCGAGGCCTTCCTGACCGTTCCCGTCGATGTCGACGAAGCCGGTCACGTGGGAAGCCACTGCCCCGGCCGGGTAGATGCGAGTCGACTCCGGGTGGGCGTAGATGCCCCTGACCTGGAGTTCAGCGATTTGCTCGGCGACTCCGGGCTCCACCTGACGCTTCAGATATACGAACTCGCGATCTGACTCGAGCCTGGTGAGCAGCTCCTGGGAGTCGACGCCGAGGAGCCCACCCACCTGCTGTGCCACCCAGAGCGGCTCCTCGATCTGGGTGGGATTGGCCCAGATGCTCTGCGCCTCGACCGTCATAGCCAGCAACTCCCCGTTCCGGTCGTAGACCTTGCCCCGCTGCGGGGCCAGGTCCCGGGTCACGAGACGCTGGTCCAGGCCCTGGCCCGCCAAATCGGCCGCCTGGACGACCTGAACCTGGAAAAGCCGGAAGGCGAGACCGAGAAGGGCGATCACCAACGAGAGCCCGATCAGGGAAACCCGTGCCCGGGATCGGTCGGGTCTTGTGGCGGCCTTGCCGGCAGCCACGTCTAAGTCCCCGGCCGAGACCCCGGTGGTCGGGAACGACCTGTTCCCTCCGGGAGCCCGGCTCCAGCGCGCCGTCGGGTCCTCATTGCGTATCTCCCTCATCGACGGAGGCCACCGCCGGACCTCCCAGATCCACCAGAAGCTGCCTGGTGTCGCCCGGGATCATCAGCCCGAGCTCCTCGGCCAGTGGCGCGATGCGCGCCGGATTCTCCATACGGGCGATCTCGAGCCGGAGTTGCTCGTTGAGAGCCTCCTGCTCGGCAATGGCACGGTCGAGGCGATCGAGCTCGAAGGCTGATCGGTCCAGCGATGTCCTGGCGAAGCCGAGGCCCAGGAAGGCGGCCACGCCAATCAGAACCATCATCATCCATGGGGCCAGAGCCGGTCGCCTGAGCTGCTTGCGGCCCCGGAGGACACGCATGCCCTGCCGTGGCGCCGGCTGCCTGAGCGGGCGGGCCGCAGTCACGCCGCCACCTTCTCGGCAGCCCGCAGGACCGCCGAGCGGGCACGATTGTTGGCCTCGACCTCGGCGGCGGATGCTCGTACCCCTTTTCTGGTGAGAATCCGCAGTTCGGCGCTGTTCCCGCACCCGCACACCGGGAGCTCGGGCGGGCACGTGCAGCCGGTGGCGCCTTTCGTGAACCGACGCTTGACGATCCGGTCCTCGAGCGAGTGATACGAGATGGCCAGGATCCGCCCCTCCGGCTTCACCAACTCGATGGCCTGGTCGAGACCACTCGATATGGCGTCGAGCTCAGCGTTGACAGCGATCCGGATCGCCTGAAAGGTCCGTCGGGCGGGATGGCCCGCCCGACGGCGCGCCGCGGGGATCGCCGCGGCCACGACGGTGGATAGCTGGCTCGTCGACTGATAGGGGCGCCCTTCGACGATGGCATGGGCGACACGCCGCGCCATGGGCTCCTCTCCAAAGCGACGGATGACATCGGCAAGACGGTCCTCTGGCCATTCGTTGACCACCTCCGAAGCCGTGTAGGCGGCATCAGGCCCCATCCGCATGTCCAGTGGCCCGTCGTGGCGATATGAGAAACCCCGGTCAGCCTCATCGAGCTGATGGGACGAGACCCCGAAATCGAAGAGGACACCGGCCACTGGCTCATCGGTCACCGAGACGACGAGTTCCCCGAGATCCGAGAAGTTGCCCTGCGCCGCGGGCACGCCGAGCTCTCTGGCATTGGCCAGTGCCGCAGGATCGCGATCTATCGCCACAATTTTCACGTTCTCTCCGAACTCATCCAGCAAACGGCGGGTGTGTCCCCCACCACCGAATGTCGCGTCCACCACAACACCCGGCAGCACCGGGGCCAGCAGCCCAGCCACCTCATGCTCCAGAACCGGCCGGTGGTAGTCCCGGTCGTCGTTGTCCCGGTTCTGGCTCATTGCCAGCCCCCCGGGCGCTGGTACCAATAGGAAGCGGGCGGAGTCAGGGGCCTTCCATTGGTTCCGGGGGGCTGGCGATGAACCAGCCACGCACGTGTTGTCGTTACTCGTCCTCCTCCAGGTAGCTCTGATCGCCGGCGGCGCGGTCCTCGAGGAAGAGCGTCTTGTTCCAGAGCTCCACGTGGTCGTAGACACCGATCACCGCGATCTCCGTGCCAGTTTCCAGGTCTGCGAAGTCCCTCAGGTCAGGCTTGATCAGCACCCGGCCCGACTTGTCGAGCGTCTGGAGATCGGCACCCGAGAAAACCGTGCGGGAGAAGCGCCGTCCGGACCGGTTCTGCTGCATGCCGCTCACCTCCGCCGCCCTCGCCTCGAACTCACCGGACGGGAAGAGGACGAGCTGACGGTCCTGGCCTTTGGTGACGACACAACCGTCTTCGAGATCACGGCGAAAACCGGAGGGCATGACCACCCGGCTCTTCCCGTCGAGACTGTGGAAGTACTCGCCAAGGAACACTGCTTTGCTTCTCCGTCCGTCCTCATGTCACTGACCCCACTTCTCATGGGCCGCCCACTATGACCCACTTCGCCCCACTTGTCAACCTTTTGCCCCACCCGGTGCGATCACGGCCACACCAAGGCATCTGGCGATGACGAAAAGAGAGGACAGGACTGACGGATTCAGCGGGCGAGGAGGGCGAGAACCTGATCCTCGCCAGGAGGCGCCGGCTCTCCGGGCGGGTCACTCGAGGCCAGGGGGCAGTGCCACCACCCGACGTCGTGCCACTGCCCCATCTTGTGCCCGGCCCGGGGGAACACCCCGATCGAGGTGAACCCGAGCGAGGCATGCAGGGCTTCACTGCCCGGATTGGGCAATGCGATCCCTGCGTAGGCGTTGGCGAAGCCCCAGAGGATGGAGAGGTCAAGAAGACCCCGGTACACGTCTCCGCCGATTCCACGCCCACGATGGTCTTCGTGCACATACACCGTGGTCTCGACAGACCACCTGTAGGCCGGTCGGCCGCGGAACGCGGTGGCATAGGCGTAGGCGAGTACCACTCCGCTCTCCTCGCTGACCAGCCAGGGATGACCGGTGGTGACCGATCGGATTCGACTCGCCATCTCCGCCGGCCCCGGCGGATCCAATTCGAAAGAAACGGCAGTAGCCAACACCAACGGCTCGTAGATGGCGGCTATCTGCTCTGCGTCACTCACCGACACTGGGCGAAGCCGGGGCACGATCAGACTAAGCGACTTCGAGATAGGGATGCCAGGCCGGGTCGACTTGGTAGCCGGTCGAGGCGTATATCCAGGCATACCGTCGTGGCGGGCCTGGCTTGTTGCTGAGCCGGAGCCCCGCTTCTTTCGGGAGACGATCCCCCTTGGATATGTTGCAGGGGCGACAACATGCGACGACGTTCTCCCAGCTGTGGTCTCCACCGCGTGACCGGGGCAGCACATGGTCGAGGGACTCGGCCGGCCCGCCGCAGTATTGGCAGCGATGGCCGTCACGACCGAAGACGGCACGTCGGGTGACGGGGGCGGCGCGGCGATACGGGACCTTCACGTATCGGGTCAGGCGCACAACCGAGGGAACTTCGATCGAGGCGCTCTCAGAGCTCCACGTCTCATCTTTCCCCACGACAACGCTGGCCTTCTGATTGAGGACGAGGACGACCGCCCGGCGGGTGGTCACCACCGAGAGTGGCTCGTAGCTGGCGTTCAATACAAGGACCCGTGCCATTAGAAACGCTGTTCCTGACTGGTGACGTTACCAATCGGTGTGGGCCAAACCAGACTCCCCCGCCTCAGAATCAGGCTCCACGACACCGATCGCACGACCCACTGCCAAGGGCAGCGCCATGGTCCAGCCACCATCGATGTCGGCGTGGCCGGTCCGCTCCTGAGTCCCGTTGGTGGCGACGACCGTGAGCGTTCCCTCGTCCGGGGAAAGCGTGACTCTCGTGATCTCCAGCGGTATGCGCCCCAGCACCTGGCACCAGGCGTCGGACATGCCTTGAGCGATCGCCATGGGCGTGGAGGGAACCAGGCGGAACGAACGCACCGCGGTGCCGATGACCTCCACCCTGGCTCCGCCTTTCACCTGTGAGATTCGGACGTCCACTCCGAGAGCTGCCCTGGCCTGGGAGAGACGATTTCCAATCTCGAGGTCGGAATGCTCGAGAGATCTCACTCCGTAGGCCACGAGGAGGGCTCGGACGGACTCGAGGACCTGGGCCTCGTCGGCGTCGTCGTCGAGTTTGACCTTGATCCCCGATTCGAGTTCCTCGATGTCCAACGACACAGACTCGACGCCCGGGATGTCTTGGAGCCGCTCGACAAGCTTCTCTTTCATGAGATAGCCCGCATTCTCCGTCGCCACGAGAGATATGACGCCAGATCCTCAGGTCGAGGTTCCCTCATGTCCTGGCCATATGCCGTGTGCATCCGCCAGTCGAGGTACACGCGGGAGGGAAGGGCACCATGACGACGTCTCATCGCGAGCGCGGCACGCACGGCTTCCCACAGCAAAATGGGCCTGCCAGCCAAGGCAAACAGACCCCTGCCCAGTCCGGGCCCACTCTTCATGGATCGGTCGGACACTCCCGAGGGAACTCTAGCTACGTATAAAAGCGTCTCTCAGTAGAGTCGAGCCACAAAAGCGAGTCGGGAGGGTCAAAGGCCGTGGTATCCGCCCAGCAAATCGAAGCGTTCTCGAGACGATTCGACCTGATCGCCACCAACGTCGAGAAGGTCATTCAGGGGAAGCGGGATGTGGTCGAGCTGGTGCTGCTCGCACTGGTGGCCGAGGGGCACGTCCTGGTCGAAGATGTTCCCGGTGTCGGAAAAACGCAATTGGCCAAATCGGTGGCCCGCTCCATCCACAGCGAGTTCCAACGAGTCCAATTCACACCGGACCTTCTCCCCTCCGACGTCACGGGCGTGTCCGTCTGGGACCGCAACCGCAACGAATTCGAGTTCAAACCCGGCCCGATCTTCGCCAACATCGTGGTCGGGGACGAGATCAACCGGGCCAGCCCGAAGACTCAATCCGCCCTCCTCGAGGCGATGGAGGAGCGCCAGGTCACCTCCGACGGTGTGACCCGCTCCCTGCCGTTGCCCTTCATGGTCATGGCCACGCAGAACCCTCTGGAGCACGAGGGGACATATCCCCTCCCCGAGTCCCAGCTGGACAGGTTCATGATGAGGGTGGTCATCGGGTATCCGAGCCGGCAGAAGGAGCTCGAAATTCTCGACACGCACGGGGTCCGATCTACTTTCCTGGACCTGGAGCCCGTTGTCTCCGTCGCTGAGATCGAAGAGCTGATCGTGGTTGCCCGTGAGGTGACGGTGTCCTCGTCGGTGAAGACATACATCATCGACCTGATCGACGGAACAAGGCAGCATCCGGACGTCCTGCTCGGAGCGTCTCCTCGCTCGGCGCTGTTCCTCCAACGGCTTTCCAGGGCGTTGGCCGCCTCCCAGGGCAGGGAGTACGTCACACCGGACGACATCAAGGTGCTGGCCCACCCGGTATTGGAGCATCGCATGGCGTTGCGACCCGAGGCCCAGATGCGTGGCGAGACCCTCCCCGACGTCATCGAAGACGTGATGAACAGGCTGAGGGTGCCGGGCACCACCTCCCGGATCGCCACCTGATGCCGACATTGCGGGGTTGGGCCCTATCCGGGGCCGGTCTCGCCCTTCTCGTCCTCTGGTATGCCCTCGGTGAGATCGAATTGCTCCTCACCGGCGTGTTCCTCCTCCTTGCCCAGGCGGTGGCCTTGTTCCAGGTGCGGAGACGTCGGCCCAGCCTCGAGGTGAACCGCAGACTCGGCTCATCGACGGTTCACGACGGCGAGACCACGACGGTGACACTGCTGATCGAGAACACCGCACGACACAGTGTCAGCCGTCTGACCATCGAGGACGACGTGAACCGACTCGGCGTGGCCGTCTTCGAGGTCGCGCGACTCAAGGGACAGGAGTCGGCTACGGCCACCTACCGGGTCACCTGCCGCCCCCGGGGCGTGTACCGGGTCGGGCCGACAATGGCACGGGTGAGCGATCCGCTAGGTCTGGCAGAGACGAGCGAGCTGACCGGCCCCGCGGATCGGATCGTGGTTTACCCCGCTGTCGAGGAATTGAGCGGCTTTCCGATCGTCCGGGGCCAGGACCCGGCCATGCAGGCGTCCCGCCCCGAGCACGCCCGACGCGGTGGCGAGGACTTCTACACATTGCGTGAGTATCAACAAGGAGACGACCTGCGAAGGGTCCACTGGCCGTCTTCGGCTCGCACCGACGAGCTGATGATCCGTCAGCTGGAGACGCCGTGGCAGTCCCGCGCCCTCGTTCTCCTCGATGTGCGCACCACGAGCTACGAGTCGCAGGACGCGTTCGAGAAGGCGGTCTCGGGCGCAGCCACGATCGTCACCCATCTGGTCGGGTCGGGGTTCGACGCCGATTTGTGGGCGGGAGACGCGGAAGCCATCGACGCCGCCCGCTACTCGTCGGCCATGGAGCGTCTGGCCCTGGTGCAGCCCGACCCCGCCATCGATATCGAAGCGGTGGCCGGGCGAATCCGACAGAAGGGTGGTGGGGGGGCCTTGGTAATCGTTACCGGTGTGGCCGATCGACCCCTCCTGGGTGTGCAACAACTGCTGTCGGGCGATTACCCGACAACCGTCCTGATGACCGCGTCGGCCTCGACCTCTCAAACCCTGGTCGGCTTCCACCGGATGGGGGTGACCACGGTATCGGTCGCCCCCGACCAACCCTGGGCGCCGGCCTGGGTGATCGCAATGAGGAGCTCATGGACAACGGCCTCGGTCGGCTAGCGGGCGCCGCCGCCTTCGTGTTGATGCTCGTCCGGCTCGGACGCCTCCTCGACACGGGTCCCGAGGCACCCGACTGGCAGCTCATCATGCTCGCCTCCGCCTTCCTCGGCGGCGTCATCTGGTGGCTGCTCGGTCAGACGGTCAACAATAAGAGGGTCTCGATGGCCATCTTCGTCGTCGCCGGCCTCGCCCTGTTCCTCCGCATCGCCGTCCCGGACACGCTCCTGTTGGGCTTTGTGCCAACACCGGGCACCCTCGGTGCGCTGGGTGACGAGCTGAGCCAGACCCTGGATTTGGTCCGATTCGGTGTGGCTCCGGTGTTCCCGACATCCGGTGTCGTCGCGGTCCTTGCGGTGCTGATGTGGATCACCGGAGCTCTGTACGTGTGGGGAGCGACTGCAGGCCCTTCGATTGCGATGATCGCCCCCTCACTGGGTCTCTACCTGCAGTTCGCGGTGATGGACCGGATCCCGGGCGGGCCGATTTGGCTGGGGGCCGTCTCCATCGTGATTGCACTGGCTCTGGCCTCGATCGGGATCGAGCGCCGACAGGATGCCGGCAGGGTCCGTGACGTCGAAGGCCGTCCACTTGCACGGCGGGCCGGCGGCATGGCGCTCATCCTGGCGGCTCTGGTGGCGGGAGGAGCATTGTTCGTCGCCGACACGGCCTCCTCGCTGGTCCCTGCGACAGGGAACGTCCGTTGGCGTTATGGCGGTGGCTATGGACCTGGGTTCGGCGGCGTCACGTTCGATCGCCTCGCCGACTTGCACCAGAGCATCATCCGGCGAACGAATGCCGTGGTCTTCCGGGCCACCCTCGATCCGAACGCGCCTCCCGCCAACGAGATCTACTGGCGGATGGAGAGTCTCGACTTCTTCGACGGGGAGGCATGGCGCCCCTCCGCCAACCGGGCGGACTTCTATGAGCCGGGGATCGGTGGCGGCGACCCGGAGCACGCCTATCGGGGAACGAGCCAGGAGATCACTCAGAGAGTCCAGATCGTCGCCCTGAGATCCCAGGTCCTGCCCACCGTCGGTGTAGGCCAGTTCTTCCGCTCGGACTCGGTGAACGTCAGCGCGTTCCAGATCACTCCCGACGGCTCGGCCATCTACCAGGCAGAGTTGGACGAGGGCGATGAGTACGAGGCACAGTCGATTCTCCCTCTCCAGGACGCGGATCTCGGCGCTCTCGCCACCGTCTCCGGAGGGGTCCTCAGCCCGCTGTTCGCCAATGCGGTCGAGGCCGGAGCGACCTCGCTCCAGCCCGGTGAGCCTCCCGGCGATGTGGACCAGCCCTCCGACATCGACAGATTCGTCGATTTGACCGAGGAAGTGCCCCGGGCGCTGGGTCAGGAGGCAAGACGTCAGACTGCGGGCGCCTCGACACCTTTCGAAGCGGCCTGGCTCCTCGAGCGGTGGTTCCGAGAGAGTGGCGATTTCACGTACTCGACCGAAGTCTCGACGGGACACGGCACACTCGACCTCGAGGCGTGGCTCACCGATCCGGAGAGCCTCAACTACCGGACGGGCTATTGCGAGCAGTTCGCCGCCGCCATGGCCTACCTCGGGCGCGTCGTGGGCATCCCGAGCCGGGTGGTTTGGGGCTTCACCCCGGGCAGCGTCGAGCAACAGGATGACGGCAGTGAAGTCATCGTGGTCCGCGACAACAACGCCCATGCCTGGGTCGAGATGTGGATGGATGGGTTCGGCTGGGTCCGCTTCGACCCAACGCCCCGTGCCGATGGCACGCTGCCCGAGAGCGTCACCGCCGAGTTCGACCCGGCGCCGTATCTGCCCGAGAACGGGGAGGGCGCGATCACCCTTGGCCAACCTTTGCCTTTCGAGGGCCAGTTCGAAGAGGGTGGAGGGGCGATCGGCCCCAGTTCCGACGCCAACTCCGGCTTGCGATTCACGTGGGTATGGGTGGTGTTGCCTGTTCTGGCCGGTCTTCTGGCACTGGTCCCGATGCTGAAAGCATTCCGACGGAGGAGGCGGATCAAGCGGTTGCACGAGGGTGACATCACGGCCGCGTGGGACGAGATAGTTGATCGCCTCGCCGACCTCGGCACACCAGTCCCCTCCCATCAGACCCCGCTCGAATTCGCCCATGCCACCGATCGATCTCTGGTCCCACTGGCCTCGTCATATTCGGCCACGGTCTACGGGGATCGTCGAGGTCTGGGGCACGTGTCAGATCTGACTCATGTGGAAACCTGGATCAAGCGGAATTTCGAGGGTCGCGATCGGGCCCTGGCCTCCCTCAACCCGAAGTCACTGATTCCCAGGGAGTAGGGCAGGCGAAATCTGTTGAGCACCGGGTTGCCGTCACGGCAACCCGCGGACCATTCGATCGCCGGGATCAGCTTCCGGAGGCCCGCTCTTCGCTGATGTCGTCCTCGACGCGGCGAAGCATGTCGAGAAAGCGGCTCCGATCGAGCTCGAACCGGGAGACATCCTCCTCGACCTCGCGCGTGATCTCGTCGATCGCGACGAAAAAGGCGAGCTGGCCGGTGCGGAGAGCGTCCATCAACTCCCCCTCGTCGGAGCCCACGTGAAAGATGGTATGGCCGTCGGTGACGAGCTTGACCTCGGCGAGGTGGTCGTCCATCTCGCCCTCCCGGCGGAGATAGTCCCAGGCACGTCTGACCCGTTGCAGCGACATGCCATTGTCCAGCAGGCTGCGAACGACTCTCAATGCGACGAGATCACGGAACGAGTAGAGCCGACGCACCCCGGGTCTCCCACCCGTCGTCTGCACCGAGGGTTTGACCAGTCCTACACGATCCCAATATCGAAGTTGATGATGAGTGCAGTTCGTCAGCCGGCATGCCTGCTCGGCTGTGAATGACTGGTCCACGCGTCCCTTCCTAATACCAACTGCACCGGCCCAGAGTCATTGGCCGACGCTCTCCTCCTCAAGTGGTGGAACCTCCCGAGACCACCGCCAGGGCCGGGTACATTAGCCGCTCGGAATCAGTCGCGGCGAAAGGGATCCTGCCAGCCGGGGCCGGGCTCTTCATCCTGCGGCTCGCTGTCAGTCGAGCGCCAGGCCCGGGAGCGGAGCCCGGTCACCAGGGCAACCGCCGAGCCGACGAGCAGCCCGAAGCCGACGAATGCGATCAATGTGTTCGAGGCGAAGAAGCCAATCACGATGGCAAGACCGGCGACCACTCCGAGCATGGCGAGCCGTACCCCGATCCGCGACGGCTTGGCGATCTGCCTGACGGCGCGAGCCAGCTCCGGATCCTCTTCGTAGAACTGACGCTCTATCTCCGCCAAGATCTTCTGTTCGTGATCATCGAGGGCCATGCCAACCTCTCAACATCCGATAACAGCCCTCTGACACAATACACCCGGGCCGGAGACAGTTCACCGGTGATGTCATCGATTGGGACCAGGCCCTCGAAGAAGACGGGCCGGCTCCACAGAATGTTCCCCGAAACGCTCCCGCACCACGGCCACAGCCTCGTCGACGCGGGACCAGTTGCCCTCGGCCCCGATGGGCATCTGCCTCGGCTCACCAGCTGGTTCGAGACCCGATCCCCCCAGCCCGAGGAGACGCACCGGACGGTCGATCTCGACCTGGCCGAGGAGCTCGATCGCAATCACATAGAGATCACGTGCCCCGTCGACGACCTTGCCCGATGTCGTGCTTCGGGTGACGGTGATGAAGTCGGCAAATCTCAGCTTCAAACCCACCGTGCGCGCAGCAAGGCCCGACCGGTGAAGACGGTCGGCCAGTCTCTGCGAATGGGCCAGCAGGGCTGTCTCGATGACCTCGGCGCCTTCGAGATCCTGGTCGTAGGTCTCCTCGACCGAGATCGACTTGGCCTCGACATCGGGTGTCACGGGCCGATGGTCGACGCCCCGGGCGAGATCGAGTAGATGCCGGCCCTGGGACGGGCCTAGTGACCCGAGCACGGCGGGCTCAGGGAGCTCGGCGAGATCACCGATCGTCACTACCCCGAGACGCTGGAGCCCGGCGAGCGTGGCTGGCCCGACGCCCCAGAGCGCCTCCACGGGAAGTGCGTGGAGAAACTCCAACTCGGTGTCTTTCGGTATGTGTCGATATCCGTCCGGCTTGGCTGCCTCCGAAGCCAGCTTGGCCATGAACTTGGACGAGGCGATGCCAACCGAGGCGGGTAGGCCGAGCTCGCCTCGGATCCTCTCCCGCACCGCCACAGCGACCTCGATCGGCGTCGAGAAATGGCGACGCAGCCCGGAGACATCGAGAAAGGCCTCGTCGAGGCTCAGACCTTCGACATAGGGGGTGAAGTCACGGAACAACTCGAAGACCCGCGCCGACAGGTCTCCGTACAACCCATGTGATGGGGGCACCACGACCAGATCACGGCACAGACGGAGCGCAGTCGACGTCGGTTGGGCGGATCGAACCCCGTATTCGCGCGCTTCATAGGAGGCGCTGGCGATCACGCCGCGATTCCCGATGCCGCCCACGGCCACCGGCCTCCCTATCAGGCCGGCGTCTCGCAATCTCTCCGCCTCTACGAAGAAGGCGTCCAGGTCCACATGGAGAATCGGCTCGGACCACATCCCGAGGTGAAGTTACCTCGGGTCTGCCCGACGACCGGCAACAATGACCGGATGGCTGCATTGGTACATCTGGTTCGCCACGCCGAGGTGGACAACCCGGGGCATCTGGTCTACGCAGATCTCCCCGGATTTGGGCTGTCGGCACACGGCGTGGAGCAAGCGAGGCGAGCGGGGCGCTATCTAGGCCCTCGGCCTGTCGTGGCCATCTGGTCCTCACCCCTCGAGCGCTCCCTTCGCACCGCGGAGGAGATCGCCGCACGAACCGGAGTCCCGGTCAAGGTCGACCCCGATCTCACCGAATGGGCGGTGATCGGGCGCTGGAAAGGTCATGCCTGGCGGGACATCCCCGCGGCCTTCCCCGGTGACCTCGAGGCATACCTCGAGCACCCCGAAAGCCTCGCCTTCGCCGCTGAGACCCTCGAGGAATTGGCGGAGCGTATGGCCTCCGTGGCGAGGAGGCTCGACTCGGAGCATCCCCATGGCGACGTTGTCATCGTCTCTCATCAGGACCCGATCCAGGCCGGGATCCTCCGGCTCATCGGCTCACCGCTGGGCGGGCTCCACCAGGAGAAGCCGGGTCACGGCACTGTGGTGACCCTTCGTCCCGGGCCGGCGTGGCGGGTGGAGACGGTATGGGAGCCTGGCGATTCCCCGCGCTTTGGAGAGAAGCGCGGGCTCCGCGTCCTGGAGCACGCCGGTAGCCCGGACGGTCCGACTTCCGCCTGAGCAGAGCGTCCTGCGAAACTTCGGCCGGTGAGCGTCCCCCTGCTGGCATGCACGCCCCTCGTCGCCGCACTGCTCTGGGCCGCCGCATTGGGTATCGATAGCGGTCCTTTCTCCCCGGGCTCGGTCCTCTTGATCGTGACCGGTCTTTTCGCCCTGGCCACCGTGGGAATGGTTGGCGTGACGGTGACAGGGGGACGCTGGGCATACCGGACCCTGCTCGTTGCAGTGGCTGCGATGTTGTTCCTCGCTGTCCTGCGCCCCATCGACGCCAGTCTGGATCGTCGCCCTCGTCGGCACGGTGCTGTCCGGTATCGCTCTTCTCTCACCCGCCCTCACCGGCGGCCTGCGGAGGCTGCCTGCAGCGAGTGGGCCCCCGAGTCGAGCCGTTGTTCTCCCCCTCCTGCTAATCGGGCTCCCGTTCCCGATCGGAATCGCGGCGTGGGACGAGGCATCTGTGGGAACTGTTGTCGTGGGGCTGACGGCACCGTTGGCTGCGTTGTGGTTCGCCAGGGTGTTCCCGGGAGGACTGTTGGCGGTTCGGATCATCTGGCCGGCCCTGGCTATCGGGCTGGCATTCACCCAATGGCTGGCGCCTGCAATCGTTTCGGCTGTCTCGGGGATCGCCGTCGCCGCGCTGGCCTGGCACCCCTCGGTTGGGGTCGCCTTTCACCCGCCCCGCGAGGTGGGGACCGTCCACCCGATCCCACCCGAGCTCACCCCGAGAGAAGTCCTCGATTCGGCCGACATCGACGAGCACGGGCGCCCGACTCGGTGAGGCGGAGGCCGAACCCATGGATTGCGATCCCCGCCCTCGGACTCGGGCTCCTCGCCGGCTTCCTGGGTTGGATCGTCACCGACGTGAGCTGTCGTCAGCCCGATGGAGCGGGTGGTTTCACCACGTGTTCGGGATGGGCCGCCCTCGTGGCGATCGTCTCATTCCTGGTCGTCACCGTGGGCGTCGCATTGGTGCTGGTCTTGGTCTACCGGTCCTTGGCGGAGTGGAGAGAGAAGAGTTCTAGGTCCTAGGTGGTAGGTACTTAGAACCTAAGACCTACAACCTGGAACCGAAAACTCATTGATCTTCAAGCTTTGCTGAAGATCAATGACACGTTGTGTCCTCCAAAGCCGAACGAGTTCGACATCGCATGACGCAGCGAAGCCTCCCGCTTGACGTTGGGGACGTAATCGAGATCACATTCCGGGTCAGGCACCTCGTAGTTGATCGTCGGGGGCAGCATCTGGTCACGTAGCGCCATGATGCAGGCGACCGCCTCGACAGCCCCTGCGCCACCCAGGATGTGACCGGTCATCGACTTCGTCGAGGAGACCGGGACCGAGTCGGCGGCCGCTCCCATGGCGATTCGTATCGCCGCGGTCTCGGTCGAATCGTTGGCCTCGGTGGACGTGCCGTGGGCATTGATGTACCCGATCTCTTCCGGGGTCAGACCGGCGTCGTCGACGGCATTGACCATGGCCCGCGCCGCACCGCTCCCACCTGGCCGGGGCAGAGTGATGTGATAGGCGTCGGCCGACATCCCATAGCCGGTCAACTCGGCCAGCACCGGTGCCCCACGATCGAGGGCCTTTTCCATGTCTTCGAGGACCAGCGCGGCCCCGCCCTCCCCCATCACGAATCCGTCACGGTCGGCGTCGAAGGGACGGGACGCTCGCTCTGGCTCATCATTGCGGCTGGAAAGTGCCCTCGCCTGGGCGAAGGTGGCGATGCCAAATGTGGTGATTGCCGCCTCGGAACCGCCGGCAACCACGACATCCGCTGCCCCGCGTCGGATCAACTCGGCGCCATCGCCGATCGCGTTGGCCGATGCGGAGCATGCGGTCACGACGCATGAGACCGGTCCGAGGAGGTTGTGCTCGATCGAAGCCAGCCCGGCCGCCATGTTGGGGATCACTCGGGGGACACCGGTGGGGCTGACCCGGTCCGGGCCCCTCTCGGTGAGCGTGACGATCTCGTCGATGAACGACCCCATGCCACCGAAACCGGCGCCGACCACGACACCGGCCCTGGCCGCGGCAGGGTCATCCTCTTCGAAAGACAAGCCCGCTTGCTCCAGGGCCTGGCGCACGGGCACCAGGAAGAACTGGGCGAACCGGTCGAGCCTGCGCACCTCACGGCGGTCGAAATGCTTCTCCGGCTCCCAACCGCGCACCTCGCCGGCGATCGTCGTGCGGTACCCCTCGGTGTCGAAGAGGCTGATCGGGCCGATACCCGACTTGCCCGACAACATCCCGTCCCAGGTCGAACCGACGTCTTCTCCAAGCGGGGTGACCGCCCCGAGCCCGGTGACGGCGACCCGCCGTCGCTCGGGTGGCATCAGATCAGCCTCCGAGCTTTCCGTACACCACGTCGATCGCCTGGCCAACTGTCATGATCGACTCCGCTTCGTCATCCGGGATCTTCACTCCGAACTCGTCCTCGAGAGCCATGAGCAGCTCCACGACGCCCAAGCTGTCCACGTCGAGGTCCTCCTCGAAATGCGCCTCCTCGGAGATCTTCGACTGCTCCAGCCCGAGCTCGGATACGAGCACCTCGCTCAGCCGGTCGGCTACTTCAGTTCTTTCCACTGATTCCTCCTTCCTGGAATTGTTTGGCGGAAAGTTACAAGGCCAGGCCGCCGTCGACGGCAAGCACCTGACCCGAAATGTAAGACGCGGCGTCGGAGGCGAGGAACTCCACGGCCGCTGCCACCTCGTCGGCCTCGCCGAATCGCCGGAGGGCGGTGCGGCTGACCGCCTCGTCTTTGACCCCCTGACTCAGGTCTTCGGTCAGATCGGTAGCGATGAACCCGGGCGCCACCACGTTGACAGTGATCCCTCTGGATCCGACCTCTTTCGACACCGCCTTGGAGAATCCGATCATCCCGGCCTTGGAGGCCGCGTAGTTGGATTGCCCGGCGTTGCCTGTGATCCCGGCCACCGAGGCGATGGATACCACCCTTCCCCAGTGTGCTCTGAGCATGGGACGCAGCGCGAGTCGGGTGCAGATGTAGACCGACTTCAAGTTGGTGGTTATCACCCGGTCGAAGTCGTCCGCGCTCATGCGCAGCAAGAGGTTGTCAGCAGTGATGCCGGCGTTGTTGACCAACACCGTGACCGGGCCGAGATCCTCGCCCACCGATGCGAACATCGCCTCGACCTCCTTGCCCTCGGAGACATCGGCCTGATAGGCGACAGCCCTGCCCCCGGCCCGGGTGATCTCCTCGACGACCTCGGCTGCGGCGTCGGGCTGACGGGCGTAGTTCACCGCCACCGGATGACCGGACGAGGCGAGGCGAAGGGCGATCGCCCTGCCGATGCCCCTCGAACCGCCCGTGACCAGGGCGACCCTCCCCTCGCCAGGATCACTCACGTGAGCTTTTCGGGGAGGCCGAAGAAGTCGAAGTTTGCCTGGAGCAATTCCATGGCGGTTCGGTCGGGCGGCGGCAACTCGACGTCGCTTTCGCCCATTGGCTCGACGCGCTCCCCCCACCTGTACACGGCCGATCCCCAGCTGAGACCGCCACCGAAGGCAGTGAACACGATGTTGTCGCCCGGCTTCACCCGTCCCTGCTCCAGGGCCTCGGTCAGGGCAACCGGGATTGTGGCAGCAGAGGTGTTGCCGTAGGACTCGATGTTGACGAAGACCTTGCTCTCATCGATGCCGAGGCGGCGGGCGGTTGCATCGATGATCCTCGTGTTGGCCTGATGCGGGATGACGAGGTCGACGTCCTCGAGCGAGAGACCGGCGTCTTTGATCGCGCGGGCAGCCGAGTCTCCCATGGTGGTGACTGCACGCCGAAAGACCTCAGGCCCCTCCATGCCGATCGCCGACTCCCGAGGGTCGATCGGCCCCGGGTCGCCTGCGCTGCCGTCCCTGGGCACGGCGAGGATGTGGCCCACTGATCCGTCCATACCCAGTTCCGAGGAGAGAAGCCCGATCGGCTCGTCTGTCGGCTCCAGGACCACTGCCCCCGCTCCATCTCCGAACAGGACGCATGTGGTCCTGTCGGTGAAGTCGGTCACGAAATGGAGTTTCTCCGTTCCGATCAGCAGGACCGTGTTGTTGGTGCCGCCCCGGATCATGTTGGTGGCGACGACCAGTCCATAGACGAACCCGGAGCAGGCTGCGTTGAGGTCCAGGGCTGCTGCATTCCAGGCTTCCATGTGCCGCTGCACTACCGACGCCGTGGAGGGAATGATCGAGTCGCCGGAGCAAGTTGCGACGAGGATCAAGTCGAGATCGTTCACCGTCTTACCCGCTGCCGCCAGCGCTCGGAGACCGGCCACTGCGGCGAGCTCAGAGGCTTCGACGTGACTGATTCGTCGCTCCTTGATCCCGGTCCTGGTGGTGATCCATTCGTCGGAGGTGTCGACGAGTTGCTCGAGATCATGGTTGGTCAGCACGTTGGGGGGCATGCACATGCCCCAGCCAGTTATCTCGGCGTTCCTCATGATGGTCTCCTCAGTGTCCGTTCATCGTAACGACGGTGTCCAACACGGTCCGGATGTCGTCGATGCTGGAGATGGTGTGCACGGCGGCGCCCTCGACGGTCCGGCGGGCAAGACCCGCAGTCACATCACCGGGGCCGACGTGGATGAAGGTGTCGATCCCGGCTGCCGACATGTCGAGCAGGGAGTCGGAGAAGAGCACCGGCTCGGTCATCTGACGGGAAAGGAGATCGCCGATCTCCCCGACATGATGTGGTCTGGCCGTGGTATTCGACCACACCGGGAACCGGGGCTCGGATACCTCGATCGTCTCGAGAGCAGTCGTCAGCTGGTCCTGTGCTGGAACCATGAACTGGCTGTGAAACGCCCCCGCGACTTTCAGGGGCACCACCCGTCGGATCCCGAACCCGGAGCCGTGCTCCGCCAGCCATTCCAGGTCATCACTCCCTCCGGCGACGACGATCTGACCGGGGGCGTTCACGTTGGCCACCTCCAACCTGCCACCGAGCTCCCGTCGGGCCAGGGCGACCTCATCCGCTCGATCCCGATCGGCGCCGATGAGGGCTGCCATCCCGGAGCTCTCACGATCCGCGGCGCGAGCCATTGCCCTGCCCCTCAGCGCCACGAGGCCGAGGGCGGTGTCGAAGTCGAAGACGCCGGCGGCACCCAGTGCGGTGTATTCGCCGAGGGAATGACCCGCCGCTCCTCCCGGGTCTATATCGCTCTCGGACACGGCGGTATCCCAGAGGGCATAGGAAAGGGCGAAGAGTGCGGGTTGAGCGTGCTGGGTGCGGGCCAGCTCCTCCTCGGGGCCGTCCAAGCACAACGTGCGGAGCGAGAACCCGAGGATCTCGTCGGCCCGGTCGCCGAGCAGGTCCTGCCTCGCATCGAAGAGGTCGGCTCCCATGCCCACGGTCTGGCTTCCCTGACCCGGGAACAGGATTCCGACACTCACCAGTATCCGACTCGACCCGGCCCTCCGTCGTTACGAGAGGATCGAGAGCAGGCGCTCCACGTCCGAGGAATCGACGTCGCGGTGGGTGACGATCCGCCAACCGCCGGCCAGCGGGGGGTTTACCTTGATCCCCGCCCCGTCCAACCGTTCCTTCATCTCGGGCCATTCGACGCCCAGAGCGCCGAACTGGACCCTGACCATGTTGGTCTCGACCTGCGATGGGTCGACGGCTTCGGGAAACATCCCGGCGATGGAGTCGCCAAGGACGCGAGCCAAGGCATGGTCCTCGACGAGTCGGTCACGCCCGGCCAGAGCAACCCGCGCCGCAGCGGCGATGACGCCGGCCTGACGCATCCCGCCACCGAGTCTCTTGCGGAGATACCGGATCTCGGAGATCAGATCGGCGGGACCGCAAACGATCGACCCGACCGGTGCCCCGAGCCCTTTGGAGAAGCAGAACTGGATGGTGTCCGACACGGCGGCATACCGATCGGCGGTCACACCGCTTGCAGCGACAGCATTGAAGATCCGGGCACCGTCTACATGGATGCTGAGCCCGTGCGCCCTGGCTACCGCCGATGGTCTTCTCCATGACATCGAGAGGGATCACCCTCCCTCCGGAGAGATTGTGCGTGTTCTCCCACACCATCAGGCCGATCCTCGGGAAGAAGCCGGACATCGCCATTGCCCGCTCCACATCCTCTGGCTCGATCCGGCCGCCGTCCCCGCTCACAGTCCGAAACCCAACACCCGAGAGGGCCTGGGGCGCCCCGGCCTCGATGCTGCGGACATGACTCCCCTCGTGAGCGAGGACCTCCTCGCCCGGGTTCGTCTGCGCCATGATCGAGAGCTGGTTCCCCATCGTCCCGGTCGGCACGTAGATGGCGGCCTCCTTGCCGGTCACCGCCGCCGACTCCTCCTCGAGGAGATTGACCGTCGGGTCGTCCGAGTACACGTCGTCACCGAGTGGAGCCGATGCCATGGCCGCGATCATCTCCGGTGTTGGTCGGGTGACCGTGTCGGATCGGAAATCGGCGATGCCGTCCGGAAAAGGCATCAGCCCAGGCTACAGACGGTCGAGGCCTTGTCCGATCCGCGCCACCGCCTCCTCGATCCGCGACCCATCCTCGACAAGGGCGAATCGGACAAAGCCCTCACCACTCGGGCCAAAGCCGACTCCAGGGCTGATCGCCACTCCTGCCGTCTCGAGTAGGTGGATGGAGAACTCCACCGAGGACAGGTCCTCGTAAGGCCCCGGGACCGGTGCCCAGACGAACATGGTCCCCCTCGGTCGCTCCATCTTCCAGCCGAGATCGGCCAAACCGTCGACCAGGACGTCCCGGCGCTCCTGGTACACGACGTTCACGTTCTCGACGAATTCATCGCCCTCGTTCAAGGCGGCAGCGGCAGCGATCTGGATCGGCTGGAACGTTCCGTAATCGAGATAGCTCTTCAGCTTGGCCAGGGCCGCGACCACC
This sequence comes from uncultured Acidobacteriota bacterium, assembly GCA_963734115.1. Lineage (GTDB taxonomy): Bacteria > Actinomycetota > Acidimicrobiia > Spongiisociales > ZC4RG35 > JARDZU01. The sequence continues at coordinate 57,490 of CAVTFV010000004.1, forward strand.
TCGGCGATTCCCTGCCATGAATCCGACGCGCCAACCCGCCATCGAATGACCCTTGGTCATCGAGTAGATCTCGACGGCGACATCCTTGGCCCCGGGAACTTCGAGCAAAGAGGGGGGTCGGTAGCCGTCGAAGCCGATGTCGGCATAGGCGAAGTCGTGGACCAGGACGACTTCGTTCTCGCGGGCCAGATCGACGAGTTTCTCGAAGAACCCGAGGTCGACCGTGGCCGCGGTGGGGTTGTGGGGGAAGCTGACGATGATCACCCTCGGCCGGGGCCAGGAATCGTGGAACATCCGATGCACCACGTCGAAATAGTCCGATTCGGATCCGATGGGAGCGGTGCGCACCTCCGCACCGGCTATCACCGGGGCATAGATGTGGATCGGATATGAGGGATCGGGCACGATCGCTGCGTCCCCGGGTTGTAGAAGTGCCCACATCAGGTGGGACAGACCTTCCTTGGAGCCGATCGTCGATATGACCTCGGTCTCCGGGTCGAGCTCCACCCCGAAGCGGCGGCGATACCGCCCGGCCAGGGCCTCTCTCAGGTCATCGATGCCGCGAGAGGCGGAATAGCGGTGATTGGCGGGTTGTCTTGCCGCCTCGACGAGGGCGTCCACGGCAACATCGGGAGAGGGGATATCGGGATTGCCGAACCCGAGATCGATGACGTCCACTCCGGCGAGACGGGCCTCGACCTTACGTCGATTGACCTCGGCAAACGCATAGGGAGGCAGTGACCCGATCCGTCTGAAGTCGAACATGAGACAGGTCAAAGTAGCTCAGGTCAGGGAAAACCCCGATTCATTGTCCTGCCGACCCAGGGTCGGCGCGCTATCCGCCGATTCGATCCAGGGCCTGGCTCAGCTTTTTCGGGATGATGCTTCGGGCCACCCCGGTCACCTCCCGGATCATCGCCAGCAGGTCGCCCGGGCCATCCCAATGCTCCGCCACCACCTCGGGGCCTGCCCGCTCGATCAATGAATCGATGGCAAACATCATGAAGATGACGTCGTCGGCCCAACCGATCACCGGGATGAACTCGGGGACCAGGTCGATCGGGCTGACCACATATGCCGCAGCCATGCCGAGGGCGATCTTGGACCGGCGGGGAACTCTCGGGTCCTTGAGCAAGCGGCCAACCAGCTTGACCAGGTTGGGCAGCATCAGCGCCGCATCCTTGATCAATTGGCGTGTCTGCACCGACGACCCTCCACCCGGCGGTATCACATCATCGGGTCTGATCGGGCGAAGTTTGTCACTCATTCGATCTCGATCCTGGTTCGTGGCGGCTCCCCGGATTCAGAGGACTCCTTGTCACCGATCCTGCTCACTTCTTCGAACACCGCCTCCACGGCCTTGAGGCCTTCGATCACCGCCTGAATCAGGTGATATCCGGCCCGACGCCCGGCCCGGCCGAGAGCCTGCATGGCCTCCGACTGCTCTCTCATGACCTGGCGTCCGGATCGGCGAAGGACACAGTCAGGGTGCCGTCATCGAGTCGGGCTCGGGTCACTTCCCTGCGATGGAGCGCATCGGGCAGGATGAATGACCGGCGGTAGGGGCCGACCTGGATGTACAGCTCATGACCGTGGCGGTAGACGTCGAGATCGGTCTTCTCGACGAACGGTATGTCCATCTCCATCGCCACCCCGCCATCGACTTCGATGATCCGGAACGGGTGCGTGGCAGTGAAATCGAGGATCGGGTCTCGTTGCCCGTAGAGCTCTCCGGCCATGAATCGCAGTCGGTCGACTCCCACCATCTCATCGTCGAACAATCTGAGATGGAGACGAGGCACCTCGGCAAAGGCATCTTCCACCGTGTCGAGATGACCCTTCTGAATGGCCCGCCAACGCTCGAAATAGGGGTCGGCCACCTCCTGGGGCAGCACCCGGTTGACGATCACGCCGTCGACGCCATAGCCGAACAATCCGAGGTAGCTGTAGGTGCGCCGCGCCTCGTCGATGACCATCTTCTCAGGGTTCACCACCAGCCGAGCCGATGTGACTGCCGGGTCCGACATCAGCTCCTTGACCCCTTCGATCGACTCGAAGATCGATTGGGCCGTGGTGAAGACCTCGTCCTGCGGAAGCGGGAGGTCGGTCAGCCGGCTGAGGAGCGGTCTCGCCGCCTTCATCAAACGTCGCTCGGTCGGGAGGACCTTCTCGAAGTACCAGCTCAGTACCTCGGGAAGTGACAACAGGCGAAGGGTCTCGGCAGTCGGGGCGCAGTCGACGACGATCACGTCGTACTGCCCGGAGCGGGCATGACGGTTAACCTCGAGAAGGGCGAAGAGCTCGTCCATCCCCGGGAAGACGAGGAACTCCTCGGCCTCGATGCCGCCGGCGCCGCCCCAATCGAGCACATCCATCAACTGACGGCGGATCGAGCCCCAGTACTTGTCGAGTTGGCGCTGGGTGTCGATCTGCTGGCCGTCGAGATTCGAGACGACTTCGCCCGGGTCTGATCCCAGGCTCACCGCAAGGGCATCGGCCAGCGAATGGGCCGGGTCGGTGGAGGTGATCAATGTCCGATGACCGGCGTCCGCCGCTCTCAGGGCGGTGCAGGCGGCGACGGTGGTCTTACCCACCCCTCCCTTGCCGGTGACGAGGACGATCCTCATGCTCAGACCGAGCCCGTGACCCTCTTGCGGAGCCCGCGGAGAGCCGTCGTGACGATCTGCTTCTCGGCCTGCCGGCGCAGAAATCCGGGGATGGTGAAGTTGGGGTCCACGGTGAGGGCGTAGATCACCTCGGTGGCCCCGTCTACGGCATTGAACGTGTACGACCCCTCGAGCATCCGTACATCCTCGGAGTCCTCCTCGGCCACCCAACTCAGCACATTGGGGCGATCGTGCGTGTAGCGAAGGACGTACTCGATCTCCTTGACAAAGACTTCGAGGACGAAGCGAGCCCGTTCCACTCGTCCCTCGGAGGTGCTCTCCAGGACTTCGACCTCCTTGACGCCCGTCGCCCATTCCGGATACGAGGCGATGTCTGCAGCCACGTCATACAGAGCCTCAGCCGGCGCGTCGATCTCGAGAGTCTGGAAGGTTCCTTCGGTCATGGGTGGGCCATCCGAGGTTAGCCAGCCTGCGGCCTATCCGAGATCGGCCGGATCCAGGGAGAGGGCCCGTTGTGTCGCCCGGAAATAGCCCACATTCCGACATCTCGTCGGGCCGATACGCCAGCTGCTCGCCTGCGGTTGGTGGACATCACCGAACAGATGCAGACGGGGACGTGTTGCCCGGATGTAATCGAGAAGAGGCGCCGAGCCGCGTTCGGCCCGTCCGGTCACGACATCGGTCTGCAGCGGATCGAGGGCCGGAGCGACATGCGTGCACAGGACATCCACCTCACCGAGGCCGTCGAGAAGCCGGCTCATCTCCTCGTCGGAGACCTCGCCTTCCGCCTGAAGCGGAGTCGCCGCGCCGCCGCCGACGAATCCAAAGCGGACGCCCTCGATCTCCCTGGTCTCACCGTGCACGTACTCGAAACCGGGCGGGAGTGCCCGCTCGAGCGACCCGGGTCGGTCGACATTGCCGTGGATCACATAGCCGTGCCCACCCTCGAGCGCCTCGGATACGCTGGCGTACTGAGCGTCTATTGCCTCGCCGATGGCGGCCCGGATCTCATCGATACGGTCTCCAACCGTCTCCAGCCAGAGACCCCGCATCTGCTGATAGTCGCCCACCCCACGTGCCGCTGCCGAGGCCCGGGCGAACTCCATGCCGAGGACGTCCGCCACGGCTCCTTCGCCGGTCCGGTAGTCGGTGAGATTCACGAGATCACCCAGTATGAGCAGTGTCTCGCCTGCGGAAACCACCCGCCGCAGTGGCTCAGTTGCGAAATGGATGTCAGACAGGACCAGCATCGGACCCTGACTCGTTGCGCGAGGCGTACCACGCCCAAATGGCGCCGGCCGCTGCTCCGACGACGGCGATCAGCAGGGCGACCTGCCAGGTGAAATCCAATGTGGAGAACTCCGCCGAGAGGCCGGCCATGCCGAATCCGACCAGGCCTCCGATCGCCCCCCTGCCCCCGCGCCCGATCTGCCGGCCCGGATCACGTTCGTCCCGATTCACGTTCTCGGCGAAAGCACCACCGAGAATGACCACGACCAGACCGATCACGCCCAAGGCGAGAGCGATCGAATAGAACTTGACCATGCCGGGGCGAGGGTAATTGGCCCCTCACCATCGAACGGTTCTCATCCCGCCTGTCTCTCCGCAGGGACCAGGCGAAGACGAGGGACGAGTCCCTCGCCGGCCAGATTGGCCAGTGCGTTGACCTCGGACTCGTCGAGATCCACCGGGCCGTCGGACAGGAGAAAGGTGACCACACAGTCGTCGCAGGCGCTGGTGCCCTGCATCGCGCATTGCTCGCAATCGATCAGCATCTCGTACCTCCTGGTGACGAAGGTACGAGATGCCTATGACAGTTTTGATTGCGGGCCGACTTCGCCCTTCGGCAACCCTCATCCGGCAACGGCTGGGACCCACTCACGCGACCACACCTCAGGGCGAACAGACGCCGGTCGGCCCGGGCTACCGCTCCAAGGCCAGATCCGTCGTTGACATTTACTCGATAAACCCGTTCTCGGTCAGCCAGTCCTCGGCGACCAACGCCGGATCTTCCTGGTCGAGATCGGCCCGTGCGTTCATCGCGGTGAGGTCCTCTGTGGTGAGAGCCTCTGAGAATGAGTCGAGCAACGTGACCAGTTCGTCCCCGTAGGCGTCGACGACTTCGGTGCGGATGGCCGGCACGATGTTCTCTGCCGGGTTGAGGCCCATGTCGTCTTCCAACGAGACCCACCCGTTGGCGGCGATGACACCTGAGGTGGTGAAGAGCAGACCAACGTCGATCTCACCGCCTTCCAGAGCTGCGACGGTGATCGGGCCGCCGACATCCAGAGGGACGAACTCCGCAAACTCCAGGCCGTATACGTCCTGCAGTCCCTGCAGGCAGAGTGGACGTTCCGGGCACTCGGGCGGTCCTCCGAAGATCATCTCGCCGGCAACCGGCTGAAGGTCGGATACGGTCGTCAGGCTGAACTCCTCGGCGGTCTCCCCGGTGACGACATAGGCGTTCTTGTCTTGGGCGGGGCTGAAGGCCAGGAGCGTGATCCCCGTTTCCTCCCACGCAGCGCCGGCGGCCTCCCAGGTGGCGTCGGAGTCGGCGGAGGCCTCCACCCCGAGGAACCCGGCAACGGTCCCGATGTACTCGGGGATCAGATCGATCTCGCCGGACTCCAATGCAGGCTTGACCACCTCGCGGGCGCCCAGGTTGAGCTGGCGCTCCACTGTGTAGCCGTTCGCCTCGAGGCCCTGGGCGTAAATCTCGGCGACGATCACCGACTCGTTGAAGTTGAAAGATGCAATCCGGATCGGATCACCTTCGGTGGCGCCGTCACCCGATCCACAAGCCGTGGCCACGAGGGCCAGACCCAGGATCGCCCCAACGGCGCGAGCGCGGAATGGTTTCCGCATGGGTATCTCCTTCTCTTGGTTGTAGGCAGTGGGCCCTGTCTTTCCACCAGGGCCCACCCGGCAAACCGTTGAGAGTTTCTGTGGATTCCCGCTTAACGGGCCCGGTCTGGTTCCCTTTGGCGTGGTTGCCCGCTGCAGAGCCGACAGACCCAATTCGGCGGCGATGGCGAGCAGGCCGACAAGGACCGCTCCCACGATGAGCATTCCCATGTCCTGTCTGGCGAACCCGTCCACGATGAACCTCCCCAGACCCCCCCAGGCGACCAGCGCACCCAGGGTGGCGGTGGCGATGACCTGCACGAAAGCGATTCTCAAGCCCTCCACCATCAACGGCGTCGAAAGCGGCAATTCGACACCGGTCAACACCTCTCGCTCCGTCAAGCCCATGCCTCGAGCCGACTCGACCGTCGTGGCCTCCACCGCCTGGATGCCGGCCACGGTGTTGGTGAACATCGGAGGGGCGGCGAGGGCGATCAGTGCCACCAGAACTGCCCACGGCTCACCCACTCCCGCTCCCATCTGCACCAAGACCAGGAATGCGATGGCAAGGATCCCGAACGAGGGGACGGCCCGACCGATGTTGACCACGGCCGTGGCAATGCCCGACCCGCGGCGGATGTGGCCGAGCCAGACCGCCAGCGGCAGCACCAGCACTCCGGCGATGATCACGGCCGCCACCGACACCCAGATGTGCTCCCCGAGCCGGGCCCAGATGGAGTCCGGCCCCGACCATGTGGTGGGCTCGGAGAGGAACTCACGGACCGACTCCCACGTCGTCATCCGGCCCTCCGCGCCCAAGGGCTGAGGAGTCTCTGCACAAGGAGGAACCCGATATCGAGGATTGTCGCCAGCACCACCGAGAGGACCACCCCGACCAGGATCTGCGTCCAGAAGAACGTGTTGAGCCCTCGCAGGATGAAGTATCCGTAGCCGCCGAGGCCGAGGACCGCTGTCACTGTCACCAGGCCGACGGTGGTCACCGTGGCGATGCGAAGACCGGCGATGATCACCGGGAGGGCGAGCGGCACCTCCATCCGCCAAAACCTGGCCCGTCTCGTGTAGCCCATGCCATCGGCAGCCTCTAGCACCGCATTGGGGACACCGTCGATGCCCGCCACCAGGTTGCGGATGATGATGAGCAGCGTGTAGGAGGTGAGGGCAATCACGGCGTTGGTGGCGTTTAGCCCGACGACTGGCACCAGGAGGGCGAAGAGGGCGAGGGAAGGGATCGTGTAGAGCAGCCCGGTGACCCATGTGATCGGGGTGTAGGACCACCGCCAGCGGAGGGCAACGATCGCCAGCCCGACCGAAATGACCAGGCCGATCCCGACCGAGATCGCAGTCAGACTCAGGTGCTGCCAGGTCCGGTCTGCTATCTGGTCGACGTTGCGAGCGATCCAATCCCAGTCGACCAGCGGGGAGCTCTGCCCGACGACACTCATTCCGTGATCCCCTCGGCGATCGCCTCCAGATCGAGCATTCCCCGATAGACCCCGTCTTCGACCACCACTGCCACCCGGGCGTGACTGGTTACCACCGCGTCGAGAGCCGATCGCAGCGACGAGTCGGTGCCCAATGTGACCAGGAAAGGTCTCGGCTCGAGATCCCGAAGCAGTGTGTCGCCGATCAGAGCGCCGTCGACCCATCCCAGGAGGCGTTCGCCGTCGAGGAGGCCGAGCCAGTCGACGCCGATGCTGCTCCATGACCCGACGAGCCTCGTCCGGAGGCACGGAGACGTCCACGAACGGGCCCGACTGGAGGTGCGCCTCACCGATCGGGAGCAGGGCGAGACGCTTCAGGCCACGCTCCCGTCCCAGGAAATTCTCCACGAAGTCGCTGGCTGGCTCTGCCAGCACGCTCTCCGGAGCCTCGTACTGCTCGATGATGCCTCCGATGTTGAGGATGGCCATCCGATCTCCCAGCAGGATCGCCTCATCGACATCATGGGTGACGAACACGACCGTCTTGCCCAGTCGACCTTGCAGGTCGTGGAACTCGGACTGGAGTCTCTTTCGGACGATCGGGTCTACGGCCCCGAACGGCTCATCCATGAACAGGACAGGTGGATCGGCGGCCAGGGCGCGGGCTACGCCTGCCCGCTGCTGCTGACCACCGGAGAGCTCGGACGGATAACGGGTCATCATCTCTGAATCGAGCCCTACGACCTCCACGAGCTCGGCCACACGCTCATCGATCTTCGCCTGGTCCCAGCCGAGAAGGGCAGGGACCGTGCCGATGTTCTGGGCGATCGTTCGATGCGGGAAAAGACCGATCTGCTGGATCACGTAACCGATCGATCGACGCAACTCGTGGGCGGGAATGGCCATGGCGTCCCTGCCGTCGATCTCGATCCGTCCCGAGGTGGGCTCGATGATCCGGTTGATCATCTTCAGCGTCGTCGTCTTACCGCAGCCCGACGGACCGATGAGGGTCACGCACTCCCCGCGTCTGATGTCGAGACTCAGGTCTGTCACCGCGGCACGGGTGCTCCCGGGAAAGACCTTCCGCACGTTCTCGAGACGGATCATCGCGTCGCCGGCCACCAAAACCTCCTAGGCGCCGGGCGCACAGTAGGTGGGCTCAGGTCATCCCAGCTCGGGGAGGAACGCGAGCACCGAGTCCACATAACCCTGCCGATCGACGTCGTATGACTCGACGTGGCCGGCGCCCTCCACTGTGATCAGCTGGATCAGGTCGGGGTTCGTCGCCTGGAGATCGAGACTCGTCTCGAGCGGGACACTCAGATCTTCGGTCCCATGATGGATCAACACCGGTTGGCGGATGGTCTCGTCGGCATCCGCTATGTAATCGAGGAGCTTCCAGTTGACCCCGATCCGTAAGGAGGTGATGAACTTCGCCGTGGCCGACAGGGTTGCCGGAACGGGTAGCGGAAGGAGCGGAAGATCCCTCTGACTGGCTGCATAGTCCACCGTCCGGCCGAAGTCGACGTTCGGCGCGTCCATGAGCACCCCGATCACCAGCTCCTGTGGCTGTCGGGACAGAAAGGACATCGCATGGGCGCCGCCGGTCGAGAACCCGCTGAGGACCACGCTCTGCGCTCCGTTGGCAACCGCGTAGTCGACGGCACCGGCGACGTCCTCCCACTCGGTGGCTCCGTACTGGTAATAGCCCGAAGGGTCCACGGGCTGACCGTCGTCGTTGCGATAGGTGATCGACAATTGGGGATAGCCCGCGCCCTGCAGCGGGGCGAAAAGAGGCTCAGCTTCAGCCGGTGTGGTCCCCAGACCGTGGATGTGGATGACCCAGGTCGGGCCGTCGGCGGGGAGATACCAGGCATCCATCTCCCCCAACGGCGTCGAGTAAGCCACCTCTTCGAGGGTGTACGAGCCCTGCACGGCGGTGATCGGCTCGGGCTCGGGGACAAAACCGTCCTGGATCAGCTCGTTCGAGAAATACCAGCCGCCGGCCAAATGGAACACCAAGACCAAGCCGACTACGAGCCAGAAGAACCCCCAGAACGAAATCCTCGATTTCACCGGGGGAGATTCTGCACGGATTCAGGCCACCGGCAATGACAATCCACCGACGAGGTGCTCGTCGTGGTCGGTGACCGGAATCGGATCACGCCCGAATGTGGGCTCGAGCACCATGGCCTCGGCGATGGTCTCGTCGACCTTTGCCGACATGGCTTCCTCCATCAGCGAGCCCACCGGTGAATGACCGGCTCCCTCGAGGCTCTCCCGACGCACGAGCCCGATGAGCATTCCCTCGTCGGCTACGGCCAGCACGTTTTCTTGGTGAAATAGGAGTGTGTCGTCTGCCAGTCGCAGGGGGCTGACGAACACCGGCTCCCCCATCCAGCGGAAGACACGGTCAGGGGCACTGCGAACCATGATCGCCCCAGCTGGGGCTTTGCTCCGCAGCCGCGCCCCCGGGCCGAACATCGACCTCTGCAGCCACGACCCACCGGGTGCACCGAACACGACCAGGGTCCCCTCGTCGAGACTCTCCACGAGCTCGGAGATCCCTTCGACTTCGATACACGACCCCCCATCTCTGGAACGGACAGCCCGATGTGGTCGAGGAGGTCTTCGGCTTCCCGCGGATCATCTCCGGGACGGATCGCCGACAACATCTCGGACTCGACACTCAGACCACGCCCCAGACGAGAGGCGGTATCCGCAGCCAGGAACGAATGGGGCCCGCCGGCTACCGCCGACACCACCCGCTTCACGTTCTCGGGCACGAAGTCGAGGGGAACGGCGATGCTCACCAGATCGAACGATCCCGGGAATCTGCGTGAGACGAGGAGGTCGGCCCGGTGGCTGATGCACTGCCCGACCAGGTCCCCGGTGATGCGGTCGGGGACGCCCTCGGATAGAAGAGCTGCCAGCTCGGAGCATCCGTTACCCCGTGTCCAAACCACCGTCATCTCGGTCCCCGCCGATGCGGTCACTCGCCCACTCCCTCCGTGAATCAATCGCGGTCCTGGCTTGGGCGACCCCGAACCGCCGCCGACACCATAAGGCATTCAACGACCGATGTCACCGATCAGTTTCAGCGCTCAGTGAAGGCGCGCAAGTGACAAGATTGCCGCTATGGAATTCGACGAAGTCATCCGCAAGCGGCGCATGGTGCGCAACTACACCGCCCGATCCGGTTCCGTCCGAGGCTCTCGACAGGATCGTCGATGCCGGGGTCCGCGCTCCATCGGCGGGATACAGCCAGGGTATGGGATTCGTGATCGTCACCGATCTCTCCACACGCAAATCGATCGCCGCCCTCGCCGACGAAGAGGAGTACGTCGCCGGTGGGTTCGACCCATGGATCTCGACAGCCCCGGCCCACATCGTGATCACCGTCAGCGAGGCGATCTACCGGGAGCGTTATCGGGAGCCCGACAAACTTGGTCCCGATGGGGAGGAAATCGAATGGCCGGTCCCCTATTGGTGGGTCGATGCCGGGGCTGCCATGATGGGCGTCCTCCTGGCCGCGGTGAACGAGGGCCTCGCGGCCGGCTTTCTCGGGGTTCATTCGATGCGGGACCTCGCCGCCTTGCTCGCCATCCCCGAGCACCAGAGCCCAATCGGCGTGGTGACCGTTGGCCATCCCTCGCCTGATCGCCGGTCGGGAAGTTTGGCCCGCGGCAAGCGACCGCGATCCGCCGTGGTGCACCGGGAGCGTTGGGCGGTCTGATGGATATCACCTCGGCGGCGAATCCTCGGATAAAGCGCCTCGTCGCCCTCCGTGACCGCAAGGAGCGTGACCGGGAATCGGTGTTCCTCGTCGAGGGCATCAGAGATCTGGACCGGGCTGTCGCCCGCGGTCACCAGCCACTCGAGATCTACTACGACCCGGCCCGTTTCTCCGGACCGCCGCATCGGGCCGATACCGAGGTGTCGGTGGCCGCGGTGGCCCTCGACCGTGCCTCGTATCGGGGCAGGTCGCAAGGGGTGATCGGCGTCTTCGGCCAATTCGACGTGACTCTCGAGCACATTGCCCCCGGACCGGTCCCGTTCTTCCTGATCGCGGAGGCAATCGAGAAGCCGGGCAATCTGGGTGCCCTGCTCCGAACCGCCGATGCCGTCGGGGCGCATGCCCTGATCGCGGCGGACTGGACGTCGATCCCTTCAGCCCCAACGTGGTTCGAGCTTCGACCGGAGCCATCTTCTCGGTGCCGTTGGCCGTTGCCGGTCTGGATGCCGTCGTCTCATGGGTCCGTGGTCACGGTGCCCGGCTGGTGGCCGCCGACCCCGGTGCCGCCGACACGCCCTGGGAGACCGACCTCACTGGACCTATCGCGCTTCTCGTCGGCGCCGAACACACCGGTCTCACCGAATCGGCCCTAGCGGCCGCTGACACCACGCTCTCCCTTCCGATGCACGGATCGACGGACTCCCTCAACGTGGCCGTTTCGATGGCTGTTCTCTCTTACGAGGCGCTGCGGCAGAGATCTGCATAGTGCTTGCCCCGAACATATGTTCGATTAGGCTCGATAGGGCGTGTCTGCCCTGCTCCAACCCAGCTTCGACGACCTCTCCACACCGTTGTTCGACGTCACCTTCTGCGTCCTGGACCTGGAGACGACCGGCGGATCGCCCCGGGATTGCGCCATCACCGAGATCGGGGCGGTCAAATATCAGGGCGGGGACTTGTTGGGGACGTTTCAGACCCTGGTCGATCCCGGGCTGCCCATCCCGCCGCTGATCACCATCCTGACCGGTATCACCGAGGCGATGGTGGTCGAGGCGCCTGACATCGGCACTGCTCTCCCGACTTTCCTCGAGTTCATCGGCAACGCGGTCATCGTCGGGCACAACATTCGCTTCGACATGTCGTTCCTCAACGCGGCGGCCGCACTTCATGGCTATCCGCCGTTGAGCAATGACACGGTCGACACCGCCGGACTGGGTCGGCGGCTGGTGAGTGAGGAGGTGCGAAACATGAGGCTGCAGACGCTCGCTGCCCATTTCCGCAGCCCGGTCACCCCGATCCACCGCGCCCTCGATGATGCCCGAGCCACCGCCCATGTGCTCCACGGGCTTTTGGAACGTGCGGGCAGCCTCGGTGTGACCAACCTCGACGACTTGCTCCAGCTCCCCCGGGCCCGCGGCTCCGCCCACTACTCCAAGATCGCCTTGACGGACTCCCTCCCCCGACAACCGGGCGTCTACCTGTTCAAGGACCGGCACGGCACGCCCATCTACGTCGGCAAGGCAACCAATCTCCGGGCGAGAGTCCGCCAGTATTTCTATGGAGACCAGCGTCGGACCATCGCCAGCCTCATGCGTGAGCTCGACTCTGTGGACCACATCGTGTGCCCCACACCCCTCGAGGCGGAGATCACCGAGCTCCGACTCATCCATACCTATCGGCCCCGGTACAACCGCCGTTCCCGCCCCCCAAAGTCCTCACATTGGGTGAAGCTGACCGGTGAGCCGTTTCCAAGGCTCTCGGTGGTGAGGACCCTGAAGACGAATGCGCTCGCCCACCTCGGACCGTTCCGTTCCAAGACAGCTGCGGACCTGGTGGTGTCCGCCCTGTGGGACGCCACCATGATCAGAAGGTGCTCCTCCCGACCCGGGACCAGGTCGGCGCGGTGCGCCCCGGCCCAGATGGGTGTGGCTCTCTGCCCATGCGACGGGACATTGGATCCGATCGAATACCAGCGAGTGGTCGATCAGATCGTTGAGGGGATCTCATGCCGGTCTGACCTTCTGCTCGACCCATTGGTCGACCGAATGGAGCAACTCTCCTCGGAGCAGCGGTATGAGGAGGCTGGATGGGCCCGGGACCGTCATGACGCCCTGGCCCGGGCCATCGATACCAGTCGAACCTGGGTAGCACTTGGCGGCCTGGGAGTTTGCGAAATGGAGGGTGAAGACGGCTCCCACGTCGTGGTGGATCACGGACGTCTGGTGTGCACCTGGCGAGCCGGCGCCAGCCCCCCACTCCGGCCCGCCCCCGAAGTCGGAGATGAACAGGAGAACCGTGTCCCTGACTCTGTGGAGACTGCCGAGGAGGCGCGGCTCATCTGGAATTGGATGAAGTCCACACCGATGCGTTTGATAGATGCCACCGGCACCCTCGCCCTACCAGCAAGACCCGTGGTTCGCCTCGGGAACCGCTAGACCGGTAGTCGGTCGATCTCGATCCAGGTCGCCTGGGCTGCGGCGATGTCCTCGCCGTCCGCATCGAGCAGCGCTGACCCGGCGAGATGTTTTCGCCCTTCGACACCTATCGGCCAGCCGATGGCCACCAGGCGCTCCCCGATCTCGGGCAACCGTTCGATCCGGGCCGTGAGACGGCCGAGCAGGGCCATCGGAGTGTCATCCAGCCCGAAGTACGACGGGCAATCGAGGGCGGCCCAGACATGACGGCGACCGACCACACCACCCCAGGCTCCGGCCAGCGACTCATCGGGCGTCCAGGGGGCGGCCACCACCGCCGAATCGTCGAGACGCCCGGGGAAGATACGAAGCCCGTCACCCGGGGCGCGGTCAGGCCCGCAGACGAAACAGGTGGGGAATGGGTGGGCGACGAAGCCGGCGTAGCCCTTCGACGCCGCCACTGCGGTCTCGAAGTCCGGGCCTGTTGGGACGACGATGTCGAGGCTGTCCGGCACCGCCTCGCCGACGAGGTCCTCACCATTCAAGAGCCTGACTTGGTCGGTATCGCCTTCGAGACTCAGCGGCACATCGAGCGGCGGGGGGCGTCGCAGCGTGGCCGTGGCGATTCCGTCGATTCTCTCGCCGACGACGCCACAGGCGTAACCGCCATTGGCGCTGTGAGGCGGGCCGCGGGAAGCGGGGATCGATGACGATTTCCTGGCTCATCCCCACTTCAAGCTAATGACAGACCCGGGCAACTTGAGTATGACCCCGCCCCGAATGAGACTTCACCGGGTGGGCACTCACGTAGAGCTCGAGGATGCAGGCGTCTCGCTTGGTGGCCAGATCATCCTGCGTGAACTCACCCTGTCCCTTGGCGCCTCCGAGGTCATCGGCATCGCAGGGCCGAACGGTTCAGGCAAGACGACCTTCCTCCGGCTCCTCGCCACGCTCACCTCACCTGACCGTGGCACGGGGCGTGTCCTGGGGGCGGCACTGGGCACAAACGAGGTATATGGCATCCGGCGTGATATCGGCCTCATCGGCCATATCCCCACGGTGGTGGCCGAGCTGACCCTCCGGGAGAACCTGGAGCATGCCACCCGACTCATCGGTGGGGACACGGCCAGGAACGAGCGTGCCTTGCAGGTCGTCGGCCTGGCAGAGGCGGCGGATCGCAAGGTCGAGCAAAGCTCGTTTGGCATGCTGCGACGGACCGAGGCGGCCGGCTGCTGATCACCCGACCCAAGCTCCTCCTACTCGATGAGGCGTTCTCGGGCCTCGACATCGATGCCCAGGAGTTGATCGACGCCCTGATCACTCGAACCACGGAGAGCGGCGGCGCGGTCGTGATGGTGTCGCACGATGCAGGCCATCTCGCCGACCGCGCCGGCCGGGTCCTGGGCAATCTCCGCGGGCCGTCTGGAGCGGGTGGCTTGACCTTCTGGGATCAGGCCGTGGAGATCGCCCGGGTGGACCTCCGTGTGGAACGAAGGGTCGGCGACGTGCTGCGGATCATCCTTCCATTCGCCGTGATCGCTCTTCTCGTCTTTCCCCTTGCCCTCGGTGTCGACCTCTCTGCCATCGCACAGCTCGGGCCGGCGGTTTTCTGGGCGATAGGCGTCCTGTTCGGGATGCAGGTGGCGTTGCGCCAGGCCGCCGACGACCGGCCGGAGCGACGGGACCTCTACTCGCTCCTCGGAGTCGACCCGGCGGCCCGATTCGTGGGTCGCGCCTTGTCGGGCTCGGTCCTGATGGTGGGCTTTTTGATCGTCCTCCTCGTGGCCACCTTTGTCCTCTACAGCCCTCGTCTCCCGTCGGGTTGGCCAGGCCCTGTGATCCTCGCCTTGCTCCTCACTGCCGTGGGTCTCACCGAGCTCGGGACGCTCGCCGGTGAAGTGACAGCCGGCTTACGGAGTCGCACGGCTCTCGCCTCCCTGATCGTGGCCCCACTGGCGATCCCACTGGTCATCGGAGGCTCTCAGACCCTGGAATCACTAGCCCGGGACACCAGTATCCTGCCGTGGTTGTTGCTGCTGGTCGCGACCGACCTGGCGCTGGCCGTAGCCGGCGTCGCTCTGGCCCGACCCCTCGAGGAGGCTTCGAGATGAAACGAGTCCGCATTCTGTTGGCGATCGCTGCTGCTGCGATGGCCGCGGGCCTGTATCTGACGCTGACCTCGCCCACCGACCGCCTCCAGGGCGAATACACCCGGATCGTCAATATTCATGCCCCATCGATGTGGGTGGCCTTCCTGGCGTTCGGTGTCACCGCACTGGCCTCCATCCTCTGGCTCGTGCGCAAGACCGACCGGTGGGACCGAATCGCCGAGGCATCGGTGGAAACCGGTGTCCTGTTCACAGCGACCGGCCTCTTCACTGGCATGGTGTGGGGGCAGGCTGTTTGGGGCCGGGCCTGGGACTGGGCCGATCCACGAATGGCGTCCACCGCGGTCATGTTCTTCGTATACATCGGCTATCTGGCCCTGCGCCGGGCGACACCCGACCCGGCGATGAGGGCGAGGCGCTCGGCCATCCTCGGCGCCATCGCTGTCGTCCAGGTGCCATTGGTGTACTTCTCCGTCAACCTGTTCCGGTCACTGCATCAGACCCAGTCGATCCGGCCCGACGGGGCTTCGATGCCGGACGCGATGGTGATCGCCCTATTGGTCAATTTCCTCGCCTTCACCCTTCTGTACGTGGCGCTCACCGCGGCCAGGGTCGAAGTGGCCAAGAAAGAGGAGTCGAGGGCCGAAGAGACCGCTCCGGCCGGGGATGCAGTGGCCACCCCCTTGCTGTCAGAGGTCGAAGATGTCTGATCAAGTCATCGTCTTCGGCACATTCTTCATCTGCTACGCCGCATTCGTCTGGTACGCAGCCCGTCTCCATCTGCGCTATCGGCGAGCCAAGGGCTGACGGTGAGCCACCGCCGATTCGTCTACCTCGGCATCGGGGGGGTGATTGCCATCGTGCTCACTCTGACGTTCACCGGCCTCAACGACAGCCTCACTTACTACCTCTATCCATCGGAGGCCGTCGACCAGCGTGCCGATTTCCCCGACGGTGAGCGCTTCCGGCTCGCCGGCATAGTGGTGCCCGGGACTGTGGTCGAGGGTGAAGGATCGACCTCCTTCGATGTGACCGACGGAGGGGCGGACATCCCGGTGGTCCTGAACGGGCCCCAGCCGTCCCTGTTCGCCGAGGAGGTCCCTCTCCTGCTCGAAGGTGCATGGTCCGGGGACACCTTCGAGGCTGATGCGGCGTTGATCCGCCACGACGAGAACTACGAGGTCCCCGAGGAGGGCGGGGCCTACCCGGAGGGTTGATGCTGGCCTTCCTCGGATCGGCCGGAGTGATCGCAGCCCTCATCGGTTCGATCCTCCTCGTCCTCAGAGGCAGCCGGCTCGCCCGTGGCGGAGAGGGAGACCTGAGGGCGCCGGGCAAACTGGTGCTGGCCGGGGCGGTCATCTCGATGGTGGCGATGCAAGTCGCTCTCCTCACCGACGATTTCAGCCTGGCCTACTTGTCCAACCACCACTCGAGCTCAACGCCTTTTCCCTTCGACATCGCCACCGCCTGGGCCGCCCTCGAGGGCTCGATCATCCTCTGGGGATTGATCCTGGCTGTTTTCACCTGGTTCGTGGTGCGGCGGGCGACCGATCGGCTTGGGAGCGGCCGCCGTGGCGGTGATGGGTGGAGTCGGGATCTTCTTCTTCGGTCTCATGATCACTGTGGCCAACCCGTTCGAAGTGTGTGTCGATGCCCTGGTCACCGGGTGTGCCGCCTCGAGCGCATGGCCCTTCACCGCAACCGACGTGCCCGTCAACGGGCCGGGGCCAAATCCCCTACTTCAGAATCACTTCCTCATGGCCGTGCATCCGCCGGTCCTGTACATCGGCTACGTCGGGCTCACCGTGCCATTTGCCTATGCGATCGGGGCCTTGGCCCTCGGTGTCCCCGGCCCGGAGTGGCTGCGACGCAGCCACCGCTCGACACTGGTCGCCTGGTCGTTCCTCACGCTGGGCATCACCCTGGGCGGCTGGTGGGCCTACGAGGTGCTCTCCTGGGGCGGATATTGGGCGTGGGACCCGGTGGAGAACGCTTCGCTCATGCCCTGGCTCGCTGCGACCGCCTTCATCCATTCCGGGTTGGTCCAACAAAGGCGGGGGATGCTCCAGGCATGGAACTTCGTGCTCGTGATCAGTGCCTTCGCCCTCACCATCCTCGGCACATTCCTCACCCGTTCCGGGACCATCAACTCCGTCCATTCGTTCACCCAATCCGCCATCGGCCCGGCGCTGCTCGGGTTCCTGGTGCTGGTC
Source organism: uncultured Acidobacteriota bacterium (assembly GCA_963734115.1). Lineage (GTDB taxonomy): Bacteria > Actinomycetota > Acidimicrobiia > Spongiisociales > ZC4RG35 > JARDZU01. The sequence continues at coordinate 74,874 of CAVTFV010000004.1, forward strand.
TTGATCGGTTCGTTCACCCTCTTCGCCATGCGCTCCCACCTGGTGGCGTCATCACCCCGCATAGAGACATTCGTCTCCCGTGAGGGCACATTCCTGGTCAACAATCTGCTCCTCACGGTCTACGCCTTCGTCGTCCTGATCGGCACGACCTATCCCCTTCTTCTCGAGGCGTTCACCGGGACCCAGGTGGGCGTCGGCGAGCCCTTCTTCAACCGCCTCGCAGTGCCTCTTTCCTTCATGCTTCTCCTGACGATGGGATTCGGCCCGGTCACGCCGTGGCGGGGGGCGGCGCCGGGCCTGCTCTGGCGTCGGCTGCGCTGGCCCACGATCGTTGCCCTCGCCTCGGGGCTGGTCGTGGCCCTGACCGTGACTCGCGTCGCCTGGGTGATCATCGCCATCGTTCTCGGGGTGTTCGTGATGGCGGCGATCGTCGGGCTGCTCCTCGAGCTGGCCCAGGCGCGCACCGCCAAATCGGGGCAATCGCTGTACCAGGAGGCGAAAACTGTCGTGGGGAACGACCAAGCGTTCTGGGCCGGACAGCTCAGCCACGTCGGCGTTGTCCTCGTGGCCGTGGGAATCGCCTTCGCCGCCAACCTCCCCCTCCACTCCGAGGTGGAGCTCGCTCCCGGCGAATCGGTCGAGTTCGCCGGTTACACCCTCACCTACGACACACCATTTCGCCGCAACGAGCCCAACCGTGTCGTCCAAGGTGTCCGGGTCGAGGTCAGACGGGACGACCGCGTCATCACCGTCCTCGAGCCGAGTGCGAACATCTACGACACCGAGATGGGCGGGATCATCACCCCGGCCGTGATGAGCAGGGCTGGCGGCGACCTGTATCTGACGCTGAGGAACCTCGATGCAGAGACTGTGCAACTCGGTCTCGACACATCGCCGATGATCTGGCTCCTGTGGCTCGGCGGCCTCACCACGGCAGCTGGAGGTTTCTGGGCACTGACCGTGAGACGCCGGGATCGCGCAGTCGAGGAGCAATTGGTGCTGGCCGATGTCTGAGCGAGCCCGAAACATCGCATCGGTAGGGGTAATCGGTGTGTTGGCGATGGCTTTGATCCTTCTCACTTCGACCCGCCCGGCGACGGTGGACCGGGTGGAGCAGATCGGGATACGCATCAAGTGCCCGGTGTGCCAGGGCGAGTCGATCGCCAACTCCCCCTCGCAGATGGCTGAGGACATGATGGATCTCGTCTCAGAGCGGGTCGCCGCAGGTGTGCCCGACGAAGAGATAGTGGACGAGCTCCTCGGCTCCTTTACCGGGGCCGTCCTCCTCGACCCGCCGGCCTCGGGCAACACGCTGGTGCTCTGGCTGGCTCCGCTCGTTGCCCTTGCGCTCGGGATTGGAGTGATCCTGTGGTGGCAGCGTCATCCGGGTCCCGGGAAAGGCGACGAGCCTCCGTCTCCAGGGCGAAGCCGGACCCGGCTGGTGATCGGTGGCGTCGTGCTGATTCTGGCCTTTGCCGGAATCGTGGTGGTCGCCGCCAATTCGCTTCAGGATCGCCCCGCCGCGGCGGCCGGGGCCGCCGACATCGACGAGCAGGATCTGTCCGAGGTAAGCAACGAGACCATGGAGGCGGTGGTCGCCGCCAACGTGGATGACCCGCAAATCAACGGAATGCGGCTAGCCCTGGCCGAGCGGTACTTCGACGTCGGCGATTACCGGTCGGCGTTCCCCCACTATCTGGTGGTGGCCGAGGACCCCAACGCCACGGGTGCCGAGGCGATCACGGCATTGGTGCGTCTCGGCTGGATGGCGTACGAAGGCAACGGCGAGGTGGAGACCGCCACCCGTCTCATCGACGAAGCACTAGCCATCGACCCTGAATCGCCCGTGGCCCGATACGTGAGGGCTCGAGTTCTCTGGTGCGGGAACGGGGAAAGCGGGCCGGCCGTCGAGACGTTCGAAGCCCTCCTGGACGACCCGGATCTCGCCGCCGAGACCAGGGCTCAGATCGAGGCAGACCTCGAACTGGCGAGTGACGGGGGTGAGTGCCCGTGACCGGAAGGGTCTTGCGCTGGACGGGTCTCGCTGTTGTAGGCGTCACAGTGGTTCTGGCCGTGGTTCTGGCAAGCCGGTTCGGAAGTGATCCCGGGCTCGTCGATTCCCCTCTGATCGGGAAGCCGGCGCCCGAGTTCACGTTGTCCGGTCTCGACGGCTCGGAAGGCACTTCCCTCGCCGATCTACGTGGCGACATCGTCGTGGTCAACTTCTTCGCTTCTTGGTGCTTGGAGTGTCGCGACGAGCACGAAGACCTGGTTGCCGCCTCGGAATCATTCGGGGATCAGGACGTGACGTTCGTGCAGGTGGCCTATCAGGAAGAGGCTGCCGAATCGCTCGAGTACCTCGCCGAGGCCGGTGCCTCCGAATCCACTCTCTATCTGGCCGATCCGGGCAGCCGTACCGCCATCGCCTACGGGGTGTTCGGCATCCCCGAGACCTTCTTCATCGACCAGGATGGGACGGTGGTTGGGAAGATCATCGGCGAGGCCGACGCCCTCATCCTCGGGGCCACGATCGACTCCATCCGCAACGGGGAACAGCCCGGACAGCAGATCACGGGTGACACCCAACAGCGCCCCGAGGCCTGATCGTTCTGTCGTGGGTCTGCCGCGCACTCTGACGGGTAGATCCGCGCCGAGGGCGTCTAGTCGGGAAGGATGACCTCCAGGCTGACCTCATCGAACGCTGATGTGTCCAGGGCGGCCGACCCGGTGTCGAGCAGGTAGACATCGAAGAACCCGACCAGATATCTGTCGATGATCGGGATGATGCGGCCGGCCGGGATCGGCCCCTTCCAACCGAATCTCGCCCCCAAAGGCGAGAGAAGGGGCATCCCGACAAAGTCGGTCGCGGCTGCGCCCTCCACCCCGATCCAGTAGCTGGTGGCCGTGGACCGCTCGGCTATCCCTCGCAGGATTGCGTCGTTCTCGGTACCCCTCCAGTCGTCCGACCTCATGAAGAGGGCGGGCCGCATCGCCGAGATGGCGAGGACCCGATCCGGGATCGGCTCTACCCATGGGTCGAGGCCGAGGACCGCGTCACATCGCTCGTCCTCCAAACAGAATTGGACCGCGGCACCGCCCCCGGTCTCATTGCCATAGACACCGAGCCTGGTCATGTCGACGCTCTCGGCCAGGGCGCCGAACGGCCCATTTGGCCCCGCCTCGAGTGCATTGGCCACTGACGCTATGTCTTGAGAGAAGACATCGACCAACGCCTCAGTGGCCTCGACGTATGGCTCCTCCCCCACCTCGGCAAGCTCGGGCAGGGCGGCCGGGTCGTACTCGATGACCTCGTCGTCAGGGAACCGTGTCGCCACCGCTCCGTATGTGTGGTCCAGGGCTACCACGATGAATCCGTTGCTCACCAGACTCTCGATTTGATGGACGGCGTTGGTTCGAAAGCCCGTCCATCCGTGGCTGTAGACGACGACCGGGAAGGTGCCGGGAGCAACAGGGATCGAGGCGCCGGCATGGGAGAGGCTGTACTGGGTGTGACTCAGGAACCAGCCGGGGAACCCCATCAACGCGGAGACCCCGGGGGCGACGATGTCCCAATCCTCGCTCCATGGGACCGGGTCGACGTCACCCTGATCCAGCGCCGGATACCACACCTGCGCCATCAGACGTCTCCCCGGCCCAGGCGAAGGCCCGTAGATCTCCTCGCGCTCTGAATCCACCAGTTCCACGGTGATGGTGCCGATCGGCTCCGGTCCTGTCGGCACTGGCAACTCGGGTACGGGAAGGACGAGGGGAATGATCGCCGCCAACGCGACCCCAGCCAGCCCGAAAATGCCCCTGGCGATGCGACGGGTCCAGTCGAGTCGACGCTCCACCGAGAGGATGTCGCCGATGGCAAGGCCCAATGCTGCGCCGTAGACGGGGATCATCTGCCACCGAAGCCCCTCCACCTGCCAATGGACGACGAAGAGGGCGAGCAAGAGGCCGGCGGCGATGCCCCTCCTGGTCCGCACCCCGAACACTGCAGACCAGGCGACGGCGAACGCCTCCGCAAAGATCAGGAACAGCTCGAAACGCCTCAACGGCGATCGAGCCTATGACCCCCCCTGGGGCTATTGCAGCTAGCCGTCAGAGAGCCGATTGTGAACCCTGGTCCCCTGGTGGAACACGATCTGCCACCCGGGCTCCCGACGCAGCCAGATCGAACTGCGGCGCGTCTCCTTACCCTCGCCTCCGATGGTTCGATAGGTCACCAGGGCTACCTCTGGAGTGATCTCACGTACGTCGAAGTCGCGGATCCTGACCACGCCAGGAGTCTCCTGGACCATCATCTGCACCATCATCTCCTTGGTGTAGACCCGGCCACTGCTGCCGAACTCGAGGAAGTCGGGATGAAGCAGCGGGATGACGGCTTGCGGAGACCCGCGCACACTCGGGTCGAGCAAACGCTGCTCCAATTCGAGCAACTCGTCCCGCCAATACGGTGATTTGGGCGATTTCTTCAGACTCATCTCCAACCTAACGCTGATCGACGCCTTTCCGGCCACGCAGCCTTGCACCGGAGGCTGTGATTCCCTCGTTACACTCGGCTACCCGTGAAATCGACGCTGTACTTCGCCTACGCATCCTTACTCGACCCTGACAGGATCGCCGCCGTCTCGCCCGGCGCAAGGTTCTTGTTCACGGCACATTTCCCGGAGACCCGACTCGTGTTTGTGGACTCCGACGAGGCGAAGGGCCTGCCGTCCCTCGTCGCCGAGTCAGGCCATACCGTCTGGGGCGGGATCTTCGACGTTCCCGATGCAGAAGTAGGTGCCCTGACCGACGCCGAGGAAGGCGAAGGGCGCGTGGCCGGGTGGGAGGTCAAGGCAGTTGATCGCGAGGGAAACAAGCACGATTGCCTCACCTTCGTGGCCAAGGCTTCTCCCAACGGCGAGCACCACCCGGAGCAGGGTCACCTCGATTCGATGATCAGGGGCGCCCGGCACTGGTCTCTACCCGCCGGCTGGGTGATGGGTCTGGAAGACCTGGGAGAAGACCCGCTCTTCTCCTGACCTCTAGGTTTCGGTCACCTCGATCACTTCAACGACTTCTACGGTGTCCACCGCAGCGGGCGTTGCCGCTGGGAACAGCCGGTACAGACCCCAGGCGACTATCCCACCCACTAGCGGGAACACGATGTAGACCCAGAGCTGGTCGAAGTCACCCGAAACCACCGCCGGCCCGAAGGAACGAGCTGGGTTCACCGATGCCCCGGAGAACGGGATGCCGGCCAGATGGACACCGACGAGGGTCAGGGCGATGCCGGCAGCAGCATGACTCCCACCGGTCCTGGTGACGGCCATGATCATCCATATGAAGACCGTGGTGAGGATTATCTCCATGATGATGCCTGTGGTCAGATTCTCGTAACCGGTCACCGTCCCGCCGACGGCCTCGCGGCTGGTAGCCGCCATCACCACGAGGGAGGCGACCGTGGCACCGGCGAACTGCCCTACCCAATACCCGATCGCATCTCCGAACGAAGTCCGGCCGTCGATCAGCATCGCCAGGGTCACAGCAGGGTTGAAGTGAGCTCCGGAGACATGTGCGACGGCCCATATGCCGGCCAGAAGCGCAAGCCCGAAGGCAAATGCGATCGCAACGATCTCGGCCGCTCCGACGGCACCACCGACGGCGAGGATCCCCATGGATCCGAAGAAGACCAGGACAAAAGTCCCCAGGAACTCGGCCAGGTACTTATTGACGACCATACGAGCATTCCTCCTCTTGGTTCCGCTGGTTCGACCCGCAAGCGGCCGGGAAGGTTTCAGACGAGATTCAAGCTAAGCCGGGATGACGAGAACCGATGGATTTCAGGAATCTGTTTGGGTCCCTTCCAGCACGAGCCTGGGTCCGTGGGAACGGCCGATCGAGGATGACTTGGGTTGCACGAGACCAGGTTTCGAGCATATCTCGATTCTGGCGGTTCGAGCGATATCGGCGCGGAGCCGCACGATCGAGCAGGAATCGAGAAGCGTGCGGCCAGCATTGCCCGTAGGTTCGGTGTCATCTCGACGAGGAGGTCAAGAGATGAGCACCACGAAGAAGGCTGGGTCGGACGGTTTCTCGACGGCGGAGCGTGCAGCCATGAAGGCCCGCGCCCAGGAGCTGAAGGCGCAGGGCCGTGGCGGACAGAAAAGGGCCGACAACGAGCGCGCTGTGCTCGACACGATCGCCGAGATGCCCGACGCCGACCGCCAGATCGCCGAGCGCATCCACGCACTCGTCACCAATAACGCATCCGAGCTCCTGCCCAGGACGTGGTATGGCATGCCCGCCTACGCGCACGACGACGGCAAGCTCGTCTGCTTCTTCAAGGCGGCGTCCAAGTTCGATGGCCGTTATGCCATGTTGGGATTCGAGGATGCGGCGACGCTCGACGAGGGTCCCATGTGGCCGGTCGTTTTTGCGATCGCCGAGTGGACGCCCGCGGTCGAGAAGAAGGTCGGAGCCCTCATCAAGACCGCGGTCGGCTGAGAAAAGGCGGTTTGTCCGCCTGTAGTAGGCCTGCTTCCGTCGCCCGCTGAACTGTTTGGATGCCAGGTTGGCGGGTAATGGATGCCGCCGAGCCTGGAGGCAAAGTGGAGGAGAACCCAGACCGCCCGCTGGCAGAGTGGTTAGACGACCAACTGCTGGAGGAATACCGCTCCCTGACCGCCGCTCCCCCAGAGGGGGCCGGCCAACGCAGACCAGACAAGTCTGCGATCACCGAGGAGATCTTGCGACGAGGTTTGTCTTTGCCCGATGTGCCGACCGTCGCCAAATCGGAAAACGTGGCCTGGAGTGGTGAGGCGGGAGGAGAAGATCCCGGGTCTGGCGCTCTCCCGAGACCTTTCTAACGATCTCGGATGGGCGACTCGACGATTTGCCCTTTGCGTCTCGAGGTGGCTGAGAAAAGGCCAAACCCCCTTGGTTAGAGGGGGTTTGGCGTGGTGAGTCCGCCTGTAAGCCGGATTCTGTCGAGGACGACCATCCATCTGGGCGCACCGTCACCGATGCGCTCACGCGGCCTACCCGGGACTTGATCGACGGGCCGCCGACGTCCCTGCTTGGCCTTGCTCCGGGTGGGGTTTGCCGAGCCGCCGCAGTTGCCCGCGACGCTGGTGAGCTCTTACCTCACCGTTTCACCCTTGCCTGTGCCCTCTCGGGCCATCGGCGGTCTGCTCTCTGCTGCACTTTCCGTCGGGTCACCCCGCCTGGGTGTTACCCAGCACCATGCCCTATGGAGTCCGGACTTTCCTCGATCTCTCGACCGCGGTCGCCCGGCGGGCTCACAATGTCATTCTATGAGCCGGTTCGCTTTCGTCGACCGGCCAGCCACCCGGCGAAACCTGCAATCACCGCCGCCACCAGAGCCAGCCAGAGCACCGACATGGTCGGCGCCGGGCTGCCACCGATCCTGGCCACGAACACGATGAGCCCGGCGAGGAGAAGCCCCGTGACGGAACCGTGGAAGCGCTCAGAGTGACGGGCCATGTGACCCGAAACCCAGCCGGCCACTGCCAAACCCACCACGACCCCGGCGACGAGGCCGATGTCTGCACCTCCCTCGACCCCGACGACCGTGAGGAGGCCCCCCAAGGCAAGTGCAAGAACAGTGGCGACGAGACCACCGGCCCCGAGACCGAGGCCGATCGCCAGGATATTCAACGCAGCCAGCATCCCCTGATCTTCCCATTCTCCCGTTGCTGCGGCGGCGAATCGGCCAGATGGGGGTTTAGGGCCAACGGGTATGGTCATCGACGTGGAACCAAACGGCGGCCGGAGCCCACTCGTGGTGGCTGCACATCGTCTTCCCGTCGCATGGGACGAGCGGACGCGCAAATGGAAGACGAGCCCCGGAGGCCTCGTATCCGCCCTTGCTCCCGTGCTCCGGGAGAACGGAGGGGTTTGGGTGGGTTGGAACGGGGGGCCCGGCGGCGATACCAAGTCCTTCACAGCCGCCGGTATCCGCAATCGTCCCGTCGTTCTATCCGAGGCAGAGATCGAGAACCACTACGACGGTTTCTGCAGTGGGACGATCTGGCCCCTCTATCACGACGCGATCAGGCCACTGGAATTCCATCGCCACTGGTGGCGACCCCATCAGGAGGTGAACGAACGCTTTGCCCAGGCGGCCGCCCGGGCGGCAGGTCCCGAAGGCAGGATCTGGGTGCACGATTACCAACTGCAGCTCGTTCCGGCAATGGTCCGCCAGCGACTTCCCGGAGTGAAGATCGGGTTCTTTCTCCACATCCCCTTCCCACCTGTCGACATCTTCGAGCGTCTGCCGTGGCGGCGGCAGGTCCTCGAAGGTCTGCTCGGCGCCGACTATCTCGGATTCCAGACTCGACGAGCGGTGCTCAACTTCGGGGCCGCCGCTCGCGAGATCTCGGGCGCACAAGGCCCGGCTTCGGCCCTCGAGTACGACGGTCGTCTGGTGCGAGCCCAGGCGATGCCGATCTCGGTCGATCTCGCCCAGAGCCGGGCTGCCGGGAATGCGCCGGAAGCCCAGGCTGCGGCCGAGCGACTGCGCCATGACCTAGGCGATCCCGACCGCGTGATCCTCGGTGTCGATCGGCTCGACTACACAAAGGGCATCGACCTCAGGCTAAGGGCGTTCGAGGTCATGCTGCAGCGGCACCCCGAACTCGCGGGCAAGGTCTCATTCGTCCAGATTGCAGTGCCCAGCCGTGAGGACGTTGGCGAGTATCAGACGATTCGACGCAGGGTCGAGGAAATGGTCGGGCGCATCAATGGCAGGTTCGCCCGTGCTTCCTGGACCCCGATCCACTACCTGTATCGCAACTACTCCTTCGAGGACCTGGTAGGCGCCTATCTCGCCGCCGACGTGATGATGGTCACGCCGCTTCGGGACGGGATGAACCTCGTCGCTCTCGAGTATGTCGCCACCCGCATGGACAACCGGGGAGCGTTGATACTCAGCGAGTTCGCCGGCGCCGCCGAGCGTCTCACCGACGCATTGATCGTGAATCCGTACGATCTCGACGCCCTGGCCGTGGCGCTCTTCGAGGCGGTGGAGATGGATCCCGAGGAACAGGCGCGTCGGATGTCGAGGTTGCGACGGACCGTGGGGAGGCTCGACGTCCACACCTGGGCCCGGCAGAATCTCGAGGCGATCGCGGGATGATCGAGGAGTTGGCGACCACAAAGCGCCTGCTCGTCGCCAGCGATTTCGACGGGACGCTCGCGGAGATCGTCGAAGATCCCGACCTGGCCACCCCACTCGCCCGATCCAAGGCGGCCCTCGAGGCTCTGGCCGAAATGGATGGCACGACGGTCGCCGTGATCAGCGGCCGCCGCCGATCCGACCTCGTGGAGCGATTCGACAATCGGCGCTTCATCTTGATCGGAGAGCATGGCGCTGACCGCGGCGACGGGACCGGGCCGGAGTCGCCGGTGCTGGCCGCGGCGCGCCAACTGGTCGATGCAGTGGCAGAGGTCACGCCGGGCTCCAGAGTCGAGCACAAGACACGGTCGGTCGGGTTCCACTACCGCCTCGTGACCGACGCTGACGCGGCAGTGGATGAGCTGCGACGCCGAGCCGCGATGATCGATGGGCTGAAGCTCGTCGACGGCAAGAAGATCGTCGAGCTGACCGATTCGTCAGTAGACAAGGGAGTCGCCCTCAGCGAGCTGAAACGGGAGACCGGCGCCGACCGGGTTCTGTTCATGGGCGACGATGTGACCGACGAAACGGCTTTCGCCAGCCTCGGGCCCGGTGATCTCGGTGTACACGTGGGCCTGGGCCCCAGCTTGGCCACTGTCACCGTGCCCGACCCGTCCACACTCGCCGACCTCATCGAGACACTGGTCGCTCTCCGGTCCGGGGAATGAGTGCCGAACCGCACCTAATCTCGGGCTGTGTGCGGTCGTTTCTCGATCACCGGTGACCTCGACTTCTACGCCGAGTATTTCGGGGTCGACGAGGTCCTCGCCGAGCGGATCGAGCCCAACTGGAATGTGGCGCCGACCGACCCGGTGTATGTCATCGCCGAGCGCGACGGAGTGAGGTCGCTCGGTTCGATGCCCTGGGGACTGGTGCCCCATTGGGCCAAGGACACCCGCTCGATCCACATCAACGCCCGGGCTGAGTCGGTGGCCACAACGTCTGCCTTCAGGGACTCCTTCTCTCGCAGACGATGCCTCATCCCGGCCGACGGCTTCTACGAATGGGAGCCAAAGGAGTTGGGGCGCGCCCCTCATTGGGTCTACCGGGCCGATGGGCACCCGATGGCATTCGCCGGGATCTGGGCCTCGAGACTCGACCCCGAGACCGAGACCTGGCATCGCAGCTGTTCCATCATCACCACCGGCGCCGAAGGGCCGGTGTCCGCCCTCCACGACCGGATGCCGATTTCTCTCGTCCCCTCTGTCTGGGATGCATGGCTCGATCGGGATCTGCGTGATCCCGAGGTCGTGGCCGGGCTCCTGCAGCCGATCGACCCCGAGATGATCATGGAACACCCGGTCTCGAATCGGGTGAATTCGGTGAAGAACAACGGGCCGCAGCTGCGGGACAAGGTAGAGCCAGACACCCTGTTCTGATGCACCAGGCCCTCCCGCGCGAGATGGGCCTCGGCGGGGCGATCGTCACCGGGCTTGGTTCGATACTAGGCACTGGAGCATTCGTCGCCATCGGGGTCGCTTCAGGGCAGTGGGGAGACTCGGTGCTGGTTGCGATCCCGATCGCTGGGGTGGTGGCCGTCTTCAACGGACTCTCGTCGGCCTTCCTTGCCGCAAGCTTCCCGGTGGCCGGGGGTACCTACGAATACGGCTATCGCACCCTCGGACCATTGTGGGGATTCACCGCCGGCTGGCTGTTCCTCCTGGCCAAGACCGCATCGGCGGCAGCCGCCGCCCTCGGCATCGCAGTCTTGCTCGACTTCCCTTGGGATCCTCGCTTCACGGCTGGGGCTGCGGTCGTGGTTGTCACCGGGCTGGTCCTCTCCGGCCTCAAGCGAACGATCGTGGTCAATGCGGTGCTGGTGACGGTGACGGTTGGCGCCCTCGTGACCTTTGCCGCCACCGGCCTGACCCAACCCGGCGCACAGACACCGATCGATGGCCAATCGATACGTGCCGGGCTCCTCCCCGCCATCACGTTCCTCTTCGTCGCCTACACCGGTTACGGCCGGATCGCCACCCTCGGCGAGGAAGTGCGCCGACCGGAGGTCACCATTCCCAGAGCGGTGTTACTGACGCTCGCCGCAGCCGGTTTCCTCTACGGATTGGTCGCTGTGGGGGGACGGGCAATCGGCGGTGAGCACTGGGGCGCCGGCCTGGAGGACGGCGGTTCCCTGGCCGATCTCGTAACTCGGCCGTTCTCGACGGTGATCCTCATCGGCGGGGTGGCGGCAATGCTGGGGGCGCTCCTCAACTTGATCCTCGGCCTGTCTCGCGTTTGGCTGGCGATGGGTCGGCGCACTGACATGCCGGCCGCCCTCGCCAGGATCGATCACCGCTCGACTCCGGCGATGGCAATCTCGGTGAGCGCAGTGCCTGTCCTGTTGATCGTTTTATTGGGCGACATCCCGATCACCTGGAGCTTCTCTGCGTTCACAGTCCTCCTCTACTACGGGGTGACCAACCTCTCGGCGCTTGCCCTCGACCGCCGTCGCTGGACCGCCTGGGCGGGACTCGGCTCATGCGTACTTCTGGCGTTCTTCGTGCCTCTGAGTGTCTGGGTGATCGGTCTCGTTCTCATCGTTCTAGGCCTTGTCTGGAAGGCACGACGCCGAGATTGAAACCACGCGCCGGTAGCCTGCGAAACGGCTCCCACCCCATGAACCACTTCATTCGCTCGATCCTGTGCGCCCTCGCCCTGGCCGCCTGCAGCACGATCGTCGGGGAGACCCCCACCGAGACGGCCGGGCCGGGTCCTACAACGACAGCGACCATGCCTACGACCACCACAACGGTCGCCGTGCCGGCTCAACGTGATTGCACGCCGGTGGGCAGCGGGACTACGCCGGTCGCCACCGGAGCGGTCGCCGGCGATGCGCTCCTGCTTTCAGGTGAGATCTTCCCTTGCGCCGACGACGCCGTGGTCGTGGCCGAGACCGACCTCAACGAAGTCGCCGCGGCCGCCCAACTCGCCGCGGCTCTGGGTGGGCCACTGCTTCACCCTCACCCTCAGCTCGACGCAGAGTTGGCGCGGCTCGAGCCCTTGCGAGTTCATCTGGTCGGCGAGGTCGACGCGGCGGCGCCACCGCCGGCCGAACTGGTCAGATCGGACGCAGTGGAGGCGGCTCATCTGGCCAGGGCGGCTCTCAGAGTGTCCGTCGGAGTTCCGTTGCCGAATCCGGCGGACGCATCGACGATCGTGGAGACCGTGGGAGCCATCAACGGTCGGGATCGCGTCGTCATCTCCAATGGGGCTGCAGTTCCGACCACGACGACGGCCGCGGCCCTTGCGATCGACTCGACGGCGGTGATCAACGGCCTCTCCGCCCCATCCGGATCCGAGTTCGCCTGGATGGTGCCGGCCGGCCAGCCGGTTTCGATCCTCTCCGCCGCAGCCACAGGACGTGCCATCGGCGCGTCGGTCGTTGCATATGACCCGGCCAATATCCTCGGATACCCCCAGGTCGGGCCGGCGCTGGCGGGGAGGCCACCGAGCGCCGTCCGATTCGTCGGCATCGACACTCCTGCGTCGGCCTGGGAGATCGACACGCTGATCCGGGGTGTCCAGGTGCCGGGAGGGGGTTTTCAGATCTTCCCGACGTCCCAACCGCGGCGTTACGTCGCCTTCTACGGGCATCCGGTGGCGACAGGGCTAGGCGCTCTCGGCGAGCAGGGTCCCACCGAGACCCTGGCCCGGATGCAGCCCTTGCTGGCCGAATACGCCGCCGACGGGGCCCAGGTGATCCCGACGTTCGAGATCATCGCCAGCATCGCCTCGGCCGGCCCCACCGATGGCGATTACAGCGAGGAGTGGCCAGTCGACACTTTCGCCGAGTGGATCAGGGTGGCGCAGGAAAACGGGATGTACGTCGTCCTCGACCTTCAGCCCGGCCGGGAAGACTTCCTCACCCAGGCCAAGCAGTACGAGGAGTTGTTGAAACTTCCCAACGTCGGGCTCGCCCTCGACCCGGAGTGGCGGCTCCAGCCCGACCAGGTCCATCTCCAGCAAATCGGCCAGGTCAACGCGGCCGAGGTCAACACAGTCGTCGACTGGTTGTCCACGCTCGTGCGGGACAACGGGCTCCCCCAGAAGATGTTGATCGTGCACCAGTTCAAATCGACCATGATCGTGGACCGGGAGACGTTGAAGGCAGCACCGGAGCTGCAAATGGTCATTCAGATGGACGGCCAGGGCCCGATCCCCACCAAGGACGAGACCTACGCCTTTCTCACGGCAGGCACGGAGGATGCTCACTGGAGGTGGGGCTGGAAGAACTTCTTCGACGAGGACTCCCCCGAGACCGCATCCCCCGCCTTCACCATCAACCACGCCCCGGTACCCGTCTTCGTCTCCTACCAGTAGACCTGGCAAGATCCCGCTCTCGCACTGAAAGGATCGCTCTTGCCCAGATTCGCCTATTTCTGCGGACACGAGCAGTGGCACCCCGAGGAGCTCGTCGAGCAGGCAGTCCACGCCGAGGCGGCGGGGTTCGACGCGGTCGTGGTCTCGGAGCATTTCCACCCCTGGGTCGACGACGTGTCAGCGTCCGGGTTCGCGTTCTCAACGATCGGGGCGATGGCTCAGGCCACGGAGCGGGTTGAGTTGATCACCGGGGTGACCACACCGCTCTTCAGGTTCCACCCGGGCGTGGTGGCGCAGGCCGCCGCCACACTGGACCGTCTCTCCGGTGGCCGATTCATTCTCGGCGTCGGGACGGGCGAGAACATCAACGAGGGCCCGCTGGGATACGACTTTCCCGCGTATGCGGAGCGCAATGCCCGGATGACCGAGGCACTCGAGATCATGCGCAGGTTGTTGGACGGCGAGAAACTCACCTACGAGGGCGTCTACTACCAGACCGATCGGGCCAAGCTCTATTCACCTCCAATCGGCTCGGTCCCCATCCTCCTCGCTGCCGGAGGCCCCAAATCGGCCACTCTGGCTGGGGAATCGGCCCAGGGCGTCATCACGTCGGTCAAAGACCCTGCCGAGACCATCGAGAAGGTCATCGACCCATTGCGAGTGGCTGCCCGGGACCGAGGGCAGCCGGATCCAATTGTCCTTGCCACGCGGTGGTCGATCTTCGCCGACAACGAGGAGGAAGCCTGGGAGGCGATCTTCCCGTGGCGAGGGCTGAGAGCGCCGGGCCGACTGGAAGCGGTAGATCCCGCCGAGCTGAGGGAGATGGCCGATGCTCTGCCCCGGGAAGAAATCCTCGGCCGGTACACGAGGGTCCGCACCGCCGATGAGATCGTCGAGGCCTATCTCCCCCTGGTCCGGGACCTCGATGCCGACGTGGTCACCTTCCAGATGGCGGCGCTGGATCAACCCGAGCTGATCCGCCTCTTGGGAAGGGAGGTCCTTCCCATACTGAAAGCGGCGGACAATGTCTGACGCGGCGGAAGCTCCGGCCGACCGGCGTCTGCCGGCAAATTAGCGCGGCCCGCCTCAGCCGACCCGGGTGATCAACTCCACCAATTGCAGGATCCGCTGCACCGAATCAGGTGACAGGCTCTCGTCGTTGGCGGCGACCAACAGTGAGGGAACTACGTCCTGGAGGGCGCTCATGATCACCTGAGAATCCTCGTTGGAAGAACCGAGCAAGAGCTCCACAGGCCCCATCATCCCCTCCGCCAGCCCGGCCCCGAAGGTTGCAAAGAGGTCGACCCGCTGGCCATCGACGTCACGGGTGACCATCAGACGCTGGTCACCCCCTTCGGGAGTGACACCGACAACGAAGAACTCCACGCCCTCCTCGCTGGTGGTCCCCAGGTCCTCGACGGTCACGTCTCCGGTGAATGTCTCTCCGACGCCCTGGGCGAAACCGTTCCAGAAGTTGGCGGCCACCTCACCGTCGCCGTTCTCCAGAGTTGCCGCCACCGCCGACGGGGTCGCCCCCTCACCCAGGGAGGCCAGCACCGCTTGACCCGGAACGGCTAGTGACCCTGCCGCTCCGAAGTCACCCTGGGCCAAGCAGGCTGTGCAGGTCTTCGACGGCGGCGACCGGATTTGATGCCCCTTCGCCGATCGTCACCGTCGTGGTGCCTCCCTCACCCGAACATGCGATCAGAGCCACCAGCAAGACGGCGACTGGCCTACGCATCCTGTCCCACCAGATCGGGAATGCGCCCGGTCCGCCAGAGGCCCTGACGACGCTCCTTCTGATTGAGACCTGTGGCGAACCAGAGCCAGATCAGATAAGCGAGACCGATCGCCTCGAGCACCCATCGCCAGGGGTCACCCATGGCCCGCTCCCACGCTTGCGGCCAAAACGGCGGGCTCGAAGCCGGCATCTCCCAGCCGAAGAAGGGCCAGAACAGGACTTCTGGATCGGTCCACATCCCATCCAGGAGGATATGGAACAGCCACCCCACCCCGAACGCCATGAACGCACGGCGACGCCGGCCGCGCCTCGTGAGGAGGAGCACACCGGCCATGTAGAGAGTGGGAGCGAGGAGAGTGTGAAACCAGAGCTCCCCGATGGCGAGGGTGGCGCCCATGATGCCGGTGCCGACCAGGAGATCGACGAGGTCGGGGAAGATCGCTCCTGCCAGGAGGAATCTCACGTCCACCTTCGGATCCCGGAATATCCATCGGAACAGCCAGAGGGTGGCTCCGAGGTGCCAGAAGAGCATGGCTCAGGCGACGAGGATCCGCCGACAATGGACGCATCTGGGGATGTCGGCCTGGAATGCCTCGATCTGCTCGGCTGGCGAGAGGGTCATGTGACAGCCTCCGCAGACCCCGTGCTCGAAACGACCGATCGCCACCCCCTCTTTGGAGCGACGGAGTGTTTCGTACATCTCGACCAGATCAGCCGGCACCGGGACGAGTGCCTCGGCCTTTCGCTCCTCCTTGCGTGCGAGCTCGGCATCGATCAGCTTCCACTCCGACTTGATCGCGGCCTCGTGGCCTGCCTTCTCCTGCGTGGTGACGTCACGGCGAGCTTCTAGCTCGGCCATTTGCTCTCGGGCCGGGTCGAGACGCTCCAGCATGGCGAGGACTCTCTCTTCCAGCGCCTCCTGCTGGCCGTGGAGGCTCTGCACCTCGAGCCTCATGTGCTCGGTCTCCCTGGCACTCATGCCGCCGGCAAAGAGCCTGGTTTCGTGCTCGGTCAGCTTGGCCTCGAGGATCTGGAGCTCGCCCTCGGATTTGTCGAACTCCAGCTCCTGCGTCTTCAACTCGCCCGCCGCGATCTGTATCTCGGCCGTTAGCTCCTGTTCCCGCTCGTGTGCCCTCTTGTAGGAATCGAGTTCGGGCAGCGACTGCCGTCTCGAGAGGAGACGATCGATCTGAAGATCCAGATCCTGCACATCGAGCAGATCGGCAAGACTCGTCATCTCCATTGGGCCGGGAGGGTAGTGCCCGGCCCTGGCCAACCTTCCTTCCCTAGTCTCGCCGGCTTGGACCTGAGAGCGCCGCTGGGATGGGAACCGCCACCGGGCTGGCGCCGCTTGGTGGCCATCGATTCGCACACCGGTGGGGAGCCATTTCGGGTGCTCGTCGAGGGCGTTCCCGACATCGAAGGCGCGACCATGCTGGAGCGGCGCCGATTCGCCGAAGACCAGCTCGACGAATTGCGACGGGCGCTGATGTGGGAGCCACGTGGTCACGCCGACATGTACGGCGGCCTTGTAGGCCCTCCCGTCGAGACATCGAGCGACATCTCGGTCCTCTTCATCCACAACGAGGGTTTCTCCACCATGTGCGGTCACGGCATCATCGCCCTGACCAAAGTGGTGCTCGACACCGGAATGCTCCCGGCGGACGCTCCGCAGACCGTGATCCGAATCGATACGCCCGCCGGCCAGATCGAGGCAACGGCGCAATACGACGACACGGTCCAGTCGGTCTCCTTTCGCAACGTGCCGTCCTTCGTAGCCGCGATGGACCAAATCGCGGATGTCCCCGGGCTGGGGCAGGTTCGCTACGACCTGGCCTTCGGGGGCGCCTTCTATGCCTATGTGTCGGCCCAGGACCTGAAGCTTTCGATCGAACCGGCCAGTACCTCCCGGCTCATCGATACGGGTCGAGCCATCAAGGAGGCGGTGATCGACTCCGGGCCGATCGAGCACCCTGTGGAGCCTGGGCTCGGCTTTCTCTATGGCGTGATCCTCGTCGGTCCGGCCCAGGACCCGGCCCATCACTCCCGCAACGTCTGCATTTTCGCCGACGGCGAGGTCGACCGCTCCCCCACCGGCACCGGGGTGAGCGGCCGTCTGGCCATCCATCACGCCCGAGGTGAGATCGCCGTGGGTGAGGCAATCACCGTCGAGAGCATCCTCGGAAGCACCTTCACAGGCCGGGTGGCGGAGACGACCGAAGTCGGGGGTCTGCCGGCGGTGATTCCCGAGGTGACAGGGACCGCCCATATCACGGGGCGAATCGAGATCTGGATGGACCCTAACGACGAGCTCGGAACGGGTTTTCTCATCCGCTGACCTCGTGACGAGTCAGCTCGCCTGCGACGAGTCCCTCCGCTCGTCTTCGCGTGAGATGCCCAGGGTGACTAGAAGGTCTTCGTGGAGCTGGAACCACACCGTGTGATAAGAGTCGAAGCTGTCGGTGACGTAGGCACTGTCGCCGGCCAGCGCCCGTTCGATCGCCGACGAGAGACGGTTGTGATAGAGCCCGAACCGCATCAGACGACTCGCCAGATCTGAACAGACCTGCTGTGCGGCGTCGTCGATGCGGATCAGTCGTGAGAGCACCTTGGCGTCGTAGTCCGGGTCGGTGTGATCATTCAGGATTGGTGTATTGCCAACACTTTGCATCTGCCAATCGCTGCAGATCTGCAGAAGCGCAGGGTTGAGGCGGAGGAAGGCTTGGTAGCCCTCGAGCACCTGCTGGTGGCCACCGGCGATGACGAGCTCCTCCCGGACCGTCTCTTGGCCGGTGGTTCGACCACTCTCGGTGAGGCTCCAGCCCCCGAATGGCCCGGGGTCGAGCTCGACCAACCCGCGGTCGGAGAGGTGGCGCAAACGGGCCAAAGTCTCAGCGATTTCCATCCCCGAGGCGCCGGCGATCCTCTCTTCGCTTGCGACGCCGATGCACCGCAAGGTGTGCAAGACGATGAAATCGGGGTCGGACCGATGTGGCTGATTCACCTGGTGGGCGTTGAGGGACTCGAACCCCCGACTCCTGGCTTGTAAAGCCAGTGCTCTAACCAACTGAGCTAAACGCCCGCGAACCGGCCCTGCAGGACCGTGATGGGACCGGGAAAGTGTACGAGAAATGATTCTCTCAGCCCATTCAACATCGTGGGGATAAGTGTCGATACATCTATCGACAATCCCGAAGAGTGGCCAAGGGTGTTCCTACCCTGGCTGGAGGCCGAGTCATGGGTAGAAGCAGCTCCATCGAACGTGAAGTAAGTGACGACGCGATCCGCCAGTATCTGGACGGGATCGGCTTGTTCAACCTGCTCACCGCCGAGGACGAGGTCCGGCTGGCCAAGGCCATCGAGACCGGGCGCAAAGCCGAGCTCGCTCTCGAGTCGGAGAAGGATCAGGCCAAGCGTCGCCAGCTGGCCCAGATGGTCCGTGCCGGCGAGGAAGCCCGCCAGACCTTCATCCGCTCCAATCTGCGTCTCGTCGTGTCCATCGCCAAGCGCTACGGGCATGCACGTCTTCCCTTCCTCGACCTGGTGCAAGAGGGCAATCTCGGGCTGATCCGGGCGGTTGAGAAGTTCGAGTACCGCAAGGGGTTCAAGTTCTCCACCTACGCCACCTGGTGGATCCGCCAGGCCATCACCCGCGCCATCGCCGACAAGAGCCGCACCATCAGGGTCCCGGTCCACATGATGGACACCATCGCCCAAATGCAGACCTCCGAGGCGAACCTGACAAAGCGTCTGGGACGCAAGCCGACCGACGACGAGCTTTCTGAGGAGTCGGGTCTGACCGTCGACAAGATCCGTGAGGCGAGAAAAGTCGCCCCCGAGCCGGTCTCGATCTTCGAACCGGTCGGCGACGACAACGCAATGCTCGGTGATTTCATCGAGGACCTCGAGGCCGCCGCACCCTTCGAGTTGATCGCCTCCAAGCTCAACATCGAGAACCTTCATTTCGTCCTGGAGCGTTTGACTGAGCGGGAGCGCACCATCATCGAGATGCGATACGGACTGGGTAACCAAGAGCCCGCCACGCTCGACGAAGTGGGGCGACATTTCAACGTGACCAGGGAGCGCATCCGTCAGATCGAGGCCAAGGCATTGGCCAAGATGCGTCATCCCTCGACTCCCGGAGGTCTCCGGGAGCTGGCGGTTTCCTAGAAACCCAATCCCCGCCTGTGGCGGGACTCCCCCCAAACGTCCTAGGGGGAGACAGCGTTCTAAGCCGACTTCACCTGCTCCCAGAGCTCACGGGTATCTGCCTCGATGGGCAGTCCGGCCTCGGACCGACGGGGACGACCCCTGGTCCGGCGCCGGTGATACGGCTGGCCATCCCAGAAGATCACACCGCCCCATACGCCCCATTCGTGACCATCACGAAGGGCGATCTCGAGGCATTGGACGCGGACGGGACACGTCCCGCAGATCCGCTGTGCAGCGGCCAACTCCGCGGGTTTCTCCGAGAAGAACAGCTCGTGGCTGCCCTCGCTGCTACATCGTCCCAGCTCTTGTAGTTGTCTTAGATGGGTTTTCACTGGTCGAGTCCTTTTGTCGTGTCGTGGGCGGAAAACAAAAAACCGCCGGGTTCTCCGGCGGCCTCACAACAGACAGTTGCTGGAATGTCACATCATGTGATCAGAGGCCGCCTTCGGGCGTTCGGCACGTCGTCGCCGACAGCGGAAACGGGCGCGTCGAAAAGCCCAGGAGTTCCATATGGGTTCGTCATCCGCTGTTTCATAGCTGCCTCATTCTCTCGACCCCTGAAGATTGGCGGCCCGAAAGCGATACGTCAAGGCAATTAACTTGACGCGGTGAGCGAGACGCTGGATCTCTGGGACTTCAGACGTCGTGTCAACGAGATCTATCGCTCGGTGCGGGAGGGTGGCGCCGGCCCGGGCTCTTGGGCTGACTGGGTCGCAGCCAGGGACACGCTTTTCGCCGGTCATCCGCAATCCCCCATCGAAGACCGGGAATCGTTCATGGGCCTCGTCTATTTCGATTACGACCGGCAATGGCGAACGACCGGTCGATTCACCCCGGTCGACGACCAGGGGACCATCTTGGACCACTCCGGGGAAGGCTCGACACGATTCACCACGATCGGCACCGTGGAGTTCGAACTGACAGGCCAAGAGTGCCGGCTCGAAGTGCTCTGGCTCGATGCCTACGGCGGCGGGATCTTTCTCCCATTTCGCGACGACAGCAATGGAGACGCCACCTATGGGGGCGGTCGCTATCTTCTCGACACGGTCAAGGGCGCCGACCTCGGTCACGACGACGACCGGATCGTTCTCGACTTCAACTACTCCTATCACCCGTCGTGTGTGCATTCCGATCGGTGGTCATGCCCGCTGGCGCCACCGGCAAATCGCCTCTCGCTCGTCGTGGCGGCCGGCGAACGTCTGGCACCGTAAGGTAGAAAGATGTTCGGCTTCATCTTCAGGCTTCTTCGTTTCGCGGTGATCGCTCTTCTCGGCACCGCACTGGCAGCCAAGTTGGTCCTTCAATCCCATGCCACCGAGGACACCGAGGAAATCGATCTGGTGAACATCTTTGGCGGCTACAAGCTGCTTTCCGCGGCAGATCCCTTCTTCGGAGGGAAGGTGACGACCCTCTTCGGTGGCACGCTCATCGACCTGCGCCGGGCTGTCCCCGCCCCGACCGGTATCTACCTCGACATCCTGGTGGTGTTCGGCGGCCTTAGCCTCGTAGTCCCACCGGGGTGGAGGGTCGTGTTCGACGGAACAGTCACTGCCGGTCGCATCGAGGATCTGACCCGCCCGGTCACCGACCCGGACGCTCCCCTAGTGCGAATCGGAGGTCTGGTCGCACTGGGCGGCATCGAGGCGACGACCCGCCCGCTGGTCGAGGCCGTGGCGTAAAACGTAGAACGTAGAACGCCGTCTCAAACAATCCTTCTCTTCGACGCCCATCTCGCCAGTTCGTGACGATTGGAGAGCTGGAGTTTCCGGAGCACTGATGAGACGTGGGTCTCGACAGTCTTGATCGAGATGTTGAGCTTGCGCGCCACCTGCTTGTAGGCGAACCCCCTGGCGATCAAACGGAGCACGTCTTTCTCCCTGGTGGTCAGCTGGTCGAGCTCGGGATCGTCCTCGGTGGGCATCACGCCGGCGAAGGCATCGAGAACGAACCCAGCGAGACGCGGGGAGAAGACGGCGTCGCCGGCATCGATCCGGCGAACGGCGTCCGCCAGGTCACCGGGCTCGATGGTCTTGGTCACATAGCCCCTTGCGCCCGCTCTGATCATCCCGATCACGTCCTCGGCCTGGTCGGAGACCGAGAGGGCGAGGAACTTCACCTCAGGATTGGTCTCCCCCACGCCCTCCACCACGACGATCCCACCGCCGTCGGGCATATGGACGTCGATCAGCACGACATCGGGCTCGAGCCCGCGGATCTCTTCGATGGCAGTGTCGACGTCGTAGGCGGAGCCCACGATCGAGAACTCCTCAGAGAGCTCGGCTCTGACTCCGGCCAGGAATAGCCGGTGATCATCGACCAGGTAGACCTTGACCCTCATCCTGTCGCCACCGGCATCCTGAGCACGACTTCGGTCCCCTCACCCGGCTCACTCTCGATGTCAGCTGCTCCCCCGGCACGCTCGACCCGTGCCCTGATGGACTCTGCGATGCCACGCCGGTCGACGGCGACCCCGGCGGGCTCGAAGCCCTTGCCCTGGTCGGTCACGTACACGATGAGCTCGTTGTCCTCGGCCTCGAAATAGAGGGAGATGCGCTCGGCGCCGGAATGTTTGGCCGCGTTGACCATCGCCTCGCTGGCCGCTCCGAGGAGGGCCCGGGTCCCCTCGTTCAATGGGTGGTCCCCCACGACGACTACATCGATGGGTACCTGATGGTCGGCCTCGATTCTCCGTGCCGAGGCTTTGAGGGCGGTGGAGAGGAGGTCGGCGCCATCGAGGGGAGCATTTCCGTACAACCAGTCCCTCAGCTCGGATTCCTGATGACGGGCAAGTATCGACATGCGGGCCGGATCATCGCTGCGCTGGATCAATGCCAGGGTCTGTAGCACCGAGTCGTGGAGGTGTGCCGCCATCTCAGCCCGTTCCTCCTGACGGATCCGCTCCCGTCGCTCGGTGCTCAGGTCCCCGGCGAGACGGGCGACCCACGGCCCGAAAGCGATCAGGATCCCGAATCCGGTGAGCGCCACGGCGAGGACAACTGGCCCGACGCCTGAGATCGGCCCGACGCTCGACGAGAAAACGGCAAGACCTCCGATAAGTAGCGCCACCCCAACCAGCATCCGGAGACGTCCGGGCCGGTCGACATTCGGGTCAACCAATGCGGCAAGTGGGCCCGGCATGTTCCGGTCGGTGAGGGCCGCGGTGCCGAAGGAGAGGGCCCCGACGGTGAGGACCAGGGCGTTCGAGGGCCACCACCCCAGCGCTCCCAGGAAGAGCATCGTCCCGCCGAATGCCAGGCCCAGACCCACCGCCTGATGAGTCGCCACTGGCTCGGGCTGGGTGTCCTCGACCCGGTCCAGGGCCATGAGCCACAACGCCAGGTATACGAGCACCCCGAGACCCCAAACCATGCTGAGCGTGACGAAGCCGGCGCGCACGAAGGCATCGCTGACGCCCAGGGTGTCGGCGAGACCGCCGGCAACACCGGCCACGACGCGATCGCGGCCACGACGCCGGAAACGGAGCTGCCCAATTCGATTCACCATGAAATGATCGCTGCCGCCGGTCTCAACCTCAATAAGGGACATCCCCGAGAACCTAGGGGAGATCTCAGGGTCGTCCCCGATTGAAGGCCAGGGACAGTATGGGTCGAATTGGAACAATGGAACAGACCAACACAACCGAGGCCCCTGAGGCCCCTGTGATCACTCGGGAACTCGTCCGCCCCCGTGAGGGTCGGATCGTTGCCGGGGTCGCTCAGGGCCTGGCCAACCGCTACGACCTGCCAGTGCTGCTGATCAGGGTGATCTTTGTCCTGCTCACCTTTGCCGGTGGCCTTGGCGTCGCTCTCTACGCAGCCGGGTGGTTTCTCATTCGCTCCGATGACGAAGAAACCACCCCGGCCGAGCGCATCTTCTCGGGCGCCTCGACCTCGAGATCCTGGATCGGCATCGCCCTGGTCTTTCTGGCAATCCTCATCCTCCTCGACAACTTCACCTTCCTCTCTACCGGCATCGTCTGGTCGGTGGGACTGCTGGTGGTTGGTGTCCTCCTCTACACGGGCGATCTCCCGCGCCTGGTGAGGAATCAGGGGGACAACGAACAGGAGGGAGTTCAACAAATGACAACGACTGAGACACCTACGACTGCATTGGTGGAAACCGGCGAACCATCTGGCCCCGGCGACGCGGGGGGTGCTGTGCCGCCAACGCCCACGCCGACCCCACCGGTCCTTCCCCCACCGCCACCAAAGCCGAAGGAGACCTCCTACCTGGGCCGAATCACCATCGGCGTGGCGCTGGTCAGCCTCGGCGTCCTCGCCATCCTGGACAACATTCCGGGACTCCCCATCGAGCCCCAGCCCCGCCATTACATCGCGTTGGCAACGGTTGTTGTCGGTTTGGGCCTCATCGTCGGTGGCTTTGTGGGACGGGCAAGATGGCTGATCCTGATCGGCGCCCTGCTGGTGCCAACGCTTCTCTTCTCCCCAGTGTTCGAATACGAATGGAATTCAGAGGAGTTCGACCGGACGGTGTCGCCAGACACCTTTGCCGAACTCGAGGACAGCTACGCGCTCGATGTCGGCAGCCTGGTCATCGACCTGACCGATCTGCCGTGGGAGGGGGAGACTGTCGATCTGGAGGCCCGCCTCGACGCCGGCGACATGGTGATCTTGATACCACCAGGAGTCGGGCTCGAAGGCGAGGCGTCGGTCGACGTCGGCCATGTCGAAGCTTTCGGCCGTGAGACATCGGGGCTGGGCGGCCCGTCTCTCCAATTCGACACTCCGGGACCCCAAGGGACGGTGGTCCTGGATGCGACGGTCGATCTGGGCAACATCGACATCCAGGTCGGACGTTGATCCCGAAAGGAACAGAACCATGAAATCACACAGATTCGACGCCATCTCATTCATCTCCGGGCTGGTCGTGGCCCTTGTCGGGCTCGTCTTCCTCGTGCCTCAGACTCCGGTCGACCTGATCGACGCCGTCACCTCGCTCGGAGCGTGGTTCTGGCCGGTTCTCCTGCTCGTCATCGGAATTGGGATCCTGGTGCCGGTCTTCATGTCTCGGGGCGATGACGACGAGAGAGACGACGCCCCCGTCCTCGTCTCCGAGCCGAGCGACGACCTCGGCTAAACCGTCTCTTCGATGAGCCGGGTCTTGAGATCGGCGAGGCGTCTGGTCACGGACACGTGATACACGTGTGGGTTGACCAGGCGCTTCACGCCTGGGTCGAGCCGCTCCAGGTCGGACACCCGGCGCTTTCTCGCTTCGGACACGACTGCAGGGTCATCGAACGGGGCGGCCAGTGTTGCCGGCTCCAGTAGGGCCTCGGTAACAGAGACCTGCGATTCGTCGAGGGTCCGGCCGATCCCGGTCTCGCGATGATGACGCACCTCGAGAGGGAACTCCAGGGCCTCGTCGGCCAATGACATGAGGTCGACAGTGGCCAGCCCACGCTGGTCGTAGAGACGATGGACCAGTTTGCGGCCCGGGTTCACGACCTTGGACGGGGTGTCCGACACCTTTATCGCCGGCTGCCATTCGCCCCCATCCTCGATTGCAACCAGCTTGTACACGCCATCGAGGTATGGCCGCCCATCGGAGGTGGCCATCTTGGTCCCTACCCCATACAGCAGGCGACCGATCACATGGTCGACATCCACCCCGTAGCGCGGAGCCTCATCGGCGATCTGAGTGAGGATCTGGAAGATGGTCAGCTCGTCCAGGCCGCTGGAAAGGACGATGCGCACATCCTCGAAACCGGCCCGGTCGAGCATTTGCGAGGCGAGAACCGACAAATGGGCGAGGTCTCCCGAGTCGAGGCGGATGCCGACCGGCCTGTGACCTGTGCGTCTCAATTCCTCGAACACGACGATCGCATTCGGAATCCCCGACTCCAAGGTGTCGATGGTGTCGACCAACAGGATGCATTCGTCGGGGTACATCTCGGCATAGGCTCGAAAAGCGCCCAGCTCTCCCTCGCCCAGCGCCATGAAGACCTGAACCATCGAGTGGGCATGGGTCCCCTGGGGCATCACCCCCATCTCATGTGAGATGCCGACATTCGAGGAGGCGTTTGCTCCTCCGATGAGGGCAGCCCGGGTCGCAGCGATGCCTCCCTCATCGGACGCCCGGCGCAAACCGAACTCGAGAACGGCGCCGCCTCTGGTCGCCTCGACCACCCTCGAGGCCTTCGTGGCAACCAAGGTGTGAAAATTGAGACGGTTGAGCAAGGCAGTCTCCAGGACCTGCGCCACGGCAAGCGGTCCTTCGACCACAGTCAAGGGGATGTTGGCGTGCGCCACCCTCCCCTCTGGTATCGCCTCGAATCGAAGAGCGTCCCAGCTCACCTCGCCCAACCAATCGATGAAGTCATCGGCAAAGAGGCGGTGCCCCTCGACTCGGTGAGACCGGAGCGCATCGCGCTCTTTCTTTCCGAAGCGAGCCCGGTCGGCCCACCTCCCCAGCCAACCCCAGCCGGCATTGATGGCGTAGCCGGCCTCGTGCTCGCCGTAGTCGGGGTAGCGCCGGAAGAAATGCTCGAACCGGGCATCGCGCTCGTGCAGCCCGTGCTTGAAATAGAGCTGGGCCATCGTCAGCTCGTACTGATCCGTGAGGAGGGCGCCCCGAGAGATTCCCATGGCCCAAGCCTATTGCCCGGTTGTAGCCTGCCGAACGTGATCAGCTACGACTCCAGCACCGCCCTGGTGGTGGTCGATGTCCAGAACGACTTCGCCGATCCCAACGGGAGCCTGTTCGTCGCAGGTGGGGACGCCGTCGTCCCCCGGGTCAACATCGAGGTGATGCGGGCCCTCTCCGCAGGCGCTTTCGTGGTCTATACCCAGGATTGGCATCCCGAGTCCACCCCGCATTTCGAGAAGGACGGCGGTCTCTGGCCGGTCCATTGCGTGCAGGGCACATGGGGTGCGGAGTTCCATCCCGGTCTCGAAGTGTCAGGCCCGATCGTCCAGAACGGCGCCAACGGGGATGACGGCTACTCAGGGTTCACCATGCGTGACCCGGTGACCGGAGTGGAAACCCCTACAGAGCTGCGCGGGATGCTCGAGGAGCGCGGGGTCCAGCGAGTGGTGGTCGTCGGTCTGGCTCTCGACTGGTGCGTGAAGGAAACCGCCCTCGACGCCGTCGAAGGCTTCGTCACGTCGGTGATACCCGACGCAAGCGCCCCGGTCGACCTCGAGCCGGGAGACGGCCAGCGCGCAATCGAGGAGATGCGCAAGAGCGGAGTGACCATCGGCTAGGCCAGCTGAGGCTCCGTCTGGTAGGCCTGGTAGAGGGTGCGGATCGCGATCAAGACGGCGAGAACGCCAAACAGGACCGAGAGCACTCGACCATCGACACCGAGAGCAACTTGCGAGGCGAGCACCGATGCGACCGCCCCACTTCCCCCGACCACGACCGCGTCGCGGAGACTGACCCGCCTGTTCTTCCGATTGATGACAGTGGCCGCGATCGAAGTGAGGATGATGGCGAAGAGGGACGTGCCCTGGGCCTCGTGCTGGGTGAAACTGAGCAAGAGGACGGTGGCGGGCACGATGATGATGCCCCCGCCTACACCCGCTACGCCGGCGAAGAAGCCGGAGACGAGCCCGATGCCGAATGCGATGAGCGTGAACGTCAGATCGTCGAATCCGCTGGTCGCCGGTAGCGGATCGGAGCTGAAAATCATCCGGATTCCAACGGCCAGCAAGAGCAAGCCGAAGAAGATGCTGAGGGAGCGGGTGCTCATGCGGTTCATGAGAGAGGCCCCGACGATCGAGCCCACAACTCCACCCAAGCCGACCGCCACCCCGAGGCCCAGGTTCACCTCTCCGGAGAGGGCAAAAGTGACCGCCCCAGCCACCGCTATCGGGAAGATGCTGGCCAGAGAGGTGGCATGGGCCCGATGACGCCCCATCCCCACCGCCACCAGCAACGGAACGAGGATCATGCCCCCACCGACACCGAATCCCCCGGAGAGGAGACCGGCGGCGAGGCCGATCAGCACGAGTTTCCAGGGCTTGACCGCCGTGTCCTCGATCACCGGGTCAGGTTAGGGGCGGGCGACTTTCCGGCCGGGCCGTCCTGACCGTCAGCTGACGACCGGCGACGCTCGATCCATTCAGAGCGGCGATAGCGGCGTGCACCGCGGTCGGAGGCATCTCGACAAAGCCGAATCCACGTGATCTCTTGGAGTCACGATGGGTGACGACGGTTGCCGAGTGCACCTTGCCGTATTTGCCGAAGATTCGCTCCAGATCCTGTCCGGTGACGCTGAACGGGAGGTTTCCGACGTAGATCGAGCTGCCCTCCCCCGAGTGGCGCTGCCGTTCGGGTCTCCTCGACGAGACCGGCGCGACCTTCTCCGAAATTGCTCTCGGAGCCATCCCGGTCACCATCGGGGAATCCAGGCCCAAGACTTTCTGCATCCTCTGAGCGCTCTTCACCTGGCTTCCGTCCACCAGAGACACCACCATGCCGGCCGCTCCGGCACGAGCCGTCCGCCCCGAACGGTGCACATAGGCCTTCTCGTCCTCCGGTGGGTCGAAATGGATCACGCTGGCAACGCCGTCGACGTGAATGCCTCTCGCCGCGACATCGGTGGCCACGAGAGCCTGGCTCCTGCCGCTGGAGAAATCCTTCAGCGCCCGATTTCGCTGCTGTTGTGACCGCCCGCCATGAAGGGCGACTGCGGTGACCCCGGCGCCTGCCAACTGCTTGGCTAGCCGGTCCGCTCCATGCCGGGTCCGGGTGAACACGATCGAGGGGCTGGCCGAAGAGACGACCCTGGCGACGTGGGCGGTGCGATCAGCCCTTTCCACCCTCCAGAAATGATGCTCGGCGTTTGCGGCATCGTCGTCCTGTAGCTCGGACTCATGGCGTACCGGGTTGCGCTGGTAGCGCTGGGTGAGGACCGCGACGTCCCCGTCGAGGGTGGCCGAGAAGAGGATCGTCTGGCGAGTCGGCGAGGTCATGTCGAGGATGCGCTTGACGGCGGGAAGAAAGCCCATGTCCGCCATCCGATCCGCCTCGTCGACGACGACGAGATCGACGTCGCGGAGATCCACGACTCCCTGTTCGATCAGGTCCTCGAGACGTCCCGGACATGCCACCAGCAGGTCGATCCCTTGCTGGAGACGCGAGCGCTGCGGGCCATAGGAGACCCCGCCGTAGACGGCCAGCATGGAACGGCCCACCGCCTTGGCGAGAGGCTGGAGCTCGTTGAGGATTTGGTCGGCCAGCTCCCTGGTCGGGGACAGGATCAAGCCACGCGGTCGGCGGCTCTTCCCCCGCCCGAGACGGTTCAGCGCAGGCAGCCCAAAAGCAAGGGTCTTGCCCGACCCGGTGGGGGCACGACCGGCGACGTCACGACCGGCCAGGACGTCGGGGATGGTTATCGCCTGTATGGGGAACGGGCTGGTGATGCCGCGTCGCTCGAGCGTGGCGATCAGCGGCTCGGGCAGGCCGAGCTCGGCAAAGGTAGACATTGGATTTCTCTCCGCCCCATTTCCCGGGGCTGTGGTCAGTTTGCGATCTCCCTCGATGCGAACCCGGGAACGGGTTGGCGCGAGATCGGCAGAAGAGGCGGTCTGACCGGATGAGAAGTACTGCCGTTGATCACCGTGGAGCGTCTGAACGCTGGCCTCCCGGTCGGTGCGGCTACGTCAGGTTAACGGCTCGCCAGGGCTATCAGCCGAGCCCGCCGAAATACCTGGTTTTGGGCTCGACATACTCGTGTATGCCCTCGAGCCCCGACTCCCTGCCCAGACCAGACTGCTTCACCCCCCCGAATGGCGCCTCCGGCGTGCTTGGGTGCCAATCGTTGATGCCGATCATTCCGAACTCGAGCCCTTCACTCACCTTGAAGGCGGTGGCCAGGTCACGGGTGTAGACGTATGCGGCCAGGCCGTAGTCAGTGGCGTTGGCCACGGCAATGGCGTCGTCGATGTCATCGAAGGGGATCACTGGCATCACTGGCCCGAATATCTCCTCTTCGTGGACCGGCACCCCAGGCTTGACGTCAGTGAGCACTGTGGGCTGATAGAAGTAGCCTGCCTGGTCGGGGCGCTCGCCGCCGGTGAGCACCCTCGCACCCTGATCGACACTTGCTGAAACCAGTTCGACGACTCGGTCCCGCTGCCGAGCGTTGATCAGAGGACCGACCGTCGTGTCCGGGTCCAACCCGTTTCCGACGACCTGCTGTTCGGCCGTGGCGACCGCGCTCTCGTTGAATTCGTCGACCACCGAATCGTGCACGTAGAACCGCTGCGGGGCGATGCAGACCTGACCGTTGTTACGGACCTTGGTGCGCATCGCGCTCTTGGCAACGGCGGCGATGTCACCCGCATCGGGGAAGACGAGCACAGGAGCATTGCCTCCGAGCTCGAGGGAGAGCCGGGTGACGGTCTTCGAGGCACCGTCCATCAGCAACCGTCCCACCCGAGTCGACCCAGTGAACTGGATCTTCTTCAATCGCTTGTCGTCGAGCATGGCCTGGCCCATCGGCTCGGGGTCGCCGTTGATGACGTTGAGGACGCCTTCTGGCAGACCGGCCTCGGCAAATGCGTGTGCCACCAGCATGGCTGACCGGGGTGTGAACTCCGAGGGGCGGCTGACCACGGTGCAACCGGCGGCCAGGGCCGACGAGATCGCCCTGGTCTGGTTGTACACCGGGAAATTCCATGCGGTGATCACCCCGACCACGCCCAACGGTTGGTAGGTGACGTCGATTCTCCGGTTGGCCATGCGAGAAGGAATCCAGCGCCCGTAGAGGCGCTGCGCCTCGCCTGCGGCCCAACGGAACTGGTTGGGGGCGGTCTGCCACTCCCCTTTCGACTGGGCGAGAGGCTTGCCCGACTCCTCGGTGGTGATGCGGGCGAAGTCGTCCAGGTTCGCCTCGATGAAGGCGGCCGCCTTCTCCAGGATCGCCCCCCGGTCGTAGGCAGTCAGACGTGACCATCCCGGAAAAGCGTTGGTTGCGGCATCGATGGCGGCATACACGTCCTCACCGTCGCCGAACGGGATCTGCTCGATGAGTTCCTCGGTGGCGGGATTGATCAGATCCCACGATCCCCCACCGACCGCATCAACCCAATCCCCACCGATTCGCTGCCTGAAATCGATCATGCGTCGAGGTTACAGGCGTCGCTGACATTCAGTCGCGGTCGGTGAGGAGCCATGCGGCCGTGTCGGCCGGGAGGAGGCCAGAGGCGACTGAGTTGCTTGCCATCAGAACCTGGCCCGTGGGTAGGGAGGTCGAACCCGGGCCGAAATTGATGACGACCACGAGCGGTCCGCGCCGAAAGGCAAGGCATCCGGGCTTCGAGGACATCCACTCGAAGGACTCGTCTCCGGACAGGTGCTCGGATCGCAATCGAATCGCATTCCGGTAGAGCTGCAGCGTGGAGTCGGGAGCATGCTCCTGGGACTCCACCGAGAGCCTGGCCCATTCCGCCGGCTGGGGAAGCCACGAACCGTCCGACCCGAAGCCGAATGAGGTGCCCGTTGCGGTCCACGGGATCGGGACCCGGCACCCATCGCGACCCTTCATGGTCCCCTCCGATCGGGTCCATGTCGGGTCGTCGAGAGCATCGAGCGGGAGTTCGTGCGCCTCGGGAAGCCCTAACTCCTCGCCTTGATAGATATAGGCCGACCCCGGCAACCCCAGCATCAGGAGAGCCGCCGCCCTGGCCCGGCGCAAGCCCAGATCGACATCGAGGAGCGAGCGATCACCGTCGAGTAACCAGTCTTTGGCAGCGACGGTCTGCGGCAAACCAAAACGAGTGACCTGACGCACGATGTCGTGGTTGGAGAGCACCCAGGTCGGAACCGCTCCCACCGAGCCGGCGGTCGGAACAGCCATGCTGATCACCGACCTCATCGCCTCCTCCTCCCAGGGGGACTCCATGAATTCGAAGTCGAACGCCTGGTGGTATTCGTCTGGGCGCAAATAGCGGGCCAGCCGCTCCCAGTTCTCGACCCACGCCTCGGCCACCAGGATGGCCTCGGGATACTCATCGACGACAGCCCGCCACTCCCGCACGATTTCGTGCAGCAGGTCCCGATCGGAATAGGGGTGGAGGGGACCCCCTGGTACCCGCTTGATCTGGTCGTCCTCTCCGATGTCGGGATATTTCGGGTCCTTGTCGAGGCCATTTGCCACGTCGACCCGAAAGCCGCTCGCCCCCCGATCCAGCCAGAACCTGAGGATGTCGACGAATTCGGCTCGAACATCAGGGTTGGTCCAATTGAGATCGGGCTGGCTCGAATCGAACAAATGCAGGTACCAGTCACCATCCGCCACCTGGGTCCAGGTCGGGCCCCCGAACACACTGGTCCAGTCGGTTGGAGCCAACGAGCCGTTCGGGCCTCGTCCGGGCCGGAAGTGGTAACGAGCACGAGCTTGACTCCCGGGTGGCGACGCCAGTGCCTCCTGGAACCAGAGGTGACCTGAAGACGTGTGGTTGGGAACCAGGTCGAGGAGGACGCGAAGACCTAGACGTCCCGCATCCTCGAGCAAGCCGGTCGCCTCTTCCATCGTGCCGAACCGGGGGTCGATCCTGCGGTAGTCGGCGACGTCGTAACCACCGTCGTTCATGGGCGACACGTACCAAGGATTGATCCAGATGGCTTCTACGCCGAGCGAGCGGAGGTAAGGAAGGCGCGAACGGAGTCCGGCAATGTCTCCGGTTCCATCGCCGTTACCGTCGGCGAAGGAGCGCAGATAGACCTGGTAGACGACCGCATCGCGCCACCACGGTTGTGACAATGACACGCCCTGAATATTGCTACGCGGTCCAACCGAACAGCGACTCACCAAGCGTCACGACCAGCCACCAGAAGACGACCGCCGCCACCGGCATCGCCAGCGCCCATGCCGATCCGCTTCGGAAGAGTCTGATGGTCAGCCACAGACCCAGCAGCCAACCCGCATAGAGAACGGCGATTCCCCAGAAGGGCGCCACCAGACCGGAGGCGAGATAGGGGAACAAACCGGTGACGACATACAGGACAAGGCCGATCAGGCTTAGAACGCGGCCAACGGGCCAAGACGTGGTGGTCGGAGCTGTCATCGCCGGTCAGTGTGCCATGAACCTCATAACCGCGTTTTCTCCGGCGGATCAGCAAGCGGGCCGAAGCACTACGGCCGCCAGGAATCCCGCCCATTCATGGGGGATCTTGTCGACCCAATCGCGCGCATCCAGGTCTGGTGACGGTGTGACCACATCGACCGAGCCGTCAAAACACCGTCCCAACAGGAAGGTGGCCCGATGGACGTGATAGACCGAGGTGACCGCGATCAGACTGGACCAGCCTCTGTCGACGGCGAGCCGGCCCATCGCCCGGGCTTCGCCGGTCGTAGTCACTTCGTCGGTGGCCGGGCAGATGACCTCGAACGGGGCCCCTCCTTCACAGAGACCCTCGGCGACCTCCATGTCTGTCCCGTTGGGGATCACCAGACTTGGAGCGGCGCCTCTCTGCATCAACTCCACCGCGGTATCGAGTCTGTCAGTAGTGCCGGCGAACAGCACTACTGCGTCCGCGGGCGGAACCGTGGCTACGTCTTGGGTCGAAGGGCCGACGAACCAGACCAGGGTGAGCAGGAGGCCGGCTGCGCCCAACACCGTCAGGGCGAGAGCCCACACCAGAAACCGTGGTGCACTCGATCGCTCCGTCGTCGTACTCATGGTGTCTAGCCCCAACGCTGATTCCTCCCTCTCGAACAGCCTGCGGGACCCCGCCCCTGGCCCCATCCGTCGAGACAATGATGCCCGGATCCCGATGCAATGTGCATCCCAACATGCCGCTGATGCTCGGCCACGGCTATCCGTACTGGCCGGGCTCGCTCAACCTTCCCTCAGGGCCCCAGAGATCGATCTGACGGAACCCGGCGATCCCGAGAGTCTGCGACAGCTCGCCGCAGTGGTAGGCATCGTGACTGAAGAGTCTCTGCAGGACCGACGTCCGTGAATGCACTTGAGTCTTCCGACTCTTTGTCCGTTCGAACTTGTCGGCGAGCATCTCCGGGGTCCAATCGTCGAGACATCCCTCCACGATCCGCCAGGTGCTCTCGAGCGCTGTCACCAAGTCAGAGGTACCTCTCGGGGAGTTCTCATCGTCCTCCCAGCCGTCGCCGTGAGGGTCGGGGAAGGGAGTGGTCTCCGCGCCCGGCACGTGGAGCACACCGCACAACCAATAGACCCGCGTCCCGGCGATGTGCGCAACGATGGCCCACACCGGGGCACGCGTCGGATCGGGGCGCAAGCCAAGCTCATCGGGGGACATCTCCGCCACGACATCGACCAGCCGTTGGTTGTACTGGGGCCAGTGGTCGTAGAAGAGACGGATCGACATCGAAGTGGGGGTGGGCAGGACACGAACCTATCGGACTGATGAGCTCGCATCTGCCGCTCTCGGGCACCCCGTGGCTAGTGGTAATGGTCTCCGTGAACGCCGCTGATGGCTTCGCGTCCTTCTTTGACGAGGAAGACGACGACGCCGAGTGCGGCGAGCGGGTCTGCCCACCACCATCCGAATGCGGCGTTGAGGACGAGCCCGGTGAGGACGACGATTGAGAGGTAGAAACAGGCTCGGGTCTCGGCCGCGTCTGCAAGCACGGCCATGCTGTCCATCTCTTCGCCGACCTGCTCTTTGCGTCGGGCAAGGATGGGCATGACGATCAGGGAGAGCGTGGTGAGCACGATGCCGACCATCGAGGCGTTCGGCTCGTCACGATTGACGAGCGTGGTGATCGATTCGTAGGTGACGTACGCGGCGAGGATGAAAAACGTGATCCCGATGAGTCGGAGGGCGCGGCCCTCGACCTCTTCTGCCGCGTTCGGCGTCTCGCTGTTCGACTCGTAATCGCCAGATGAGGACAAGTGCCGAGATCGACTCGACGACGCTGTCGAGCCCGAAACTGAGCAGGGCGTCGCTCCCAGCGTCGATCGCGGCCCAGATTGCGATCACACCTTCGATGACGTTCCAAACCACGGTGAAGTAGGCGAGTCCGAGCGCTCGCCGCAGAAGCTGATCCCGGCTCGTCACAGCTCGATCGAACGTCATACGCGGGAGGGTAGAGCCACCAGCAACTCCTCTAGAGCGAGTAGGCCCGGCGGGACTTGAACCTGCAACCAACGGATTATGAGTCCGCGTAAACGACTTCAGATGCCGGGTCGTGCTCCCTTCCTCGCATTGCAGCGTCGGCATGATGCGGCCAGGTTCCGCCAGCTGTCGTCGCCACCCAATACTCGGGGGTGCCGATGGTCGACGGTGTCGGCAGCGGTGCCGCAGTACTGGCATATGCCACGATCTCGGATCAAGACGGCACGGCGGATCCTCCGCCATTTCGTCGTCGAACCTCTACGGGTAAGGGCACTCGCCCCCCGAGTCAGAGTAGGACAAGAGACGGAAACCCCCCGGGGTAGGTGCCGGGAGGTTTCCTACCGGGATTAGAGGACCGCCGGAAGGTTTATGGGGCGGCGTAGGCCCCCATCGTCCCACCATCACTTTCCCGGAAGAGTTCAGTACGAATCGGGCTTCGTCGTTCCGAACCCGACAAAGGGGAAAGACCAACAAACCCGAAGGTCCGTTGGCCTTTCCGTACAAATCCCTTACCCGGCTGCACTCACGGCTAAACCGACAGTGGGGTCAGTCGTGGACGATCCCTTTGGGTATCCCGCCGGGTGCATGGCCGGCACCCATCCCGGTGAGCTGGGAACCAAGCTCAATGAGGCCATCGCGGTGGCCGGCGGGTTACGCCCCGACAAACGCCCCCACAAACAGACGTTCGGTGGAAGGGGGCAAGGGAAAACCCCAGGTACTACCTGGGGTTTTCTCGTGGGCCCGGCAGGACTTGAACCTGCAACCAACGGATTATGAGTCCGCTGCTCTGACCGGATTGAGCTACGGGCCCGGCTTATTCGGAGGGTACCGGTCGAGGCAGTCTGTACGGGCCCTCAGAAGGAGTTGAGGATCTACCCCCCGGCTCCCCGCCATGGCGACCATCCACACCGCCACCGCTTCCAGGATCCACCCGATGCGGTTCGAGGGAACTCGGGACACCATGACCGCCGACACCGTCGCCAATGCTGTCGCAGACACCATGTAAACCGCGACGACGGCCACGTCGCCAGCACCGTTGAGATAAACGCCGGCAACAACCGGGCCAGGCACCCCACGCAGGACCCCATGAACGATCCACAGACCGAGACCGGCCACCAACCCCGCCGCCAACGCCACCCAGACGATCAATACCCACCGGGGTGCGCTTTGGCTATGCCTCATTCATCCCTCGTGCCTCAGTCCTTCCTGCGTATGGCGACGGCTGCGGACCTTCGATCCACGGCATGTGATACCTCGCCTGCGTTCCCAAACTGTTACGACGCCCGTCCACTGCGGCTCCATGATCCAAATCGCTGACGCGTTCTGGCCCTCACGCGCCGACATCGTTTGATATGTTTCGCCCCGTTCCGGCGTCGATCGAAAGGGGCCTCCATGAATGTGTCCATGACCGTCAACGGGCGATCCGTGTCTGGAGAGGTCGAGCCGAGAACGCTCCTGGTCCATTTCATCCGCGAGGATCTCAACCTGACCGGGACCCACGTCGGTTGCGAGACCGGCTACTGCGGCGCCTGTACGGTCCATCTCGACGGCAAAGCGGTGAAGTCATGCACCATGTTTGCCGTTCAGGCCGACGGCGCCGAAGTCATGACCATCGAGGGGCTCGCCAGCAACGGCGAGCTTCATCCGGTTCAAGAGGGTTTCTGGGAGCGTCACGGTCTCCAATGCGGGTACTGCACCCCCGGGATGATCATGTCGGCGGCAGCCCTTCTGGCCGAGAATTCGAACCCGTCGGAGGACGAGATCCGGCACGGGATCGAGGGGAACCTGTGTCGCTGCACCGGTTATCACAACATCGTCCGGGCGGTGGAATACGCCGGGGCCAAGATGAGGGGTGAGGAGCCGGCGGCTCCGGATTGGGAGGAGGCCCACTGATGGCAACCACGAGCGTTATGGGCGGGGCCGTGCGTCGGCGCGAGGACCCGGCGCTAATCCAGGGCTACGGAGAGTATGTAGACGATCTCACCCGGACCGGAATGCTTCAGGTCGCTTTCGTCAGATCTCCGGTGGCACGAGCGAAGATCACTTCACTCGACACATCGGCAGCCAAGGCAATGCCCGGTGTTGTCGCCGTCTATACCCACGAGGACGTTGCCCACCTCGGCCCGCTGGTGGCGCAGGTGCCGATCGGAAAGCTTCGCCCGCTGCTCGCCGCCGGTGAGGTCAACCATGTCGGTGAGGCGGTGGCGATGGTGGTCGCCGAAGATCGGTATCGGGCGCAGGATGCCGCCGACGCCATCGAAGTCGACTACGACGTCCTTCCCCCTGTCATCGATCTCAAGAAAGCCGCGTCGGACGAGGTGAAGGTCCACGACGAGCTCGACTCGAATGTCATCCACACCTGGACCTATCACGGTTATTGGGAGGCCCTCGGTCTCGAGGACCAGACGCCACAGGTCGATGCCGCGATGGAACGTGAGGATGCGGTGGTGGTCAGCCTGGAGATGGTCAACCAGCGTCTCATTCCCGTCGCCATCGAGCCCCGTTCCGTCATGGCGGAGTACAACAAGGGTTACGGGCAGTTCACCGTCTTCAGCTCGACCCAGGTCCCTCACGCCCTCGGAGGAGCGATCGCAACGACATTCGGGATGAGGACCACCGCGGTGCGGGTGATCGCCCCCGAGGTGGGAGGCGGGTTCGGCTCCAAGCTGAACGTGTACAACGACGAGATCCTGGCCGCGTTCGCAGCCAAAGAGCTGGGACGCCCCGTGAAATGGACCGAGACCCGCCGCGAGGCATCCGGGTCGACCATCCACGGTCGGGGCTGGGTCGGCACCGCCACGCTGGTCGGCACCAAGGACGGCGAATTCCTCGGTTACAAGCTGGATGCGATCGCCGACATGGGCGCCTACACCCAGAACTTCACGGTGGCCATCCCGTTGCTGGGTCTGTGGATCGGGTCGGGTCAGTACAAGATGCCCGTCTCGTGGACGGTGGCTTGCGTGGTCACCAACACGATGACCACCGACGCATATCGCGGTGCCGGGCGGCCGGAGGCGATCTATTACCTCGAGCGGATCATCGACGCCTTTGCCCACGAGATCGGAATGGACCCCTTCGAGGTGCGCAAGAAGAACTTCTGGCAGCCCGATGAGTTTCCGGCCACGATGGGTTGCGGCTTCGCTCTCGACTCGGGCAACTACGAGGCGGCCGTCGACAAGTTGATCGCTCAGTCCGACTACGCAGGCATGAGGAAGAGACAGGAAGAAGCCCGTGCCGAGGGCCGCCTCGTCGGGGTCGGAGTGGGCTCCTATGTCGAGGTCTGTGGCTTCGGGCCGGCCGTGTTGGCCGATATCGGGTTCTCCTGGACCAATTACGGGCTCCCGGCCTCGTTCAACGGCTCCGGGCTGGTCCGCGTCAATCCTGATGCGACAGTCACCGTGGTCATCGGAACCGGCCCCACCGGGCAGGGCCACGAGACCACCTGGGCTCAGATCGTCGGTGACGGCCTCGGCATCCCGGTTGATGACGTTCGGGTCCTCCACGGCGACACCCGAGAGCATCCCATGGGCATCGGCACGTTCGGCAGCCGATCGATCGCAGTCGATGGGGCCGCCACATTCGAGGCAACCAAAGTGGTCAAAGCGAAGGCGGCCAAGATCGCCGCGCACCTCCTAGAGGCGTCGGCCGAGGACATGGTGTTCGCCGACGGCGGCGCCCACGTTGCCGGTTCACCGGACAAGAGTGTCGACTGGGCCTCGATAGCCAAGGCGGCGTACCAGTCTCACACCAGCCCGGAAGACGTCGATGGCGGGCTCGAGGCGCACACGTCCTTCAGTCCTGGCAACGCCACCTGGCCTTTCGGGACGCATCTCGCCCTGGTGGAGGTTGATCCGGAGACCGGCAACGTGGAACTCCTGGAATACCACGGCGTCGACGACTGCGGCGAGGTGATAAACCCGATGATTGTCAACGGGCAGATCCACGGCGGAATCGCGCAAGGCATCGGGCAGGCGATGTTCGAAGAGGCGATCTATGACGCCGATGGCAACATGCTCACCGGCTCGCTCCTCGATTACACATTGCCGACGGCCGGCGATCTCCCCTCATTTGACCTCAGCCGCACGGTCACTCCGAGCCCGGTCAACCCGATGGGGGTGAAAGGGATCGGCGAGGCGGGCACCATCGGCTCGGCTCACACCATCGTCAACGCGGTGGTGGACGCCCTTACCCCGATGGGTGTGAAACACGTCGACATGCCGGTCAGACCGAAAAGGGTCTGGCAGGCGATGCAGGAAGCGAGGGCCTGACATGTATCCGAGACAGTTCGAATACGTGGCGCCCTCCTCACTCGACGAGGCGCTGGGGGCATTGGGAGACGGCTCGAAGGTGATGGCCGGGGGCATGAGCCTCATCCCGCTGATGAAGACACGGCTTTTCTCCCCTGCGGTGGTCGTCGATATCGGACGGATTCCGGGTCTCGATGCGGTGAGCGACGAGGGGGATCACATATCGGTCGGCGCTCTCGTCCGTCATGGCACCACGGCCTCGGACCCGCTAATCGCGACCCACGCCGCAGCTCTGGCCACCGCGGCCTCACTCACCGGAGATGTGCAGGTCCGCAACCGCGGGACGACGTGTGGCTCGCTCGCCCACTCCGACGTCGCCGCCGACCAACCGGCGGCGGTGATAGCGCTCGGTGGGACGATGATCGCCCGCTCTGCGTCGGGGACGAGGGAGATACAGGCGTCGGAGTTCTGCGTCGACGCGCTGACCTCCGCTCTCGAGCCCGATGAGATCCTGGTCGAGATCCAGCTCCCCAAGATGGGCCCCGGAGAGGCATCTGCATACGACAAGCTGGGCAGACGCGGGGGTCATAGCGACTACGCCGTGGCCGGCGCGGCCGCCTGGGTCAGGAAGAGCAACGGCACCGTGGAGGAAGCTCGCGTCGGTCTGACCGGCGTCGGCACCAAGCCCACGCTCGCTCTGGGAGTGGCCAATGCGATTGTCGGGACGGATGGATCCGACGAGGCAGTGAAGGCAGCGGCCGAGCATGCCCTGGAGGACGTCACGGTGCTCGAGGACCTGTACGGGTCAGAGGAGTACAAGACCCATCTAGCCAAGGTGTTCGTGGCCCGCGCCCTCAGGCAGGCCATCGCCGCCGTCTAACACGCTGACCCATCGTTTTGGCGCGGCGTTCCGACCCTATCGGGTCAGATCGCCGCGCCAGAATGGGTGGAGCATCCCTAAGCCGCTAATTTCCCGGTGGGAGGTAGCCAACAGAAATGAACGTGCCTTGCGAGCACTTCGTCGATCTGGTGCCGGTCGAGCCGACGGGCGCGGTTTGCGAATCATGTGTCGAGATGGGCGACACCTGGGTTCATCTTCGGGCATGTCTCACCTGCGGAAGGGTCGGATGCTGTGACGCGTCAAGAAACCGTCATGCCCGAAAGCACTGGGAGCGTGAAGAGCACCCGGTGATTCAATCCGTGGAGCCCGGCGAGACCTGGAGATACTGCTTCCCCGATGCGGTGGTTGCCCGGTGACCGAGACCAAACCGGTCATCATCGCCGTCGACGACGAGCCCGAGGTCGTCCAGGCGGTGCAACGGGATCTGCGGTCCCGCTATGCATCGGACTATCGGATCGTCTGGGCCAGCGGAGGGCAGGAGGCGATCGACACCCTCCGCTCTCTTGCGTTGCAAGACACTCCGGTCGCCCTGATGCTCGTCGACCAGCGAATGCCGGGCGTGACCGGGATCGACGTGCTGAGGGAGACCCTTCAAATCTAT
This sequence comes from uncultured Acidobacteriota bacterium, assembly GCA_963734115.1. Taxonomy (GTDB): domain Bacteria; phylum Actinomycetota; class Acidimicrobiia; order Spongiisociales; family ZC4RG35; genus JARDZU01. The sequence continues at coordinate 115,149 of CAVTFV010000004.1, forward strand.
CCGGCCGCCAAGCGAGCACTGCTCACGGCCTATGCCGATACCGAGGCTGCCATACATGCCATCAACGACGTGGGCCTCGATCACTACATCATGAAGCCCTGGGACCCGCCCGAGGAGAAGCTCTATCCGATCCTCGATGACCTCCTCGAGGATTGGATGGCCGCATACCGGCCGCGGTTCGAGGGAATCAGGGTCATCGGTCAGCAGTGGTCCCGCGCCGCTCACGACCTCAAGGCGTTCCTGGCCCGCAACCAGATCCCCTACCGATCGATGGACATCGAGCAAGACCCTCAGGCGTGGATCCTGACCGAGGAGTCAGGAGCGACCATGACGGACCTCCCGATCGTCCTCTTCGGTGAGGGACCGCCTCTGTTCAAGCCGTCTCCCGCCCAGGTCGCCGACCGGGTTGGTCTGAAGACACACGCCACCTCCGAGGTGTACGACGTCGTCATCATCGGCGGAGGGCCCGCCGGGCTTGCCGCAGCGGTATACGCGGCGTCAGAGGGCCTGAGCACGCTTCTGATCGAGGAAGAGGCGCCAGGGGGCCAGGCCGGGCAGAGTTCTCTCATCGAGAACTACCTGGGCTTTCCCAAAGGCCTCAGCGGCAGCGATCTCGCTCGCCGAGCCACCGCCCAGGCTGAGCGTCTCGGAGCGGAGATCCTCGTCCCGGGCACCGTCACCCACCTCACGAGGAACGACCCGTTCATAATTGTCCATCTGGCCGACGGGACCACCCTGACCTGCAAGGCGATGGTGGTCGCCTCAGGGGTCTCCTACCGGACATTGACTGCCGATGGTCTCGAGCCGCTCCTCGGCGCCGGCGTCTACTACGGGACCTCCAACATCGAGGCCGCCAATCACAAGGACCAGCCAATGTTCGTCGTGGGCGGGGGGAACTCGGCGGGTCAGGCGGCGCTGTTCCTATCCAGGTTCACCGACTCGGTCACGATCATCATCAGGGACGATGACCTGACCGCCACCATGTCTAAGTATCTGATCGACAACATCGAAGCCAACCCGGCGGTGCAGGTCCGCCCAAACGCCCAGGTCGTGTCGGCCACGGGAGACACACATCTGAGGGGTCTGGTCCTTCGTGATCGGAAGACGGAGAAGGAGGAGTCCGTCGATGCAGGCGCGATCTTCATCTTCATCGGGCAGACGGCGCACACCGATTGGCTGGCCGACGTCGTCCAACTCGACGAGCGAGGTTTCATTCTGACTGGAGAGGATCTCGGGCCCTTGAAGGGTTGGAACGTCGACCGCGACCCTCTCCCCCTCGAGACAAGCGTGCCGGGGATCTTCGCTGCCGGCGACGTTCGGCATGGATCGATCAAGCGGGTCGCCGGCGCGGTTGGTGAGGGAGCCACAGCCATACGGTTCGTCCACAACCACCTGGCCGCGCTTTGAACGACATCGCCGAGGTCCTGCGCGGGCTCCCCTATTTCGCCGATCTTCCCCAGACTCTCCTCGATCAGGTGTGCAGGGAATCGGAGAGGATCGAGATCGATCCAGAGACCACGATCATCCAAGAGGACTCCCTGTCCGAGGACATGTTCGTCATAGTGGACGGAGAGTTGCGGGTGACGAAGAGAGGGACCGACCGGGAGGTGGTCCTGGCCACCCTCGGACCCGGTGAGGTAGTCGGAGAGATCGCCCTGCTCGACAACGCCCCGCGGACCGCAAGTGTCACGGCCATATCGAAGTCATCCTTGATCAGGATCCCGGCCAACGCTTTCGAGGACCTGATCCAAGACTCCCGAGTGGTGCGGCGTATGTTCCGCACCGTCACCTCACGTCTGCGCGGCATCGAGGACACGCTCCGCCATGAAGAAAGAATGGCGGCGCTCGGCCGTATGGCGGCCCAGCTCATGCATGAGCTGAACAACCCGGCTGCGGCCGTGGGACGGAGCATGGCGCGCGCCGAAGAGGTCTACGTGGATCTGGGCGACGCCACTGTCCTCCTTTCCGGGATCGGTGACCTCCTCAACCGCCCCATCCCGGTTCCGGACAAGCCCGCCTCGATGGAGCCTTTGGCCAGATCGGCCCTCGAGGATGGGGTGGCGACATGGCTTGAGGATCGCGGGGTCGCCGACGCCTGGGAGATCGCCCCAGCCCTGGTCGAGGACGGATGGGATCTCGAGCTGCTCGCGGACACCATCGACGGCCTGGACCCGGACACCGCTACCAAGTTCATGCGCTGGTTCGGTCTGCGCGTCCTGGCTTCTCAGCTGATCAACGAAGTCCGGATTGCTGCCGGCCGCATCTCAGAGCTGGTCCGGGTAGTCAAGAACTACTCGTATCTCGACCAGGGACCGGTCCAACAGATCAATCCCACCGAGGGGATAAGGGACACCTTGATCCTGCTCAAGCACAAACTGCGAGGCATCGACACTGTCGTGGACATCGACCCCGATCTGCCAGCGATAGAGGCCTCCGGGCGAGATCTCAATCAGGTCTGGACCAACCTCATCGACAATGCCGCCGATGCCATGAACGGGTCGGGGACCCTGACGATCGAGGCCGGGCGGGAGGACGGAGCGGTGAAAGTGAGGATCTCTGACACCGGCCCGGGAATCAGCCCGGACGTCAGTCAGCGCATCTTTGACCCGTTCTTCACCACCAAGGACCCGGGGCAGGGCACGGGTCTGGGGCTGCACACCGTCCACACCATCGTCACCCGGAGTGGTGGAGACATCTCAGTCGATTCATCGTCGTCGGGCACGACTTTCACACTCACCTTCCCCACGATCGAGGCCTAAGAGCTCAGGGCCTCCGGAACGGGGCCTTGGCCCGGGCCACCAGCACATCGCAGGGCGCCTCGGTGACGAGGCCCTCCGCCACTGTGCCCAACAGGACCATTCTCGTGGCGCTGGCTCCCCGACTCGCCACGATGACGAGATCGGCCCCTCTCCTGCGGACCACTTCCTCGATGGTCTCGGTAGGTGGGCCGTCGACGACCAGCGTCCTGATATCGCCATCCCATTGGGCAGTGAAGTCCTCCATGCGCTCCTCGGCCATCCGCAAACGCGATCCGCGTGAGGCCTCTAGCTCCTCACTGAACAGACCTGCGCTGGCGAGCATCGAGTCGAATCGGGACGGCATCGAGTAGAGAGCCGTGATATCGGCGTCCGGGAACAGCGACAGCGCCCGATTCACCGCCACCCGAGAATGCTCGGAGAAGTCGACCGCGGCGATCACTTTTCGGTATGGCACCCTCGGCTGACGGCGCACCAGGAGGGTGTCCGTGGTGGTCTTGCGGGCGACGCGCTTGGCCACCGGGCCCACAGAGAAGGCGTTGATCGACGACGACCCGACCACCACCAGGTCGGCGCCCTTCCCTCTGGCCGTCAGCTCCCATGAAGGTGAGCCTTTGACCACCTCCAAGTCGACCTCGACGCCGGTCTTCTCCCTGGCCCATTCGGCGAGCTTGAAGGCTTCGGTGGCCTGATACTCGCGCATCAACCGTGCCAGAGAAGGCTCGATCATCGCCTCGGCGACAGGCTCCAGGACGTGGAGCAAGTGCAACGGCACACCGGATGACTCGGCCATCATCCCGGCTCGTTCGGCTACGCGCCGCCCCATGGCGGTCAAATCGACTCCGGCAACGACGGCCCGCAACGCTCCTCCAGAACTTGTTCTCGACTCTAGCGGTGGGTGCCTAGAGGCTGTCGCTCTCGTAGGCAGCGTCGAACACTTCGGGCCCGCTGAGCGCTTCCTCCAGCTTGCCCAGGTAGGCGTCACGTCCGATCACGACCGCACCGAGCGACTCCAGATGCGGAGTCTGCCATTGAACATCCAACAAGCTGCCACCACCCCGATTCATCACTACGACGAGATGCACCAATGCAACCTTCGATGCGTCCCGCACCTCATGGAACATCGACTCGCCGGCGAAGAGACCACCGATCGCCACGCCGTACAGGCCCCCTACCAGACTGCCCTCGTTGTCCCACACCTCCACCGAGTGCGCCCAACCCAACTGGTGCAGCATGGTGTACGCCTCCACGAAGTCCTCGGTGATCCAGGGATCTCGTCGTCTCGAATCGGCACAGCCGCGGATCACACTTTCGAAATCGGCATCGACCGATACCTGGAAGCGCCTGGTCGATTGACGCAGCGACCGGCTGATGTGGAGCCCGCGCAATGGCAGGATCGCCCGCTCGACCGGCGACCACCACCCGAGATGCCCATCGGGCAGCCCCATCGGGAAAAGACCCCTGCGGTATGCCTGGAGCAATGTCCCCGGTTCGAGGTCGGCCCCCACCGCCACCACATCACCGTCGCCCGGGCTCGGGTCGGGAAGCTCGAACCTGGACGGCATTGGCTCGATCGGCACCCCCCGATTGTGTCAGAGCGGGACGAGCGATGTCCGTAGGCTTGATCCATGCGCGCCCTCATCTGCGAGAGCTATGACGGTTTGGACGCCCTCAGGGTCGGCGAGATGCCCGATCCGACGCCACTCCCAGGGACCGCTCTGGTAGCCGTCAAGGCCGCGGCGGTGAACTTTCAAGATCTCCTGGTGATATCCGGTCAATATCAAATCAGACCGGAGCTTCCGTTCGTCCCAGGCAACGAATTCGCCGGGGTCATCGAGTCAGCCGACGGTTTGGATGACTTCCAACCAGGTGAGCGGGTGGTTGGCTTCGTGGGGACGGGCGCAATGGCAGAGCTTGCTACTGCCTTTCCGGGGGCCATCGTCCGGCTCCCCGACGACATCGGATTCGAGGTTGGGGCGGCTGTCCCGGTGGCTTACGGCACCTCGTATCACGCCCTCGTCGACCGGGCTGACCTCAGGGCCGATGAGACGCTGCTGGTGCTCGGTGCGGCCGGGGGTGTTGGTAACGCCGCCGTCCAGATCGGCAAGGCCCTCGGAGCCACGGTGCTCGCGGCCGTCTCATCCGATGAGAAGGCCGCCGTGGCACGAGACGCCGGCGCCGACGAGGTGATCCGGTACGACCAGGTGCCTCTGCGCGACGGCATCGCCGCGGCTACGTCGGGAGCGGGGGTGGACGTGGTCTACGACCCGGTAGGTGGCGAGGCCACCGAACTGGCCCTTCGCTCAACCAATTGGAAAGGCCGCCTCCTCGTGATCGGCTTCACGTCGGGTGATATCCCACAAATCCCCTTGAACCTGACTCTGGTCAAGGGGAACGCCGTCGTGGGCGTGTTCTGGGGTCGGTTCAACATCGAGGAGCCCGAGCGAAGCGCAGAGAACAACCAGATCGTCATGAACTGGGTCGCCGACGGCACCCTTCGCCCGTTGGTGCAGAAGACGTTCTCCCTCGACGATGCGGTACAGGCCCTTCGCTGGGTGGCCGGGCGAAAGGTGGTCGGGAGGGTTGTGGTGACCCCATGACCTTCTGCGATTGACCGAAAATCCGTGCTACTTCAATGACTGATTTCCCATGCCCGATTTCATAGTGATCGGGGGCGGAATCGCGGGTGTCTCGGCTGCCGCGCATCTTGCCCCACATGGCTCCGTCATCCTCCTGGAGACCGAGCGAGCCCTCGCCTTCCACACCACCGGGCGATCCGCAGCGATGTTCGTCGGCAATTACGGCGCCGAGGGCTCACGACCTTTCGCGCTGGCCAGCCATTCCTTCTTGGCAAGCCCGCCGGACGGCTCGGTCGACGGACCGCTCCTCTCGGATCGTGGCCTTCTCTGGATATCCGACGAGACACGACTCGATCATTTGCGCTCCATTGCTTTGGAAGGCGATGCGACAGGTGCCGGGTCGGTCCTGGTCGACACCGACGAGGTCCTGAGGCTCGTCCCGAAAATGCGACCAGAGCGTGTCGCCGGAGGCCTCTACGAGCCAAACGCCCTCGACATCGACGTCGCCACCCTGCATCAGGCCTTCGTGCGCATCGCTCGGAGGGCAGGTGCCGAGCTTCGGTTGTCTTCGCCGGCAACCGGCCTCGCCAGGAAAGACCAGAGATGGCTGGTCTCCACACCAGGAGGCGATCTCGAGTGCACAGCCGTGGTCAATGCCTCCGGCGCTTGGGGCGATGTAGTGGCACGCCTGGCCGGAATCGAACCGGTGGGTCTTCAACCGATGCGCCGCACCGCCTTCATGGTTCCCGGCGACCACTCATATTCCGCTTGGCCGTTCGTGGTCGATGTCGACCAACTCTTCTATTTTCGTCCCGACGGCGCCCAAATTCTCTGCTCCCTCGCCGAGGAGACGCCGTCGCCCCCACTCGACCCCCGGCCCGACATGGCTGACGTCGCTCTCGCCATCGAACGGATCAACGAGGCAACCACGCTCGATATCAGATCGGTCAACTCGCAATGGACCGGGTTGCGCACTTTCGCCCCCGACCGGGAGATGGTCATCGGGGAGGAACCGACCGCCCCTGGCTTTTTCTGGCTGGTCGGCCAGGGAGGAACGGGCATCCAGACCGCACCCGCTTATGGCGCCCTCGTCGCGAGCCAGGTGCTTGGCACTGGTCTCCCCCCCGGCCTGTCGGGAATAGACCCGGCCGTCACCTCACCGATCCGCTTTCGTGGCAAGGAACATGTCTCCCGGCTGTAAGCGGCGGGTGACTGCCGGACACATAACATCGCGGAAAGGCAAATGTGTCCAAAGGAACCGCCGTCGACGCTTCGACTGATCCCGCGATTCGCTTCGACCAACTGTTCGATGACCACTACCGAGCCGTCTATCGCTACTGCGTGCGCCGGGTCGGGATCACAGACGCTGAGGACGCCACCGCCGACGTTTTCGCCGTGGCCTGGAGACGGCTCGACGAGATGCCCGAAGCTGCTTCAACACGCGCCTGGCTCTTTGGGGTTGCCTACCGAGTAGTCGGGAACCAATACCGGACCCGGCTGAGAAGTATGCGACTAGTCGCCCGGCTCGGTTCGATGACGGTGGGAGCCCCCGGTCCACAAGGGCCGGATGCCGATCATCAGATCGAGGCCCTCTATCGGGCTCTCAACTCCTTGAGCCAGGATGACCGAGAGTTGATCAGGCTCTCCTCGTGGGACGGTCTGACCCGGGGCGAGATCGCGATGGTTCTCGGCATCAAGGAGAACGCCGTCGACCAACGCTTGCACCGGGCCCGTGCTCGCCTGAAGAGCCGCATGGCCCGTTTCGACCCGACCTTCACCAACTCAGAGGAGATTCCGAAGTGAACGATCTACTGGAGAGATCAGACCCCACCGCGGGACGCTGTTGCAGACGCCTCTCGGATCCGGGCCAAGGTGGACGAACGAATCGGGATCACGGTCCCAGTCCGGAAGGCGGCCAGGCGAGTCGCCCGCCCGTGGATCATCGCCGTCGCCTCGTTCGCAGCCGTGATCCTGGTCGCCCTCCCTCTGCTGCTCCCCGCTAAATCGTCGATCTACGAGCCAACGCTCGACGGCATCGCTGACATGCCCGGAATTCAATCGGTGACTCCTCTGGCATCCGGCGGTCTGCAGACGATGGCAGTCGACGACGACACCATCTGGGTGGTGACCGCGCTCCAAGATCAACTACAAGAGGTCAGCATCACAACCGGGGAGATCGATGCCACCTATCCCACCAATGGCCACGTCGAAGGCGTGGTGGTCGGTGGTGGCTATGTCTGGTTGATGGGTCACGAAAACGGCGGCGAGGTGCATCGGTTCGATGCGGACGCCGGAGAGATCGATGCCACGGTGCCCATCGGCGGGATGCCCGGCTGGGCGAACTGGTTCGGCGATGCGTTGTGGCTCAGCAATGATCAGGGGGAGCTGCTTCAGATCTCCGCGGACGGTGATGTCATATCGAGCCGGCCTGGCGAACTCAAGGGCGGCGAAGGACTCGGCTATCTGTGGGTCAACGACCCCGAGACCGACCTGATATCCAGTCTCAGCGAAGAAGGGACCCTCGGTGAGATCGTGATCCCCGCCAAGACCGGGCTGGACACCATGTCGGGAGCGGGTGTGCGCCAGGTCGCCGAAGCAGCCGGCAAGCTCTACTTGATGGACGGCGCCTACCCCTGGGGCACGAATCTGAGCGTGTTCGATCCCGACACCGGTGAGCTCGAGTCCTTCGGAGGGCTCACCTTCGGGCTCCTCGACCTCATCGAGTCCGACGGGTATCTGTGGGTCTCATCACACACCGATCATCTCCTGATCAGGGTCGATCCTGCATCCGGTGACACCGTGCGGTACCCGATGCCAGGGAAGTCGGGTGGCCTAGAGGTGGCCGATGGCTCGCTGTGGGTCCTTCTCAACCATCCGGGAGCATTGGTCCGGGTGAATCCCGACGACTTGATCCAGTCGGCGGAGATCACCGCCGACGACTGGAACCGATTCCCGCACCGAATGCTGTGCACAGGCACCAGTGAGAATGGCGAAACAACGATCTTGCTCGAGCCCTATGACTGGCTCGACTACGGGTCGTGGTCGGTGATCCAGGCCAGACTCTCCAACGAGGGTTTTCGGGTCTGTGCCAACGGCTACGTCGAGAGTGAAGCAACTCCACAACAGCGGGCGGCTGACTTCGAGGAGGCCTTGACCGAGGCCGGGATCAGTGGACCATTCGTGTTGGCGGCCAGCGGTGACGGCGTCCACGCCACCCGTCTCTTCGCCGACGGCAGAGACGACGTGGCCGGTGTGGTACTGGTGGATCCTTCCCCCACCGGATTCCAACAAGTGATGGACGAGTCGCTGCCGGGCACCGGAGCTCCACCCTGGGCCGACATCGATGCGAGCACTTCGGCTTCTCTCGACGACTTCGGCGACGCCCCGCTTACGGTGATCGGTCAGGACCCCGAAGCGGTATTTCTCAGTGATGGATTCGTTAGCACCTACGGAGAGGAGACCGCACAGGTGTTGAACGATGCGTGGCAGGACGGCCTGGCGTTCTATGCGGGGCTCTCCACCGACTCCCGATCGATGGTGGCAGGGGACACCGGCATGCACATGGTGATCTGGGATCTCCCCGATCTGGTGGTCGGAGAGATCCTCGACGTTATCCGGGCCGGAACCTAGATCCGGATGCGACCGACCAACGGGTGCAGCGATATCAGGAACGAAGACAGATTCAGTTCTCCATCCCTTTGCGCTCCAACCACGCCGCCAGTGGAGTAGAAAGGCGAGCGGTGCGGCTCCCCCAGTCGTAGACCACGGCCGTGCCGGCGAAATGGTCGTGCCAGGCCCGCCGCTCCCGGCCGAACAAGACCCCGAGCAGGCCCAGACCCAGGACGACGAAAGAAAGCGGGTAGGTGATGGCCCGGATCAAGGATTGGCGGCTGTGCAGCGCCAGCGACCCCTTGGAATCCACGACACGGACGCCCATCACGGTCTTGCCCAGAGTCTTCCCGAAAATGGCGATCGACAGCCATAGATACAGCAGCGCCCACACGACGAAGCCGACGATGTACCACAAGCCTCGCGTCGGCTCGACCTCGATGGGGCTGACCAGCTCGACGAGATAGGTGGCGCCGGCGACGATCACGGTGAATCCGGTAGTCACGATCAGGATGTCCAGCACGAGGGCGATGAACCGGGTCACAGGGCCGGCGTATCGACCCGTCCGGACCCCCGTGTCCTCTGTGTGCTCGTCTACCCATTCCACCAGGGCACCAGGCCCCGTGGGAAAACTCTGGAGATCCCGCCGAAACAGGCGGTTGAGGCCTTTGAACACGATCTCGTCGATCCCCACGATCGGCCTGCGAAACATGTCGAGCGCCGACCCGGTGAGGTGACTGGTGCTCTCGGCCACGATCTCCGGGATGCCTGCCCGATCGATCAAGGCCTTGATGTCGACCCGCTCCATGAGGGCATCGATGTCGGCCGACTTGAGCAACTCGTCGATGTCGATCCGCCCTATCAGCCGCTCGATGTCCACCCGGTCGAGGAGTGAGTTGATATCCACCCGCTCGATCAGCGCGTTCACATCGACATGTTCGAGGACCATGTCCGGGTCGACAACGTCCAGTACCCGCTCACTGGCACCGTGGGCGGCGCGTCCGAAGAACCCTCTCTTCTCTGTGCCTTGCGGGATTGGCTCTGCGCTCACCGGGGAGAAGCTAGCCGGTGACCGCCCCCGATTCGGCCGAGCCGACGAGACGGGCGTACTTGGCCAAGGCACCGGTCTCATACCGCGCCGGGTGGGGTGACCAGGTCGTAGCACGCTCGTCGAGGACGTCTTGGTCGACGAGGACGTCGAGGCGTCGGGCAGGGACATCGACCCGCACCCGGTCTCCCTCTGCCACAAACGCCAGCGGGCCGCCGGCCTCTGATTCGGGGGCGACATGACCGATGCATAGGCCTGTGGTGCCCCCGGAGAACCTGCCGTCGGTCACCAACAGCACCTCCTTGCCCAGACCTGCGCCCTTGAGGGCGGCTGTGACCTGGAGCATCTCCCGCATGCCGGGCCCTCCCTTGGGTCCCTCGGTCCTGATCAGGACAACGTCGCCAGGCTTGATCTGGTGGTCGAACAAGGCCTGGATGGCACCTTGCTCCCCATCGAAGACCCTGGCCGGCCCTTCGAACACATCGAGGTCGATTCCGGCCACCTTGACCACCGCGCCGCCAGGAGCGAGATTGCCTCGGAGAACAGCGATGCCCCCCTCCACAGCCAGAGGCGCCGACGGGGGCGCGATCACATCCTGCTCCTGGCTGAAGACGATCTCCGACAGGTTCTCGGACATCGTGCGCCCTGTCACTGTCAGGGTGTCACCTTCGATCAGCCCCTCGTCCAGAAGGGCGCGCAAAACGATCGGCACCCCTCCAACCCGATCCAGGTCCACCATGTGATATCTCCCGAACGGCTTGAGATCACCAATATGCGGAGTGCGGCGTGAGATCCGGTCGAAGTCCTCCAGCTCCAGTTCCACGCCCGCCTCGTGGGCGATGGCGAGAAGGTGGAGAACGGCGTTGGTCGAGCCACCGAGGGCCATGACCGTGGTGATCGCGTTCTCAAAAGCAGGTCGGGTCATGATGTCACGTGGCCGCACGCGATCATCTAAGAGCCCCATCACCGCCTCACCCGATCGCTCGGCGTAATCGCGAAGACGCGGGTCGACAGCGGGTACCGATGCAGAGCCGGGGAGCGACATCCCGATCGCCTCGCCTACTGAGGCCATCGTGTTGGCGGTGAACATCCCAGCGCAGGATCCAGCGCCGGGGCAGGCCGCTCGCTCGATGGCTAGCAGCTCCTCGACGGTGATCCGGCCCTCGGACTCGGCGCCGATGCCCTCGAACACGTCGACAATCGAGATGTCGCGCCCGGCGTAGTGCCCGGGAAGACTGGAGCCACCGTAAAGGAAAACGGCGGGGAGATCGAGCCGGGCGGCCGCCATCAGCATCCCTGGCAACGACTTGTCGCATCCTGCAATGGCGACCAACGCGTCGAATCTCTCGGCATGCATCACCAACTCGACCGAGTCGGCGATCACCTCCCGAGAGACCAACGAGGCCCTCATCCCCTCGTGACCCATCGAGATGCCGTCGGAGACAGCGATCGTGGAGAAGATCAAACCCACTCCCCCGGCTGAAGCCACGCCTGTCTTGGCATGCCTGGATAGCTCCGGGCCTGTGAGATTGCATGGCGTCACCTCGTTGCCTGCGGAGACGACGCCCACCTGGGGCCTGTCGAAGTCCTCCTCGGTCAGGCCGACGGCGCGCAGCATCGCCCTCGCTCCCGCCTTGGCCGCGCCTTCCGTCACCTCTTGGGATCTGATCTTCTGCGTCATGGGCCAGGCATCCTATGACGCCAAGTTTTTCCCGAGCGCGAAAACGACCACAATCCGAGCATGGCAACCATCTACTACGACGCCGATAGCGATCCGGACCTCATCCGAGCCAGGAAGGTGGCCGTGATCGGCTACGGGAGCCAGGGTCACGCCCATGCCCTGAACTTGAAGGAATCAGGCGTGGATGTCGTAGTGGGACTCCGTGAGGGCTCCTCGAGTTGGGCTGAGGCCGAGGGCGAGGGTCTTCGGGTGCTGACTCCCGAAGCAGCGGCCCAGTGGGCTGACACCATCATGATGCTGGTCCCGGATCAGGTCATGGGTGTGATCTACGCCGAATCGGTGGAGCGCAACCTCGATTCCGGCGACACGCTGCTCTTTGCCCACGGGTTCAACATCCATTTCGGGGAGATCGTTCCTCCCGAGGACGTCGACGTCGCAATGATCGCCCCCAAAGGCCCGGGCCACCTGGTCAGACGCACCTACACCGAAGGCTCAGGCGTGCCCTGTTTGCTGGCGGTCCATCAGGACGCATCGGGCAATGCCCGAGCACTCGGGCTGTCCTACGCCTCGGCCATCGGCGGGGGTAGGGCCGGCGTCCTGGAGACCACCTTCAAGGAAGAGACCGAGACGGACCTGTTCGGCGAGCAGGTCATCCTGTGTGGTGGGATCTCCGAGTTGATCAAAGCTTCGTTCGAGACATTGGTCGACGCCGGGTATCAGCCCGAGTCGGCCTACTTCGAGACGCTCCACGAGCTCAAGCTCATCGTCGACCTCCTCTACGAGGGGGGTCTCTCCTGGATGCGCTATTCGGTGTCCGATACCGCCGAATATGGCGACTACACCCGTGGATCACGGATCGTCACCGACGAGACCAGGGCGGCCATGAAAGAAGCCCTGGCAGAGATCCAGTCGGGGGCCTTCGCCAACGAGTGGATGGCCCAAGCCCGGGAGGGAGCACCTTTCCTCTACGAGCAACGGGCAGCGAACCAGGCCCACCAGATCGAGGATGTGGGCCGGGAATTGCGCAAGATGATGCCGTTCATGGAGCCGAAGACTGCCCCATGACATCGGGCGGCTCCGGCGGCGGCGCCGGGGTCGGTGGTGCCGAGGCAACGGGGACAGTATGGGTGGGCGCCGAGCTGGCACCGAGCTGGGGCACCGTCACGATTGTCTGAGAGTCTGGTGACACCTCTGTGACCACTCTCGCCCCGAAGGGCAGCAAGGCAAGGCGTGCCAGCTTCAGGTTGGCGATGCCGAAGGGGATCCCGATGATCGTGATGAAGAAGACAACGGCCAGCAGCACATGGAACAGGGCCAACCACCAACCGGCGACAAGCAGCCAGACCACGTTCCCGACCACGGACCAGACGGCCGAGGCTCCTGGCTCGGTCACGACAGTCCTCCCGAATGGCCACAAGACGTAGTTGCCCAGCTTGAAGGACTGGATGCCGAGCGGGATGGTGACAATCAGGATCACCCCGAGCAGACCCCCGATGTAATAGAGGATCGCCATCCATATCCCGCACAGGATCAGCCAGAGGATGTTGCCAACGACCGTCAACATGGTCTGAACTTAACCTGTCTTCGCCAACTCGGCGCTGATCCAGTCGTCGATCTCGGCCCAGACGTCGTACAGCCAGGTCTCCTGCTCATCGGGTGGCGGAATGTCCTCGGCGCGGAAATGCCAGATCTTCACCTCGACCTCCGTGTCCATCGGCATTGCCCTCCATATGTCACCGGCGGTGATGAACGCCTCCAGACCGGCGTGGCCCACGAAGAAAACGTCTGAGTCTGGCGGGGCGGCGGCCAATGCCGTGATCACCCCGAGGGAGCGAGGCGGCAGCGTTTGCTTCAGGTCCTCGGCACGTTCGGCGAGATCAGGGCGCCCGATCTCCCTCAATTTCTGGATGGCACGTGCCCGCCGACCATCGGTGTAATTCGCGCCTTCCGGGAAGATGACGAATGCGTCGTCGTCGTCCATCGAGCGCGCCAGGCTGGAGATGGCGTCGATCAACTCCTCTCCACCTTTCCGACCGACGGGAACGAACGCGGCCGGCAGCCGGTTCAGGATCACGTCGACGGCCGGGTCCCATTGCAGGAACTCCTTGAGGACGATACGCGGGTCACGCCCGTATCCATTGACCAACCCGTCCATGAGCAGGAACGAGTCGCCGGGGCCGGCATGCCTCGACAGCACCAGGATCGACCGCGTGACGCCGTTCACGGATGTTGTCTGCCGCTGACCCTCCTGCAGCACGCGAAGCTTGAAAGTGACCTCGGCGGACCTGATCACCGTCCTCAACATCAAGGCAAGGAGCCGATAGTGCAACTCTGTGAAGAACGGCGTTCTCATCTTCCAACCGAAACCCGAGAACACCCAGGTGAGGAACATCAGGGTCAGGCTCACCGCCTCCACCACTATGTAGAGGAACAGGAACCAAGCGATGCGCAGGATGCGCCAGTTCCCCGGCACGTATCGGGAGACAAAGGCGGCGCCGATGATCCAGAGCGGCAGCGAGATCAAGGCCAGAGCCACGAGGAGGACGATCGCCGGGTCGATCAGTAGCCGGCGTACCCAGCGTGGCGGCAGTGGTGGCACCTTCATTCCCGCTTCGACTCCAGGTAGGCGATCGAGGCGGCATAGGCGCCATCGATGAGCCCGATAGTCGAGCTGACGTCCCTCCATTTCAGCTGCCGGGCATCATCGAAGGCGACGGGGTTCCCCGAGGGGAGCAGGTGGAGGCCGATCCCCTCGGGCAAGTTGGCGACGGCGGTGTGATAGGTATGACGCCGGGCGATCTCGAAAGAGATCAGGGCGGCCTCATGGAGCCGCTGCGGTGGTCGAAGCGGTGATTCGATGCGACCAACCTGAAGCACATACACGTCCTTCGCTCCCAGCTCCACGGCGCGAGCCAACGGCACCGAGTTGACCAGCCCGCCGTCGTAGAAGTGCTCGCCGCCGATCGCGACCGGTGGGAAGAGTGCGGGGACGGCCGACGAGGCGAGCAATGCCTCTATCAATGGACCGCTGGTGAACCAGTGCTCGGCAGCCCGTTCGATCGAGGCCGCCACACACTGAAATGGGATTGTCAGATCCTCGATGAGACGACCTGGAGTGTGTGCACCCTCGAGGAGGGAACGTAGCTCCGAGGTCTCATGCAGAGCGGGTCTCAGAGTGGCGACGTTCTTGACGCGTGCCATCTTGCTCCCCTGAAGGACGTCGCTCTCAGCGATCCTGATCCATAACTCCTTCAGACCTGCGACCCCGTCGGCGCCCGGCCGGTCGGCGATGACCGATCCATTGAACGCCCCGATCGATGTGCCCAACACCAGGTCGGGCACGATCCCCGCCTCATCGAGGGCACGGAGCATCCCGACCTCCACCGCCCCCCATCTACCTCCACCACCGAGCACGAATG
This sequence comes from uncultured Acidobacteriota bacterium, assembly GCA_963734115.1. Lineage (GTDB taxonomy): Bacteria > Actinomycetota > Acidimicrobiia > Spongiisociales > ZC4RG35 > JARDZU01. The sequence continues at coordinate 130,241 of CAVTFV010000004.1, forward strand.
CGGTGGTCATGCCTCTTCTTCGATGTACCACTCGGTGAAGTCGGTGCAGCGCCCGTCTTCGTCGAATCTGATCACGAAGAGGTTCCTATAGCTGGCCGGTGGGTCCAGATAGCGAGTGGTGCCGGTGATGATCGCCATGTCGTCGGTCTCAACGAGAGGCAGCCATTCGAAATCCCAATCATCGGGGTCATCGCCGACCTCCTGCCACCATTCGACTATCTCGGCGTGACCGTGTTGCTCGCCGTTCGCCGTTTGCGGGTCGTAGACCGCGTCCGGGGTGAACAGTGCGGCGATGTCGTGGTCGTCATTGGTGGTCCAGGCCTCGATATAGGCCTCCATCCAGTCGTCGAGACGCTCGCTCATCTCAGATCGAGACCGACCACCAAAGGCTCCTCGGATGTCACCTCGAAGCCGAAACGTGAGAACAAATCGAGCGTCCCGTGGAACGCCCTCGCTTCGTCCTGTGCCTCCCTGACCGGGTACGCCTCGAGCCGACGGAATCCAATGTCGGTGAAGTGGCTGACCACTCCATCGAGCAGGCGGGTGGCGATACCATGCCCTCGGTAAGGCGGGGCGATGATGAAACAAACGATGGAGACAACTCCCTCATCGTCACCGGTGGCAAGACCTGGGAGCTCCGCCCGCGGGGTCGCGTTGCACCATCCGATCACCTCGCCCTCTGACCACGCCAGCATTCCCGTCGTCTTCCCGGTCTCGATCCGGTGAAGTTGATCGTCCCGATTCTCCTGCCAGGGCTCCTGGCCCCAGTTGTCACTGGTCCTTCCGCCCCGCGGATAGAACATGCAATAGCAGGCACCCCACCACGGGTTGTCGGGAAAAGCATTGGTGTCGAAGAACTCGATCGCATCCGTCGCCGAATCTGGGCCCAACGGGAGGATCTCCACCTCACCAATCGTCGCCAGACGCTCGGTGGGACCGGTGGAGCGATCCTCGGACTCGAGATAGTTCCGGATGGTGGGCAGCGTCTCTTCGTCCTCTGGGTGCGCCTCGTCGAAGTGGGCCTTCACCGGGCCGATCAACGACTCGGTGTCCTCTGCGTCGATGACAGCTTCACAGTCACAAACCATTGTCCTCGTCATGAGTCCGTCAACGTACCCGTGGTGACCAGTTCGCGATACCAGTCGAAGCTCCGTTTGGGCGAGCGATCGAGCGTGTCGCGATCCACCCAGACCAGGCCGAACTTCTGGGAGAACCCCTCGACCCATTCCAGGTTGTCCATGAGGCTCCACACGAAGTAGCCGTCGACCGGTACCTTCTCGGCACGTGCCTCGGCTATGGCCCCCACGTGCGATCTCAGGTAGTCGATACGTCGCCTGTCATCGATGACACCACTTGCATCGGGGCCGTCGGAGTAGCTGGCCCCGTTCTCGGTGATGAGAATCGAGGATGGTGCGTATGTTTCGTTCAAATGCCGGAGGTAGCGGGTTAGCCCGCTGGGGTCGACTTTCCATCCCATTTCGGTGTGGCTGGAATCAGCGCCCGGCGGTGGGCTCGATTCGGCCGGGTCATCGTCACCGGCTGCGATGGTCACGGTCGTGTAGTAGTTGAGCCCCAGGAAGTCGATCGGGATCGCGATCGTCTCCATGTCGCCCTTTGCGATGACCCCAGGGCCGATTCGACCTCGATCCACGTAGTCCCTCATCACGTCATCGGGATATCCGCGGCCGAACACCGGATCGAAGAACCAACGATTGCGGGAACCGTCGTAGTAGCCGGTCGCGGCCCGATCTTCATCCGAATCCGAGGCGGGCTCGGCCGGACGGCAATCGATACCGATCCCAATCTGGGCCTCCGGCACAACGCCACGGATCTCCTCCACGGCCTGTCCGTGCGACAACAGGAGATGGTGGCCAACGGTTGTGGCGGTGGGCCAATCGGAGATGCCGGGGGCGAAGACCCCGTCTCGGTGGCCCAGCATCGTTGTCACCCAGGGCTCGTTCTGAGTGATCCAGTGAGTGACATGCTCGCCCAAGGCACCAGCTACCACACAGGCGTAGCGGGCGAAGGCGTCGACGGTGCTCCGCTTGGCCCATCCGCCTTTGTCTTGCAGCGCTTGGGGCAGGTCCCAGTGATACAAGGTCACGTATGGCGCAATCCCCCGGGCTCGCAACCCGGCGACGAGACGCCGATAGAAATCGAGACCGGCCTGATTCACCCTTCCGTCGCCGTCGGGAATGACCCGCGGCCACGAGATCGAGAACCGGTAGGCAGAGACTCCGAGATTGGCGAGGAGGTCGAGATCTTCTCCCATCCTATGGAAGTGGTCACAGGCGACGTCACCGGGGTCACGGAGGCGCCCCAGGTCGGAGAAGCGATCCCAAATGGAGTCGCCCTTGCCCTGCTCGTGCCGGCCGCCCTCGATCTGATAGGCGGCGGTGGCGACACCCCAGGCGAAGTCGTCGGGAAAGCTCGCGCCGGATTCCGTTTTGTCGTTCAGACCCCGGGAAGTCTGCTGGTCAGACGCTGGCGCCTACCTTCTGCTCCGAGCCGACCCTGAGCCCGCTCTTCGGGTCGAAGAAGTGGAGTTTGGCGGTGTCGACGATCAGGGCGATGTCATCGCCTCTCGACACCCGGGCATCCGGGCTGACCCTGGCTATGAAGTTGGTGGTGTCGCCGAGCGATGAGGCGTCCAGCCCGGTGTCCGCCAGGAGCTCTTCGATGTCCGGGGTGACCACCGGTGGCCGGTCCACAGTGAAGTGGACATAGGTCTCGGCGCCGAGCATCTCGGTCACCTCGACCCTCGCATTCAGCGTCCGGTCCGGGTCCGGTCCCTTGACCGCGGCGGCCTCGAGAGAGTTCGGCCGGACCCCCACGACAAGTTCTTCACCCATCCGGTTCTCGATGCCGGGGTGGGATTCGAGGGCTCGTGGGTCGACCTTCAGTTCCGCGTTGGGCAAGATCACCCAGACCGCGTCCCCGCGGTTCTCCAACTTCCCGTAGCTGAGGTTCATGGCCGGGCTGCCGATGAATCCGGCGACGAAGAGATTGTTCGGGTGGTCGAAGAGGTCAGTGGGGCGGCCAACCTGCTGCAAGTTCCACGGCCTCGCAGAAGACACGGGACGGAGGACGGCGACCCGATCACCGAGGGTCATCGCCTCGACCTGGTCGTGGGTGACATAGACAGTGGTCGTCTCGAGACGGCTGTGGAGACGCTCCAGCTCGGCGCGCATCTGCACTCTCAACTTCGCATCGAGGTTGGACAGCGGCTCGTCCATGAGGAACGCAGCGGGCTCGCGCACGATGGCGCGACCCATCGCCACACGCTGCCTCTGACCACCCGACAGTGCCTTCGGCTTGCGCTGCAGGTATTCCTTGATCTCGAGGATGTCGGCGGCCTCGTGTACCCGACGCTGGATCTCGTCCTTGGAGAACTTCCTCAGCTTGAGACCGAAGGCCATGTTGTCGTAGACCGACATGTGTGGGTAGAGGGCATAGTTCTGAAAAACCATGGCGATGTCGCGATCCTTGGGAGCGACGTCGTTGACCACCTTGTCCCCGATCATCATCGTGCCCTCAGTGATGTCCTCGAGACCGGCGATCATCCTCAGGACGGTCGACTTGCCGCATCCGGATGGGCCCACCAGCACGAGGAATTCACCATCCTCGATCTCGAGGTCGAGGTCGCCTACGGCCCTGGTGCCGTCCTCGTAGATCTTCCCAAGATCCTCCATCGTGATCCGAGCCATGTTTGAAACTCCCTCATCTCGCGTGGCCGCCGCCGTGAACCTAGCGGAAATTTCGGGTGCTGGGGAGAGGTCAGACCGGCAACTCGGCCAGATCGAAGCCCGGCATCCCCGAGGCGACCCAATCCTCCAAGGCCTCTTCGTTGGGGACGTCCTGTTCCCGACGCTGCGCCAGGCGGAATCGATGGTGCAACAGATCGCAATATCCCTGGACCGGATTGCCCTTTCGGAGCTCAGAGATCCTTGCGACCATCGGCTCGAATGACGTGGTGAGCCATTTGAACGTGCCCACGCTCTTCCCCGATGCCGAGACCGAGCCGTGCTTGGCCAGGTAGTAGTTGAGGTCGCTGAGGATGACCCGGGCTTGATTCTCGGAGGCGTCGATCCCGGTCTGCTGCCGCAGGCGCTCCGAGTGAAAGGTGCGACCGCCAACCTCGACCTTCATCCTGACCAGGCTCCCCTCCTCGCTCGGTGTGAGGTCGACATCGTTGACCGAAAAACCGAGTTGGTTGAGCCGGCCGATCCGCTCGCGAATCTGATAGCTCTCGTCCCTCGTGATGACCAGCTCTTCGGTCAGCTCGTTCCAGAGAGATCGATAGCGGGCCTCGACATCCTCGCCGAGGGTGAAATCGGCCTGGTCGATCTCCAACCCTGTCATGGCGGCTATGTCGGCCATCTCACCGGCAAGGTTCAGCTTCATGATCTCCAGGTCCTCGGTTCTCTGCCCATCCGAGAGCTGGTCGTAGAGACGCGATGTCTCGGCATCGATCATGATCGACTCGATCGCCTCGGCGTCGTATCGATAGAGCAGGTTCGAAAGCGAGCAATCCCCCCAGAAACACCCGGAGAGATGGAGCTCGACCAGGAGTCCGGCTATCGCATCGAGCATTTGGTCCCGCCTTGGGCCAAAGCCGTGCCCACTGACCAGATGGCGGTAGGGGAAGGTGTGCTCGACGTACCGCGTGATGACCGCCGCTGATTGCTCGTCGTGAGGATCGAGCCACACCCGCTCCACCAGCCCCACCACCTCGGCCGACCTCGTCGTTCGATCCTCCAGCGACCGGAACACCTGATACTCACTGTTGGCCAGCCTTCTGGGCAACTCCTTGATCACGAACACACCCTCCTCATAGGCGACGAAGACCACCGGGTGCCGATGAATCCCCGTCGGCATCTCGACGAGCCGCTCATGATCCCAGTCGTTGATCGGCCGATCCCAGGGCAGATCGAGAAACTCCGGGTTGCCGGGACGGATCAGGAGATGCGGGGTGGCCATCGGAATCCATTCTGGCGCGGAGATGTCGGTCTATAGGTCGACATCTCAGCGCCAAAACGGTGGGTTCCTGCTTGACACGAGCCCTCCAGACTTTGTAAGTTTACTTAACTTTCTTTGGAGGAGGAAAGGTTGACTGTCGACGGCAATCAGAGCGACCGGCGTCATGCCAAGGCGACCCGTCACGATTCACGTCGCAGCAACCTCCGCACCACCCTCGAACTGGTCTCCGACCAAGGTGCCACCAGCAGAGCCGAGATCGCCCGGCAGACCGGTCTATCCCGTGCCGCGGTCTCGAGTCTGGTTGGTGAGTTGATCGACAACGGCCTGCTGCGCGAACTGGGCCAAGGAACCTCGGCGGGTGGCAAGCCACCGACCCTCCTCGCCCTCAACGAGCGGGGCCGCGACATCGTGGCCATCGACCTCGGGCACCGGCCATTCCGGGGAGCGTTGGTGGATCTGAGCGGGAGGATCCACGAGCGGATCGACGCAGATCAGGCAGACACGGCCCCGGTCGGTGCGAAGGCCCAGCGAGGTCGCCATCGATCTGATCGAGACACTTGATCGCGAAGTCCACTGCCCCGGTGCTCGGGATCGGAGTCGGTACTCCCGGTGTCGTCGACCCCGAAGGCACGGTCCTCGAGGCAACCAACCTCGACTGGCACGGAGTCGATCTGGCCACCGAGTTGCGCCGTCGGTTCGACATCCCGGTTTCGATCGCCAACGACGCCCCGATGGCGGCTCTGGCCGAGTTCCGCCGCCGCCCCACCGACCGCAATCTCATCCTGGTCAAGCTCGGCCGGGCGTCGGCGCCGGGGTGGTTCTCAATGGATCCCTCTATCAAGGGTGAGCATTCCGCCGCAGGCGAGATCGGTCACGTCAGGGTGAAGGACGATGGTGACACTGCCGCTGTGGGAACTCCGGGTGTCTCGAGACCGTCGCCAGCGTGCCTGCGATCCTGCGTCGCCTGGGTGCCGACCCGGAGCGTCATCCTTGGGACGCCCTCGCCCTGGCCGGGCTCGTCGGCGACGAGCCGGTCCGCCGGGCACTTTCCGAAGCCGGCCGCCATATCGGGGTGGTCCTGGCCAACGTCGTGGCGATGCTCGATATCGGCCACGTCGTGCTGGCACCGGAACTGCTGAACGCCAGCGACGTACTCATCGAGGAGTCCGCAACGAGATGAGCAGCCGCATCCTCCCCGCCACCGCCGACCTGATCGAGATCGAGGTCACCCAGCTCGGCGGGGACCTCGTTCTGGCCGGGGCAGCCTCGGCGTCTTGGCCGACCGGCTGGGGGTGGTACTGCGATGACGACCACGATCGGAGTCGACATCGGCGGCTCTTCTACCACAGCCGTGGCCATCGGACCCGACGGGCAAGTCGTCGGTCGTCATCAGGTCAAGACGGGTGTCGAGGGTGGCCGGCAGGTGGTCGCTTCGGCTCGTCGCCGCATTCGCCTCGTTCGAGGTCGACGATTGCGCGGCGATCGGAATCGGCGTGCCCGGTCTGGTCGATCCGACGACCGGCGAGGTGGCCATGGCCGTCAACCTCGGCGTAGGCGCCGAGTCGTACCGCCTGGCAGCCGAGATCGATGCGGCGCTCGGCTTCCCGGTGACCGTCGAGAACGACGTCCGGGCTGCCGCCCTAGGGGCCCACGAGAGCCTGCGCCTCGATGGCCAGAGCCCGGAGAGCCTCGTGATGGTCAGCATCGGAACCGGAATCTGTGCCGGCGTCGTAGTGAAGGGTGCATTGTTACGCGGAGCCCAAGGCATGGCAGGCGAGATCGGCCATGTCGTCGTCGACGGATCGGGCGTCATGTGCCGATGCGGCCAGCGGGGCTGTCTCGAGGCGGTCGCGGCCGGGCCCGCCATATCCAGGGCATGGCCCAAAGGGGTGAACGGGACTGCCGCCACTGCCCTGTTCGGAGCGGCCGCGGACGGTGATCCCGCCGCCGAGAAGGTGGCCGGTCGGATTGCCGGCTATCTCACCACCGCCCTCATCTGGCTGGCGGCGACCTACGACACGGAGCGGATCGTCCTCGCCGGCGGAGTGTCCGAGGCAGGTGATAACTTCCTGGCGGCAATTCGCGAACAGGTCGGCCGCCGCGGCGTGGCATCCGAGCTCGCTGCCCGGCGGCTACGACCCGAGCAGGTCACCCTGGCTAGGGTCGATGACCCGCCCGGGCCTCGGGGGGCAGCCGTCCTGGCTGCCAATCATCTTCTTCAAACGCGGGAGTCTCCCGCAGAAAAGCAAGCAGACACAATGAGCAACCAAGAAGGAGGAGGTATGAAGAGATACCGGAACTGGCTCTGCGCTGGCGTGGTGATGGCGTCATCATCGCCGCTTGCGGCGGCGATGGTGACGGGGCCACCACGCACTGCCGGCAGACAGACAGCCACCACTGCAGCGCGGAGCGACACGACGACGACCGCCGAGGGCGAGACGACGACGACCGGTGAGCCGGCGGAGTCGACCGGCTACGAGCACCTCGATCAGGCCATGGCCGGCGAGTTCAGCGGCACCACCGTTGAGATCGTCGCCCAGTGGGTGGAAGGCGAAGCCGAGAACTTCAACGCCTCCCTCGATCCGTTCCGTGAAGCCACCGGGATCGACGTCCAGTACGAGGGTCTCACCGACTACGAGCTGACGTTGCAGACGAGGGTCGATGGCAACGATGCTCCCGACCTCGCCCAGATCGCCCAGCCCGGGAAGATGGATCAGCTACCAGGCGGAAGGCCAGCTGGTCGACATCAGCCGCTGGTTCAACGTCGACAAGCTCAGAGAAGAGCAGGTCGGCGGTTTCGTCGACCTGACCGAGTTCGACGGCGGCGTCTACGGCGTGTACTACAAGACCGACGTCAAGTCGATCGTGTGGTATCCGGTGGCGCCGTTCGAAGAAGCCGGCTACGCGATTCCCACCACCTGGGATGAGATGACCGCTCTCAGCGATCAGATCATCGCCGACGGCAATGGCAACCCATGGTGCATCGGCATCGAGAGCGAAGCCGCCGACGGTTGGGTCGCCACCGACTGGCTCGAGGACATCGTCCTCCGGACCGCCGGGGTCGACTTCTACAACCAGTGGTGGAAGCACGAGGTGCCCTTCAACTCACCCGAAGTGCTCGCCGCCGCGGAGGAGATGTCGTCGATCTGGTTCGCGCCGGACTATGTCTATCGGCGGCAACGTCGCCATCAACGCCACCAACATCCGTGACGTTGCCAACCCGATGTTCGATGCGGCCGGACCACAGTGCTGGTTCCAGAAGCAGGCGTCCTGGATCCCCGAGTTCTGGCCCGGGAACCGGGACGTCGCCGACCGGAAGCCGTGGGCGAACCCGCCTGGTGAGGCGAGCTCGTTCTTCTACCTTCCGGGCATCGACCCCGCGGTGGGTAACCCGGTGCTGGGAGCAGGCGACATGTTCGCCATGTTCACAGAAGGTGACCGGCCCGAGGTGCGGGCGCTGCTCGAGTACCTGGCCACACCGCAAGGGGCGCAGGCCTGGATCGAAGTAGGTGGCTTCATCAGCCCCAACACGACGGTCCCGCACGATTGGTACACCACGTACCCCAACACCGAGTTGGTGCCGATCCTGAACAACGCCGACGCCTTTGGCTTCGACGCCAGTGACCTGATGCCGGCCGAGGTCGGCGCCGGTTCGTTCTGGACCGGGATGGTCGACTGGGTGGCCGCCAACGGCGAAGGCACCGAGGAGATATTCCAATCAATCGAAGATGGCTGGCCGGCAGGCTGAGCCATCAGTGAGCCGAAGGTCCCCGGTGGCAACGCCGGGGACCTCTCTTTTGTTAGGTTCGGTGTCCGGCGTTTGAGGAGTTCGATTGTCGGAGGCAGTTGAAGCCCAGTTAGAGACGAACCGCCGACCACCGTTGTCGATCGTTCGCGATCTGCACGGTCGCGGTCGGCGTCATCGTCCTCATCTGGCTCGGGTTGAGGGTCCTCCGCTCCGAGACGGCGCTCGCCGCGCTCGGGCCCATTCGGCGGCAAGCTGGTCCAGGCTCTGGTCGGCATCGTGCTGGGCGTGGTCGGGATCTGGGCACTGTTCATCGTCGTCAACTCCCTGGTCGAGCATCTGCCCGCCCGCGCCACCACGGTCCTCCGCCCCTTCGTATTCGTCTTGCCGGCGATCGCCGTGGTGTCCATATTCCTGGTTTCGCCGGCGGTCGGGACGATCATCCAGAGCTTCACCGAGGTCCCCGAAGGCGAAGGGCCTCCTCTACAACTACGTCCAGGCGTTCTCCGATCCGGCCCTGCAGATCGCATTGCGGAACAACGCGATCTGGCTGATCCTGGCGCCGGCCGGAGCACTGCTCATCGGTCTGGCCTTCGCCGCGCTGGTCGACCGGGTCAAGCGCGAGGCTCTGGCCAAGACCTTCATCTTCCTCCCACTCTGCATCTCGGGGGCCGGGGCCGCCGTCATCTGGCGGTTCGTGTACGAATGGCGGCCCCCAGGGACAGCCCCAGATCGGGGTTCTCAACGCCATCGTCACCTCGTTCGGGGGGAGCCGATCCCCTGGCTCCAGGAGATCCCCACCAACACCCTGGCTCTGATCGTCGTCATGGTCTGGCTCCAGGCCGGCTTCGCCATGGTGATCCTCTCGGCCGCGATCAAGGGTGTGCCGATAGAGATGATCGAAGCGGCCCGGATCGACGGGGCCGGTGAACTCCAAACCTTCCTGCGGGTTGTGATGCCGTCGATCCGGGGGTCGATGATCACCGTGTTCACCACCATCGCCATCGCCGTGCTCAAAGTCTTCGACATCGTCTACGTGACGACCAACGGCAACTTCGATACCGACGTGATCGCCAATCGGATGTTCAACGAGATGTTCCGATTCCGGAACTTTGGATTCGCCACCGCCCTCTCCGTGATCCTCTTCCTGGCGGTGGTTCCGATCATGGTGATCAATGTTCGCAACTTGAGACGACAGGGGATCGGAGCATGACCGCCGAGCCAGTCGAGGCCTCCCGTCCGTCCCCTGGCCACACCGTCGGCAACGGCCGACGACGGCGCCGACAAGGGCAGTCGAGCGGGTGGCTGGCGAAGGCCTTGGTCCTGATCATTGCCGTCGCATGGACAGTCCCCACCGCTGGGCTCTTGATCAGCTCCTTCCGGACTGAGGTTGCGGTCGGCCACCGGCTGGTGGACGGTCTTCGCCCACCCGTTCGAATTCACCCAGTACACGCTCGCCAACTACGAGCGGGTGCTCACCGCCGAGGGCTTGTTCGACGCCTTCGTCAACAGTCTGATCGTCACCATCCCCGCCACGGTCATCCCGATCACCCTGGCCGCCTTCGCCGCCTACGGATTCGCCTGGACCAAGTTCCGCGGCCGCAGCTTCCTCTTCGCCATGGTGGTGGGGCTCCTGGTGATTCCGCTGCAGATGTCGCTGGTCCCCTTGCTCCGGGTGTACGGCAACTACGACCTGGTCGGGACTTTCGTAGGTGTCTGGCTGGCCCACACCGGTTTCGGGCTTCCGCTGGCCATCTATCTGCTCTACAACTACATATCCCAGCTGCCCAAGGACATCTTCGAGTCGGCCTACATCGACGGGGCCACGCCTTTTACCGCCTTCACCGAGCTGGTGATCCCGCTGTCTTTCCCGGCCCTGGCTTCCTTCGCCATCTTCCAGTTCCTCTGGGTTTGGAACGACCTGCTGGTATCGCTGGTCTTCCTCGGCACCAACCCTGACGTCGCCGTCCTCACCGTGGGCTGGCCCAGCTGGTGGGAAGCAGGGGTGCGGCCTGGCACCTGCTCACCGCGGGAGCCTTCATCTCGATGGTCGTTCCTCTGATCGTCTTCCTTCACTGCAGCGCTTCTTCGTGCGAGGTCTCCTGGCGGGCTCGGTCAAGGGCTGAGGCCCGGCCGGGGGGAGATCAGCGTCGCCGACCCCCATCTGATGCTGGCCTTCGAGGGGACCGAGGTCCCCAACTGGCTGCGGAAGCGTCTCGAGGAGTCTTCCCAGCCGGGGTCACCCTGTTCCGCGAGTGGAACATGAGCTCCCCGATCAGGTGGCTGAGCTCACCTCGACCTTGCAAGAAGCCAACTCGTCCCCCCTGCCCCTCTTGATCGCAGTCGACCAAGAGGGTGGGCAGCTGATCGGCCTCACCGGATCGACCGAATTCGCCGGGAACA
>CAVTFV010000005.1:0-127855 GCA_963734115.1 uncultured Acidobacteriota bacterium
CGGTTGTCCGACTCATGGCCCAAGAACCGATTTCGGGCGCGTACCGGGCCAACATTTCGATGCTGAATGCAACGAGGTCCTCGACTCGCTGACCCTTCGGGTGTGAGGTCAGCCAAAGCTCGAGATTCTCGACTCGGTTGTCGTGCGGTTCCCGTTGACGTGGTGAACGACCTCGTCCGGGAGGAGCGGGCGTCCGAGATGTAGCGCCATTACGAGTCGATGTTCTCCTACCCACGCGTGCTCCGCCCACCAGATACTCAAGCGAGCGGGAACCGGGACGATTCGATAGCCATGCCTGTCGACAATGCCTTGACCGCCGACCTCTCGGATCGGTCGATCGGCCTCGGTGTCGCCATTTGTGAGACCGCTTGTAGTGCGTCTTGCACCATCCATTTGCGTGGTGTAGCCGTTCACAGCCCACTTCGATGCAGATCCGCCCAGTTTCCGCAGTGGCGCATCGCCGACGACCCCATGTCGAAGCAGCCGCTGGTAGTGGCCATGGCAATAGCCCCAAGCCTCGGAATCCTCGTCGCAATTCGCTGCGACACACGTAGACGTCTCTCTCCTGATCGGGCCCGGCGGAGCCTGGGTGTCCCGTTCGAAGGACGCTTCGGTAGTGCATCTCGCACATGCCTCGAGTACGGCATCCTGCGGCAGTCATCAACGATGCAGACGGCCATGTTGCGAACGTATCGGTCGGCTGGGACAGAAATCCGGCCGCAGTAACTTCCGAACGTGGCTCTAATCGACACCCCGATCCGGATCGATGTCTGGTCCGATGTCGCCTGCCCGTGGTGCTACATCGGCAAGCGCAACCTGGAATCAGGAATGATCGCCTTCACCGCCAGCGAACACGCCGTGCCCCTCGAGTTGGAGTACCACAGCTTTGAACTGGCTCCTGATACCCCGGTCGAATTCACCGGCTCTGAAGTCGAGTTCCTGATGAATCACCGGGGAGTCTCGGCCGAGCAGGCACAGGCCATGATCGATCGTGTGGTGGGCATCGCCGGGTCAGCAGGTCTCGAATACGACTACGACGCCTTGCAGCACACCAACACCATCAAGGCGCACCAGTTGCTCCACTACGCCCACGAGCGCGGCATCCAACTCGAGATGAAGGAGCGGTTGTTGAGCGCCTACTTCGTCGAGGGACGGCATGTGGGACGAGTCGAGGATCTGGCCGATCTCGCCGCCGAGATGGGCCTCGACCGGTCCGATGTGGTCCGCTCGTTGAACGCTGACGAGTATCTCGAGGCTGTGCGCGCCGACATGGCCCAGGCCCGGCAGTACGGGATCAATGGGGTCCCGTACTTCGTGATCGACGGCCGGTACGGAATCAGTGGAGCCCAGCCACCCGAGGTCTTCGTCGAGGTTCTGTCCCGAGCTGCCGGCGATCGCGCCGAGCAGCCCGCCTGATCCTCAGACGCTGGCTAGACCCGCCTTGGCTCGCTCCACCGGCGGGGCGGCGCAGTTGCAATCGTTGAGCGCATCCTGAGCCGGCCGGGTATGCAACCACATGGCCACGATCATCGGGATGAAGACGATCAGGTTGTAGACCAAGTGCAGCTCCGGGCGGGGGATGAAGGGCTGGAGAAAGCTGGTCGGTACCGGCGACCCGAACAGGTTGGTTCCCACGATCGCCTGGATCTGCAGCGTGGAGTGCTCGATCAGATGCCAGCCCTGGATGATGGTGGATGCAAGCCACCAGCCTCGAGCGGCACCACGGAAGCCGGGCAGCAGGAGCAACAGCCCGGTGAACATGATCAGGGCGTATCCGAAGTGCATGACTTCGGACTTGACCAACCACGGGAACACATAACCGAGAGCTCCGAGGGACTCCGGCCGTGGCATCTCGAGGATCCAGATCTGGGCAGCCTGGAAGAGGTGCTCGATCCAATGGAGGACGACGATGGCCAGGTAGATCCAAAGCGCCCGCTCATGCCAGGGTCCGTTGAGCTTCTGAATGAAGCCCAACTCTGAGGTTTGCTCCGACGTCCCGACCATTCCGTCCTCCGTTCAGCCCTCTAGTCCAACGTTTCGATACGTGATCGGCCGCCGCCACGCCTGCGCCGTCCGGCCCGCCACCCACCAGGCCACAGCGGTGGCGAGGAAGATAGAGATCGCGATCAAGGCTCGCATCGGAAAGATGGAAGAGAGCGGGGGCGGGATCACCACAGTCGGAAGGCTCCACGTCTCACCCCGTTCGGAGATGGTCACGGAGACGACATCATCTGGCTCGACTCCGGTCATCGTCTCCCATGCTCCGGTGGTGGTCAGTGACGGCATCACGTGGACATTCTCCGAGCCCACCTGCACCGAGACCACAGTGCCCTCGTCGGGCATCCCATCATCGAACATCACGATGAGGTGCGGGATGATCGCCGAGCCCACATCCGGATAGACCTGCCAGAGCGACACCGAGTAGGGACCGACTTCGGCTCGTCTCAGCAGGGGACGGGCATCGTGATCGCCATGAGCCATCGCCGGCAAGGCGAGAGACATCGCCGCCAGGAGAGCGATCAATCGAAGCGCTGACCTCATTGCGTGCATTTTGCCCACATCGCCGCCTATCCCGCCAACCGCTGACCCTAAGCCGGCATTAAGCGTCACACATAGGGTCGGACGTGGGTGATCGACAGGGGAGAGTTCATGCGAACAAGAGTCGCGCTATCCGTGATTCTCGTGTTGACGGTCGTGTCTTGCGGGGGCGGAACTGAAAGCACCACGACGGCGGTGACGGGCGAGGTCAACACCTCGGCGGCCCAGGCCGAGAGCACCGTGACAACCGAGACCACGAACACCGTGGTCGAGGCGACGACCACCAGCGCGGCAGGCGCAACATCAAGCGGGCTCGAGTGTGCCCTGGTGCCGGCGGGGACCGTCGCCGCTGCGTTTGACGCGACGTCTGCCAGTGGGGAGCCGGGCAACGCCCGCAACTGCACCTTCACCCTCATCGACGGTCTGGTCCCGACCGTCGAGGTCTTCCATTACGGGTCTTCAACGGACTGGGATGGGGTCAAAGCCGGGTTCGAGGAGAACCGGGGCGGTGTGACCGAGGTACCCGGCGTTGGTGACGAGGCATTTCAGCCCAACGATGTCGGCCCGTACGAGATCGTCGTCCGTTACCTGGACATCATCTACTCGGTAGCCGTGCAGAGCGGCGGCGGTGGGCCCGAAGTGGAGGCGGCCATCCTGGAGCTAGCCACCGCCATCGCCGGCGGCTGATCACGTTTCTCTGCTCTCGTAGGCCCACATGTGGCCCTACGTACCTCAGGTAAGCCGTACCTACAATCCCGGCCCCCTGTGTCGGATGTGATCCTGTACGCCGCGCTTGGAGCGGGTTTGGCTGCCTTGCTGTTGGCGGCGCTCTACGCACGGGTCGTCATGGCCGCTCCTCGCGGCAACCAGCGAATGGTGGAACTGTCTGATGCCATCCGGTCGGGAGCGATGGCGTTCCTCCGCAAGGAGTATGCCTGGGCAGCCGTGTTCGTCGCCGTCGTGGCGACTCTCATCATCGTCCTCACCGACTGGGGCAGACCGTGGGGCGCCATCGCCTACGTCTTCGGTGCCCTTCTCTCGGCGCTGGCCGGATACATAGGGATCAAGGTCGCCACCCAGGCCAACTCTCGTGCAACCGAGGCCGCCCGAACCAGTGGAATCGCGGCCGCTCTCCCGTTGGCGTACCGCGGTGGCGCGGTCACCGGCTTCACCGTCGCCGGGCTTGGCCTGCTCGGAGTCGGCCTCGGCTACCTCGTCTTCAATAGGGTGCTCGAGCTGGATGGGTGGGCAGAGACAGTCGTCGCCATCGCTCTGGGTGGTTCCACGATCGCCCTATTCGCCAGGATCGGTGGCGGCATCTACACCAAAGCAGCCGATGTCGGGGCGGACTTAGTAGGCAAGGTGGAAGCGGGCATCCCCGAGGACGACCCGCGCAACCCGGCGGTCATAGCGGACAACGTCGGAGACAACGTGGGCGACGTCGCGGGGATGGGGGCGGACCTCTTCGAGTCCTATCTCGGCGCCCTGGCCGCACCAATCGTCTACGCCGCCCTGGTTTTCGGTTCCGCCCCGTTCGTCGAGGAGACGATCATGTTCCCGCTTGCGATGGGCGCCGTGGGCATGCTCGCTGCCATCATCGGCTCGTTCTTCATAAAGGTCAGGGACGATGATCCGGGCCGGGCGCTGAGACGTGGCACCAACTTCGCCCTGATCGTGTCTGCCCTCGGCGCACTCGGGCTCTCGTACTGGGTCTTCAGGGAATTGGCGGCAAACCCGCTGGGGATCTGGATCGCCGTTCTCGCCGGCCTCGTTGTCGGATGGCTGGTGGGCAAGATCTCCGAGTGGTTCACCTCCGATGACCACAAGAAGGTCAAGGAGATAGCCCGGCAGTCCCAGACCGGCCCCGCCACGGTGATCATCTCGGGCATCGCCGAGTCGATGAAGTCCGCGGCTTACTCGGCGATGGTGATCGCCGCCGGGATCGGCATCTCGTACTTCGCCGGTGACTGGGCGCTGGGCGAGGGCGGGGGGATCTACGGAGTGGCCATCGCCGCCATCGGCGCCCTCGGCACGGTCGGCATCGTCATCTCGGTCGACGCGTACGCCCCAATCGCCGATAACGCCGGGGGGATCGCACGGATGGCGGACCTGCCCGCGGAGGTCCGGGAGGTGACCGACGCCCTCGATTCGCTGGGCAACACCACAACCGCGGTGGCGAAAGGGTTCGCCGTGGCTTCGGCTGGGGTGACCGCCCTTGCACTGTTCGCCGCCTTCACCAGGGCTGTCGACCTCGATCAGATCGACTTGACCCGTGCCCCGACCCTAATGGGGCTGTTCGTCGGCGCCATGTTCCCCTTTCTCGTCGCCGCCCTGACCATCAACGCGGTTGGTCGGGCAGCCAACAAGATGATCGACGAGGTGCGCCGCCAGTTCCGCGAGATCCCCGGGCTGCGCGAAGGCCAGCCCGATGCGAAGCCCGACTACACCACCTGCGTCGACATCGCTGCAGCCGGAGCGCTGCGCGAGATGATCATCCCCGGGTCTCTGGCGGTCGCCCTTCCTCTCCTCGTCGGCTTGATCGACGTGGAGGCCCTGGGCGGGCTGCTTGCCGGCGCTCTGGTCACCGGGTTCCTCCTCGCCATCTTCATGGCCAACGCAGGGGGTGCCTGGGACAACGCCAAGAAGTTCATCGAATCCGGCGCATTCGGCGGGCGGGGCTCGGAGAGCCATAAGGCTGCGGTGATCGGCGACACGGTCGGGGACCCGTTCAAGGACACCTCAGGCCCGGCCCTGAACGTCATCATCAAAGTGATGACGATCGTGTCCCTGGTCTTCGCTTCTGCCTTCATCGCATGAGCGGACTGCGTCTGCTCGGTTTTGGGTTCTGAGTGGTGGGTACTGAGATGATGACCGGCGCGTTCCCGCGACCCACTACCCAAAGCTCGAAACCCATGACCGAAATCACCCTCATCCGTCACGCCGAATCCCAGGCCAACCTCGATGGCATCTGGAATGGCCAGGTGGACGGGCCGTTGAGCGTCACCGGAGAGGCCAGTCTCGACGCCATCGGCAAGCGACTGCACGATCGCAAGTTCGACGTCGTCGTCTGCTCGCCGTTGCAGCGAGCCAAGCAGACTGCAGCATCATTCACGTCGGAGTTCGAAATCTGGGATCGCCTTGCCGAGCTCGACATCGGTCGTTGGGAGGGGAAGGCACGGGAGGAGATCTTCGCCGAGGATGGTGAGTACCTGCGGGAGGCGGTCCAGGGACGCACTCTTCCCATGGGGTTTACCGGCGAGAGCCTCGAAGACCTCCATCGCCGGGCCCTTGGTGCCATCGACGCCCTGGCGGCGGACCTGGGCGAGGAGGGGCGGGCCGCCGTGATCACCCACGGCGGGTTCATCCAGGAGGTGCTCCAGCGCTATCTCTCCGGCCGGGGCAAACGGGTCCATGGATTCGCCGGCAACACCTCGCTCACCAGGCTGATCTGGTCCTTCGACCGGCTCCGCCTCGCAGGCTTCAACGACCTCGCCCATTTCGGGCCACGGCCGACCGCCGTGAGCGAGCACCTGGAGAAGGGCGATCCGGTGCTGGCGCTCATCCGGCACGGCCAGACTCGTGCCAACACGGAGGGCCGCTGGCAGGGGCAGGGTGACTGGGGTCTCGACGAGCTCGGCCACCGGCAGGCGAGGGCGCTACGTGATTGGTATGGAACCGCCTCGACTGTCTACGCCTCGCCGTTGGGCCGGGCTCTCTCCACCGCCGAGTATGTGGCCTCGAACGGGATCACCACACTCGACGGGCTCAAGGAGCTCGATATGGGGAGATGGGAGGGGCTCACCTCGGATGAGATCTACGAGACGTGGCCTGACCTGATGGGCACCATCTATCGGGACGGTGTCGACCTGAAGCGGGGAGAGACCGGTGAGAGCTGGGGCGAGCTGACCGGGCGGATCCGGGCCACGGTGCACGGGCTCGAGACCGTGGCCGACGAGCCGACTGTGGTGGTCGCCCATGGTGGCGCCATCCGCGCCTATGTCTCTTCGCTCACCGTCACCAACGACTCCCACTCGGAGTCGCTCTACACCCCGGCCAACACCGCGGTCACTCACGTTGCGTTGACCGACACCGGCCCGCTCCTCCTGGACTACGCCGTTGCGGCCCATCTCGAGAGCCTCTCCTAGCCTCCCGGGCATGTCCGAGTACGACTCACGCCGCTATGCGATGGTGAACCGTTGGGACCCAGCCCACCTGCGTCGCATCGATCGGCTGCTCCCCCTCCGATCCGGAGAGCGCGTCCTCGAAGTGGGTTGCGGGCAAGGCCATTTGACCATTCGCCTGGCCGAGCGCGGGATCGATGTCACCGGTATCGATGCCAACCCGAACGCGCCCGAGGTGTCCGGCTCCGACAGGGTGCTGCACATGATGGCCGAGGATCTCGCCTTCGACGATGGCGAGTTCGATGCGGTGGTCTCGGTCCACGCCATCGAGCACATCCCACCCCTGGACGAGGCAGCAGCGGAGATGTCGAGGGTCCTGAAGCCCGGTGGCCGCGCTCTCCACATCTACCCCGCCGAGCCGATCCAGGGGCTCTACGCCATGCCCACCTCGGTGATCCTCTACGGCACTCCGTTCAAGGCGCGGCAGGTCCATTGCCACTGGCTGTCGCCCTCGAAGGTGCGTCGTCTGATGGAGCCTCACGGCATGACCGAGACCCACCACGAGTTCAACCTGTTCAAGTCGCCCCAGTTCATCTCCCGCTTCACCAAGGACGGGCGGGTCTAGGGCGTGTTCACCTGTCAGACCTGCGGCCGGGACTTCGATCTCAGTCAGACGGTCCTCGATCGTTACCCGGGCTGGGTTCCGCGCCAATGCATGGACTGCCGAGACGGGGCCGGCCGATCCGCCGCCTCGGCTTCCAAGCCGTCTCCGGCCAAGACGACACCAGCGAGCCGGACGAAGACGCGGGATCTGACCGTCGGCGAAGTGCTCAGCTCCTTCACCGACGGCCCCGACAGCGGGATCTTCACCGATGGTGCCGCGGAGGGAAATCCCGGCCCGGGAGGCTGGGGAACGGTGTACGTGGTCGACGGTGAGGTCGTCGAGGAGGCCAAGGGCTCCGACCCTTTCACCACCAACAACAAGATGGAGCTCACCGCCCTGATCGCCGGGCTCGGCATGGCGCCTACCGACACGTCAGTCGACGTCTACACCGATTCTCAGCTCATCGTGAACATCGTCAACACGTGGGCCGACGGTTGGGAGGCGAGAGGGTGGACCAAGAAATCGGCCGGGCCCATCGCCAATCTCGACCTGGTCAAGGAGGCGCACGCCCTCCACAAGCAGAAGCCACTGGCCCGTATCCAGTGGATCAAGGCCCACAGCGGCTATCGGTGGAACGAGTACGCCGATGCCCTGGCCACGTCGTATCGGCGCCAGGTGCACTGATGCCCCTGCCTCCGGTCACCGCGGAGTACATGCGGGACTGGGTCAAGCACACTCAGGGCTCTCCTCTCTACGCCGAGCTGGTCGAGACAGTGGCGGAAGACCCCGAACTGCTACGGGTGATGAACCGGATCGGGCATTTGCCACAGCCAAATCTGATGTTCGGCGCCGTCCAGTACATGCTCATGGACGGGGAGGACGGTGACCTTGCCACCCACTACCGCTCGATCGTGGACGATCCGGCGCCACCTGAGGGAGCAGGCCCGAGGTTCCGGAGCTTCATCCTCGCCCACGAGGAGGAGATCGTGGAGATGGGCAACACCCGGTACACCCAGACCAACGAGTGTCGTCGCTGCGTCGCGCTGTTGCCGATGGTGACGATGGCGCAGTTCCGTGCTTTCCACCTCATCGACATCGGCACCAGCGCCGGCCTCAACCTCGGCCTCGACCGCTACGGGTATCGCTACGGCGATCAGGAATGGCATCCGGGGGCCGAGCCTCTGCTCGAGGCGGAATCGAGAGGTGTCGCCCCGCAATTCGTCGAGATCGAGGTAATGAGCCGCACCGGGCTCGATGTCAACCCGCTCGACCCAACCGACGAGAGTGCCCGGCGCTGGCTCGACGCCCTGATCTGGCCGGAGCAGGTCGAGCGGAGGGAGCGTCTTCGCTCCGCCCTCGGCATGGTGGCAAATCTCGACATCGACGATGATCGACGGGAACGCCCTCGAGACCCTGTCCCTGGCCCTGGACAGACTGCCCGCCGGAGAGCCGGCGGTGGTCATGAGCTCTTTCGCCCTCAACCAGTTCGCTCCAGCGCAGCGAGACACCCTCGATTCCATCGTGTCCGGAGCGCGATCGGCGCGTCCCGTGCATCGAGTCTCGATGGAGATCCTGGGCAAAGACGACTGGGCACAGCTGGTGGTCGACGACGGAAAAGGGGCTGTGACCGTCGGCCAGGCCCAACCCCACGGGGAGTGGATCGAGCTGTACGCCTAGACCCGGCCGTAGACCGGGATCTCGGCGCCGTTGATCACGCCCGACTCATCGGTGAGCAGGAAGTGGGCAACCGCTGCGATCTCGTCGGGTGTCGGCCAGTTCACGTAGTCGGCGTATGGAAGCGATCGGCGTGTCGCCGGGGTGTCGATGACCGAGGGAAGGAGGACGTTGGCGGTCACGCCGGTTCCCTCCAGTTCCTGGGCTACCGACCTGGTGAGCGCCACCACCCCCGATTTGGCCACGTTGAAGGCAGCCTGCCCGGTGGGATAGTCCACAGTGGCCCGGCTTCCCACGGTCACGATCCGGCCCCAGCCGGTCTCGACCAGGTACGGCACCACCGCTCGCACCGAATAGAAAGCGGAGCGGAGGTTGAGATCGAGCATCCGCTCGAACCGAACGTCGTCGGTCTCCTCGACGTCACGTCCCCCGGCCCATCCCCCGACCAGGGCCACGAGACCGTGTATGGAGCCCCATCGCTCGGCGACGCCCTTCAGGAATGTGGTGACCGCCTCGGCGTTGGTGGCATCGACCCGCACCAGCAAGACCCGGTCCTCGTCGATGTCGAATTCCTGCTCGAACTGCTCGGCCTCGTCCGGCAGCAGATAGGTGATTGCCAGCCGGTAGTCCTCGTGGATGAGTCGGCGCACGAGGGCGGTGCCGAGCCCGCCGGTGCCACCGGTGATCACAAGTGTCTTTTCCATACTCCCGTTGTCCTGTGCGCCCACTCTACGGGGACCCTCAACCCCTCCGCCACAGAATCCAAAGGTCGGAGACGTTGGTGCCGGTCGGTGGGCACCGAAGCAGGTCAGAGGTCCGGGCCAGGTAGCCCGCCGAGTCGAAATCCCGTAGGGCGGCAGCCGGGTCGCCACCTCGTTGGATCGTGGTGCCGTCGACGATCGCGCCCGCGGCTCCGGATCGGGCATCGACGCCATCGGTGGCGAAGGCGCAGAACAGGTCGTTGGAACCGGCGAGACGCTCAGCTGCGAGAAGGGCAGCGTGTGTGGTTCGGCCACCGGATCCTGCTCCACTCACGTCGAGGACGACCTCCCCCGCTCCCACCGTCACTCCGGGCCTGCCCATGGCGAGGAACCGGTCGAGACAGTCGCCCATCGCTCCCCTTAGCCACTCGTCGACCACGACGTGGGGAGGAGGCGCCGCACCCAGCACAGCGCGGGCGGCGGTGTGGCCGTCCGCCAACAAGGTGACTTGCGGGCTCGGAAGTGACAACGGCTCGGTCGTCATCGCTTCCCACACCCCAGGGGGTATTTCGATCGACAGCTTTCTCAGGACCTCGGCCGCAGCCTCCGGGTCGTGGGCCCGCGGGATGGTCGGTCCGGATGCGACCACTCCGGGGTCGGCGCCGGCGACATCTGAGAGGACATAGGTGTCGATTGGCCGCTTTGCAGCCCGCGCCAACCCACCGCATTTGATGGCGGAGAGATGTGCCCGAACCAGGTTCAACTCCTCGATGTCGGCTCCTCCGGACAGGAGTTTTCTCGTCACCTCCGAGAGAAAGTCGGCAGGGACGCCGTCTCGGGGCGCCTCACAGAGAGCGGAGCCGCCCCCGGATACCAGGGCAACGATCTCCAGTGAAGACGGTGCCTTCCGAACGGCGTCGAGAACCGCTTCCCCTGCCTCGAGGCTCGCCGCCCCGGGTACCGGATGGTCGCCGATCACAAGCGTCATCGTGTCGGGCACCGGCTCGTGATGATCGGTCACACATACGCCGTCGACGACGTCGAGTTCTGAGGCAGCACCCCGAGCCATCGCTGTAGCGGCCTTCCCGATTGCGATGACCATGGTCTTTCCTGAGCGCCCGGCCAACACGGCGGCGGTGAGAGCTTCGGGCTCAACCGCGGCCAGACCGGCCTCGAGCCAACCCAGGACCTTGCCCCTCGCTTCAGGATCGGGGGCGAGGACTCGGGGATCGAAGCGGGTGGTCACGTGAGATCAGAGAGCCAGGCCCCACGGGGGTGGAGACGAGCCGACTCGAGATCGCTGAAAGTGTCGATGTCGTGGAGGAGACCGGGTCTGGCGACGATCGCCGCCGTCGGGAAACCGCCGAGATGGCGATGGAAGCTGCCCGGACCGTAGGAAAAGGCAGCCGGCCCGCTCGTCCCCAGCGCCGTCGTGCCGCCATCGGCGGACGGTGCGATGACGGACCCGGCACCGGACAGCGCCTCGTTCAGCTCGATCAGCTCGGCAGCGATGAGAAGAGGGAGATCGGCGTGGACGACGATCCACTCGCTCGCTGCCTCGATGGCCCAGCGGGCGCCAGCCATCGCCGCACCGTCGAGCCCCTCGCCCGGATCGGGAATCGCGGGAAACCCGTGCATGATCGCCCATTCGGCGACCTCGCCGTCACCGGCGACCAGGACCGGGATCAACCCGGCATCGACTGCCAGGGCCGCGGTCCTCTCGGCCAGGGCCCGCCCCAACCCGGAGCGAGCATCATCAGAGAGGTTGTCAGCCATTCGGCGCTTGCCCAGTCGAAAGGACTTGACGGGGAGAATGGCGACGGTGGGCACGTGTCTGGGCGGGGCCGCTCCCGACTCAGGGCACCACCATCACCGGGACTGGTGAGTGGTGACAAAGACGATCAGCGACGCTTCCGAGCATCACCCGCTCTGCCAGCCCGGCTCCCCGCTTCCCGATGACGATCAGCCCCGCCTCGCGCTCCTCGGCCACCGCGATGAGGCGCGATGTGGGGTCGCCGAGCTCTTCGACTGTCTCGTAGTCCATTCCCTCCAGCGGGAGTTGGTCCTCGGTCTCCTTGATCACTTGCTGCTGTCCTTCCACCAATGCAGCAGACAGAGCCTCCGGGGTCGGGGGTGCGCCACCGATGCCCCACCATCCCTCAGGTGGTCTGACCACGGTGACCAGCAGCAGCTTGGCCTGCCGGGATCGGGCGATCTCGGTGGCGATCACCGCCGCGCGGGTGCTCGTCTCCGAGCCGTCGACACCGACGACGATTGCTTTCGGATTCCAGTTCATCTGTTCTTGCTACCTCCTCAGGAGACGATACGCAGATTCGGTGATCGGCCGGGTCACAGGATGGTGGCGTTCAGGAGATGACCCATGGCCAGCGCCCAGGCCCCGGCGACGAGATCGTCGAGGACGATGCCGGTCGCTCCGGGCATCGAGTCGGCCTGATGGACGCCGGGAAATGGACGCTTTGTGATGTCGACGATGCGAAAGAGCACGAAGGCGATCACCGCCGCCCATCCGAGTAACCCAATGGTGGCGACGAAGACTCCGGCGGCCTCGTCGATGACGATCCAGCCTGCGTCTCCCTCCGACGACACCACACCTGCCGCCGCCCACAGGGCAACGGCCGTCACCAAGGTGGCCGCTACAAGCTGTCCCGGCCAGCCCCAGGTCTCGCCGATGAGAAGCGCAAAGGGGAGAGCGACCAGCCCGCCAATGGTGCCCGACCCGGCGTCCGAGCCTCGCACCCTGCGCAGGATCAAGCCGGCCCCCAACAGAGAGGCGATGAATCGGTGCATCGGCGGCGAGGCTACTTCTCGGCGTTCCACCCATCGAGGACTCGCATTGCCCTGAGGGTGTTCCAACGGCTCGGCTCGCCGACCGTCTCCATCTCGAACCAGGTCTCACCTCGCCAGCGCTGCTGCAGCGGCCATCGCCCATCCTGATCTCGCTTGTCAACCACAACGTCGATTGCCTCGTGGAGGCGGCGATCGCTCAGGACGACCGCGGACCTGAAGTAGTCGAGACCGCGCAGTACGTCGTAGTGCCACCTGGTCGGGAAAGAGAGGCGAAGGAAGCGCTGGTTGATGACTTCACTGGTCCGGTGGGAGCGAAACATCATGTGCTCCAGGAAGAACTCGCGACCCCTGGCCTCCGCCGCCTCGATCTCATCAATAGCCGCCCCGCCCCGTACGACGCACTCGCGTAAGGCCTCGAGTGCCATGACGGTGGTGTGGAACGAGCCGTGACTGGATTGCCCATCACAATTCCAACCGCCGTCGTCGAGCTGCTTGCCGAGGAGATGGGCCAGGACCGGCTCGCGCTGCCGGTCCTCCACGTCGAACCAGAACAGGAGGGCGGTGACCATGGATTGAATGCAGGTCTCGCTGTTGCGACGCGTGCCCAGTCCTTCCTCGAGGAACAGCTGACATGACTTGAGTGCCCTTGAGTCGGAGCGTGGCACGCCCACCTCACGCAAGAGCACCATGGAATAGGTGGTCGAGATCCATTTCTTGCCGTAGAGCCTGGGCGTCCATCGTCCATCAGCGTCCTGATGCTTCAGCAGCAGCGCTCCCCACCCCTCGGTGGCAACCCTTTCCTGCTCGGGCCTCCACTCGCTCTCCTTCGCCCCGACCAGATCGCGCAGCGTCTGCCACCTGATGGCAGGGTCCCCGTCGAGCAGCCAGTCGATGACACGGGCGCGATCCGAGGCTTTCTCACCCATGCTTCGATTCAACCAGTGCCGGCTGAAAACGGAAATCATTGGCATCGCTCCGGTCGACACCAGTTAGCCTTGACCGATGGAACCGGCAAACAAGATATGGGTTGATGGTGATTTCGTCCCCTGGGACGACGCCACCGTCCACTTCCTGTCACATTCCCTCCAGTACGGAACTGGTGTCTTCGAGGGCATTCGTGCCTACAAGACGCCGGAGGGAACCGCCGTATTCCGTCTCCACGATCACATGGTCCGGCTGGTCGCCTCGGCCCGGGCCTACGACCTCCCCATGAAGGAGAGCGCCGAGGAGATGGACGAAGTTTGTCTCGAGCTTCTCCGGGTAAACGAGCTGGAGTCGGCCTACATCCGCCCCTTCGTCTTCTATGGGGCGGGCGCGTTTGGGATCAACCCCAAGAGCAGCCCCGTCCACAATTACATGGCCGCCTTCTACCTGGGCAGCTATTTGGGCGACGATGGCGTGGAGAAGGGCATCACCGCCATGGTCTCGAGCTGGCGTCGAATCTCACACACCAGCTTCATCCCAACGGCCAAGGGCTCAGGTCAGTATCTCAACTCGGTGCTGGCAAAGCAGGAGGCCATCCGCGCCGGCTTTGACGAAGCGATCATGCTGAACGACGCCGGGCTCGTCTCCGAGGGGAGCGGGATGAACCTCTTCACCGTCAGCAAGGGCGTGGTCTACACCCCGCCGGTGTCATCGGGGATCCTCGAAGGAATCACCCGCAACACCGTGATCGAACTGCTGACCGGTGAGGGTGTCGAGGTGGTGCAGTCCGACCTGGCCCGGGGGAGCCTGTACACGGCCGAGGAGGTCTTCCTGACGGGCACCGCCGCCGAAGTGACGCCGGTCCGTGAGATCGACGGACGCGTCGTTGGCACCGGAGAGCCGGGCCCGGTCACCCGAAAGGCCCAGGATCTGTTCTCCGATCTGGTCGCAGCCAAGATCCCCGAGTACCGAAGCTGGCTCAGTTTCATCTGATGGGCCAACAGCCCAATATCGAAGTGACCGATGCGGAGCGGCCGCGCAAGGTATTGCAGCCCCCTCCGGCGACGGCGCTGGAACCCGAGCATCAAGCCCGGCATCCCAACGTCGCCAGAGGATGTTCCCACGGGAGGACGTTTCGGGCAGACCACGCCTGACGGCGGATGGGGATTGCGGCTTGTGAACGCCGCCGACCTCCCGGACGCCGACCCCGATCTGAGGGCGGTGCTGGCCGCCCTGACCATCGCCCGGGCCGGTGTGCTGGGCCGGGCACCGGTACCCGAGGACCTCGAGGTCGCCCTGCTCCTCTCCGGTTATGGCTTCGAGCCCTCCGAAGACGTGGTCGAGCGTCGTGAGAGATGGAAGGCTGCCGTGCCTCATGAGGGAAGGCCCGGGCAGACAGCGGTGGGCGACGTTGACCGTGATGTCATCGTGCGCAAGCCCGCCGAGATCCGCAGCCTTCTGGCCGCTTCGGGGGTACCGGAAGCGCAGCACTAGCTTTCCATCCCTCATGAAGCTCGTCCGCATCAAGGCCGGCGACGACATCGCCTACGGAGTGGCCGACATCGAAGGGGTGCTCGTCTACATCGGGTCTCCATTCGTGGCCTGGGAGCCCACCGAGACGGTGGTCCCTTGGGATGCCGCCCATCTCCTGGCGCCCGTCCTCCCTTCGAAGGTGGTGGCCGTCGGGCGCAACTACGAGGATCACGCCGCCGAGCAGCAAGTGGAGACCCCGGAGGAGCCGATCATCTTCCTGAAGCCGGCGACATCAGTGGTCGGTCCGGATGCCAACGTTGTCCTTCCCGCGATGTCGGAGAACGTCCATCACGAGGCAGAGCTGGCCGTGGTGATCAGCCGGGTGGCCCGTCATGTCAAGGCCGAAGATGCCTCGTCGTACATCCTGGGATACACGGCAGCAAACGATGTGAGCGCGCGTGACCTGCAGAAAAGGGATGGGCAGTGGGCAAGGGCCAAGGGATTCGACACTTTCTGCCCGCTGGGCCCGGCCATCGAAACGGAACTGGACCCGCTGGAGAAACTGGCGGTGATATGCCGCGTGAACGGGGAGGTCCGGCAGGCCGGGTTCACCTCGGACATGGTCTTCGGAGTGGCCGAGCTGATGGAGTTCGTCACGGCGGTGATGACACTTCTCCCCGGTGACGTGATCCTCACCGGCACGCCAGGGGGGGTGAGCAAGGTCGAGCCGGGTGACCTGATGGAGGTCGAGGTCGACGGGATCGGGGTGCTTCAGAATCGAGTCGTGGCGGCGCGATGACTGTCCGTGTGAGGGTCGCTCCCTCGCCCACCGGGCACCTCCATGTCGGGACGGCGCGTGCGGCGCTCTTCAATTGGCTGTATGCGAGTCATCACGGTGGGACGTTCATCCTGAGGATCGATGACACCGATCGGGAGCGATCCACGGTCGAGTTCGAGGACGACATCCTCGACTCCCTGCGCTGGCTAGGGCTCGACTGGGGCGAGGGCGTCGGCGTGGGCGGGCCGCACGGCGAGTACCGGCAATCCAGCCGGTACGAGCGTTACCAGCAGGCGGCTGCTGAACTCGTCGACGCTGGCGCGGCCTACTACGACAACCGCCTACCCGACGAGCTCGAGGCGCTCCGCCGCCGAGCCGAGGAAGAGCATCTGCACCCGGGTCATTACGTCAGACGCCCCGAAAACCCGGGCACCGAGGGTGCGATCAGGCTGTCGGTCCCACAGGATCAACCGGTCGTATTCGAAGACCTGGTACGCGGCGAGATCAGTTTCGAGGCCCGCGACGTCGACGACTTCGTGATCCTTCGCAGCGACGGCACTCCGACATATCACCTGGCGTCGACCGTGGACGATGTCGATTACGAGATCACCCACGTCGCCCACGGCGAGGACCTTCTCCCCTCCACCCCGAAGCACATACTGCTCACGAGGGCCCTGGGAGCCGAAGTGCCCGAGTACGCCCACCTCCCTCTCCTATTCGGCACCGACGGCAAGAAACTATCCAAGCGGCTCGGCGCCATCTCCATGTCCGCCTACCGGGACGAGGGGTACCTGGCCGACGCAGTTTTCAATTACCTATCGCTCCTGGGCTGGTCGTTGGACGGCGATCGAACCATCTTCTCGCGGGACGAGGCGATTGCAGCATTCGACCTGATCGATGTCTCCCGCAATCCCGCCGTGTTCGATCCCGACAAGCTGGCATGGATGAACGGGGAGTACATCAGGGCATTGGATCCCGGGGAGTTTCGAGCTCTCGCCCGGCCCCACGTCGAAGCTGCAGTGGGGCGCCCTCTCGATGAAGAAGAATCCGCCCGGTTCGACGCGGTGGCCGATCTGGTCCAGGAACGAACCCGGTTCCTTCCCGAGGCAGGTGAGCAGGTGGTGTTCCTGTTCGAGGACTTCGAGCAATACGACCAAGTGGCCTGGGCCAAGGTCATGGCCAAGGATGGTGTCCCCGGGATCCTGAAGACAGCAGTGGAGCGTCTGGCCCCACTCGACACATGGAGCGCGGCCGAAATCGAAGTGGTGTTGCGGGGGATGCTGGAGGAGATGGGCCTCGGTGCTGCCAAGGGCCTCCAGCCGCTTCGTGTGGCGGTGACCGGCTCCTCGGTCAGCCCTCCCCTCTTCGAGTCCATGGCCGCACTGGGTAAGGAGAGGACGCTGGAGCGCCTCGAGCGGGCGCAGCGGGAGCTTGCCAGTTAGGGGGTAGGTCCGTGCCACCCGTTAACCTGTCCTGATCGCGAGGTCCCGTCGTCCAGTGGCCTAGGACGCCGGCCTTTCAAGCCGGAAACGCCGGTTCGAATCCGGTCGGGACTGCCAGCCAGGAAGGCACATGTCGGCCGAGACCATCCTCGTCTTCAACAACCTCTTCGCCATACTGACCCTGGTCGCGCTGGCAGGGGCGATCGGACTGCTCGTATACCGGGCCGTCAAGGGACCCGAGGCAGCCGACCTGTTCGGCGACAAGGCGATATGGCTTGCCTTCGCCGTGGCCCTGGTCGCAACCGTCGGGTCACTCCTGTACTCCGAGGCATTCCACTATGTGCCCTGCCGTCTTTGCTGGTTTCAGCGGATCGCCATGTACCCACTGACCATCGTCCTGCTGGTGGGGGCGATCCGACGGGAGGCGGTGGTCAGGTTCTACGCCCTGCCGCTCGCCCTCATCGGGCTCGCCATCTCCGTCTATCACAACTTCGTCCAATTCTTCCCCAGCCTCGAGGGCGGGTCGTGTGATCCCGCGGTCCCCTGCTCGGCGCGGAGCATCGAGATGTTCGGCTTCATGGACCTGCCGTTTATGGCCGGCGTCGGGTTTATCGTTATCGCTGTCTTGCTCTCCTTCTACACGAAAGCCTCCGAATGACCCAGACCAAGAAACCCAAGCCCGGTGCCAAGGACGCCAAGAGCAACTCCACCATTTGGTGGATCGTCGGTGGCGTGGTCGGTCTCGGTCTGATCGTGGCCCTGGCCATGTCCATCGCCGGTGAGGAGCCAGTGGACGCCAGCATCGGTTATGGGGAGCCCACGGTCACCGGAGACCCGCTGCCCGTCTACGCCGCCGGTCAGGAAGATGTCTCCGTAGGCCTCACCGCCCCCACCGTCGAGGGCGCTGACTGGGAGGGGAATCCCGTCACGATCGAGCCAGACGGGACGCCCAAGATCCTCGTCTTCCTGGCCCACTGGTGTCCCCACTGTCAGGCCGAGGTGCCCGTCATCCAGACTTGGGTCAACGACGGCAATCTGCCCGACGACGTGGAACTGATCTCTGTCGCCACCTCTACCGACAGGCTCCGTCCCAACTGGCCACCGCAAACCTGGCTGGAGGAGGCGGGTTGGACAGCCCCGGTCATCATGGATGATCAGATCGGGATCGTGGCCGGCAACTACGGGATGGCGGGAACTCCCTTCTACGTGGTGCTCGATGGTGACAACACAAACCTGGGACGAGTGTCCGGGGAGATAGGTACCGCCGGTCTCGATCAGCTGGTCGCTCTGGCCCAGTCCGGGGGCGGATGACAGTCAGGCCTCCAAGGACCTGATCTTCTCCAGACGTCGGACGTGCCGATCCTCCCGTGAGAATCGAGCCTCGAGGAAGGTCGTAACCAGCTCTTCAGCAAGCGCCTCGCCGATCACACGTGATCCCAGGCTGAGCACATTCACGTCGTCGTGCTCGACCATCTGATGGGCGGTGTAGGTGTCATGGGCTATCGACGCCCTGATTCCCTGGAGCTTGTTGGCAGCGACAGCCGCCCCGGCCCCGGAGCCACAGATGAGGATGCCGCGGTCGGCGCGTCCATCCAGCACGGCCTGGGCCACGGCGGCCGCATAGTCCGGGTAGTCGACCGGCTCGGCGGAATGGGTGCCCAGGTCGTACACGGCATGACCGGACTCGGCCAGCCACTTCGAGAGGTGTTCCTTCAACGGATAGCCGGCGTGGTCGGAACCGAGGGCGATTCTCATCTCGGGCGGCAGAGTAGCCAGACCGCCGGCCGCCGGCCCTACATGGGGTTGGCGCCACACCTAACTACATTCGACTCAATGTCCAAGTTGGTTGTCGAGGGCGGAGCGCGTCTCCAGGGGACTGTCGGCGTGCTCGGGGCCAAGAACGCTGTGCTCAAGGAGATGGTGTCTGCGCTCCTCGCCCCCGGCCGGCACCGTCTCACCAATGTCCCATCGATTCTCGACGTGGGGCTGATGTGCGAGGTTCTGGAACACACCGGGTGCCGCGTGGAACAGGGCGATCACGAGCTCTGGGTGGTGGTCCCCGACCAGCTCCTCCCCGAGGCGCCGATAGAGCTGGTGCGACAGATGCGGGCCTCGATCGTGGTGCTTGGTCCGCTTCTCGCCCGATGTGGGGAAGCGCGGGTTGCCCTACCCGGCGGCGACGACCTCGGCGCCCGGCCCATCGACATGCATCTCAATGGCCTGGAGGCGATGGGTGTCGACTTCGAGCTCGTCCATGGAGAATTGGTGGGCCGGGTCGACGGGCGTTTGAAGGGCACCGAAGTCGAGCTGCCCTTCCCTTCGGTGGGCGCCACCGAGAACCTGCTGTTCGCCGGCGTGCTCGCCGAAGGTGACACGGTCATAGTCAATGCCGCCCGCGAGCCAGAGATCGAAGACCTGATCACACAGCTGACTGAGATGGGAGCCAGGATCACCGGTGGCGGCACCTCCCTGGTGACGGTGCACGGAGTGGAGAGCCTCTCGCCGGCCGAGCACCACGTCGTCCCCGATCGGCTGGAAACGGGGACATACGCCGCAGCCGCCGCCATCACAGGCGGCGATATCACGGTGACAGGCTGCCTGCCGGAGCATCTCCGCATGGAGCTGAGGAAGCTCGAGGAGGCTGGGTGCGAAGTCGAGCAGGGCAACGGGTGGCTTCGGGTGAAAGGTCCGGAGCGACCGGCCCCTGTGGACTTCGCCACACTCCCGTTCCCCGGATTTCACACGGACATGCACCCCCAGATGGTCGCTCTGTTGTCGGTGGCGACGGGCACCTCGGTCATCACCGAGAATCTCTACGACTCACGATTCCGATATGTCGGCGAGCTGGCGCGAATGGGCGCCGACATCACCACCGAGGCGCAGCACGCGATCATCCGGGGTGTCGAAAGGCTTTCGGGGTGCCCTGTGCTGGCGCCAGATATCCGCGCCGGGGCGGCACTGGTGCTGGCGGGTCTTCGCGCTGAAGGCATCACCGAGGTGGGCGAGGCGAGCCACATCGACAGGGGGTACGAGGAGTTCCCCGAGAGGCTGCGCTCGCTGGGAGCGAGAATAGAGAGAGCGTGATCGCTCGCCGGGCTCTCGCCATCATTTCGATTCTCGCGGTTACATTCGTCCTCCTGATTTCGCCTCCGGCGATGGCTGCCCGTCCACAGGGAACGGTCGTCGAAGTGTCGGCGCCGGATGGGGCGTATCTGGAGATGGGTGGTCGGCGCTACCGCGGGCCTTTCCGGATCACTGCAGAATCCGATGGCGTCGCCGTGGTCGAGGTTGCCCCCCTCGACGCCTATCTGGAGGGGATCAGGGAGGTCCCGTTCAGCTGGCACGAGGATGCCCTGGCGGCCCAGGTGGTCGCCGCACGCACCTACCTCGCCTGGACTCTTCTGGGTGGGCGCACCGAGACCGGTAGCCGCATCGGGTACGACATCTGCGCCACAGCGGCGTGCCAGGTCTACGCCGGCGTCGAGGCCGTCCTGGGTGAAGACGGTGATCGATGGCGTGAGGCGGTGAGCAGGACCTCGGGTGAGATCCTGGTGCACGAAGGGGAGCCGGCCCGCGCTTTCTATTCGTCGACGACTGGCCTCCGCACCAGGAACATCGAGGACATCTGGCCCGGCTCCGAGCCTGCGCCGTATCTGGTCGGGGTCCCGTCACCAGGCGAGGACAGCCCGTTCGTCAACTGGTCGTGGGAGCTCCCCGGCTACCAGATGGAAGATCTGCTCCGGGAGGCGGACGTGGCCGGTGGCGACGTCCAGTCGATCGCAACCAGGACGACCGAGGACGGCCAGGGCCCTTGGATGATCGACATCGTGTCCGACTCGGGCACCGTCTCCATGGACACTTGGGCGCTGCGATCCCGAATCAACGAAGCGGCGGCGATCTTGCCCGACCTCCTGCCTGCGAAGAGACCGGATGGGCTCACCTATCCGAACACCATCCTCAGCCCGGAGTTCTCGATCCGCCGTGAAGTCCGTGCCAGCCGGGTCGGCGGCAATGCCCTGGCCATCGCCGTCCCCTACTACATCGTCGAGGGGGCAGGCTGGGGACATCTCATCGGGATGTCCCAGTTCGGCGCCCAGGCCATGGCCGAGGCGGGTTCGGCCTATCCCGAGATCCTGGCTCATTACTACGGGGGGCTCACCCCCGTTCCCGGTGACCAGTTCCTGCCAGAGCAGCTCGCCGTCGGCCTGGTAGTCGGCTCCGAGTTCGTGAGGGTCCGTTCCGACTCGCCGCTGAACGTCACCGTCGACGGGGTGCCAATCGAGACGTCTGAGACGGGGACGTGGGGGTTCCTCTCGGTCAATGACGTTCTGCAAGTGATACCGCCGGTGCGCTACTTCCCGTGGAGCGGGCCCGAGGAGTTCTGAGCCCGACGTCGACGGTAGAATCCGGAACAAATCCCGACCAGGTAAGGGTTCTTCAAGGCGATGTCAGAAACACCGGTGACCATCTCGAGCAGCGTCAAGGTCGACGAAGGACCTATCGATGTCGACAAGCTGCGAGAGACCCTCGAGTACATAAGACCTGCCGTCCAGGCCGACGGGGGTGACCTCGTGCTGCTCGGGACGGACGGGGGCAGGGTCGACATCCAGATGGTGGGCGCCTGCGGCGGTTGCCCGCTCTCGATGATGACCCTGAAAGCCGGTATCGAGCGAATCCTGATGGACCGTGTGCCGGGAGTCCTCGAGGTTCACGCCAGCGCCGATGCGCCCGGTCTCGACGAGGAAGACACTCTCAACGGCGTCACCCTCCCCCGCGGATCCCGTCCTGGAGACGGGTTGGCGCCAACGAAGGACCCGCCTTAACCTGACGCCCGATGAGCGACAACGATCTGGCCGGGCGGGTGCGGGATGGGGACCGACGAAGCCTCGCCCGGCTGATCACCGCGATCGAGGCCGCTGATCCCCATGCGGAGACCGTCGTCACCTCGCTCATCGAATCCACTGTCCCGCCTGCCAGGAGGGTCGGTATCACCGGCCCACCGGGTGCAGGAAAGTCCACCCTCGTCAACGCCATGGTCACCGATCTGAGATCGAGGGGGGACACCGTGGCGGTGCTGGCAGTCGACCCTTCCAGTCCGATTACAGGCGGGGCCTTGCTCGGCGATCGGATCCGGATGCAGGATCACGCCGGCGATCCAGGGGTCTACGTGCGTTCCATGGCGTCGCGCGGGCACCTGGGTGGCCTGTCGGTCGCGGCTGCACCGGCCATCGCCGCCATGGCCCGGGCAGGTTTCGACCTGGTTCTCGTGGAGACGGTGGGAGTCGGCCAGTCCGAGTTGGAGGTGATGGACCACGTCGACGTCGTCGTCCTGGTCCTCGGTCCCGGCTGGGGGGATCAGATCCAGGCGGACAAGGCCGGGATCGTCGAAATCGCCGATGTCTTCGTGGTGAACAAGGGAGACCGGCCCGGCGTGGACACCGTGCACCGGGCCATCCTCGAGAGATTGGGGGGCTCCGGGGTGCCGTTGCTGATCACGACGGCGATCACCGGCGAAGGCGTGCCCGAACTGGTCGAAGTCATCCGCTGACTCAGACGTCGTTGCGATCAGACTGCAGCGCCGCCTGTGCCGCGGCGAGCCTGGCCCCCTCCACCCGGGGCGGGCTGCACGACACGTAGTCGAGTCCCAGCTCGTGCACGAAGTAGATCGAATCAGGGTCACCACCGTGCTCCCCGCACAGCCCGACCACCAGGTTCTCGTTGGCTTCCCGCCCCTCCTTGGTGGCGACGCGGATCAGACGCCCCACCCCCGATCGATCCAGAGTCTGGAACGGGTCGGAGGTAAAGATGCCCTGCTCCAGATAATCGCTGAGGAACAACCCCTCGGCGTCATCGCGGGTGAGCCCGTAGGTCATCTGGGTCAGGTCGTTGGTGCCGAATGAGAAGAAGTCGGCAACTCCGGCGATCTCGCCTGCGGTCAGCGCGGCCCGGGGCAGCTCGATCATCGTCCCGATCGGGATGTCCAACTCCACGCCAGAATCTGCGGTGGCGATGGCGATCTCCTCCTCGATCATCTCCCGCATCCGGATCAGCTCTTCGGCGGCGGCCACCAGCGGGATCATGATCTCCAGATGGGGATTGCCGCCAGCCTGGAGGCGACGGGTGAGCGCCGTCGGTGGCGGCGCGAGCCTGCATCCGATAGAGGTCCTTGAGCATCAACCCGAGCCGGACCCCGCGCAGGCCGAGCATGGGGTTGTCCTCCTCCCAGCGAGCGACTTGGTCAGACATCGCCTGTAAGTCGTCGATGGGGCGGCCGGCCCGGACCCGGCGCAGCATCTCGTGCTCCAGCTCGAGACGGGAAGGAAGGAACTCGTGGAGGGGGGGGTCGAGGAGCCGGATCACCACGGGGAGCCCATCCATCGCCTCGAGCAGACTCTCGAAGTCGCCGATCTGCTGTCGTTCCAGATCGCCGAGAGCTTCCTCCCGATCGGTCGGATCGGTGGAGAGGATGACCCTCTGGACGATGGCGAGACGCTCGCCGAGGAACATGTGCTCGGTCCGGGCCAGCCCGATGCCCTCCGCCCCGCGGCCCCGGGCCAGCGTGGCGTCTTCTGCCGTGTCGGCGTTGGCCCTGACTCCGAGACTGCGGAACTCGTCGGCCCAGTCGAGCAGGTCTCCAGCTCGGGGGGACATCCGGCGGGACGAGCTCGATTTCGCCCTGATAGACGACTCCGGTCGTCCCGTCGATGGTGATGACGTCACCACGTCGGACATCGACATTCCCGGTGGAGGCGATGCCCGCCTCGGAATCGACCTGCAGCTTGGCCGCCCCGGTGATGGCGGGTTTGCCCATGCCCCGAGCCACCACGGCAGCATGTGATGTCTTGCCCCCGTGGCTGGTGAGGATGCCGACCGCCGCCGCCATGCCGTGGATGTCGTCGGGGGTCGTCTCCGGCCGGACCAGGATCACGTCCACTCCGTTCCGTGCCTGCTCCACCGCCTCCTCGGAGGAGAACACCACCTTCCCAGTGGCGGCGCCGGGGGACGCGGCCACGCCGACCACGAGCGGTGCAGATCCCTTGACCCGATCGGCGATCCGGGGGCGGTGCAGTTGCTCCAGGGAGTCCGGCTCGACCCTGGTGACAGCAGTTTCCCGGTCGATGAGACCCTCGCCAACCATGGCCACTGCCATCTTCACTGCAGCCGCTGCCGTCCTCTTCCCTGCCCGCGTCTGCAGGATGCAGAGAACGTCCTTCTCGATGGTGAACTCGATGTCGCACATGTCGCGGTAGTGGTTCTCGAGCCCGTCCATGATCTCGAGCAGGCGCCGATGGCACTCGGGATGCAGATCGGCCAGCTCGTCGAGGGTCAAGGTGTTGCGGATGCCGGCTACGACGTCCTCGCCCTGGGCCCGAGGCCAGATAGTCGCCATAGATGGCCTTCTCCCCTGTGCCAGGGTCGCGGGTGAAACAAACGCCTGTGCCCGAATCGTCGCCGAGGTCGCCGAAGACCATCATCTGCACGTTGGCCGCGGTCCCGAAATCGTCCGGGATCGAGTGGATTCTGCGGTACTCGACGGCACGCTTCGTGTTCCACGACAGGAAGACCGCGGTGATCGCGCCTTTGAGCTGTTGCATCGGGTCCTCGGGCAGCTCGCCCGGGCGCTCCTGCTCGACGATGTCGCGAAATCGGGTGGCGGCAGTCTCCAGGTCCTCGGCGGTCAGCTCCGAGTCGTCCTCGACATCTCTGGATCGTCTCAGCTCGGTCAGTACGTCCTGGAAATGGTGGTCGGGGATGCCGAGCACCACGTCGCCATACATCTGGACGAACCGCCGATAGGCATCCCAGCCGAAGTGGGGGTCGCCCGACCACTCGATCAGCGCCTTCACCACTTCATCGTTGATGCCCAGGTTGAGGACCGTGTCCATCATTCCCGGCATCGAGAACTTGGCTCCGGATCGGACCGAGAGAAGCAGTGGTACCGGCCCCGCCCCGAAGCTGCGACCGCTGGTCTTCTCGAGGCGGTCGACGGCGGTCTCCACCTCCGGCCAGAGGTCATCCGGTATGACGCCGGTGGTCATTGCGGCCCGGCACACATCGGTCGTGATCGTGAACCCGGGTGGAACGGGAAGCCCGAGTGTGGTCATCCGGGCCAGACCTGCCCCCTTGCCGCCGAGCAGGTCGCGATCCGAGCCGTCTGTAGCGGAGAAGTCGTAGAGATGCGGCATCAGTTCAATGAAGTTAACGATTGCGTCGTGAGCCTCAATGAGGCAGGTACCGAAACATCGGTAGGTCTTTCGTCTCGGAGCCTCTTTCCCGGGCTACGGAATGAGCGGGACGAGGAGGTATGAGTCGGTCTCACCTCCGACATGGATGCTCACCCTCCCCGAGAAGGTGTCGGCGGGCCGGTCGTCGGGATCGCCATGCTTGAAAGGCCCTACCCCCCGTCCGGCGTAGTGAAACTGCTGGGCGAAATCGGACAATTCCCCCTCGAATCGATAGTCGTTGCCCCGGACGGTCAGAGCCAGACGGTATCCGGCGGGAATGACGATGGAGGTAGGCCAGATCTCGACCTCCACCTCGTAGATCTGCCCCGGTATGAGAGGCTCAATGCGGTCGTGGGGGTGATACGGCCGATAGGGCAGCGACATGTCCGGGTCGAGTGCCCGATGTGAGGCACGAAGCCAGCCCTGGGCGATCGGTGTGTTGGGGTCGAGAGCGCCCATGAAGGTCACCTCGGCATCCTCGCCATCGAACACCCGGACCACGAGAAACAGGTCGGCATCCGTCGTCTCGGATGAGACAAAGATCCGGGCCGCCATAGGCCCGGTGAGCTCCATTTCCTCTGTCAGCGGGACTGTGGTGAACGTGACGCCTTCCCCCGTCGGGTCGTATGAGACAACGGAAGAGCCGGTCGTTGATTCCACCGTCAGGCTTCCCTCCTCGGTCAGGTGATACTGAGCCCATGTCGTCCTAGCCAAAGGCCATTCGGTCTCGGCTCGATCGGTGAAGGTGCCATCGACATGTCGGATACGGAGTTGGACCCTCGGCTCCGAATCCCAGCCGTTTTCCTCGCCCTTCAGGTAATAGTCGAAGAAACGCCGCTGCAGGGCGACGCCACGGTCGGTGTAGAAGTCGACCCAGTGCGCATCGCCATGGACCTCTAGCCACTTGTCGGTGGCTGCCGACTGGGTGAATGCCTCGATGTTGCCCCGAAGGTGCAGGCCCTGGCCACCCCAGTTCGCCGCCGAGAGCATTGGCGTTCTCACCCGCGACCAATCCGGGTTGCGCTCCAGATGCCAGGCATCGATCAAGGGACGGGTTTTCACATCCAGTCCCAGGTCGGCCCTCCTCGCTGCCAGCACCTCGGGCTCCTCGGTGTCCGGCCCGGAGACGGATTCGCCGGTCACGGCGCTGAAGAACCCACGCTCACCGACGCCGTGCTGGACATTCTCGACCTGGCGCGGGTACCAGTCCTGGGCGAACTCGCAAAGGATCCCGCCGTGCCGGGCGAAGTCCCGGTACCAGTCCGACGCTCCCTCCCAGGGGCAGATGGCTGCCAGATGCGGGGGTTGAAGTGCGGCGACTTGATACTGGTTCATCGCGTAATACGAGATGCCGGCCAGTCCGATTCGGCCGTTGCTCCATGGCTGCACCGCAGCCCACTCGATGCAGTCGTAGAGATCAATGGTCTCCCGACCTGACCACACGTCGACGTAACCGGGGGAGCGTCCTGTGCCTCTGGAGTCGACCCGCACGCATACATATCCGGCGGGTACCCATCTCTCCGGATCGACCACTTCCCAGTTCTGATGCTCGTTGCTGGTGTTTTGACCGACCTCGGGATACTTCTCGATCATGTAGTCCCACTGCGATTTGTACCCCTCCTGGAAGGCGAGTCCCTTCCCGTATGGCCCGTAGCTGAGGAGAGTGGGGTACTCACCGTCCTCGACCGGGATGAAGACATCGGCACGGAGGACCACCCCGTCGTCCATCGGGATGGGAGCATCCCGTTCGATGCGCATCGGCGTCTGCATCAATCGGAACCTAACCGGCTGACCCCTGAGCGATGCCCCTCCCGCTCGTCTGGTGGATTTCACCCCAGCCGGTCATCGGGGGAACATGGCGGAGTGAGGCAGTTGGTCGACCGTGTGGATGCCGTATTGATCCCGTTCCTTCAACGGTGGTCACTCCCCGCCCTGCGATGGTCTCTCGCCATCGTCTTCATTTGGTTCGGTGCGCTCAAGGTGTTTGGCGTCTCACCTGTGGTTGATCTGGTTGCGTCCACGGTCTACTGGGTCGACCCGGAATGGTTCGTGCCGGTCTTGGGTGTGATCGAAGTGCTAATTGGCATTGGATTGGCGGCGAGGATCGGTCTGCGGATCGTCCTGCTGGCCCTCATCGCCCAGATGCTGGGCACGTTTCTCGTCTTCGTCGTGCTCCCCGACATCGCCTTTGAAGGCGGCAACCCCTTCATGCTGACGGTCGAGGGGGAGTTCGTGCTAAAGAACATCGTCCTCCTCTCGGCGGCGATGGTTGTCGGCGCTGAGGTGGACCGGTCCAGGGGAACCGTCGAGCTGGTGGACGCCTAGCTGCTCTCGCTGTCGAACCGACCAGCCAATGCCTCTGGTCCTGATGGGCGATCGCCTTCAACAAGGGTCCCGGTGGCGAGGGTCGTGGTCGGAGGGGTACGAAGCCGCAGTGAGAGTGGGGGGCGGTGGCCCCTAGGTTCGTTGTTCGACCAGTTCTCGGAGGCGGGGGTCGAGTCCGGGTCGGCCCGGCGGGTAGACCTGACCGTCGGGTCTTCTAAGAACGGGTTTGCCTTCTGGGTCGTCTTCGACACGCCACCCGTGCTCATGGAGGAACCGGTGGTGGTAACCGCAGAACAGGATCAGATTGCACAGATCGGTGGGTCCACAGTCGGCCCAATGGGTCTTGTGGTGGGCATGGACGAAACGTCTTTCGGGGCATCCAGGCCAGACACATCCCCCGTCTCGATGCCACAGTTGACGTCGTAACCAGGCCGGGATGAGTCGGGAACGCCGACCAATACCCAACACGTTCTTGTGGTCGTAGACGGTGCATTCGACGATGGGATCACAGGAGAGACGTCGGGCGGTCTCATTGGCGATGACCGGACCACCTTGTATCTCGGCCACCCCGGCGGTGGTCGGATCAGAAGTGAGGGCTTCCAGATCAGCGTGGACCACGATCTGGGTCGGACCTGAACGGTTCTCATCTCCTGTGGGGGTGCACAGTTCGACTAATCCGTCGGCCATCCGCTGTGGATACGGGTCGAAGATGCCCGACTCCGGATTCACGGGTATCCGGTCGGCACGGGCTCTTATCTCAGATTCGACCAGCGCCATCTCCGCACCGGGCAATTCGCGATGTCATCCGGGCACGAATCCCATCCAGGGTGTATTGGATCGAGAGCCACCGTTCCCGCCACGAATCCACCACATCAGCCGTCGACGGCGGATTCGCTCTCCTGGCGGCACGGTCGAGAGCAGCATTGGACAACTCCAAACACTCGGCGATCACCGCCGCCTCGGTATCCGGAGTGGCCAGCTTCGAAATCGAATCGACCTGATCCAGACTCACCTCGCCGGCGGCGAACCGGGAACGCAGAACCGGCAGATCCTCCAGTCGGCGGGCCACCCGAACCAGCTGAGCAGCAGTGGAATGCCGGAGACCAAACCTGGCCGACACCCACTCCGGGAGATTCCTCGCCCCATCCACCAGAAACCGTTGACCCCGATCCGCATCGATCAACCATTCACAGATCTCGGCATAGAAAACGGCCAGACCAGAGAACAGATGAGACAAGACCCCATCGGCCTGATCATTGCTGAAACTCTCCCTCTCCATCACCCCAACGTACGAAACAGGTGTGACAAATTTGGGTCAGAAACCAAGGAATCAAAAAAGAAATCTGAGAAATTTCGAGGCCCGCGTCAACCCTCGACGAACAGCTCCTCCAGCCCCTCCTGGTCCTGGTTGGCCAGTGCGTACTCGGCCTTCAGCGATTCCAGGTCCCGATAAATCGAGGCCACAGCCTGTATCGCGCCGTCTTTCCGGTAGCCGATCATGACATCGCGCTCTGATGGCTCGCCGCGCACGATCTCCTCGTCCCATTCCTTGGCGTGGCCGACGACGTTGATCGGGACGTCATAGTGCTGGCTCCAGAAGAACGGTGGATCTGTGAACGGGGTGTCGTGCCCGAGGATGTTCCGGGCTGCCGCCTGGCCCTGTCGCTCGGCGAGCACCCAATGCTCGATCCGGACCCGCCCGGCGTTCTGGTCGGGATAGGAGGCGACGTCGCCGGCGGCCCAGATGTTTGGATCGCTGCTGCGCAGACGATCGTCGACGACGACACCATTGTCGACATTGAGGCCGGCCTGCTCGGCCAAGGCCGTATTGGGAACCACGCCGACACCGATCACCACCAGGTCGGCGGGGACGGTTGTCCCGTCGTCGAGCACGACTTCCTTGTCCCTGATCTCTGTCACCGTGTGGCCGAGGCGGAACTCGACACCGTGTTCCTCATGGAGATCCTGGACGAAGCGACCTAGCTTCTCGCCGATGATCGGCACCAGTGGCACCTCCTCAGGCGCGACCACTGTGACCGCTACCTCTCGCTGGCGAAGCGACGCAGCAACTTCCAACCCGATGAAACCTGCTCCGATCACGACCGCATTTTCGGTCGCCTCCAGGGCGGCGATGATCGAGCGGCTGTCCTCCAGCGTGCGCAAGTAGTGGACATGAACCTGATCGGCTCCGGGGGTGGGGAGCCGTCTCGGCTCCGCACCCGGGGCGAGGAGCAGCGCCTCGTAACCGATGTTCCGGCCGTCGGCCAGCGCCACGGTCCGCCCATCGACGTCGATTGCGGTGACCTCGACCTCGGTGATCAGCTCGATGTCATGCCGATCGTAGAAATCCGGGCCACGTAAAGGCATCCAGTCCTCGGGTGCCGTTCCCGCCAGATAGTCCTTGGAGACATTGGGGCGATCGACCGGGGCCTCTAGACCGATCATCGAGATCGGTCCGGTGTAGCCGAGTCGGCGAAGCATCTCGGCGGCGGCTGCGCCGGCTGCACCCGAGCCCACGATCACGACTGATTCGGGCGCAGCTGGTGGCTGTCTGTCGGGAGTAGGAGCATCGATAGGCCCGCTCACAAACACACGTCCGTCTCGTTCGGTCGGCTCGTAGACCTTCAGATTGTTGAGGGCGGGGCCCCCAACCGCTTCTCCGGTGGTCAGATCGAAGATGGCGTGGTGCCACGGGCAATGCACCCGACCGTCGACACAGAGCCCGTCACCGAGGGGGCCGCCATAGTGCGTGCAGTGCCCGGCGACGGCGCACAATCCGCTCGCGGTGCGAACCACGATCACTTGCTTCCCGTCGACCTGGCCCTTGACCGGCATATCGCACCACGAGGTCGTCGTCGGGGATGCCTTCCTCGACCAAGTCCGGCCCGGTCACCTCCGTGTCTGCCATTCGCAGTCCTTTCAGTCCATTTTCTTTCAACCATAGTGATGGCTTTTAGAACGAGGAGTCAGCTGTCCGACCGATAAACCAGCCCGAGATCGCCGGACGAGGTCAGGGTGAGGAGCTGCCCCTCGACAAAAGCACGGAAGCCGTCGCCGAGAACCGTCACGACGTGGCTGTCCTGGGCCTCGAGCTCTGCCGAGCACTCACCATGGGCTGTCATCTCGGTCATCGCCACTTCGGCGCCACTCACGATGTATTGACCGTCGAGGGTTCGGCAGCCGGTGGAGCCCAGCATCGATCCGTCTGTGAACAGCTCCAAGGTCGCGCGATCCCCATTGACACTCGACGCAGCCTCCCCGTCGAGCAGGGTTTCCAGCACCCAGACGGTCCCGGTCAGTTCGGCAGTGGCGACCGGAGGCAGGGCGATGAAATCGAGCCGAACCTGTTCACCACTGAGGATGAGGCTGTCCTCGGTCATCGAGTACGCGTCCACCAACAGAAGACCCTTTAGATACGTCTGCTCCGATTCCATCACCCCTTCGGCCACGCACGCCATCTCTGTCCAGATCAGTTCGGTGAAAGTGATTTGAGCCCCGGCGATCTCGTACATCCCCCCATAGCCGTTGCAGGCCGCTGTCCCGCCAGCGCCCTCGTCGGTCAATGACAGCGTGATCGGATACCCGTCGACGATCCGGACGGGGTCGCCGTCCACCACCCCGTCGGTCAGCTCCCATGTGATGCCGGTTGGGTCGTCACTCTGTTGGGCGGGCGCGCCGCATCCCGTGATCATGACGGCAACGCAGCCGACGGCGAGGAGCAACCGGCGCATGTCAGATCAGGTCAGGACGGTGGTGGTGGTGGTGGCCGACTCGTCAACGACGAACACCAGGTCGGTGTCCACACCAGAGAGATTCAGCTGACCATCTTCGATCGTGAAGAGCTCGACCAGACCGAGAGCCTCCAGATACGCGGCCTCGGCGTCCATCACCTCAGGCGGTTCGCAGGCCATCATCGTCGAACCGGCATCCTCGAAGGTGAGCTCCGACCCGGAAAGTGTGTAGGCGGCGAAGTACTGGTTGCAGGCGGACGTGCCACTGACGGTCCCCGCCTCGGTGTCGAAGACCAGGGTTATCGGCCGATCGGCGATCACAGGGATGTCGACGCCGTCGACTGTGCCGGCCTCGAGGACCCAGGCGTTGGCTGTCGGATCTGAGGAACCTTCTTCACCGGGATCGGCGCAAGCGGTCAGAGCGAGGGCGAGGATGGCTACGAGTGCGAATGATCTCTTCATGATGCTTCGACGCTACGCCAGTCCGCGACGGTTCCGATTAGATCAGCACTCCGGCTGCGAGCACCAACCCGGTCCAGAGGTGGAGACGGGCAGTCATCTTCAATGCCCGGATCAAGGCGGGTCCGTCACTCTTGCGATAGATGATGCGAACCGGGCCCATGGCGTAGGGAGCGACGAGAGCGGCGAAGACGGTGGGGAACGGGGTCCATCGCAGCACTGCGAAGATCGCGATGAGAAGGAATGCCCCGTAGACCAGGGTGACGAAAAGTGTCCTCGTCCTGTCCGGCCCGATGATCACGGCCAGTGTCCGCTTCCCTGCCGATCGGTCGGTGTCGAGGTCGCGGTAGTTGTTGACCACGAGGATCGCCGCCGCCAACAGTCCGATCGGGATCGAGAGGAGCCACGCCGGGAGCGGGGCCGTCATGTCGTAGACGTACCTGGTGCCCACCGTTGCCACGACCCCGAAGAAAAGGAAGACGAACACCTCGCCCAACCCCCGATAGCCGTAGGGAAAAGGGCCGCCCACGTAGGCGAGCATGGCTATCACGGATACGACTCCGATCATCACGATCAAAGGCCCGGCGATCACGGCCAGGGCGATGCCGGCGGCCGCGGCGATGACCAGGGCCACCACCACCCCGACCCACATCTGCTTCGCCGAGATCCGGCCAAGGGCAACCATCCTGGGCGGTCCCACCCTCTCCCCGGTATCGGCCCCACGATGCGCATCTGAGACGTCGTTGGCGAAATTGGCCGCCACCTGGATCGCCACGGCGGCCACCATGGCATAGAGGAAGACGTCCCATCGGAACACGCCGTCTGCCTGCGCGAGGGCGGAACCGACCACGACCGGCACGACAGCCGCGGGAAGGGTGTGAAGGCGGGCCGCCGTCTTCCAGGCCTGGGCGGTGGTCACTGGGTCAGAAATGCCAGGGGTACTGACCGAAATCGGGCTCCCGCTTCTCCAGGAAGGCGTCACGACCTTCCCGGGCCTCGTCGGTCATGTAGCCGAGACGGGTGGCTTCCCCGGCGAAGATCTGCTGACCGACCAACCCGTCGTCGATCAGGTTGAAGGCGAACTTGAGCATGCGTTGGGCCGTCGGGCTCTTGGATGTGATCTCGGCGGCCCAGTCGAGGGCGACCTTCTCCAATTCCGAATGAGGCACGACCGCGTTGACCATTCCCATCTGGAGCGCCTCGGCCGCCGAGTACTCGCGCCCGAGGAAGAAGATCTCCCGGGCTCGCTTCTGCCCGACCTGACGGGCCAGATAGGCAGAGCCATACCCGGCGTCATAGGAGGCGACATCGGCATCGGTCTGCTTGAAGATGGCGTGCTCCTCTGAGGCCAGGGTCAGGTCGCAGACGACATGGAGCGAGTGACCGCCCCCGACTGCCCAGCCCGGCACAACGGCAATGACGATCTTGGGCATGAACCTGATGAGACGCTGCACCTCGAGGATGTGGAGGCGGCCCAGTCGAGCGGGGTCCACCGTGTCGTCGTCATTCCCGGCCGCGTACTTGTAGCCGTCCCGACCCCTGATCCTCTGGTCGCCTCCCGAGCAGAAGGCCCACCCACCGTCCTTGGGAGATGGGCCGTTGCCGGTCAGGAGGACGCACCCGATGTTGCTGGACTGACGGGCGTGATCGAGGGCGGCGAACAACTCATCGACCGTGTGCGGTCGGAAGGCGTTCCGCACTTCGGGCCGATCGAAGGCGATGCGGACCACACGGTGGTCGATGGCCTTGTGATAGGTGATGTCGGAGAAATCGAAACCCGGCACCGAATCCCACGTTGACTCATCGAAGAGCGCAGAGATCACCGGCGAAGGATAAGAGGCAGAATCGTCGTGTGAAGATTCTTGGTGTATGCGCGACTGGCTGAGACGTCACGACCCGGGCCGGGTGTT
Source organism: uncultured Acidobacteriota bacterium (assembly GCA_963734115.1). Classification (GTDB taxonomy): domain Bacteria; phylum Actinomycetota; class Acidimicrobiia; order Spongiisociales; family ZC4RG35; genus JARDZU01. The sequence continues at coordinate 33,714 of CAVTFV010000005.1, forward strand.
CATCGAAGCGCCGAGTGAGAACCTGACCTTCGGGGAGATCGCCGATGCAGTCGACGAGCGTCCGGTCAATGGCACAGAGGTCCTGCGTCCCGGGCTCGATGCCGGATCCGTGATCGACCTGCTGGCAGTGATGGCCAAGGGATCAGCGGTGATCATGGGAGACATCGTCGGGACGAGGGAGATCGATCCCGGGTCTATCGACCCCGCCGGAGCGGTCTCGGTCGTCTTCACATCCGGGAGCTCGGGTGGCCAAAAGGGAGTTCGTCTCACCGGTGACAACTGGGAGGCGGCCGCCGAAGCCTCGATGGAGCATCTCGGTCATGGTCCCGCCGACACCTGGCTGCTGGCCCTCCCTCTTCATCACGTGGCCGGCCTCTCCATCCTCGTCAGGTCGGCGTATTCAGGGGGTGCCGTCCGCCTGCTCCCCGGTTTTGACCCCGTCTCGTTTGCCGCCCACCTCCGGCAAGGCGTGACCGTGGCTTCGTTGGTGCCGACCATGCTGAGCCGCGTGCTCGAGGTCGATCCAGGGCCGTATGACGGCTTGCTGGCGGTGTTGCTCGGGGGAGGGCCCATCCCTGATCGCCTCCTCGATCAAGCAGGCGCCGCGGGGCTACCCGTGCTTCCCACCTACGGCCTGACCGAGACCGCGGGGCAGGTGGCGACGCTGAAGCCTGGCGCTCCGCTCGAGAACAAGGCGCATCCGTTGCCAGGCGTCTCGCTCCGAATCGAGCCTGACCAGCGGATTGCAGTGCGAGGCCCGATGGTGAGCCGGGGATATGTCGGTGAGAGTGATCGAGATGTGGAGGACTGGTTGGTGACGGGGGATCTCGGCATGATCGACAGTGAGGGCGCGCTGTGGGTGACGGGGCGCACCGACACGATCATCGTCAGCGGCGGAGAGAACATCGATCCGGCTCTCGTGGAAGCGACACTGGCTCAGGTGGCCGGTGTCGATGAGGCTCTGGTGGCCGGGGTGGCCAGCGAGCTGTGGGGGATGGAGACCATCTGTCTCTACGTGGGTGAGGCGAAACCGGCCAAGGTCGAGGAAGAGCTGAGGGGATTGCTGCCCGGCTTCATGATCCCCAAACGCTGGCTACAGGTCGCTGAGCTGCCTAAGACGCCAATGGGCAAGCCCGATCGCGCCGAAGCCATGAGGCGCTTCAGCTGACCCGTCGAGCGATCAAGACGCCCTCACGTAATGGGAATGCCGCTGCCTCGAACGCGGGGTCAGCGGCGATATGCCGATTGAACTCGTCGGTGCCGTATCCCTGGTCGATCCAGCCGGAGCCGATGCCATAGACATTGTCGGCGATGACCAGGCCGCCAGCGGCGATCAGGGGGCGGGCTATGTCGAAGTAGGCGATGTACTCCGGCTTGTGGGCATCGATGAACAGAACGTCGACGCTTTCTGGCTCCAGGTCGCGTCTCAGGTCAGCCAGGACCTCCACGCCATCCCCGTGCCTCAGCTCGACCCGATCGGCGATGCCGGCGCGTTCGAACTGGCGTCGAGCGAAATCGGCGTGCGGTTGCTCGTACTCGATCGTGATCAGCCGGCCATCAGGAGCCAGCCCACGGGTGATCCAGATCCCTGAGTACCCGGCCAGGGTCCCCACTTCGATTGCCAGTCTGCCCCGGGTCATCGAAGTGAGGATCATGAGCAATCGGCCCACGTCAGGTCCCACGGCGATGGCGGGGAGCCCGGCGGCGACCGCCTCATCCATCAGGCCGGCCAGATGCTCGTCCTGGTCACCAAATACTTCCTGTGAGTACGCGTTGATGAAATCCCAGGTCTCAGGGGTCATGACTGCCATGGCGCGACGTTAGGTCAAATCGTGGACCGTCAGGCCCGGTCCAGGCTCACTCGCCGGCCGTCAGGCGGCGACCATGTCCTCGACGGCCCTCAGATCGGTGGCGAGCAGGACGAGAGCCTCGGCGACGAGCTCGCGCACCTCGGCCTCGGGAACACCAGTGATGTTCGAGACGGTCGAGAAGGCGGCGGGGGCCCCGTCACCGAATCCGAACCTGAGCTCGAGCACCTGACGATGCAGGTCGGGGAGATGGGCCAGGCTCTGCCGGAGCCGCTCTTCCACGATTCGCTGCTCGACTTCGGTCGACGGGTCGACCGCGTCGGTATCGGCGATGAAATCGCCGAGAAGCGCCCCATCCTCACCGATCGGGGACTCGAGCGCCACCGTGGTGGCAACCGATAGGGCCTTGTCGACATCGCCAAGCGCGATGCCGGTCAGGTCGGCGATCTCCTCGTTGGTTGGCGCCCGGTCCAGCTTGGTGCGCAGGTCTTCGGCGGCACCGCGGACTACAGGGAGGATGTCGAACAGCGCCGAAGGGATGCGGATGGCGTCACTCTGATCGGCCCGGGCGCGCTGCAGCGCCTGGCGGATCCACCAGGTGGCGTAGGTCGAGAACTTGAATCCCTTGCGCCAGTCGAACTTCTCCACGGCCCGGATCAGACCCAGGTTGCCCTCCTGGATCAGATCGAGCATGTCCACCTTGGCCCCGGAGTAGAGACGTGCGTTGGACACGACGAGACGGAGGTTGGCCTGGATGAAGTCTTGGCGGGCCCGCTGCCCGTCGCGGGCGACGCGTTCGAGCCGGGTCCGCTCGACGCGGTCGCTGACTCCATCGTCGAGAGCGAGACGCGCCTCGGCGCCGACCTCCATGGCCTGAGCGAGCCGAACCTCGTCCTCCGCGGTGAGCAGGGGCCGCCCACCTATCCCCGCCAGATACTGGCTCAGGGAGTCACTGGTCAGACGTCCGGTCTCGTCGACCAGCGTCGTGTTCTGTCTATTCATGCGATCTCTCTGATTCTGCACAATCCCACGAACATCAGTTCGAAGCCAGACATTCCGGGCGGTTTCCCGGATTTCAGTCGGCGTCGGGAGGCCGGCGGCCCTTCTTGACCTCCGACCTGGACTTCTTCTCGGCGAGCCGGCGTTCCTTCGATTGTGGTGATGGCTTGGTCTTTCTTCTCGGTTTGGGCTGGATCAGTGCCCGTTCGATGCGCTCGGTCAGACGTTCCCGGGCGATCTCGCGGTTCCGCCATTGTGACCGGGTGTCCGACGCTGTCACTTCCACGGTGTCACCCAGCCGACGTGCCAGGCGCCCTTTGATCTCCTCGGGCAACGAAGAAGTGCCAATGTCGAGACGAAGGGTGACCGCCGTCTCGGTCTTGTTGGCATGTTGGCCGCCAGGCCCGCCCGACGTGTCGAATCGCTCCTCGATCTCGGAATCGGGGATCAGCCACGAGCCGACGGTGATCCCGCGAGTGGTCACCCCTCGTCGTAGTACTCGGTGCCGAGATGGGTGATCAATTCCTCCCCCATCATGTGTCTGAGGTTGTTCTTGAGCTTGGTGAGCTGGATGAAGAGGTCGTTTTCGGCGTAGAGACCGGACGCGGCCTGAGGGCTCTTGAAATAGAACGAAAGCCATTCCTGGACTCCGGTGCGACCGGACCGGGCGGCGAGATCCATCAACAGAGCCAGATCGAGGACGAGGGGCGCGGCGAGGATCGAGTCCTTGCACAGAAAATCGATCTTGATCTGCATCGGATATCCGAGCCACCCGAATATGTCGATGTTGTCCCACCCTTCCTTGTCATCGCCCTTCGGGGGGTAGTAGTTGATCCTCACCTTGTGATACAGGTCGCCGTACAACTCCGGATAGACGTCGGGTTGGAGGATCTGCTCCAGGACGCCGAGCTTGGAGACTTCCTTTGATCGGAAGCTGTCGGGGTCGTCGAGGACTTCCCCATCGCGGTTGCCGAGGATGTTGGTGGAGAACCATCCCTTGATCCCGAGCATGCGGGCCTTGAGACCCGGCGCCACCATCGTTTTCATCAGGGTCTGGCCTGTCTTGAAGTCTTTGCCCGAGATGGGCACACCTTCCAGGGCAGCGAGCTCGACCATGGCGGGGATGTCCACTGTGAGATTCGGCGCCCCGTTGGCGAATGGAACCTTCATCTTCAGTGCCGCGTAGGCGTAGATCTGGGAAGGACAGATGGCAGGGTCGTTGTCCTTGAGACCCTGCTCGAATGACTGGAGGTCGGAATGGACCTCGGACGGCTCCTCGTATGCCTCGGTCGACCCGCACCAGACCATCACCAGACGGTCCACACCTTTTTCACCCCGGAACCGGTCAATGTCTTCCATCAGGCCTTCGGCGAGGTCCATGTGCGTGGCTTCTTCCTTCACCTGGTCGACGCCGTCGAGGTTCTTGACCCAGCGATTGGAGAAGACAGCGGGATAGGGCCTGACCGATCGCAACTCGTCCCCGAGCCCTTCGAGGTCCCTGGGGTCTAGGACTCCTGCCTTCATCGCCGATGTGTAGGCATCATCGGAATAAGGGTCCCAGCCGCCAAACTCGAGGTCGTCGAGCCCGGCGAGAGGCACGAAATCCTTGATGAGCGGGTTCCGCCCGTCGGTCCTCTTCCCGAGGCGTATGTGCGACATCTGCGTGAGTGAGCCGAACGGGTGGGCATAGCCCTTGCGGGCGGCGAGGACTCCCGCGACGAAGGTGGTGGCCACGGCGCCCATCCCGGGGGTGAGAATCCCGAGTTTCCCGGTGGCGGGGGCCGGCTGCTGAATTGGCGACATGAAACCTCCTGCTCGAAACGATAGGGGAGAGGGGTGTCGGAACCGAACCCCGGCCGCAATAAGGTTCGGTCATGGATCGCGCCCCCGACTCGATCGGCCCGACCATCGATGTGGCGCTTCTCGCCGACGCGGTGCAGGCGGTGCGGGGGAAGCTGTTCGTGCTTGGTGGGGGTTGGGACACATTGTGGGTCAGATCATTTCCGGCCCGCCATCCGAGCATGGCCATCGGGCTCCGGCTTCGAGTCCCCACGTCATGGAGAGAGGACGTGCTCGACCTCTCGGTCGAGTTACAGGACGCCGACGGGGCCCCGCTGCTCTCCAAGCCGCTCTCTCATCAGGTCAAGTTGCCGATGCAGCGCCAGTCACCCTCACCCACCGACCTCGGCGTCGTTCGGTCCTTCACCTTCAACAACCTGCTGTTCAGTCGGGAAGGCTCTTATTCGTTCGTGATCTCTGTCGACAGGGACCCAGTCTCACGTCTTCGATTCAGCGTGCGCGCCCGACCCGCTGAGCAAGGGTCGGGCTGATCCTGTAAGGGCCGCCTTACCGCTGTGCGCGCTGCGCGCGCACTTGTCACTCTCCGCGCGGAGTTGGTGTAGCAAACGGGGCCCTCATAGGGTTCCACGGCTGCGAGGGACCCAGGAAAGTCCCTCGTTTTGTTTTCCCCAACTTGCTAGGAGATTCAATGACGTTCCGAGGAAAGGTCACGCCCTTTCTGACCCTGACGCTGTCGGCACTGTTCGTCGTCGGCGTAGTGGTCCCAGCTGCCCCGGCCCAGGCTGCGAGTACGCCTCCCTTTGCCGTGGACTTCCCTCAGGATGCCCCGTCGACAGTCTTCTCGTCGACATACGGTGCCTCCAGGTCGGGTGGTCGTCGCCATCAGGGCAACGATCTGATGGCCCCGAAGCTGACACACGTCTACGCGGCGGCGGCAGGGATTGTCACGGTGATCGACACACACGGCAGCGCCGGCAGGTACATCGAAATCCAGCACCAGGCAGGATGGTCGACCCGCTACCTGCATCTGAACAACGATGACCCCGGCACGGACAATGGGCAGGCCGACTGGTCGCTGACCCTGGTCCCGGGCTTGGTCGTGGGAAGTCATGTCGAGGCGGGCCAGCACATCGGTTACGTCGGTGACTCCGGGAACGCCGAGTGGACAGGGTCGCACACCCATTTCGAGCTCGCCCACGATGGTGGGGAGGTCGATCCCTACCCCATCCTCAAGGACGCCTACGAGCGGACAATGGAAACGCGTGCCGCCATGGCCCATTGGGGGATTCACTACGACGAGGCCAAGCTGGCCTGACGATCAGGTTGGTAGGGGAGAGCCGTCGCCTTCTGCGACACCTCCCCAACGCTCGCTTCGCTCACTGGGGGAGGAAACGGGCGTCGTCGAGGGCGGCTACCTCGGCGACGAGGTCGGGATGATGCGGAGACACCGTTCGCACTTCCCTGACCCGGACGGGCGGTGGCTCCCCGTCATGCACCCAGATGACCCGGGTGACCCCTGACGCGGCTGCGGCCGCAGCCCACCCCTCCAGAACGCTTTCCTCGCTGGTGGCAAAAGAGCGCTCCCGGTGATCGCGCGCGGCGTCGGTGATCAACACTGCCGTAAAGCAGTTCATGCAAGCGCCCTGGACGTGACTGTCGTCTGACACGTCCCCCAAAGCGACCTTGACCCCCAGCTCCCTCAGTTCCGCACCGGCGTCCGGGTCCGAGACGAAGGCACGAATCTCGCGCCCCGGCGCTACCAACTCTTCTACCACCGCCCGACCCTTCGGGGTGTCGGCCCCGACCACGATCACCGGCATAGTCCGAACCTAATGTCTCGCATCCCCGAACGTGCAACGGCATTTGACCTGGTTTCGCCAGTCACCCCCTTCCGGTACAATCGCACTATCGGGATAGTGGAAATTCGACACCCCGTTGTCCCGTTCACATAAGAGGCCCATCAGAAGCGAATTATCGAGGTGATTGTCTGTGGCCACTGTTGACCTGGATCTCGGCGCCTACCAGCTCGGCTGGAAGGACGAAATCGAGTATGCCTTCACACCACGGAAGGGTCTCGATGAGGACGTGATCCGAGAGATGTCGGCCATGAAGAAGGAGCCCGAGTGGATGCTCGAGTTCCGTCTCAAGGCTTATCAGCGGTTCCTGCGCAAGCCAATCCCGCAATGGGGTGGCGGCGGGGCCTTGAACACCATCGACTTCGACGACATCTACTACTACGTCAAGCCGGCAGGTGAGCAGCAGAAGGACTGGGACATGGTCCCCGAGTCGATCAAGGCCACCTACGAGAAGCTGGGCATCCCCCAAGCCGAACGCAAGTACCTGGCTGGAGTAACCGCGCAATATGAGTCCGAGGTCGTGTACCACCGCAACCGGGAGGACCTGGAGAAGCTCGGGGTCCTATTCACCGACATGGACACCGCGCTGCGTGAGTACCCCGAAATCGTCAAGGAATATTTCGGCACCATCATCCCGCCCAACGACAACAAGTTCGCGGCACTCAACTCAGCGGTGTGGTCCGGTGGCTCGTTCATCTATGTCCCGCCCGGGGTCCACGTCGATCAGCCTTTGCAGGCCTATTTCCGGATCAACTCCGAGAACATGGGCCAGTTCGAGCGGACCCTGATCATCGTCGACGAAGGCGCATACGTTCACTACGTCGAGGGCTGCTCCGCTCCCGTGTACACCACCGACTCCCTGCATGCCGCCGTGGTCGAGATCGTGGTCAAGGAGGGTGGGCGCTGCCGATACACCACAATCCAGAACTGGTCGAACAACGTCTTCAACCTGGTGACCAAGCGTGCCGCCGCCTACCGAAATGCCACAATGGAATGGGTGGACGGGAATCTAGGGTCCCGCCTCACCATGAAGTACCCGGCGGTGTGGCTGATGGAGCCGGGCGCCCATGGCGAGGTCCTTTCCATCGCCTTCGCCGGCGAGGGCCAGCACCAGGACGCCGGGGCCAAGATCATCCACGTCGCCCCTGACACGACTTCCACGATCGTCTCCAAGTCGATCTCGAAGGGTGGCGGGCGGGCCGGCTACCGGGGTCTGGTCCGGGTCGAGCCCGGCGCAGAGAACGCCAAGTCTTTCGTGCGCTGTGATGCCCTCATCCTCGACGAGCAGAGTCGTTCCGACACCTACCCGTACATGGAGATCGAGGAGAACGATGCCGAGATCGGCCATGAGGCCACCGTGTCCAAGGTCGGCGAGGAGCAGCTCTTCTACCTGATGTCCCGGGGCCTGACCGAGGACCAGGCGACCACGATGATCGTGGCCGGGTTCATCGAGCCCATCATCAAGGAGCTCCCGATGGAGTACGCGGTGGAGATGAACCGCCTCATCGAGCTCAACATGGTGGAGGCTGGGGCCGTCGGCTGACACGCCGAAGTCGTGTCAGCGTTCTAGGTCTGTTCTAGGTTCTAGGTCTTCCCGCGTCGGGCGTCCAGTTTCTGGATCAAGTCGTGGGAGGCCAACTCGATCTCTTTGTGGTCCCACTGTGTCGCCCGAAATCGGCATGCCATCAGCCCGCTGCGATGGAGACGGTGCAGGTCGCCGAACACGAAGGCATAGCGGGCCTTGGTCTCGTCCGGTGCACCGTCCGTCAACCCGAGATGCCACAGGGAATACGCCTCCCAGTCGTTGCGCTCGAGGAAGTCGTTCTCAGACGCCGCACTCGGCTGGACCTCCGACCATTCGCTGCGCACCACGTATCGACGAGCCTCGATCAGTTCTTCGGCCCGGGCCACAGCAGCCTTGTTGACGAGGTACTTGGGCATGGCGTCTGTCGGCACCTACCACGACGGTCACGGCCACAAACCACGCTGGGGTCCACCCGACTTATCCTTGTCTCAACCGTGAGCCCGGAGCCAATCCATTAGTACGTACCTCGGGTTGGGCGCGGTCGTCCTGCTCATCCTGCTCACCGGTTTCTTCGTGGCCGCCGAGTTCGCGCTCGTCGCCGTGGATCGCAGCAACGTGGAGCGACGGGCGGAGGATGGTGATCGGAGGGCGCGCCGCATCCTCGCCTCCCTGCGCAACCTCTCCTTCGAGCTCTCCGGGGCGCAACTCGGGATAACGGTGACATCGCTGATCCTCGGTGCCATCGCCGAGCCGACAGTGGCGAGGCTGATCCAGCCGGGGATCTCCTCGCTCCCGTTTGTCACCGACACCGCGGCGCCCGCGGTGTCGCTGGTGATCGCCTTCATCCTGGCGACGGGGGCGGCCATGGTGTTCGGTGAGCTGGTGCCCAAGAACCTGGCCATTGCCAGGCCGTACTTCTCGGGGGTCTGGTTCGCGATTCCCCTCCAGGTCGTCAACCGCGTGCTTCGACGGCTGATCCTCTTTCTGAACGAGTCCGCCAACTGGACCGTCCGCAAGCTGGGGATCGAGCCCAGAGAGGAGCTGGCCGGTGTTCGGTCGATGGAGGAGCTCGAGCTGATGATCCGATCGTCGGGTGAGGAGGGTCGTCTGGACGACGATGAGATGGAGCTGCTCACCCGGGCCATCACCTTCACCGAAAAGGTCGCTGCGGATGCGATGGTTCCCAGGGTTTCGGTCGTGGGGCTGAGCCGCCACGACTCGGTCGCCGAGCTCCGGAGGACCTCGGCTGCGACCGGTCACTCACGATTCCCGGTGTTCGACGAGGACCTCGATGACATCGTCGGCGTCGTTCACGTCAAAGACAGCTTCAACGTGCCCGAATCGCGCATTCCGCTCACGCCGGTCGGGGAGCTGACCAAAACAGCCCTGCAGGTACCGGAGACGAGCACTCTCGAATACCTGCTCACACAGCTCCAGTCGGCAGGACGGGGGTTGGCGGTGATCGTCGACGAGTACGGCGGCACCGCGGGAATCGTCACCATCGAGGACCTCCTCGAGGAGATATTCGGTGAGATCGAAGATGAGTACGACGCCGAGCCCATCGCAGAATCGGAGAAGGAAGAGGTCGAAGTCCTCTCCGGCCTCCTGCACCGTCACGAGGTCGAGGAGTTGATCGAATTCGAATGGCCCGAGGGCCGTTATGAGACTCTGGGCGGCTTTCTCGTCGCCGCACTGGGCCGTTTCCCTCAGGTCGGCGAGAAGATCCGGGTCGGTGAGACGTCTTTCGAGGTGCTGTCGATGGACGGGCACCGGGTGGATCAAGTGCGTGTCAGCCGAGCCGGGGATCGGGAAGGGGACGAGGGGTGAACTGGCCTGCTTTTCTCTGGCTGGTCCTGCTTCTCGTGGCCAACGGGTTCTTCGTCGCCGCCGAATTCGCCTACATCACTGCCCGCCGCAATGTCCTGGAGCAGGTACCGCGGAGGTCGGCCCAGATTGCCGTGGGGCTCAACAAGAACCTCACCCTCAGTCTGGCCGCGGCCCAACTCGGCATCACGATGGCCTCGCTGTTGCTCGGTGCCGTAGCCGAGCCTGCTGTTGCGTCGATCTTCGAGCTCGGCCTCGGATTCCTCCCGTTATCCGAGAACGTGATTCACGGCATATCCCTGGTCATCGCACTCCTCATCGTCGTGTTCCTGCACATGGTGGTGGGGGAGATGGCGCCGAAGAACATCACCATCTCTGCCCCGGAACGAACCGCCGTGCTCCTCGCTATGCCGTTCCGCGGCTTCATCCTTCTCTTCCGGCCCCTGATCGCCCTTCTCAATGCAAGCGCCAATGGAGTGCTCCGTCTCTTCGGAGTTCGGCCGACGGACGCCCTCGAAGTTGGCCATTCGGCGGAGGACCTGGCGGTGATAATCGGGACTGGCAGGAAGGAGGGGGTCATCGAGGACTTCGCCCATCGCCTGCTCACCGGCGCCATCGTCTTCGGTGATCTCGACGCCTCCGAGGTCATGGTCCCCAGGCCCGATATCGTGGCTGCTCCTTCGGACACGCCCGTGGCCGGGATTCAGGAGATGATGAGGGTCACGGGTCATTCCCGTATCCCCATATACGACGAAGATCTCGACAACGTCGCCGGCTTGATCCATGTCAAGGACCTGATGACTGAAGAAGTAGACCGGGATGCTCCGTTGCCCCCCGAACGCCTCAGAGAGCCCCTGGTGGTTCCGGAGTCTGCCCCGCTGCGATCTGTGCTCGACGAGATGCGACAGGCTCGATCCCATCTGGCCGTAGTGGTCGACGAGCACGGCAGCACGGCGGGGATCATCACGATGGAGGACATCGCCGAAGAGCTCGTCGGCGAGATCGCCGACGAGCATGACCCACGTCAAGAGCTGGTATCGGTCGAGCCAAACGGTCGAATCGTGGCCGCGGGCACCATGCGTCCTGGCGAGTTGGCCAAGTACGGAGTGAAGTTGCCTTCGGGTGACTATGAGACGATCGGGGGTCTCGTCATGGACCGTCTCGGGCGTTTGCCGCGTCGCGGCGACGAGATCGAGGACGAAGGCTGGAGGCTACGTGTCCGCAGCATCGAGGGGCGCCGGGTCGGGGAAGTCGAGATAACCGCTGTGGACGGCGATACGCCCGACCAGGGGAGTGGCTAGTTGGAGCGGCCTACGACGTACCCGAGAAGAAGACCGCCGGCCGCGGCCCACACGAGGGAGAACCCGTCTCCAACGGATGCGATCGCCGGGGGCACCGGCGATCCTCATGATCGCCGACGCGGCGATGCCACCGATGATTCCGATGAGGATTGCACCGAGGAGATTGCTGGCGTTTGCAACGAATCCGGCGAGAAGCCCTGCTATCCCGCCTACGGCGCCGCAAATGGCAAGCGCCTGCCACGTGGATGCGTCTAAGAACACCGCGGCACACCTGCTGTTCGGGGGGCCGCAGTGGAGGTCAACTGTCTCAGGCTGAGACGACCTTCTCCTCGACGACGGCCTTCATGGGGAACTGGACCGAGCGTCCTGCCATGCTGAAGGGCTCGGTCAGCATCACCACGATGGTCGCAGGCCCACGTGAGACCACGTGGCCCGTGTAGGTGTGAAATCCGTCTTGATCTTGGGTTATGAAAGTAACGACCATTTGCAAAGTATCCGACTCTCATCATCGTCACTCGGTTTCACTATCAGTTGGGTCGCTGGACCCATACTGGTACGGAGCGACGGCGACTCTTGGTTTATCAATTCGTTACCCACCGCCCCTTAGCTTGGTGAAAAGTGCGCCTTTTAGTAGTTGAAGACGAGCCGGACCTGGCCAACGCGATCGCCAGAGGCCTGCGCCGGGACGGTCACGCGGTCGACACCGCATTGACCGCCTCCGACGCCGACATCAAGCTCCGCACTGCCACCTACGACCTCGTTTGCCTGGACTGGAGCCTGCCCGACGGCTCGGGTATCTCGCTCTGCCGCCGGTTGGTGAGTGGTGAGCTGCCAACGCTCGAGGGCGAGCGGCCGCGGATCCTCATGCTCACTGCCCGCGACGGGGTGGAGGATCGGGTCACCGGTCTCGACTCGGGCGCCGATGACTATCTGGTCAAGCCGTTTGCATTTGCCGAGCTGTCGGCGCGGGTGCGGGCCTTGCTCCGAAGGGATGACGGCACCGACCCGGTGCTCGACGTCGGGCCGTTACGGCTCGATCCGGCCCGTTTCGAGGCATCGAGGGATGGCGAAGCCCTCGATCTGACGGCAAAGGAGTTCTCACTCCTCCACTACTTCATGTCCCATGCCGGTCATGTGCTCAGCCAGGAGCACCTTCTCGAGCATGTATGGGACGAGATGGCCGATCCGATGACAAATGTGGTCAGAGTCACGGTCAGCAACCTGCGGAAGAAGCTCGGCGACCCGCCGCTCATCACCACCGTGGCGGGCCGCGGTTACAGGCTGAGTGAATGATGCAAGCCTGGAACTCGATCCGCTTTCGTCTCTCGGTGCAGTACTCGGCCATCGTCTTCGGACTGGGCGGGGCCTTGTTGGGCTTGGTTTACATGGCCCTCAGGAACTGGCTGCGAGCCCAGACGATGACCCGGTATGTGTGGAGCGGGCGCGAAGTGGTAGTGGACGGCGTCGAGGTCGTCCTCCCCACCATCGCCGCCCAGGAGGTGCGGGTGATCGAGTCGGTCTACAACGAGATCGTCCTCAACGAGGTGGCCAAAGCCACCATCCTCGCCCTGGTGGCCCTATTCCTACTGAGCATCGTCGTCGGCTGGGTCATGTCGGGCCGGGTCCTCAGGCCGGTCAAGGAGATCACGGACGTGGCCCGTGAGATTCAGGCCTCCGATCTGAGCCGCCGCATCGCTCTCGAAGGCCCCGACGACGAGATCACCCGTCTCGCCGACGACTTTCGACGGGATGCTCGAGAGGCTCGACCGGGCTTTCTCCAGCCAGCGGCGGTTCCTGGCCGATACCAGCCACGATCTGCGCACCCCTCTGGCGGTTATCCGGTCCAATGTGGAAGTGGTCGCCGATGACGAGGAGGCGACCGTGACGGACTGGCAGGAAGTGGGCGGGATCGTCCGCCGAAACACGGAGAAAATGTCCGAGATGATCGACGGGCTCCTCGCCACCGCCCGTCTCCAGACCGGCAAGGCGCAAGCCGTCGCCATCGATCTCGCCGACATCGTCGATGCCAAGTCGTCCGAACATGGCAAGCCCCTGGCGGAGAAAGGGATCATCCTGGAGAGCGTCGTGGGACCGGCGCTGGTCGAAGGTGTGCCTGTCGCCCTCGACCGGGCCCTCACCAATCTCCTCGACAATGCCATCAGTGTGTCGGGCACCGGATCCCGGATCAGGATCGGGACCGGAGTGGTGGATGGCTGGGCATGGATGGCGGTGTCCGACCAAGGCCCGGGTCTGCCCGAGGAGCCGGACGGGGGTCGGATCGGCCTCGGGCTCTCCATCGTGGAGCAGATAGCAGAGGGTCACGAAGGTGCCCTCAACTCCGCAATAGGCCCCGATGGCGTAGGCACCACGATGACCATTTGGATCCCGAAAGGCCACGCGACAGATTCCCCGCCCAATTTCACGCCATTTACGGGAGCTTGATCTCCCGGGTCTTAGGTTCGATGTGCCAGGAGGTTTCTAGACGATGACAAACGAGGAAATGACACAACACACAGGCCCGCCCGCCACCGAGCAACGCCCGGTCAGCGACGAGAACCCAATGCTGCACGGCTCGGTCGCGACCGAGGCGCCGTCCGCCCAGGAGATTCCTGAAATCCCGAAGGCGGCCCAGATTCCGCCGCCCGCCGAGCCGGTCCAGCCGGCCAAGGGCGGCTCTGCCCGTATGTCTCCGTGGTTGATGGCCTTTCTCGCCCTGCTGTTGGTAGTCGGATCCTCGGCGGCGACCTATCTGATCACCACGATCGACAACGACGAGGTACCCGCCGCTCAGACTGCCGAGCCCGGGTCCGACGAGCAAGCGGCCGCCGAGCTGGTCCCCGGCGAGGAGCCGGTAGCCGATGCCGCTGCGGTGATCATGCCCTCGGTTGTCCAGATCCAGGCCGGCCAGGGTGTTGGCTCCGGTGTCATCTACGACTCCAACGGTTTGATCTTGACTGCGGCTCACGTGGTCGAGGGCGTCGAGACCGTCACCGTGCGCTTTGCCGACGGCGAGCAGGTGGAAGGCACTGTCCGGGGTGGCACCTCAGGCGCCGACGTCGCCGTGATCGAGGTCGATCGAACGGGTTTGCCGGCGGCCGAGCTGGCGCTCGAAGACGATCCGCAGGTGGGCCAGATGGCCATCGCCGTGGGCAGCCCATGGGGTCTCCAGGGCACAGTCACCTCGGGGATCATCTCCGCTGTCGACCAGGCGATCCCGCAAGGGACCTCCGCTCGCGCCGTCTTGCAGACCGATGCCGCCATCAACCCGGGCAACTCCGGTGGGCCCCTCGTCGACCGGCAGGGTCGGGTCATCGGGATCAACGTCTCGATCTTCAGCCTGTCCGGCGCCAACGACGGTGTGGGCTTCGCGGTTCCGATCGACATCGCCCACGACATCGCTGAGAGCATCGTGGCCGGTGAGGAGATCCAGACTGCATACCTCGGAGTATCCCTCGGCGCGGTCGAGTCGGGTCAGGCCGGCGCCCTGATCGACGAAGTCACTGCGGGCACCGGCGCCGACGAGGCCGGTCTCGAGGTTGGTGACCTGGTGATCTCCATCGACGGTGCTCCCGTTCAGGACGGCGGCGACCTCGCTGCTCAGGTGCAGACCCATCAGCCTGGCGACACGATCGACCTCGTGATCGTCCGTGACGGCACCGAGATGACCATCCCGGTGACCATGAGCGAGCGTCCCGCCGACCTCGGCTGATCGAACAGAACCCCAGAGGCTCCTCCCGGTGGGCCCGGCTATGATGGCCGGGCCCACCGTCATTTAGTGGGTTGCCCCGGAGACAGCGAAGCCGGTTTGACCCCGGCGCTGTCCCGCAACTGTGAAGCCCCTTGATGGGGGACGAGCCAGGTCGCCTGATTCTCCAGGGCCACGACGAAAGTCTCGGATGAAGACGGAAGCGTGGGCTCAGGGAAGCCACCGGCCTCTTCATCCTCCGATAACGGAGGATGTGTTTATGAGAAGGATCGCCCTGATCCTCACCCTGCTGGCGTTCGTTGCGTGTGCCGGGGAAAGCGGTAGCACGACCACAAACGGCGACGTCGCCACCACAACCACGGCGGAAGCCGATCCGACCACCACGACGGCGCCGGACCCAACCACCACTGTCCCTGATACCGGGTTCCCTGTGGAGGTGAGCGATGCCAACGGCGCGGTCACCATCGATGCCATGCCGGAGAGCATTGTCTCGCTGTCCTCGACGGGCACAGAGATGCTCTTCGCCATCGGCGCCGGCCAGCAAGTAGTCGCCGTTGACGAGTTCTCGACCTATCCCCCGGAGGCGCCCATAACCGACCTCTCCGGCTTCACCCCGAACATCGAGGCGATCGTTGGCTACGAGCCCGACCTGGTAGTGATCTCATTCGACCCGGGCGAGCTCGTGTCGGGGCTGGAGGCAGTCGGAGTGCCCACGCTCCTCCTTCCCACCGCCATGAGCCTCGACGACTCATACACCCAGTTGGAAGTACTCGGGGCGGCGACCGGGCATGTCGGGGAGGCGGCCGAGGTGGTCGCACAGATGCAGGCCGACATCGATGAGATCGTGGCCACGACCACGATTCCTGCCGGAGTCACCTTCTATCACGAGGTCGATGCCACCCTCTTCTCGGCGTCTTCCAACAGCTTCCTCGGTCAGATCTACGGGCTCCTCGGTCTGACCAACATCGCCGACGAGGCCGACACGGAGGGCACTGGCTTCCCTCAGCTCGCCTCCGAGTACATCGTCAGCCAGGACCCGGACATCATTTTTCTCGCCGATGTCGACTTCGGTGTGACGCCCGAGAGCCTCAGTGAGCGGCCGGGATGGGCGGAGATGACCGCGGTTCAGAACGGCGCCATCGTCCCGTTGGAGGCCTATCTGGCCTCGAACTGGGGCCCGCGTGTCGTCGAGTTGCTGGAGTTGATCGCCGAATCGGTGACCCTCGTGCCCGCTTCTTGAGCGAACTGTCGTCTCCGCCCGCCATCGCTCCGGCGCGAATCGGTGCCGGGCGGTGGTTGGTGGCGGCGGCAGTCCTGGTCGTTGTGGCCCTGGCCGGGTTGCTCGTCGGCTCGGTGGCCCTGCCACCGGTGGAGGTGATCAAGGCAGTCGCCGACCGACTCCCGCTCGTGACAGTGGAGCATGGGCTGAGTGAGGTCGAGACGAGGCTCCTCTTCGAGTTGAGGATGCCTCGTGTCGTCATCGGCGGCCTGGTGGGCGCGGTGTTGGCGGTCGCCGGCGCTGGGTATCAGGGCGTGTTCCGGAACCCGCTCGCAGACCCGTATCTACTCGGAGTGGCGGCGGGTGCCGGTCTTGGGGCAACTGCCGTGATCGGGCTCGGCGCCGGGTCGGCAGCGATCCCTTTGGTGGCCTTCGTCGGGGGCATCGCGGCGGTGGGGGCAACCTATGCCTTGAGCCGGACGGTTGGTGGCCGGACCACCACGACGTTGATCCTGGCGGGTGTCGCCGTCGCCGCCTTCGCCACAGCCGTTCAGACATTCCTCCTCCAGCGCAACTACGAGACCCTGCGAGAGGTGTATTCATGGATCCTGGGCCGACTGGTGACCGTCGGCTGGAGCGAGGTTTGGACCCTCGTCCCCTACGCGCTCGCTGCCGCGACCGTCCTTGTCCTCATGCGTCGCCTGCTCGATGTGCTCGGACTTGGCGACGAAGAGGCTGCAGGCCTGGGCGTCGACGTGTTGAGGGTGCGCCGCCTGGTGGTCCTGGCCGCGACCCTGGCCACTGCTGCCGCCGTGAGCGTCAGCGGACTCATCGCCTTCGTCGGGATCATCGTGCCCCACACCATCCGTCTGCTGACTGGCTGGAGCTACCGGGTGATCATTCCGCTATCCCTGGTCTACGGCGCTTCGTTCCTCATCCTGGCCGACCTGGGCGCCCGAACGGTGGTGGCGCCAGGAGAATTGCCCATCGGCGTCGTGACGGCGTTCCTGGGAGCCCCATTCTTCCTGCTCGTCCTGCGGTCGATGCGAGGGTCCTCATGATCTCCTGGCGCGATGTCGTGGTTTCTTTCGACGGTGTGACGGTGGTCGGGCCGGTGTCGCTCACCGTGGGCGACGGTGAATGGTTGGGGTTGATCGGACCCAACGGCGCAGGGAAGTCGACGCTGTTGAAGGCAGCGGTCGGGATCGTCGCCCACCAAGGATCCGTCGATCTCGGCGACCGGGAGCGTCGGGCGGGAGCGGACATCGCCTGGATGCCACAGCGTCCCCTCATGCCGGACGAGATGAACGTCGTCAACTACGTCCTCCTGGGCCGGACCCCGCACCTCGGCTACCTGGGATCGGAGAGTCCCAACGACCTGGAGTCGGTGGGAAGAGCCATCGAGCGCCTCGCCTTGGTCGAGTTGTCTGATCGCCCCCTCTCCACCCTCTCAGGAGGCGAGGCACAGCGGGTCGTCTTGGCCCGGGCGCTGGCCCAGGAGGCGCCGGTGCTACTGCTCGACGAACCGACCTCGAGCCTCGACATCGGCCATGCGATCGACGTCCTCGAGATACTCGATGAGCTGAGACGCCACGAAGGGTTGACGGTCGTCACGGCGCTGCATGACCTCACGTTGGCCGGACGCTTTGCCGATCGGCTCGTCCTCCTCGACAAAGGGCAAGTGGTCTCCGATGGCATCGCCGCAGACGTGCTGACCGAGGACATCCTCATCCCGAGCTACGGTGCCGGGATCCGAGTCGTGACCAACGGCGACGGGCCGACAGTGATCCCCACGCGGAGACAGAGTGACCGATCATCCCCGCCCTCCGACTGAGTCACCGCCTGCCGCGCACACACGGCTTGCCTCGCTCGTGCTGGTCAATACCGGCGAAGGCAAGGGCAAGTCGACTGCTGCCTTTGGCACCGCGTTGCGGGCCGTGGCCCGCGGGTGGAAGGTGGGCGTGGTCCAGTTTCTCAAGTCGGGGGAGTGGAAGGTCGGTGAGGAGGAGGTGGGCCGGAAGCTGGGAATGGACTGGTGGGCCTTGGGCGATGGGTTCACCTGGGATTCCGACGACATGGACGAATCGGAGGCGATTGCCCGAGAGGCGTGGCTCAGCGCAAAGCAGAGGATGGTCTCGGATGAGTACGACCTGCTCATCCTGGACGAGATCACCTATCCAATCAACTGGGGCTGGATCGACCTCGACGACGTTCTGGCCGCCATCGCCGACCGCCCGAGCCGGCTGAATCTCATCATCACCGGACGTGATGCTCCTGCCGCCCTGGTCGAGGCGGCCGACACCGTCACCGAGATGCGGAAGGTGAAGCACGCCTTCGACGACGGGATCATGGCAAGGCGGGGCATCGACTACTAACTATTCGTTTTCGCGCACCGATGTCGGCTTGTGGACCGATATCAGTGCGCGAGAAGCGTTCTCAGACCCCGGCGCGCACCATCTCGATGGCTTCGTCCACCGTGAGTGACTCGCCCGCCACAGTCGCATGAGCGAACTCCTGGCTGCCAAGCGCCTCCTGGGTGGCCGACACCTGGGCGGCAAAGTCGTGCTCTTCTGGCGGGGGCCATATCGCGACCCGGTGCTTGCTGGCGACCAGGTCGGCAAGCCCGAAGAGACGGGCGGCGACGATGTCGCGGCCCTGGGCGTGGGCCCCGACGGCCAATGAGGCGATGGCGATAGCCACACCACGCATGTCCTCGCCGGCCTCGCACAACACGAGACTCTCCACAAGGGCATTCTGGGCACGTTCGAACTGGCCGTGCCGGTGTGCAGTCTTCCCCATGTGATAGAGGTACTCTCCGAGGGCGGCTCTGGCGCCGGCCCGCTCGCTGACGACGATGGCACGGTCCCGGTTCTGCTCCACCACTCTTTGCAGTTCGGCGGTGGTCGGGTTCGATTGGATCATCGTTTTCATCTCGAAGAGGTTGTTGGCCGTCTCCTCATAGAGGCTGAAGCCCTCGAGCACCGACTTGAACAGCTCCAGTGCGTAGTCGTGGTCGCCGGCGAGCCACGCCATCGCTCCCAAACCGGCGTCGGCGTGAGCCACGCCCAGCGAGTCGCCGGCGATGACGAGGAGGTCCCGACCCTCGGTGTACCTGTCTGTGGCCTCGATGTAGTCGCCTTCGTCACGTGCCACGGCGCCGAGCCTGAGAGCCGACCATCCAATGTCGAGGACTCCCGAATGGTCGAGGAACAGCCGATGGCTCTCGGTCATCTTCGTCCGCGCCTCATCTAAATCTCCCTGAAGGCGCGCCATCGTTGCCCATACCGCCAGGGTCCAGGCGAGCATCCAGGTGTCGCCGACTTCTCGATTGATGCGCTCGGCCTCGGGTGCGAGACGCTTTGCCTCTTCGAGATCGTCCCTCAGCCAAGCCGTCGCCATGAGCTGATAGGCCTGGCGAGCCTCGCCACGTCGATCCCCAAGACTCTGGTAGATCTCCATCGCCTCGGTGAGGGCGGTGTACGACTCGTCGAATGCGAGCCGACGGCTGGCGAGGAGCCCGGCGCCATTCAGCGCCCGGGCGACGATTGACGGATCGACACCTTCCCGGTGAGCCAGCGTGCGCTCGAGCCATTCAGTCCCGTCGCTGACCTCGCGTTTCATGACCCAGAACCAGCGCAGGGCACCGGCCATGGCCATCGCATCCTGTGCCCGGCCCGAGTCATGCAGCCACTCCAGTGCTGCCCGCAGGTTGTAACGGTCGCGTTCGAGACGATCGGCCCAGACGTTCTGCTCGTTGTCCAGGATCTCGCTGTCACCTTCCTCCGCCATGGCCAGGAAGAACTCGGCATGACGGTCGCGCAGCGCCGATAGCTCTGCGGCCTCGTCGAGTCGCATGCGGGCGTAGTGGCTGATCGGCTCGAGGAGCCGATATCGGACCGGGTCGGTGTCCGTTGCCATGACCAGGGAGGTCTCGACAAGACGGCCCAGGAGGTTCATTACGTGCTCACGGGCGACCGGGCCCCCGGAGCAGACACTCTCGGCCGCCTCGAGGGTGAATCCGCCGTTGAACACCGACAATCGCGTGAACAGGACCCGCTCCGCGCCACCTAGGAAGTCGTAACTCCAGTCGAGAGTGGTCTCGAGGGTCTGTTGATGAGGTGGCAGGTCACGAGCCGTCCCGGCGAGCAGGGCGAACTGTTGGTCGAGGCGTTCGACGAGTTGTCCCATCGACAACACCTTCAGCCGTGCTGCCGCCAGTTCGATGGCGAGGGGGATCCCGTCGAGTCGCCGGCAGACCTCGGCTACCTGCTGAGCATTGGCCAGGCCAAGCTCGAAGTTCGGGTTCACCAAACGTGCCCGGTTGACGAACAATTCGACGGAGTGGAACGAGGCGATCTGATCCAAGGACCTGATGTCGGCGTCGGGAACGGCAAGCGGGGATATCTGCACCAGGTGCTCTTCCCTGATCGAGAGCCACTCCCTCGTCGTGGCCAGGATCTTCAAACTCTCCGTGCCCTGCAGCAGCTGATCGGTCAGCTTGGCCACGGCGTCGATGAGGTGCTCGCAGCCATCGAGGATCAACAGCGAGTGTGCCTTGGCCAGCCGCGAGATCAGCGTGTCCATGATCGATTGGAGCGGGCTCTCCGTGATGTGGAGCTGGCGGGCTACGGCGGCGGCGAGAAGATTGTCGTCCGCCACTCTCGAGACCTCGACGAACCACACGCCGTCTTCGAAACTCGAAGCAAGCTCTTCGGCCACCTTCAGTGCGAGCGTCGTCTTGCCGACACCGCCGGGGCCGGTGAGCGTCACGAGACGCGACTCCTCGAGGGCTTCGAGGACTGAGTCCTTCTCGCGTTGGCGGCCGACCAGGGAGAGATCCCGGATCGGGAGATTGCCCTTGGACGAGGTCAGCGTTCGCAGAGGTGGGAACTCGGTCGGGAGCTCGTCCACGCTCAGCTGGAAAATGTGCTCCTCGTGGGTCAGGTCACGCAGCCGATGGGTGCCCAGATCCTCGAGACGCGTCCCTTCCGGGAGGTTGTATTCGACGAGACGGGCCGTTGCCTCGGAGATCAGGGTCTGGCCACCGTGCCCGCTGTCGCCGATGCGCGCCGCCCGATGGACGTCGATGCCGACGTAGTCGGAGCCACCCAACCGACCCTCACCCGTGTGGACTCCAATCCGCACGACCACGTCCTGCGGTGACTTCCATTCTTCGGACGCCAGCCGCCGCTGGATCTCCACCGCGCTCGAGACCGCATCGAGGGCCGACTGGAAGGCGACGAAGAAGCCATCGCCCTCGTTCTTGACGATTCGGCCGCGGTGCTTCTCGGCTGCTTCGTGCACGATCGTGTTGTGGCGCTCCAAGACGGGCCGAAAGGCATCGCCAAGCTCTTGGAGCATCCTCGTCGAGCCTTCGATGTCGGAGAAGAGAAAGCTGACCGTCCCGAGGGGGAGATCACCTGAAGTCGTCACGGTCACCAAATTAACAACGGCCAGGCCCTTGACCGCCGCCGTATTCCATGGTTCAGGCTCAGATCAAGATGCTTGGCGGGCCTGTCGGAGCAGGGCTGCTCGCAAAGCATCAGGATCGAGGTCGAGACCGAGGAGTGCTCCCGTGGCGCGATCCGGCCCCTCGATCTCAGTCAATGCCACCGCAATGTGCTCGACCCCGATATGGCGATGACCTAGATCCAGTGCCGCACGCAGGGCGTCTTTCAGTATGTCCTTGGCCGCGTTGGTGAATGGGATGTGTCCGCTTCTCTTGCTAGGAGCTGGCCCTGCTATCTCGATCAATGCCGGGTCTAGGCCGACTGACGCCAGCGCCTCCCGGTCCATCCGGTCGAGCTCGGCGCGGATCGATTCGACATCCGGCATCAGGTCTTCGAGAGATCGCGCACGGGCCACGCCGATGAGGAGATGCTCGGTGCCAATTCGGGAATCGCCCCGGTTCTGTGCCTCCTCGACGGCGTGAGTCACCACCAGCCGGGCATCCTTGGTGAATCGCTCGAACACAGCTACCTCCCGTGCTTCTTGTGCACTGCTTGCCGTGATACGCCCAGAGCATCGCCGATCTGCTGCCATGTCCAGCCATGGGCCCGGGCAGCCTGAACGTGGGTCGCCTCCAACCTCTCGGTCAAGCGTCGAAGCACGACCACGGCCTGAAGACCCTGGGCAGGGTCATCGCTGTCGGCTCCGGCCAGCTTGGGAAATGTCATCACTGTCAGCCTAGGTTGACAGAAATCGGATTGTCAACTGGAGTTGACTCGGGCCTAGATTCGTCTGCGGGCCGACAGTCGGAACAACGCCTTCGCACCTTCTCCAAGCGGTTCGAAACGTGGGTCCTTGGTTTGTCCCCGCAGCCAGCGGATGTAGATCTGTTGAAGAACGACGCCGAGCTTCCAGGTCCCGAACACGACATACCAGTCGACCTCGCCCAGGTCCCTGCCCGAGCGCTCGCCGTAGCGATCGAGCGCCGCCCGCCGGTCGAGCCATCCGGGCGAGGTGGTGGGCATGGGCGCCAACGTCGACTTCTCCTCTCCTTCGTCGTACCAGGACGCCATCAGTGTCCCCACGTCGGCGAGAGGATCCCCCCTCGTTGCCATGTCCCAGTCGTACACAGCCACACACACACCCGGGTCGGCGGGGGATACCGCCATGTTGTCCAGACGCCAGTCGTTGTGGATGATCGTCGGCGACCCCGACTGCGGCAGACCGGATCGAAGCCATTTGCCCACCTCGTCGGCGATGGGATTGTCGTCGTCCTTGGCCTGTTCCCAGCGTCTCCACCATCCCTCGACCTGCCGTTCCAGGAATCCATCCGGATGTCCGAGGTCTTGGAGACCACAGTCCGCCGGCTCTACCGAGTGAAGTTCGACGAGAGTGTCGATGACCACCGTCGACAGCTTCCGGTTGGCCCGATCGTCCCTGCCTCCTCCGAAGACGTCGGGGACGAAATCCCGGATGACGACACCGGGCTTGGGCTCCATGAGGAAGAAGGGAGCACCGATCACGTCGGGGTCTTCACATAACACAACGGCCCGGGGTGCCTTGTCGAAGCCCTTCCAGAGTCGGGAGAGGACCGTGTACTCCCGTGTCATGTCGTGGGAGCTCTCGGCGACGGGGCCCAGGGGGGGCTTCCTCAGCACGAGTTGCTCACCCCCGGGGAACTCGAGGAGGTATGTGAGGTTCGCCTTGCCACCGGCGAACTGCCGGACGGTGGGAAACCCTGTGGGCAGCGACTTGTTGCCAGTCATCCAGCCGCTGAGGCGGTCGACATCGAACTGCTCGTCCTGGCGGACCTCGATGACCTCTTCCACGAATCGAAGGGTATCGGGGGTCTACTCTCACGCTTCACCCGCATGCCAGAGACCACACCGTTCGAGATCTGTGATCGCTTGACGGAGGCGTACGCCGATCTGTCGCCGATCGCCGCAACCGAGGCCGGTATTCCCGGTCACGATCATCTGTGGGACGACTTCTCGCCCGAGGGTGAGGCGGCGAAGGAGGAGCTCAGGGCCAGGGCGGTCGCCGATCTCGAGCCACACCTCGATCACCCCGACCCGGTCCAGGCGACCGCGGCACTTGTCGCGACCGGGTATCTGAAATCGGAGCGCCGCCTATACGAGAGCGGGCATTGGAAGCGGGACCTCAACCACATCTATGGCCCTTTTCAGTCTGCCCGTGACACCTTCGACATCGTGTCGAAGGCCGGGCCTGAGGCGTGGGAGAACGTGACCGTCCGCCTCTCCACATGGGGCGACATGCTGGACGGGTACCGGGCCAGCCTCCTCGTCGGCCTCGACGATCGGGACACGGTCGCCCAACGTCAGGTGTTGAGCGTCATCGAACAGATGCGCTCGGTGGCCGGCCCCGAGTCTCGATTCACGGCGCTGCCGCCGATGGCCGCGGCCACCGGCGGTGACGAGGATCGGGTAGCGGGAGCCGTCGACCAGGCCCGATCTGCATCAGCCGCGTTCGCAGAATGGCTCGAGACCGCGTATCTGCCTAAGGCAAAGCTCACCGACGCCGCAGGCCTAGATCGGTACGAGGAGGAATCCGAGCGATTCCTCGGGTTGGATCTCGATCCGGACGAGACGTACGCCTGGGGATGGTCCGAAGTGCACCGGCTGCTCGGCGAGATGCAGGACACCGCGGCGGAGATCGACCCGGCTCTGAACATCGAT
Organism: uncultured Acidobacteriota bacterium; assembly: GCA_963734115.1. Taxonomy (GTDB): domain Bacteria; phylum Actinomycetota; class Acidimicrobiia; order Spongiisociales; family ZC4RG35; genus JARDZU01. Next base: position 57,896 of record CAVTFV010000005.1, read on the forward strand.
GAGGTGATCGACCTGCTGGACGGCGACCCCGGTCGCTCGGCGCCGGACCATGACGCCTTTGCCGACTTCGTCAGGGAGATTCAGGCGCGGGCTGTGGAGCGTCTGGATGGGACCGCGTTCGACGTGCCGCCACCGATGTGCGAGGTGACGGTCAATCTCGCTCCCACCGGGGGCGCGCTCGGAGCGTGGTACGTGGCGCCATCCGAGGATCTCGAACGGCCCGGATCGATCTGGTATGCCTTGGGCGAGAGAACCCGGATCCCGTATTGGCAGGAAGTCGCCACCGCGTATCACGAGGGATTCCCGGGCCATCACCTGCAGGTTGGTATCGCAGTGCTGCAACGGGAGAAACTGTCCAGGTTCCACCGCTTGTTCGTGTGGTATCCGGGGTCGGGCGAGGGATGGGCGCTGTATGCCGAGCGTCTCATGGAGGAACTCGGCTTCTTCGAGAACCCGGAATATCGACTGGGCCTGCTCGCCAGTCAACTCTTCAGGTCGACGAGGGTCGTCGTTGATATCGGGGCTCATCTGGAGAAGCGGATCCCCGACGACGCTCCTCTCCACGCGGGTCAGGTCTGGGACTACGACCTCGCCGTGGACTACATGGAGAAGATCGGCAGACAGCCGCGGGACCTGGCCGAATCGGAGGTGCTGAGGTATCTCGGGTGGCCCGGCCAGGCCATCTCGTACAAGGTGGGGGAGCGGGAGATCCTCGACATCCGCAAGCAAGCGATGGCCGCGGCCGGCGACTCATTCGATGGCAAGGACTTCCACCGCCGATTGTTGGACGCGGGCGCGATCAGGCTCGATCACCTCCGGGAGACGATGGCCTTGGTTCCCGGCTGAGTCTCAACAGCCGTTCGAGACCAGAGTCGGGTGGGGGTTTATCGCTCCGCCGTCCCCGTACATGCCGAAGTGGAGGTGCGGATTCGCCCCTTGGGCATTGCCCGATGTCCCAACGTACCCGATGACGTCACCTGCGCTCACCTCACCTGTGTTGCCCGCAGCATCGAGGTGGGAGCCGAGATACTTGATCCCGTCACTTCCGAGCAGATTGAACTGGAGCCCGCCAATCGTTCCCTCGATGAGCTCGACGGTGCCTGAGACCGGTGCCCTCACCGAGGCACCCCGATCGGCGAAGATGTCATTGCCTTCGTGAAATCGGGAGCCCCCGCGGGGGAAGCCCCAGTCGTTGAAGTAGCGGCCGCCCTCGACCGGGCACACCCAGCTCGACCCGCCCGGCACGGCGAGCGTCTGGCCGGGTCGGATCAGATTGACATCGGACAGGCCGTTCAAATCGGCCAGGGTCGAGATATTGGTGCCGTACGCGGCGGCGATATCACCGAGCCGGTCCCCCGTCTGGACCACGTAGCTGGCGGATCCTCCACTTCCGGTGCCCACGAAGGCGGGCCCATCGAGGAAGAGTCGGGTGCCGGTGTAGACCTTCCCATTCGTGATCCCGTTCGCGGCGGCGATGGTGTCGGGGGACACGCCCGAGTACTGCCCGGCGATCGAGTCGAGGGTGTCGCCGCGCTGAACGATGTGGTACCGGCCCGGTCGTGATGAGGTGCTCTCGGCGGCCTGCCCGTCGGCGGCCGGGGGGCTGGCTACACCGGCTGAACTCTTCCTGGTGGTGGGGATGAGCACTTCCTGCCCGGGGCGGATCAGATCGGGGTTGGCCATGCTGTTTGCCTCGGCGATGGCGGACGCGCTGGCGCCGTAGGCGGACGCGATCTTTGACAATGTCTCGCCTTGGCTCACTACATGGACCTGCTCCACGGAGCCGTCGACACCCGGGATGAGGATCACCTGGCCGGGGCGGATCAGGTCGGCATTCGAGATCTCGTTGAGCTCGATGACATCCGACAGGGAAACGTCGTGGTCACGTGCGATCTCGCTGAGGGTGTCCCCGCGCTGCACGGTGTACTCCAAGGAAAAAAGAGCCACAGTCAGGGCGAGAACCGAGCCAACAGCAAGGGCGCGGGCGCGTCGATTGACCGGCATGAAGGTCCAACTCCTTCAGGCCCCTTTTTCCGTCCGCGAGTCCACCCTAATCGGAGATCGCGAAATTGCCAGCTAAACCCTTTTCTGAACCAGGAGCACTGGTTTCAGGCCCGGTTTGCCGGCGAGCAGACGCAATTGACCGCAGGCAGCGTCGATGTTTCGGCCTCTGGTGTCGCGGACAGTCACGTTGACACCGCGTCGCCCCAACTCCCGGGCAAAGGCGTCGATGGCCGTTCTGCTCGATGCCTTTTCCTTGGTCAAGGGTGTCGGGTTGAGGGCGATCAGATTGACGTGGGCACGAAGTCGCCGGGCGATCGCGGCCAGCTTCACTGCCTGGTCGGTGGTGTCGTTGACGCCATCCATCATCGTCCACTCGATCGAGAGCCGGCGCCGCTTCTTCTCGAAATAGCCGGCGGCGGCCTTTTCGAGCTCTACCAGCGGATAGCGCCGGTTGATCGGGACAAGGGTGCTCCTCAGCTCGTCGTCGGCGGCGTGGAGGCTCACAGCCAGGGAGACGGGCCAAGGCTCTTCTGCCAGTCGTCGTATTCCCGGCACCATGCCGACAGTCGACACCGTGATCGATCGCGCTCGACAACCCCATGACTTCGATCATCCGCCGGAGCGCCTCTCTGACCCGGTCGTAGTTGGCCAGCGGTTCGCCCATCCCCATGAAGACGACGTTGGTCAGGTGGTCGGGTGTTCCTGGCATGCCGATCTGACGAAGGAAGGCCTGTGCGTATGCCACCTGCGCCACGATCTCGCCCGCGTCCAGATGACGCTCGAACCCGAACTGGCCTGTGGCGCAGAATGTGCAACCGAGGGCACAGCCCGCCTGACTCGAGATGCACAGCGTCGCTCGCCGTGGATACCCCATGAGAACGGCCTCGATTGCGGCGCCATCGAAAGCCCGGAACAGCCACTTGCGGGTGGTGCCGCCATCGGCGGCCTGCTCTGTTTCCACATCGAAGGGCCAGAGGCGCTCCACTCTGGACCTCACCCCGGCCGGCAGGTTGGTCATGTCTTGACTGCTCAGTACAGGCGTCTTGTACAGCCAGTCGCGCAACTGGTCGACCCGGTAAGACGGCTCCTCTTCGAGAAGATCGCCAAGGTCCTCCGGCTTATGGAGGTAGGGCACCGTCAGGCCAGGGAGCGGGCCTGTTCGATCCAGGTCCTGGCCCGGGCGCCGCTGACCCCGGCCGCCTCGGCGATGGTGTCGGGGGTCGCCGACGCCAGTTTGGACACGTCGTCGATCCCGGCGTCCTTCAAACGACTGGCGAATACGGGGCCAATACCGTCCACGGCATCGATCCCCGGAGCCGTCAAAACGGGGGTGGCGGTCCGCAACACCGGTGGCTCCGGTTCCCGCGACGCCGCCACCGAGATGAATCGGTCGCGCATTGCCCACACCAGGGCGGCTGCCGCGCCCACGACACCCACGACTTTGGCCAGCGTCTTCATCAGCCGTGATCGTACCCATTCGTGGCCCGACCTACTCTGGCCGGCTGATGAAAGTCGACTTCTATTACCCCCCCGCCCCACCCGAGGGTGCTCCGGAGGCGGCGGTCGCCGCGGCGAGCCTCGGCTACGACGGGTTCTTCACGGCCGAGACTCAATACGACCCTTTCCTCCCTTTGGCCCTCGCCGGATCGGCACAGCCCGGCCTCGATCTCGGGACGGCGATCGCAGTCGCCTTCCCGAGGTCTCCGATGGTCACGGCCATGACTGCCTGGGACCTGGCCCGGCTGTCGCGGGGTCGGTTCATGCTCGGCCTGGGGACGCAAGTCAGGGCCCACATCGTCCGACGTTTCTCTACGACGTGGGACCGCCCGGTTCCTCGGCTCCGGGAGTACATCCTCGCCCTTCGGGCGATCTGGCAGTCGTTTCAGGACTCGAGCCCTCTCGCCTTCGACGGTGACTTCTACCAGTTCTCCCTGATGACGCCCTTTTTCAACCCGGGGCCGATCAAGGATCCGGACGTGCCGGTCTATATCGCCGGCGTCGGCCCTTATCTGAGCCGTCTCGCCGGCGAGCTCTGTTCAGGTTTCCACGTCCATCCTTTCCACACGGTTCGGTATCTCGATGACGTGGTCCTGCCCGGGATTGCGTCCGGCGCGGGCAAATCCGGGCGGACGCTCGACGATGTCGAGCTGGCTACGACGGTCTTCGTCATGACCGGGGAGACCGACGCCGACGTCGAGCAGGCGATGGGGCCGGTGCGGCAACAAATTGCCTTCTACGCATCCACCCCTTCCTATCTGCCGGTTCTGGAGGCAGAGGGGTGGGATTTCGGCGGTGAGCTCAACGCGATGTCGAAACGCGGCCAGTGGGAGGATATGGCCGGGCTCGTCCCCGACGACGCCGTGCTCACGGTGGGGGTGGCGGCCACGTCCGACCGTCTCGCCGAGGCCATCCAGGAGCGATATGGCGATCGAGTGCAGAGGATCGGCTTCTACACGATCGGCTCAACCCTCGACACCGACCCCGAGGCCCTCCGCGAGGTGATCCGGAAGCTGAAGTGAGCCACACCCGGCCACGCGGCGGCAGCCCCGGCCGACCGGCGTCTGTTTGCCTGTCGTCTGGACTGCGCGTCGGTCCGGGATGAGGTAGTCCCCGGATGGGGTGGCCGAGTTGCCTGGAGGAGCCGGTCAGGCAAAGTCGGCCGGCAATCAAAGCCGTCTAGAAGATCAGGGCGCTGGTGGTGTCGACACGCGGATCCGGGTGAGTGGAGCGGGTGTCGCCATCGATGTGGATCATGGAGACCGGGCCCCAGCCGGGCTGGCGTTCGCCCACCTCTTCGATGACATGCCCGCGCCTTCGCAGATCGGCGATGGTGGTCGTGGCGACCCCCGGTTCCACGAGGAGTTGTGCTTCTGAGAACGGCCCGAATTCTCGGATGACCCATCGGGGCGCGTTCTGAGTCTCTTTGATGGTTTGACCGGCCAGGACGGCTCGGGCCGCGACTTGAGCCACGAGTTGCGGCTGTACCGCGCCACCTCTCGTCCCGATCACCCACTTCGGCTCCTGATCACGGGTCCAGAGGGTGGGGGAGAGGGTGTGAAGCGGGCGCTTCCCTGGCAGCAGCTCATTGGGGTGTCCAGCAGTCAGCGAGAAGCCGCTGCCACGGTTGTGGAGCAGAAAGCCGCTCCGACCGGCTCCGAACGAGGACCCGGTTCCCTCGAAGTTCGATTGGATGATGGACACCGCCATTCCTTCCGCGTCGACAATGCACATGTATGCCGTGCTCGACTCGCAGCCCATCTTTTTAGGCCAGACCCCGGTCCTGGCGCGGTCGACCGTGGCGGCGGCGCGGGCCAATCGGTCGCGATCGAGGAGCAGGTGCCCGGGAAGGGGTGCATGCTCCGGGTCGGCGACGAGATCGTCTCTCTCCCAGGCCAGCGAGCGAAACGCTTCGATCAACAGATGCCACGAGTCCGGGTCCGAAGGGTCCGACGGCGGTCCCAGCATCTCGAACACGGCGAGGGTGCCGGGTCCTAGATAACCCTGTGAGTTTGGAGGGATGGTCCAGGCGGCCATGTCCCCGACGGCACATGAGATCGGGGTCACCCATTCGGCGTGGGGCCGGGCCAGGTCGTCGCGGGTGATCAGCCCGCCAAGTTCCTCCACGATGTCGTGGGCGGGGTCCCCGAGATAGAAGGCTTCGCGCCCGCCCTCGCCGACAGCTTGGAGGGTGGCGGCCAGCGTCGGACGCTTGACGACGTCGCCCCGTGACACCGGCTCTCCTTCCGGATAGAACTCCTGGATCGCCTGCTGCCCGGCGTAGAACGACTTCTGTTCGAGAAAGGCGTGCGCCTGCTCGGTCGAGACTTCGAACCCGTCGGTGGCGTATCCCACGGCGGGGGCAAGGCAATCACCAAGAGAGAGCCGGCCCAGCTCGGAGGACAGGGCGGCCCATCCGTCGACGCAGCCTGGCGCGGTCACGGAGAGCAGGTGGTCCCGCGGGATGGAACCGAGGCTTCGGACCGTGTCCGGGTCGGCATTGGAGCCGGATCGCCCGGAGGCATTGAGCGCTCGGGGCATGTCCCAACCCGGCCGCTGCACCAGGGCAAAGAGATCGCCGCCGATGCCGCACGTCTCCGGGGCGACGACCCCCTGGGTTGCGGTGGCGGCGATGGCTGCGTCCACCGCGTTCCCTCCCCCGATCAGCACGCGTTTGGCCGCCTCTGTGGAGAGATGATGTGGGGTGGAGACCGCGTGCGTCAGGATGTCTTGAGGTCGGGGAGCACCCGATTCAATGCATCGAGGACGGAGCGAACCACTGCTCTCGACTCCTCGTCCTCGGCATAGGCGCATCCGATGAGGTGGCGCTCGCTTGCCTCCGTGACCACGACTATCTGTGCCACCGCCACTTTCCGGCTTCCCAGTGTCGGTATGTCCATTGACGAGACCGCAAGGGCCGCCTCCTGGTGGATCGCCTGGCGGATCGCCTCGAGAGTCGCCTCGGCGATCTGACGGGACCGGGTCGTCATCGCCGCCGCACCCTTCGACGTTCCAGTGAAGACCTCGTTCTGCCACCGCAAAGTCACGGACACCTCGGCGCGGGAGCCATCCAGGATCTCACTCACATCGACCAGCGCCGGCCGAAACCCCATGTCGAGGTCGGAGTCGGCGAGCTGGACCACGGAGACGACCCGTCGATCGATCTCCTCGCCGAAAAGTGCCTGGCTGAGGGACTGGACGTCCCTCACCACCTGCTTCGGCGGCTTGTTTCTCCGCGCCAGGACGTGGATTTCCTCGATATGGCCGTTGCCGGCGACGATCCTCGCCGCCTCGACGCCGTCGATGCGACAGATCTTGTCCTGGAGCGCAATTAGGTCCATGACGGCCCAGCGTACAGACAACGACGAAGGTCTATCGGGATAGCAGGACTCATTTCCTCTTGTTCAAGGTCTCGAGAGGCTCTAGATTGCGGCGGGCTGGAAGGCAGTTATTGGAAACGTGGGGCAGCCGAGGTCTCTGACCCGTCTGCCTGGCCTATGGCGGGCGAAGTCAGGGGCCTTTGACATGTAAAAGGTTCCCCGTCAAGACTTGCCGGGGAAAGCGGTGAGACCGGCGTCAGACGTCGGCCTTGTAACTGGACGCCCATCGAACCTAGCGGAGCGGATCGTCAACACCGGCACACAACGCCGGTGAAATACGGCACCAACAGGTGAGCGTTCTTGATGAAGGCATTTCTGGCCCGTAATCGCAAATATGTCGCGAGCCTGCAGATAGTGCTCGCCGGCGTAAGAATCGGCTGATATAGGCGCCGGCTCACCAAATCACGGTCACACATGTCGTCGAGGGGCTCAATGAGGCTAGGTAGGAAAAGACCGTTGCGGGGATGGTTCGGGCGTCTCCGCCCCACGGTGCAGCGTCGGTTGAAGATCGCTGTGCCTTACTCGCTCATGGGTCTGGCCGCCCTCATCGGGTCGTTCCTGGTCTCCGACATGCCCAATTGGGCCTACTGGGCCCCGTTCGCATTTCTCTTTGTCCTGCTCGAGTTCTTTGCGGTCGAGGTCAACGATCGGATGCTCCAGTCCGCATCCGTGATGGTGGCAATGAGCGCGGGCGTGATTCTCGCCATGCAGCCCGGTTCCGACGCGATGTTCGGTCTGGCGTTGATGGGCGCCCTCGGCATGTTCACCCCGCTCGACTTCAAGGAAAAGCGGTGGTTCCAACCGCTGGCCAATTTCGGGCAGATGGTCACAGCCGGGGCCGTCGCCGGTCTCATCTTCGACACCTATCTAGACGGCTTGGCAGTCGAAGCCGGCTCTTTGATCACGGTGCTGGCAGTGTCAGCGGCTGCGGCCCTGGCTTACGCCACAGTGCAAAACCTTCTGGTGCGGCACGCGGTGAAGGTCGTCTTCGGCCGTGACAATCTCGAGCCCTGGTCCCAGATGCCGGTTCTCTTCACCGGTGAGGTGGCCATGGGCTTGGTCGGGGGCCTGATCGGCGCCGCCTTTCTCATCGCCGCCAGCGAAGCGATCATCGTTTTCATCGTCGGTGTCTTTGCCCTCGGCCACATGTGGCTCTACGCCTTCGCCCAACTGCGCGACTCGCACATCGGGTCGATCAGGGGCTTCGTCAAGACACTGGAGGCCAAGGACATGTACACCCGCGGCCACACCGAGCGGGTGGCGTTCTTCGCTCAGATGATTGGTGAGGAGATGGGCTTCACTGGCACCCAGCTCGAGACCGTGCGCTGGTCCGCCCTGATCCACGATCTGGGCAAACTTGCTGTTCCGACCGAGCTCATTCGCAAGCGGGGCCGACTCGATGAGGACGAGTATGCCGAGATGAAGGCCCACGCCCAACTCGTCGAGGAAATCCTCGCCGAAGTGGACTTCCTCCAGCCCATGGTCGAGATCGCCTCCGGTCACCACAGCAATTTCGACGGGAGCGGATATGGGGGCAGCGGGCATAGCCAGGGTCAGCCACCACGTATCGAGGCCTGCATCGTTGCCGCCGCCGATGCCTTTGACGCCATGACTTCGGCACGTTCTTACCGGATGGCGCTCTCCCAGCAATACGCGATATCCGAGCTGAGACGCAACTCGGGCGCCCAATTCCACCCAGAGGTCGTCGACGCCTTCGAGCGGGCATTGACCAAGACCGGGCGTCGCTGGGGTGCGCCGCACGTCAACGACGAGGAGATGGCCCGTCGTCTCGCCGAGGAGCCGGAGCTGACCCTCCGTGGCTAGCTGGAGCCCACGTGCCCTGTCGATTGTCTCGTGGCTCTATGTAATCGTCGTCGCCGGTGTCGGTCTCTACGCAGCCACACTCGCTACCAGCAACTCGATGACACTGCTGGTCGCGGTGACCGCGCTGGTGCTGGCCTCGATGGTCGGGGTCGCGGCCTCGAGTACGGGAAATCGTTTCACAGTCGGTCTGGCGGTAGCCGCGGCGCTGCCTCTCGTGCTCGGTTCGCCGGAGGACGTGGACCTAGCCGGTTGTATCGCCGTGTACGGGCTGGGACTAGCCATCGTCTGGGCTCTTCGTTACTCGCGGGGTGAGAAGCACACCGATCTCCTTCCCACGCTGGTCCGTCGGTTTGCCGGATATTGCGTTTACGCCACCGTGTACTCCGCACTCAGGGTTGGGCCATTCGCAGAATTGAGCGGAGGCTGGGAGGACTTGTTCCCATTCGTGGTGGCGCTCATGGCCTGGATCGTGGTCGAGGTGTTCGCCCGCGCCATGCTGGTCGTCGGAACGCGCGAGGTCTCCCGGAGTTATCTCGCCCGTTCCCTGCTCCACGATCTCAATGTCTTCCTCGGGCTGGCCCTGACTGGCGGCCTGTTCGGGGAGCTCTGGCCGGTTCTGGATTGGTGGGCCCTCCCCATCGCCCTCCTCCCGTACTCCTTCGCCCATGTCGCCTTCAAGCGATTCCAGGAGACCAAGATCACCTACAAGCAGACCATCCGGGCGCTGGCCCGCATTCCCGAAGTCTCTGGGCTCGGGGTCGATGGCCACGCCGACCGCACCACCGAGCTCGCCTCTGCCATGGCCAAGGAGATCGGGCTGGGCCCGACCCAGGTGGAAGACGTGGAGTATGCCGGACTGATGCACGACATCGGGCGGGTCAGCCTCAACGAGCCCCAGATCCTGCGCATGGGCTACAGCGACACCGATATCGCACGCTGGAGCTCGGAGATCATTGCCGAGTCGCCGTATCTGAGCCGGGTGGCGACTCATGTCCGTCATCAATACGAGCCATATCGAAAGCCCGGCGAACAGACAGACCCCGACGTCTCCATCGTCTCGCGGATCATCAAGGTCGCTGCCGCTTACGACTGGCAAGTGCATCTGGAGGGTATTTCCCCGCTTCAGGCCCTCGAGGTCCTTCACACCGGTGCTGCCTACGACTACGACCCTGAAGTCGTCGCATCGCTTCGCCGCTTGCTGGAGAGCCGCGGCGTTCTCACGCCGGTGCGGGTCTGAGCGGCCTAGGGCTTGCTGGCCGAGCCGGGCTGGGCGTGGGCGCCGCGTTTGAAGTAGCGACGGGGCCGGCGCAACTCGTGCTCCAGGAACCGGCCTAGCCCGACCGCGAGGAATACGTCCCCGAGGCTGATCACCTGGCCGATCCCTCCGATTCGAAGCGGGATGACATCGGCAAATGCGGTGAGATTCGAACCGGAGTCGAGGATGACGTGTTTGAACGAGCCGGACAGGTCAGGCACGGTCACGGTGAATCCGCTGGCTACCTCCGCTGCCTCGGACAGCACCGGCATTCCGCCGTTGACAGCGATGACGGTGAAGTTCATCAAGACTCCGAGACCGGTTAGCCACATCCCTGTGGCGGTGCGATTGAGCACCACGAGGGTCATGAGCAGCCCGTATGAGATGAGAACCATCGCCAGGCCAAGACCCTCGGCCCAATCTGAGTCCGGGAGCCAGACAGTCGCCACCTGCAGCCCGAGTGCAACCAGTAACAACCACCAAGCCCGAAGCTCGATGTCGCCCAGATTGGTCAGACGGCCCCCGCGCAGCACCGCCATGGCCAAGGCGATGAACAAGACAATGGCCAGCCATAGCATGTCCCCCGACGGTAATACCGGGTGTCAAGTCAGACGAAGGCGGAGAATTGGTCGAGTACGAAGTGGGGGCCGGCAGGGCGACGATCACGCTGTCCGATCCTGCTCGCCGCAATCCGCTGTCGGTGGAGACGATGGAGGGACTCCTCTCGGCGACGAGGCGGGCGGTTGATGACCCGGCCGTCCGAGTCCTGGTCTACACCGGTGCCGGGGATCAGGCCTTCTCCGCCGGCGGAGATCTGGCGGGCAGCTTCGTCGACGACCCTGTGGGGTTGCACAAGGCCAGGGGTGTCTTCGCCGATCTGTTCCGGCTGATGCTGCGCGGCGGAAAGCCGACTGTGGCCCGGGTCAACGGTCATGCGCTTGCCGGCGGATTCGGGCTCGCCGTTGCCTGTGACGTGACGATTTGCGTCGACGACGCCAAGCTGGGGACGCCCGAGATAGAGATCGGGCTGTGGCCGATGATGATCTCGGCCCTCCTGGCTCGGGTGATGCCCCGCAAATCGGCCCTGGAGTTGATGCTGACCGGGCGTCTGATCGACGCACAAGAGGCGCAGCGTCTCGGCGCCGTTTCCCGAGTCGTGCCTCGTGCCGAGCTCGATCCGGTGGTGGACGAGATCGTCGAATCCCTGCAGGCAAAGAGCGCGGCCACTCTCATGATTGGCCGGGACTCGTATTTCGGGATGACCGATCTCGACTTCGACGCCGCCCTCGATCGGCTGCAGACCGGGCTGACCGCGGTGGCCATGAGTGAGGACGCCACCGAGGGTATTGCTGCATTCCTGGAGAAGCGGGAGCCACGGTGGAAGTGATCTCGGCCGGCAATCAAACATGAGGCGGAGTGTCTCGATCCTCGGGTGGACGCTGATCTGGAGCGGCGTCTTCATCTTCGGCTTCCTGGCTTGGCAGCTCTACGGGACCGACCTCGTCAATGCAAGGGTCCAAGCCGAGGCGAAGTCGGACCTCGAGCGGCGAATGGCCGAAATCGTCCCTCCAGAGGTGGAGGAGGGAGCCGTTCTCGAGGATGTGCCGGGCGAAGGTGTCGGCTTTGCTTTGTTGCGGGTCCCCAAAGTCGGTTTGGAGGCGGTCGTCTTCGAAGGCGTGACCACGCCGATTCTGGCCAACGGCCCGGGCCACATGCCGGGGACGCCTCTGCCCGGGCAACCGGGCAATGCGGTGGTGTCCGGCCATCGGACCACTCACGGGCGACCCTTTCACGACTTCGACCAATTGGTCGTTGGCGACCTCGTCGAGATCGACACCGGAATCGGGACCCACGTCTACGAGGTTCGGGAGTCGTTCATCGTGGCCCCGACCGACGTCTGGGTTACCGATAGCAGACCCGGGGCATGGCTCACCCTCACCACCTGCAATCCCAAATACTCGGCGCTGGAGCGGCTGATCGTCACTGCCGAGCTGGTCGCAGGCCCCAACGTCGAGTACGTGCAACATCTCGAAGCCAAGGCCGCTTTACCGGCCTAAATACCCGCCGTCAGCTCCTCGAGGCTCTCCGGAGTCAGGATGCCGTTGAAGACATCGGTCACACCGCCATCCGCGTCGACGAAGTAGGTGACGGGCAGACCGAAGTTGGGATAGGCCTGGTCGAAGGCTTCGTCGCCGAAGGCGAGGGCATAGACCGGGTCGATCTCGGCGCCGAAGGCTCGGGCGGCATCGAGTTGATCCTCGACGGCGACGCCAACGACCGCGATGTCCGGGTTCTCTCCAGCAAAGACAGAGAGGTCAGGCATCTCCTCGCGGCAGGGGACACACCAGGAGGCCCAGAGGTTGATGATCAGTGGTCGCCCGTCGTCGGCGATGTGCTCGGAGAGTGAAAAGGTGCCGCCGTCGAGGAGGTCGACGGTGAAGTCAGGCGCCGGCTCACCGATCTCGGCGACTGCGCCGTCGCCGGACCCGCCGATCGCCCAGGCCACGGCGAGCCCGATGAGGACGACACCGATGAACACCCCGGTGAGCAGGAACCCACGACCCTGGAGGGGTCCCTCCGGATCTTCAGACAGAGGCCATCTTCCTCAACACGTAGTGGAGAATGCCACCATTGCGGAGGTAGTCGATCTCGATCGGGGTATCCACACGTGCGACCGCGTCGAACACCTTCACCGACCCATCGCCTGCGCTGGCTGTGACCTTCACGATCTGACGAGGCTGGAGGGTGTCGTCGACGGCGATGTCGTATGACTCGGTTCCGTCGAGCCCGAGCGAGGACGCATCCTGCCCCTCGAGGAAGGTCAGCGGCAGCACTCCCATCATCACGAGGTTGGAGCGGTGGATTCGCTCGAATGATCTGGTGATCACGGCCCTCACGCCGAGGAGGAAGGGCCCTTTCGCCGCCCAGTCCCGGGACGAGCCCATCCCGTAGTCGCTTCCGGCGATCACGATGAGGGGTATCCCTTCTTCCTGGTAGTGCATGGCGGCGTCGTAGATGGACTTGACCTCGCCGTCCAGGAAATCGGTTGTCCACCCACCTTCTGTGCCGGGGGCGAGATCGTTCCTGACCCGGATATTGGCGAAGGTGCCCCTGGACATGACCCGGTCGTTGCCGCGCCGCGACCCATATGAGTTGAACATCGCCGGTTGGACGCCCTTGCCGATCAGATACTGGCCGGCAGGCGTGGTCGGTGAGATCGTCCCCGCCGGGCTGATGTGGTCGGTTGTGACCGAGTCACCGAGCTTTGCCAGCACCCGAGCTCCGGTCACCGGTTCGATCGGGCCCACGTCAGGCCCGAGGCCGACGAAGAACGGAGGCTCCTGGATGTAGGTGGATTCCTCGTCCCAGTGGTAGAGATCCGACTCGGGGGTAGTGATGGCTCGCCACTCGTCGGATCCGGTGAAGACCTCTGAGTACCTGCGAGACGAACTGACCCTGGTTGACATGATCGGCGACGAGGCCGGCGATTTCCTCCTGACCGGGCCAGATGTCGCGCAGGAACACGTCCTTCCCGTCCCGGTCCTGGCCCAGCGGCTCGTTGATCGGGTCCCAGTCGACGGTCCCGGCCAGGGCATAGGCCACGACGAGGGGCGGCGAGGCGAGATAGTTGGCCCTGGCGTCGGGTGAGATCCGACCTTCGAAGTTGCGGTTCCCGGAGAGCACGGACACGGCCACGAGCCCTCGCTCGTTGACCGCCTTGGATATCGGCTCCGGCAATGGCCCCGAGTTCCCGATGCAGGTGGTGCACCCATAGCCGACGATGTGGAACCCGAGATACTCGAGGTCCTCGAGGAGACCCGCGCTGGTCAGGTATTCGGTGACGACCTTCGAGCCTGGGGCCAGCGAGGACTTGACCCACGGCTTGCGCTCGAGACCGAGCTCACGAGCCCTTCGTGCCACCAGCCCGGCTCCGATCATCACATCGGGATTCGATGTGTTGGTGCAAGATGTGATCGCTGCGATCACGACGTCGCCGTCGGTGAGCAAGAACCTCTCCCCGTCGACTTCGACCTCGACACCTGTCTTTGCCTTCAGCGATCCGGCTTCCACGGGCCGGCCGCCCTCGTCTTCCCAGCTGACGACCGTAGAGGCCGAGGATCCCCCGTTCTTGCCGAAGAGATTGGTCAGATCCGATCGCCACTGGGTCGCCATCGCCGAAAGGGCGATCCGGTCCTGGGGTCGTCTCGGACCTGCCAGCGACGGCTCGACGGTCGACATGTCGAGCTCGAGAGACGACGAGTAGGCGACCGACCGATTGTCGTCCCGCCACAAGCCCTGGGTTTTGCAGTACTGCTCGACGGTGTCGATCAGCTTGTCGTCGCGGCCAGTCAGGCGGAGATAGTCGAGGGTTCGGTCATCGACCGGGAAATACCCGATGGTGGCTCCGTATTCGGGCGCCATGTTGGCGATAGTCGCCCGGTTGGCCACGGGCATGTCGGCGAGGCCGGGGCCGTGGAACTCAACGAACTTGTCGACGACGCCGTGCTCCCGAAGCATCTCGGTGACCCTCAGCACGAGGTCGGTGGCGGTGGTTCCCTCGCTGAGACGGCCGGTGAGCCTGAACCCGACCACCTCGGGGAGGAGCATGTAGATCGGCTGTCCGACCATCGCAGCCTCGGCCTCGATGCCACCGACTCCCCAGCCCACGACGCCGAGGCCGTTGATCATCGTGGTGTGGCTGTCGGTCCCAACCAGGCTGTCGGGGTAGAGCCAGTGCCCGTCGTCCCACACCACTTTGGCCAGATACTCCAGGTTCACCTGATGGACGATGCCGGTGGCGGGGGGGACCACCCGGAAGTTGGCGAAGGCCGATTGACCCCACTTGAGGAACTCGTAGCGCTCCTGGTTGCGCTCGAACTCCTTGCGGGAGTTGATCGTCAGGGCATCGGCTCGGGCGAAGGCGTCGACCTGCACCGAATGGTCGACCACCAGATCGACCGGGATCAAAGGGTTAACCCTCTGCGCCGACCCCTCGTCACCGGTCATCGACACTATGGCCGATCGCATCGCGGCGAGATCGACCACGGTGGGGACTCCGGTGAAGTCCTGTAGGACGACTCTCCCGGGCACGAACGGGATCTCGCCCCCACCGACGCGGGTGGCGTCGTAGGCGGAGATGGTGGTCACGTCCGCGGCGGTGACCGCGGTCCCGTCGAGATTGCGCAGTGCCGACTCCAGGATGACCTTTATGGAGTAGGGGAGGCTCTCGGCCCCGTCGACCGCGTCGAGTCGGGCTATCTCCCGAGACCCGAGCGGGGTGTCGAGCGTGGCGTAGGCCCCGAATGGATCAGTGGTCATGCCCCAAGGCTACCGACAGGATGAGAATCCAAGGTCAGGGCCCGACTCGAAAGACTGGCCGCTCTTACCTGGATCCTAAAACTCTCAACCGATCGTCACGGGGACCCGGGTCACACAGTCATCTTCGAGATCCGTGTGGGGGATGATCACCGGGTTGCAGTCATAGGAGAGGGCGCCAAACATCCCGGCGACGATCCCCCTGTCGAGCGAGCAAATCACTTCGGGGTGGCTCGTTGCAGCCTCGCCGAACGGGCAATGGGTGGTCAGGAGCTGCTGGCCTTTCACATCCGGGTCGACCGAGAATCCCAGACCGGTCATGGCCCTGGCGACGGCTTGGACGGCCCCGTCATAGCCCGGCTCCTCAGGGACCCCGATCTCGGCAGCCAGCTCGGCCCCGTACGCACGCCCCACCGATTCGGCGACCTGGCCAACGTTCTCTGGCGCAACCTGGTCCAGCACCCTGATGAGCATCTCGACCAGCATCTCGAACCGCCGTGGGGCGAAATGGACCGACACTTCCTTGGTGGTCGCCTCATAGCACTTGGCCGGGCGACCGGCCCCAGGCCCGCCCTTGCCGGATGGGCGGCGATGGCTGACCTTCAGATAGCCCTCATCGGCCAGGAGATCGAGATGATGACGTGCGACATTGGGGTGGATGCCGAAGAGCTCGGCGACGGCAGATGTGGTGAGGGGCTCTGCTGATTCCCTGACCGCGATGTAGATGGCCCTCCGAGTGGGATCGCCCAAGGCTGCGGTCAGGTCGGAGATCCTCGATTCGAGGGTCTTGGTGTCCATGAGGGGTACCAATCGGCCAAAACTATAGTGGCCAGGCCTTCTCTAACCACTGCCGGCGTAGGGGAAATCGATGACTTCCAACGACGAGATCTTCGAGGCCGTCGCGTCCATCGAGTCTCCGCTCCTCGTGGGCAGGACATTGGGCAGTCTCGGTCTCGTCCGGTCGGCCGAGAAGAAGCTCGGCAAGGTGAAGGTAGACCTGCTTCTCCCCACCTCGAACCCGCCCGATCTCCTCAACGAGCGTCTGCAACAGGCACTGGAGCCATACGGTCGCGGTGCAGACGTGACCGTCGAGGTGATGAGCGAGCAGATGGCGATCGAGTGGATCGGCAAGTTGCGCGCGGAGTCCGGGCCGGGGTTAGGGGAGCCGGGATCCCCGACCAGGGTTCTGGCGATCTCGTCCGGCAAGGGAGGAGTTGGCAAGTCGTCGGTCAGTTCCAACCTGGCAGTCTCGTTGCGGAGTGGTGGGAACCGCGTGGGCATCGTGGACGGCGATATCTGGGGCTTCTCCATTCCCCGGATGCTCGGGGTGACCGAACCCCCACTGCTCGTGGGCGAGGCGATCGTGCCACCCACGGCCCACGGGGTGAAGGTGATGTCGATGGACTATTTCGTTGGCGACGACAAAGCGGTCATCTGGCGGGGCCCGATGCTGCACAAAGCGATCGAGCAGTTCCTCAAAGACGTGTTCTGGGACACACTCGACTTCCTGATCGTCGACATGCCCCCGGGCACCGGGGACATCGCGATATCGATGTCTCAGTTCCTCCCCCGAGCCCAGGTCCTTCTCGTCACGACTCCTCAGCCGACGGCTCAGAGGGTGGCGCGCCGTGCCGCCCTCATGGCGGCCGAAGTCGACCAACAGGTCATCGGGGTGGTGGAGAACATGTCCTGGTTCACCGGTGACGATGACAAGCGATATGAGTTGTTTGGAAGCGGCGGCGGTGCTGCTTTGGCGGACGAGCTCGGGGTGGATCTGATGGCTCAGATCCCCCTGTTGCCGGCGATGGGAAGAGGCGCCGACGAAGGACATCCGGTGTCGATCGCTGCTCCCGGATCCGAGGCAGCGGATGCGTTCGACGCCCTGGCCAAGGCGGTCGTCGACAAGCGACCTCGCATCAGGACCAACCCGGCTCTCGTGATCAATTGAGCTCCCGGAATCGCAGCAGGCGCTTCGCCATCGGTGTGGCCGGTTGGGTGTTCGGTCTCGCTTCCACCGTGCTCCTGGTTGGAATCTGGGGCAGGGCGGTCGTGGTCGACACCAACGAGCTTGCCGACACGCTCAGCCCGCTGGCGGCGGGCGACATGGTGTCCGATCGTCTGGCGAGCTGGCTGGAGGCCGAGCTCGTAGCTGCCGGGGTCGATGGTGTCGGTGCTTCGGTCGTGGCCGACCAGGTGCTGGCCCATCCTTCTGTCGGGCCGGTCCTCGAGCAGCTGGTGGCCGAGGGTGTGGAAGCGGCGGCCTCGGGCGATCCGAATGGAGGCTCGGTCGATGTGGCCGCCATCCTCGTCCCCGCCTCGGGGCAGATCGCTACCGGGCTGAACGAGGCGGGCGTGCCGGTGAGCGCCGAGCGGGTCGAAGCCGCCCTGGCCCAGCTCGACCCCCTCGTGATCCGTGACCCGGCTGATCAGCCGTTCGTGGGAGCGTCCTCGCCGTTGGCGGCCAACCTGGGCACTGCCGCGATGCTCGGCGCTGTGCTCATGGTCTTTGCCGGAACGGCATACATCGTCATGTCGATGGATCGGATGCGAGCATTCAGGGCGCTCCTCACCCGGTTTGCCCTGGGAGCCCTCTCGTTCGCCGTGCTGTTGCGGATCGGCTCCTGGCTTGTCGACCCCGAAGGCGGAAGAGCGCCCTTCCGGGAGAGCTTCGCCCTGCTGGCGAACTCGAAATGGATGGTGCCGCTGACCATCGGGCTGGTGGCGATGGCCGCGGCGATCGTCTTTCGCGTGTTCCGCCGTCGGGTCAGACCGGTGGCAACGTCCCGCTCAGAAGACGGGCGGCCCATACGCCAAGAAGCATGACCCCGGTGACGATGAGGATGCTGTTCACCCATCTCGTCGGGAGGGGCTGAACCCGCCCCGAGCGTCGCAGCATGTACCAGGCCCATCCGCCCACCGACAGGATTGCGATCAGCGGAACCAGCGGGTGATAGTCCAGGGCGGTGGTGAGGTCACCCCGGATCAGAGAGGAGGCAGCCCGGGTCATTCCACAGCCCGGGCAGGCCATCCCGGTGATCAGAGCAAAGGGACAGACCGTGACGCCGTCATCCACCGGTCTGAGCGAAGCAAGTAGCGCGATCACCGCCAGCGGGGCGGCGAGTATCAGCCGGTCTCGCCAGACCCTGGTTAACGGAACCATTCTTCCCGCCAGAACTCCTCTGAAAAGGGAACCAGCGCAACGCCGACGATGGTGGCGATGATCAATCCGATGATCCCGAGCCCGAGAAGGACCGTGGCAATGATCCCGATGATGCGGGCGGCGGTGGCCGTGCCTTCGTTCTGCGGGTTACGGCGCCCTGCCTTGATCCCCTCCAACTCGTTGTTGGCCATGATCCAGGCGACGATGCCGAGCACCTGGCAACAGACCAGGCCGACGATGCCAAGCACGAGGGCGGTTGAGGCCTGGCTGGCCTCGGGATATGCGGTCGACTCTTGTGGGAAGCTCATATCCCGAGCCTATCGGTTCAGGCGGTCGAGCGTCCGATAGAGGATCGAAGCCGGGGTGAGGAACCAGGGATTACCCCGGTAATAGAAGCGTGTCGGGTGATTCACCTTGGTGAACACGCTCGGGGGCTCCTCGCCCAAGAGCATCCCGGCCAACTCGTGACCCATCAGTGTCGACAGACCGACGCCGTGACCGGCGTAGCCCAGCGCGTACCAGGCCCCGTCGACCTGCCCCATGTGGGGCACGAGGTCGAACGGGACGGCGAGCTTTCCGCCCCAGACGTGAGTCAGTGGCACGTCCCCGAGTTGGGGGAAGTACCCGAGGAGCTGGCTTCGAAGGGCGGCGGCGGACTCTTCCAGATCGAGCCCGGTGTGGAGGTTGCGCCGGCCGCCGATCAGGATGCGACCGTCCGGGGTGCGCCGCATGTAATTGAGCAGCCGCTTCTTGGTGTAGGTCATGGCCC
Organism: uncultured Acidobacteriota bacterium; assembly: GCA_963734115.1. Lineage (GTDB taxonomy): Bacteria > Actinomycetota > Acidimicrobiia > Spongiisociales > ZC4RG35 > JARDZU01. The sequence continues at coordinate 77,101 of CAVTFV010000005.1, forward strand.
CGCCCGGGAAAAGCTCGGTGGCGCGATCGGCGATGGGCTCGGTGACCACGATGTATGACCCGACGGGGACGATGCGTCGGGCGAGCTCGGCCGAGGGCCGGTCGGTGGTGTATCCGTTTGTGGCGAGGACGATCTCGCCGGCCCGGATCGGGCCTTGCGATGTCACTACCCGCAAACCGGCACCTTCCTTGTCGAAAGACGTTGCCTCGCAATGGGACACGAGCCTGGCTCCAGCCGCGGCGGCACGGGAAGCGAGTCCGAAAACGAAACGGGCAGGTTGTATCCCGAAGCCCTCCGGCTCGAAGATGGCTGTCGTGAAAGGCCCGTCCCCGATCACCTCGCCGATCCGACCCGGTCCGAGCACCTCCCAGTCGACTCCGACATGCTCCCGGTACCAGGAGACGCTCTGCTCGAACCTGGCCTGGGCGTCGGGCCCTATCCCCAGGGCCGCCATCCCGCCTCTCATGAACCTCGCGTCGATCGATTCGGTTGCGGCCAGGTCCGAGACGATGTCGACCGACCGGACCGTCGCCTGCCACATCTCCCGCCCCAGCTCCGGCCCGTATTGCTCGAAGATGACTTTGATCCCGGCCTTGATGTCCGGTGACACCATGCCGCCGTTGACGCTCGACGCTCCCGAGGCGATCTCGCCCGAGTCGACTACGACCACCGACTTCCCGCCGCGGGCGAGACGCAATGCGGCAGTCAGCCCGGTGAGCCCGGACCCGACGATCAATACGTCGGCCTCGCCGGGGAGATCGGATGTGATGTTCTCCGGCCTGGGGTGCTCCTCGACCCAGAAGGGAGTCTGCTTCACATGGCCTCGAGGCCGACCCGGAAAAGAGAGGCCATCTCGGACACCTGATCCGGCGTCATGATGAGCGGCGGCGAGACCTGGAGCCCTCCGCCCCCGACCGCCCTGGTGAGGACGCCCGCTTCACGACAGGCGGCGGCGGCCCGGTAGGGGAGCGTCTCGTCATCTCCGACCGCCATCTGCACGGCAGCCAATGCACCCACCCCACGTCGGACGTGGTCCACGACGGGCAATTCCTCGAGTGGGAGCAACGCCTGGTACAGCTCGTCCTCGAGAGCCTCGGCTCGCGCCAGCAGGCCGTCTTGCTCCAGAATGTCCATGACTACGAGGCCGGCGACACAGGCCGTGGTGTGACCTGAGTAGGTGTATCCGTGGCGGAACATGAGCCCGGGTGTGTCGAAGAACGGGGCTGCGACCTTCGGTGAGGCAATCACTCCACCGAGGGGGGCGTATCCGCAGGTGACTCCCTTGGCGAATGTGATCAGGTCCGGCTCGAGACCGTATCGGTTGGCGGCAAACCAGTCCCCAACGCGCCCGAATCCGGTGATCACCTCGTCTGAGACATAGAGCCCACCGGCGTTTCGGACCAACTCCTGGACGGCGCCGAAGTAACCGTCCTCGACCGGACGGACCCCGCCCGCCCCGATCACAGGCTCGACGAAGATTCCGGCTATCCGGTCGGCCCCGGCATGGTCTATCGCCTTCTCCACCGCTTCGGCATCGTCGTGGGGGACGATCACGATGTCGGCCACCAGATCGCCGCCATATCCGGTGCGATTGGGCTCCATCCCCCCCAGAGAGGTCCCGTACGGATGCATCCCGTGATAGGCCCATTCCCTCGAGATGAAGACCGTCCGCTCGGGCTGGCCGATGGCATTGAAGTAGCGGCGCGTCATCTTGGCTGCGGTGTCGACTGCGTCCGAGCCCCCCGATCCGAAGAAGACCTTCGAGTCTGGGTCGGGGGAGACCGAGGCGATCCGGTCCGCCAGGTCGATCGTGGGCCGGGTCCCGTAATCGATGAAGGCGTGGAAGGCGGGCAGCTTGCGCATCTGCTCCGCCATGGCGTCGATGATCTCGGTCCGCCCGTAGCCGACGTTCATGTACCAGAGCGAGGCGGCGGCATCCAGATAGCGCCGTCCGGCCTCGTCGTAGACGTAGATCCCTTCACCGCGATCGATGATGAACGGAGCATGCTGCACCTTGCTCATCTCCGCGAATGGGTGCCAGAAAGAGGACATGGGCGACGAGGGTAGCGGTGGGAAACCGCCTGTACTCTGCCGCCTCATGCCGGCCGACCTCGTCTTTGTGAACGGGCCAGTGTTCACCGCCGGGCCGGCGCGTTCGTTCGTCAGAGCCCTGGCGGTGACGGGGGACCGGATCACTGCGGTGGGGGATGAGGAGACCGTGTCCGAGTCGATCGGCCCGCGAACACGGGTGGTCGATCTCGCCGGGCGGCTGCTCAGCCCCGGCTTCCAGGACGCTCACTGCCATCCCGGGAGCAGTGGTCTCGACCTGCTCCGATGCTCATTCGAAGGATGTGCCGGCGCCGAGGACGCCATCTCCTATGTGGCGCGATACGCCGCCGACCACCCGGACCGCTCGTGGATCCTCGGTGGTGGCTGGCATCAGACCTGGTTCCCCCGTGGCTGCCCTCCCAAGGAAGCACTCGACGCCGTGGTCCCCGACCGCCCGGTCCTGGTGTACAACGCAGATGGTCATGGGGCTTGGGCCAACTCACTCGCCCTGTCGCTGGCCGGGGTCGACGCCTCCACGCCCGATCCAGTCGACGGGCGGATCGAGCGAAACGGGGACAACCAGCCTCAGGGGACTCTGCACGAGGGCGCCGCTTGGCTCGTGGAGCAGAAAGCACCGGAGGACACCGCCGAGGAGGTGCGTGCGGGTTTGCTGGCAGGCCAGGCCTATCTCCTCGCCAAAGGGATCACCGCGTGGCAGGACGCGGACGTCGACCAGGAGACACACCGCGCCTATCGCGCCCTGGCTGAGTCTGGCAAGTTGATCGGGACCGCAGTCGGCGCAATGTGGTGGCGCCGGGACAGGGGCCTGGATCAGATCGACGAGCTCGAGCAGATGCGTTCCGAGCCTTCGGGCCGTTACCTGCCTATGACGGTCAAGCTCATGCTCGACGGAGTCGTTGAGAACTTCACCGGCTCGATGCTGGAGAGTTACTTCGACGGGGCGGGTCAACCCACCGGCAACACCGGCATCGACTTCATCGAGCCCGCCGAGCTGCGTGCGATCGTGGTCGAGCTGGATCGCCGAGGGTTTTCCTGTCACTTCCACGCCATAGGCGACGCAGCGGTGCGCAGCGGTCTGGACTCGGTGGAAGGGGCTCGTCTCGCCAATGGCTGGATGGGGACCCGGCACACCATCTGCCACATCCAGGTGGTGCATCCCGACGACATCCCCCGTTTTCGACGGCTCGGCGTGGTGGCCAACGCACAGGCGCTCTGGGCCCAGGGTGGAGAGGATCAGCGTGTGCTCACCAAGCCCCATCTCGGCGAGGAGCGTTCGCGATGGCAGTACCCGTTCGGGAGCCTCCTCCGTGCCGGCGCAACGCTCGCCATGGGATCCGACTGGGGAGTCTCCACTGCTGATGTGATGGACCAGATCGACGCCGCGGTGACACGGACGAATCCCGACGAGCCGGACCTTGGCCCGCTCAACGAGGAAGAGAGGATCACGTTCCTCGATGCATTGGTCGGATTCACGGCGGGATCTGCCTACGTGAACCATCGTGAGGGCCTCAGCGGGACCCTTGGTGTCGGTATGCTCGCCGACCTGGCGGTCATGGACCGCGATCCAGTGGCGAGTGGGCACATCCGGGATGCCTCCGTGGCGATGACGGTGGTAGGCGGACAGGTGGTGTACGAGGAGGTCTGATGGCTAACCCCGCGGTCGAGTTGGCAGGCGTCACCAAACGATTCGGGGACGAAGTCGTGGCGGTGAACGGGATCGACCTGACGATCGAGGATGGCGAATTCTTCTCGCTGCTCGGGCCGTCAGGGTGCGGCAAGACGACCACTCTCCGGATGATCGCCGGCTTCGAGTACCCCACCGAGGGGAGCATCCGCATCCACGGGGCCGAGATGGGGCTCAAGCCGGCGAACCAGAGACCGGTCAACACTGTCTTCCAGTCATACGCCCTCTTCCCCCACATGTCGGTTTCAGAGAACATCGCGTTCGGGCTCAACATGAAGAAGGTCGAGAAGTCGGAGGTCCAGCGACGTGTGAACCGCGTGCTCGACCAGGTCCAGCTCTCCAAGCGGGCCGACGCCCGGCCCAGTCAGCTCTCGGGTGGCATGCAACAACGGGTGGCACTGGCCCGGGCCCTGGTCAACGAGCCCGAGGTCCTACTCCTCGACGAACCCCTTGGGGCCCTCGATCTCAAATTGAGACAGGCCATGCAGGTGGAGCTCAAAGACTTGCAGGGCAGGGTCGGCATCACGTTCATCTACGTCACCCACGACCAGGAAGAGGCCCTGACCATGTCCGACCGGATCGGGGTCATGAGTGACGGAAGCCTCCTGCAGGTGGGTCTGTCCGAGGAGATCTACGAGCATCCGACTTCGAGGTTCGTGGCTGACTTCATCGGCGACATCAATCTCATCGACGTCACCATGAACGGCTCGGGTGCGGCCCGTCTCTCCACGGGCGCCGAGATCGAGGTGCCCGCGGGTGCCGCCGGCTCGGCGGCACAGGTCACTCTCGCCCTGCGGCCAGAGCGGTTGGCGCTCTACGACCTCGACGAGGAGGTTCCGGCCGGGCACAACCGGGTCCGGGTCCGCGTGTCGAGGAGGCTCTACTACGGGGACGTGCACTTCTACGACGTGGATGCCGGAATCGGCACCGAGATCGAGGTCAAAGAGGAGAATCGGCCCGGTGTCGAGCTGTACGAGGTGGGGGATGAGGCGTATCTGGTGTGGAGCCCGGAGGCGGCCAATCTGGTGACCTCCTAATGGCGGCCCCAACAGTCACCAAGCCGGAGACAACGGCACCGGTCACTCCCGAGCTGGAGCGGGCGGCGGAGAAGGCTGAGTCGAGGCGGGGCTTCCTGATCGCCCTCCCCTCATTCGTCTATCTCATCCTCCTATTCGTCGTCCCACTGATCCTGGTCTTCGTCTATTCCTTCGCCACCAGGGACGCCACCGGGCAAACGGTGCTCGCGGATTGGAACCTCGATTCCTACCGCCGACTGTTCTCAACCGAGGTCCTGGAGATATTCCTCAGGTCGTTCCTCCTGGCGTTGCTGACCACGGTGATTTGCCTGGTCATCTGTTATCCCTTCGCCTTCTACATCGCCACCAGGGCACCGAGGGTGCGGAACATCCTGCTGATCCTGGTGATGATCCCGTTCTGGTCGAACTTCCTGGTCAGGACATATGCATGGCGGGTTCTGCTCGGGTCCGAAGGCCCACTCTCCCAATTGAGCGAATTGCTGGGGGGTGAGCCTTTCCGGTTGCTCTTCACCAACACTGCGGTCCTGATCGGGCTGGTGTACGGATTCATGCCCTTCATGGTCCTTCCCCTATACGCCTCCCTGGAGCGCATGGACTGGCGGCTGGTGGAGGCGGCTCGTGACCTCTACGCAGACGGGTGGACCGCCTTCCGCAAGGTCACCCTCCCGCTGTCGATGCCAGGGGTGGTCGCCGGCTCGATCCTGGTGTTCATCCCCTCGCTCGGCGCCTATGTGACTCCGGCATTGCTCGGTGGGGCGAAGACGGTGCTGATGGGGGATTACATCGTCAGCCAGTTCCTCGCCGCTCGGAACTGGCCGTTCGGGTCGGCGCTGTCGTTCGCCGTCATGTTCGTGATGCTGGTGGCGACGATCTTCTACTTCCGAGCCGGGGCGAGGACGTTGTGAACGAGGGGACCGCGCCCAAGGGCATCGTCGACCGTCTCCTCGCCCTCAACGCTTGGGTGGTCTACATCTTCTTCTACGCCCCGATCGTCCTCCTGATCGTGTTCTCCTTCAACGAGAACGAAAACGTCGGGATCTGGACTCAGCCTTCGCTCCGCTGGTATGGGGAGATGTTCCAGGACGAGCGGGTGATGGGGGCTCTGCGCAACTCGCTCGTGGTCGCCTTTGTGTCCACGATCGTTTCCACGGCGCTGGGGACGATGCTGGCCATCGCCCTCGAGCGGTACCGCTTCCGGGGCCGCGGAACGCTGGATGGCGTCGCCTATCTGCCCATCATCATCCCGGACGTGACCATGGCAGTCATGCTCCTCGTCTTCTTCTTCCAGGCCTTCGGCTTGCTGAGTGACATGTTCGCCATGAATCTGACCACCGGCCTTCCCACCATCGCCCTGGCTCACATAGCCTTCTGCATCTCCTTTGTGGCCATCGTGGTCCGCGCCCGTCTCTCCCAGCTCGACAGCTCCCTCGAAGAGGCGGCGGCGGATCTGTATGCCAACCGGTGGCAGGCGTTTCGCAAGGTCACGCTCCCGCTGATCGCACCGGGCGTGGCCGGGGGGGCATTGCTCGCATTGACCCTCTCTCTCGATGACGTGGTGGTGACCCAATTCGTCTCCGGGGCGGGTGCGACCACCCTTCCTGTGTACGTGTTTGGCCTGGTCAGACGGGGTGTCACTCCCTTGATCAACGCGGTGAGCACCGTGATGCTGGTGGCCTCGATGGTGCTGATCGGCATCTCGTTGGGATTCCAGCGAGGGGCAGAGGCGCGCGGGCAACGGCTGGCTGATCCGGAGGCTCTCCTCGAAGAGATAACCGCTGATTGAACCGTCCGTCCCTGGCCTCGCCGAGCGCCGGGACGTGGATAAGGTGTCGCCCACAAGGCGGAATCCCGGGAGGATATCCATGCGAAGGACGGCGAGGCTCTTCGCCTCAATCATGGTGCTTGCATTGCTGGTGGCGGCTTGCGGCGGGGACGAGGGCGGCGGTCCCGACGGCACGAGTGGGGGGAGCGGGGAAACTCCCGATGGTGCGACCGGTGCCGACTGCGCCGTGGACCAGGTCGATGGCGATCTCAACTTCTACAACTGGTCCGAGTACATGGACCCAGATTTGGTCACCGCCTTCGAGGAGCAGTACCAGGTGGACGTGGTCGAGGACTTCTACGAGTCCAACGAGGCGCTCCTCGCCCAGATGCAGGCCGGCGCGGTCTACGACCTCATCGTGCCCTCCGACTACATGGTCGGCATCATGATCGAGAACGGGCTTCTCGCTCCGATCAACACCACTGCCGTTCCCAACATGGAGAACCTGGCGGCGCAGTTCACCGAGCTTCCCTATGACCCGGGGCCCGAGTACTCGGCGGCCTATCAGTACGGCACCACCGGTCTCGGGGTCAATCTCTCGGTCGTCGGTGAGGACTTCCCTCGCAGTTGGGCCCTTCTCTTCGATCCCGAGCTCACCGCCGACTTCCCCGGTGGAGTCTCGGTGCTCAACGACCCGCGGGAGGCGATGGGTGCTGCTCTGAAGTATCTGGGTTACTCGCTGAACGACACCGACCTGGCCCATCTTCAGGAAGCATCCGACGCCATCTCGGCAGGTATCGGCGGTATCGCGACCTTTGACTCCGACCAGTATGACGAGGCGCTCGTCGCCGGGGAAGTGGCCGTGTCGCATGGCTACTCGGGCAACATGATCGTTGGGATCGGCGGGTCCGATGACCCCGACAACTATGAGTACATCCTTCCCGAGGAGGGGGCGACGCTCTGGATCGACAACATGGCTGTCCCCGCCAACGCCGACCACCCGTGCACCGCGATGACCTTCATCAACTACATCCTCGATGCCGAGAATGGGGCGACTCTGACGAACTGGAACTACTACGGGACACCGAACGAGGCTGCCATCGATCTCGTCGAGCCCGAGGTCATCGAGTTCTATGCGCCAACCTTCGAGGCCGAAGGGCTGGAGATCATCGAGGACACCGGGGATTACGAGATCAACTTCACCGACTACCTGGCGCAGGCGAAGAGCTGATTCGAAGGGCTTCGCCCCGTCGATCAGCGTTCCAGGTTGTACGTTCTACGTTCTAGGTGAAGCGCGCGCTCGTAGTCGGTGTGGTCGTAACCCTGGGTCTCGTCGCGCCGGTGGCTGACGCGGAGCCTCTGGGGCGGGATTCGGTGGGGGTGGTCGATTCGAACGGTGAGTGGAGACTCGTCGACCCGGTTAGCAGGGGTCGGCTGACCTTCAGCTACGGCAACCCATCGGATGTCGCCTTCGCCGGCGACTGGGACTGCGACGGGATAGCGACGCCCGGTCTATACCGCCGTTCCACGGGTCAGGCCTTTCTTCGTAACACCAACAACACCGGGGTGGCCGACGTGACATTCATGTTCGGAAACCCGGGTGATATCCCGCTGGCGGGCGACTTCGATGGTGACGGGTGCGACAGCCTCTCCATCTATCGGCCGGGGGAGGCGCGATTCCACATCGTCGATCGACTCGGCGCTGACGGTGGTGGCCTGGGGCCGGCCGATCGGTCCTACACGTTCGGTGACCAAGGAGATGTCCCCTTCGTCGGCGACTGGGATGGGGATGGGACCGATTCAGCTGGTCTACGCCGTCCCTCCGACGGCTTCGTCTACCTGAGGAATGGTCACGCCAACGGGACTGCGGACATCTCGTTTTTCTATGGCGATGCGGGTGACATTCCCTTCGCCGGGGATTGGGACGGAGACGGTCTCGACACCTTGGGTTTGCACCGGCCTGGCACTGCGACCACCTACCTGAGGAACGCCAACTCGACCGGTGTCGCCGACCTGACGACTCACGGCTCAGGCGTGCCGGTCGCCGGCGACTTCGGCGCGCTGCCCGATCCACCGCCAGGGCCCACCCGCATCCTGGCAATGGTGGGCAGAGAGGCCTGGGGCGCCCGGCCCGCCGAGATCGATCGGTTGACGCCGCACACGATCACCCGACTGACGGTGCACCACGCGGGCACCCAGCGGACCACAACCGGGCCGTCCCAGTTCCGGGGATGGCAGACCTGGCACATGGATGGACAGGACTGGCCCGATCTCGCCTATCACGTGATCATCGGTGTCGACGGCACCATCTACGAAGGCCGGGACCCTGCGTTCCGGGGGGATACCGGCACCGCCTACGACACCACCGGCCACTTCCTCGTAGTGGTCGAGGGCGACTTCGAGGTGGACTGGCCAAGCGCAGCCCAACTCGATTCGCTGGCCGCCGTCCTGGCGTGGGCGGCGGAGCACTACGGGGTGTCGCCGGCGACGATCAGCGGTCACGGCGACCACGCCGCCACCCTCTGCCCCGGTCTTCACCTAGAGACCCGCATCACCTCCGGCGAGCTGCAATCGTCGGTCCAGACCCTGATCGAGGACGGTGGCGTGGGCCTCACCTGGCCCTGACCATCCCGTTTTGGCGGGAGATGTCGGCCTATAGGCCGACATCGCCGCGCCAGAATGATCTAATCGATCAGGTCTCGCTGGGCACCGGGGTCCGTGGCGTTGGCGGGCGGCGCTTCTTCCACTGCCGGTAGACGACGAAGCCGATCAGGGCCGGCACGCCAAGCACCAGGAGCAACATCGGCAGAGTGAACAGGGCGAAGTGGATGCCCCAATCCGCCAACCCTTGTAGACCGGTGACCAGGTTGCGCAGGGCATCCCGTGCCACCTCGACCGGTTCCCAGGTGTCCTCGACGATGGGAACCACCGCCGGCGTGGGGGTGAGACCGATGGTCAGCGTGGCCAAGTCGACGACGTCGTCGAGATAGTTGAGCTGACCCTGGATCTCCTCGATCTGACCCCGCACCAGGGAGATCTCGTTGTAGACACGAAGCAGCTTGTCGGGATCCGCCTCGGGCTGCTGTCTCACCTCGGCGAGGAGGGCCCGCAACTCCACCTCGAGAGTCTCCAGATTGGTGAGACGTGCCTCCAGGTCTATGAACTGATCGGTCACGTCCTGAGCGCCCTGCGACTCGGAGATGACCTTCTCCACCGATCCCTTGATCGCGGTCATGACTTCGGTCAACTCGCTCGCCGGGATGCGCAGAGTGATGTTCGCAGATGGCTGGTCCTGCTCTCCTGCCACCGGATGCACCACGGCATCGGCAACGAACCCACCGGCGCCCTCACCAAGCGCGATGATCCGATCGATGGCGGCTCTCGTGTCGTCGGCTTCCAATTGAAGCTGAGCCTGACGGATCACCTTGCGATCCTGGGCCACCTCCAGGTCGACCGCGATCGCTCCGTTGCCCCCTTCACCGGCGGGCGCCTCCTCGGCGGCGGACGCCGTCTCCGTTGCCCCCGGTTCCATCAGCCCATCGGCGACGAAGGTGGTGTCGGCTGCCTCCCCACCCCCGTTGCACGCGGCGATAGCCACTCCCATGGCCAGAATCAATGCCAGTCTCCTCATTCGATTCTCCTCGTTCACGCCCCGTCGGGGCTTGCCGGTTGGACGTGAGGGTCACCGCCTCGGTTCCCGTGACGACGAAATGTGGGCATCGGGAGGAGGTACCGTTCCAGAGATGAACAGTGGGCCGCTCCGCGTCCTCGAGATCTATGGCGCCCCTGCTGATTTCGGGCGAATCCACGGGACTGAATGCAAGCCGATGATTCGTGACTATCTCGATGATCGCCTGGGTCTCTCCGGTGACGCGAACTGGGCAGGCCGCCCCGCCCCAGCCGACACGGTCCTCGCACTGGCCGAGCAGACCCTGCCCCATCACCGCGAATACTCACCCACCCTCTACGACGAGATGATGGCGCTGGCCGAGTCGGCCGGGATCACGCCTGCCGAGGCGGTGGTCGTCGGCGGGTTCACCGACCTCGTCGACCTGGTCCGGGCACACGATGGATGGGCGCCCATCGAGGACGACTGCACGGCCGTCATCGATCCGGCGAACGGCGTCTTCGCCCAAACCTGGGACATGCATTCTTCGGCCGGCGAGTACGTCTTGATGTTGAAGCTGGACCCGATCTCAGGCCCGGGAGCGGTGGTGCAGACCACTGCAGGTTGTCTCGGTCAGATCGGGATGAACGAGGCAGGGATCGGGATCGGTATCAACAACCTCACGTCCATAGGGAAACCTGGCGTGACCTGGCCATTCGTGGTTCGCAAGGTCCTCGAGCAGACCGATATCGACGCGGCGGTGGATGCAGTGGCTTCAGCCGATCTGGCCGGGGGGCACAACTATCTCGTCATCGGCCCCGACGGCAGCGGGGCCAACATCGAGGCCATGCCCGGGACGATCGAAGTGACCCGCGTCACCGAGACCCCCTACGTGCACACCAACCATTGCCTGGATCCGGGCACCCGTCTCGAGGAGGGGGAGAGGACCCCCGAGCATGTGGCAGGCAGCGATGCCAGGTTGGACCGCGGGGCGGAGCACGCTCAGGATCTGGACCGCTTCTTCTCCGACCCGTCGATCGCTCGCCGGGCCGAGTCGGCAGGCGACGTGGCCACTTGCGGCGCAGTCGTGATCCGTCCTCGGGAGAAGAGGCTCGACTCGGTGTGGGGGATCCCCGGCGACAATCCTTGGGAGTCGTTCCGTCTGTGAGCGGGGTGACGATCGTCAACCTCGCGGCGGACATGGCGGGTGACCTGGAGCAGATCGAGCTCACCTGCTTCCCGATGGCCAACCCCGACGATCTGCTCTCGAAGGAGGACATCATCGCCTACGCCGATGTCTTCCCGGAGGGCTATTTCGTCGCCATCGCCGATGGACGGCCGGTCGGCATGGGCGCCGGCATTTACCTCGACTTCGACTTCGACCACCCCCAGCACACCATCGCCGGGATCACGGGCGAGCACCAGTGCGCCAACCACGACCCGGACGGCGACTGGTACTACGGGACCGACATCACCGTGCTCCCTGAATATCGGGGGAGGGGGATTGGCGGCATGCTGTACGAGAAGCGAAAGGGCCTGGTGATCCGGGACGGCAAGCGGGGCATCATCGCCGGCGGCTCTCTGCCGGGTTTTTTCCAGCACAAGCACACGATGCCCATCGACGAGTACGTGAATCGGGTAGTTGCCGGGGAGCTTCATGACCCGACTCTGACCTTTCAGTTGTCTCATGGCTTCGAGGTGCGTGGTCTGCTCGAGAACTATCTCGACGACGAGGCTGACGACGGGTGGGCCGCCCTTATCGTCTGGGAGAACAGTGTTTGATTGCCGGCCTACGATTGGCCTATGACACAAGGCCCGCCCACGGATCCACCTGCCGACACCGATCCGCAGCCGCCGTCGCCGCCTTCAGTGCCGCAGGCTCCCCCGGAATCGCCAGTCCCACAACAGACGTCTCCGCCATCGGCCCCCATCCAGCGGCCTCAGGCTCAGCCCCCGGCCCGGAGTAGCGACACACAGATGTGGCAGGTGCTGGCCCATGCCTCGGCCTTCGTCCAGGTCGTCGGCATCCCCTCGTTGGTCGGCCCGCTAGTCGTCTGGCTGATCAAACGAGACGACGCGGCCGTGGAGCCCCATGCCCGCGCCGCCCTCAATTTCCAGCTGTCGCTCCTGATCTATTTCATCGTCGGTGGGATCATCGGCGTGATCTTTGCCATCACGGTCATCGGGTTGGTGGTGGCGATTCCCATCTTCCTATTCCTCTTCGTGCTGATCATCCTGGAGTTGATCTTCGCCCTGATGGCGTCGTTGGCAGCTTCCCGCGGGGAGTTGTACGACTACCCATTGAGCCTGAACCTGATCAAAGCTTGATTGCCGGCCGACTTTGGCCCGACGCAACCCTCAAATCTCGATCCCCTACCTCAAGAGACCCTCACACGTCGGGCCAAACAGACGCCGGTCGGCCGGGGCTGCCGCTCTCCTTCTAGGTCACGTGCCGGTCTGGCGCTCGGTCATCCCATTCAGAATCTCGAGCACGACACGATTGGCCAGATAGGACGTCTGTTCGCCAGGGCCGTCGTAAGGCGGAGACACCTCGACGATGTCTGCCCCCAGGACATTGAGATCGCGTGAGAGCCTCCGCACCGTATCGAGCAGCTCACGGGAGCCGAGCCCACCGGGCTCGGGCGTGCCGGTTCCCGGGGCGAGACCCGGGTCGACGACATCGATGTCGACACTGATGAAGACACCTTTGGCCCCACCCTCGAGGGAGTAGGCCACCGCCTCGTCCACGACATCAGTGAGACCCCGGTCCACGATTTCGTTCATCAGAAACGACCTCATCTTTTGTTCACGCATCCACTGCATCACTTCCGGCTCGGGCCAGTAACCACGGAGCCCGATCTGGACGAAGCGATGGCCGGGCACCGCGCCCGACTCGATCAGCCGTCGCATCGGCGTGCCATGTCCGTAGAGAGAGCCGTTCTGGGTGAACCCGGTGTCGGCGTGCGCGTCGAAATGGATCAGGGCGATCTCGCCGAACCCGTGCACCCGGGCCACACCGAGTGCATCGGGCCACGTGATCGTGTGATCCCCGCCGAGGATGATCGGCACCTTCCCAGCAGCGGACACCTGCTCGACGGCGTCGGCGATCCGTCCTATGGAGATCTCCAACTCACCCGGTCGGACGTAGACGTCCCCCACGTCGACCACTCCCAACGTCTCGAATGGGTCCAGCCCGGTGGGGAGATGGGGCCGGTAGCCGTCCATTGCCCCGTAGTCGGCGTTGCGAATGGCCTGGGGACCGAAGCGTGCCCCGGGCCGATAGGTCGTGCCCCAATCGAACGGTGCTCCGAGGATGACCACAGACCCATCCCCCAGATCATCCATGGTGACGGCGGGCACGCCGAGAAAAGAGTTCCGCGAAGCAAAGGAGATGTATTCAGAGGAGGCGAAAGGAATCTCGCCCTTTCGTTGTTCATAAGGCGTGTACATCGGATCGTTACGCTAACTGCCAGACCCCCTCGGTGAGCTATGACACCTGAACGCGTTCAACGCACGTATCTGATCCTCCTCCTGCTCCAGACCCTTGCCGCCTCCCTGATCTGGGGCATCAACACCCTTTTCCTCCTCGACGCCGGGCTCAGCATCACCGAGGCGTTCGTCGCCAATGCCGCTTTCACCGCCGGGATGGTGATATTCGAGGTCCCCACCGGTGTCATCGCCGACACCTTCGGGAGGAGAATCTCGTTCATTCTCGGTGCGGCCACTCTCCTCGTGACGACGGCTGCCTATCTAGGGCTGTGGTACGTCGAGGCCGGAATCTGGTGGTGGATCCTGGTCTCGGTGTTGATCGGACTCGGCTTCACCTTCTTCTCCGGGGCCACCGAGGCCTGGCTGGTCGACGCCCTCCATGCCACCGGGTACGAGGGCGGGATCGAGACCGTGTTTGGCCGGGGCCAGGTCGTCGCCGGCGCCGCCATGTTGGTGGGCACGGTGGCGGGCGGGTTTCTGGGACAGGTCAATCTGGGAATTCCCTACGCACTCCGCTCGGTGCTCCTCCTTGCCGTGATCGGAGCGGCCTGGCTTTGGATGCACGACATCGGATATGAGCCGGCCAAAGGGGTGGCTGTCGGGGAGCAGGTGCGCGGCATCCTTCGCGCTTCGATCAAGCACGGGTTCGGCAACCCACCGGTCCGCATGTTCATGTTCGCCGCCCCATTCGCGGCCGGGGTGAGCATCTGGGCCTTTTACGCGTTTCAGCCCTATCTGCTCGAGTTGTTCGGCGATCCGAATGCGACGTATCTCGCCGGCATCGCCGCGGCAGTGTTCGCCGTAGCCCAGATGGCCGGCGGCGCCTCGGTGAAATTCGTGAGGGCGCGGATCGCGACCCGCACTTCTGTCATCATCCTCGAAGTCGTTCTCGGCGGGGTCGCCCTGATTGGTGTGGGTCTGGCCGAATTGCTCGAGATCCCGGTCGGGTTCTGGGTGGCGATAGTGCTGTTGACAATGCTCTCCGTGGTCGCCTCCCTGTCCAGCCCAATGCAGCAGGCCTACATGAATGCCTGCATTCCCTCTGAGCAACGGGCGACTGTGCTCTCGTTCAATTCGCTGATGGGAAGCGCGGGCGGAGTAGTGGCGCAGCCTGCCCTGGGCCGGGTGGCCGACGTTTACTCGTTCGGGACCGCCTATGTCGTGGCCGGCGTCCTCTACGCGATCAGGCTGCCCTTCATCGTGGCGGTGCGTCGCATGGGTTTGCGGGCCGACACCGACACTCGCTCCGAGCCGACAATCGTGCCCTGACCTCTGGCATCATGGGGCTGTGGCCGAGCACGAGAGCACCGATACCGATCCAATGGGCCCCGCCATCATGCGGGGGATCATCATCGGAATCCCGGTGGTCCTGGTTGGGCTCACCATCGGAATCTGGCTGATCACGCCATTGGACATCGCCGAATCGGCTCTGACCGCCCTGCTCCCCGGAATCCTGCTCGGCGCCTTTGGCGGTGGGTTCGCCGGTATGGCGATGACGATGAGGGAGTAGCGGGCTACTCCTCCTCGCGCAGCACGAACACCACCGTCTGAAGATCGGTGAACTCGTCGATCCGTTGCCGACCCCAACCCGTGTCCGTCCCTGCGGCGCCCCCGAATGGCTGGAAGGTCTCCCAGAAGTCGGTCGAGTCGTTGACCACCACCGTTCCCGACCTGATCCGGTCTGCGTACCAGAAGGCTTTGGTGAGGTCATTGGTGAACACCGCCGCCTGCAACCCGAGATGGGTCCGGTTGGCCACCCCGACTGCCTCATCGTCGTCCTTCGCGCTGAGGATTGGGAGCACCGGCCCGAACGACTCCTCCTGGGCGACCTCCGATGACTCGGGCACCCGATCGAGGATGGTGAAGTCGTAATAGAGGTCGGTCGGGAACCCTGAGGCCCGCCTTCCTCCCATCAGCAACTCGGCGCCCTTGTCGACCGCATCGGCGATGTGGCGGTCCATCTTGGCTGCAGTCGGCTCGTTGTTCAGGGGTCCCATGTTGGTGGCCTCGTCGAATGGGTCGCCCAGTCGCACGTTCTCGGCGGCCTTCAGCGACGCCTCCACGAACTCGTCGTGCACCTCGTCGACGACGATGACCCGCTCCGTGGCAACGCAGACCTGGCCGGCGTTGTAATACGCCCCGTAGACCGCCGCCTCCGCCGCTTTGACCACGTCGGCGTCGGCAGTGACGACGGTCGGGCCATTACCTGACATCTCCATGATTGAGCGCTTGAGGCCCATGATCGAGACGATCTTCCTGCCGGTGGCGGAGGAGCCGGTGAAGCCGACCGCGTCCACTCCGTCGTGAGTCACCAACTGCGTGCCGACGTCGCCGGCGCCGGGGATGACCTGGATGGCGCCCTTCGGCGCTCCGGCCTCTTCGAACACCTTGGCCATCTCGAGCAACGCCCAGGAGGTGAACTCCGGCGGTTTGACGATGACCGCGTTTCCGGTGGCGAGACCGGGCCCGACGTACTCCATGGGGATCATCACCGGAAAGTTCCACGGGGTTATCGCCACCCAGACCCCGACCGGGCGTCGAACCGTGAACATGCGCCGATGCCGGCTGGTGGTGGGGATCAACTCACCTTTGAGCCGCTTGGCATCTTCGGCGGCGATCTGGAAATAGTCACCCGACTCGGCGATGTCGTCCTTGGCCTCTGCCTCATATGGCTTGCCCTGCTCCATCGAGAGGATTTGGGCGACATCATCGACCCTGTCTTGCCACTGCTCATAGATACGGAGGCAGAGATCAGCCCTCTCGAAAGCGGTCCAGTGCCGCATCTCCTCGGTCGCCTCACGGGCGGCGGATACGGCACGGTCGATGTCGGCCGGGGAGGCCTTCGGCACGTTGTACAGGTGCTCGCCGGTGGAAGGAGAGTGGACCTCGTAGTGGTCGTCACCGGTCCCCTCTGTCCACTCGCCTGCGATGAAGAGCTGGAGATCGGTCGCCATGGCCGCAACGCTAATCCCCATCGAGGTCAGACTGAATGGCGGTTCAGTAGCATGGCGTGGTGACGGATCATCTCCTCATCGACGGGCGCCTCGTCTCCGGCAACGGCCCTTCCTTCGATGTCATCGATCCGGCCAACGGGCAGGTCCACACGACCCTCTCAGCATCGGACGAAGCTCAACTCGCCTCCGCCACAGCCGCTGCAGCCGCCGCCCAGCCGGGCTGGCAGGCCCGGTCACAACCGGACCGCAGCAAGATGCTTCATGCCGTCGCCGACGCGATCGAAGCCGAGCGGGAGATGCTGGCGACGGCTCTGACCCACGAGACCGGCCGTCCTCTGACCAGGAACCACCTCTACGTGGACATGGCCCGCGACATCTTTCACCAGTACGCCGAGCTGGCCCGGGCTCTCGGAGGGCGGGTCGCCCCGTCGAACGATCCCGGACAGCTCTCGCTGGTGTTGCGTGCGCCATATGGCGTCGTCGGCTGCCTGGTCCCGTGGAACTACCCGCTGCTCCTGCTCGTGTTCAAGGTCGCCCCCGCCCTCGCGGTGGGGAACACGGTCGTCATCAAGCCCGCCTCCGAGACACCGCTGTCGCTTCAGGTCCTGGCGGGGATCTTCGCCGAGCACCTCCCTCCTGGAGTCGCAAACACCGTGATGGGCTCGGGCTCGACCATCGGCGAGGGCCTGGTCACCGATCCCCGGGTCGATCTGGTGGCCTTCACCGGCTCGACCGAGGTAGGCAAGAGGTTGGCCAGGCTTTGTGCCGAGGCGGTTAGGCCGTCACATCTCGAGCTCGGGGGCAAGGACCCCGCCATCGTGTTCGACGACGTCGATCCGGCGGTGGCCGCCGAGGGTGTGGTGTGGGCCTCGTTTCTCAACGCCGGGCAGGTGTGCACCTCGACAGAGAGGGTCTATGTTCATCGCTCCCGGTATCACGAGTTCCTCGAGCACGCCATCAAGCTGGCCAACGGCATCCGGCTCGGTGACCCCTTCGATGAGGCGACCCAGGTCGGCCCGATGCGAAGCGAGGGCAGACGGCGTCAGGTGATGGAGATGGTCGACCGGGCGGTTGCCCGAGGTGCCGAGGTAGTCGCCGGCGGCAATACCGTCGAACGAGCCGGGTTCTTCATGCAGCCGACGGTCGTGGCCGGCGTCGATCATGAGATGGAGCTGATGAGAGATGAGACCTTCGGCCCGGTGATGCCGGTGATGCCCTTTGATGACGACGACACCGCCTTCCAGCTGGCGGCGGACACGCCATATGGGCTGGGCGCCAGTGTCTACACATCGAGCCCGGCCCGGGTCGAGCGGGCTTATCGCGAGCTTCGAGTAGGGACGGTCTGGGTCAACGACCCTGTCGTCGACAACCTGGCGGCGCCCTTTGGCGGTGTCAGGGCTAGCGGGGATGCAAGGGAGTTGGGTGTCGAGGCACTCGACAGTTTCACGACCGCGCGGCATGTGCACTGGAACCTGGAGCTGGTGCCGAAGCCGTGGTGGTTCCGAGAGGAGTGAGAGAATGAGTCTCCAGGGAGATCAGACCAGACAGTGGTACGAGAGGGCGAGCAAAGTCCTCGTCAACGGGGTGTCGAGCCAGTTCCGCTATTGGGGACCTGACGACACTCTTGTCATCGACCACGGCGAGGCCGGACACGTCGTCGACATGGACGGCAAGCACTACATCGATTACCAGTGCGGCTTCGGGCCGGTCATCCTCGGTCATGGCGACCCCGATGTGTGGAAGGCGGTGGTCGACACGGCCGGCGAAGCGACCAGCTTCGCCATGACGCAGCGTCGTGAGGTCGAGGCGGCCGAGAAGGTGATGGCGGCGTTGGAGTGGCCCGACGCCATGCGCTTCACCAACACCGGCACCGAGGCGACGATGCACGCCATCCGGCTCGCCCGCGGGCTGACCGGGCGCGACGTCGTGATCAAGTTCGAGGGTCAGTACCACGGGATGCACGACTACGTGCTCTTCTCCACCGCCGGCGTCCCGGTCGAGGGGCTCGGGTCTCGCTTCCGCCCCATCGCCTTGCAGTCGAGCTCGGGCATACCGGAGGCCATCAGGTCACTGGTCCGGACCCTTCCGTTCAATGACCTGGAGCTGGCAGAGCGGGCCTTCAAGGACGAGGGGCAGCGGATCGCCGCGGTGATCGTCGAGCCGATGCTTGGCAACGCCTTCGGGATCATGCCACTACCCGGTTTTCTCGAAGGGCTCAGGAAGCTCTGCGACGACAACGGCTCGTTGTTGATCTATGACGAGGTCAAGACCGGGTTTCGGGTCGCCTTCGGTGGCGCTTGCGAGTGCTTTGGGGTGCGGCCGGACATCGGCACATACGCCAAGGCGATGGGCAATGGCTACCCGGTGGCTGCGATCGCCATGACCGACAAGGTCGCCGATGGCTGGCGGTCTTCGGGTATCGCCCAGGCCGGGACCTACTCCGGCAACGGCATCGGCGTGGCCGCCGCCGCGGCGACCATCGACAAGCTGGCTACCGGTGAGCCGCACGCCAGGATCGAGAAGGTCGGGCGGAGCCTCATGGAAGGAATCGAGCAGGTGCTGGCCGACCGTGGTGTCGAGGGCAAGACGACCGGGCACCCGGCGATGTTCTCGGTCTTCATCGGTGAGGGAGATCTCAACGAGTTCCGGGAGACCTCCAAGCACAACGAGCCCCTCTACGAGGAGATCCTCTTCGGGATGATCCGGCGGGGCGTGATGCCTTGTCCGGATGCACTGGAGCCGTGGTTCGTCTGCGCCGCCCACACCGACGAAGACGTCGCCAAGACACTCGAAGTCTTCGATGAGGCGCTGGGGGAGGCACTGGCCTGAGCGCTTCTAACGTGGCGCCATGATCCGGGTCGCCATCTCAGGCGCCGGCGGCAACCTGGCGACACCGATCGCCGACGCGATAGTGGCCTCCGATGATCTCGAGCTGACTGCTCTGTACAACCCGAATCGGTCTGGGGCCGAGCTGCATGGCATCGCGGTCACCGGGACGCCCTCGGAGGTAGATGCCGACGTCGTCGTAGAGACGGCCCACCCCGATGTCGTCCTCGACAACCTGACGGCCTGGCGTGCGAAGGGTTTTGCGGCGGTTGTCGGCACCTCCGGCTTCACCCCCGAGCGTTTGGAGCAGCTGCGGGAGATCTGGGGAACGGACGGCCCTGCTGCGCTCGTCGTCCCCAACTTCTCGATCGGGGCGGTGCTCATGATGAGGTACGCCGCCGAGGCGGCGTCTCATTTCGAGGCTGTGGAGATCATCGAGCGTCATCACTCGACCAAGCCCGACGCCCCTTCGGGCACGGCGCTGGCCACCGCCATGGGTGTGGCTTCGGGTGGCGGCGTGTCTGCCCGGGATTCGGCGGAGCTCGTCCAAGGCGCCCGTGGGGCGGAGGTGGAGGGGGTGCGGGTGCACGCCGTTCGCCTCCCCGGTCTCATCTCCCAGCAGGAGGTCGTCTTCTCCAATCTCGGTGAGGTGCTCTCGATCGAGCATCTGTCCACCAGCTACGAGTCCTTCGCCTCCGGCGCTCTCATCGCCATCCGCGGAGTCGGCGGTCTTTCCCCCGGGGTCCATCTCGGGCTCGACACCGTTCTCTGATTACATCCCGATCGGGAGGTCGCCTGTCGGGAGGTCGGGGAAGAAGGAGTACACCCTTTCCCCGGTGAAGAGCCGGGCATCGGGGTCCCAGGGGAAGAAGATCACGTTTCGCCACACCATCTTCTCGCCGTTGGGCTCCATGCCGAGCCAGGGCGTGGAGAAGGTGCCGTTGACCACTGCCTCCTCACAGACCCCCTGCGGCCCAACCACGATGCTGGTCAGGGCGAAGTCGATGTCAGGGAACGCCGAGAGCAGCTCGATGTAGAAACGGGTCGCCCCTTCCTTGCCCTCCCATCGGTGCCCGGTCTGCACCAACTCATAGACACAGTCGTCGGTGAGCGTGGCCATGAGCCCGGCGATGTCCCTCGCATCCTCGGCCAGAGAGTGCGACTTCCACAACTCGCGCACTGCCGCATAGTCGTCGGGGGTCAGCGCCAGGAGGTCGCGAACGTGCTGTCGCTTGTCGATCGATTCCTGGATGAGGGCATGGGTCATCGCTGTTCCTCCTGGATTCCGAGGCTACCGCCTAGAAGAAAATCACAGTCGCGAGGCCAATCACAAAGCAATAGATGGCGAAGGGGTATAGGCCAATGCGGTTGATCGACTTCATCATGAAGGCGATAGCCAGATATCCCGATACGCCCGCCACCACCATGGCGACGGCCAGCTCCGGGGTGAACCCTCCCTGGTCAGGGAGGGCGAACAGCTGGCTGAAGCCGGCCCCGGCGATAGCCGGGATGCCCAACAGGAAGGAGAATCGGGCGGCCTCGGCCGGCTCGAACTTCCTCAGGTTGCCGGCGGCGATGGTGACACCGGACCGCGATATGCCCGGGATGAGTGCGATCGCCTGAGCAACCCCCACGACCACCGCATCGGGGATTCGGCCCTCCATCAGTCTCCTCACCCCGGTGGCGACACGCTGGCCGATGACCAGGATCACGCCGGTGGCCACGATCTGCCACCCCACCGCCGCCACGGACTGCTGCATGCCCTCGATCTCGTCGGCCAACGGGAGGCCGATGAGGGCAGGGATGGTGCCGATCCCGACCAGCAGGGCCAGCTTGCGCCCTTCGGGGTTGGTCCGGAATCGAAGCACGGCCATCACCTCGCGCCCGGTAGTAGATCAACACCGCAGCCAGAGTGCCGAGATGGATCACTGTCGACACGGCAAGCGTGGGCACCGGCACGTCGATACCCATCTCGCTGAGGAACGCGGGGATGATGATCAGATGGCCCGATGAGGACACTGGGAGGAACTCGGTGAGACCCTGGATCAGTCCCCAGATGACGGCGTCAAGCACGGCGGCACGGTAATGCTCAGGGCGGGGCAATCATCACCACAGCCCGTCCTTCACCGGCCGCCCGCGCTACGTCCGCGGCGAGCTCGGACTCGACAGCGACCAGACCCAGACCCGAGCCGAGCGGGTCCTCATCGGGATCCCCGACCACCACCCCCGAGGCCACCACCTCGGTGTCGAGCAGGACGATCCGCGCCGAGTCTCCACGGTGTGCCCCACGGGGCAGTGGCATCTCGAGGCTCCACCATCCCTGGGGAACCGCCTGCCCGGACTCGCCCATGTTCGACGCCAGCACCGGATCACCGGCGAGAATGGAGTCGATCGCCACCTGCCCCAGCTCGACCGGAGCGAAGGTTCCGAGTGGCACCTGCCGGATCTCGGTGTTGGACTCGTCCACGACCATCCCGGCCGTCACGTCCTCGACGGCAAAGGGATGGGGAGTCGTGGACTCGGGTCGGAACTCGATCCACAGCGCCACCGATGCGATGAGAAGGGCGACGGCCCAACGTGCCCACGGGGGCGATTGCAGCCAGATCACCCATCCGAACGTACGGCGCGCAGGCGGTCCTGGGAAGTAGGTTGGCCCGGTGACGGATACGACGAGGAAGACGCTGGTCGTCAGCGGGGTCGTGGCCCTCGTCGGCAGCATCGTCGGGCTGGTCCTGGGTCTGTTCATGGTGAACAACCTGTCCGACTACCTCACCCAGTCGGTGGCGGTGTCGGAGTCGGCCCTGGGCGCCGTGGAGGAGACACTTGGCGTCCTCGAATCAGTGGCGGTCGAGGTCGATGAGGGCATCGGCGCTGCCGCCGCCAGCATCGCCGCAGCGTCAGACGCGGTCTTGACCGCATCCGGGGAATTGGATGATGTCGCCGACTTCCTCGATGGCGAGTTGCAGGCGAGCATCGAGACTCTGCTCGACACCATGCCTGCTGCCATCCAGACCGCCGGAGTCATCGATAGCACCCTGAGCGCTCTGTCGTTCCTCGGCGTGGACTACGACCCCGAGCAGCCATTCGACGCTCTCTTGATGGCGGTGCAGGATGCTCTGGAGGCCATACCTCCCCAACTGACCGCCCAGGCGGAGACGATCCGTGCCCTGGTTCCTGTCTCGGAGCAGTTCGCCGAAGACGCCGCCGCTACGGCGGAGGCGTTCGATGCCCTGAGAGTCGAGCTGGAGTCGAGTCAAGCCCTCATCGACTCCTACCGCGCCACGGTCGATGAGGCTCAGAGCGTGGTCGAGAGCACCGCCTCGTCCCTAACTGCCACCACCTGGCTGCTCAGACTCATCGTCGTGCTCATGGCCGTGACGGGATCGGCCATCGCCATCGGGTTGATCACCCTGGGTCGGTCCAGGGAGTCTGTCGTGTCCGCCGGTTTCGACGAAGCCACCGACGGGTAGGTGGCCTGAGGAGAGGTGCGTGGACCCGCGATTCGTGAATCATCGGAGGCCACTGATCTTCCACGGGTTGGGGTCCACCCCTCCTTAATGCCGCCAGACTCAGGAGATGACGATGGGCGACAAGAAGAAGAAGAAGAAGAACGAGAAGAAGGTCGAAGAGACCGCAGTCGCGGAGATCCACTGGGTTCGATCGACGCTGATCTTGGTGTTCGTGGTAGCCCTGACGTTTGGCGTCTGGTATCTTCGTCAGCGAGCGGGACTGACCGGACAGGTCAATCTGAGGTAGACGAACTACCCGAAGACGCCGTCGACGACCCTGTGGTCGCTGACTCGCTCTTCTTGGATGAGTCGCCCTTGGAGGAGTCGCTCTTGGAGGAGTCGGCTTTCTTGGCCGGCTCGGGCTTCTTGGACGAGTGGACGACCGGGAGTCGGTCGAGTAGAAGCCAGATCCCTTGAACACGACGCCGCGGGCGTGGAAGACCTTCTGCAGCTCTCCGCCGCACTCCTGGTGCTTGCGCAGCGGCTTTTCCGAGAACGATTGAAAGACTTCGATGTTCTCGCCGCAGCGCTTACAGGTGTACTCGTAGGTAGGCATGACCGACTTCTGACCGCTTGGTGGGGTGGGGGCGAATTCTACAACCGGGACAGTGGGTCTTCCATTCCTCTTGCAATATGATCGGCCCCCATGTCGCCCGCCGTTGCCCTGCCGCTGGCGATCGTCGCCGCCTACCTGGTGGGGAGCATCGACTTCGCCGTGATCGTCGGCCGGATGTATGGCGTTGACATCCACCAGGAGGGGAGCGGCAATCCGGGCATGTCGAACGTTCTCCGCACCATGGGACGGGTGCCTGCCGCCATGGTCTTCATCGGGGACACGCTGAAGGGGACGATCGGAGCGGCGATGGGTTGGGTGGCTTCTGGCTCGCCGGACCCGGCGGTGCATTGGGCTTTCCTGGCCGGCCTGGCCGCGGTCGTGGGCCATTGCTACCCGATCTTCCATCGCTTCAAGGGCGGGAAGGGGGTGGCGACCGGCGGTGGTGTCCTTCTCTTCACCGTCCCGCTCGTCGCCGTGATCGAGATCGCTACTTGGTTCCTGATCTTCTGGCTCACCAAGACTGCCTCCATCGGCTCGATGGTGATCGTCGTCATCACCGTCCCACTGCTGATCTGGCAGGGTGTCACCGGGTTGTCGCTGCTCTGGGTCGCCTTGATCATCGCGTTGGTGGTCTGGCGGCACCGTGGAAACATCAAACGCATGGTCTCTGGCAGCGAGGAGAAGGTCCCGACATGAGCATCGAAGTAGCCGTCATCCCCGCCGCCGGCCGTGGCACCAGGATGAGACCGGCGACCCGGGTGGTGCCCAAGGCGCTGCTCACCGTGATCGATCGCCCCGCCATCCAGTACTCGGTCGAGGAGGCGGCTCGGGCCGGGGCGAAGGAGGCGGTCGTGGTCGTCGACCTCGACGCCGGCCATCTCCTCGCCCAGCACTTCAACATCGAGGGCCCGCTGCCCGGTCTCGAGGACATCCAGCTGCGTCCGGTGGTCCAGGAGGAGCCACTCGGCCTGGGACATGCGGTGAACGAGGCGGCCCACATGGTGGGGGGCCGTCCCTTTTTCTGCCTTCTCTCCGACAACATCGTGAGGCCGGGTCATGACGTGCTGGCCAGTCTGGGCGAGGGAAGTCGTGACGGTTCGGTGTCGGTGATGTGTCTGCGCGAGCTGACCGAGGAATTCCTCAGCAAGTACGGCGTGGTGGTCCCGGCCTCCGAGCTCGAGGAGCGCTACCTCGATCTGGCCGGGGCCGTTGAGAAGCCGGGGCCGGCCAACGCACCCTCGCGCCTCGGGCTGGTAGGGCGCTATCTGTTCACTCCCGAGGTCTTCGAGATCCTGGGCGGTCTCGAGCCCGGCCACGGTGGCGAGATCCAGCTGACCGACGCCATCAACGAGTTGGGCGTCCGCGGGCGCCTCCGGGGTTACGTGGCCGAGGAAGACCTCCTCGATGTGGGGACGCCGATCGGCCTGCTCGAGGCGTCGGTGGAGTTGGGTGAGCACGAGTTCGGGCAGGAGTTCAGCTCCTGGCTCAAGGAGCGGAGCGGATGAAGCCGCTGGAGGAGGCCCGGTCCGAGGTGCTTTCCTCGGTCGGCCTCCTCGGAGTCGAGCAGGTTCCGATCTGGCAGGGGCATGGTCGTGTCCTCGCCACGGATGTCGTCGCCCCGGAGAACGTGCCGCCGTTTGCCAACTCGGCGATGGACGGGTTCGCGGTGCGTGCCGCCGATGTCTCCGCGGCCGGGTCGGTCCTCGAGGTGATAGGCGACCTGCCGGCCGGGTCGAGCACAGATATCGAGGTACGGGCCGGGCCAGGCGATCAAGATCATGACGGGCGCCCCAATGCCACCCGGGGCCGACACCGTCGCCAGGGTCGAGGACACGTCGACAGAAGGCTCGAAGGTCACCATCTCCACGGCGGTGGAGCCGGGTACGTCGGTCCGCCCGGCCGGTGGAGACGTCCCCGAGAGGCCAGTTGGTGTTCACCGCAGGGACGCGTCTCACCCCGATGCACGTCGGTGTTCTCGCCACCATCGGAGTCGGGCACCCGGAGGTGTTCAAAAGGCCCCGGGTTGCGTTCATGTCGACCGGTGACGAGCTGACTCCTCCCGAGGCGGTAGGTCTGGAGCCGGGGGCTATCCGGGACTCGAACCGGCCGATGCTGCTCTCGCTGCTCGAGGATGCGGGCGTGGAGCCGGTGGACCTGGGAATCATCCCCGACGATCCCGATGTCTTGCGGGAGGCGCTCACCCGAGCTGCCGAGGCACGATGTGGTCGTCTCCACCGGCGGGGTATCGATGGGTGACTACGACGTGACCAAGATGGTGCTGCAGGGCGACGCCCATGTCGACTTCTGGCAGGTGGCGATTCAGCCGGCCAAGCCCTTCGCCTTTGGTCACATCGGCGATGCGCTCTTCTTCGGGCTGCCCGGCAACCCGGTTTCGGTCCTGGTCTCCTTCGAACAGTTCGCCCGGCCGGCGCTTGCTCAAGATGCAGGGCGCCCGCTCCATCCTCCGGCCCCAATTGGTGGCCACAGCGGGGGAAACCCTCGAGACCGATCCGGAGAAGACGGTCTTCGTCCGCGTCTTGGTGGAAGGACTCGAAGCAGGGCTCGCCCACCGTGGTGAAATCGGGTGGCCAGGCCTCCAATGTGCTCTCGGCTGCGGCGGCGGCCGATGGGTTCGCCGTGGTGCCTCGTGGGACGGCGGTTGTCGAGCGAGGCGAACCAGTCACCGTTGAGATGTTCAAGTGGCCCGAGTCGAGGGAGTGGACCGATGGGCGATGAGCGCGAGCTGAGCCACCTCAATGAGGCGGGCGAGGTTCACATGGTCGACGTGGGGGGGAAGCAAGTCACCGACCGTGAGGCGGTGGCGGAGGGCTTCGTCGTCATGTCCCCCGACCTGGCGGAGCGGTTTTTCACCGGTGACCTGCCCAAAGGTGACGCCGCCGGCGGCCGCCCGGATCGCCGGGATCATGGCTGCCAAACGGACCTCCGAGCTCATCCCGCTCTGTCATCCGATCTCGCTGACCGGGGTGGAGGTGACCCTGGAGCCGAGTGGGCGTGGTGTTCGGGTCCTTGCTAGCGTGCGAACGACCGATCGGACCGGTGTCGAGATGGAAGCAATGACAGCCGTCGCTGTGGCTTCGTTGACCATCTATGACATGGTGAAAGGCGTCGAGCGCGATGTCACGATCGAGACGGTTAGGTTGCTGACCAAATCAGGTGGAAGGTCCGGCAAGTGGGAACGAGGTTGAGTCGTTGATCGGGCAGGGTCCTGGCAACTACGCTCATCCGTGGACGGAGTCGTAAGCCAAATGTCAACAAGCGTCATAGTCGGCCTCTTGCTGATAGCCGCTGTGTGGAGTGTGTATCTCCTGCCTTCGGTGTTCGGCGACCGACAAAACGCACCCAAGAACTCGACCGAGGAATTCGACCGCTGGAGCCATCTGATGGCCGACGTCCAGAAGCGGCCGTACGACAGGAAGGCCGTGGGTCAGCGGGACGTCATCCGTCTCCGTCGTCGCCGCACTTTCGCGGTGCTCGGTTTCCTGGCCCTGCTCACCGCCGGGCTGGCCCTGTGGCAGAACTCGCTGGCTCTGCTTCTGGTGCATCTCTTCATCGATTCACTGATCGCTCTCTACGTGGCGGCCCTGGCTCAGATGAAGCAGCAGCGTCAGTGGCGGCTCAAGGTCACCCATGTCTCCGAGCGTCCCGCCGAGTGGGACGAGCCGCAGATCAAAGTCATCGCCCAGTAGGCGATGGATCTCGATTTCGCCGACGACGCCCGAGCCGTTCTCGACGCCCGGTTCGCGGCGCGTGAGAAGGGGATCACCGGCTCGAGGAAGGTGATCCGGTCATCGGCCAACGGGATCCGCGCCCTTCATCGTGGCGAGTGGGACCAGGCGGCCGGGCTCATCTCAGAGGCCGGGGACGATCCTGGCGGACATCACGACTGCCCTTGCCGACCATCCCGACATACTCCATGCCGGCTTCATCTCCGATGCCGCCAAGGAGTACGCGGAGGCACGGATCACGGAAGCGCTGTTCCGGAGTGAGCCGGTTCCAGGCTTCGCCGAGCTCGGCATCGACCCTGTCCCCTTCCTCCACGGTCTTGGGGAGGCGGTGGGGGAGTTGCGCCGGCGTCTGCTCGACCTCCTCCGGGCGGGAGACATCGAACGCGGCCCAGACAACGCTCGACGCTATGGACCAGATCGTCGACCTGCTTGCCGAGATGGACTACCCGGACGGTATGACCAACGGCCTCCGCCGCACCACCGACGTTTCCCGCGCCCTGGTCGAGCGCTCCCGCTCCGACCTCACCGCCACCGTGGTGCAAGAACGTCTACGTCAAGACCTGCGGGGGTAGCACCGGGGCCAGATCGGAGACGGCTGCGTAGGATGCCGGGCATGCAGTTCGACGGCGTTCGTCTCGAAGTCGACGACCGCATCGCCACCATCACCCTGGCCCGGCCTGAGAAACGCAATGCGCTCAGCCTCGAGATGCTGCAGACCCTGATCAAGGCCGTCGAGGCGGTGCCCGCCGAAACCGGGGTGGTGGTCCTGGGTGCGGAGGGGCCGGCCTTCTCCGCAGGTCACGATCTTGCAGAGATGGTCGACCGCCCCGACGACTACTACATAGAGCTCTTCGCCACCTGCACCCGCATGATGGAGGGGATTCATGCGTTACCACAGCCAGTCATCGCCAAGGTGCAGGGCGTGGCCACCGCCGCCGGCTGCCAGCTGGTGGCCTCGTGTGACCTCGCTATCGCGTCCGTGGACGCGTGGTTCGCCACGCCGGGTGTCTCGATCGGGTTGTTCTGCTCCACGCCGCTGGTCCCGGTGAGCCGGGCAGTCGGCCAAAAACGTGCGATGCATATGTTGCTCACCAGTGAACCGGTCACCGCGCTTCAGGCGGTGGAGTGGGGACTGATAAACCAAGCGGTTCCCTCCGATCGGCTGGACGGGGCGGTCGACGAGCTCGCCCAGAAAATCCTGCGTTTCTCGTCGGACACAATCGCCACCGGGAAACACGCCTACTACGCCCAGGCAGGGCTGCCCGAGACCTCTGCCTACGAGGTCATCGAGCCGATCATGGCGGGAAACGCCGCCACCCCCGACGCCCAAGAGGGGATGAACGCGTTTCTAGGCAAGCGCCAACCGGTCTGGTCCGATCGATCCCGATGACCACACCGGTCTATCGCACCGAACTGACCCCTCTCTCCTTCCTCGAACGCGCCGCGATGGTTTTCGGCGACAAGACCGGCATTAGCTACCGAGACCGAGATCTCACCTATCAGGAGATGGCCGCGCTCACCACCAGAGTGGCGCGTGCTCTCGAAGCCTCCGATGTCGGGCAGGGCGACCGCGTCGCGTTCCTCTGCCCCAACATCCCCGAGATGCTGGTGGCGCACTTCGCCGTCCCACTTCTCGCGGCGGTGCTGGTCGCGGTCAACACACGTCTGTCACCCGAGGAGATCAGGTACATCCTCGACCACTCTGGGTCCAAGATCCTGGTCGGTGACTCGGAGTTTCTGGCCAAGCTGTCCGAGATCGTCGGTGATCTGGCCACGGTGGAGGAGATCGTCTCCATCGATGACACCGGCACCGAGGTCCCATTCGAGACCGTGCCGTGGGATACGTTTCTGGAGCGAGGAAGCGACGAGCCTTTGCCCTGGACCGTGGACGACGAGGAGCGGACGATCTCGATCAACTACACGTCGGGCACCACCGGTCGACCCAAAGGTGTGATGTACACCCATCGGGGCGCCTATCTCAACGCTCTGGCCGAGATGATCCACTCCCGGCACTCGACCGAGTCGGTCTATCTATGGACCCTTCCCATGTTCCACTGCAACGGGTGGTGCACGACGTGGGGTGTGACCGCGATGGGTGGCACCCACATTGGCTTGCGTGCGGCCGATCCGGGTGAGATCTGGCGTCTCGTCGCCACCCAGGGTGTCACCCACCTCAACGCCGCGCCCACTGTCCTGATCGGTCTGGTCAACCATCCCGACGCCCGCCCCCTAGAGCACCCGCTCACCGTGACCACCGCCGGTGCCCCGCCCTCACCGTCACTGATCGAAAACCTCAGCGAGCTCGGGGCGACCATCGTCCACGTCTACGGGCTGACCGAGACTTACGGACCACACACCGTTTGTGAGATCCAGCCCGGCGTTGCCGACATGTCACCGGCGGAGCAGGCCCGATTCCTCTCCCGGCAGGGCGTTTCCTTTGTGACCGCGGACCCGACACGGGTGGTCGATGACGACATGAGCGACATCGCCCGTGATGCCACGGCCATGGGCGAGGTTGTGATGAGGGGCAACAACGTCATGAAGGGCTACTTCGACAATCCCGAGGCCACCGATGAGGCCTTCCTGGGTGGCTTCTTCCACTCGGGTGACATCGCGGTCTGGCACCCCGACAACTACATCGATCTCCGTGACCGGTCGAAGGACATCATCATCTCGGGCGGCGAGAACATCTCGACCATCGAGGTGGAGCGGGCCATCGCCTCCCACCCCGATGTGCTGGAGTGCGCGGTCGTTGCAGTGCCCAATGAGAAGTGGGGTGAGCGCCCTAAGGCCTTCGTCGTGCTCAAGGAGGGGGCCGCGACTGAGCCGGAGAAGATCATCGAGCACGTCAGGGCGCGATTGGCACATTTCAAGGCGCCAGACGAGGTCGAAGTGGTCACCGAGCTACCAAAGACGTCGACGGGCAAGATCCAGAAGTACGTGCTGCGTGACAAGGAGTGGGCCGGTCACGAGAAACGGGTCAACTAGCGCCGCGATCTGGCCTGCCAACCGCCCCTAGGTACAATTCCCTTCCCGCAAGGGGCTGTAGCTCAGCCTGGCAGAGCACCTCGTTCGCAACGAGGGGGTCACGGGTTCAAATCCCGTCAGCTCCACCCCGAAAGGGTCACCTCCTATAAGGGGGAAGACGGACTGAGGAGTCCATTGGCCCACCTGATGCCGGGTCTTTCCTCCTCGGGGGTGGGGCTTGTCGACGTGCGTATTCCCTCGGGAGACCACGCTATGCGCGAAGCCATGGGTAGGTTCGCCTCCCGATGCCGAGCATTGTGGCCCGTGCCCAACCTGGCTCCCCGAACGGCAAAGAGGTCCTCACTCCTGTAACGAGGGCGGCGTGGAGAGATTGGCTGGCTCGAAACGGCGGGCGGGAGGAGGGGCTCTGGGTGGTGTACCGGAAGAAGTCCAGTGACCTGGAAGGTCCGCTGTACGACGACCTCGTGGAGGAGGCCCTCTGCTTCGGTTGGATCGACAGTCGGGTGCAGCGGGTGGACGACGAGCGGAGGATGCAGTGGTTCTCCCCGCGGAGAAAAGGTGGGGTCTGGTCGTCGCTCAACAAGGCTCGAATCGAGCGCCTGATCGGGGAAGGGCTCATGTCGGCAGCCGGTCAAAGGGTGATCGACGAGGCAATCGCTGACGGATCATGGTCGCAGACCGACGAGGTCGACGCCCTTGTGATCCCACCGGACCTCGAGACCGCGTTGGACGTGGTGCCCGGAACGAGAGATGCCTTCGATGCCTTGCCCGACTCGACCAGAAGGCAGCATCTGTGGTGGATCCACAGCGCGAAGCGAGCCGTTACGAGGTCCAACCGAATAGAGGAGTTGATGCGTCATCTGTCGGAGGATGATTGAGGTGCCGGGCCGGAGCGGGAGAGACGTCCGGGTCTTCGATGTGCCCGACGTTCGGCCGTGCTGCGGGATGATCACGACCTCGCGGGGCCGTCGAGAACGGCGCATGGGTTGGGAAGACGCTCCACTAAACACACCTGGTCAGAGCGCCGTTGCAAAGTGGCGTCGTGTGGCCCTGATCCGGGTCGAAGGGCGGGAATAAGTTGGAGCTGGCTCATGAGACCTGAGCCAGCTCCGTGTCATCCGCCACCCCGTCGGCCGCAGGGTCACCCTCGATCTCGATTGCGGGGAGGATCCGGTCCAGCCATCCCGGCAACCACCAGTTGGCGTCGCCGAGCAGCTTCATCGTCGCCGGAACCAGGACCATCCGGACCACGGTGGCATCGAGGAAGATGGCGGTGGCCAGTCCCAGCCCCATCATCTTGGTGAGCGGGTCGGCGCCGAGCACGAATCCGAAGAAGACAGAGATCATGATCAGCGCCGCCGAGGTGATCACCCGGGCGGTGCTGGAGATGCCCCGGATCACCGAGGCCTCGTTGTCACCACTCGCGTTGTACTCCTCACGCACCCGGCTGAGGAGGAACACCTCGTAGTCCATGGACAGACCGAAGAGGACGGCGAACATAAACATCGGGATGAAGGAGATGATCGGCACCGTCGATTCGAGCCCAATCAGATCCTTTCCCCAGCCCCACTGGAACACCATCACCAGCACCCCGTAGGCAGCCCCGATGCTCAACAGGTTGAGCAATGCAGCCTTCAACGGCACCAGGACCGACCGGAACAACACCACCAGGAGTAGGAACGACATGAGGACGACTGCGGCGATGAACAGCGGTAGACGGTCCTTCACCTTGTCGCTCATGTCGGACCAGGTCGCGGTGGATCCGCCGACGAAAGCCCGGGCCGGGCTGCCGTCGAGAACCGAAGGGATCACTTCGGCCCGGAGACGCTCGATGGTCTCCACGGTGACGCCATCCTGAGGAGCAGTGGTGGGGAAGGCGACCAACGTGGCCACCCCGGCCTGGCCGTCGACATTCGGAGGGACGACTCCGACGATCGCCGGGTCCTCTGAGATCGCCGCGGCGAGGGGCTCGACCACCGTGGCGTCCTCGCTGATGTCGACCGCGATCAGCAACGGGCCATTGATGCCGGGGCCGAAACCCTCGGCGACCAGGTCGTAGGCTCGGCGCTCGGTCCGGGACTCGTGGAGGGTCCCTTCATCTGGGAATCCGAGACGCAGACTGAGCACCGGGATGGTCAAGGCCAGCAGAGCGAGGGTGGCCCCAATGGCGTAGGGCCAGGCATGGTCGGTGACATGCCGGCCCCACCGCTCCCAGTTTCTGCCCTGCTTGGTGTGATCCGTCCTGTGACGAAACCCGTAACGGCTGAGCCGCTCCCCGGCGAGACCGAGCAGGGCAGGAAGCAGCGTGATCGAGGCGATGACCATGATCCCCACCACCACCGAGGTGGCGACGGCCGCCGCCGTCATGAAAGGGATGCCCGCCACGGCCATGCCGAGGATGGCAATGACCACCGTCCCCCCGGCGAACACCACCGCTTGCCCGGCGGTTGCCACGGCCCGACCCGCCGCGTCCACCACACCCAACCCCTGGGACAAGAACTCTCGGTGTCGGGTGAGGATGAACAGGGCGTAGTCGATCCCCACCCCGAGTCCGATCATGGTGGCGATCTGGGGGGCGAAGCTGGGGATGTCGATCAGATAGGTGACCAAACCCATCGAAGTAACGCCGAGAGCCAGGCCGAACAGGGCCAACCCCAGGGGCAGACCGGCTGCGATCACCGATCCAAACGAAATGAGGAGGATCACCCCGGCCGCGATCACGCCGATCAACTCTCCGGTGCCGGTGGGCGCTTCCTCGAAGGAGAAGAACAGGTCGCCACCCATCTCGATCACCAGCGGTGAGCCCTCACGGGCGTCTTCCACGAAGGTCTTCAAGTTCTCCAGATCGACGACGCTCAACTCCCCCTGCACCGGGTACTGGACCCGGATCAACGCCACACGTCCATCCGGCGAGAGGACCGGTTCCGCCGCGGCAAGCACCTGGGGGAGGGCTCCGAGACCGCTCTGCAAATCGGTGAGGGCCGCTACGGCATCCCCCGAGTCAGTGAAGGTGATGTCGTCACCCCGAGGCGTGGCCACCACCTGCGCGGTCAGGCCGGCCGAAGCGGACTCGGCCGACGCCAGCAGGTCAAGGGCTTGCTGGGAGTCGAGGCCCGGAACCTCCATCGAGTCCTCCAGGTCGCGGCCGAAAGCCGAGGCCGCCCCGATCACCACCAGCGACACCATCACCCAGGAGGCGATGACGACCCAGGGTCGACGTGCGGCGAAACTGCCCATCCGGTAGAGACGGTGTGACATGCGATGCCCTCCTTGGCAAGACGTTGTGTCCTGTGGGCATCGTGTCGAACCGTTGGGTAGCGCACATCAGGCAAAGAGCCAGATCTTCCCTGGCCATTCGGGCCACCCCAAAACGGCACTTTCGGCCGATTCGCCGGACCTGGCCTTTCCCTAACGTGAACGGGTGATGAGAAGCGCCCTGCGGTCGCTGTGGCGGGAGCCACGCGCGCCCGACAACCCAGGCACCCTGTGGTGGGACCGCTGGCTGGTGTTCGGCGTGGTCGTAGCCGCCATTCTCGAAGGGTTCTTCCGCGCCGACGTTGTCTGGCGTCTGCTCTCGACGGTGCTTGCGGTCGGGCTCGCTTTCACCCTGCTGTGGAGGCGCTCCCATCCGCTGCCGGTGGTGGCGATCAACTTTGGGCTCATCGCAATATTGAACGCGGTCGTCCTCATCGGTGGATATGAGACCTTCGGCCTCTACGCCAATATCTTCATCATCCTTCTCCCCTATGCCCTCCTTCGCTGGGGCTCGGGTCGGGAGATAGTGCTCGGGATGATCATCATCCTGATTGGCTACATCATGGGCATCGTTACCGACGTCAGCGACGTCGGTGAGGGGGTGGCTGCGTTCGTCTTCGGCATGACCCCGGCCCTGCTCGGCGCCACGGTGCGTTATCGGTCCCATGCCCGCAGCCGGGATCGGGACCGTGCGGTGCTCGGGGAGCGGGAGCAGCTGGCCCGGGAGCTCCACGACACCGTGGCCCATCATGTGTCCGCCATAGCCATCCAGGCCCAAGCCGGACAGATTCTCGCCGACGACAACCCCGATGCACCCCGGCAGGCGCTTCGAGTGATCGAGGAAGAGGCGTCACGAACACTGGCCGAGATGCGGGCCATCGTCGGGGCACTCCGCCAGGGCGAGGAACCGGACCTGGCCCCGGTGCCCGGCATCGCCGACATCGAGCGACTGGTACCCGAGGTCGGCGGGCAGCCACAGGTGGAAGTGGAGCTCTTCGGAGGTCTCGATGGCATCACCCCCGCCGTCGACGCCGCGCTCTACCGCATCGCCCAGGAATCGATCACCAACTCGCTGAGACACGCCCGCCACGCCACCAGCGTCGAGGTCTCGGTGTCGAGTCAAGACCAGGTGGTGCGGCTCATCGTCCGTGACGACGGTGAGCCGATCCACGCCGGTACCGAACCTGGATTCGGGCTGATCGGGATGACCGAACGCGCCAAACTGCTCGGAGGCAACCTCGAAGCCGGGCCCGGCCCGGACCGGGGTTGGGTGGTCACCGCCGTCATCCCCCAGAACGGGAAGAACCGATGAGCATCCGGGTGGTCGTCGCCGACGATCAGGAGCTGGTGCGTACCGGCCTGTCGATGATTCTCGACGCCCAACCGGGCATCGAGGTGGTGGGCCAGGCCGTCAACGGGCGCGAAGCGGTGCAGATGGCGCGCCAGCTACGACCCGATGTCTGCCTGCTCGACATTCGCATGCCCGAAGTGGACGGTCTCGAGGCGACCCGCCAGCTCGCCGGGCCCGAGGTTGCAGATCCGATGGCGATCGTGATCATCACCACCTTCGACCTCGACGAGTACGTCCACGGCGCGCTCAAGGCCGGGGCCCGCGGCTTCCTGCTCAAGGACGCCGGGCCAGAGCTGCTGGTCCAGGCGGTGCATGCCGCCGCCAATGGCGACGCCCTCATCGCCCCCAGCGTCACCGCCCGGCTTCTGCAGACCTTCGCACGCGCCGGCGGACAATCGGCGCCCAGCCAGCCGACCACGCCCCTGACCGAGAGAGAAGAGGAGGTGCTGCTGACCGTGGCTCGAGGTCTGACCAACACCGAAATCGGCGACCAGCTCCACATCAGTCTGAGCACGGTCAAGGCTCATCTGTCGAGCCTGATGACCAAGCTCGATGCCCGCAACCGGGTCGAATTGGCGATGTGGGCCTACGAGACCGACCGAATCTGAACTGTCAGCAGGTGAGTGGCTGCCTGGGGCCCCCCATCCCACCAGACACTTCGGATCAGTAACCGCGGGCTTGACGACCTTACGGTGTACGAGTACGGTGGGCCTTACACTGTAAGAACCGATGACGACGAGGGAATGGCATCTCATGACCGAAGGACAGGTGCAGAAAGCATGGCTCCCACCGAGGTGGATCATTCGCTCCGCCTGGTCGATCCACCGCGGACTACACCGAATGACGGGTGGCCGATTCGGGCTCAGACCGGCTCGCCCCGATCGCTACGGGATTATGCGTGTCACCGTCCTAGGTCGGCGTAGCGGGCAGGACCGTAGCGTCATCCTCGGGTACCTGGAGGACGGTCAGAACATGGTCACCATGGCCATGAACGGTTGGGGCGACCCCGAGCCTGCGTGGTGGCTCAATCTGCAATCGAATCCGGTGGCAGATGTCGAGATCCCGGGGGGCCGACTTGTGGTAAAGGGTCGGGCTGCCGAGGGAGAGGAACGCTCCCGTCTGTGGGAACGGTGGCGCCTACTCGACACAAACTTGGATGCGTATGCCGCGTTGCGATCACGAGAGACAGCAGTGGTCGTCCTGGAACCGGTGCCCGAAGCGCCATAGTCGAGGACCGTGGTTATCGACTCACCAGCCAGCGACGCCGCTCCTTGACGGTGACCGGGTCATAGCCTTCGTAGACAGCGCCTACCGGGCAGGTGCCGCACTGGCCGGATGGGACATCGAGCGACTCGCCCTTTCTCCAGGGGGCATTCCGCGATAGATGGATGAGGAGAGCTGACGACTCGCTTCGAATGTTCTGAGACTCGCGGAGAGCTGGGTCGCCACTGAAGAGAAACTGGGCATGATCAGGCTGGCGAGTTCTGTGACCAAAGAGGCCGGGTTGACCAAGATCTGAGACCGGGCTGACCGGATGAGTGGACAAGTTGATCCACAGGGCTGGCTGGCTGAGAACGGCTATCGCTTTCACCCAAGTTGCGCATAGCAGCAATCGAGGTACAGGAACGATGGCCTGGAGCCGGTCAGACGCTAGCGAGAGCTCTGCGAGCCGGTGGCGCTCGGTCAGTCACGTCCCGCCCGACGGTGGGCGCCCGACGCAGGCAACGCACGGTTTGGTACGGCGTAGGGCTGGACCCTCGGCGGGTGATCGAGGAAATGGTCCAGGCTCGCCCGTACCTCGGCTCCATGGCCGTTGCACGCATCCGGCTTTGTGCAGAACGGGGGTTGGAGAATCTTTTCGCGAACTGTCGGACTCCGCCTTCCTTGGACGTAGGTTCGCTCGGTTCGCACCTTCCGAGGCGGTCATCACATCCGAAGGCACCCCTAGGAAAGGAACTGCTATGTCCGACTCCACAAAGCCCGACACCATTGTCCTCGTCCATGGTTTCTGGGTCACCCCGAGGAGTTGGGAGAACTGGAAGGCCCGCTACGAGTCAGCAGGTTTCAATGTGCTCACCCCCGCCTATCCCGGGTTCGAGGTCGAGGTCGAGGCGCTCCGCGCAGATCCGACACCGATCGAGCAACTCAAGGTGCCGGAGATCATCGACATGCTCGAAGACATCATCGGCAAGCTCGACCGTCCTCCGATCATCATGGGCCATTCAGCTGGCGGGGTGTTCACCCAGATCTTGCTCGACCATGGCTTCGGCGCGGTCGGGGTGGCGATCAACTCGGCGCCGACGGAAGGCGTCAAAGTGGTGCCGCTATCGGAGATCCGATCCGGGTGGCCGATCCTGAAGAACCCTGCCAACCGACATCGGGCGGTCGGCTTCACTCCTGAGCAGTGGCACTACGTATTCACAAACACCTTCGATGAACAGGAGTCCCTGGCGCTCTACGAGCGATACCACATTCCGGCCTCAGGCAGAGTCTTCTGGGGAAGCGCACTCGCCAACATTCACCCTGGCAAAGACGACAACTACGTCGACTATCACGACGACTCGCGGCCCCCGTTGCTATTCATCATTGGAAAGCAGGATCACCTCTTTCCGCCCAAGGTCGGGCATTCGAACGCGAAGCACTACAAGTCCAATTCCGTCACCGAAGTCGTGGAGTTCGACGGACCACATCTGTTACCCGCGATCCCCGGTTGGGAGGACATCGCCGACTACGCCCTGAACTGGGCACTGGAACACGCCACGGCCAAGGTGAGCTAGGAGGACGAAGCCCCCTCCCTCCACAATCCCCCGGAGGAGGCTTCCTTCTGATCGGAGGCCGGCGAGGATGTCGCTGGGCTATTTAGGCTTGCCCCCGCCGGTCTCCTGTTGTCGCAAAGGGGGAAATTGATTCTTTGCTGACCGGCAGGTTGGAGCGGTCAGATAGCCGTTGTCCGCCCAAAACAAGGCAACACGGTGAACATCTAACCACCAGTAGGTCACGATGGCGCCTGGTCGTCAGCTTGGGCCTACGCTCCGCCAATGGAGTTCCAACAGGGAGCCGAATACACGTTGTCGATACGCGGGTTCGACGGTCAACAGAAAGTGGTCTACGCCAGAACCCACGACGTCGACGGCGCCACCGTCCACTCCTTCGTCACAGACGACGCCGGAGCAGTTGACGTGTTCCTAGTACCGGAAGATCTGATCGGCACCATCTACTTCTTCCCGAGCCCCACGGACTGATAAACGAGAACCCCGATGGCCGGTCGTTTCTGCACGATTCGACGAGCATTCCGGGGTCATATCAGGTGGGTAAGATTGTCGGTGGCGGGAGTGTGGCTTGTGACTGCTGCAGTGTCGGGTGGTGGGCCGCGGCGAGCTGTTAGTCGATTGGATTCTCCACAGTCTCAGGGTCAATTTCGCCCTCAGCGTGTTTCCAACAGACTTCGATGCGTCGTTGTGATCCATCGCCGACGATGATCCAACGCTCACTGACAGCGTGGTCTGTACACCCAGCGATCTCACATATCGTCCGAGGACTTGAAGGTTGTGTCACCAGC
This sequence comes from uncultured Acidobacteriota bacterium, assembly GCA_963734115.1. Taxonomy (GTDB): domain Bacteria; phylum Actinomycetota; class Acidimicrobiia; order Spongiisociales; family ZC4RG35; genus JARDZU01. The sequence continues at coordinate 115,494 of CAVTFV010000005.1, forward strand.
CCGACCGATGGCTCGGGATCAACTGCTCCAATAGGACAACAGACGTTCCGTACGTTTCGTTATCGGGGGGAGTCCGCACGATTCGCCTCACCGAGTACGCGTGCAAGTCGGCGTCGTTCCAGACGTGGGAGCGTGGCTAACGGGTCGAGCGGAATGTGATCGGCCACTGATTTCTCCATCGGATCGGGGAGGCTATAGCCACCCCTGTTTGCCGTCAAACAATTCCCAGATGGCGGTTTTCTGGACATATCGGTGACATTTGACCGAGTCACCGTTGCCCGCAGAGGCATCTTCCTCCTAGGGCCTCCACTGTGGAAACAGGACCTGGACCTGGGCCCAACCCTCACGCCCTCGGGTGGGTCCTGGTCAGGTCCCAAGACGAGCGATACCTTTGGTGGTGACCGAACGGTTACTCCTGATGCCCGCCGCCAAGAATCGTTCACCAATCGGCGATGTCAGCGACACTTCGTGGAAATCTCGCCCGGTCATAGTGAGCCTTGGGGGAACGCAGATGGGGATGGGGAACGATGAGGACGAGCCGGGTCTTTCGAGTAAGTAGCCCCTCGTGGGACTCCGGTCACGTCCCATAGACGAAGCCAGGACGGGGCGTAGTGTCCATTTCAGGGCCGACTCACCGTGGGTCCCCCCAAGACCCGCAACGCAGCATGACGTTGATCTCGGCCCGAAGCCCCCGGAGGCCGTTGCGACGTGCGATCAGGTGGCATGGTCATCGGGGGCTTTCGCTCTCCCTGACTGACGCTTCAACATCCAACGGTGCATTTGAGTCGCTGCCAGCCAGGTCGTGATTGGCACCGCGGCAACGAGCCCTATTGAGCCGACGAAGGTTCTGATTATCTCCACCGCGATTACTTCGGAGCTGCCCACCGATGCAAGAGATAGTCCTGAAAGGCTGTAGAGGATCAGGAGCGGCATCGCCGCGCCGGCGTAGGCAAGGAGGAGAGTGTTAACGGTGGAGGCGATGTGATCCCGTCCGATGCGGAGGCCGGAGTCGAAGAGGGCTCGCTGCTCAATGGCTTGGTTCGCACCCGCCACCTCCCACACCGCCGAGGCTTGTGTGACCGTCACGTCGTCTAGGGCACCGAGCGCTCCGAGGACGATGCCCGCGAGGAGGAGTCCGTTCAAGTCGATGTCGGGGAGATTGAGCAAGTAGAACGCCTCCTCACTTGCCAGCCCAGTGAAGTGGGCGAACTCGACCACCACCCAGGACAAAGCCGTGGTCAGGGCGAGGGCGGCAAATGCGCCGACCGCCGCCACGTGGGTCAGTGGGGTGTAGCCGTGGGCGAGATACAACGAGACGAGGACAATCGCCCCGCCTCCGACCAACGCCACCAACACTGCGTCCCGACCAGCAATGATCGCTGGGACGATGAACCAGATCAGGACGGCCACACTGATTGCAAGGCCGACCAACGCCGCCACCCCGCGCAACCGGCCCAAGGCGACAACCGCAATGCCAAACAGGAGACCAACGACGAGAAGAAGCGGCCCTCGGTTTCTGTCGTAGTAGTTGGTCGAAATGCTTCCGTCCTCAGCCACCGATACCGCCAGATAGACTGGATCGCCGACCTCAAACTGGGGCTGACCCGGACCATCGGGAAACTCCTGTGTGAAGGTTCCGCTCCCATCTGTGAACACGACCGTGTTACAGATTTCCTCCGCGGCGTAGGAGCAAGGGGCACCCTCGACAGACTCGACCGTTGCCGGTATCACCGCGCTGGCGAACCCGAATGCAAGACGGTCGATCGTCGGTGGGTCACGCGGCCACAGCACGACAAGACCAATGGCAATCGCAACTGCTATCACGGCGACGATCAACGCCATTCCATGAGGCCGACGGATCGGTCTGCGGTCTGGTCCGAGAAGACGTTCTAGGTCAGACGGCTCCTGCGTCACCTACCGCATCGTAGGTCAGACGCCCACCCGACTCGGGGAGGTGCTCCCATGGTTGTGTGGACAAGGCTCGACCACAGAATCGGCCGATTTGTTCAACGACAGTTGACTCAGTAAACTCTGAGTTAATGATCTTGCCGCAGCGAGCGCGAGTGCACTCGGCCCTTGGGGACGAAGCGCGGCTAGAGCTGGTCGATCTTCTGCTGGAGGGCGACTTGTCAGTCCGGGAGCTAGCGGGTGCCCTCGAGATGCCGGGAAACCTTCTCGCTCACCACCTCAATGTGCTCGACGATGCGGGGGTCATCGAACGGCGCCAGTCGGAGGGCGATCACCGGCGCCGATATGTGACCCTTCGACGTCAGGTACTCGCCGGGTTGGACCTCGCGCCGGAGCCGATACCGGTCTCATCTGTGGTCTTCGTCTGCAATCACAATTCGGCACGGTCCCAGTACGCCGCCGCCTACTGGACGTCGCGCACCGGGCGGGTGGCGGCGAGTGCAGGGGTGAACCCCGCGGCCACGCGTCCATCCCCTCGCTATACGGGTAGCAAAGGAACGAGGACTCGACCTGAGTGGCGCCCGACCACGCGGCTACGACTCACTGACCCGGGTGCCTGTGCTGCTGATCTCCGTCTGTGACCAGGCCCGCGAAGGCGAACCTGCCCGACGCCCAACGCCACATCCACTGGTCTGTCCCGGATCCCGTTGCTGTGCGACAGGTCGGCGCCTTCAGATCCGCCTTCGATGACATCGAACATCGCGTCGACTCGCTGGTCCCATGATTGACAGGGCGGTGGTCAGCGAACTGGTTGGGACGGCACTCCTCCTCTTTGTGATCGTGGGCAGCGGCGTCGCCGTGGAGCAACTTGGAGCCGACCCGGCGCCCAGCCTCTTCTACCACGCTGTCGCCGTGGGTCTCGGTCTAGCCGTCCTCATCGCCCTCTTCGCCCGAACCTCGGGGGCCCACTTCAACCCGGCCGTCACTTTGGCCCTGTGGCGGCGCCGGTCCATTGGAGGCCAAACCGCCCTCCCGTATATCGCGGCGCAAGTTGTTGGCGCCGTATTGGGCCTTACGGTTGCCCTGGTCTCATTCGGAGACCGACCCGCCCTCTCCACAACCGAGGGTCTGGCCTGGGGCAGCGTGCTTGCCGAATATGTCGGTACAACCGTCCTCGTCCTGCTCATCGTCGGAGCCATCGACCAGGGCCGGCTCTCCTGGATCCCGGCGATGGTTGGAGGCTGGGTGACGGTCATGGTCTTCTCATCCTCGTCGACTGGTCTCCTCAACCCCGCAGTCACGATGGCGAGGGTCTTCACGGACACGTATACCGGGATCCCAGCCGCCACGGCCCCTGTGTTCATCTCCGCCCAGCTTCTCGGCGCCCTGACCGCGGTCTTTCTATCGACCCGACTGCTGATACGCCCGAACGGAAAGGAACATGATGCCGATCACGCTTACGACCGGTGAGCAGCTTCAGATTCGACAGGCTGCTGAGCGTCTCCAACGCCAATTCTCCGGAACCCTCAACACCGAGACCATCGAACGGTTCATGAACGACTCGCTCGACACGCTGGTGGGACAAGCAACCACCAGCACCTGGATCCCGTTGCTGGCAGAGCGTTTCGCCCGAGACCGGCTCCGCGCCTTGGTCAGACTGGAATCAGATCCGACGACACTCAACCCGAGCATCCTCTTCCTTTGCGTTCACAATGCCGGACGCTCACAGATGGCGGCAGGATGGGCGAAGAGACTCGGGGGAGATCGAGTCGACGTGTTTTCTGGTGGAAGTGAGCCGGCCGAACAGGTCAACCAGGCAGCAGTTGCCGCCATGGCCGAGGTCGGAGTGAACATCAGCGGCGAGATTCCCCAGCCCTGGGCCGACGAGATCGTCCGTGCCGCTGACGTGATCGTCACCATGGGTTGCGGCGACGCTTGCCCGGTCTATCCCGGCAAGCGCTACCTCGACTGGGAGCTTGACGACCCGTCAGGAAAGACGGTGGAAGAAGTCAGACCAATCCGAGACGAGCTCGAGACCCGAGTCCGCAGTCTGCTTGGCGAGCTGCTACCTGACCGCCCCCTCAGCTGACCGGCACCGCTGACTGGTCGAGGATCGATCTGACGAAGTCAGCGCGCTCGGGCGCAACCTGGAACCAGGCCCACTTACCCCGTTGCTCCCTGGTGATCAGCCCCACCTTGGTAAGTACGGACAGGTGGTGGCTCACCGTTGCCTGACTCCGATCCAGAGGCTCATTCAGATCGCAGGCACAAACCTCACCCTCGGGAACACTTGCGATCAGGCTCAGTAGGCGGAGCCGAGTCGGATCTGCGAGCGCCTTGAAGTCCTCGGCCATGGTCTGCGCCTCCGTCGCCGACAGCGACGAGGAGGTCACCGGGACACAGCAATAGGCGTCAGAAGTCATGCCCGTCACCCTAACACATTGACATCTGTCGATATGAGACGTACCGTAGAACGCATAGACCGCTATCGATATGAATAAGGGGTAGCCGATGGAGAGCAAAGTGGAGATGCGAGAGCAGGTGAGGGAGAGGTACGCCCGCGCCGCTACGACCGGGTCCTGTTGTGGTCCCGAGTGTTGTGGCCACGACGAGACTCTCGATGCTGATCTCACCGCCGGCACGTACAGCCAAGCCGACATCTCGGCCCTTCCGACACAAGCGGTTGAAGCCAGTCTCGGCTGCGGCAACCCGACCGCAGTCGCCGACCTCGCCGAAGGTGAAACCGTCCTCGACTTGGGATCGGGCGGGGGCATCGACGTCCTGCTATCCGCCCGCCGGGTTGGAGAGACCGGGTTCGCCTACGGGCTCGACATGACCGACGAGATGCTCGAGCTCGCCAAGAAGAACGCAGCTGAAGCCGGGGTGACCAACGTCGAATTCCTCAAGGGGTACATCGAGGCGATCCCCCTCCCCGACAGATCGGTCGACGTGGTCATCTCCAACTGTGTCATCAACCTCTCGACCGACAAGCCAGCAGTGTTCGATGAGATCAGCCGGGTGCTCCGCGCCGGAGGGAGGATTCGGGATCAGTGACGTCGTCGCCGACGACTCCCTCACCGCACACGAGCGAGCGGAACGGGGATCCTGGGTCGGCTGTATCGCCGGCGCGCTCTCCTACAGCGAGTACCACGGTCTACTCGAAGCAGCCGGATTCTCCGAGATAAGTCTCACCACCAGCCATCGGGCCACAGACGGTATGGATTCGGTGATCATCAAGGCCGCTAAGCCGACCGGCGGGTAGTGTCGAATGATGAGCACGGGCATCCGACGCCACCGATCGAGGCGCCTGCCCGGCTACTCCGTGTGCGACTCCGAGGATCCAGCGAGTCAGACCGACCGCTGACTCGCTCGCCTCACACATACCAGGGAGTACCAGTGCTCACCAACCTCCGTCGTCATCGATCCGCGTACGTCCTCACCGGGGCGGCCGCCTCATGGGGGCTCGCCACCGTGATCGCCAAGAGCGCACTCACCGAGATCCCACCCGTCGCCCTCCTCCCCATCCAGCTCGCGGCAAGCGTCTTGCTGATCACGCCGGTGCTTCTGGCCCGGCAGCGGCAGGAACCGCGGACGAGGAGGCTCGGAAGAGTCATCGGCCTCGGGATACTCAACCCCGGAATCTCCTACGCCCTCGGCCTGGTAGGTCTGGTCTACATAACCGCCAGCGAGGCAGTCTTGTTGTGGGCAACCGAGCCGATCATGATCATGGTCCTCGCCGCGGTCACGCTCCGCGAACACGTCTCCAAGACTCAGGTGGTTGCGGCCGGGGCAGCAACCATCGGAGTCGTCCTGATAGTCAGCGCTCCCGACGGCATGAGCCACCTGATCGGCATCGGGCTGACGCTCACTGCCGTTTCGGCGTGCGCGGTTTACACCGTCCTCTCGAGAAAATGGCTGGTCGAAGAATCCTCACTCCGAGTCGTGGCCATCCAACAGATCGCGGCGCTCGGATTCGCCGTCACCATCCTCGGAGCGGTCATCGTCTCAACCGGCACCCTGATGCCGGCGAACATCTCGACTCGCTCCTGGGGAAGCGCCGTCATCTCCGGGTGCCTCTACTACGGCATCGCCTTCTGGCTCTACCTGACAGGGCTCAAGGAGACACCGGCATCAGTCGCAGGCCAATACCTCAACCTGATCCCCCTGTTCGGAATCGCAGCCGGCAGCGTCCTTCTCGGCGAGCAGCTCGGCGCCCGCCAATGGGTCGGCGCCATCGTCCTCGTGCTTGCCGTCAGCGTTGCCGTTCGAAGCATCCCCACCCCGAAGGAGTTGGCCGACTCAGCCGGGACGACGCCTGGATCAGCTAGACGCCAAATCGATCCGGTGACGGATGAGCCATGACTCCAAGATTGAAGGCCCGAGTCGACAAGACTCCAATGTCAGGTCTCACGCTGTCTCACGTCGCTCGTCCCACAGCCGCGCCACAAGACCGCTGATGGCGTGCCTAAAACCCCTGGTCAGAGGGTTTTGACCGCATCTTTCGCAACGAGGAAGTCACGGGTTCAAATCCCGTCAGCTCCACCAACGCCCTGGTCAAGGGTCTGCAACCGCGGACCCCTCCTTTCTAGTGCAAGGTCCACGGGGTACCCCGCGTGTCCACAGGGACTCCACAGCGGTCGCTGCGATTCATACTTCGCCGACACGCTCGCAGTTTACGGCACATCCCGCAGGAGCCTGTAGTTGGATCTGAAGATGCGCTCGGCGGCCAGGCGCAGGATGACGTTCCGGACCATCGGGGTCAGGTTTCTCGTTCGGTCACGGCGATGGGTCTGCTCCTGCACCCACGCCACACGAGTCTTGCGCCGGTGTTCATAGCCGGCCAGCGCTTGGTCCACAGGTTGGTCCTCGGTGAGCATGGCGGCGAGTACGAGAGCGTCCTCGAGCGCCATCGCCGCCCCCTGGGCCATGTTTGGTGAGGTGGCGTGGGCCGCGTCGCCGATGAGCACTACGTGGCGACCTGTCCAGACCGGCGGCACGACCTCCTCGATGGGTGCGAAATACACCTCGCTGGTCTGGTCCAACAAGCGTGGGACGGGGTGGGCGAAGTTGGCGTAGGACTCGCGCCAGTCCTGACGCTCGGCGCCTGCCGGGTCGCCTGTGTTGACGTCTGCGTAGCAATAGACGACTCCACCGCCCAATGCGACCGTGAGGAACGTGCGGCCTCGGCCCAACATGACCGTCCAGTCGGTGACGTCTGGGAAGCCGTCGACGATGAACCTCCAGGACGCTTGTCCCACATAGCGGGCTGAGGGACCGCCCATCGCGACCCTGCGGATCGTCGAATGGATGCCGTCAGCGCCCACGACGATGTCGTAGCTGTCGTTGGATCCGTCCGAGAAGCTCACTCGCGGTGCCCCGGAGTTTTCCAGGTGTGTCACCGAGGTACCGAGCTGGACCGGCACCGATGTAGTCGCCGAGCGAAGAGCCTCGTGCAGCTGTGCCCGATGGATCGCCACGCAGCCGCCGACGCCGTCCCAAAGTCGCTCGAGATCGATTTCGGCTAGAAGATGGCCCCGTTGGTCAAGGAGGCGTTGACGGGCAATCGGATTCGCACGGGCTGCGTCCGGTGCGATGCCGAGCTCCTGCAATGCCCGTACGGCGTTGGCGGGGAGGTAGATTCCGGCGCCGATCGGCTGCCACTCGGCCACCCGTTCGACGACTTCGGCGGTAAGACCCCGCTGATACAGTGCGCGGGCCAAGGCGAGACCGGCAATGCCGGCACCGACGATCAGGACGCGTAAGTCAGCTATCTCGGCCCTGTCTTCTTGGGTCCGGCGCGACGACGGATGTTCCTGTTCGAGCGGAACAGATTCTCTGGGTCGTATTTCTCCTTGACTTCGACGAGGCGGTCGAAGTTGGCGCCGTACGTTGCCTGGACCCGGTCCTCGGCTTCATCGGCGGTCTGGAAGTTCAGGTAGTTGCCCCCTGTCGAGAAGGGTCGGATGCTGTTCCACGCCTCGCGTACCCAGGTGACATGTTCGTTGTCGTCGGCATCGGGTGGCCACTGACCGGCGAAAGCGCACAAGTACCGCGCATCGCGGTTGCCGACTGCGCCGTCGTCGTCCGCCAGATCGTTCAAGGCTCCCGCAAGGTGGATGACGATCGATCCCGAAAGCGGCGACGTCACCTTCGAGGCGCTATCACGGAACGTGTTGAGGAACTCATTCGAAAGCCCGGCGAGATACTCGGTCTTCCAGTAGTAGTGGCGCCCCTTGGGCTCGTCGCCGTCGAACATCGACTGCTGGTCCGAGTAAGGCTTCTCGGCGACCAGGTCGGCGATGGGCTCCTCGAGGGCGCGAAGCTCGGCGAGGTCGGCCCCGGCGTTCTCGCCGCTGTGACACAGGAGGACGGCGATGATCGGCTTGCCGTGCCAGGCTTCAGGAAGGAACGGGGCGGGGGGTGCGAGACGTATGTTCACGGCCATGGTCAACTCGCGTGGTGCCGCCTCGGTGAGATCGCGGTAGGTGGCGAGCACGTCGTCGGCCATATCGGCACTCCACACGAGCAGGCCTCCGATGATCGTCGGGCCGAGTTCGTGTAGGCGGAAGGTGAACCGGGTGACCACGCCGAAGTTGCCGCCGCCGCCCCGGAGCGCCCAGAAGAGGTCGGCGTCCAGATTACGGTCGGTCGTCCGGATCTGGCCGTCCGCAGTGACGATCTCGACCTCCTCGAGGTTGTCCGCCGACCAGCCAAAGCGGCGAGTGAGGTAGCCCAGTCCGCCTCCAAGGGTCAGGCCGGCGACTCCGACCTCGGAGGAGAATGAGCCCAACGGGGTAGCCAGACCGTGCGCCTGTGTCGCCCGGTCGACGTCCTGGAGCAGACACCCGGGGCCAACGTGGGCGAGTCTCCGGTCGGGGTCGACGATGACGTCGCGCATGCGCGACATGTCGAGCGTCATACCACGATCGGCGATCGACGTTCCAGCCATGTTGTGACCCCCGCCCTTGATACTCAGCAATAGACCGTGGTCACCGGCGAACCGCACCGCCTCGGCCACGTCGAGGGCCGAGGTCGGCTGAAGGACGAGCGCAGGGGATTTGGCCACCATGCCGTTCCAGATCCGAACGGCATCGTCCCAGCCCGCGTCACCTGCGCGAAGCAAGCGACCCTCGACCCGAGACTCCAGCCCATCGAGCTCCTTCGATGGAAGCATCACAGGCCGGCCGTCGAGTCCGGCGATCCCAATTGCCGTCGCTTTCATGGGCCAACCTTCCGTTTCCCCGCTCTGTCCCACCGTCGTTGGTTTTCTGCTGTCATGCCGATCCTCGCGCTGTCGTTCTCCGACAAACTTACGACGTTGGGACGCCGCCGACTGGCGGAAATCGGCCAGAGGAGTGACCTTCCGCCGAGCTGGCCGAAAACCGCTGGTACGGTCCTACGAATCACCCATGAGCGATATCCTCAAGGACTTCGAGAGCTGCTATCGGGTGAGCGAGAGCCGTGACCCGCGGTACGACGGCATTTTCTTCATCGCCACTACCTCGACGCGGATCTACTGCCGGCCGAGTTGCCCGGCGCGGATGGCCAAACGCGCGAGTGTTCGCTTCTACCCGACGGCGGCGGCCGCGCAGACGGCTGGCTTCCGCGCCTGCAAGCGCTGTCGGCCCGACGCCGCGCCCGGCTCACCAGAGTGGAACTGGCGCGCCGACGTCGTCGCCCGCGCCATGCGTTTGATCGCAGACGGCACCGTCGACCGCGAAGGGGTCTCCGGGCTCGGCACGCGCTTGCACTTCAGCGATCGTCATCTTCGGCGACTCCTGACTGAGCAGGTGGGCGCCAGCCCAATCGCTCTCGCACGGGCTCAGCGAGCGAACACGGCCCGGCTCCTGATCGAGTCAACGGCCATGCCCTTCACGGATGCGGCCTTTGCTGCCGGTTTTCACAGCGTCCGCCAGTTCAACGACACGATCAGAGACGTCTTCGCCTCGACCCCAAGCGAGATGCGGTCCCGCTCGAAGGGTGCAAGCTCCCGGTCCAAGGGTGCCGGGCCCCGCACACCGGGAGTGGTCGAACTTCGCCTGAGCTGCCGGGAGCCATTCGACGGGGCGGCGTTGCTGCGATTCCTGGAGGTACGAGCCGTCCCCGGTCTCGAAGAGGTCAGCGGTGGCACCTATCGGCGCGCCCTCACCCTCGCCCACGGCATCGGAGTCGTTGAGCTGACCCCGGGGCTCCGTGCCGTACGTTGCGTTCTACGCATCGATCTTCGCGACCTCGCCCCGGCGATAGCACGCTGCCGGCGCTTGCTCGACCTCGACGCCGACCCGGTCGCCATCGCCGAGGCACTTGGCGACGACAAGGTGATCGGTAGCCTCGTCCGGGTGCGGCCGGGGGTCCGAGTGCCAGGCTGTGTCGATGGCAACGAGCTCGCCCTGCGCGCAGTGCTCGCTCAGCAGGCGTCGCTGCGGGCGGCGCAGACTCGAACAGCGCGTCTCGTCCAGACGTTAGGGACGCCGCTGGAGCAGCCAATCGGAACGGTTACTCACCTGTTCCCGGCCGCGGCGGTTCTCGCCGAAGCAGACCCCGGAACTATTGCCGGGCCCGACCGGCGTCGCGAAGCGTTGCAGACTCTCGCCGCCCGACTCGCCAGTGGAGAAGTCCACATCGACGCCGGGTCAGACCCGACGGAAGGGCTCACCCGGCTACACGCGATCCGTGGGATCGGACCCTGGGCAGCCGCCTATGTCGCAATGCGAGGATTTCACGATCCCGATGCGTTTCCGCACCGCGACGCTGGGCTCCGCCGTGCCCTCACGGCGTTGGGTCGCCCGAACGACCCCGGTTCTATCGCCACGCTCCAACAGCGGTGGCGGCCGTGGCGTGCATACGCCACCCTCCAGCTATGGACCAGCGTCGACCATTGACCGTGGCGCCCGACATCCCGGCGCTCTACAAATCCTTGACCGCCGAGTCTCATCGTGCTGAGACGTGGAGCCCGATGAGATGTTGGAGGCATTGTCAGGTCTGCGAGCAGTTCGGGCCTTCTTGCCTCGACCGCTGACAGAGGCCGATACTGAACGAATAATCGAGGCGGGACGATGGACTGGCTCGTCGATTAACTCGCAACCTTGGACGTTCGTGGTCGTGCAGGACGTGGACCGTCGACGACGGCTGGCGGAGTGTGGCAAGTTCGCGACTCACCTTTCTCTCGCACCGCTAGTGGTGGTGTTGGTGAACTCCCCCTGGGAGGCGATTTCGACCTGGGGCGCGTCGCCCAGAACATGATGCTCGCGGCCAGGGCAATCGGCGTCGGCTCATGCCCTGCCACGCTCCACTTCGGGGAGCAGGTGCGGGCCTTACTCGAGGTGCCCTCTGACCGGTCCTGTCGCTTCGCCGTTGGTTTTGGCTTTCCCGACGAAACCACCGAACCTGAGCTCCGGTTTCAGATGAAGAGCGTTTTTGGAGAGGGTCGGAAGCTGGTCACAGAGGTCGTGCGCCACGAGACCTTCCGATGATCCAGGCGCTGTCGCATCGGGAGACTGGCACCGTTGATGCGGAACCAGCCGCCAGGGTCGAGCGACCTGATATGGCCCGGAACTCGTAGCTGGAGGTGTCAAGTCGTTGCCGACCCCAACCGCACGAACCCCGCATCTCGTTGGTGAACGACAACCCTGCCACTCTCGCCCAACATCTCCGACTTTTGTTGCAGTTGGTCGAGGACTTTCTCGCTGGGTCGACCGTAAACATCGATCGTTCGTAGCTCGATGACCTCGGAGAGCTGCGAAAAGCCGGGCCGCCTATCTCCAAGTGGTACTCCAGGGAGCCAGAATCCGGGTGAATCGCCACCACGGTCATGCCCGTACCCCTCTCGTTGAAATAGAAGCCGTAAGCGATCAGCTGAGGCTCATGCGCCTCCACGAAGTCCGCGAGTCGCGGATCCCCGTCCTGACTTCCTCGAGCTTTCCGTCTCTGATGTCAGAGCGGTCGATGTAGACGATGGGATCAGACACGCTGTGCTCCGCTAGCCTCGCGGGCTGCATCCTTTCAGACCGAGCCCTATTCGTAGATGCTTTGCGCGAGCGTAGGAGGGTTGGGGTGGGTCGCAACGGAGCGTCACCGCTGTCCAGCGGTTCCGCCCATTGCCAACAGGGGCGGCGATCCGCTAATCGAGACCCATTAGTCGGCTCATAACCTGATAAGCGATGATGCGTCTGACCCCAAACAGACTACGAGCTGAGGGTGGTCGAGTCGAGTTTCGGACGTTCATCGAGTCACCTCGAAGTGTCACTACGACGATCTCGTCTTCTGGCGGTTTCGAATGTCGAAATACAGGTAGTCCATGCGCTTAGGCCCGGTCGATATACGAGCGATGATTGGGTTCTTGTCGCTGGCCTGTGATTGGCACAGCTCGCAGCAGGTCCCTCAGTGATAACCCCGGCCGGATCGTCGAATCGGTCAGCAGCCCGGCATGGTCGAGCCACCGTGCGGTTTCCACT
>CAVTFV010000006.1:0-436312 GCA_963734115.1 uncultured Acidobacteriota bacterium
GAGGTGGGCGCCGAATACCCGCACGTCGAGACGTCCTATGCCCACGTCGATGCGACCTGTCTGTGGATGGTCGAGGATCCCGGCCGGTTCGACGTCATCGTGACCGACAACATGTTCGGCGACATCATCACCGACCTGGCTGCCGCCATCCAGGGAGGACTCGGCATCACGTCTGGGGCGAACATCAACCCCAATGGTGTCTCCATGTTCGAGCCAATCGGAGGCACCGCCCCCGGGTTCGAGGGAACGGGTCTCATCAACCCCCTCGCCGCCATTGGCGCAGGTGGGATGATGCTTCGTGTCCTCGGGGAGGTCGGGGCAGCCGACGCCGTCGAGAATGCCGTCGGTGAAGTCGCCGGTTCACTTCCCTCCCTGCGTGCCGGTGAGATGGGAATCAGCACCAACGAGGTCGGTGACCGGGTGGCCTCGCTCGTCGCCGAGCCCGAGAAGGCCGGGGCCACGGCATGACCGGCCCGCGCACTCTCTTTCAGAAGGTATGGGACAACCACATCGTGATCGATGCGGATCCGACGCTGCTCTACGTCGACCTCCACCTCGTCCACGAAGTCACCTCGCCACAGGCCTTCGCCGGTCTGAATCAATCTGGCCGAACGGTGAGGCGGCCCGATCTCACCGTCGCGACGGTCGACCATGGCATACCCACCACCGGTCGCTCACTCGGGATTCGTGATCCTCTCTCCAAGAAGCAAATCGATGCTCTCGTCCAGGACTGCAAGGATCACGACATCACAATGTTCGGCCTCGATGACCCTCGTCAGGGCATCGTCCACGTTGTCGGGCCGGAGCAGGGCCTCACTCAACCCGGGTTGCTCGTCGTTTGTGGTGACAGCCACACTTCGACCCATGGCGCTTTCGGCGCTCTCGCCTTCGGGATCGGCACCACCGAGGTCGAGCACGTCCTCGCCACTCAAACCATCTGGCAGGCGAAGCCGCAGTCGATGGCGGTCGAGGTCGAGGGCGAACTGCCCTGGGGAGTCGCCGCCAAGGACCTCATCCTGGGGATCATTGCCCAGATCGGTGTGTCCGGCGGGACCCGACATGTCATCGAGTATCGGGGCCAGGCAATACATGACCTCTCCATGGAGCAGAGGATGACTATCTGCAACATGTCGATCGAGGGGGGCGCCAGAGCGGGGATGATCGCCCCCGACGAGACCACGATCCAGTACATCGAGGGTCGCCCCTTCGCGCCGAAGGGCGCCCGCTGGGACGAGGCGGTGTCGACCTGGGAGGGCTTGGTCACCGATCCCGATGCAGTGTTCGACAAGGTCGCGGTCCTCGATGCGTCCCGTCTCGTCCCCCACGTCAGCTGGGGAGTCGACCCGGCCCAAACCGTGCCTGTCACCGGTTCGGTTCCCTCACCTGACTCGTATGACGACCCTTTGCAACGGGATGCCGCCGTGCGAGCCCTCAAGTACATGGCTCTGAGACCGGGGACACCCATCCTCGACATTGCCGTCGACCACGTGTTCCTTGGCTCTTGCACGAACGGGAGGATCGAGGACCTCCGAGCAGCCGCCAAGGTTGTCGACGGGCGCAAAGTCGACTCACGAGTGAGCGCCGTGGTCGTGCCGGGATCGATGCAGGTCAAGGCACAGGCCGAGTCCGAGGGTCTTCACGAGGTCTTCGAGGCCGCCGGATTCTCATGGAGAGATGCCGGCTGCTCGAGCTGTCTGGCGATGAACCCTGATGTGATTCCCGCCGGGGAGCGATGCGCATCGACCTCGAATCGGAACTACGAAGGACGACAGGGGCGTGGGGCTCGGACCCATTTGGTCAGTCCAGCCATGGCGGCTGCGGCCACGGTCGCGGGCCATTTCGTCGACGTCAGGGAGTGGGAGGGCTCGTGAAACCAGTCACCACGATCACAGGCACGATGATGCCCCTCGACCGCGGCGACGTCGACACCGATCAGATCATCCCCCAGCAGTTCCTCAAACGGATCGAGAGGGACGGCTACGGGGATTTCCTGTTCTACAACTGGGCACACACCGACGACGGCTCGCCGAGCTCCGACTTCATCATCAACGATCCCGCCCGCCGGGGAGCCCGGGTGCTGGTCACCGGGCCGAACTTCGGATGCGGGTCCTCACGCGAACACGCCCCGTGGGCAATCCAACAATGGGGCTTCGAGGCGGTCATCACAGCGTCGGCGGCCGACATCTTCCGCAACAACTCGAGCTATGTCGGCCTGCTGGTCGTCGAGTTGCCCCAGACGCGGTCACCCGCCTCATCGATCTCGCCGCCGACCCCACCGCCGAGGTGAGCATCGAACTAGAGAGCCAGATGGTGACGGCCGACGGCCTGGAGGAGCATTTCGATTTCGATCCGACGGCCAAGGAAAGGCTCCTCACCGGGCTCGATGGGATCGGTGTCACGATGAGCCACGACGACCTGATCAGCTCCCACGAGGAGGCTCGACCGCCGTGGTTGCCCACCACGGTCGAGGTTCCTTCCTGAGTTAGTCAGCCCCCAAAGCCCAGGGCCAGCATCAGGTCCTGGAACTGATCCAATCGAAGTGATTGTGGGCCGTCGCTGACCGCGTTGTCCGGGTCGGGATGGATCTCCACCATGATCCCATGGGCGCCGATCGCCTGAGCGGCCAGCGCCAATGGCGCAACGAGCTCACGATCTCCCGCCGCATGCGATGGGTCGACGATGATCGGCAGATGCGTCCGCTGGCGGAGCACAGGCACGGCACTCAGGTCGAGGGTGTTTCGAGTCGAAGTCTCGAACGTCCGGATGCCCCGCTCGCAGAGGAACACCTGCTGGTTCCCTTCCGACAGGATGTATTCGGCCGCCTGCAAGAGCTCGTCGAGGGACGAGCTCATCCCCCGCTTCAGCATGACCGGGCGATGTGCCCGGCCCGCCGCGGAGAGCAGGGAGAAGTTCTGCATGTTCCTGGTCCCGATCTGGAGGATGTCGGCCTTCCGCGCCACACCTTCCACGTCTTCGGGTGAAACCACTTCGGTGACCACCGGCAATCCGTAGGCCTTGCCGGCCTCGACCAGCATCTCGAGACCCTCGTAGGCCAGACCCTGGAACGAGTACGGGGACGTCCGCGGCTTGAAGCAACCCCCACGGAGGATGGAGCCGCCGCTCTCTTTCACCGCCTTGGCCGCAGTCATCACCTGGTCCCAGGACTCGACGGCGCACGGCCCGGCGATAACCACCAGGTCGTCCCCCCCGATCTTCACCCCGGCCACCTCGACGATGGTGTTGTGCTCCTTGTGGCCGCGGCTCCCCAGCTTGTAGCCCTTGGGACTGGCCGCGGTAGGAGCCAGCTCGGTGAGGGTGGAACGACCTTGAGGCTTCACCTTCTTGATCTTCCGCTCGATCGGCTTGGGGCGTAGGTCCCTCGATGGATAGCTGCCGAGCACCCGAAGAAACCGGACCTGTCTCATGAGTATCTCGAGCACTGCCTGAACTGCCGGCTCCGAGACATTGCCGTCGAAGTCGAGGTAGAACAACTCTTCCCGCGGATTGTTCGGGATAGGCCGGGACTCGAGCATGACCAGGTTGATGTCGGCGTCGTGGAACACGGCGAGAGCGTCCATGAGGGCTCCGGGATGGTTGCCCACCGCCATCACGATCGATGTCTTCGATGCCACCCCGTCAGGGACCTCAGCAGGCTCGGCGGCGACCACCACGAACCTCGTGAAGTTCTCGTCCCTGTTGGCGATGCCCGTCTTCAGCACATCGAGCCCGAAGAGACGCGCCGCCTCCTCGCTGGCGATGGCGGCAATCGTCGGATCTCCCAACTCGCGGATCTTCTGCCCAGACAGGGCGGTGTCGGAGAAATAGACGATCTCGCAGTGGTCGAGCTGGGCAAGGAACTCGGTGCACTGTGCGACCGCCTGGGGATGGCAGTAGATGCGACGTAGTTCGGAGATAGAGGCGCCCTCAATGCCGAGGAGACAGTGACGAATCCGAAAACGGACGTCACCCACGAAATGGAGCCTGCTCTCCAGCAACAAGTCATAGACCTCCGAGATGGCGCCCGAGGTCGTGTTCTCTATGGGGAGCACGGCGACATCGGCATCCTGTCGCTGCACGGCACCGATGGCCGCGGCAAAGGTCGGGGCGCGCAGGTAGTTGACCGACATCCCCTTGTGGTCGAAGAACTGCTGGGATGCGAGCTGGCTGTACGAGCCTTCGATCCCCTGGATGGCCACGGTCATCGTCTGACGGGGCCGCTCGGCACGTCCGAGATACTCCTGCTGGATGCGCACCGAATCGTTGACGATCTCCCGCCACACCCGGTTCACCAGACCCGAGTCGAGATCGTGCTCCATCCCGGCCGCGATACGGTCGGAGATGAGGCCCTCTTCTCTGGACTGATCCCGAGATGGGCGGTCGTGGATGCCCTTCTCCTTGGCGATGCGGAGACTGTGGGCTTTCCGCTCGGCAAGTAGCTTGAGGATGTCGGCGTCGATCCGGTCTATATCGTCTCGGATCTGTTCGATGTCACCTGGGTTCGATTCTGATGTGTCATTCATGAGTGGTCGCCTCGGCGCGGTTGAAGAGTGGATAGGAACGGAGTAACGCGGGGGTGGGGTGAGTCGGCGCTAGGCGCCGAAATAGACGAACCCGAAGAAGCGCCGAGGCGTGGCGCTCACGATCGGTGTTGGGGCCGTCTTCATGTGGAGCGAGATTATCAGCTGAAGCGCCGGTCGAAGTCAAGAGCTATGTTCGAGCGATGCGGGATTTGAGCAAGGCGCTCGGGATCATCCTCGGCATCGTGGGGGTGATCTGGATCCTGCAGGGTCTCGACATCGAGTTCGCCCCCCAGAGCTTCATGACCGGCGACCCTTTGTGGGTGGTGCTGGGTGCTGTCGCTGTTGTGGCCGGTGGAGCGGTTCTATGGC
Organism: uncultured Acidobacteriota bacterium; assembly: GCA_963734115.1. Taxonomy (GTDB): domain Bacteria; phylum Actinomycetota; class Acidimicrobiia; order Spongiisociales; family ZC4RG35; genus JARDZU01. The sequence goes on from CAVTFV010000006.1 coordinate 4,890, forward strand.
GAGGGGCGCGGCGGAAATAGCGACTGGCTAGAAGCAGACCGAGGCTACGGCGTTGTATGGATTCACCGCGCTCGAGCCCCGTCCACCCGGATGGATCTCGAAATGAAGGTGTGGGGCTCCGCCGGACGCATTGCCGGTGTTGCCGTTGTATGCGATCAGGTCACCCTGACTCACCGAGGCGCCATCCCCAACTGCGAACCCGCTCAGATGGGCGTAGTAGAAGGCCACGCCGCCGGTTGAGAGCCAGATCGTCTTGCCGCCAAGCCCGCTGCTCCCGGTGCTGATCGTCCCGTTGGCCACGGCGTAGATGGGCTCATCGAATGGAGCCATCATGTCTGTCCCTTTGTGAGCCCTGCCACCGGAGCGCCCGGCACCCCACGAGTTGCTGAAATGCGTCCGGCCCGGGCTGAACGGGCAGATGATGCCGCCGATGATCGGGCCTGTGGAACCACTTCCTGAATCGCCTGATCCCCCTCTGGACGCTGCCGCTGCTGCACGCTGCCGGGCTCTTTCTTCCGCCTCGGCTCGAAGACGGGCCTGTTCGGCTTCATAGGCGGCCTGCAGCTCCTTACATCTGTCGCTCAGATCGTCATAGGCGCCCAACGCCGAGGTCATCGCAGCCTCTTGATCCGCTGTTTGCTGTTGCTGCACATCTCGCGCCGTGGTCAGTTCTGCGACAGCTGCTTCGAGCGTGACCCCAAGTCGGTCCAACTCAGAGGAGATAGCGGCCAGGTCGTTCACCGACTGCATGCTCTGGTCGGCGTTCGCCCGGAGGAACTCGTAAGCGGTCAATGCCTCACTGGGAGAGGACAGGCTGACCATCCCCATCGATGGACCGGACGCGGCTTGCATGTATAACTCGACAGCCTGTGACTCGACCCGGGTCGACAGCTCCGCCTTCTCCTCCTGGCGTGCCTCGTAGGCATTGCGGATTCGCTGTTCCTGGTATTCCGCTGCGTCGAGCTCCGCGTTTGCCTCCTCGAGCGCCACCGCGGCTACCTCGAAATCGGAACGGGCGGAGCGGTAGATGTCGTATGCCTCCTGAGAGTCGGCGCAGGCCTCGTCTACCTCCGCCCGAGATATGGCCAGGGCCGTGCCGGTGGCAAGACTCGCCGTCACCACCGCGGACAGAGTCGCGACCACGACAACGGAGCGCCAGGGCTTGGGACGTTCTCTGTTCGCCGGGTGGGTTCGGTGCATGCTCGAATGTTCTGTCGACCTAGTTGCGGTGTTTGGCGAGACAGGGATATGCCTCTAACACCAGGCCGTGAATGGGACAGGATGGCACGGATTGGGGTTCTAGCTGGACTTCATCGCGCCAGAGGTCGGGCGCGCCGACCCCCCGGGCGATGGTGGCACCCGGAGGGCGACAATGTTGGAGGGCCCTCTCCGGTCCCCCTTCCACTCCAACGTCTCCCGATATCGGCAGGCCGGCCGCTCCAACTTGAGAGTGGACAGAACATATAAGAAGCCCCAACAAGTCAGAAACCGAAGTTTCGACCCGTCGGGGCTTCAGATCGGAACTATACCCAGACTCATCCAGACGTCAAACCGAGGTCCCCGAAAACTTTCGCGAGCAATCTTCACTTAGCTGCTGGCGAACGGAAACCTCGGTGTCATGTCACGACGCCACGCTCATGATCCAAGGCAACTCCTCCCGCCTTGCTGAGACAGGACGTGACCGGAGTCCTCGCCACGCTCGGAGGGCTCCGGACCGTCCCCGGGATTCGCGTTCCATTCACGGGCCGATAACCGGGACGAGGCAGTCGGTTCACCAACCACTCGTAGCTTGAGCGAGAGATGGCTGATCGTTTCGGTGCCGTAGGTCCTTCGACCCTGGATCCACTTGTGAGAGGTACGCGGCGTAGAGTTCGAAATCGGCGGATCCTGCGACGAGCCCTCTATCAGCGTCGCAGACTGCGACCGCCTTCACCAGCGCCCCTCTTATCGGCGCCCGCATATAAGAAGCCCCAACAAGTCTGAAACCGAAGTTTCTGACCCGTCGGGGCTTCAGATCGGAACTATACCCAAACGCATCCAGCCGTCAAACCAGAACCGGGGTTTTCTTCGGAGCTTTGTTCAGACCGTTGTCGATGACACGACCACACCGAGGGTGACGACGATCAGGACCACGCCGGCCACGGAGAGGAGGGTCGGCAGAAGGATGCTTTGCCCTTCCCGCTTGCGCTTGATGATCAACTCGGTAACGGCCCAAGACAGATGGGCTCCGAAGATGGAGGACAGCGCTCCCAGGGTCATGTGCATCAGGGTCATCGATTCAAACCTCTCGACCGAAGTGTCAGGCAGAGGGAAGGAAACGAGAAGACGCCAACGTCGTCTTGGAATGCCCAAACCCCCACCCCTAGATGAATCATCGTCGCGAAGGCCTCGTATGTTGAGAGGTCCAACAACGTCGATTTTCGCGACCTCTCCCCGACCGTAGTAGCTACCTTGCATGGACCGCGCGGTGTGCCTCGGTGTAGCTTGCTCAAATGGCACTGGTTCAGGATCGAGTTGGCGTTTCGGAGTCGGATATCGAATCGATACGCCAGGTGGCAATGGACTACTTGGAGGGTTACGTCTCGGGCGATGCAGAAAGACATCTCAGGTCGTATCACCCAGAAGCGATCAAGCGGCGCTACTCGGTCGGCACGGATGGGGTCGTCGGCGTCATCACCCTCTCCCCTCAGACAATGGCCGATGATGCCGCTCTCCAGACGCCCCAGCAGGTTGACGCTGACATCATCGTCGACGCCGTCTATGACGACATCGCTTCAGTGCGGGTGTACTCGCCTTGGTGGGTGGACTTCTTGCATGTGGTCAAGGCGCGGGGCGAGTGGAAGCTGTTTCACGTCACCTGGCATCGCCGCGACGACAATCTGGGCTGACTCCCTGCGAGACAGCTCGGCCGGTCACTCGCAACCGAGCTCGACACCCCGTTCTATCGCCGCCGCGGCGTAGGCCAACTGCAGGTATTGGAGATCCCTCGGGTCGGAATCGTCTGTTTGATCTGTCCATGCGGCGGCCTCGGCAAGCACTGCCTCGCAGTCACTCATCGCTCCGATAACGGCCACTGTTTCCGGCAGTTCGGCTTCGATGTCCCAGACGAAAGCTCCGTCAGGGTCGCGGTCGAGCAGGACATGATCCAGATATGTCTCGGTGGGTCTGCCATCGGGCAGGTCGCCGCGCAAGGTGACCACGTCACCATCTCTGACCGAGATCGACCATTCGACGTGCTCCACGGGTGGTGGCGTCGGCGGCGACGACTTGTCGGCGCAATAGGCGATGATCCCAACCACCAGGGCAAGTGGCAACAAGATCAGCAAAGGGAACTGTGGTCGATTGTTCGGGTCGTAATCGAGGACAGGTTCCATTGGTTGCATGGTCTGGCGCGGACCCTAGGCCCCAATGGAGAAACTGGACCGTCGACACGTGGGAAAGATCGGGGCTTTCTGAGGTCTTGAAGTGCTCCGCGGGTAGGACTCGAACCTACAACCAATGGATTAATAGCACTCACGACATAAGCGTTGTGCTATCGCGAGAAACGCCTGGTCACGGTTAGGCGAAAATCAACTGTTATCCGCTATTCGTAGGTCAGCCAAGAAGGTCGAGTTGTGCCGGCCGGGCACTCAATCCCGACCAGGCCATCCTGAGTCACTTACGAGTCGCGCCGCGGTGGTGTAGTGGCGGCAGTGTGGTGTCGGACGCCGAGAGCGTCACTGTACCCGCAGTGTTCACGCGGCTCGCCACGCCGACCACTGCTCATCGAGCTCGCGACATATTTCGGCCGCGGTCTCGACAAAGGGCGCGAGGGTGAGCGGCTGCCTGCGCTGCGGATGCCATGCGATCCCGAGCCGGCGGGGCGAGGGCTCGGGCCGGATGGGTATGACGGCTACGTTCGGATCGTTTTCGTCCACCGCGAGCAGCGGCATCACGGCGTATGCCAGCCCCGAGCCGATCAGGCTCTGGATGGTCGGGTTGTCGTCGGAACGGAAGACGTAGGTCGGCGGGGCCGGAGCGTCGCGGAAGCAGTCGTCGATGATTCGCTGACAGTCGAGGCTATAGGTGCCGATCATGGGTAGGTGGGCGATGTCCGCGATCCTGACCACCCGCTGTTCCGCCGCGGGGGAACCCACGGGTGCCACGAACACCATCGGGTCATCGAGCAGGACACGGACCTCCAAGGGCCCCGTTTCGTGTTTGCCGATCTCGATGCAAGTTACGTCGAGATCGCCTCTCTCGACAGCACCGATCAGATCGGCGCGTTCACACGACTCACGTAAGACGATCTCGATGCCGGGCCAATCTGCCCGAAAGGTGCCGAGCACACGGGAGATGACCTTGTTACCGATGCTTGGCAGCGTTCCCACCCGCAGCTCACCGGTTTCGCCTGAGGCAAGCGCCCGCAAATCGGTGGCGGCGGCAACCACGCTGGCGAGGAGGCCTCGGGCGTGGGCCAGCAGCATTTCCCCGGCCGCCGTGAGCCGCACCGGGCGGGGGCCACCCGGGCGTTCGAACAGCGGTGTGCCCACGATGCGTTCGAGGTTGGCGATCTGTTGGCTAACCGCCGACTGGGTGTAGTCCAACGTCTCGGCGGCCCCGCTGAAGGTGCCCGCGTCGGCCACGGCCACCAGAGCCAGCAGGTGCCGTAACTCGAGACCGGGCCAAGCCGCGTCATGGGTCGAACTAGTACTACCCATAATGGAAACCAATCGTACCTTCGATTGTGGTGGTGGACCCGGCCCCTCATAATCGGTTGCATGTTTCTGGCCCACTGCGAGATGTACGGACGTCGGGAGGTTCAGAGGTCTGTCAGTGGGCGAGGCACATCTCAAAGGCCGAGGACTGCGAGGGTGTCGCACGATGGCAGTAGACGGCGCCGGGATCGCAAGTTCCGTTCGTCGAGAACTCGGGTCTCCCACATCCCAGTCCTCATACGGCCTCGTGCAAAGAACCACTCCGGTCTGGGCGCGTTGGGGTGAAATCCGAAGCGCGCCGCCGCGGTCCGCAACAGGAGGCAATCATGTTGGAGCCGATCGTCTACATCGACCATTCCGACATCCGAGAAGGCAAGCTCCCGGAAGTCAGGGCGCGCGTACACGAGTTAGTGGAATTCGTCGGCGCCCAGGAGCCTCAGCTACTTGCTTACGGCGTCTTCATTGATGAGGAGGGAGGCGACATGACAGTGGTCGCGATTCATCCGGACTCTTCGTCCTTGGAGCTCCATATGGAGATAGGACGGCCCGCCTTTCGCAAGTTCATTGAACTCATCGACTTGCGAACGATCGAGGTTTACGGTCGGCCTGACGACAAGGTGCTCAAGCAACTCCAGCAGAAGGTGGAGATGTTGGGAGGGAACGGAAGCGTGATCGTTCACCAACAACACGCGGGGTTCACGAGATTCGTATCGGCTGTGATCTGACGACCTGAATCCGATGATCGGCGGATGCCGGTTAGACCACCGGATTTCGCCTGAGGCTTGTGCTCCGCGGGTAGGACTCGAACCTACAACCAATGGATTAACAGTCCACTGCTCTACCAATTGAGCTACCGCGGAAGGTGCCGACTGGCACGGTCAGGGTACCAGTCGGGATACCTCTACTCAGAGTCAGCCTGAGTATCGATCGTGCGAAGGCCCTTGGCCACTGTCGTGAGTCCGGTTGCAGCGACGTACCGACCGGCGTCGACCACCCCGACGGTCTGATTCGCCAGTTGGGCCACCGCAGGGTGCCTTCTCGCCTCGCCGGCCCAGCGCTTGATCTGCTCGTATCGCTGCTTCCCGGCACGAGTCCCCAAGACATATCCAACGGCGGCGCCGACGACGAGGCCGGCTCTGAACCTCATGATCCGATTCTGCCATGGTGGACAAGTCCCGCGCCCTGGCCGTCAGGAGTTCTCCAGGAACCCTTCCAACTTCTGTGACTTGTCGGGGTGTCGGAGCTTGGCCAATGCCTTGGTCTCCAGCTGCCGGATCCGCTCCCGGGTCACCTTGAAATGCGATCCGACTTCCTCGAGGGTGCGCATCCGCCCATCGGCCAGACCGAAACGCATGATCAAGACCTCGCGCTCCCGCTCGTTCAGACCCTCTAGGGCCATGGCCAGCTGATCCTGCAACGACGAGAAGGTGGCGACGTCCGGCGGACGATCTGACTCGAGGTCCTCGACGAGATCGCCGAGCGTCCCATCGTCGTCCTCGCCAACGGGCGTCTCCAGAGACACCGTGTCCTGGGCGATTCGCTGCAGCTCGGCGACCCGGCTGGGTTCGATGTCGAGCTCGAAGGCCAACTCATCGAGACTGGGGGCCCGCCCCATCGTCTGGGTCATCTCCCGCTGGGCCCGGGTCAGCTTGTTGACCGAGTCGAGAACGTGGATGGGCATGCGAATGGTCCGGCCCTGATCGGCGATAGCCCGGGAGATCGCCTGACGGATCCACCAGGTGGCATATGTGGAGAACTTGAACCCCCTCCGGTAGTCGAACCGCTCCACAGCCCTCATCAGCCCGACGTTGCCCTCCTGGATCAAGTCGAGCAGCGCCATCCCCCGCCCGACGTAGCGTCGGGCCAATGCAACGACCAGACGAAGATTCGACTGAACCAGCTGCTTCTGTGCTGCGTCGCCGATGTCTATCTCATGCCCGAGGACCGCCCGGTCCTCGTCGATCAGCCCTTCCTCGTCGAGCCGGGCCTGTGCCCGATGCCCAGCCTCCATGTGCATCGCCAGCTCCACTTCCTGCTGGCTGGTGAGAAGGGGGTACCGACCGATCTCATTCAGATAGAGGCGCACCGGGTCCGAGACTGAGATCTGGCTGACCTCGACGAACTCCTCGGTGACGCCCGGACCTTCCTCGGTCAGCTTGATTCCCTGGGAGCGGAGGGCATCGGCGACCTCCTCGAAAGCCTCTCCGGACGCCTCGGCGTCCTCCAGCTCTTGCTGGACTTCCGCCATCGTGAGAAAGCCACGATGCTTGCCCCGCTTCACCAGGGCGGCGACGACCTTGCTGAGTTCTTCGTTCACATCCGGGTGGAGGATCGCTTCTCCTGCTGTAAAGCTATCAAGCGGCGGAGGTTGTCGGAATGAGCATCGCTTCCCGGCTCCATTTCGGCCAGTATCCGCTGCAGGTCCTCGATCTCTACGTCAAGCCGTCGCTCTTTCACCCGGGTAAGGATCTCAGGACCCGACGGGAGCGGGCGGTCGTCCATTGCCAGTGACCGCAGCAACGATCGTGTTTCCTCTTCACCGGCCTCCGAGATGTCTACCGGTTGGCCGGGGGTGGTCGCTGACAAGTCCAGAGCTGAGAACGCCAATCTCAGCCGCTGATCGGTGAAGTCCTCGGCAACCACGCCTTCCACGGTCGACGGGTCGGCGAGCAGCACTCGCATGAGCTCGGACTCGATGCGGTCGAGGGGGCGCTCGCTGCCGGGTTCGGCTCGGCCGCGCCTTCGCCGGTTGCCCTCGATCGCTGCTTCGGCCGATTCGAGGTCTACGCCAACCAGTCGGGCTACAAACCGGGCGTACTCCCGACGGGCTATGCCGTCGTTGACCCGACGCACCTGGGCAGCAGCGGCATGAAGAGCGCGTGCCCGTCCCTCCGGCCCGGACAGATCGTGCCGACTCACCTCGTGCTCGATCCTCTGTTCCAGGAGCGGTCTTGCTTCCTTGACCGCCGAGACCAACTCCTCGTTTCGGGCCTGCTGCACCAGGTCGGCCGGGTCGAGCCCGTCGGGCATCACTGCGACCCGCAGATCCAGATCGAGGCGGAATGGGGATTCCAACTCATCGCCCCGAAGCGCTGCCTTGGACCCTGCCTCGTCGGAGTCAAATGCCAGAACCACCTTCTCGCTGAACCGCCGTAAGAGATCGAAATGCCCATCTCCAAGTGCAGTCCCACACGTCGCCACGGCGGTTTTGATCCCGGCCTGGTGCATGGCGATCACGTCGGTGTAGCCCTCGACGATCACGGCCGGATGGTCGTCGGAGATCTCCCGGCGAGCCCGATCCAGCGCGAACAGGACCTGGGCCTTGTGATAGACCACCGAGTCGCCCGAGTTGACGTACTTGGCGTCCGGGTTGTTGGTCAAATTGCGGTCCACCTCATCGACCTTGCGGCCACCGAACCCGACCGCATCACCACGCAGGTCGTGGATGGGGAACATGAGCCGGCCCCGGAACACGTCGAAGAGCCCGTGCCGGCCCCGTCGGGAAAGGCCGGCGTCGATCAGCACCCGGTCGTCCAGCCCGCCCGCCTTCAGCTCCTTGGTGAGGGTGTCCCAGTCCGTCGCGGCGAAGCCCAGCTTCCACTCATCGATGATCCCGACGTCGTATCCCCGCTGGCGAAGGTAGGCCCGGGCCGGCCCCGCTTCCGGTGCCTTCTTCAGGCGGTCGTGGTAGACGTCGATCGCCCTCTTCAGCGCCTCGACCGCCTCCCCGCGGCGGCCTCTCTGACGGGCGTCGGCCGGGTCGCGGACCAGCGTGACCCCTGCCTTCCGGGCGAGTAGTTCCAGGGCATCGGCGAAGTCGACTCCCTGGGTTTCCTGCACGAAGCTGAAAACGTCACCGCCCTTGCCGCACCCGAAGCAGTGATAGAGCCCACGAGCCCGGTCCACTGACATCGACGGTGTCTTCTCCTCGTGGAAGGGGCAGACCGCCATGAAGCTGCGGCCCGAGCGCTTGACCTTGGTGACCTCGGAGATCAGGTCGACGAGGTCGGTGGACTCCCGAACCCGATCGATGTCACCTCGCTCTGCCATGGTCGGCCGATCATAAGTACGACAGGCCGTTGCTTCACGATGTGGCGACGAATTCGAGGCGTATCAGAACCTCATCGCTGACGTCGGCGACACCTGGGGCATTGGGGATCCCGATCTCGTAGTCGGAACGGAGCACTGTGGCCTCAGCGCTCCCGTCGATCGTGTTCTCGTCAATGGGGGTGGCGGTGACCTCGAAGGTGACCGGGTTGACGGTGTCCTTTATGACCAGATCACCCTCGACGGTGAACTCGAGCCGCTCACCCTCGGTCAGCGGCCCCTGGAGGCCTTCCACAGACGTCGCGTCGAAGGTGATGAACTCGAACGCGTCACTCGCCGAGTCGAGGATCACCGGTCCCCGAATCGCCCGGTCACGGTTCCCCGAGCCGGTGTCGAACGTGCGGGCGTTGACCACGATTTGGGAGAACTCGACGCTCGATAGGTCGTTCGGGTCCATCTCGAATTGGCCGGCCAGCTCGGAGGTGGTGCCGACCACCCGCTGCGGCTCCCCCCGGAGCACCTCGTCGATCTCGAACGCAGCGCTGGATCGAGTCGGGTCGATGACAAATGCAACCATTCCATCCTCTGTCGCAGCAAGCGTGGGCGTGGTCAACTCGGTCGACGGCTCCCCTGTCCCGCCGGCGAAATAGAGATAGGCCACGGCGGCGACCGCGAGCACGACGATGACGCCCAGCACCCAGCCGACGATCGGGCGTCTCATGCGTTGCTTCAGTCCAGACGCTCGGAGAGATAGTCCACCAGACGGTCCATCGAGACCCGGTCCTGTTTCATCGAGTCCCGGTCCCGGACCGTCACAGCCCGGTCCTCCAGCGTCTCGAAGTCCACGGTGACGGCATATGGCGTCCCGATCTCGTCCTGACGCCGGTAGCGCCGCCCAATCGACTGGGTGACGTCCATCTCGACCATCCACCGCTGACGAAGCTCGGCGGCCACCCGCTCGGCGGGCTCGATCAGATCGTCCTTCTTCGACAGGGGCAGGATGGCGACCTTGTAGGGAGCCAGGCGAGGATGGAGGCGGAGGACCGTCCTCGTCTCGTCCTTCACCGTCTCCTCGTCATAGGCGTCGATGAGGAAGGCGAACGTGGTCCTGGTGGCGCCCGCCGCCGGTTCGATGGCATAGGGATAGAAACGCTCGTTCGTGTCAGGGTCGAAGTAGCGGAGATCCTCCCCGGAGTGCTCAGAGTGCTGTTTGAGGTCGAAATCGGTGCGATTCGCGATCCCCTCCAACTCGTCCCAGCCCCAGGGAAACCGATACTCGACGTCGACAGTCCCGGCTGAATAGTGACTGAGCTCGTCATCGTCGTGTGGCCGGATCCGGAGATTGGACTCGGTCATTCCAAGACCGAGATACCAGTTGAAACGCCGTTCCTGCCAATAGGCGAACCACTCGTCCACTTCCTCGGGTGGGACGAAGTACTCCATCTCCATCTGCTCGAACTCACGGGTGCGGAAGACGAATTGCCCGGGCGTGATCTCGTTTCGGAACGATTTGCCGACCTGGGCGATCCCGAATGGCAGCTTGAGCCGATTGGTTCGGCGGATGTTCTCGAAGTTGGTGAAGATGCCCTGTGCCGTTTCCGGTCGGAGATAGATCAGGTTCTCGTCTGAGTCGACCGGTCCCATGTGAGTGCGGAACATGAGATGAAACGGCTTCGGCTCGGTGAAGGTCCCCGATTTCCCACAGGTGGGGCAGGTGTTCGGGTCCTCCAGCTTGTCGAGACGGTGCCGTGCGTTGCAGTTGCGGCACTCGACCAACGGGTCGGTGAAGACCTCCTCATGCCCTGACGCCTGCCACACCTTGCGAGCCTGGAGGATCGCCGAATCGATTCCCACCACGTCGTCTCGCAGCTGCACCATTTCGCGCCACCACTCGTCCTTGACGTTTCGCAGCAGCTCGACGCCGAGCGGCCCGTAGTCGTAAGCGGAGCGAATCCCGCCATAGATCTCTGAGGCCTGAAAGACGAAGCCTCTCTTCTTGGCGAGATTGGAAATGGTCTCGAGGGTTGGTTGCGTCATTCGGAGGTGAAACGGTGGCCTGATCCGGGCGCTTAGTCAATCTGGGACAGATCCTCGGCGGCGCCGAAACGACGCTCCCTGCCCTGGTAATCGATCACGGCGTCGAGCAGGGCATGACGGTCGAAGTCGGGCCAGAGGATGCCCGGGAAGTAGAACTCGGCATACGCCGACTGCCAGAGCAGGAAGTTGGACAACCGGTGCTCGCCGGAAGATCGAATGATCAGGTCGACGTCAGGCATGTCGGGGACGTACAGCGAGCCGGCCAACATCGTCTCATCGATGTCGTCGACAGCCAGCGCCCCGGTCGCCACCCTGGACGCGAGGGCTCTCGTGGCATCGACGATCTCGCGACGGCTCCCGTAATTGAAGGCGAAGACAAGATGGAGACTGGTGTTGCCCGCAGTCATGTCAGCCGCCTCGGCCATGTGCTTGCGGTTTCGATCCGGGATCCTGGGATCGTCCATGTCCCCGGCGAAGAGCATCCTCACTCCTTGGGCGTGTAGATCGTCGCGGCGGCGTGTGAGGAGGTCCTCGTTGAACCACATGAGGAACTCGACCTCGTCGTCCGAGCGCGACCAGTTCTCGGTGGAGAAGGTATAGGCGGTCAGCCATTCGATGCCGATCTCGAGTGCACCTTCGACCGTGTCGAACAACGCCGCCTCACCGGCGGCATGCCCAGCGGTTCGCGGCAGGCCGCGGGCGTTGGCCCACCGCCCGTTGCCGTCGAGGATGAGCCCGACGTGTCTTGGAATGCTCTTGGGGTCGATCCCGGTCAGGTCCAGGCTCACTCCATCACCGCCAGCGAGATGAGCTTGCGATCGAGGTGGTACTCGACGAAGCGGCGGGCGATGCCCATTGCCTCCCCGGCCAGGCTCACATCTGTATCCGGCAATCGCCCGAACTCTGCCTCGGCCAGGGCGGCGAGGTAGACGGTCACTCCATCGCGGAGACGCACCGCCCCCTCGGTCCGGCACGAGTCACAAATTGCTCCGCCGCCGCCGAATGAGAAGCCGTGCAGGTCGTCGACCCGGCCGCATGAAGCGCAGACGAGAAGCGAAGGCGCCACCCCCACCACATCGGCCAGCTTCAGGAGATAACTGGTGATCAGGTCGGCGCCGATGTGACCGGCCTCGAGCGCCCTGAGCCCCCGGTGGAGCAGGAGAAAGAGCCGCATCGAGGACTCTTGCTCCTGCGCGACGGCATCGGCTGCCTCGACCATCGTGCCCGCCGCCACCACCGCATCGAGACTCGCCCGGAGCCGGGGAAAGGGCTCGATCACGGCCACCTGGGTGATGGTGTCGAGATTTCGACCCTCGTATAGGACCAAATCGACGTGAGTGAACGGCTCGAGACGCCCCCCGAACCGACTCTTGGTCTTCCTGATGCCCTTGGCCACCGTGCGGATCTTGCCGCTGTTGGGGCTGAGCAGCACCACGACCCGATCCGCCTCCCCGAACGGGTAGCTGCGGAGGACGATTCCCTGATCGTGACGGATGGCCATGAGGCCCTCAGGCTAGAAGCCTGAGGGCTCGTTATAGGTCTTAGGTTGTAGGTTCCAGGTATGGCACTTGTCTCCGACACCGAGATCGAGGCCTTCGTCGAGTCTCACCCCGGCTGGGGCAAGGTCGACGACGGCATCGCCCGCACCTATGAGCTGACCGACTTCAACGAATCGATGGGTCTGGTGACCCGGGTCGCTCTCGCCGCCGAGAAGGCCGACCATCATCCCGATATCGACATCCGCTGGAACAAGGTCACTCTGACGCTCTCCACCCACTCGGAAGGCGGGGTCACCGCCAAAGACCTGGACCTCGCCGACCTCTGCGACGGGCTCCTCTGAGCAGACCCTCTCGTTTTGGCGCGCCGATCTCGGTCCATAGGCCGAGATCGGCGCGAGAACAGGTTCAGTCGAACCCGAGGCGGTCGAGGAGCTGGGGCTTTCGTTGCCAGTCGGGCTCGACCTTCACTCGAAGGCTGAGATTCACCCGGTTCCCCAACAATGACTCCAGGTCGTGTCGTGCCTCGGTCCCCGCGTCCTTGAGTAGCGAGCCACCCTTCCCGATCACGATCCCCTTCTGGCTCTTCCGTTCGACGATGACATCGGCCGCGATGTCGATGAGCCCATCCTCACGTTGCTCGAGGTCCTCGATCACCACAACCAAGGAGTGCGGAAGTTCTTCACGGAGCCGGTCGAGGAACTTCTCACGGACGATCTCGCCGATCACCAGGCCCTCGGGCTGATCGGTCGTCACACCGGGCGGGTAATACATCGGTCCCTCCGGCAGCCGGGCCACGACCTCCGCTACCAGCTCGGAAACACCAGACCCGTCGAGGGCCGAAACCGGGACATACGAGGCGAAGTCCCACTCCCCCGCCTTGGCCAGCTGATCGACGACCTGACCGCGGCGGCCGATATCGAGTTTGCTCACGACCACGATCACCTCGGCCTCGGCTTCACTCAGACGCTCGGCGATGAGCCGGTCGCCGGGTCCGATCGGTTGGGTCGCATCAACGAGGAACACGACGACGTCGGCCTCGGCAAGGGTGCCGTAGACCAGCGAGTTCAACCTCGTCCCCAGCTCGTTGCGTGGCTTGTGCAGCCCGGGTGTGTCGACGAGGACGATCTGATACTCAGGCTCCTCACCCGGCCCGTTCACTATCCCGCGGATCGCGTTGCGGGTGGTCTGGGGTCGTGACGAGGTGATGGCCACCTTCGACCCGACCATGGCATTCACCAGCGTCGACTTGCCGACGTTGGGCCGCCCCACGACGGGCACGAACCCTGACCTCATTCGGCGTCCACAGCCTCCGAAACCGATACGGAGACGTCTGCCACTCGTCTGCCCTGCATCCGGGTGACGGTGAGGGTGAGCGGTCCGTATGAAAACTGCTCGCCTTCGTCCGGGACACGCTCAGCGAGACCCATCACCAGACCGGCCACGGTGTCCCAATCCTCATCGGGCAGATCGACACCGGCGAGATTCGCTAGATCGTCGACAGGAAGCCTGCCGTCGATATCCCAGCCACCGTCACGCCGGGCCGAGATGAATGTTTCTTCTTCGTCGGTTTCGTCGGCAATCTCCCCCACCAGCTCCTCCAGCAGGTCCTCGATGGTGACGAGGCCGGCCACCTCCCCGTACTCGTCCACCACGATCATCTGATGCTGATGGTTGGCCTGCATCTCGCCCAATAGAGCGGAGGCGAGCTTGGTCTCCGGGACGAACTCGACAGGTCTCATCACCTCCGCAACGGAGGCGGGGCGGCGGCCTTCGCTCAGTAGCGGCAACAGGTCCTTGACCATCACCATGCCCACGACGTCCCCATTGCTCGTCACCGGGATCCTGGAGAAGCCCTCGTCGGTGGTGACCGAGATCAGATCGTCCACAGACGCCGTCACAGGCACAGTCACCATGTCCGGACGTGGGGTCATGACCTCACGCACCACCGTGTCGCCGAATTCGAGCACGGAATCGATCATTTCTCGTTCTTGCTCGGTGACGGTCTCGGGCTCTGGCTCGATCTCGCTCTCGTCCTCGCCGTTCGACTCGGTGATCAGATCGGATGCCCAGCCACCGAGCCCGACAGCCACGCCGAGCAGCCGTGCCGACCTGTATGCGATCGAGCGCGGTCGGCGTCGTCCCAGCTGTCGAGGGGCGAGATCGCCGAGGAGGAACACGATGAGAAAGACAATTGCGGCATAGCCAATGGCAGTGCCCAGAGACTGCCCGGCAGCGATCAGCGCAGTGCCCGCCACTGCAGCCACGACCAGCAAGGCCGAGCCGACCATGGCCACTGCTGGTGTCGTCGCCTCACGCTCCTCGAGCAACTCGGCGACGATGCCGGCGCCACGCACACCATCGGCTTCGTCCCGCAGGGCATCCGCGCGGGGTACACGACTGATCGCTGCCCCTGCGGCACGCAACCATGCCGCGAGGGCCAAGGCGGCCACGGCGACGACCAGAATCGCTGCGTTCACCTTCGCTCCACGCCGACCATCGACAACAACTCGCCCTCTCGACGTTCCATCAACTCGGCATCATCGTCGTCGATGTGGTCGTACCCCAGCAGATGGAGGATGCCATGGGCGACCATCAGCGCCATCTCGTCGTCGAAACCGACGTCCGTCTCGGCCGCCTGCCGTTTCACATGGGCCGGTGCGACGATGACGTCGCCGATGACGAATGGAGGGCCACCGGGCTCATGATCGGGCGCGAAGCCCGGTGTCAATTCCTCGACCGGGAAAGCGAGCACGTCGGTAGGGCCGGTCCGATCGAGAAAGCGCTCGTTATAGGACGCCATCTCGTCGTCGCTGACGAGGAGCACGGTCACCTCTGTCTCATCCGGGTATCCCTCTTCGGTCAGGACCAACTCGGCCAGATCACGCAACCGGAGTAGATCGACCGGCTCACCTTGTTCGTCGGCCAGGAAGACGCTCACTGGCCGGCGCCGGGTTTTCGACTGGGAGGGTCGTCCATCAGGTTCCGGGGAAGTTGGGATACGCGATTCGCTGATGGTAATGACCGACCAGCGAGTCGAGGAAAGCCGAGCGGATCAGGGTCATCTCGGCCAGGGTGAGCGGCGACTCGGAGAGCTGGCCGTCGTTCAGCTTCTCATCGATTACGCGGTCCACCACTTTCTCGATTGCTTCGGGCGTCGGCTCCTCGGTCTGGAAGTTGGCCCTGCACGCCGCCTCCAGAGAGTCGGACAACATCACGATCGCGGTCTCGGCGGTCCTCGGCTTGTGCCCGATGTGGCGGAAATCCTTGGGATCGACGTGATCGCCGTTCTGGGACCTGGCCTTCTCGTAGAAATAGCGCATGATCCCGTCGCCGTGATGACTGACGATTCCAGTGGCGACGTCAGACGGGATCTTGAACTGTCGCGCCAACACGATTCCGTCGCTCACATGTCTGCGGATCACCTCGGCCGACTCGAGGGGAGTAAGGAAATCGTGAGGGTTCTGAATCCCGAACTGATTCTCGATGAACATCGACGGGTTCTCGGTCTTCCCCAGGTCGTGGTAGTAGGCCATGGCCCGGGCCAGAAGGGGGTTGGCACCGATCGCCCGGGCTGCGGCATGGGCCAGCGTCCCCACCATAAGCGAGTGGTTGAAAGTCCCGAACGCCTTTTCTTGAAGCAGTTGGAGCGCCTCGTGATTCCGATCGGTGAGGTCGAGGAGGCTGAGACTGGTGGTGATGTCGAAAGCCGACTCGAAGAACTGGAGGGCGGCCAGGCCGATCAGTGAGGCAATGACAGACACCCCGAATGCCCACGCCATGGAGATCCCAACCACTTCCCAAACGACGTCGTTGGGCCCGACGTGGAAGAAGGACGACGTAGCCCCCGCGGCGATGGCAGCCGCCAGTGACGAGAAGACCACGGCTGTCCGGAAACCGCCGCGACTGGTCACCGAGCTCACGAACGGGATCGGGGCGAGAGTGGCAAGGGTGGCGTATACGGCCACACCGGTGTCCTGGGTGCCGACCGCGGCGATGACGCCGACAGCCAGCGCCATCAGCACGGCGATGCGTGAGTCGAAGAGCACCGCCGTCATGAATCCGAAGGCGACCGCCGGTAGCACGTACCAGCTGGACTGGGGCTGGAAGATGACGGTTGCTCGCACCGCACCTGCTGCGAGAACGATGAGGATGCCGAGTAGGGCGACCATGCGGGGCCTGGCCCAGAACTCGGCCCGGAATCGAGAGAGGTACAAGCCGAGAAGACCAACCATCACACCGAGTACGGCAAGCAGTCCGAGGTCGGCCTCGGCCTGCGTCGCTGAGGAGGTGGTGGCGTCGATGGCGGCGATATGGAGCTCGGTGAGCGGCACTCCCGGAGCGACAATCAATTGGTCGGCCCGGAACTCGACCTCGACAGGGTCGACCGCTGCGGCGGCCTCATTCTGGGCTTCAGTGGTGGCAGCCTCATCGACTAGATAGTTGGCTTGGATGTAGGTCGCCACCACCTCGCCAGCGGCATCGCTAGCAGCCTGGTCCTGCCCTGGCGGGTTGGCGTCGAGGTAGAAGACCGCAGGTGGGCTGGAGCGGAGACGTTGTTGCGCCACCTGCAGCTGGTCCGGCGTTATCAGCAGCCCGAACTCCTGGAAAAGTCGATTGACAGCGGCCTGGCGGATGATCGGGAGGTGCGGGTCCTCGCCGATAGCGGCGCGGATGACGTCGTCGCTGGCGGTTGCGGCGAGAGTGGCGATGGCGTCACTGGCCACGGTGTGGGTCGCGGTGACCTGAGCCAACACCTCTTCGAGATCGCGCAGGTTGACCCGGAGCGGGATCGGTGTGGCCTGACAGTCTGCCCCAGGTTGACAATCGACGTCCTGGACGTAGTTGCCGGCCCCCATGACGTACCCCTCGGGTATCTCGGGGTCCTCCGGGTTGATGCTCACTCGAACGACGCCAGGAAGCACCTGCGCCGACCAGGCACCCACTTCATCGGTCATCAATTGTTGAGCCTCTCCGCCGGCTTCAACGTTGACAGTGACTCGGGCCGCGCCCGTGTCGAGGCGTGGTCCCTCTCCCTCGAGATCTACCAACCCATCGTCATTGACGTCGATGAACACCGTCCCGGAGACGACAACCGGCTCGGCGGCTTCGGTGGTGGCCGTTGCATCCAGGGGCGCGGTAGTGGTCGTCGGCTCTCCCGAGACATCGGGTGATGGAGCCGTCACGGGATCGCCGATCACCAACGCCTCGACATCGTCGAACACTGACTCCACGAGTTCGTTCACGGTGTTCTGGATCTGCTCGTTGATTTGCTCCACAGGAGGGACCGAATCCATAGCCTCCTGGCGGAGACGTTCTGTCTCCACCGTGTCCTCGACTGTGCCGGGTCGTTGCGCCCGATATTCCTGAGGGGCCGGGGCACCAAGCACCAACTCCGGATTCCCGCTCGGCGTCCCCAGCGACAGGACTCCCCACGCCGCCACGACTGTGGCAACAAAAGTCGCGATACGAATCAGTGTCGGTCGCGGCATCACTTGGCCTTGCTTTCGAAGCGGGCGTAGGCCTCGACTATGGAGGCCACGATGCGATGCCGTACGACGTCTCGAGCGGTCAACTCGACGAAGGAGACGCCAGGGATGTCGCTCAGGATCTCCCGCACCACCTTGAGACCCGATCGCCGGTTGTCCGGGAGATCGGTCTGCGTCATGTCACCCGTGATGATCATCTTCGAGTTGAACCCGAGCCGGGTCAGGAACATCTTCATCTGCTCCGGCGTCGTGTTCTGCGCTTCGTCGAGGATGACACAGGCGTCGTTGAGAGTCCTTCCTCTCATATAAGCGAGCGGAGCTATCTCGATGGTTCCCTTCTCGACGAGCGCTGCCGTCTCCTCGGGGCCGAGCATGTCCCACAACGCGTCATAGAGCGGGCGGAGGTAAGGATCGACCTTGGCCGCGAGATCTCCGGGAGGAATCCGAGCCGCTCCCCCGCCTCCACGGCGGGACGGGTGAGGATGATCCGACGCACCGACCCGCTGACCAGACTGTCCACCGCGGCCGCCATGGCCAGATAGGTCTTTCCGGTGCCGGCGGGCCCGATGCCGAAGGTGAGGGTGTTCTCCCTGATCGCCTCCATGTACTTCTGCTGGCCGTGGGTCTTGGGACGAATCATGCGCCCCCGCCCGACCGGAATCCCGTCGGAGAGCACCCCCGATGGGCTGGGCACGTCCTCGATGACCATCTTCACCACTTCGTCGACCCTTGCGGAGTCGAGGGCATGGCCCTCTTGGACGAGGATCAGCAGCTCCTCCAGCACGGTTCGGGCTCGCTCGACCTCGGTGTCGGGGCCTTTGAGCGCCAACTCGTCCCCACCGCGACGAATCGCACCTCGGGGAAATGGGATTCGACCTGGCGGAGGTGTCGATCGGCCTCGCCCAAGAGATCCAGCATCAAATGATGGCTGGGGACGCGTAAACGCGAGTCGATAGAGTCAGTGGATTGCTCAGTGGGCACGGGAGACGACGCCCTCTCTGTGGCGTCGCGACCATTGTAGAGGCCGCCAGGTGCTGATTCCGAGAATTCAGTCCTGCCCGGAGGCGACTTCGACCGTCGAATCCAGCAGTGAGGCAATCACGGCCTTGTCTGAGTCACGAACCTCGTCTGGTCTGCCCTCACGGCGCAAGAAATGGATTGCGGCGAGGTACCGGTCGATGAGGTCGCCATCCTTCGACGCGGCGGCCACATCGAGATCGATCAAGACGCCACGCTCGGACGAGCCCATTGGCAGGAGGTCGGAGGGCGGCACCGCATAGATCTCGGCCAGACGCACCAGTCTTTGAACACTCAGCGCGCGCTCCCCACGCTCATATGCGCCGACGACAGACGCCTTGAACTCACCGCCCGTGTATGACTCGAGCTCCCCCAGCGACCAACCCCGCTGACGACGGGCTGCACGCAGGCGCAAGCCAAGCGAAGCGCTGAATCTGTCGACCAAGGGTCTCCTCCCGTAAGCCCGTGGCGAGATGCTACATGTTCCACGCCAGGATTCATAGGAGGCGCGCCGCTGCCACGAGGGCGGCCGTTTCCACCCGTAGCACGGTGTCGCCGAGACCCCACAAGGTCGCATCCTCCGGGACCTCCCCGGGCGCCCACCCACCCTCGGGCCCGATGACCACTGTCCACGCGAACGGCGTATCGCGCAGCCCTCCCCGATCGCACACCACGAAGGGTCGGTTGATGTCGTCAAAGTCGACCAAACGGTCTGAAGTGCTCATGAGCCACGCTCCCCGCGACTGCTCGAGACCGGAGACCGCCCACGAACGAGCCTTCTCTGCACTTGGCGAGCGGCCTTGGCCATGCCTTGAATCGAGGAAGAGCAGTTCGGCGGCACCCATTTCGGCCAGCTTCTCCACCAGGAACCGGGCCCGATCCTTGTTATCCGGCGGGGCGACCACCACCGTGAGGTCAGAAGGGGCCGGAACCTGTGCCTCGTCAGCCCTCAGCACCTGACCGTTCAGAAACCGGCCATTGCCAATCGATCCTTCGCCGTCGGTGTAGCCAACGGACTCTCCTTCTCCGATGCGAAGCACCCTTTCCAGATGATGTCTTTGCTCCTCGGACAACTCGATGTTTTTCCCCGTCCAGGGTCCTGGGAGCAGAAGATGGGGGACGTGGCCCATTGGCCGAATGGATCAGCCAGCCGAAGCGGGCCGGTCCGTCCTCTCCCCGCGGAGCTCCGACCACTGCCGTAGAGCCTCCTCCTGATCGCGGGTGAGATCACGTGGGACAGCGACAGAGACGACTACGTGGAGGTCTCCTCTCGTCCGACGACCCAGGTGAGTGACGCCCATACCGGGGAGGCGGAACGCGGTACCCGGCTGAGTACCTGCCGGAATCTCAAAATCGCTCTCGCCGCCCTCGATCAGTGGGATGGCCACTCTGGTGCCGAGGGTCGCTTCGGCGATGCCAATCGACACGTGATGGACCAGATCGGAATCGTGACGCTCGAATCTCGGGTCAGGCGCGACCAGGACCTCGACATAGAGGTCGCCGGGAGGGCCGAAGCGTCCACCCGACTCGCCACGACCCGAGATTCGGAGCCGCGCCCCGGAGGACACACCGGCAGGGACCTCGACCGTCATCGTTCGCTCGCCATCAACAGCTCCGATACCGAAGCAACTCGGACACGGACTCGTCACCAGCACGCCCTCACCGCGGCAGGTGGGGCATGTGGCAACGGTCATCATGGTCCCGAAGAGGGATCGTCGCGCCATGCGCACCGAACCCGCGCCATCACAATCGGGACAAGTCGTCTGACCATGTCCGTCCTCGGCCCCGGTTCCGGAGCAGACCTCGCAGGTGGTCTTGGTTGCGAACGTAACCATCGACATCGACGCCGAACGCGGCGCCCAACAGATCGACCTCCGTTCGCACCAGGACGTCATTTCCCCTGGTCGGACGACTCCGGGTGCCACCGCCGAACATCGAGCTGTCGCCGAAAACCGAGCGCAGGAGATCGTCGAACCCGCCAAACCCGGCGAACAAGTCGGACAGATCTATCGTGTCTCCCCGGTCGTATCGGCGTCGCCGATCCGGGTCGGACAGGACCTCGTAGGCCTCAGCTGCGTCTCGAAATCGCGCTTCGGCCACCGGGTCACCTGGATTGGCGTCGGGATGGGTGGCCCGGGCGATGAGTCGGAAAGCCCTCTTGATCTCTTCGCTGGTGGCGTCCCTACCGACCCCCAGGATGTCGTAGTAGTCCTTGGCCATGGGTCAGTCTTTTTCGGAGCTGATCCGGTCCTCCAACTCGCGGGAGACCTCCTCGACCGCCGAGATGGCTCTCTTGTAATTCATGCGCATCGGCCCGATTACACCAACCGACCCGCCGCTGGCTCCGGCTTCATAGGTCTTGGAGACGACAGCGAGGTCTACGTCGTGCAGCGGCAACTCGGCCCCGATCTGGATCGATGTCCCCGAGGCCACGGCGAGGATCTTCATGACCTCGGCCTCGCGCGCCAGGACCTCCAGGATTCGCTGCACTGCGCTCAGGTCCTCCCACGCGGAAGTGAGCCGTTGAGTGCCTCCGATGAAGATCTCAGTGCCGGCGGCCGCGGCCAGATGCAGGCCATCGTTCATGGTCAGGACCGCCTCGCGTGTCCGCTCGTCGAGTTGTCCGAGCACTTCTTCGCTGATCACGGGGGTGGCCGCGAGGTCCGACCCGACAACGGCAGCACTGACCACCCGGTGAGCCTCTTCCATCTCGGTCGCGGTGATCGGGACCCGGACCCTGGCCCGCTGCTGGAGGACACGGCCCCCATCGGTGACCACGATGAGGAGCATCTGATCTGCCGTGACCTGAACGCTGTGCAGGTCACGAACACGATCCCCGCGGAGAGCCGGCGCCACGACGACCGAGGGCAGGTCGGTCACCTCGGCGAGCAGGTCAGACGTCTCCTTGAGCAGCTTGGAGAGCTCTAGATGGACTTCGCCGAAGAACGAGTCGATCTTCGCCTGCGCCGTCGACCGCAGCCTCCCCGGGCCGAGATGGTCGACGTAGTACCGATATGCGGCAGCGGTCGGGATCCTCCCGGCTGATGTGTGGGGCTGGATGACGAAACCCTCCGCTTCGAGAGCAGCCAGGTCGTTTCGCACAGTCGCACTGGACACCTGGAGATGAGCCCGGTCGACAATGGCACGGGAACTAACCGGCTCTCCGGAGCGAATGTGCTCCTCGACGAGGGCGCGAAGTATCTCGGACCGACGATCTTCAAGCATGTTGCATCAGAGGTTATCCGTGTTGGTCGACTCCACCCACCCCTGCGGTGGGTCCAGATCGAGCACCTGGCGGTGCACCTCGTCGGTGAGCAATGGTCGCCTGACCATGAGCCTGCCCTCGGCGACCTCGATGATCCCTTCTCTGAGGAGCATCTGCCCGCCACTGGTCTGAATGAGCGACTCCACCCCGGGGCCGGTTCCCACCCCTGCGGACCGGCGGAGCCCGACGAAAAGGCGGTCGATCTCGACATCCCAACCCTCGATTGGGTCGGCGCCTGCAATCGGCCTCAACCCGCTCTCGACACGATCCATGTAGGCGTCGAGCCGGCGGACATTGTGACTCCGCACCCCGTCCAAGAATCGGTGGGCTCCATTCCCATAGGCCTCGTACTCCCCCTGGGCCCAAACGACGAGGTTGTAGCTGCATTCCTGGCCGGGATGAGCCCAGTTGGACACCTCGTACCTCTCGAGCCCGGCCATCGGGAGCAACCGTTCGGCCACCTCGTAGCGGTCGGCTTGGACATCCGGGTCGGGAGCGTCGGCCCCGGCTCTCACCTCACGTTGAAGCGGCGTGCCCGGCTCGACAGTGAGGGCGTAACAGGAGACATGGTCGGGCCGAAGATCGATTGCACCCTGCAGTGATGACGCCCACGATTCATCGGACTCCTCCGGTGTGCCGAAGATCAGATCCACCGAGACGTTGGTGAAGCCGGCCCGCCGCGCCTTGTCGACCGAGTTCACGATGTCGACCGCCCGGTGACGTCTGCCCAACCTGGCCAGGACGATGTCATCGAAGCTCTGAGCCCCGAATGACACCCGGTTGAATCCGGCTGCGAGGAGCTCATCGGCCCGCTCCTCGCTGAAGTCCTCGGGGTTGGCCTCGAGGGAGATCTCAGCGTCATTTCTCATGCCATGACGGGCTCGGAGCATCCCGAGAATCCGGCCAAGCAGATGTGGGCGCACATGGCTCGGTGTGCCGCCGCCGAAGTACACGGCATCGAGCTCGCGCCAGGGGTCCGACAACTCGATTTCGGTGACGACGGCATCGATATACCGGTCGATCCGGTCATCCGCTCCTGCCACCACCGCAAAGTCGCAGTAGGGGCAGACCGCGGAGCAGAAGGGGATGTGGACGTACGCCGCCGCCTTCGAGGCGTGGATATCCACGTCTGCGACGCTCATGTGTCCCAATCAGGCGTCATCGTCGACCCGGAGGGCGGCAACGAATGCCTCCTGGGGCACCTCCACCGAGCCCACCATCTTCATGCGCTTCTTGCCTTCCTTTTGCTTGGTGAGAAGCTTCTTCTTGCGGGTCACATCGCCGCCGTAACACTTGGCGATCACGTCCTTGCGCTTTGCCTTCACCGTCTCACGGCTGATGATCTTTCCCCCGATAGCCGCCTGGATGGGCACGTCGAACATCTGGCGCGGGATGAGCCCTCGGAGGCGCCCGGTCATCGTCTTCCCGTAGTCAGCGGCTTTGTCGCGATGGAGGACGGCCGAGAATGCATCAACCGGCTGGGCATTGAGCAGGATGTCCACCTTGACCAGGTCGGCTGTCCTGTAGTCGGCGGGCTCGTAGTCGAGTGACGCGTAGCCCTTGGTCCTCGACTTGAGGAGGTCGAAGAAGTCGAACACGATCTCCGCCAGGGGTATCTGGTAGTCGAGCTCGACGCGCTCCGGGCTCAGATAGCTCATGTTGCCCATCTCGCCCCGCTTCGTCGTGACCAGCTCCATGATCGGGCCGACGTACTCCGTCGGGGTCAGGATCATCGCCCGGACGTAGGGCTCCGAGACGCTGATCCGACTCCCGGGGTCAGGCAGGTCCTGGGGCGATTTGATCTCCCGGATGCTGCCGTCAGGGAGGGTCACCCGGTAGGCCACGGAAGGCGCGGTTGCGACCAGGTCCAGGTCGTACTCCCGCTCCAGCCGCTCGCGCACGATCTCCATGTGGAGAAGGCCGAGAAAGCCGACTCGGAACCCGAATCCCAGGGCACGACTGGTCTCCGCTTCCCACATCAATGACCCGTCGTTGAGGCGAAGCTTCTCCAACGCCTCCCTCAACCGTTCGAAGTCGTCCCCGTCGGTCGGGAACAGACCGGAGAAAACCATCGGCTTGGGCTCGGCGTACCCAGGCAATGGGTCACGGGCGGGGTTGGCGGCGTCGGTCAACGTGTCACCGACCTTGATCCGGTCGATCTCCTTGACCCCGGTAATCAAATATCCGACCTCCCCCGCCTCGAGTGCGCCGACCGGTTTGGTGGAAGGTGTGAGGATCCCGACTTCTGCTGCATCGTGAGTCTCACCGGTGGCGATGAACTTGAGCCTGAATCCCGAGCGAAGCCGGCCATCGACGACACGGACGTAACAGACCACTCCTCTGTAGGCGTCGTAGTAGGAATCGAAGACGAGGGCACGCAGGGGGGCTGTCGGGATCGCCCGACGGTGCCGGTACCTGATCTACGAGTCGCTCCAACAACTCGCTCACACCGGCCCCGGTCTTGGCTGAGATCCTGACGATGTCGTCGGAGGACCCGCCGATGACGTTGGTGATCTCGCCAGCGACCCGATCGGGGTCTGCGGCGACAAGGTCGATCTTGTTGATGGCAGGGATCACCTCGAGACCCGCGTCCATAGCCAGGTAGGCGTTGGCCAGAGTCTGCGCCTGCACACCCTGGGCGGCATCCACCAGCAGCAGGGCTCCCTCGCATGCCGCCAGTGACCTGGAGACCTCATAGGAGAAGTCGACATGACCCGGGGTGTCGATCAGATTGAGGTCGTAGTCATGGCCGTCGGCCGCCCGATATGCCAGTCGGACCGTCTGTGCCTTGATCGTTATGCCCCGCTCCCGCTCCAGATCCATCGTGTCGAGGATCTGCTCTCGCATGTCACGCTCGCTGACGGCGCCGGTCAGCTCGAGGAGGCGATCGGCCAGGGTCGACTTCCCATGGTCGATATGGGCGATGATCGAGAAGTTGCGTATGCGCGATTGATTGGTCACGGGTAACCGGGAGGAGCCGCATTGTACCTTGAAATATGGGCCTGCTACTCTGCGGTTTCCGGCGCACAGACCCGACCCCTGAGTGCCGATTCCCGACCAGACGAGAGTTTTTCAACATGGCCAACATCAAGTCACAGATCAAGCGGAACCGCCAGAACGAGAAGCGGCGGATGCGCAACAAGTCGGTCAACTCCAACCTGAAGACGAGTGTCAAAAAGGTGGAGACGGCTGCCGCCGCAGGTGAGCCCACCGACGAGTTGCTCCGTCAGGCGCAGGCGAAGATCGACACCGCGGTCTCGAAGGGCGTGCTCCACAAGAAGGCAGCCGCCCGCAAGAAGTCGAGACTCGCCAAGCGCGTCACGACTTCCTAAGACCTACTACCTCAGGACCGAACCCTCCCGCAGGAGGGTTCACCCATACCAGCGGCAGAAGGCAACGGTCAGCCGCTCCAACGTCACCCGATGTACTTCTTCCGGTTGGGACTTGATCACTCGGTCGGCCCGCACCAGAGCCTCTTGCGCTCGGCGCAGCGACGACTCCCTAACCCGTCCCCGTTGTGACCAGAACCGTGCCGGTCCCCTGTCGCTCGCGGTGGCACCGATCCACTTGCGAAACGTTGGCTCATCCGGCGCTGTTGCCGCCAGGGCTCGCTTCTTGAGATCCGACTCGACGGCCGCAAGGAACACAAGCGGGTGGCCGTGGACGAGGAAATCCGATAGACGTCGCAGCGCCTCCCCTACGTCGCCTTTCGACATGGCATCGGTGATCATGAACGTTGGCTCGTCGGGACGGTTCTTGAACCGGTCGAGCACCACCTCTCTGGTGATCTTGCCGCTGGTCTGCTCGAGTTGATCCAGCGCCTGCCCCATGGCAGCAGTGTCGGTGCCGAATTTCTGAAGGAGCGCCTTCTCAGCACCCTTCTCGAACGTGAGGTCCCGATCCCGGACTTCGGCGTCGAGCCATTGCATGGCCTGGCGCTCCCACATCTTGCGCACTGACTGCGAACTGCCCAATCTCTTGACTAAAGCGGACAGCGACCTGGGCAACGCGCCAGCAGCCAGGATCACTATCTCGATCGTCGGATAGGTCGGCGGTCTCGATCAACCCTTCCAGGACTGCACCCTCGGCCGCCTGGAGATTCTGGGCGTCAACGAGCTGCAGACCTTGGGGCTCACCGAAGAGTGAACCGGATTGGAGCAGTGGGATGACTGGCTCCAATTCGGCGCGAAGGGCACCGTCACCTTCCTCCCCCGCACCCCGGCCGGGAACGTCCACCCTGAGCACCTGTCCACGCTCCAGCCCGGCTCGGGCGAAATGTTGCGCCGCCCCATCCAGCATCTGCTCACGCTCGCCGGGCCCCGCATTGGACTGAGCCGAAATCAGCAGCAACGCCATGACGCGACGGTAACCGGACCGACTGACATCACTCGTGTTACCCGCGCCCGAAAAGCCTTACCAGATCGCAGGCGACGGCCACGTCGTGGACCCGGATGATGTCGGCCTTGTGCTCGAGCGCCAGAGAGATGTAGGCCACGACTCGATGGAAGTCCCGTTTACGCGGGATGGGAATCAGGATCGGCTTGCCGAGGGCCTGGAGCTGTTCGGAATCGGCGATGACCTCTAGCTGCATCCGTGTGTACGCCTCGTAGTCGCCGCGATAGTTGAGTGCGATCCCCGGATCGAGGATGACGTTGGCGATGCCGATCTCGACGAGCTCGGAGAGAAGGTGGCGAAAGACTTCGCGGTGCGATCGGCCTTGTCCTCCCTGATCTCGATCTCTCCGACATCGTGCGGATTGTCTCCCTCCACGTACACGGCGACGGCCGCAACACCGGCCCGGGCCACGGCCTGGCGCATCTCCGGGTCGGCCAGACCGCCGGTGTCGTTGATGATGACCGCGCCCGCATCGACCGCTGCGGCGGCGACATCTGGCTTCCAGGTGTCGATGGCCACCAGATGGCCCTCTGTTGCCAATGCCTCGATCACCGGGACGACCCTGGATATCTCATCGGCCACCTCGATCGTCGGATTGTCGAAGTGGGACGACTGCCCACCGAGATCGATCAACGTGGCCCCCCATGACCGGTAACGGTCGGCCATCAGCAACGCCTCGTCGACGGAGCCGGCGACAGTGTGGACGTTCTTCGAATCCGGGGAGACGTTGATCACCCCCATCACGTATGTGATCTCCCCCAGCGGGAGTTGTGTGACACCCAGGTCCAACACAGGCTCAGTCTCCCATCTTCAGCCGAGGGGAACGACGACGTCTCCGTCGAGGTCAGTCCGTAAGACCGTGGCCCCGCTCTCCTCGAGAGTCGATACCACCCAGCCGACAGGATGCCCGAAGTCGTTCGGGCCTACTGAGATCACCGCGAGATCCGCTCCCACCCGCTTCAACCAATCTGGGTCCGAGGTACCGCCACCGTGATGCGGCACCTTCAAGACGTCGGCCCTCAGGTGCCCCAGGTCGGTCTGTGCGTAAGTCTCGATGTCGCCTGCCAGCAGCATCGTCCTCTCAGGACCGGTCACGGTCAGCACGATCGACTGATCGTTTGCTGACGCATACCGGCGGGCTGGGGCCTCCACGGTGAGAGTCAATGGTCCGAGGCTGTACTCATCACCCACCGACGGCTCCACGATCGGGATCCTCGCCTCCGAAAGGAGCCCGAGGAGCTCCCTCGATGCTCCTGTCTCATGTAGCTGGAGATCAGCCCAGACCTCACCTATCGGGATCCTTCCCGCCAGAGCCGTGAGGCCGAGAGCATGATCGGCATGGGCATGAGTCACCACCACCAAGTCCAGAGCTGTCACGCGGTACTCGTCGAGATTTTCCATGAGGGTCACCGGGTCGGGGCCGCCATCGACAAGGGCGAGATTCCCGGGCCCGCCCGCGATCAGGACGGCATCGCCTTGACCCACATCAAGGACGACGGCTCCGTGCTCGGGCAATGACCGGGTCGGGGCCAGGACCAGAAATGCGACGAGCAACGTCCCGAGAAGCACCAGATGGCCTCTGAGCTTGGGTCGAAGGAGATGGATCGACCCCAATGCAAGGACCGCCCCCAACCCCAACCACCCGATTTGAGGCAATGACGAGGCAATTCGGGCAATCGATAGGACCACCGCAGCGAGGGCCGCTCCAATGTCAGCCAGAGGCGACGGCCCGACAACGCCCATGACCCCCAGCACAGTCGCCGCCACCACCACCGGTGCCGCCAGGAGATTGGCCATCGGAGAAAGGAGCGGAACCAGGCCGAAATGAAGGATGAGCAGCGGTGCGACGGCGGCCTGCGCGCCAATGGTGACAGCCAGTGCCCGCGCCACCTTTCCGCCGGAGGACGGCCATCTGGAGCCGACGATGACCCCAACCGTGGCGGCGACCGAGAGTTGAAAGCCGGCACTGGAGACCAGACGCGGGTCGATGAGCAGGAGCGCGATCACGGCGGCGGACAGGATCTGCCAGGTCTCCATCGCGATTCCGAGCAGACGACCGGCTAGAACCAGGCCCGCCATGGTCGAGGCGCGAAGGACCGAGGGCTCGAATCTGGTCGCGGCTGTGAAAACCGGCAGCCCGAGCAATCCGAGGACGGCCCGCCGCTTTGGCCCGATTCCGATTGGCCCGGCCACCAGATAGAGCAAACCCAAGAAAACTGCGACATTCGAACCGCTCACCGCGGTGAAATGCGACAGACCCGCCCGTCTCATCGCAGACTGGTCGACCTCATGCACCCCCGTCGTGTCGCCCACCATGAACCCGGCGAGCAGACCACGACCACCCTCGAGGGGGCTGAGGCGGTCGATGACACGGTCACGCATCGCATTCCCCAGAGCGAGGATCGGCGAGTCGGGACCGGAGACAACCTCGATCTGTTCCACCTCGACCGTGCCGCGATGAGGCCGGCCTCCGATCTCCCCGGTACCGCCAACCACGCTTCCTTCGATCCAGACGACGTCGCCGCGTGACGCATCCGCGCTCGGCGGAAGGTCGGCCAGGATGGGCCCGACCTTCAAATCGACCAGGGCGTAGGGACCATATTTGCCTTCGACGACGTCGCCGGCCATGACCCCTTCCGTCTCGAGCCGACCCCGAGGCAGCGGCTCCATAGGCATTGCGACGATTGAAGAATGGATCGCGGTGACAGCAACGATGAGGGCCGCCACGGTCCGACCTCTCGCGGACATCCAGAGGACTGGAATCGATGCCAGGACGAGACCCCAACCCGGAGAATGTCCGGCCCATGCGCCAAGGACCACGCCCACGGCGCAACCGATCCATGGTCGGGAAGTCGCCGGGGGTAGCGCCGGATGGTCGAGGGTCAAGGCACGGCGATCGAATCTCTCATCGCAGCCAACTTGGCCTCGCCTATGCCCGGTACCTCCAACAGGTCTTCCGCCGTCTCGAAGGGCCCGTTGGCCTCGCGATGGGCCACTATCCGCTCGGCCAGGACGGGACCAACACCTGGAAGGGCTTCCAGTGACGACGCATCCGCCTGATTGATGGCGATCAGGCCGTCATCTCGTTCACCGCCATCAGCGCCCGCGGCAATCGAATCGCCAGGTCCGGGGACCCGCACGTGGTCTCCCTCGACCAAGGGCCGGGCCAAATTGATCTCATCGAGCAATGCACCATCGAGAGCCCCGCCGGCTGCCGCCACTGCGTCAGCGACGATTGCCCCCTCGGTCATCTCGACCACACCCGGGGTCGTCACCCATCCTGAGACGTATACCGGGAACACGGCAGCGTCCGACGACGCCGTTTCCACCGTGGTTGGCGCCGTTTCGACCCGATCCTCGTCCCTCGTGGTCCCCAGCCCTGCCCCGACGAGGACGGCCGCCAGGATCAGGCCCAGCGCCATCGCCTCTCTCCGACCCATCGCGACCCCCACCGACCGAGCTCTACTCTCTCCGTAGATACCAATCCACGGCCGGTGAGGGAAGGAGGTCGTTCGGTAGGGTCGGCAGCGTGCTCGACATCGCGCCCTATTTGGTCACACCCGGCACGGAGCCAAATCTGGCGGCTCGCGACACTAGATCCAAGCAAGGCTTCGAAGGGGGGAAGGTCGAGGGCAAGGAGGCGCTGAAGCCTTTGAACGCTTCTCTCGCCGAGCTACAGACTCGTCTCTGGGCCGAGTCCAAACAGAAATTGCTCGTCGTCCTTCAGGCCATGGACACCGGGGGCAAGGATGGAACCATCCGGAGCGTGTTCGAAGGGGTCAACCCCCAGGGAGTGAGGGTCTGGGGGTTCGGCGTCCCCAGCGAATGGGAGCTCGCCCACGACTATCTCTGGCGAATCCACCAGCGAACGCCGGAGAATGGCGGGATCACCATCTTCAACCGCTCGCACTACGAGGACGTTCTGGTGGTGCGGGTGAAAGGTCTTGCCCCCGAAGAACGCTGGCGAAAACGGTATGACCACATCGTCGATTTTGAGCGGTTGCTGACCGATGAGGGGACGACCGTGGTCAAGCTCTTCCTCCACATCTCCAAGGAGGAGCAGAAGGAACGGCTCGAGGCCCGTCTCCAGGAACCGGACAAACGATGGAAGTTCAACACCGGTGACCTGGAGGACCGGAAGCTATGGGACGACTTTGCCCTGGCTTATGAGGAGGCTCTCAGCCGCACCTCGACAGAGCATGCCCCCTGGTACGTGGTACCCGCCGACCGCAAGTGGTACCGCGATCTCGTGGTGGCCAGCATCCTGATCCAGACACTCGCCACGATGGATCCGCGGTATCCGCCCGAGCCGGATCTGGACGGCGTGGTCGTCGAATAGGTCCGACAATCACCCGAGGAGACGGGCTGCCACCCGTGCCTCGACTTCGAGGGGTATAGCCAGATAAGCAGCATGATGGCCGAGGCCTTTCCACCGCCCACCGAGATAGCTACTCAGATACCTCCAGAGGAACCGAATCACGCCCAGCTCACCCCATTGACGCACGTGGACCAGCTCGTGGACGAGGAGCAGACCCGATCGATGCTGCGCCGCCGTCAGAACGGCCGGGTCGACGAAGATGGTGTTGCCCAACGTCATCGCGCTGATGCCACGGCCCCAGAGCCGGCGCATGACACGCGGCGCGGACCTGACTCGCACCGATTCGGGATCGATGGGGTGGATCAGCAAACGCACCCGGAGAGAGTCGATCCCGCCGGACCGCAGCATCTGGGCGGCGTTCACCCCACGACGAAGTTGATGACGCTGGGAGGACGGGCAATCACCTTTTGGACGGCCGCCCCGTCGATCCAGCCCTGAACCTTGTCGAGACCCAGAGCCACCCGCTCCGCCTCCTCGGCAGTGATGTCGGCCGGGACGTCGATCCTGTCGCGCACCTTCCCGTTGACCTGGACCACCATGGTCACGGTCGACTCAGCAACCAGGGACTCGTCCCATTCGGGCCAGGGTTCTTCGGCCAGCATCGAACCCATCCCCCTCAATTCCCACAACTCGTGGGCGACATGGGGTGCGGCCGGCGCCAACATCAGGATCATGATCCGATAGGCCTCGTCGAAGGTCTTCTCCACCGGCGAGCGGCCCAGATACTCCTGGAACACATTCGCCAGCGACATCAGCGAGGAGACCGTGGTGTTGAAGTGGAACCGGTTGATGTCCTCGGTGACACGTCTCAGAGCACGATGCGTCTCGGCCATCAACACGGCATCGTCATCGTTCGGGCCCCGGTCCACGAATGGGTGGTCGGTGGTGCCCATCTTCCACACCCGGTCGAGGAACCGCTTGGTCCCGGGGACGCCGCTGTCGTTCCACACTGCGTCATCGGTGGGTGGGCCGACGAACAACTCGAACAGGCGAAGCGCGTCGGCGCCGTACTCCTGGTAGTACCTGTCAGGTGGCACGACATTGCCTTTCGACTTCGACATCTTGGCCCCGTCCTTCACCAGCATCCCCTGGGTGAACATCCTCATGAAGGGCTCGGTGACCGGGCTCAGCCCGATGTCGTATAGGAACTTGGTGACGAATCGGGCGTAGAGGAGGTGGAGGATCGCATGCTCGACCCCACCGATGTATTGGTCGAGAGGCATCCAATACTCGGCCTTGGCCCGTTCGAATATGGCCTCATCGTTGTGAGGGTCGGTGTACCTGAAGTAGTACCACGAGGAGTCGACGAACGTGTCCATCGTGTCGGTCTCGCGACTCG
This sequence comes from uncultured Acidobacteriota bacterium, assembly GCA_963734115.1. Classification (GTDB taxonomy): domain Bacteria; phylum Actinomycetota; class Acidimicrobiia; order Spongiisociales; family ZC4RG35; genus JARDZU01. The sequence continues at coordinate 37,050 of CAVTFV010000006.1, forward strand.
CCGGCCCTCCGCACCGGGGACATGTGGTGGCGACCCAGTCTTCGACAGCCGCCAGAGGGGATCGGCCCTTGGGAGCGAAGTCCTCGACCTCGGGCAGGGTCACCGGAAGTTGATCGCGGGGGACGGGGACCAGGCCGCACTCGGGGCACTCGACCATCGGGATCGGGCAACCCCAGTACCGCTGTCTCGAGATCAGCCAGTCCCGGAGCCGGTACTGGATCGTTCCCTCACCGATCCCCTGCTCCTCGAGCCAGACGATGATCCGCTCCTTGGCTCCGACCCGGTCGAGACCGTTCAGGAAGTCTGAGTTGATGGTGAGCCCATCTCCGAGATAGGCCTCGCCTTCCCAGTCGTCTCCTGGTTCGACCGTGCGGATGATGTCGAGCCCGTACTTGACCGCGAAGTCCCAGTCACGCTGATCCTGACCCGGGACAGCCATGATCGCCCCGGTTCCGTAACCCATCAACACATAGTCGGCGATGTAGATGGGAACCGGCTTCCCGTTGACCGGGTTGATGGCGAATCTTCCGGTGAACACTCCGGTCTTCTCGCCCTCGGCGAGACGCTCGATCTCCGACTCCCGGGCCGCCCGGACGACGTACTCCCTGGCCTCGGCCTCGGCTTCGGTGCCGGAGATCAACTCCTCGACCAGCGGGTGCTCGGGGGCAAGCACGCAGAATGTCATGCCAAAGATGGTGTCCGGCCTGGTCGTGAACACATCGAAGGAATCGTCCGCGCCCTCGACCGCAATCGTGAACCGGGCACCTTCCGACCGGCCGATCCAGTTCCTCTGCATGGTTCGAACCCGATCCGGCCAATCATCGAGATCATCGATGTCATCGAGGAGCCGATCGGCGTAGTCCGTGATCTTGAAGAACCACTGGGCCAGGTTTCGCTTCTCGACAAGCGTCCCGCACCTCTCACACGCACCATCCACCACTTGCTCGTTGGCGAGCACGGTCTGGTCCTTGGGGCACCAATTGACCGGCGCCGTCGCCTTGTAGGCAAGCCCTCGGTCGTAGAGCTCGAGAAAGAGCCACTGGTCCCACCGGTAGTAGGCAGGGTCGTGACTCGCCAGTTCCCGGCTCCAGTCGAAAGCGGCGCCCAGCTTCCGGAAGTGCTCCTTCATCCTGGTGATTTGAGCCTCGACGCTGACCCTCGGATGGATACCGGTCTCGATCGCCAGGTTCTCGGCAGGAAGGCCAAAACTGTCCCAACCCATTGGGCTGAGCACGTTGAACCCCTGCATCGTCTTGTATCGGGTGATCAGGTCGATATAGGTGTAGTTGCGGACATGGCCGATGTGCAGCTCCCCCGACGGATAGGGGTACATCGCCACGTTGAAGAACTTGGGCCTGGTCGAGTCCTCCGTGGTGTGAAACACCCCCTCAGACTCCCAACGGTCCTGCCATTTCGCTTCGATCGCCCGGTGGTCATACGACATCACCGTCAAGGGTAATTAGCGACTGGCAGGTAGCCAGACTTGCGCGCGGCCTGATCGAAACCGGTAGCGTGGGCGAAGTCGCGGGGTTGGTCTGCCTTCGCCGCGACCTGAACCCAACAAGGGAGGAAGAAAGTATGAAACGAATGCGCTGGTTGGCGCTCGTTGCGGTACTCGCCCTCATCGCCGGCGCTTGTGCCAGCGAGGGCGGCGACGAGACGACCACCACCGCGGGTGGTGACACTACGACGAGTGCCGCTGCCGAGGGCTCGACCACATCGGTCGCCACTACCGAGGCGCCGTCGGAACTGCTCACCCTCGACTCGGGGGGTTGTGATTACGGGGGCAAGATCAACAAGATCGAAGCCACTTCGGCATCCGAGGTGGTCTTCACCCTGTGCGCGGCCGACCCGGCATTCCTGGTGAAGATTGCGTTCGTCCCGTTCTCCATCCAACCATCCGAGCACCTCGAGGCGACCGGCGGCGCCCCGCTGGAGAATCCGGTGGGCACGGGCCCGTTCATGCTCCCAGAAGGGGGCTGGGCACGTGGATCCGAGATCGTGTTCGAGGCGAACCCCGACTATTGGGGCGAGGCCCCGGCGTTCGACACCCTGGTCTTCCGCTGGCGTGAGGACAGCACCGGGCGGATAACCGAGTTGACCTCGGGCAATGCAGACTTCATCACCAACCTTGCGGCGAGCGACTACGCCGGCATCGAAGGTGACACCAATCTGCAATTGCTCGTCGACAACAACCCGAACGTGTTCTATGCGGGCTTCAACAACCAGTTCCCGCCGTTCGACAACCCGCAAGTGCGGCAGGCGATCGCGATGGGCATCGACCGGCAGAGGATCATCGACACCTTCTACCCGGAGGGGTCGGAAGTGGCCACTCACTTCACGCCTTGCATCCTGGAGAATGGCTGCGAAGGCGGGTCGTTCCCTGATTTCGACCCTGAGGCAGCGCGGGCGCTGCTCGCAGAGGCCGGATTCCCCGATGGGTTCGAGACCACGATCACCCTCCGCGACGTGTTCCGGGTCTATCTCCCGGAGCCGACGGCGGTGGCCGAGGACATCCGCGCCCAGTTGGCGGAGAACCTGGGGATCACTGCCACGGTCGAAGTCATGGAGTCTGGCGCGTTCATCGAGGCGACTGCCGCCGGCACGGTGGAGGGCATCCACCTGCTGGGCTGGGGCGCCGACTACCCGCATGTGACCAACTTCCTCGACTATCACTTCGGTGGCATCAACGTCCAGTTCGGTGTGATGAACCCGGACATCACGGCCGCGGTCATCGAAGGATCGGGGATCGTCGATCCGGCTGAGGCACAGCCCGTCTACGCGCAGATCAATGACCTGCTGGTCGAGGACGTGCCAATGGTCCCGATCGCGTGGGGCGCCGCGGCAAACGCCGGGCTCGCCACATTGGAAGGAGCAGTAACACCGCCATTCGGTGCACCACAGTTCGCTCTGATGAATCCTGGCGATACCGATCTGGTATTCGTCCAGAACGCCGAGCCGATCTCGCTCTACTGTCCCGATGAGACCGATGGTGAGTCGCTGTCTGCCTGTCAGCAGACCCAGGAAGCACTCTACGGATACGACCTGGAAGGTCAGGCCATTCCGAAGCTGGCCACAGAGTGTGTGCCTGACGAAGCGGGCGTGGTGTGGACCTGCGCATTGCGCGAAGGTGTCACCTTCCATGACGGCTCTCCGTTCGACGCCAACGATGTGGTGGCTTCATGGTCGGCCTCGCTCGATGCCGCAAATCCACTGCACACCGGCAACACCGGAGTGTTCGAATATCCCGCCGCATTGTGGAATGGGTTGATCAACCCACCACCCACGACGACCGCGGCTGGATAAGAGCCTGATAGCTCAGAAGGATGACGGGGGGAGGCGCAACAGCGCCTCCCCCCGTTCTACGCTCCGGATGAGGAAATGATTGGATACATCCTCCGTCGCATCCTGGTCGCCATACCCGTCCTGATCGGGGTCCTGCTCCTCGTATTTCTTTTGGTCCGACTGCTCCCGGGCGAGCCGTGCACCGCCATCCTCGGCGAGAGGGCGACTGCGGAAGCATGTGAGCGATTCAACGAAGCAAACGGTCTCGACGAGCCGATCATCGTCCAGCTCGGCATCTACTTCGGGAACGTGATCAGCGGTGACCTCGGCGAGTCGATCCGTTTCTCCCGACCGGTCACCCAGATCATCATCGAGCGGCTTCCAGTAACACTCGAGCTCACCATCGCCGCGCTGAGCGTGGCGATCATCGTGGGAATCCCGCTCGGGATCGCGGCAGCACGGCGACACAACTCGGGTGTCGACGTGGCGGCCATGGCCTTTGCCAATGTCGGCGTGTCGATGCCCATCTTCTGGCTCGGTTTGTTGCTCGCCTATCTCTTCGCCGTCGTCCTGTCGGGCACGATCTTCGCCCTGCCACCTAGCGGATCGCTCAGCCCGGGAAACCGCGGCCTCCCGTTCTATGAGGTATGGGGATGGGAGATCTCCGAGGAGGGATTCGTGTCGACCGCCGCCGAGTTCGTGTCCTACATGACTGTGACCAACGCCCTGATCAGCGCCCAGTGGGCGGTGTTCTGGGACGGGTTCAAGCACCTCATCCTCCCCGCCATCACCCTGGCCACGATTCCCATGGCCATCATCGCCCGGATGACCCGGTCGTCGCTCCTCGACGTCCTGGGCCGCGATTACATCCGCACCGCCCGGGCCAAGGGCGCAATGGAGCGAAAGGTTGTGAGGCAGCATGCCCTCCGCAATGCGATGCTCCCGGTGGTGACCATCATCGGGCTCCAGCTGGGGCTACTGCTCGGCGGCGCCGTGCTCACCGAGACGGTATTTGGGCTGGCCGGAGTGGGCACAGCCCTTTTCGAGGCGATCACCGCCAGAGACTTCCCCATCATCCAGGGATTCACTCTGATCATCGCCACCACCTATGTGGTCGTGAACTTGTTGGTCGACGTCTCCTACGGCTATCTGGACCCGAGAGTGAGGCTGGAATGACGCTACGGCCCGATATCACCGTGCCCGACCCTGAGGCTCTGCTCGAGCAGCCGGGCTCGATGTGGCGGATTGTCCTACGTCGCTTCTTTCAGAGAAAGGTCGGGATCGTGGGGTTGATCCTCGTCTGCTTCATGATCCTGGTGGCCTTATTCGCCCCGCTCATCGCCCCATATGACCCTTACGAGAACTTCATCGGGCAGCCCGGAGCAGAGAGGTGGCTGCCTCCCTGCATCAACGCCTTCGGGTGCGAGGGAACCCAGCACATATTCGGGCTGGACGGAAATGTCAGGGACTTCTTCAGCAGGGTCGTCTACGCGGCCAGGGTGAGTCTTCCCCTCGGTTTCACGACCGTCCTCATCACGATCGTCATCGGGACCGTGATCGGTGCGATCGCCGGTTATGCAGGAGGATGGAGCGACAACTTGATGATGCGGATAATGGATGTGGTACTCGGTTTCCCATCGCTGATCCTGGCTATTGCCATCGTCTTCGTTCTCGGTCCTGGTCTCCGCAACACGCTGCTGGCCATCGCTATCGTCACCATCCCCCAGTACGCACGGGTGATGAGGGCATCGGTGCTCTCGATCAAGGAGGTGGACTACGTGTCGGCCTCGCGCGCCCTGGGCGCCTCCCGACGGAAAGTGCTCGTGTCCCGGGTCGTCCCCAACGCCCTGACGCCGCTAGTCGTGCTCGGGACGCTGGGCATCGCCACCGTGATCCTGGAAGCGGCTGCCCTGGGGTTCCTCGGGCTCGGTGCCGTCCCTCCGACTCCCGAATGGGGCTCGATGCTCGCCGAGGAACGCGACAGGATCTTCACCGCTCCCCATCTCATGATCTTCCCCGGGCTCGCAATCATGATCACTGTCCTTGGCTTCAACCTGATGGGTGACGGTCTTCGCGATGCTCTCGATCCCACTCTCAACAAGTGAGCGCGGCCCGACCCCTCCCGGAGAGCGCTATCGATACCGACGCACCGTTGCCTGTGCCTGCGGGCGAAATTCTCCTCGAGGTGCGAGGACTCAAGACCCACTTCGACACGAGGCAGGGTGTGGTCAAAGCCGTCGACGGCGCCGACTTCCATGTCAAGCGCGGAGAGGTCCTGGGCCTGGTCGGAGAGTCGGGATGCGGGAAGTCGGTGACCTCGCTCTCGATCATGGGTCTGATCCCGCACCCCGGGAAGGTGGTTGCCGGAGAGATCCTCTTCGGTGGCAAGGACATCTCCAAGATGAAGGCGGACGAGGTCCGTGCCCTGCGCGGCGAGCACATGTCGATGATCTTCCAGCAACCGACATCTGCTCTCAACCCTGTCTACCGGGCGGGTGCGCAGATCAAGGAGGTCTTCGAGCTCCACCGCGACTGGAGTACCGAAGTCGAGGAGGAGAAGGTCATCGAGATGCTGGCCAAGGTCGGGATCCCCGATCCGAAGCGCCGGGCGGACGCTTACCCACACGAGCTGTCCGGAGGGATGGCGCAACGGATCATGATCGCCATGGCCCTGGCCTGCGAGCCAGAGCTGTTGATCGCTGACGAGCCGACGACTGCACTGGACGTAACCATCCAGGCCCAGATCCTCGACCTCATCCGGGACCTCCAGAAGACTTCCAACACTTCAGTCATCCTCATCACCCACGATCTAGGAATCGTCGCCGAGATGGCCGACCGGGTGTCGGTCATGTACGCCGGCGAGATCGTCGAGGAGACCGATGTCCGCTCGATCTTCAGGAACCCGCTGCACCCGTATACCAAAGGGCTGATCGGATCCATCCCGGTGCTGGGATCGCTCCGGGACCAGCTCGACGTGATCCCCGGGGTGGTGCCCTCGATGATCGACCTCCCCAAGGGCTGTCGCTTCGCTCCGAGGTGTATCCCGCGAGTCGAGAATGCGTTGCAGATTTGTACCGAGATCGAGCCCGACCTGCGGGAAGTAGAGGAGGGCCACAAGGTTCGTTGTTGGCTTTACTACGGGCCGGAGAAGGTCGAGGAACCCGATGACTGAGACGCTGGTCGAGATACGCGACCTGGTCAAGGAGTTCCCCGTCCGTGGGGGCATCCTGCAACGTCAGGTGGCCTCGGTCCGTGCCGTGGCCGGTGTCTCTATCGACATCTTCAAGGGGGAGACCCTGGGCCTCGTCGGCGAGTCAGGCTGTGGAAAGACCACCCTCGGCCGGATGCTGACCCGGCTCATGGAGCCGACGTCCGGGACGATCCAATTCGACGGAGAGGACATCACTCATCTCTCGGGCAACGACCTCAAGCCTTTCCGACGACGCGTCCAGATCATCTTCCAGGACCCCTATGGCTCGCTCGATCCCAGGTCACAGGTCGGGCCGGCCATCGCCGAGGGCCTGCGTCTCCATGGCATCGGAACCAAGGATGAGCAGCAAGAGCGGGTCAAAGAGATGCTGGAACTAGTCGGCCTCCGAGCGTCCCATGCCAGCCGCTACCCCCACGAGTTCTCCGGTGGGCAACGGCAGCGAATCGGTATCGCTCGCGCCCTGATCCTGAAACCGGACCTGGTCGTGGCGGACGAGCCGGTATCAGCGTTGGACGTCTCGGTGCAGGCCCAGGTCCTCAATCTGCTCACCGAGCTCCAGGAAGAGCTGGCCCTCACCCTTCTCTTTGTGGCCCACAATCTCGCTGTCGTCGAGCACATCTCGGATCGGGTCGCGGTGATGTATCTCGGCCGCGTCGTTGAGTTGACCGATCGGGACACCTTGTACCGAAACCCGCTCCATCCCTACACCGAGGCTCTTCTTTCGGCGATCCCGATCGCCGACCCCGACCGCCCACGAAACCGGCGGATCCTGCAAGGGGAGATCCCCTCGCCACTCAACCCACCGCGCGGATGCCATTTCCATCCCCGCTGCCCCATCGCTCGACAAGGACTCTGCGATGTCGAGGATCCTCTGCTGATGGACTCACCCCAGGGTCCTCATCACCAGGCGGCCTGCTGGCTTCGCGCCGGGGACCTCGCCATCGCGCCTGCGTAATTGGGGGCGACTTTGATACGGGAGCTCGACGGGATGCGGATCACGGGTCCTACCGATGGCGCCCTGAGGCCGGGCAACAATTCCTTCACTCGCGAGATCGTCTCAGCAGCCGATACGGGTGATCGGTGGAGGTTCGGTGAGGTGACGGCCGAGCCCGACGACAGCGTGGCGACTCACATCCACCCTGGTGAGCCGGAGGCGATCATCGTCCTTGAGGGAGAAGTCGAGCTTCACGGCGCCAAGGGCATAGAGCACCTTGGTCCGGGCGACGTTGTCTTCATCCCGCCCGACACCGAGCATGGGCTTCGCACGCCGACCGGAGGCCGATGGATTGCCATCTGGCCGACGCGTGAGCGGCTCCCCGGCAAGCGGTACGCCTAGCTGTTCAGTATCACGACAGGGCATGGCGCGAGGCGGGTCAGATACTCGACCCGCGGGCCGAGGTGCAGGTGCGTGGTGCCGGCACGGACACTGGTGCCGAGGACCAGCAGGTCCGCATCGAATTCGACCAGCGCGTCGAGGATCCCTGTCTCGATGTCCTCGGCCTCCCGGACCTCCGTCTCGACATGCTGTCCCATGCGCGTCGCCAGGATCTCGAATTCGGCGGTGACGTCGAGCGCGACGTTGGGTCGCATCCCCGAGAGGCGAGATGGCGTCACCACATGCACCCCGGTCACCACTGCATCCGCTCCTGCGATGGCGAAGGCGAGGTCCGCAGCGTTTCGGGAGCTGGTGCTGGAACTGGCCGGCACCACGATCCGGGTGGGAGCCCATTCCTCGGGGACGTTCTCCCCTCTCACCACCAGGGTTGGGGTGCGGGAGAGCTTGATCAGGTCGTCGATAACCGGCCCGAACACCCCTTCGCCCGTGCCACTCATTGTCGGCGTTCCGATCACGAGCAGGTCATAGTCGGCTTCAGCCTCGTGCAGGATCGCCTCCACCGGATCGTGGCTGGAGACGATGCGAGTGGTAGTCCCCCGATCCCTGAAGACAGCACGGAGCGAGTTGACATAGGCGCCGGCCAGAACGCGGTCTTGGTCCCCGGCCACGGCGAGAAGGGTGGTCGATATGTCGCTGGCCTCCCCCAGCCTGGCCACCAGAACAGCCTGGATGGTCTGAGTGCCCACTTGTCCGATCCGGGGCCTCACGGGGACCAGTACCCGTTTCAAGCCGGCGAGGAAGCTGCCCTTGAGCACTTCCTCCCGAGCCAACCTCAGCTCTTCCTCATCGACCGGCGCCACGCGGGCCAGGCAGTACCGAAGACCAGCCGGCGCTGCGATCGAAGTCACCACCGCCATCAGCACGATGATCGAGAACATCTCTGTGGTGAGGATCCCGAGCGATAGACCGATGGTGGCGATGATGATCTCGACCGCGCCGCGGGCGTTGAGACCTGCTCCATAGGCCAGGGCGGACCAGTGGTCCTGGCCGGCAATGTATCGGGCGCCGACGTAGGCGCCGGCGACTTTGCCAAATGTCGCTACGAGGATCACCAGGACCGCCACGAAGATGAGGTCCGGGTCCAAGATCGAGCCGAGATTCACCTTCAAACCGGCGACGGCGAAAAAGATCGGTGCAAACACGGCCAGGGCCATGCTCTCCAACTTGTGCACCACGTCGGTGGGGAGTCTCGGCAAACGACCGAACAAGATCCCGATCGCAAAAGCCCCGATGACCGGTTCCAGCCGGAGAGCCTGCGAAAAGGCTCCCCAGGCGAATGCCAGCACGACCACGAGTGTCAGGATGGCGTCCCGGCCCCGGAATCGGTCCTGAATCAGGCCCAGGCCGCGGTCGACCAACAACCGTCCGATGGTGATGGTGGCCAGGATGAAGACGACCACCATGGCGAATGTCACAAACACGGAGCCTGCGGTGATTGTCTCCGCGCTGGCCAGGGCCGTCACCAGCCCCAAAAGCGTCCACCCCGTGATGTCGTCGATCATCCCGGCCGCAAGCAGTGTCTGACCGAACTCCCTGCGCATCAGATCGAGGTCCATGAGAATCTTGGCCAGGACCGGGATAGCGGAGATCGACAACGCTGTTGCGACGAAGAGCGCGAAAACTGTTCTATCTCCAGAGTCCACGAGGAGCTCCTCGGGGATGGCGAAACCGAGAACCAGCCCGGAAGCGAAGGGAACCACCAATCCTCCCACCGCCACTCCGAGCGCCACGCCGATGCGGCGCCGAATCAGGGATAGATCCGTCTCGAGACCGGTGATGACGAGCAGCAACATCACTCCGATGAGGGCCACGACCTCGAGCATGTAGCCCTGGGCCTCGGTCTGGGGCAGGATCCAATCCCCGATCCAGGGGACCAATCCAGAAAGCAATGAGGGGCCGAGGATCACCCCCGCCAGGATCTCGCCGACCACCGCCGGTTGGCCCATCCTCCGCGCCAGACCGCCGAGGAAGCGGGCAGCGGCGAGCAGCACCGCGATCTGTATCACGAGTTGCAGGACCTCACCGTGGGAGGCGGCGCTGAACGTCTCCAAAGTAGGTGCCTCTTCTTCTTCCTCTGTCGCCTTGGGAGTTAGCTGACGGGCTCGGGCTGGAAGTTCGCCCTACCCGGCCCAGATGCCGGGATTCGCCCCCGATGGGGTTTGGTTCCCCCCACCCGGCACATGCCGGGTTCGGCGGTAATCGGGGCAATCTAGCCGGGGGTCTGCACAATCCCGGCATGTCTCTGGGTCTAGAGGACTAGTGCAGTCGGTTGTGGAAAGAATGGGCCATGCGGCCCATGCCCAAATCGCCGGAAATTGTGGATTATCCACAGGACAGGCAATTGGGTTTCCAGGAAAGGGCTAGGACAACGGTGATGGTGGCACCAAACCATGTGGAAGCGGGCGGGATGATGGCGAGCCGGTATGACGGCCTCGACACCATTTCCGCACTTCTCGAGGTCGAGCGCTACCGCCTCGGAGACTGGGACGAGCCATACGCTCGGCTCTACGCCATCGACTGCGCCTCGATCGTGTTCCGCTATCACCTCCCCGATCTCACCGAGCCGGCGCGGGAACTGATCCAGCGTCTCCTCCACCAGGCTTTGACTCTGGTTGCGGCAGGCCGGGAGAACGAGCTGGCCTCGATCGAGCGAGCCCTCATGACCGGTCTGGAGGCCGCTTCGAGGGTCACCAGGTCGGTTTGGCTGGTCGCCTTGAACGCGGTACTCCCCGATCCGTTCCGTGCCGCTGTGATGAGCACAGAGGCCGCCCTCCACGCCTTCGGCCGCGGTCCCAACCCGCGCCGGGACGCCGTTGCCGAAGCGGTGCGACGTCGGGCATTCTCCCGCACCGAGGAATCCGCTCTTCTCGGTTCCGTGATCCGGCTCCACTCCCCCAGCGCAGTCGCCTGAGTCTCTCCCCTGAAGGGGGAGTACCGGCGAAGCCGGGGAGGGCGGAATCTTCTCCCCCTACAGTCGGGGCACGTGACCCGTCTCGAGGCCATTCAGGGCGACATCACCACGGTCGAGGCCGACGTGATCGTCAATGCGGCCAACTCCTCGTTGATGGGTGGCGGTGGAGTCGATGGTGCGATTCACCGAGCCGCTGGGCCGGCCATCAAGGCCGAGTGCAAGCAGATAGTGACTCGGCAAGGCCCTTTGCCGACAGGACAGGCAGTGATCACGACCGCCGGTGATCTGCCGGCCCGTCATGTGGTACACACCGTAGGCCCGATCTGGGGAACGGTACCGGAGGAGGAGGCAGTCGATTTGCTGGCCTCCTGCTACCGAAACAGTCTCGAAGTCGCCAGGGAAGTAGGGGCGAAAAGCGTGGCGTTCCCCAATATCTCGACCGGGGTCTACCACTTCCCGAAACCCCTGGCGGCCACGACTGCGATCGCGTCGGTCACAGCCTGGGTGGCAGGCGAGCCGGGCACAGTCGAAACCGTGACATTCGTGTGTTTCGGGCCCGACAACCTGGAGCTGTATCAGGAGCTCCTCGCCGGCTGACCATGATTGTGTGGCTTAAAACCGAGTCAACCCTATGGTGACGCCGATGTCGGCTGCCATCCGACTTCGAAGGACGAGTCTCGTCCTCGTCCTTGCCGCCACGACTCTGTTCGTCCCCGGCGAGCGGGCCACGGCACAGACCCCTCCCTGCCCGAGCCTCCAGACGCAGACAGTGGAGTCCGCTCCGGCGTTCACCCCATCTGCAGTGACCAGCACCAGGGCCAAGGACTGGCTCCGTCTGCATCCCATGCCAATCACCTCGTTGGTCGCTTCGTTACCCAACCCGCCGAGGAGCGTGGTCGACCGGTATCTGGAGACCTTCGGGGCCAACGCCGCCCATCTCTGGAAGGACGGGCCTACTCAGGTCGAGGGTTGGCTGGGGCATCGACGGGGCATGGGTTATCTCACTTGGCTGGAAAACAACGGCAACTCCGCCGTGTGGAACGGCTCTCAGTTCGTCGACAGCGGCAGTCTGCTCGGGGGCCTCCCCCCGAACAACCCGGGGCGCATGGGCTACCAGGTAGGCGATGAGCCGACCTCGGTCGCCATGATGAACGAGATCAACAACGGGATCAGCCGGGTTCGGGCCCGTGACCCCGAGGCGCTGGTGTTTACCAACCTCAGCTACTGGGCGCCCGACCCGACCGGCCAGGACGCGGCGGGCCGCAACGCGATCATCTCGGCCTACGTGGGAGCCGGCGACGGCGATCTGGTCAGCACCGGTGATTACAACCTGGACATCGCTCATTACACGGTTTTGAAGACCTTCCGCAACGCCGGGTTGGCCAAAGGTGTCCCCTACTGGGAGTACCTCAATGCCTACATCGGGCCGGAGACGGACTGCCAGCCAACCCACACCCGCTCCGACCTGCTCTGGCAGGCCATGGCCGGTCTGACTTTCGGCTACAGCGGTCATCACTGGTTCCTCTACCAGGCAGCTTCGGTGGGCCATCCCACCGCGACCCAGTGGGGAGGCTCCATCCTCAACCAGCCGACCGGCACCTGGGGCTCTTCGCCAACCCCGCATCATCAGATCGTCTCCGAAGTCAACGAACGCCTCGCCAACCTGGGCAAGGCGGTCACCAGGCTTACCTCGACCGACGTCAGGTTCATCAAGGGCGGCCACCCGATCCAACCCGTAGACGTCGCCGCCTGGGCCCCCGGGGCCGGGGGGTTCCCCCACCTCGTCAACGTGGCGCCGGCGCCGGGCCAGCCGCCTCTGGAGATCCTGCTCGGCTTCTTCGTCGACGAATGGGGGACTCGATACATGGTGGTGCAGAACGCCCGGCACACCCATTCGGTGCGGCGGGGCGAGCCGTCACTGCCCGGCTCGAGCGATACCGGGGTCATCGATCTCACCTTCGACTTCACCGGGGTGCCGGCCGAGTTGGCCGACCACCTCCGCGTGTTGCGCTCGTCCGATGGGGTGAGGGGCGATCTGCCCCTGCAGAACCTCGGGGGCACTATGCGTCGGGCCAATATCGTCCTCGAAGCGGGTGACGCGGTGATGGTCAAGTTCGCCTTCGGCAAGGACTTCGTGTTCGGACCGGCACGCGAGGACATCGGGCTGGTCGATCCAGCCAGTGGGGTCTGGCATCTGCGCCGGGGTGGGGTCATGAGCTCGTTCTTCTACGGCAATCCCGGCGACAGCCCTTTCATGGGTGACTGGGACTGCGACGGGATAGACACACCCGGCCTCTATCGACGGTCGGACGGCTTCGTCTACCTTCGCAACTCGAACACCCAGGGGGTCGCCGACGTGAGCTACTTCTTCGGGAACCCGGGCGATCTGCCCATCGCCGGTGATTTCGACGGCGACGGTTGCGACACGGTCTCCATCTACCGGCCCTCAGAAGGCAGGGTTTACGTCATAAACCGTCTCGGCTCTGGTTCGGCGGGGGCGGGGGCGGCCGAGACCACGTACTTCTTCGGGAATCCGGGGGACAAGCCATTCGCCGGCGACTTCGACGGCAACGGGATCGACACGGTGGGGCTCCATCGTGAGACAACCGGATTGGTCTACTTCCGCAACACGCATACCCAGGGCGTCGCCGACAACGAGTACTTGTTTGGGGACCCGGGCGATCGCCTGGTGGCGGGCGACTGGACCGGTGTCGGGTTCTCCACCCCCGCACTTTTCCGACCCGACAACGCCACTTTCTACTTCCGCCACACCAACACCCAGGGGATCGCCGACAACTCGTTCCCGCTTGGTGATCCCCCGCTCCTGCCAGTTGCGGGATCGTTCGGCTGACCGTCGGTCAGAGGCGTCTGACGCGTCCTGAAGACGCAGGTCAGGCAGGGGCGCCAACTCCCACATAGGCAGCGAGATGGTCCGTGAGGTCTCGGGCGTCGTCCCCGGCGCCGTGGATGAAGGTCGATTTGCGTCTTCGCAACACGTTCAATCCGATCCGATAGAGACCCGGCGCATCCGTGACCACACCGGCGTCGTGTCTCAACCGTCCCTTTCGGTCGAGCACACGGGCGTGGAGCCACGAGTAATCGGGGCGGAAGCCGGTCGCCCAGATGATCGTCGAAATTCGGCCATCGGCGAGCTCGACACTCAGGGGCGGTGATTCCTCGACTCTGGTCGGCGCGAATCGATGGGGCGCCTCGACCTCGCCATCCAACCCGTTCTCATGAACCCAATCGTCGATGGTTCCGAGCAGACGGTCCATCTTGAGATCGGCGAGGTTGCAGAAGTTTCGCAGCGAGCCGGACAACTGTGCCCTTCCGTCGACGATTCCGGCCAAACGGCCGACCAATCGCACCCCCTGATCAGTAAGGGCATTGAGGTCGAGAGTCCTTCGCTCCGGGGTCCCCACCAACTGTGGCGATGGGATGTTGCGGGCCGCGGACCAGATCGTCTACATCGTCGTATCGCTCATCGAGAACTCCGGTTCGATCCAGCCACCACATGATGTCTTTGCCCCGATATACCGCGGTAATCGGACGTGCTCCCCCACGGACAGCGTCACCACTCGGCCCGAGGCATGCACTTCGTCTGCGATCTGGACTCCTGTGGCGGAAGCGCCTACCACCAGAACATCGCCATCAGGAAGCTGATCAGGCCCGCGGTATTGCAGCGGCGTGACCGTCTCGACAGACCCCGGTACGTCGTGAGCAATGGCCGGAAGGTTGGCCAGGTTGAACCCGCCTGTTGCCAGCATCACCGTCGGACTCGACCATGTCCCGTCGTCGGTCACCACTTCGTAACCATCGTGATTGGGTCGCAACGACTTGACGGTGGTGTGGGTCCGCAACGGGGCATCCACGATCTTGGCAAAGGAGTCGATGAACTCGACGACCTCGGGCATGGTCATGTAGCCGTCGGGATCATCGCCGTCGTACTCGTGCCCCGGCAGACGGCTCTGCCAGTTGGGAGTGAGCAGACGCAGCGAATCCCAGCGCTCGGTGCGCCAGGTGTTCGCCACCTCGCCGCGCTCGATCACGACATGGTCGATCGAGCGCTGGCTGAGGAAATGGCTGACGGCGAGTCCGGCGTGACCAGCGCCGATCACGACCGTCGTCGTGCGTAGGGGTGTTGTGCTCAGTTGACCTCGACAGTCACGTTGGTCGGATTGGTGATCACATCGAACACCGCCGACCGCTTCTGTGACTGCGCCACCAGAGCCTCGATGTCTTCCTGCGAGGCATCGGCATCGATGTCGTACTTCACCTTGATGTCATTGAACCCGTTACGGACCTCTGGATCACCACCGAGGATGCCGAGGACATCCATGTCACCTTCGATCGTGGCCTTCACCGAGTTGAGCTGGATCCCGCGATTCTGTGCTACTGCGGCCACGCCAGCGGTCAGACAGCTGGCGAGCCCGACGAGAACGAATTCGACGGGAGTGGCCCCATTGTCCTCGGAGGCGAAGACCTCGGGATGATCGGCATCGAAGCTGAACGTGGTGCGATGGGTCTGATCACCGCCGAGACCGAAGAACTCGGTCACCTCGGAATGACTGTGGGTGCCACCCACCCATTCGGTTGATGCCTTCCAGGTGAACTGGGCGGCCTCCGGGGCGTCGACGAGGGCGGTTCTGGCATCGAGGAGTGCCTGTACGTTCACTCCGTTGTTGACCGGTGTGTCGGTCGTCGTCATTTTCTTCCTCCTGATCTGGTCGGTTCTCGAATAGCAGGACGTCTCGAGATCTTCTCGATGACTCTCGGGAGCCTGACGTCCCTACGAGCGAATGACGTCGCTCGCCACAACTGCCCGAGAGCGAGGACAGATGCACATGCGCCTGGTCGGGCGGTTCTCGATGTCGTGCATTCCTGTCATGGCTCCGCTTTCGGCTGCCGACGAGCTCGAGGACAATTTGAGCACCGAACAGTCGAGGCGTCAAAGGTACAGCATGGGGAATCGCCCCCATACCTCGTCAGAGCCAGCCGCTCTTCTTGAAGCGGGTATAGAGGAACAGGCACACCCCGGCCATCACCAGGAGCGCCGCGGGGTAGCCCCACACGGCATCGATCTCGGGCATGTGCTCGAAGTTCATCCCCCAGATCCCGGCCAACAACGTGGGTATGGCGGCGATGGCGACGTAAGCGGAGATCTTTCGCATGTCTTCGTTCTGACGAAGGCTGACCTGGGTGAGATTGGCGGCGAGGACCGAGGTGAGCGTGTCCCGGTACACATTGATCCTGCTCAGCACCCGAAGGAGATGGTCGAGCACGTCACGGAAGTAGGGTTTCAGGCTCGGGTCGATGGCCTTGAAATCATCGGTGGCTAGCAGGTCCAGCGGCTCCTCCAAGGGCTCCACCGCCTCGTGGAAGCTGAGTACCTCTTGCTTGAGCCGGTAGATGCGCTCGGAGTCCCCGTTCGAGGAGAAGACATCCTCTTCGATACCTCGAATATCGGCTCCGAGTTCGTCGAGAACCACTGCGTAGTCCCTCACCACCTGATTGAGAATCGCGTGGAGGACCGAGCCGGAGCCGTACGCAAGCCGTCCTGGATCGGCTTCGAGCTTGTGCCGTGCCTCGATGAGCCGGCTGGCTTCACCGTGCCGGACCGCCACCACGAAGTCCGGGTCCACGAAAATGAGGATCTCACCGAACTCGACAATCTCCACCGGATCGGCGTAACGGGCCGGCTTGGTCACGACGAACAGCGTGTCGTCGAAGGTCTCCAGCTTGGGTCTCTGGTGTGCCCGCAATGCGTCGTCGACGGCGAGCTCGTGAAGCTCGAAGGTCTTGACTGCCTTTTCGAACTCCTCCGGGCTCGGCTCGTGCAATCCCACCCAGGCAAATGTGTCCGACTCGGTGATGAGTCGCCCCGCCTCCTGGTAGTCGAATTCGCCGGGGACCCTATGGCCGAGCTGATAGCAAGCGGCGTCGACGATCATTCTGGGGAGGCTACGCCGCCCGCTGCCGAGCGAAGCTCTAGAAGGACCACAGGATCGATGCGGTCGGCCCCCACCCAGCGCTCCTCGAGATTGTGCCAACCCAACCAACTCTGCATTCTTTCCTCGACCGGGTCGTCTGGATCCGACCACCCGATCGAATCGAGGATCCGGACCACCTCGGTCTGCAAACCGGCGTCGAAGGGGAGGAGCTCTCCTTCGGCGGTCCGGCCGAAATAGAGGGTGTGGAGATCGAGAAGCCCGCGAAGGTCCTCGATCGGGGTATCGGAATGGTCGATGCGCAGATCTAGCCAGCGATCGTGATTCCCGCCATACCCGCCTCCTGGTCGTACCACGAGCAGAGCAGCCGATTCCATGCCCCGCTTCTCCCCACCAGCCTCCTCCCCGGCTGCGAGGGCCGCGAGAAGTCGGTCCGCCAGCCTTCCCGATGATCCGCGAAACGTGTCAGCCATGGCTTGGGGGACCTCGGCGTTGGTCAGGATGTTGCCCTGGGCGGCGAAGTTGTCCCCGGTGACGCCGCCCGCGTGCTCGAAGCACTCCTCCCCGGTGTAGGAGGCGCTGGATCCGTCGGCGCCGACGATCCCGACCTGTCGATGGCTGCGCATCTCGTCGTCGCCGGTCAGACGATCGATCGTGTCTCTGGGTGAGAGCCCGGATTCCAGCAACTCCAGCCCGCGGCTCCCGTAGGTGATCTCGGCGTATGCCTGAGTGGCCACGGCTCCGATCCCTCCCCGAGCCCAGGGAACGAAGGCGCCCACGGCGAGGAACTTCGACTGGACCGCCACACCACACTCCCCCGCTTCGGGATCGGCACCCACGATCGAATATGTCGATGGACCATGTGGCTGGTCTGGTCGCACGTCGTTGACGCTACCTGTCGATTTGGCCGGCGACCGTTCGTTGTAAAGGATGTATGGGTTTGAGCAGGATCAAGGAGGTCAGCCATGGCCATCGCACCCAGCCCCAATCTCGACGTTGAAAGTCTCCGCCGAGCACTGACAGGCCAGGTCTTCGCACCTGAGGACACCGGATACGACGAGGCCCAGAAACTCTTCGTCCCCGTCTACGACGGTATTCGCCCCGCCGTGATCGCGCAGGTGGCTGACGCAACCGACATAGCCACCGTCCTGAAAATCGCTCGCGAGACAGGTCTCGAGCTCGCCATCCGCAGTGGTGGACACAGCGCCGCCGGGCACAGCACCACAGACGGTGGGATCGTGATGGATCTGAGGGGTCTCAAGTCGCTCGAGATCGATGTCGAGTCCAGGACCGCATGGGCCGCATCCGGTCTCACCGCTGCCGAGTACAGCAACGAGACCAACGCCGTAGGCCTGGCCACCGGGCTCGGGGACACCGGATCGGTGGGGTTGGGAGGAATCACCCTCGGAGGCGGCATCGGGTTCCTGGTCCGAAAGCACGGCATGACCATCGACTCCCTACTCGCCGCTGAGGTGATGACGGCTAACGGCGACATTGTGCATGCGGACGAGGAGTCTCATCCCGATCTCTTCTGGGCCATCAGAGGAGGTGGAGGCAATTTCGGGGTTGCCACCAGATTCAAGCTTCGGCTGCAGCCTCTGGACAAGATCGTCGGAGGGATGATGGTTCTTCCCGCCACTACGGACACCATCGTCGGGTTCATCGCCGAAGCGGAGCAGGCTCCCGACGAGCTGTCGACAATCGCCAACGTCATGAGTTGCCCGCCCCTGCCATTTGTCCCCGAGGAGATCCACGGCAGCCTCGTGATCATGGCCCTGGTGGCGTGGTGCGGCGATATCGACGAAGGGCAGAAGATGATGGAGCGGTTTCGCGGCCTCGCACAGCCGATCGCCGACCTGGTCCAAGAGATGTCCTATCCGGAGATCTACGGGCCGGAAGACGAGGAGTACCGGCCGCTCGCGGTGGCCCGGACCATGTGGGCAGACAGCTTCGATCAGGCAACCGCTGAGACCATCCTCGGATTCCTCGAAGCATCGGACGCACCGATGCGGGTTGCGCAACTCCGCGTTCTGGGCGGCGCCATGGCCCGGGTGCCCAACGACAGGACGGCGTTCGCACATCGCGATCGAAGGATGATGATCAACGTGGCGTCGTTCTACGAGGGCCCGGACGACCGTCCCCGGCGCGAGGAGTGGGTGTCCAACTTCGCGAACGCCCTCAGCAACGACGATCCAAGTGGATACGTTGGATTCCTGGCCGACGAGGGTCAAGACCGGGTACGAGCTGCCTACCCGGGAGCAACCTGGGACCGGCTACGTCGGGTCAAGGCCACGTATGACCCGGACAATCTATTTCGGCTCAACCAGAACATCCCGCCGATGCCCTGAAGCGACGAATCCCCCGGTGGTGGACCGGGGGATTCTCCGCGGGTAGGGAGTCGCCAGACCGGGAGGAGAGGTGACTCCCACACTCCCAAAGTTCCTTTCCCGATCGCTGCGTCGAACAAACCTCCACTGGGTGCCGGGGGTTTCGATTGTGGAGCTGAGGGGATTTGAACCCCTGACCCCCTGACTGCCAGTCAGGTGCTCTGCCAGGCTGAGCTACAGCCCCAAGGGGAAACCCAAGGTTATCGGTCTGCGCCACCATGAGCCAACCATTGGAGAAGCCAGCCGGGAGTCAGTCGACACCGACTCCACCGGACCGATCCACATGACGATGTTAACGATGAGTTGACACCGGAATCGCGACAGTGCGGATTCGCGACACCCCGCTGACACCACCTGTGGTCGTCCGCGTCCCTGACCAACGAATGAGGCAATCAAACTTTCTTATGAGCACTAAGACCATCAGTTCCCCACATGCCCACGCCATGGGTTTTGAACTCGGCTACCCCTCCTGGGCCATCCCTGCCGCGGCGTTTGCTCCCGGTGCCGGAGCCAAGTGGAGACGGCAGTTCGGGCGCTTGTTGACGCTTCAATGGCGCAAGTCACCTGCCCGTGCCAACACATGATGTCTGGCTGAACTCTGTGACAACGTGCGTGGCCACCCCGGTCATGCACTGGTCAGCCGTCGGCGACTACCGGCTCTGCCCAATCGACCTTCGCCGCGTCGGCCCACAACCGCTCCAGACCATAGAACTCACGTGCCGACGCCTGGAAGAGGTGGACGATGACATCGCCAAAATCCAGGAGGACCCACTCGGCTTCGGTCCGGCCCTCGCTTCGTAGTGGCTTGATACCGAGCTCTTGGGACATCCGCTCCTCGACATGCTCGGCTAGCGACTGGACATGAGGTCGCGAGGTCCCGGTGGCGATCACGAAGACATCGGAGAGAACGAACAGCCCTTCTACGTCGAGCAACACGATGTCCATGCCCTTTTTGCTGAAGATGGCGTCCGCCGCCACCCGGGCCTGTTCTCTTCCGCTATCTACGAGGATTCCTCCTGGTCGTTTGCGCCCCCCACCATATCGCCTGCCCACATTTGCGTGTAGAGGCCGGTGCTCTCGATGAAGCGGTGAACATCGTCGGGCACCAGGAAGCGGTAAGGCCGTCCCGAAGCAGCCAAATAGCGGATTGACGTGGAGCTGATATCCAGCGCCGACATGTCCAAGATGGTTGCCGCGGGCACAGTCGCTGCCACCGCGGCGAGGTCTGTCCCTGGCCTGGGAACCACGAGGATGCCAGCCCTCTCGACGATCTCCCCCCAGCGGTGCCAGGTAGGAAGCCCGAGGGCGGCGTCAGCGCCGAGGATCAGAAAGAGCTCCTCATCCGCCGAGAACGTGAGCAGCGTATCGATGGTGTAGGTGGGACCTTCGCGTTCGATCTCACGAGTGTCGATCTCGAATTGGTCCGTACCTTCGACAGCAAGCCTCGTCATCTCCAGACGTTGGGCGGGCGGGGTGAGCTCACGTGTCCCTTTTTGCCATGGGGCGCCGGCGGGCATGAAAAGTACGCGATCGAGGTCGACGGCGAACATCGCCGTCTCCCCGGCGTGGAGATGGGCGATATGGATCGGATCGAAGGTCCCGCCCAGGATCCCGGTGCGCACGCTGGCGAGCATACGGCCCTGGCGGCGTCACCAAGCGGAGCGCTCGAGTGATGTCCGTATCGCGACATCCGAGTTGGGTCTCAGGATCGACGTACTCGCCGTCGATCCGAGTCGAAAGATGCACCCCTTCGAACCCGTGTGGGGAGCCGGAGGTTCCGATCGCATCGCCCCGATCGATCACCGCGCCCGACGACACGTCAATGTCCAGCAGGTAGCTCAACGAGACCTTGAATCCCGGGACCGGTTCGATGGTGACCGTTCTCATCCCGGCCACGAAGCCGGCGAAGGTCACCCGGCCGGAAGCCGGTGCGCGCACCGAGGTGCCCTGGGGCGCCGCGTAGTCGATGCCCCAGTGTCCGCCGTACGAACCGACCGGGGCATATTCGTCGATGACCGGTCCGCCGACCGGTGCGACGAGGCATACGGCGCTCAGGGCCAAGGCCAACAACATCTCAACCCTCCCGAACCCGAACCTACCGATGCCGGTTTGGGTCGCCAAGGGGTATGAGCACTAGTTTCAGTCCCGCAGAAAGGAATCGATCGATGATGACAACTCGGATAGGGCTGATGGGCTTCGGCCGAATCGGGCGGAACGTGATGCGTCTCCTCCACAATCGGGCCGACCTCGACATCGTCGCGATCAGCGACATCGCCGATCCCGAGGCGCTCACCTATCTCCTCAAGTACGACTCCATCTACGGCCGGTTCCCGGCGCCTGTGTCCTACGCCGACGGCACATTGTCTTACGGCGACAGGAATGTCGCCTGGCTGAACGCCCGAGAGCCGGGCGATGCCGACTGGGGCGAGCTCGGGGTGGACGTCGTTCTCGAGACGACCAGCCGCTATCGGACCAAGGAAGCCCTCGAACAGCACCTCAAGGCCGGCGCGAAGAAAGTCATCTTGACCTCGAGCCCCGAGATCCCGGGTGAGATCCCGCTGCTGCTTCGCGGGATCAACGACGACGTGCTGACTCCCGACGTGGACCAGGTAGCACTTGGGTCCAACACATCGAACGCCGCTGCTCCGATCTTGAAGACGATCAACGACGAGCTCGGGATCAAGCGCGCCTACATGACGGTGGTAAAGGCGATGTCCAATGCCGGCCGGCTGGCGGATGTGCCCACCGACTCCTACCGGACGTCCCGAGCTGCCGGGGAGAACATCATCCCTGCCGAGACGAACTCGGCCGAGATCATCACTCAGGCACTTCCCGAGCTCGAAGACAAGCTGGCTGTCGTGGCCCTCAACGTCCCGGTCGTCGATGGCTCGACCGTCGACATGGTGGTCGACGTCGAGGGCGCCACCGATGAGGAAGAGGTCAACTCGGTGGTGAAGGGGGCGTGTGAGAGCAAGTACCAGGGAATCATCGAATACGTCGCCGATCCGATTGTTTCCTCAGATGTGAGATCTATCTCCCACTCCGGTGTCTACGACAGCCTGGCCACCATGGTGACCGGGGGCACTCTCGTGAAGACCATCACCTGGTTCAACAATGGCTGGGGCTACTCAAACCGGGTGGTAGAGGTCACCGGGACCGTCGCTTCCTACCTCAACGGAGGATGAACATGGCAAATGTCGCAATCAACGGGTTCGGGCGGATCGGGCGGGCGGTGTTCCGCATCATCGCCTCGCGACCCGACTCGGGTCTCAAAGTCGTCGCCATAAACGACCTCTCCGATGACGACATCCTGGCCTACCTCCTCGAGTACGACTCGGTGATGGGACGGTTCGAAGAAGAAGTCACGGTCGAGAACGGAGTGATGAGAGTCGGCACTCATGAGATCCAGATGCTCATGGAGCGCGACCCATCCCAGCTGCCCTGGAAAGATCTCCACGTCGACATCGTCATCGAGTCGACCGGTGTGTTCAGAGACAGGGCCTCTAACCAAAAGCACATCGATGCCGGGGCGAAGCGGGTCATCCTCACCGTCCCTGCCAAGGACAAGGTGGACGAGACGGTCGTGCTGGGGGTCAACGACGACCAGCTCGATGCCGACGACATCATCGTCTCGAACGCCTCGTGCACGACGAACTCGCTGGCGCCGCTGGCGAAGGTCCTCGACGACAACTTCGGCATCCGGAAGGGCGTTATGACGACAGTCCATGCCTACACCAACGACCAGGTGCTGGCCGATGTCCCGCATCAGGACCTGCGCCGGAGCCGGGCGGCGACGGAGAACATCATCCCGACGAGCACAGGCGCCGCCGCCGCCATCGGAGAGGTAATCCCCAATCTCGCCGGAAAGCTGGACGGCATGGCGATGCGAGTCCCGGTGCCCGACGGTTCGACAGTTGACCTCGTCGTGGAGCTGGATCGTGATGTGACCGTCGAAGAAGTGAACGCTGCGGTCAAGGCTGCGGCCGAAGGCCCGATGACGGGGATCCTGGAATACGTAGAGGATCCGATCGTCTCAACCGACATCATCGGCAATCCGCACTCGTCGATCTTCGATGCGGGCGGCACCCAGGTGCTGGGCGGGAACCTGGTCAAGGTGATGTCGTGGTACGACAACGAGTGGGGATACTCCAACCGGGTGGTCGACCTGGCCGAGCGCCTGACCGAGGTAATGGAGAAAGAACCGGCCTAGTAGGGAGAACCCCCTCCGGCCCTTCGGGCCACCGTCCCCCAACGTCGCTTCGCTCCTGGGGAGGAAACGGCTACTCGAGCAGTGAGAGGACTGTTGAGCGGAAGTCGTTGGGCTGGAACGGCTTTGTCACGAAGGCATCTGCGCCACCCTCGTTTGCCCTGCGCCGGGATTCCTCTTCGGCGTGGGCAGTGAGGACGACCACCGGAATGCTCCTCGTCGCCTCATCGCGACGGATGCGATCCAGAACTTCCCATCCATCCATGCCGGGGAGTCCGATGTCTAGGACGACCAGATCGGGTGATTCCGAGCCAACGGCGGCGAGACCGGTCTTGCCGTCCTCACGGGTCACGATCTCGAGATCGGCGGCGCGGAGACAGACTTCGATGAGCCGTCTGATGACGGCTGAGTCCTCAACAACGAGTATCCGCGAGCCCATTTAGTTCACCTCTGGTCCTGTTGCCCGTAGATGGGCATGTGCAACAACATCGGCAGAAGGCCTCTCACGGTTTAGGCATTCTGGAGGGGCCGCGGGCCGGGCAGGGTCAATTCCTCGATGAATTGCTCGAGTTGGCGCAGAGTCCGGACTTCGTGGACCGAGGTGCAATGGGCGGCATAGTGCGACATCGCCGAATCGCCGGTGTCCCAATACGCCTCCGGTTCGGGGTTGAGCCAGATCACGGCACGGGCTGCCTCGGCGATGTCGCCGAGCACGCGGTCACGAGGCGGTCGGTAGTTGTTCCGGGCGTCGCCGGTGATTATCACCGTGGTCCTGGGGGTGAGCTGGCGTCCATACCGGGTGTGAAAGGTCTCCAGGGAGTTGCCGTAGTCGGAGTGCCCGTCGAGCCACACCACCTCGGCCTCGGTCGTGACTCGTCGCAGTGCCGAGCCGAAATCGACACCCGGGCCGAAGAAGTCGCTGACTTCGTCGATGGTGTCGACGAAGGCAAAGGAGCGAAGCTTTGAGAAATGGGTCGACATGGCATGAGTGAATTGGAGCGTGAACCGAGAAAAGGTCGCCATGGACCCGCTGATGTCGCAAAGGAGCCAGACTTCTGGCCGGTGAGGCCGGGGATGACGGAACTGCGGGTCTGCAGGGACACCACCCGTCGCCAGGGACTTGCGCATGGTCCGGCGGAAGTCGAGCCGCCCGGCCCGCATGCGACGGCGCCGGGCCAGCCGGGCCGCCAGCTTCCTGGTGAGCGGCCCGATGGCGTCCTCCATCTCGTGGAGGTCATTCGTCGTGGCGTGCATCAGGTCCACGTCCTCGATGAGGGGGCGTCGCAACGTGCGAGCCACCGCGTCGCGGCCGCGATCGGCGACGAGACGACGTCGGATCTCCTCCTCGATCTCCTCTCGCAGATGCTGGATCCGGGCCTCCACCTCCTCGCGGAGAAGGCGTCTATCGAAATCTGAGAGGTCCTGATCATCGGTGAGGGCCGAGAGCAGCCTCTCCTCCAGATCGGCCAGGTCCAGGCGACGCAGTGTCCGGTACAGGTAGTAAGTCCCACCGACCGGTCGGCCCGGCTCCATCCCGGCCAGCTCATCGACAGCGGTGCGGGCGCCTCGCCGGATCGCATCCTCGTCCAAGCCTGCCAGGGCCTCGAGAAGCGACTCGAGCAGCCCATCGAGGTCGAACGGCGCTGACTCACCGGAATCGGACCGGTCAGCAGGCTGTTGAGCGAGGAACTCCCCTTGCTCACTTGCTTCGGACGACGGCTGGGGAACAGTCGAGAAATAGACGTCGAACGCAGTATCGAAGGCGCGCTCGTGGCGCAGGTTCTTGATCAGGGTGGCCCGTAGCGTCTCGCGGAGGGCGACCCGATTGCCGATCTCGATGGCCTCCACCGCCCTCATCCCGTCGATGGCCTCGACCATCGAGACCGGGACGCCGGCAGCCCTCAGCTCATCGATGAAGCCGGTGATTATCCCGAGCACGTCAAGTGGGAGGGCTCGATGTCAGCTCTTTCGCCGCTTTCTCGATGTCGGCCTGGTATTTGAGGAGGACGTGCAACGTGTCCCCGAGGATCGCCTCGTCGACGTCCTCGATGGAGAGGGCTAGCAGCGTCCTGGCCCAGTCGATGGTCTCCGATACGGAGGGCGCCTTCTTCAGGTCGAGGCTCCTGATCGATCGAGCCACCTTGGCAACTTGTGCCGCGAGGTGCTCGGATAGCCCGGGAACACGTGCGGCGAGGATCTCTTGCTCCCTCTCGGCGTCGGGGTAATCGATGTGCAGGAACAGACACCGCCGCTTCAGTGCCTCGCTGAGCTCCCGGGTGTTGTTGGAGGTGAGCACCACCATCGGTTGAGTCCGAGCCTCCATCGTCCCCAACTCGGGGATCGAAACCTGGAAATCCGAGAGGATCTCGAGGAGCAATGCCTCGGTCTCGACTTCGACCCGGTCCACCTCGTCGATGAGCAGGACCACGGGATTCTCGGATCGAATGGCCTCGAGAAGAGGGCGGGTGAGAAGGAAGTCCTCCGAGAAGATGTCTTGTTCGATGTCCTGCCAGTCATGGTCGACGTCGGCCTGGATTCTCAGGAGTTGCTTCTTGTAGTTCCACTCGTAGAGAGCCTTGGCCTCGTCGAGGCCCTCATAGCATTGGAGCCTGATCAGGTCGCGCCCGGTGACCCTTGCCAGCGACTTGGCCAGCTCGGTCTTCCCGACGCCGGCCGGTCCCTCCACCAGGATCGGCTTGTCGAGGCGATCGGCGAGAAAGACGACCTGCGCGATGCGGTCGTCGGGCAGATAGTCGACCGAGCGGAGGGCATCTGCCACAGCCCCTGGGGTCTCGAAACTCATCCGCCGTCATTGTACGGGTGAAGCCTGATGACTCCGCTTCCTAAGGTTTGATCACGTGAACGAACTTCGCCGGACACTCAGCGATCGCAAAGCCGAACTGAATCTCGAGTTGGACCGGCTGACGGCACCTCCGACCAGCGGCGCTGCCGTCTCGTTTGGAAAACGAGTGGGCGACGGCACCACCGAGGCGGTCGAGCGTCTGAGCACCACCGCCACGGCCCGATCCATCACGCACTCAATCGAGGACATCGATCGGGCATTGGCCAAGCTGGACGAGGGGTCGTACGGGCAATGTGACGTGTGCGGGAAGGAGATCGGAGCGGCCCGGATGGAAGCATTGCCTGCCGCCTCACGATGCGTTGCGTGCGCCGGTCGACCTTGACGCCGTCCGCTACTCCTCCTCATCGCGTTCAGGGATGAATTCGAAGGAAATCTCACCGATCCTGACTTCGTCCCCTTCGACCGCCCCGGCCTCGAGCAGCGCCTGATCCACACCGAGTCGGGAGAGCCGCCAGGCCGCCATATCTGCCGCTTCGGGCAGGGTCAGGTCGGCGAATGCAACCGCCCGCTCGGCGGCGAGACCCTCGATGCGCCAGCCCCCCTCTTCCCTTCGCACGGTGAAGGTCGGGCCTAGCGGGCGGTGGAGCACGTACCCCTTACGCTGGGGCGCGATGCGCTCCGCCTCATCGACCAGATCGGCGATGGCGTGCAATGACTCTCGGATTCCCTCTCCGCTGACCGCCGAGACCGGCGTGGCCCCAAGCGAGACCGCGAGATCGGTGACGTCGGCGAGGTCTGACTTGTTGATGAGGACGATGCTGGGCCGGGACGCGATCTCCGCGGAGTAGTCGGCGATCTCACGTCTCAGGATCTCCAATTGCTCCTCCGGCGAACGCTCCTGCATCGGAGACGGATCGAGAAGGATGACGAGAACCCGGGCCCGTTCGACGTGACGAAGGAACTCGTGACCGAGACCCTTGCCCGAGGCAGCTCCTTCGATGAGGCCGGGGATGTCTGCCATGACCAACTCCCGCCCGTCGAAGCTGACGACCCCCAAGTTCGGCACGAGAGTCGTGAATGGGTAGTCGGCGATCTTGGGCTTGGCAGCCGACACCTTCGAGATGAAGGTGGACTTCCCGGCGTTGGGAAAGCCGATGAGGGCAGCATCGGCGAGGAGTTTCAACTCCAGGGTCAGCCATTCCGACCGCCCGTACTCCCCTTGCTCGGCGACGCCAGGTGCCCTGTTGGAGGGGTTGACGAACGCGGCGTTGCCTCGACCGCCCCGCCCGCCCTTGACAGCCTCGATCTCCTGACCTGCATCGACCAGATCGGCGACCACCGTGCCTTCATCGTCGATTACGACCGTGCCCAAGGGAACCGAAAGAACCAGAGCCTCGCCGCTCTTGCCGTGTCGGACGTCACCCGAGCCGTGCGTGCCGTGTCCGGCGGCGTAATGGGGATTTCGCTCGTATCGGAGCAACGTCGCCACGGAGGGATCGGCCCTGAGGTACACCGACCCACCCGGACCACCGTTGCCACCGGTCGGCTTTCCCCTGGGCTTTCCCTTGGACCTCACATATGAGACAACCCCCGCACCGCCATTGCCGGCGCGGAGGTTGACACGAACCCGGTCGACGAACACGACCGGTTAATTCACTCTGGAAGGACGCTGACCCGACGCCGGTTGGCCCGCGTCCCGTACTTGACGGTGCCAGGGGCGGTGGCGAACAGGGTGTCGTCAGACCCCTTGCCCACGTTCTCACCTGGATGGATCCGGGTCCCTCGCTGACGCACAAGGATGGCCCCGGCGTTCACGAACTCGCCGTCGAACACCTTTGATCCGAGCCGCTTGGCGGCAGAGTCCCGACCGTTCTTGGAGGAACCGCCTGCTTTGGTCTTTGACATCTCACTCCTCCTCTGACGAGTCGGTCTTTGCTTGCTTGCTGGTCTTGGCCGCCTCTGCCTTGGTGGCTGCAGTCTTGGTAGCTCCCGCCTTCGCGGTTGCACTGGTCGACTTGGCGGCCGCTGCCTTCGTGGTTGCAGACTTGGCGGTAGTCGCTTTGGAGGCGGCGGGCTTCGTCTCGGTTGGCTTGGCCGCGGCCGTCTTGGGGGATGCGGTCTTTGCCTTGCCTCCCGGCAGCTGGATATCGGTGATCTCGATCTGCGTGTACTTCTGACGATGACCCTGGCGACGGCGATAGCCCGTCTTGTTCTTGTACTTGAAGATGTCGATCTTCGGGCCCTGGGATTCGCCCAGCACCTTGGCAGTCACTGATGCCTTGGCCAACAGGTCACGATCTGACACCGCGTTTCCCTTGTCGTCCACGATCAGGAGTGGTGAAAACGACATCTCTTCGGCGTCGCCTTTCACCCGCTCTATCTCGATCACATCGCCCGATTGCACCTTGGCCTGTTTGCCGCCGGCGCGAATGATGGCGTACATGGGTAAACCTCTTGGAAGGGGAATCGAGCGTAATGGTACCGATCCGACCGATTACCGCAAAGACCGACTACTCCGCCAGCGAGTAGTCCTCTACGACGAGTTCGTCTGCAGCAATGGCGTGCTCGTGAACGATCACGCCCCGGCCGCCACATTCCTCACACTTGGAGGAGAACTGCTCGAGCAGCCCGGCCGAGACGTTCTTCCGCGTCATCTCCACCAACCCGAGGTGGGACACGTCGAAGACCTGAGTACGGGTCTTGTCCTTGGCCAGGGCCTCCTTGAGACGTCGCAACACCTGCTGTTGGTTGTCGATCGTCTCCATGTCGATGAAGTCGATGACGATGATCCCGCCGATGTCCCGTAGCCGTAGCTGACGTCCGATCTCCTCGGCCGCCTCCAGGTTGTTCTGCAGCACGGTCTCCTCCAGATTCGAGGAGCCGACGAACTTCCCTGTGTTGACGTCGATAACGGTCAGCGCCTCAGTCCGATCGATAACCAGATGGCCGCCCGACGGCAGATAGACCTTCCGGTCGAGAGCCTTCTTGATTTGGTCGTCGACGTGGTACCTCTCGAACAAAGGCACTTCATCTGTGTAGTGCTGCACCTTGGACACGAGGTCGGGCGCGGTGCCTCGCAGATAGTCGACAACGGTCTCGTACGCCTTGGCGTCGTCGATGAGCAGCTTGCGGAAGTCCGCGGTGAAATGCTCGCGGATCACCTTGATGAGCAGATCGGGCTCCTGATGGACGAGACGAGGGGCTCCGCCGTTCATCGATTCCTCTCCGATCTGGTCCCAGACCTTGCGGAGACGGGAGATATCGGCAGCCAGCTCTTCTGCGCTGGCATGGAGGGCGGCGGTTCTGACGATCACGCCGTACCCCTCGGGACGCACTTTGTTTATCACTTCCCGGAGTCGGGTCCGGTCGTCGTCAGGCAGTCGTCGGCTGATCCCGATGCTGTCCGATTCGGGTACCAGGACGAGATAGCGACCTGGGAGGGACGGCACACCGGTCAACCGGGCACCCTTGGCGCCCATGGCGTCCTTGGTCACCTGGACCAAGACGTCATCGCCCTCCTTGAGGATATTCTCGATCCGGCGGGTGGCGCGGCCGTTGCCCTTCCCATCCGAGGCGACGTCAGAGGCGTAGAGAACACCGTTCTTCGGGGCACCGAAGTCCAGGAAGGCCGCCTCCATCCCCGGGAGGACATTGCGGACCTTGGCCAGATAGATGTTCCCTGCGACAGATCCGGCATCTTCGCGTGCGACGTAGTGCTCGACGAGAACCGGGCCCTCGAGGATCACCATCTGGGTTTGCCCTCGATGCACCCGAACGAGCATCTGCTTTCGCCCTGACTCGACCGGGAGGATCACCTCGTCGTCGACGGGCCGTCGGGTCCTCGTCCTGGAGGTCGATACGCCGTTTCTGGAGTGGTTGCCGCCACCTTTGCCTGACGGCTGGTGGCGTCGCTCTTTCTTGGGTTTCGTGGCGGGGGCTGGTCTGCCCTCGAGCCTGGTGACCTCTACCTTTTTTCCCTTGACGCGGACGGTCTTGTGCTCCTCGACGGTCCCTTCCGTCGATGACTTCCGAACGATCTGTGGGCTCTTCTTGCGAAATAGAGCCATGTGTTGTCACTCCTCTGAGAGTCGATGCTTGAGTCGACCAGAACGCCCATTTCCTGGCAGGGACGTTCGGGCCCAAATAGGTGCGCCAGATCGCGGTGGGGCGCCCGCCCTGCATTGAGGCGGTCGCCAAGGACTGACATGCCGGCCGACCGGTATGCAAGGGTGCTCATCAACGAAACACTCCGAAGAGGGGAAGATGTCGCGTCTGGCGGACCAGCCAAGGTTACCAGAAAGGAAACGCTGAACCTATCCAGCGCCCAGGTCGAGCTCGGGCTGCTCGGGCTCGGTTGGGTCATAGCACACGCGGCAACGCGCCTCATAAGCGCCCTGCGCACCGAGGACAACAAGCTCCTCGGAATGAACGATCCGCTGGGTGTACATGCCGGGCCCGCCACATTTGTGACAGACAGCAAGCATCTTCGTCACGTATTCGGCACGGTCGCACAGAGTCGGGATCGGCTCGAACGGCCGTCTCAGGTAGTCGGTATCGAGACCGGCGACGATCACCTGTTTCTCGGCCGAGGCGAGTTGCTCGACCACGTCGATGAGGCCATCGTCGAAGAACTGACCTTCATCGATCCCGATGACACGTGTGCTGTCATCGACCCGGTGCAGGAGCTCGGACGAGGTCTCGACCGGGATCGCCCCCACTTTGAGGCTCGAATGGGAGACGACTTCGGCGTCGGCGTATCTGATATCGAGTTGTGGCTTGAAGGTCTGAATCGGCACTCGGGCGATCTGGTACCGGGTCACCCGACGGATCAACTCTTCGCTCTTGCCGGAGAACATGGGACCACAGATGACCTCCACCCACCCTCGCTCACCACGTCGGTCCATCCGGCGGCAGAGTAGACCGAGTCGATGTCTCAAAGTCTGCCGAACTCATTCGATGGGCACCTCGAAGCGATCAGCCTGATCGCGGCCAACGCCTGAGGCGATCAGGTCCAACCATCGGCTAGGTGAGCTGGTTCTCCCCCGGCACAGGCGTGCGCAATAGCCAGACGGAGTTGGCCACGCCGAGGGACAAGGTCATGGCCAGATAGAAGGATCCTCCAGCTGAGAGGAAGGGAAGAGGGATGCCGGTGACCGGCATGATCCCGATCGTCATGCCGACATTCACGAACACGTGGAAGACCATCATCGCGGCCAGACCCGCCGCGATGAGCGCGCCGAAGCGGTCCCTCGCGTTGGCTGCGATCACCAAGAGTCTCCAGATGATGACGGCGAAGGCGGCGACTACCAAGACTCCGCCCACGAATCCGAGTTGCTCGGCCACTGCCGTGAAGATGAAGTCCGTCTCCTGTTCGGGCACGTACTCGAACGACGTCTGGGTCCCTTCGGCAAACAAGCCCCGGCCGAACAACTGACCCGATCCCACGGCATATCTCGACTGCTGGATGTTGTAGCCGATGCCTTGTGGGTCGATAGTTGGGTCGAAAAGGACTTTGATCCTGTCGAGCTGGTAGCCCTCCAGCCAACCTCGTTGCAAGGTGATCACCACTCCAATGGCCGCCGCCGCCGTCAGGGCCAGCATCTGACGCCAGGTGGCCCCGGCGACGAAGAGCATCACGAAGAGAATGAATCCGAAGACGAGTGTGGTGCCGAGATCGGGCTCGAACAGGACCAACACCGCGGGCAGGGCGACGATGGAGATGGCCCGAAACACGGTGGGCCATGTGAGTTGGCGCTGACCGACCTCTTCTCGGTTGCTCGGTGAGAGGATCGCCGCCAGCAGCAATATCACCATCACCTTGGCGAACTCGGCCGGCTGGAGCTTGAAGAATCCGACATCGATCCACCGCCGAGCGCCGTTGACCGGCTCGAACAGGTACACCGCGAACAACCCGACCAGCACCGCTATCGACACGATCGGGATCAGGTTCTTCAGCTCCCGATAATCGATGTTGGAGATGACCGCGTAGAGGGTCAATCCGGCAGCCACGAAGATCATCTGCCGCTCCATGCCCACCGAGCCGCTGCTCCTGGTTGCGGAATAGACCATGAGCAAACCAAAGGCGGATAGGGCGAGCATCGTCCCGAACAGGATGCGGTCCGATTTGTTGCGGCCGCGGTCGACGGCCACCTCACGGAGACGGGTGAGCACCGCCACTAGTGGCCCGCCTCTCGAATGGCTATCGGCAGACTGACCACTAGTCCGCCTCCTCACCTTCGACGATGGGCGTCGGCTCGTTGCCCGAGAGGAACTGCATGATGTGACGGGCCACCGGCGCCGCCACCTGCCCGCCAGACCCACCCTCGTCGATGAGAACTGCCACCACGTAACGCGGGTTGCTGATCGGGGCCACGCCGACGAACCAAGCATGGTTGTCCTGGGCCGCCGAAGCCTGTGCGGTGCCGGTCTTGCCCCCGATGCTCTCCAATCCTTCCCCGAAGTCGGCGAACGCCGCTGCGGCAGTGCCCCCGCTGACGACGCCGCCGAGATCTGCCAGCAACGATGCCCGGGTCGCTGGGTCGATTTCAACTGTGATCGGGTCGGGTCGATCGACCGGTGTCACATTGCCCTCAGCGTCGATCGTTTCCTTGACGACGCGGGGCTCCATGACCGTCCCCCCATTGACCAGGACCGCGTACGACGAAGCGACCTGGAGCGGTGTGGCGGTGAAAGCGCCCTGGCCGATGGCGAAGTCCATCAGGTCTCCACCCAGCCACGGTGAGGCGAGCTCGAGACGCGACGGCTCGAGACGAGGCGGCTCATCGGGATTCTCCAACTGGTAGGCCTTGTATTCCTCGAAGAGCTGGCGTGTGGGCACGATACCCGGCGCTTCGCTGGTCAGATCGATGCCAGTCTCATGCCCGTACCCAACCCGGCTGGCCCATTCTTGGAGGATGTTCTCATTGGGGCTCCCCTGAGGGAACGCCTGATAGGTCCCAAGGGCGACGTTCCAGAAGTAGATGTTGCAAGAGTTCTCCAGGGCACCATGTATATCGAGCCAGCCGATATTGCGCGGGTCGTACCAGTCGTGCTTGACCTGAGCCGAGCCGTCGGCGAGCTCGTCGAGGACGAGCGTCCCATCGCAATGGATGAGGTCACCGTCGACACCCTCGACATCGGCGGGGAATGGCAAGTTCTCCTCCAGCTTGGCCGTGTACGTGATGGCCTTGAACGTCGAAGCAGGTGGGTAGAGACCGCTCACAGCCAGGTTGTTGAAGGCCTTGGTCTCGTTCAGGCCCTCGAAAGTGGTCTCGTCGATACCGGCCACGAAGAGCTGGGGGTCGAAGTCGGGGAAAGACGCAAGGGCGAGCACATCGAAGGTGTTCACGTCGAGCACAACCGCCGCGGCACGCTGGGTTTCGTTGAAGACCTCCTCCCCGTCGGCCCTCTCCTCCTCCTTGACTTCGTTGGAAAGTGTCACCCCGCTCTCCAGGGCGAGCTCGACCTGCTCTTGAAGCGGGAGATCGAGATTGAGCACGATCGAACTGCCACTGACCGGGTCGACCGGGGGC
This sequence comes from uncultured Acidobacteriota bacterium, assembly GCA_963734115.1. Lineage (GTDB taxonomy): Bacteria > Actinomycetota > Acidimicrobiia > Spongiisociales > ZC4RG35 > JARDZU01. Next base: position 70,730 of record CAVTFV010000006.1, read on the forward strand.
CGCTGTTCGATGATCTCGCCTCTCCTCACCCGGTACTCGACCGATCCCCCGATGCCTTGCAGCACTTCGTCATATACCCGCTCCACTCCGAGCTTGCCGATGCGGACGTTCCGATCCATATCGGGACGTTCGGCGAGGTCGGCCTCTTCGGGAAGACCGAGATGCCCGATCACGTGAGCCATCGTCGGTCCGGAGAGGTAGACCCGCTCCGGGACTTTGACCACCTCGACCCCGGGAAGCTCGTCGAGCGACTCGTTTATGGCATAGGCAGTCTCGTTGGAGACCGTGCTCACCTGGAAGCGACCGTTGATCCCCGCTTCCTCATACAGGGCGTCGAGCTCGACAGGGTCGACCCCGACGATGGAGGCCAGTTCCTGGATCAGGGGCTCTCTTTGCTCTGGTTGAACGAATGTCCGGTCGATCATGACCGCGGGCACCATGCGGCTGGTGGCGAGCAGAGTCCCATTCCGGTCGTAGATGTCGCCACGGGCGGCGTAGGTGGTCTTGCCCACCCAGGTCGCTTCTTCTGCGGCCTGGGCGATCTGAGGCCCCTCAGCAACCTGGATGAACCACAGGCGGAGCCCGACCACCGAGAACATGACGGTGAAGATGACTCCCAGAGTCGTGAGTCTCAGCGCGAACTTCATGGGTATCGGAGAGCAGTCCGGTCGCGGTCGACCAATCGTACGAAAGTCGGTGCCACTAGTGCGGCAACCGCGACATTGGCCAGTGGGACGAGGATCATGACGCTAACCGCACCCTCACCAATCAGAGCCGCCTGCCCGAAGAGCGTCCCGATGAGGAGGATGAGGACGACCCCGAGCAAGGTGAGCAGACCGGCCCAAAGTGCAATCGTCACCCGTCCCAACTCGGCTCGCTCCTTGGTCCGGATGGCGATGTAGGCCACGGTGGTGTAGACCACGGCCCGCAGGCCGATCAACGATGCGCCCAACAAGTCCATGATCAGACCGGAAAGGAATGCGACGGCGAGCACGGCCTCGGTCCGGACCCTGGTCAATGCGAGCAGGATCCCGATCAGCATCACCAGGTCGGGTGTGACGACTCTCAATCTCCCGAACAAGGTGGTCTGTATCACAACGGCGACAACGACCGTGAGGCCGATCACCAGCGCGGCGCGGCCTCTCATCAACCATCGCCCTCAGGGGTGGTCGTGGTGGTGGTCGCGTCTGCAGGAACTGTCGTCCCGGTGGTATCGACGGGAACTGTGTCGTCCGTCGCAGCCGACACGGGGTCGGGGGGCCACGCCAGCACGACGACGAATCGGAGCGCCTCAGGATCCACGAATGGCCGCACGGTCGTCGTCAGTGAGGTCGACTCGGGAGATGCGTCCTCGATCACTTCGCCTACCGGGAGACCCGCCGGGTAGTCGGTACTCGCCGCCGAAGTGAGGACGCGATCGCCCGCGAGCACAGGCTCACGTGCATCGAAGACATCCAGATCCATCTCCAGACCCAGATCAGATGAGAACGGCCGCGTGACCAGGGTCCCGGTCTGCGAGCCGACCAGCACGGTGAGACCGTCCCGGCTCGCAGTGATGGGCAGGATGGTCGCGCTGCCGGCGCTGGCGCTCTTGACTGTCCCGATCACGTAGCCGTTTGTGTCGATGACAGGTTGGCCGGTCAGGACCCCGTTCCGGGTGCCCTTGTCGATGATTAGCGCTGCATCGACCGATCCGATGACATTGGCCACGGTCTGCCCCAACTCCGCTCCATCGGTCTCCAGGTCGTAGATCTGCTCGAGAAGGGTCAACTTCGCCTTGTCGTCCTGAACGGCCACCAACGCCGCTTGTGCCTCGGCGAGCTGGGCAGAAAGAGCTGCGTTCTGCTCTCGGAGTGAGGCCACGTTCGACAGGCTGTCGAGTGCATTGGCGATCGGGTTGACGGCGTACGCGGCGACCCGTTGCATGGGTGACACGATCGCCTGAGTGCCGCTTCGCAACACGCCCACCACTCCCCCACCCTCCAACCGGACGTCGAAAGTCATCAGGAGCACACCGATCACCAGCAGGCTGATGAAGGTGGGGAGGGCGCGGTCAGATTGCTTCGAAGTCAGCATGAGTCAAGACGGGTCGAGGTAGTCACGGCCGGGATGAGGACACGAGCACTTCCTGCAACGTGTCGAACTCCTCCAGGCACTTCCCCGAGCCGAGCACCACCGACTGCAGCGGATTCGCAGCAGTGACGATGGGCATCCCCGTCTCATGGGCCAGACGATGGTCCAGCCCCACCAGCAGTGCTCCTCCCCCGGTGAGCACGATCCCACGCTCGACGATGTCCGCCGCCAGTTCCGGCGGCGTTTTGTCCAAGGTGAACTTGACGGCATCGACGACCGCTTGAGTCGGCTCCTCGATGGCCTCTCTGATTTCGGGGCTGGAGAGGAGGATCGTCTTGGGAAGACCTGTGACCAGGTCGCGGCCGCGTACCTCGGCGGAAGGTTCGTCGGCGTATGGCCAGGCCGATCCTACGGCGAGTTTGAGCTGCTCGGCCGTGCGCTCTCCGATGAGGACGTTGTACTCCTTCTTGACCCAGTCGATGATTGCGGTATCCAGTTCGTCGCCGCCAACTCTGATCGAGCGGGAGACGACGATGCCACCGAGGGAGATGACAGCGACCTCGGTGGTGCCGCCACCAATGTCCACGACCATCGATCCGGCCGGCTCGGCGATAGGGAGCCCTGACCCGATCGCAGCGGCCATCGGCTCCTCGATGGTGTAGGCCCGGCGTGCACCGGCGTGATACGCCGCCTCTTCCACAGCCCTTCGCTCCACCGGCGTGATCCCGGACGGAACGCATACCACGATCCGGGGGCGGGCCCATTTCCTGCGGTGGACCTTCTGGATGAAGTAGCGCAGCATCTTCTCGGTCACGTCGAAATCGGCTATCACCCCATCCCGGAGCGGTCTGATGGCGGTGATATGAGCCGGGGTGCGCCCGATCATCCGCTTCGCCTCCATGCCGACTGCCAGGGCGCGGCCATTCTGAGAGTTGATGGCGACCACCGACGGCTCGTTGAGCACGATGCCACCGCCACGCACGTAGACCAATGTGTTGGCGGTTCCTAAATCGATGGCCATGTCCTGGCCGGCGAATGAGAAAAGGGTTTCAGCCATGGCTGATGATGACTCCCGCGACGACTCGGGGAGTGTAGGTGTCGACCAGATCTTGTGCCAGAGCGCCATTTCTCCCCCCGAAGGGGGAAGTACCGGCGAAGCCGGAGAGGGGGGACTCCGTTCCCCGCATCATTTCAGCCGAAAAAGATCCCCAGCTCGCGGGACGCGCTCTCCGGCCCGTCGGAGCCATGGACGAGGTTGTGGGTGACGATCAGACCGAGGTCTCCCCTGATGGTCCCTGGGGCCGCCTTCTTGGGGTCTGTCGCTCCCATCAGGTCTCGGCACACGGAGATGGCTGACTCTCCCGACCACTCCATGGCGACCACCGGTCCGGAGGTGATGAATTCGAGCAGCTCGGGGAAGAAGGGCTTCTCCACGTGCTCCTCGTAGTGACGACGCGCCAGATCTTCGTCGATATCGAGTTTTCGGATCTTCTCCAGGGTCAGGCCCTTTCGCTCGAATCGGGAGATGACCTCGCCCACCAGGTCCCTTGAGACCCCATCGGGCTTGACCATGATGAATGTGCTTTCGATTGCCATGTAGGCGGGAGCGTACTTCAGGCCGGGTTGCAGTCAGATGAGCAGCGCACGAGCCTCGCCCACCAGGTAGAGCGAGCCGGCCACGAGAACCGCCCCTTCGGGCCCGGCCTCGGCGCGAGCCATATCGAGAGCCATCTCCGCGTCTTCGGCCTCGATCACGGCCACGTCGGTCAGGTCACTGATCCTCTCCGCGAGTACCGACGGTGGGACGGCCCGCTCCGATTTGGGCGCAGTTGCGATTATCCCGGCGAGCAGAGGCTCGAGGCTTTCGACCATTGCCTCCACGTTCTTGTCGCCCATGACGCCCAGCACCAATTGCCAACGCGTCGTCGGATACTCCTCGTCGAGCGACTCGGCCAGGGCATCCACGCCGTCCGCATTGTGCGCTCCGTCCACCATCACAAGAGGGTGTGTGCCCAAGACCTCCATCCGTCCCGGCACTGTGGCGACAGCCAGAGCATCTCGAACTGCCTCTTCGTCGAGCTTCCGACCAAGCAAAGCCTCGGTCGCGGCCACGGCGTTGGCGAGGTTCACCAACTGATATCTCCCGTGAAGTGGAAGGAACAGATCTTCGTAGGTTTCCTCGGCTCCCAGAATGGTCACCAGCCAGCCGCCGACTCCGCGCTCGGCATCGAGCACTGAGAAGTCCTTTCCGTAATGACGGTGGTGGATGCCGAGATCGCGGGCACGGCCATCGGCGACTTCGAGTGCCTGGTCCGGTAACGGTCCGCTGATCAGCGTCGCATTGGCTCCGGCGATGGCCAGCTTCTCACCGGCGATAGTGGCGACGTCCTCGCCGAGATACTCAGTGTGCTCGATCCCGATGCTGGTCAGAACGCAAACCTCGGCGTCCACGACGTTTGTCGCATCCAGACGACCGCCCAGACCGACCTCGAGCACGGCTGCGTTGACCGCCTGATCCGCGAAGAAGGCGAATGCTGCGGCGGTGGTGAGCTCGAAGTAGGTATTTGGATCCTCGCCGGCTTGGACCCGGAGATCAGCGAAGGAGGCTACGTCTGAGACAGCGAGGGCGAACTCCTCCTCGGTGGCCATGCGGCCATTGATCGCAAGACGCTCCTCGACCTTCTGGAGGTGAGGCGACGTGTATGTGCCGGTGTTCAGACCGTGGGCGACGAGAAGCAGGGTGGCGAGCTGTGAGGTCGACGTCTTGCCATTGGTCCCGGCCACATGGATTATCGGGTATCCCTCGTCGGGTCGTCCCATGTCATCGAGCAACCGGTTGATTCGCTCGAGACCCGGCTTGATGCCATGTGAGATATGCCCGTCCAGGTAGGTAAGGGCGTCGGGATAGTTCATGAAAAGCCCCGGGAGGTTAATCCCGGGGCTTTGTCATCGATCGTACGGTCAGGATTCAGCTCTCCTCGGACTCATCCTTCCTGGCGCTGAGCACCATCAGCCCGCCAAGGGCGAGAGCCGAGAAGGCAACCGCTGCCAGCGCACCACCCGGGACACCGGTGAAGGGAAGGACTTCCACGCCTCCAATCTGAGTTGGCGTCGTAGGTGGAGTGATCACAACTCCCCCAACCACATCCGGGACGTTCTCGGGGTCGGCGCAGGCTTCGGTCGATTGCGGGTACGACACCGTGAGCACGGTGCTCGGGTTCACCTCGAAGAGAACTCTGATGCTCCCCCGGGCCCACAGGAATCCGTCATCGGCCGCCACCCAGACTCCGTCCTGGAGGATCCACCCGGGCCAGTCCTGAGGGTTCTCGCTGGCCCCAGGCCAGAGCACGGCCCCGCTCATCGGCTGGTCCTCGTAGACGATGTCGGCACCGTTGGGGTTGAGGAATGTAATGGTGGCCGACTGCCCTGAAGGGAAGTCGATCGCGTAGCTGAGGTACGGGATGTCGTTGAAGCACTCGGCTCCGATCGCCGACAGCTCCAGCTCTTCTGGGGCGATCGAGGGCAGGGTCGTCGTGGTCGTCGTCGTGGTCGAGCAGTCCTCGTCATCGTCGGCGTCATCGCCACCATTCTGAACCGGGACCTCGGGGCACTCCTCGGAATCACAGTCCTCTTCATCCTGCTGATCCCCACCGCCATTCAGCGCGGTCACATCGGGGCACTCCTCGGAATCGCAGTCATCATGACCATTCCCGCCGCTGCCGGTCTGAGCCGTCACATCAGGGCATTCTTCGGAATCGCAGTCCTCGTGATCCCCACCGCCGCCGGTCTGAGCCGCCAAATCAGGACACTCCTCGGAATCACAATCATCGTGATTGCCGCCGCCACCAGTCTGAGCTGCCAGATCGGGACATTCCTCGCCGGGCGGCTCACAATCAGTGGAACCATCCCCACCGCCGGTCAGCGCAGAAACCTCGGGACACTCCTCGGAATCACAATCATCGTGATTGCCGCCGCCACCGGTCTGAGCTGCCAGATCGGGACATTCCTCGCCGGGCGGCTCACAATCAGTGGAACCATCCCCACCGCCGGTCAGCGCAGAAACCTCGGGACACTCCTCGGAATCACAATCATCGTGATCACTCCCACCGCCGGTCTGAGCTGCCAGATCGGGACATTCCTCGCCGGGCGGCTCACAATCAGTGGAACCATCCCCACCGCCGGTCAGCGCAGAAACCTCGGGACACTCCTCGGAATCACAATCATCGTGATCACTCCCACCGCCGGTCTGAGCTGCCAGGTCAGGACATTCCCCGGAGTCGCAGTCCTCTTGATCCTGATGGTTCCCGCCCTGTTGATCCCCGCCACCCAACGCCGCCAGCTCAGGACAGTCATCGGAGTCACACTCTTCGCTGTTGCTCCCGTCGCCGGTCTGAGCTGCCAGATCAGGGCACCGGTCGGGTTCACAGTCTTGATGATCCTGTCCGGCACTCTGGACATCGAACTTCGTACAGTCATCGCCTTGTTGATCGCTGTTCGTTTGCTGACCGGTGGTCGCAGCGGCGGCTCCGGAGAGCACGATCGACAGCGACGACACGAGCATCAGAGCCATCATCAATGCGAGGACGAATCGAACTCGTCGCACGCTAACCCGCATGAATCCCATCCCTTCATTGCGTTGGGACGGGCCGGTCTCACCACTGGCTACCTCACGACCCAGGTGACCGCCTACAGGTCGTGAGGTCAACGCCTCCCTTTGTTCCCCTTATGACCCACCCAAGGAGGATCGTTCCCACCATAACGGGCGCGGGTCAACGGCCTGTGTCTTGTAGGCGAATTTCTCCAAATGCGCCCGAGTGCGCTAGTCCCCCGAAGTCGACCAGAGGATCAGGCCGATTTTTCGGCGGGACCGTCCTCCACACGCGTAGGCACGAGCGTGGGGTTGACCTTCTCGGCGACCACATCGCGATCGATGACCACGCGCTCCACGTCCGTGCGCGATGGAAGGTCGTACATCGTGTTGAGAAGGACCTCTTCGAGAATGGCCCGGAGGCCGCGTGCCCCGGTCCCCCGCTTGATTGCTTGGGCGGCGATGGCATCGAGTGAGTCGGTAGTGAACACCAATTCGACGTCGTCCATCTCGAACATGCGGGCGTACTGGCGGGTGAGAGCGTTCTTCGGCTCGGTCAGGATCTGGATCAAGGCATCCATGTCGAGATCCTCCACGGTCGCCATCACCGGGAGACGCCCGATGAACTCAGGGATGAGGCCGTACTTCATCAGGTCCTCGGGCATGACCTGGTTGAGCAAATCGGATGGGCGCCCATCGGCCTTGCCTCGGACCTCGGCACCGAACCCGACGCCACGCCGTCCGACTCGGTTGGCAATGATGTCCTCGAGGCCCCCGAAGGCGCCCGCGCAGATGAAGAGGATGTTGGTGGTGTCGAGCTGGATGAACTCTTGATGCGGGTGCTTGCGCCCGCCCTGGGGCGGAACCGATGCAACGGTCCCCTCGAGAATCTTGAGCAGGGCTTGTTGCACCCCTTCTCCCGAGACGTCCCTCGTGATCGACGGGTTCTCGGCTTTGCGTGAGACCTTGTCGATCTCGTCGATGTAGATGATCCCCTGCTGGGCTCGATTGACGTCGTAGTCCGCGGCCTGGAGCAACTTGAGGAGGATGTTCTCCACGTCCTCACCGACATACCCGGCCTCGGTGAGGCTGGTGGCGTCAGCGATGGCGAAGGGGACGTTGAGTTGGCGGGCGAGAGTCTGGGCGAGAAGGGTCTTACCCGATCCGGTCGGGCCGATGAGAAGGATGTTCGACTTCTGCAGCTCGACATCGCGCTGGACCTCGCCGCCCCGGATCCGCTTGTAGTGGTTGTAGACGGCGACGGAGAGCTTCTTCTTGGCATCCTCCTGGCCGACCACGTAGTCGTCGAGATAGGAGTTGATCTCGACCGGCTTGGGCAGCTCGGTGAAGGTGATTTCCTCGGTAGCGGAGAACTCTTCTTCGATGATCTCGTTGCAGAGATCGATGCACTCGTCGCAGATGTAGACGCCGGGACCGGCGATCAGTTTCTTGACTTGCTTTTGGGACTTCCCACAGAAGCTGCACTTGAGAAGCTCACCGCCGTCACCGAGTCGTGCCATCGAGTTATGAACCTCCTCAGGTGGAGGCTACCGCCGCAAGCTCCCGACGGGTGAGAATTCCGTCGATGACCCCGTAGTCCTTGGCCTCGGCGGCCAGCATCCAGTAGTCACGCTCTGTATCCGTCGAGATCTTTTCCAACGGTTGGCCGGTGTGCTCGGCGAGGATCTGGTTCAACGACTCTCGCATCTGCACGATGAGCCGGGCCTGGATCTCGATGTCCGAGGCCTGGCCCTGGGCGCCACCGTGTGGCTGGTGAAGCATGACCCGGGCATGGGGCAGGGCGTAGCGCTTTCCCACTGCCCCTCCGGCGAGGATGACCGCAGCCGCCGAGGCAGCCATGCCCATGCAAACCGTGTTCACCTCTGGCTTGATGTACTGCATCGTGTCGTAGATAGCGAACAAGGAAGTGATCGACCCTCCCGGCGAGTTGATGTAGAGGAAGATGTCCTTGTCCGGGTCCTCCGATTCGAGGTGGAGGAGCTGGGCCATGATCAGGTTGGCGATGGTGTCGTCGATCGGGGTGCCCAGGAAGATGATCCGATCTTTGAGCAGCCGGCTGTAGATGTCGAAGTAGCGCTCACCCCTGCTCGTCTGCTCGAAGACAGTGGGGATCACATAGTTCTGGAACTGGTCGTTCATTCTTCTTCCTCCGCCGCGGTCGCAGCCACTTCGCCGATTGGCACCTCGCCCACCGGGATGTCCCCGACCAGCTCGGCTTCGACGATTTCGGCCTCGACTATCTCGGCCTCGACTTCCGTCACATTCAATTTCAAATCGATCGGGTTGCCGTCTTCGTCGACCGGATTCGCCGCCGAGAGGATGGCGTCCAACGCCCTGTTTCTGAGAATATCACCGGCCACTGCCAATTCCCGGCCGCTTTGCCGGAAGGCCTGCAGATAGGCGACCGGGTCGCCGGAACGAGCGGCCGCGTTCTGGATCACCGCGGAGACGTCCTCGGGAGTGACATCGATGCCCGCATCCTTGGCCACTGCCTCGAGGACGAGCTGGTTCCGGATGGACATCTCAGCCTGTTGGCGGAGATCGTCGAGGAACTGCTCCTGATCGATCCCCGAGGCCTGGAAGTAGTCCTCGAGGGTCAGCTCATTTTCTTCCAGACGATGAGCGAACCGATGGAGGTGGTCGTCCATCTCCGACCGGACGAGACCCTCCGGTAGCTCGATCTGTACCTGATCGACCAGCGTGCTCAGCGCCCTCTCCGCGTATTGCCGAGAGACCGACTGCAGCTTGGCCTCGGTGAGGCGCTCCTCCAGTTCCGACTTGAGCTCTTCGACGGTCTCGAACTCGGTGTTCTCATCGACCCACGTGTTGTCGAGCTCGGGAAGGATCCGCTCCTTCACCTCATTGACTGTCACCTCGAAGCCGACCGGCTCCCCGGCCCGGTCGCCGAAGCCGACGGGCAATGGCGCATCGAAATTGAGGACGGTCCCCGGTTCGGCTCCTTCGAGGCGCTCGTCGATTCCCTCGACGAATAGCTCCGACCCAACCTCATAGAGAAGATCTGCCGCGGTCGCCCCTTCCACCGGCTCGCCGTCCTTGGTCGCCTTGACGTCGACGGAGACGAAATCGCCAGAAGCTGCCGGCCGGTTGGCCTCCTCCACGGTGGCGAATTGCTCGAGCATGCGCTCGACCTGCTGGTCGAGCTCTTCGGGGGTGACTACTGGTGAGCTCACTTCGACCTCGCGGTCCCGGTAGTTGGGCAAGTCGATCTCGGGCCACAAAGTCACCTTGATCTCGACCTCGACACCGCCGTCGACATCGTTCAGCGCTTCGAGCTGCGGAGTCACCGCAGGTCGCAACTCCTCGTCGTTGAGGATTTCGTTCAGCGCTGGTGGCACCAGGTCATCGATGACCTCGCTTCGCAGTCGGGCCGGGCCGACCGCAGCCTCGATCACGGGCAAAGGCGCCTTGCCCGGCCGGAAGCCCTTCAGCTTCATGTCCTGGGACAGCTTCCGAGCAGTGGCAGCCTTGCCGGCCGTGATCTGGTCGTCCGTTAGTTGAAATATGACCAGACGTTCGAACGGGCCGGTCTCTGTGACTGTCGCTGTCATTCTCTTCCTGGTTGATTAGTACGTGACCGCCCCGAGGGGCGGTCACACCTACGGGTGACCGACGGGATTCGAACCCGCGACTTCCTGGACCACAACCAGGTGCTCTAACCGGACTGAACTACGGCCACCATGTCTCGAATGGGTCTTACCTTCGCGCCCCCGGGAGGACTCGAACCCCCAACCTGCGGATTAGAAGTCCGCCGCTCTATCCAATTGAGCTACAGGGGCGAGGGCTTAGGTCTGTCCCCAAGGCGACCCATTCGAGCGGGTGAAGGGAATCGAACCCTCACCGCCAGCTTGGAAGGCTGGAGCTCTACCATTGAGCTACACCCGCGGGCACGTCATTGTAAAGCCCCGGTCGGGCTGGTCGGACTCGAACCGACGACCTCGACGTCCCAAACGTCGCGCGCTACCAAGCTGCGCCACAGCCCGTGATCAGTCTCAGGGTACCCGCCGACCTGTTTCTGTCCCACCCCATTCGTACGGTCAAACCATGGAGCTGGGGAGCGAATTTCGGTTCCGGATCGAAGACTGGGAGCGGCTATCCCGATGGGAGCGATCGGAGCTGGGGAAGGACCTGAGACGTCTCGGGCTCTCCTATGGCGAGATCATGGATCTGATCCCGGTCAAGAAATCGACGCTGGCCACCTGGTGCCGTTTCGTGAAGTTGACCGAGGAGCAGTGGGCGGCGATCAAGTCGCGACGTCCGCCGATCCCCGGAATTCCGAGGGACACCCAACGGAAACGGCATCGAGAGATTGACTTGATCGAGGCTCAAGCACGACTCGAAGCCCTTCACCTTCAGGATGATCCCTTCTGGGCAATGGGTGTTTCCCTTTACTGGGCCGAAGGGACAAAGTCTTCGAGACGACTCGAACTGGCCCACTCCGAACCCGAAGCCCTTCGTCTTTTCATGTCCTGGGCTCGCATGTTCTTACGGTCTGACGCGATCTTTGGCGCCGCTATCAACCTCCACTTCGATAACGACGAGCAGGCGGCTAAGAATTACTGGTCCGCCGAGCTAGGAATCGATCCTGCCCGATTCACCAAGACTTTCATCAAGCCCGATGGGACCGGGCATCGGAAGAACCACCTTCCTTCCGGGGTCTGCCGAGTCACGATGAAACGAAGCACTGATGCCTTCATTACAACGATGGCATGGGTCGACTTCGTCAGAGGGTCATTCCGAAACTAGAATTCTGTCGGGCCGCTAGCTCAATTGGCTAGAGCATCCGGCTCTTAACCGGAGGGTTGCGGGTTCGAGTCCCGCGCGGCCTACCGAATCCCGCGAATTTCCCAAAATCTGCGGGATGACGTCTCACACGCGGGTGTGGCGAAACTTGGCATACGCGCAGGGTTTAGGTCCCTGTGGGCGAAAGCCCGTGGAGGTTCAAATCCTCTCACCCGCACCATCACGGCTCGCCCTTCTCCGGCAGACGTGGGACCCCGGTGATGATCCTCGCCCCACGGCGGAAGGTGAGATAGCTCCACGCCCAGGAGATCAACACCAGGACCCGGTTGCGAAAGCCGATCAGATAGAAGATGTGGATGGCCAGCCATGCCACCCATGCCAGGAACCCGCCGAACCTGATCCGGCCGAAGTCCGCCACCGCCCTCGCCCGTCCGATGGTCGCCAGCGCCCCCTTGTTCCGATAATGGAACGGGAACCTCGATCGCATTCGGAGGTCGGTCCCGATCATCCGACCGGCGTGTCGACCCATCTGCATGGCCGCCGGGGCCACACCGGGGACGCCAGGAACTGTGGCCAGGTCACCTGTGATGAACACTCCCCGGTGTCCCGGGACCGACAAGTCTCCCTCGACCTGGACACGACCGCTTCTGTCGGTCCCCACCCCCAACATCGCACCCAACTTCGATGCCTGGACGCCGGCAGCCCACAGCACTAGCCCGCAATCGATCCGCCGGCCATCGCTCAGCGTCACACCATCATCGTCGATCTCGCTGACCATGGTCCCGGTCAACACCTCCACGCCGAGGGCCTTCAATTGGCGTCGGGCGCTTTCCGACAGGTCCTCCGGATAGACCGGAAGCACATGCGGGGCACCCTCGACCAGGAGAACGCGTGCCCGCGCCGGGTCGATCACATCGAATTCCTTACCAAGCGAGTGGACGGCGATCTCGATCAATGCCCCGGCCAACTCGACCCCGGTCGGCCCCCCTCCGACCACGACGAATGTGAGCAGGCGTTCGGCGTCATCCGGGTTGCGCTCTGCCTCTTCGAACGCCGCCAGGATCCTCTGCCTTAGGAGCAGGGCGTCCTCGAGACTCTTCAGCCCCGGGGCGAGCCTCTCCCAATCGTCGTGACCGAAGTACGAATGCGTGGCCCCGGTGGCGAGGATCAGATAGTCGTAGGACAGGACCCCGCCATGATCCAGGCTCACGGTCTTTCCCAGGAGATCGATCCCGGTCACCTCGGCGAGGAACACGCTCCTCACATTCTCCTGTCGTCGGAAGATCGAACGAATCGGATAGGCGATGTCGCTCGGATTCAAAGCCGCCGCCGCTACCTGATAGAGGAGCGGTTGGAAAAGGTGGAAGTTCCGCCGGTCGACGATCGTGATGTGGACCGGTTCCTGAGAAGAGCCTTGGCTGCGTTCAGACCGGCAAAGCCGGCTCCGACGATGACGACGCGAAGGGGCCCGGTTGTCACCGTTCGATCCCGACCGCCTCCGCCAACGCGCGCAAGGCCCGGGCCCGATGAGACAAGGTGTTCTTCTCGGCCAAGCCCATCTCGGACAATGTCCGATCCTCGACTTCGAACACGGGGTCGTAGCCGAACCCGCCGTCGCCCCTGGGGGATTCGGTGATCACCCCATCGAGCGCTCCGTCGACCAAGATCTCGGACCCGTCAGGCATGACAAGCGCCACCGCCGTCCGGAACTGGGCCCGTCGATCCTCCGCTCCATCCAATCTCTTCAGAAGAAGCTCGACGTTGTCCCGGTAGGAGGCGCCCGGTCCGGCAAATCGGGCCGTCCTCACCCCGGGCAGACCGCCGAGAGCGAAGACCTCGAGTCCGGTGTCGTCGGCGACGGCGGGGAGCCCCACCGCCTCCATCACCGCACGCGCCTTGAGCAGGGCGTTCTCCTCGAGCGTGTCCCCGGTCTCCTCAACATCGGGCCAGTCGAGACCCCGAACGATCTCGCCGGCAAGACCCACTTCGCCCAGCGACCTCCTCGATCTCCGCGATCTTGTCGGGGTTCTTCGAGGCAACGACCAGACGGGGGATCACTCGGCGGTCACCGCCCGGCGTTGCAGCTCATGGAGCTCCGCTGATCCCGGCCGCGGCGAGATCGAGCAGCTTGTCCAGTTCCTCCCTGGTGAAAGGGGCCCGCTCTGCCGTTCCCTGGACCTCGACCAGAAGACCCCTTCCGCTCATCACCACGTTCATGTCCACCTCGGCCGCGACATCCTTCTCGTAGTCGAGGTCCAGCATCGGAGCGCCATCGACGATGCCCACCGAAACCGCCGCCACCTCGTCGATGATCGGCAACGAAGCTAGTTGGCCCTTGTCGACCGCGTCCGCTAGCGCCTCATGAAGTGCTATCCATGCGCCGGTGATCGCCGCGGTCCTGGTCCCGCCGTCCGCTTCGATCACGTCACAGTCGACCATCGCCATTGCCTCGCCCATGGCTTTGAGATCGACAACTGCCCGTAAGGATCGCCCGATGAGTCGGGAGATCTCTTTGGCTCGACCACCCGAGACATGGTCTCGGCGCACTCTCTCCGGCGAGGATCCCGGCAGCATCGCGTACTCGGCGGTGATCCACCCCTTCCCGATTCCCTCATCCACCGCGGCACATCGGACTGAACCGACGCCGTGCACAGAACCTTGGTCTTCCCCATCGATATCAGCACCGAGCCGGGTGTCGAGGACGTATAGGGGATCTCGAGCTTGACATCTCTTAGCTGATCGAAAGGGCGATCAGACATCGAAACTCACTCCGGGCATGGCCAGTGAAACCGGTCTGTCGAATGCAGTCTCGGCCTCGTCGATCGACCTGCTCACATCGAGATACGGGGGTATGTGTGTGAGCGCCAGGTTGCGTGCCCCTACCTCACGGGCGATCTGACCCGCCTCGGTGGCGGTCAGATGATGCGGGTAGTCGCCGTCGCCTCTTTCCTGATAGGCCGCTTCGCACAACATGAAGTCGACATCACGCGCCAAATCGCGCCAGGTCCCTTTCGGGCCGGTGTCGCCCGTATAGAAGAGGGTGCGATTCTCCGCTTCCCATCGCGATCCCACGGTGGGCACCGAATGATCCATCTCGACGAACGAGATGGATAGGTCTCCGATGTCGATTCGGTCGCCGGTCCAAACGGGTCTGAAGTCGAATGTCTCGGTCAGCCGGGAGCCCTGGCCACCGTCCAGATAGCCGGACACGCGGTCCCACACCTCCTGAGGGGCGTACAAAGGGACGCTCTTTCTCGGATCCGGGCAATAGGTCCAGGCATGAAATGCGGTGAACAGGTCAGCACTGTGGTCCGGATGCTGATGAGAGACGACGACCGCATCGATCATGTAGGAATCGACGGGCAGATTCACGAAAGTGCCCGGCCCGGCATCCATCCAGACCCTGGTACCCGCCTGCTCTACCAGGTACCCCGACGCGGGGCGACCGGCCACGGGAAAGGTCCCCGACGACCCGATGACATTGACCTTCACGGTGCCAGCCTCTCTTTGCGCCATCCGGCGCCATCTCGCAGATAACGAACCCGGTCATGGAACCGGTTGGGCTGACCCTGCCAGAACTCGACGCTGTCCGGCGCCAGCCTCCACCCACCCCAAGCCCGAGGCCGGGGTACCTTCACCCCTTTGAACCTGACGTCTAGCTCCTCGAAGGCCTGCTCGAGCTCTTCACGGGAACGCCACGATCTGGCTCTGCGCCGAGGCATGAGCGGCGATCTGGGCGCCCCTCGGTCTCGCATCGAAATAGCTGTCGGCCTCTTCACCCGTCACCATCGAAACCCTCCCCTCGAACCTGACTTGACGATGTAACGGGACCCACAGGAACGTGGCCGCCGCAAGCGGGTTCACCCGCAACTCTTCGCTCTTTCGACTGGCCAGATTCGTGTAGAACACCAACCCCTCGTCGTCGATTCCCTTCATCAGGACTGCCCGGGCCGACGGCACCGCTTTGGCATCGGCAGTGGCCAGGACGAATGCGTTCGGCTCATCCAGACCGGCGTCGATGACGCCGTCGAACCACGATCTGAACTCGGTGATCGGGTCTGCGGCCATATCCCCCTCGTTCAGGCCGATCGCCTCGTACTCACGGCGGAGCTGGGCGACCTGATCCTCGATCACCCGTCTGACGATAGCCTCAGGCAGGTGAGCCGAGACCCGAGCGCATCGACTCTGACGATGATCGGTCGGGCAGCGCTACGTCGGTGTCCGCGGTGCGGGGGAAGGGCGTTCTCCTCCTATTTCACCCTGCGTGAGCACTGTCCCGAGTGTGGGCTCCGGTTCGAGCGGGAGGAGGGTTACTGGGTCGGAGCCCTGGTCATCAACACCGGCGTCGTGTTCGGGTCGTTCCTGGTGCTGTTCGTCGGCGGGATGCTCGTTTTCTGGCCGGACGTGCCCTGGGGGGCCCTGGCAGCGGTCACCCTGGGAACGATGGCCATTCTCCCGATTCTCTTCTACCCGGTGTCCAAGACCCTGTGGATGGCCCTGGAGCTCTCCTGGCACCCCCTAGAGGACCCGGAAGTGGCTGAAGCCGCGGAACGGGTCGCCGGCTAGAGACCGCTTCGCAATCTCGTCGAGCATGACCTCAGTGGCGCCACCGCCGATCGAAGCGATCCTGACATCCCGGTAGAGCCTCTCGACGGCGGTCTCCGCGATGAATCCCATGCCCCCATGGAACTGGACGCAGTCATACAGGACCCGGTTGGCCATCTCCCCGACGAACGCCTTCACCTCCGACACCTGGCGCGTGGCGTCCTCGCCCTGGTCGATGAGCCAGGCGGCGTGATAGGTGAGCTCCCGTCCGGCGTCGATCTCGGACTGCCGCTTGGCGACCCGTTGGCGAATCGCCTGCTTGTCCCACAACGGGCTACCGAACGCACTCCTCTGCTTGACGTGCTCGATGGTCAGCTCCAGCGCCCGCTGTGACTCCCCCAGCGCCTGGCCCATGATGGCGAGTCTTTCGTTCTGGAAGTTCGACATGATGTAGTAGAAGCCGCGATTCTCCTCGCCGATCAAGTCAGCCTGCGGAACCCAGACATCCTCGAAGATCAACTCAGCGGTATCCGATGAGTGCCATCCCATCTTCTCCAAAGCCCTGCTGGCTTTGAAGCCGGGCGTGTCCTTCTCGATGGCGAATATCGAGATGCCCCTCGAGCCCTTGGCCGTGGGGTCGGTTCTTGCGGCGACGAACACGAGATCTGCGATGCCACCGTTGGTGATGAACATCTTGGTGCCGTTCAAGACGAAGCCGTCGCCTTCCCTCACCGCCGTGGTCCGCATCGCGGCAACATCGGAGCCCGCGTCGGGCTCAGTCACTGCAATGGCCGTGAGCTGCTCACCCGTGACCATTCCCGGAAGCCAACGCTGCTTTTGCTCGTCGCTCCCGAAGTTCGTCAAGTAGGGCATGGCCAGGTCCGTATGCACGAGCACCGTGATGGTGAATCCGCCATAAGTCGATCTGCCGAGTTCTTCCGCGAAGACGACCGAGGCCAGAGCACCGAGGCCGATCCCGCCGTGCTCCTCGGGCACGCGAAGCCCGAAGAACCCGAGCCTTGCCATGTCGTCCAGCACCTCGCGAGGAACGCCGCCGGTCTCCCATGCGTCGGCGCGGGGGACGATCTCCTTCTCGACGTATTCCCGGGTTTGGGCCCGGATCGCCTCCAGGTCGTCGCTGATGTAGATCGACTTGGTCATTCCCCGTCCCTCGATGCCAGCAGTGCCTTGCCGGCGGCACTCTCGTAGGTGAGATTGTGGTCGGCGCAGAATGTCCGGGCGACCCGGGCCACCTCGACGATGTCGATGCCGTGCTCGATTCCGAGTCCGTCGAGGAGGTAGAGGATGTCCTCGGTGGCCACGTTTCCGGTGGCCCCGGGTGCGTATGGGCACCCGCCAAGCCCACCCGCTGACGAATCCATCATGGCGATGCCACGCTCGAGCGCGACGACGCTGTTGGCGACAGCCTGGCCGTACGTGTCGTGGAAGTGCACTCCCACCATCTCGGCGGGAACCCGATCGAGGACTTCGTCGAGCAGCCGATCGACATGGGCCGGTGTCGCTCTGCCAATCGTCTCACCGAGAAACACGGCGTGCACCCCCCATTCCACCATCGTCTCTGCGAGGTGGGCCACCCAGTCGGGATCTTGCTCACCCTCGTAGGGGCAATGAGTGGCGGTGGATATGTAGCCCCTCACAACCAGATCCTCCGGGGCATCGAGGAGGATCGACCGAATGCGGTGCATGGATTCGTCCACAGTGGCGTTGATATTGCGCTCCGTGAACGTGTCGGACGCGGCGGTCAGGACCCCGATGCCGTCGACACCGGCCGCCACCGCCGCATCGAGGCCCCTGGCGTTCGGCACCAGCCCGAATAACGCCATCCCGCCTATTCGGTGGACACCGGCCAGCACTTCGGCACCGTCGGCCATCTGCGGAACTGCTTTGGGGCTGACGAAGGACACTGCGTCGAAAGTGCGGAGTCCGGTGGCGGCAAGGTCGTTTATCAGACCCGACTTGGCGGAAGTGGGCACGAAGGCCCCAAGCGACTGGAGACCGTCACGAGAAGATGACTCGGTGATGGTGACCCGCGAGGGCAGAGCACTCACGGAGGAGACGGTAACCGCAAACTCTTGCGCCGATCAGCCGCTTTGTTTGAACTCGGCGAGGCCTTCGATGAACTGGATGCGGCGGCCACTGCGAGCCAGCCGGTTGCCGATCTGGCTGTAGGTCTCGCCCTTGTCGCGCAACCTCAGCACCACACGTTCGACGGGTCGCAGCGGGTGATCGCTCGGGGTCTGATCGGGCAGGCCATCCTGCTTGTACTCAGTCATCCGCATGATCCGCGTGACTGTTCCGGGTTTCTTCCCGACCTTCTTGCCGATGTCCGCCAAGGAGCAGCCTTCGTCGTGAAGTCTCATCACAACTCGCTCGATGGGGCGCATTCGAACGCCAGCCGCCTCAGGCATGAACCGCATCCTCGCTGTACGGCTCGATCATGATGCACTCACCCGGGCATTCCTCCGCCGACTCGATGGTGTCCTCGATGAGTGAGTCTGGGACCCTGGCCACGCCTCGGGCACCATCAGGGGCGGCCTCACCGTCGAAGACCAGGGTGCGCCCGAAGTGCTTCGACTCCTCTTTCACCACCCACAGACCATCATCACGACCCACGAAGACATCCGGAGTGATCTCCTCACAGATCCCATCGCCCGTACAAAGATCCTGATCGATCCAAACCATGAGCTTGGTCTTATCGGCCACTTCTTTTCACCTCGTCTCGAAAGAGCCGTTGCCAAAGACCCTACCCCGGCCCTCTACACATCAATCTGCATTGGCTCGAGGACGAACACCCTGATCGAGCGATGAGACGCCCGGCCGGCATAATGCTGATAGCCGGGATAGGCGGTGGCGGCCCGATCCCAGGTCGCCGACTCCTCGCGTGGATCGGCGCGTCGGGCGCGCACCCGGACGTCTGTGCCCCTGAAGGCGACCCTGGCGTCGGGATTGACTTCGAGATTGTGCACCCATGCCGGCGTCGTCTTGGAACCGAAATGGGTGCCGAGAACCGCAAGGTCGTCGTCCAGTGGGAATCCGATCAGTGGAACGGTTCGGTCGGCACCGGTCTTGGCCCCGCGTGTCGTCAGCCACAGCACGGGCAATCCGCTCGTGACCGAGGTCACCGTCGATCTACCACGAGTCATCCGGAGGGCGAAACGGTCTAGTGAGGGCAGGATTTTGCGGCTGATACCGGACACCAGGCGGGTGGAGGCGAGGGCGATGATCCATCGCTGGATCAGGTTCTGATCGCCCGGCCGGTAGCCGAGTCGGGAGGAGAGGCCCATTCACCTACGGTACGCAGGCATGGATCGACACGCCCTCGTCATGATCACAGTTGGTGACCGAGAAGAGGCCAGGAAGATCGCCCGCCACCTGGTCGAGGCCGGGATGGGCGCCGGGGCTCAGATCCTCCCGATCGAGAGCGTCTACCGCTGGCAGGGTGACATCATCGAGGACCAGGAGTGGCTGATCCTGGTCAAGACCCGGAAGGATCGCTTCGACGCCATCGAGACCACGGTGAGGGACCTGCACTCGTACGAGGTGCCACCGGTGCTGATGATCGAAATGGACGAGGTAGCCGACCTTTATCTCGCCTGGATCGATGAGAACGTGACCGGGTGACCGCCACCCTCGCCAATCCCACGGTGGTGGACTTCCCGCCGAGCGGGTGGGTGGATTGCCGCCTCCGTGCCTACGAGGTGGAACGCAACGGCCCTTGGGTCAGTGTCAGCAACGGGCTGAGATCGATACCGACGGAGGTTCACGTGCCACTGAGTCGTTTCCTGCCTGGCCACCGACGGTTGATCAGGAACGCTCACGCGCTTCCCGCTGCTGGTACAGCTCCTCGACCGGGCTCGGGAGGGTCGTCTCGAAGTCGATCAGTTTTGCCCAGGTCGGGGTCACGACGATCCGGACCATGCCGTCGTAGAGCGAACGCACCTCAGCCTCCCACTCCACCCGCTGCTCGGGCGTCATCGTGTAAGTGCCGGATGTCTCGAAATATTCGTCCGGGATGCCTTCCACGACGTCCAGCTCGGCCCGACCGCGAATCAGCAGCGTCTTAGGCGGGTGCGCCTCGGTGTCGATCGTCAGGGCGACCGCCGGGTTGTGGCGCAAGGCCGGCAGCTTCGGGGCGTTCTTGGCAGTGCACATGACGATCGTCGACCCGTTCCACACGAACCCGATCGGGATCGTCCGCGGCGTGCCGTCCTTGGCCACATAGGCCAAGCGGGTCAAGTCACGAGCCAGTAGCGCCTGGCTGATCGGACGGTTGAGAACCTCGTCGATTTCACTCGGCTGCACGGAAGGGGCCTCTTACATTTTCGATCAGTGCCACCCTGAGCCCGGGCCCGGTGAGAACCCTCTGACCCTTTCGCCGGGCAGCCGGCGCTATCAATTGTGGAGGTGCGGGGAGTCGAACCCCGGTCCGTCGAGCCGTCGGCGCCGGCATCTCCGAGCGCAGTCGTCAGCGAGCTTTCGGCCACAGGAACTCTGACGACGAGTTTCCCTGCGCCTATCCGGAGTTGGCTTGGCCCCACGGTCCCGAAACCCCGTGGGGGGCGTCCCGCTTTGCGGCGCCCGGCCCCGACCGTGCGGGAGTCGGTCGGGCGGACGGGCTACTTAATTAGGCAGCCAGTGCGAAGTTATCTTCGGCACTTATTGGTTTTTCCGGTTTGTTGACGAGGCCCCGGAGACCCCGGCTCGCTTCCAACGCCTCAACACTCAACGTCGAAACCGTTTCACCCCCTTGGGTGACTCAAGTCTAGCTGATGGGAACCGCTGTCCCCCTCGGATGGTTCTAGGTTTTAGGTGGTAGGTCATAGGTACCACTTACGACCTACGACTTTTGAACGCGCGCTCGATCTCCCGCTCGGCGTCGCGCTCTTTGAGGGTCTCCCTCTTGTCGTAGGACGTCTTGCCTTTGGCCAGGCCCAATTCGACTTTGGCCTTACCCGCCTTGAAATAGACCTGGAGCGGGACGAGGGTCAGACCCTTCTCGGCGATCTGGCCTCCGATGCGGTCGATCTCCCGACGGTGGAGCAGCAACTTTCGCTCCCGTTCCGGTTCGTGGCCACCGTCCCGGGCGAACTCGTAGGGAGCGATGTAGGCGCCCACCAGGAAGGCCTCGCCACCTTTGATCAGTGCGTAGGAGTCCTTGAGATCGAGACGGCCCTCACGCAGGGACTTGACTTCGGATCCGAGTAGGGCGAGACCAGCCTCGACGGTCTCGACGACCATGTAGTTGCGACGGGCCCTCCGATTGCTGGCCACGGCCTTGACCCGCTCGGTCTGAGCCGAGCCTGCCATCAGGCCGCCCCGGTCGGGATCTCTTCCCCGGTCCCGTCGGCCTCGCGGCAGATAGCGACTCAGCCCGAGGAGTGAGCCGATGACACCTGCTGCCGCACCGAAGATGATGAAGAGCAAGCCCCAACGGAAGAAGAATTGGTTGCTCACATCGAGGCGGAACAAGGCAAAGCCCTGACTGGCCTCGGCCAACCGCGAGGCGCCCAACCAGACGGTGAACACAGCGAGAGCCGCCCCGACCACCCCCTCGATGAGACCCTCGAGCAGGAACGGGATCCTGATGTACCAGTTGGACGCCCCAACCAGCTTCATGATCTCGACCTCGTCGCGGCGGGCGTAGATGGCGAGACGGATGGTGTTGGCGATGAGGACAACGGCCGATACGCCGAGGACGATGGCCATCCCGATGCCGAGCACGTTGAGAACACTCGAAAGGTTCTGCAGCTGTTCGATCTGTTCTGCGGCGGTATCGACCCGCCGCACGACTTGCTGCTGTTGCTCCAGCTTGAACTTGACCGATTGGTGTAGCTCGATCGCCACCAGCTCGATTCGGATCGAAGCGGGCAGGATGGTGGGATCGATCTCGAGCAGTTCGTCCTGCCCGGCGAAGATCTCCTGGTATTCGACCCAGGCCTGCGCCTTGTCGACGTAGAAAGCGCCATTCACCTCTTCCCAGGTCTCGACCTCATCGAGCAACGCCTGATGGGCGCCGGAGGGCACACCGTTGGATCCTTCGTCCTGGAGGAAGGCAATGACGTGCACACCCTCCTGCCAGGCAAGGGTGTTGAGACGCAGGATCTCGTTCACGACGAGGGCGCCGAAGGCGAGGCTGAGCGAGATGAACACGGCCAGCACGGCACCCGCGACGACCAGGAAGTTCCGCTTGAGATTGACCAGTGCCTCTCTGAGGAGGAAGAAGAACCGGCTCACGCCTGGCCCTGGTCGTACCGTCCGGAGTGCTCATCCCTGGTGACCACACCTTTCTCCAACGCGACCACCCTGCGCTGCATGGCGTCGACGATGGCGAAGTCGTGTGTGGCCATGACGATTGTCGTGCCGGTGCGATTGATCCGATCGAGAAGCTTCATGATCCCGACCGACGTCTTCGGATCGAGGTTCCCGGTCGGCTCGTCGGCGAGCATGATCGGGGGACGATTGACGAAGGCACGGGCGACCGAAACACGCTGCTGCTCACCACCGGATAGCTGTTTGGGATAGCGACCACCCATGTCGGCGAGACCGACGAGGTCGAGCACCTGATCGACCTGGGGACCGATCACCGAGCGGGGCCGACCCAGCACTTCGAGGGCGAAAGAGACGTTCTCGGCCACAGTCTTGTTGGGGAGCAGCTTGTAGTCCTGGAAAACAGTGCCCACCGACCGGCGCAAGTACGGGATCTTCCACTTGGGCAGCGTGGTGATGTCCTTACCGGCCACCCAGACCTTGCCCCGGGTCACGCCCTCGTCTCTCAACATCAGACGGATCAACGTGGACTTGCCGGAACCAGAGGGCCCGACGAGAAACACGAATTCTCCCTTCTGGATGTCGAGGGTGATGTCGTGGGCGGCCACAGTGCCGCCCTCGTAGACCTTGGTTACGTGTTCGAGCCGAATCATGGGGACAAAAGGAGTTTCGCAGCCTTCATTGACGGAGCCGCGGACCTGGGGACGGTAACGGCCTGGCCAGGATTACGCGGAATCAGTGCTCGCCTCGTGCAGGGCTCGCCGCCAGCGGAGGTATGCCTCGACAAAGCCCGTGATGTCGCCGTCGAGGACCCCCTGGACGTTCCCCACCTCGTGGTCGGTGCGCAGGTCTTTTACCATCTGGTAGGGCTGGAGGACATAGGAGCGGATCTGACGCCCCCAGGCGGCTTCCCCCTGTTCGCCCTTGAGCTCCTCGAGATGAGCCTGTCTCTCCTGACGAGCCTTTTCGGCGAGACGTGACTGGAGAATCGCCATCGCTCGCGCCTTGTTCTGCAGCTGGGACCTCTCGTTCTGGCATTGGGCGACGATCCCGGTCGGAAGATGGGTGATCCGCACCGCGGAATCGGTGGTGTTCACGTGCTGACCACCGGCGCCCTGAGAGCGATATGTGTCGATGCGGAGGTCGTCCTCGTCGATCTCTACCTTGGCCTGGTCCCCGAGATCGGGGACGACGACTACTCCGGCAAAGGACGTGTGGCGTCGGGCCTGGGAGTCGAAAGGGCTGATCCGGACCAGCCGGTGGACTCCTCGCTCGGATTCCAGCGTCCCGTAGGCCCGGTCGCCTTTGACCGAGAAAGTGGCTGACTTGATGCCCGCCTCTTCGCCCTCGGTTACTTCCTCGACCGTATATGTGAAGCCTGAGTCGGCTAGAAAGCGCTGATACATCCGTGCCATCATCTCGGCCCAATCCTGAGCATCGACTCCTCCGGCACCGGCGTGGACGCTGAGGATCGCATCCGCCTCGTCGTACTCGTCGAAGTAGAGCGACTCGAGCTCCAGCGCATCGAGCTCCCCGGCCACTTCGCTCAGCTCTTCGAGCGCCTCCTTCCGGGCGGCCTCGTCGCCGGCCTCGTCGGACAGCTCGAGGAGGACCTCGGCATCGTCGATCTTGGCGGTGAGACTCCTCACCATCTCGAACAGGCCCTCGTACCTGGCGAGACGCTGGCTGACAGTGCGTGCCTCGCTCTGGTCATCCCACAGGTCCGGAGCCTGGGCTCGCTCCCGTAGCTCGTCGAGCTCTTTCTCCTTGGTCTCCAGATCGAGGAATCCGCGTGCTTCTACCAGCCTGTGGCGAAGCTCGGCCAGGGTGGCTTTGGGGTCGGTTATCTCGATGGTCATCGCAACGACTAGGCGGCGCCGTGACAGCGCTTGTATTTCTTGCCAGACCCGCAAGGGCAGGGGTCGTTGCGGCCGACTTTGTCCGAGATCGCCTGCTTGGCAGGGGCAGGCCCGACCGGGGCGGGCTCCACTCTTTGCGGCTCGGTCTTGGGCTTGGCCAGCTCGACATGGAACAGATATCGAACGGCATCACGCTTCACTGCGTCCACCATCTCGGCGAACATGTCGTACGCCTCGCGCTGATACTCGGTGAGCGGGTCCCTCTGCCCCATCGCCCGAAGACCTATCCCGGCGCGCAGATAGTCCATGTCGGACAGGTGCTCACGCCATTTGTTGTCGATCACCGAGAGCATGACCGATCGCTCCACCTGGCGGAGCAGATCCGACCCGAGCTCGTCCTCGCGCCTGGCGTAGGCATCGAGCGCCTCTTCGACCGCGAATTCGACGACTTCATCGGCGCCACCGGAGACCTTCGTTTCGTCGATGGCCGTGGGATAGACCTGGCTCAGCTCACGCTGGAGCGCCTCCCAGTCCCAGGCGGAACGGGCGATCTCGGATGAGACTTCCGACTCGACCACGTCGCCCACCACCGTCTCGATCCAGTCACCGATCAAGGCATCGCCCGCCGTGCCCTCGAGGATCGATTTCCGCCATTCGTACACCACCTCACGCTGGCGGTTCATCACCTCGTCGTACTTGAGGACGTTCTTGCGGATCTCGAAGTTCTGGGACTCGACCTGGCGCTGGGCACGCTCGATCGCCTTGGAGACCATGCCGGCCTCGATGGGCTGGTCCTCGGGGAGACGGAGACGATCCATGATCCCGGTCACCCATTCCCCCTGGAACCGCCGCATCAGATCATCTTCGAGAGACAGGTAGAAGCGAGACTCCCCTGGATCGCCCTGACGGCCGGAACGGCCCCGGAGCTGGTTGTCGATGCGTCGCGATTCGTGACGCTCGGTCCCCACGACGTAGAGACCACCCGCGTCGATGACCCGCTGCTTGTCCGGGGCGATCTGCTCCTCGAACTCCTGGGTCAGCTTTTGCTCCAGCTCTTCATAGGAGGGATCTTCATGGGTGATCCCCCGTCGCTTGAGCTCGGTGCGGGCCATTCCGTCGGGATTGCCCCCGAGTTTGATGTCGACGCCGCGGCCGGCCATGTTGGTGGCAACCGTGACCGCGCCGGGCCGTCCAGCCTGGGCAATGATGTCGGCCTCCCGGGCGTGGTGCTTGGCGTTGAGCACCTCGTGTTTGACCCCGCGATGCTCCAATTCCTTTGACAGCTTCTCGGACTTCTCGATAGAGACGGTTCCGAGCAGCACTGGCTGCGAGATCTCGACGCGCGCGGCGATATCGGCCACCAGCGCTTCGTACTTGCCGTTCTCTGACTTGTAGACGAGGTCGCCTTCGTCGTCGCGCGCCACCGGCTGGTTTGTGGGGATGGCGATGACCTCCAGGGAGTAGATCTGAGCCAACTCCGCCGCCTCGGTCTCCGCGGTGCCCGTCATCCCGGCCAGCTTCTCGTAGAGCCGGAAGTAGTTCTGAAGTGTGATCGTGGCCAGCGTCTGGTTCTCGTCCTTGATGGTCACGCCTTCCTTGGCCTCGATGGCCTGGTGCAGCCCCTCGGAGTAGCGGCGACCTTCGAGGACGCGGCCGGTGAACTCGTCGACGATCTTCACCTCACCGTGGTCGATCAGGTAGTCGACGTCTATGAGGTAGAGCTCCTTGGCCCTCAGGGCGGCCTCGAGATGGTGGACGAAGTCCACTGCGGCATGGTCGAACAGATTCTCCACGCCCAGGACCTGCTCGACACGCGTGACGCCCTCCTCGGTCGTGAGGACCTGCCTCTTTCGCTCGTCGACCTCGTAGTGGACGTCCTTCTGGAGCCGGTTGGCGATCTTGGCGAAGTCCCGATACCACTTGGCGCTGTCGGAGAGACGCCCCGAGATGATCAACGGTGTGCGTGCCTCGTCGATCAGGATGGAATCGACTTCGTCGACGATGGCGTAAGGGTGACCACGCTGCACACGGTCCTCGGCTCGCATGGCCATGTTGTCCCTGAGGTGGTCGAAGCCGAACTCGTTGTTCGTCCCGTAGGTGATGTCCGAGTCGTAGGCAGGATGGCGCTCTGCCGAGGACATGCCGTTCTGGATGAGACCGACCTTCAGCCCGAGGAAACGATGGACCGCTCCCATCCACTCCGCGTCACGGGATGCCAGGTAGTCGTTGACGGTGACCAGGTGAACACCCTTGCCATTGAGGGCATTCAGATAGGCGGGCATGGTCGAGACCAGGGTCTTGCCCTCGCCGGTCTTCATCTCTGCCACCATCCCCCGGTGCAAGGCGGCGGCGCCGATGACCTGCACATCGAAATGCCGCTGGCCCAGAACCCTCTTGGCGGCCTCCCGCACGGTGGCAAAGGCCTCGACCTGAAGTTCCTCCAGGCTCTCACCGGCGGCACTGCGATTGCGAAACTCTGTTGTCTTGGTGGCTAGGTCCTGGTCGGTGAGAGCCTCGAACTCAGGCTCGACGTCATTGACCGCGGCGACGATGCCCTGGAACTGTTTGAGCGTCTTGCCTTCCCCGGCGCGCAGGACCTTGGAGAGGATTGGCATTGGGATTTCATGCTACCGGCGGGCCTGAATTGACCCACTTCCTCAGCGGACTTCGATGAGCCCTTCCCGCTGCGCCCAGGTGACGGCCTCGAAGCGGGACTTCAGACCCAGCTTGTCTAGGACGTTGCGCACGTGGTTGCGAACGGTGTTCTCGGAGATGAAGAGCTCGGCTGCGATCTCCTTGGAGGTCTTGCCGGCACTCACGTAGCCGAGGATCTCGAGCTCGCGCCCGGTCAGCTCGGGGCTGCGGGCCATGGCTTCGCCATGATGCCGGAGCAGGTCACGGAGCGCACTGAACAACTTCCCACCCATCGCCGGAGAGACGGCGGCGCCTCCGGCCACGACATCGTGCATAGCTGACACGAGACGGGGCAGGGGCGTGTCCTTGGTCAAGTAACCTGAGGCTCCGGCCTTGATGGCTGCCAGCAGGTCCTTGGCCGACTCGCTCGATGTGAGCAGCACTACCCGGGTGTTGGGACAGGCCTTGATGATCGCACCAACCACCTCGACCCCTGACATGCCCGGCATGAGCAGGTCCAGCATCACCAGGTCGGGTTGGTGCATTTTGGCCATGTCGATGGCACGCATGGCATCGGCGGCTACCGCTTTGACTTCGAAGCCTTCTTGGACGAAAGCCGCGCGCAACGCCTCGCGAAACAGCTCGGCGTCGTCGACTATCACGACAGAGGCCATCAGCGCCTACCTCGTGATGCACATTGCAAACAAAACATGAGTTCTCCAGGTTGGATCATCGGTGACTAGACACCGTATCGGCCAGAGTTGCCGCCAGCACAAGCGCGATTCGGTCAGACCCCAATGTCTTCACCGCCGAGCGGATGGTGGCGCCGGTCGTGACGACATCGTCGACGAGGACGACCGGCCCCAATATCGCCTTCGCCGTCTTGAGTTCCGGCGGTGGGCGGTTGTGATCTCCGCCTGCCCGCCTCGGGGCGTGAAGGGGCGCCGAGAGGACGTCGATCAGCGGCACGTCTTTGGCCCGGGCGAGGCGCAGACCTATCTCACGGGCCGGGTCGATGCCGTAGCGGAGTTGTCGTGACCAGGTCCTGGGCACGGGTACGACGGGAAGAGACGGCATCCGCGGGGAGACCACATCGACCACGAGGTCGGCGAACGAAGTCATGGCTCGGTACTTGAGCCCGTGGACGAGCTCCCGGGCAACGCCCTCGTGTTCGAATGCCGCCACCAGCCTGATGCCGTCGTCGAGAATCCGCTCCGGTGCAGGCCGCAGCCGGGCCTGGCATCGTGAGCAAAGGAACCCGCGCGCCGACGCGCTGGCATGCCTGGCAGAGCATGTTGGTGAACCTATCGGCGTCCCGGGACAGAAACTAGGCCGTGCCCTCCTGCCATCCGGAGAGATATGCGACTTGGTCCTCGGTGAGGCTGTCGACCCCCCCACCCAGATGCTCCAGCTTGATGCGCGCGACCTCGGCGTCGATTTCGGTGGGCAGCGTATAGATCTTGGCCTCGAGGTCATCCACGTTGAGCGCCAGGTACTCGGCGGCGAGCGCCTGATTGGAGAAGGACATGTCCATGACGTCGGCGGGATGTCCCTCGGCCGCTCCCAGGTTGACCAGCCGCCCCTCGGCGATTACCAGGAGACGTCTGCCGTCTTGGACCTCGAACTCCTCGAGATTGTCCCGGATCACACGTCGGGCCACAGACGCCGCTCGCAGCGAAGCCAGGTCGAGTTCGATATCGAAATGACCTGCATTGGCCAGGATGACGCCGTCCTTCATGACGTCGAAGTGCTCCATCCGCAACACGTGCTTGTTTCCTGTGAGGGTGATGAAGACATCGCCAACACGTGCGGCGTCGGCACCGGTCATGACTCGGAACCCGTCCATCGCCGCGGCCAGGGCACGCACCGGGTCGATCTCGACCACGATCACGTTTGCCCCGAGCCCGTCGGCCCGGTTGGCCACGCCGCGCCCGCAGTCGCCGTAACCGATCACGACGATGTTCTGCCCGGCCAGGAGGATGTTGGTGGCCCGGATGATGCCGTCGATCGCCGATTGCCCGGTCCCGTAGTGATTGTCGAATAGATGCTTGGTGGCCGAGTCGTTTACCGCCACGACCGGGACTCGAAGCGTGCCGTCGGCCGCCATCGCCTTGAGACGGATGACACCGGTGGTCGTCTCCTCGGTGGAGCCGATCACCTCGATGTCCCGCCGGTCCGTGTGGAGCAGCGTGGCCAGGTCGGCCCCGTCGTCCATCGTGATCGCGGGTGCGTGGTCGAGCACGGCGTGGATGTGCTTGTAGTAGGTGTCGGCGTCCTCGCCGCGTATGGCGAACACCGGGATGCCCTCGGCGACGAGAGCTGCTGCGACATCGTCCTGAGTCGAGAGCGGGTTCGAGGCACAGAGCAGGGGATCTGCTCCGCCGTCCCGGAGAGCCAGCATGAGGTTGGCCGTCTCGGCCGTCACGTGGAGACAGGCAGCAACCACAAGCCCATCGAGGGGCTTCTCCTTGGCGAACCGCTCCCGCACGGTGGCCAGTACCTGCATGCGGCGCCCAGCCCATTCGACTCTTCGGGCGCCGGCCTCGGCGAGTGCGGGGTTGGCAATGTCGTAGTTCATCTCAGTCCTTCACCAATAGTTTCTTCAGCTTCTCGATGGTCTCGACCGGTACCGGGTCGACACCGGCCTCTCCGGCCAGCATGTAGGACACCAGGTCCCCACTGACCGTGAGTGACATCAAACGTGCGAGCTCCGAGTCGCCTCGCGCCGACACCACGCCGAGCCACGGCACCGCGAACTCGGTGAGCTGGGACGTGTGGTCGAGTCTCGCCCGAACCCGCTCATGGTCGGCGACGTCGGTCAATGCCACTACGCCGATCATGTCCCTTGTCATCGAGGGCAGGGTCTCCCACCCGACGATCTCATTGTGATCGAGCTCGGGGAGCACCGACCACCAGGCCGGCATCTTGGCATTCTCGTTGATCTGGGTCTTCCAGCGTTGGGCGGCCGTGGAGCTGATGGGACCACCCCCGTAGACGACCGTCACCCGACCCACCAGGCTTTTGGCCAGGCCTTGCGCCGTGTCCCACGTTTCCGAGCCCTCTGTGGCGGCGGCGTCGACGAGGTCGGCCGCCTCGTCGAGGGCTGCGGTTTGGTCGGCCAGGACCCCGAGCATGTTCAGGAGTCTCGCCACCGCCCCGGCCAGATACCCGACGGCGGCCCGGGGCTGGAGCCCTGCCGGGACTGTGATCGTCGGCCAGCCATTCTGTGCCGACAACTCGGCTAGACGGCCACCGGTGGTCACGGTCACGATCGGTAGCCCGACCGCCCCCGCGGCCTCCACCAGGTCCAGGGTCTCTTCTGTGTTCCCCGAATACGACGCAGCGACGACGGTCGGATTGACCCTTTGCGCCCAGCCGGGGAGCGGCGAATAGCCCTTGTGGACGGCAACCCGCCCCGAGGTTCCGGTGGCCAGAGCGGCCCCGAAGTCTCCCGCTATCCCGGATCCACCCATGCCGCCAACGAGTACTTCTTGATTTGGGGGGAGATCGGGGATGTCGAGGTCGCGTGCCCAGCGGATCTGGTCCCCGAGGGTCCGGATCATGTCGAGCATCTCACTCATCCGGGCCCCCTTCAGCCTCCTCGATCAGCATCACGGGTATCCCGTCCCGCACCGGGTATCTGCGGCCACATTCCGAGCAGACAAGCCGGGAGGCCGCTTCGTCTTCAGAGAGGTCGGCCTTGTCGACCGGGCAAACAAGGATGGCGGCCAACTGCGGATCGATCAGGCTCATTTTTCCTCCTCGAGAGCGGCTGCCAACTCGTTCACGGTTGATTCCAAGGCATGCGCATCGGCCGATTCGACATTCAGCCTCAACAAGGGCTCGGTGTTCGACGGCCGAAGATTGAACCAGACATTCCCGAGATCGATGGTCAACCCGTCGACACGATCCTTGGTCGCATCGGGATACATGGCGTCGACCCGTTCCATGGCTGTTTCGGTGTCGGATACGACGAAATTGATCTCCCCAGATGCCCGATATGGCTCCACCTCGCGTCGGAGGTCCGAAAGCGGGCGGGCGGCCTCCGAGATCACCCGCAGGAGGATGAGCATCGCCAGCATCCCCGAGTCCGCTCGGAAGTTGTCGGCGAAGTAATAGTGGCCGCTGTGCTCACCCCCGAAGACAGCCCCCGACTCGGCCATGACCTGCTTGATGTAGCTGTGCCCGACCCGGGTCCGAATCGGCGTCCCGCCTGCCGCTCTGATGGTCTCCGGGACGGCGCGAGACGTGATCAGGTTGTGGATGATCGAAGCACCGGGGTGCCGTTCGAGCATCCAGCGCGCGATGAGAGCGGTGACGGTGCTCCCGCTGACTGCTTCGGCATTGTCGTCGACGAAGAACGCTCGATCGGCGTCGCCGTCGAAGGCGACCCCCAGCTCATGCCCACCGTCGGCCACCTTCTCGATCAGATCACGCAGGTTCTCGGGTTGAATCGGATCCGCCGGGTGATTGGGGAAGGTGCCGTCGGGCTCCAGGTAGATGCCGTCCAACGTTGCCTCGACACGGGCGAAGACTTTCTCGATGGTCACTCCAGCCATACCGTTCCCGCCGTCAACTGCAACCTGCAGGGGGCCGATCGTTGACCCATCGACGATGCCGAGGAGATGATCGACGTAGTCGTCGATGGCGTCCACGGTGCGAATGGAGCCGTGTGAGCCGGATTGACGTGTCTCACCCTCGATGACCGCCTTCTTGATGACCTCCAGACCGGTCTCTGCGCCCACCGGGGCCGCGCCGGCCCGACACAGCTTCAATCCGTTGTATTCGGGAGGGTTGTGCGAAGCGGTGATCATCGCCCCAGGGAGCGAATATTTGCCCGAGTAGAAATAGACCAGATCGGTCGGCACCTCCCCCAGATCGACCACGTCAGCGCCAGCCGTCGTGATCCCCTCCGCCAGCGACTCGAACAAGGCATCCGACGACTCCCGGCAGTCCCGTCCGACCGCCACCTCATTGGCCTCGACTAGCAACATGAACGCTCCGCCGATCTTCCGGTAGAGATCCGGGGTGACTTCGCCGTTGTCCGTGCGCCCGCGCACGTCATAGGCCTTGAACACGGAATCGGGGCTCATCGGCGCCGGAGTCTAGGGGTGGGCCTATCCCTTGCTCATTTCTACACTTGCTCCCGGATGCGCCCCACCTTCTCGATAGTGGTCCCCGTCTACAACGAGGCCGAATTCATCCCAAAGGCCGTTCCGGCGCTCATCGAGCAGATGGAGAGCATCGGCGAGCCCTACCGAGTCCTCATCGTCGAGAACGGCTCGACCGACTCGACCGCGGCGGTGGCCCAAGAAGTAGCGGCGGGACATCCCGTGACGGTCTTGTCCCTCGATGCGGCCGACTACGGGGCGGCGATGCGACACGGGTTCCTGGAAGCCGACGGCGACTGGGTAGTCAACTTCGACATCGACTACTTCTCGGCCGAGTTCCTCAGGAGGGTGCTGGCTTTGGATTCCGTCGATCTTGTCATCGCCTCGAAGCGCGATCCGGGCTCGGAGGACAGGCGATCTCCGCTCAGAAGAGTCGCGACCTGGGTCTTCAACCTGATGTTGCGCACCATTCTCGACTCGAAGGTGAGCGACACCCACGGCATGAAGGCCTTCCGCGACGACCTCGTCTCGACGGTGACGCCGTCGGTTCTCAGTCGTCAGGACCTCTTCGACACCGAGCTGGTGATCAGGGCCGAGCGGGCCGGCTATCGGATAGAGGAAGTGCCGGTCGTGGTCGAGGAGATGAGGGTGGCGCGGTCCTCGCTCGTGAAGCGTGTGCCGAGAACAGTGCAGGGCCTGTTCGCGATCAGACGGACGCTGACGAACGAGTCCCTACGTTTGGCGGCGTCGCACGCCCCAGATCCCGACGCCGACTAGACCCAGAACTCCGACCAGGGTGGCGATCTTCCCTCCGGTCTCAGCCCACGTGTCCTCGAATTCGAGAACGACCTCTTCGCTGGTGGGCACTACCACCATGAGGGAGGGGGTCGCTCGCCAGGGCCCATCGGCACCGGTAGCGGTCCAGTTGGGGAAGTAGGAGACCTTCACGAGGTGCGGCATGCCCACCGCGGTGGTGGTGAAGGAGATCTTGTGGTCCTCGATCACGATGTCGCTGACCGCGTCTTCCGGCACCTCCAACGGGACATTGGGTCGCTCTTCGATCGACTCGATGCGGGGCCAGTCCTCGGGGCCGTCGGTCACCACCAGTCTGTCGAGGTTGTCGATGTCCTCGTACCAGGTGAGGGCCATGTCGAAGAAGCTGGGGAGCTCCTCACCATCCGACCCGGTGACGGTGTCCGAGCCGGTCAGTGAGTCGAGCAGACCGTGTTCGGGGACCTCGTATACCGAGGGAAGAAAAGACGCCACCTCGACGAGCTCTGTCTCAGGAAGCTGGTAGATGCTGAACGGGCCGGTCGTGGCCAGTTTCGACATCTCGGGGATCCCGTCGGCTCGCTCCGTGGCCTCCGGCGTAACCGACACGTAGTAGTCCACTCCGAACAGCTCGAGATGCTTCAGGCCGCGTTCCATCTCACCGGTGTGGTACTGCAGCCCCGGTATCGGATTGGAAGGTCGCTCCGACATCTCCGATGAGTTGATGAAATGGAACGGGGTGGTCAACGACGACTCGAAGAAGAGCCCTTCCATGGAGGGGTGGGAGCCTTCGGTCCAGTACGGGATCAGCATCGGGGACATGGGCGTCCCGTACACCCCGAGCTCCTTGTTGGCGGCCTCCCAGTGGACCCTTCCGTCGGGGAGAGTGTCGATCTCGGCCATCAGCGCCTCGTACTCGGGCCATTTGGCCTTGCTCTCGTACCCGGCGTAGTTCCACTTAGCCCACCCGTCGACAAAGGTCACTCCGGACAATGCCCCGAGGACCACCAGGGAAACCGTCGCCCCGGTCAGAAAGTCCCGAGTGGAGAGCCTCGACCCCCAGAGGAAAGTGAGCCCGATGATCAATGCCCCGGCGACCCCGACTGGTACCGCCACCCACGCCGGGAACTCGGTCGAATCGACGACCAGAGCGCAGGCGACAACAGTGATGAGGGCGATTAGGGCCCGTGGCCAATACGCAGAGACCCGGGAGGGCAGCCTCCTCGACAGCCAGATGATGGCCGCTCCGACACCGACAGCCGCAAAAAAGGCGACCCCGAAATACCAATAAGGAAGGAGCCGGCCATTCCACAGCTTCCATCGGTCCCCGCCGAACACATTCGGCAACAGCTCGGGCATGATGTGCGGAAGGGGGAAGTAGAGGACCGGCAGGATCGTCGCGGCCAGCAACGGCGCGGCCCGTGAGGTGCGACGGCTGATCCAGATCGCGCCCGGGATGGCCAGCGGGAGCAGGAGCCACAGTTCGACCGGGAAGATCTCCTCCCAGCGGGAGAGCGGGGTCCATGACATGTCGGAGCTGAAACCGATGCTGGCGATCAGTGGCAGCGCCCAGAACGCGGCGATGGCGAAGCCCCAGAGCCAGATGGCGAGTGTGCGCAAGAAACCCTTCCGCCAGGGCAGGACAAAGAGAGAGGCGAAGATGACGACGATGGTCGTAAGCACATGTGAGAGCGCGGTGGCGGCGAGAGCGACAGCCGCCCACTTGAGATATCTGCGATCGTCACGAACCGCCCGGATGAGCAGGCCGAGATAGAGAAGGGACAGGGCGAAGGACCACGAGTAGGCGAACTCGCCGGCGAGTGTGGAGGCAATGTTGCCCCCGTAGATGGAATAGCTCTCGAAGAAGGCGAATACCACACCCGCACCGGCCGCCACCAGTGAGATGTGCTTCCCAAGACGCATCGAGCGGGCCAGGTAGTAGGCGGCAGGCGGGGTTGCCAGCAGGCCCATGACCGTGACGATCTTGAAAGCCACCCCGTAGGGCATGAAAAGGTCGAGAAAGACGATGGTCAGAGACGGCAGCGGGAAGTAGAAGTAAAACGCGGGGAATCCGGCGAACCAATCGTTCGACCATCCCTGGAACCGGCCTTCGGGAAGCAGGCTGTCTCTGAGGAATGCCGGCCCGAAGACGTGGGCCCCCATATCGCCGCCGGTCGGCGTCGTCGAAGAGACGATCCACCACGGATTCATGACCACGAGGATGACGAGGGAGATGCCGGCGAGGGTGAGGACGATCGGCCAGGGGTTTCCCCGCAGAAGAGACCGTGGAGTTGTCACGCGCGATGCTGTCGGACGATCTCCAGAACCTGCGAGATGTCGATGTCTTCGCCATCCCGGTTCCACCATCTCTCTTCGCAGTTGTGGCAAGCGAAGAACAAGACCTGCGTCCCGTCGGGAAGGACGTGCTCGATCTCGATCACATCAGGTTTTGAGCACTGTGGACAGTTCATTTCATCTCGACGCTGGGGAGGAGCACATGGTACGACCGACGCGGCCCTACAACAATGCTTCCTCGTCGAGTAGACGACCCACATAACGGCTTCGTCTCCGCCCGTTCTCGGTCCAATATGCGTACCAGTAAGGGCCATGAGGGCATCGGGTGCAGCCCGCCTTGCCGCAACGCACCGCCTGCTGGCGGAGGTGGACTTCGGGGTGGTCGTCGGCGCCGAGAGCACCCGAGCCCTGGAGCTGCGCCCGGGTCAGAATGAGGAGCCGACGGAGATCGTGCTCGTCGAGGTCTTTGACCGCGTCGAGCAGATCGCGGTCGAGGGCCACTAGGCCACGGAGAGCGGGGCGAACAACCGGGTGACAGTCCGTCGGTCGGTCAACGTCCACCCGAGAGGGGGGATCATGCGATCCGCATGATCAGCACACATGGCGTACCCGTGTCGCTCGACGCCGCTGACCAGGTCATCCATCCAGACCGAGCTGTCGGGGTAGGAGAAGGTCATGACGGCGGCAGCCGGCGAGCCGCATCGGGCACAACTGAGAATCATGGCGGAAACGGTAGGTGTTGAGGCATCCCGGTTCAAGGATTCAAGCCTCGGAGGGCCCGATCGGGCATTCCGGGATGGGCTGAGGCCGCAGCCGTCATCACCGACGACGACGGTGCACGGCACGGCAGCGATGTCGAGCCGGGTGAACAAACCTGGCTCGTCTTCCCAACTGATCTCGACGTATCCGGCGCTGCCCAGCAGGTCCGTCAGACGCGCCCTCGCACCCTCGCAGTCGGAGCAGGTCGCGGAAGTGAAGAGGTAGATCCCCGGGTCGAGCCCCCGACCATCGCCGGCTTTCGAGCGGCCGGGCCGGCGACGTATCGCGAAGATGATGAGTAGGGAAAGTGCGACCGCCCCGCCGACGATCACCAGCCGGAGCCAGACCTCACTCATCGATGATCGGCACCCCGATGCTGTACGCCGCCCCGGTAGCCGTTGTTGTCACCCACATCGGCACCAGTGAGCCGATTCCTTTCACCGTGTATGCGTTGGCACCGCCCTCGACGGCCGGAACCTCCAGGACCATGCCGGCGGGAATGGTGTGCTCCTGTGCCACCGACTGGTCGCGCCGGGCGGTGACAACGACGACATCTTCCTCGAGCCCGGCGTTGAGGATCACCGCGGACCCCGTCCCGCCAGGAGCCAATCCGGCGGCGGGGAGGAGCCAGCTGGACGACGAAACCGAGGCACCACTGGTGATGGCGACGCCGGTCTCGACCACACTGCGAAGGAACGCCGCCACCGGCTGGGTCGATATCACCCTGACCGCGGACGCGCCTTCCAGACCCAGTTCGGACAGTGGGACGACCGTGGCGCCTCGACTGGGCACCACGCCGTCCTGGAAGCCCTCGATCACACCCTGGGGCCCATACACGTCGACCTGGAATGCCACTTCGGCCGCGACACCTGTCGAGATGACGACATCACCACCAAGACCTGCGGCGGGCACGGGCAGGTACCAATCCAGAGCCGGCGCCACCGAGTGCCAGAGAGCGCCGTCCGCCCCCACATCGAATCGGCCCACCGCCATGACATTGCCTCTAGCCACCTCGATAGTGATGGAGAGCAATTGTCTCCCCGGGAGGATCTCGGCGAGGTCGATGACGACCGTCGAGCGCGGAGGCACCATGATGCCTCGCAGCTGCGGGGCGGCTTCGAGACCGGACTCCGATTGGACGATCAGATCCACAGCGGCCTCACCGGCGTATGGGTTCATCAACTGGACCTGGAATCTCTCGCCGCTCACCGTGGAGCCGCCGGCCAGCAAAGTCTGCTGGATTGGGCTGGGGACACAAGCTTCGACGGCAACAGATTGGGCACCCACCAGCACCGAGCCGGCCGCCACGTCAGGACCGGGCAGCTCGGCGAGGCCGGCGCCGGTCCCAATCGGGGCGATCTCGGCGAGCGGGATCGCTGCCGAGCCGGACGCGCCCGTCGAGAAACTGCTCGAGCCAACGGACACCCCGGCACCAAAAGCGGTGAACCTGCCCTCGCCGTTGACACCGGATGCGACACCAATGGTCGTAGTGCGACCACTGCCCTCTTCCACCGGGCACACCGCGACCGCTGGCGCGTCGACGGCGGCGACTTCATCGGCCTGGGGCGGCTCGGGGCTCGGGATGAGCAACACCCCCACGGTCAGGGCGGTTACCAGGATGGCGAAGAGTGCCTTGATCATCGCCTGGCCCGCCCCCATGACACGAGGCCCAACGCCAGGACGAAGAGGAGGGCTGCGGCGTAGGGAGCATATGAGAGATACCCCGTCGCCGAGAACACCGCCGTCCCGTCCATTCCCGAGACCGTCGTGAACCAATCCTCCAACTCGGGCTGGGGGTCCCAACCGTGGGAGTAGTTGACCCTGAGCACGGCCGGCCCTGACGAGACAGGACCAGCGAATCCGGTGCCTTCCCGGTGCCAGACGACATCGTCTTCGACCGAGGCCAGCGGGTCGACTCGGGGGTTCTCGAACACGTCCGCGTTCGTGACCAGCGGGGTCGGGACGAGGTCGACCTGCGAGTCGAGGATCGGATCCAACGGTGTCTCGGTGCCCTCCACCACCACCCAATCGATGGCGAACTCGGCCAGCAGCTCGCCGGGGCGCAGGTCGGCGCCGCTGGCGATGCGGTCGATGGCATTGGCCAGCTGGATGTCGCCGGGCTGTGGCTCTGGCAGCCACACCTCGTCGAGAGTGGTCCCCTGACCGTCGACGGCTCGATACCAGATGCCGGGGCCCGGGCGCGCCTCGCCAGGGATGAGACTGCGGTCAGTCGACATCACCAGGACAGCGCCCGGGGCTCGCCTGCTCGGCCAGCGTCGAGGCAAAGCCGAGACGCTCGTTGATGTCACCAGCGGGCAAGCCAAGACGGCCGTTGATCAGGCCGGCCACAGACAGAAGAAGCATGGCAACGGCGCCGATCGAGGCCAGGAGACGGCGGGGATCGATGCTGAGACGATCGAGCGCCGCGGCAACGACGATCGCCGAGCCGAACGACGCCAGCACCAGGGCCGCCTCCTCCACACCCGGTCCCCCAAAGGGGAGTCGCACCAGGAGGAGGCCGCCAAGACCGACCAGGGCTCCGAAGAAGCCAAGGCGCCGCGTGCGACCCTCGACGAGCATGAGGGGAATGGTGGTGACGGCGATGAGCACGGGCCACCAATCGGGGACGATCAGGCCCAGCCGCCGATCGACGTCGAGCAACCATCCTTGATCGTCGTAGACGAATCCCACGGCCACCACACCGGCCAGGAGCGTGGCGAGACCGAGTCGAAGAGAAGATCGGCTCCCGCCTACGAGACGCCACAGGAGTGCCGACACCAGCGGAATCACACCGAGCAACGGTGAGACCGCGGTGAGGAGGATCGACCAGACGAGGACCCAGCCGACATGGGTCAACCAGCTCCTCCCGTGGTCGTCGGGATGGAGAATCACGGAGCGGACTGCCCAGGGCAGGAAGGCGGCCGCCCCCAGGGCCAGCCAGGATCCGGCGCCGACTATGAGGGCCGTGCCCGGGCCGGCGAGCAGCACGAGACCGGCGAGATAGCGACCCGGCCCCCTGAAACCGAGACGACCTGCGAGCCGGCCCATGCCCAGTACGGCCAAGACGGCAAAGAGGACGGTTGCGATAGTGCGGGCAGCACCCTCCGCGCCGAACCAGACAAATGAGATCAGCCCGGTGAACCCGGAGGCCGGGTGGACGGCGTCGGCCGAGCCAAGTCCCGCGTCGTTCCATCCGGCGAAGAACCGGTCGAGAGCCACCGTTGGCGGCTCGAACGGGAAGTTGTAGCCGCTGTTGGGGACCCCGACGAAGAAGATCGACCACGAGGCCACCAGGACCACAACAGCCGCCAGGAGGGCGCCCCAGATCCCGGGGCTCGACCATATTCTCCTGGTGCCACGAGCCAGCGCCTGGTCGTCGTCGAAGATGGAAAGGACAGCGATCGGTGAGCTCCGACCCGACCTCTCGCAGGCGCACCGAGCCTCTCGACTGAAATCTGAACAACTCCTCGTCACCGACAGCTCGAACCTGTCGGAAGCGACGGCGCTCGGCGATCGTGGAAGGCAGATGCCGGATGTTCCATAGCCAGGAGACGAGGTGGCGAGCGCCCACCCTCCAGCGGAAGAGGATCAGGTTGGCCAGCGAGTCGAGGACTGAGACGACGATTTCGAATGGCACCACCCAGAGCAGGGTGATGGGTCGATACGCCTTGAGCATGGCCCGCAAACGGCCGGCCTCCTCACGCCAGCCACCTGCCTTCTCCTCACATCGTGCCTGGTGATAGACCTCCGACGAGGGAACGGTGATCACCCGCCCTCCAGCCAGTCGGGCCCGTTGGGAGAAGTCGAGCCCGGCAGCCACGGGCTCGAGCAGCTCGTCGAGGCCGCGCAGCCCTTGGGCCAGGTCACGTCGCACCAACATCGACACCGAGGACACGAAGGCAACTTCACGCACGACGTCGTATTGCTGAAGATCGATCTCTCCTTCGTCGAGCCCGGTGTAGGGATCGCCGAATACGTCCGTGGCGCTACCGATCGACTCCAGCTCGTCCCGGGTCCCCGCAAAGAGCAGCTTGGATCCACCGAGCGAGGC
The DNA here is from genome assembly GCA_963734115.1 of uncultured Acidobacteriota bacterium. Classification (GTDB taxonomy): domain Bacteria; phylum Actinomycetota; class Acidimicrobiia; order Spongiisociales; family ZC4RG35; genus JARDZU01. The sequence goes on from CAVTFV010000006.1 coordinate 110,486, forward strand.
TTCGTTTCGGTCCAGTTCCCAGACCAGGGCCGCCAGCGCATCGGGCCGAGGCCTGGCATCGGAGTGCAGGATCCAGAGGTAGTCGACCTCTGCCCCGGTGACGGCGATGGCCTCTTCCAGGGTCGCCATCCGGCCCACACCACCCGGCAAATCACCACTCGTGGCACCGATGACGACCACCTCGTGAACGCCTTCATAGACTTGCCGGTCCACGGTGGCCAGGGCCGCCTCGAGGTCGGCGCCTTCCACCAGGGTGACGATCACCTTGACGCGGGGCGCGTCCGGTGGCACCAGGGGCGTTGATTCGTCCGCGATCTGCGGAGCTGAAGCACTAGTCATGCGGGAGGACATTGTGAACCGGAGCGCGCCACTGAGCAATATCAAGAGCTGTGACCAGGGTCGTTGAGCTTTCAGGAGGTGTTGGTGGTGCCCGCCTGGGACGCGGCCTCGATGCGCTTGCCGACGTCGATCTCACTGTTGTGGTCAACGTCGGGGACGATCTCCCCATGCACGGGCTGTATGTGTCACCCGATCTCGACACCATGGTCTACACCCTTGCCGGCATCGAAGGCTCACATGGCTGGGGCCGTGCAGAGGACACTTTCATCGCCAACACAGAACTGGCGCGATTCGGCGTCGACAACAAGTTTCAGCTGGGCGATCGGGACCTCGCGCTCGAAGATCAATCGCACTCATCGGATGATCCAGGGGGACACCCTGTCCGAAGTGACCGACTCGGTCCGTACCGCGTTCGGCATTGAATCCGAGATCCTGCCCGCCTCCGACGAGCCGGTCCGCACCATGGTGACCACGACCGATGGGAACAGACTCACATTCAGGGAGTACTTCGTCGATCGAGGTCACCAGGATCACGTCAAAGAGCTCGAATTCGACGGCGCCGCGCACGCCACTCCCGCCCCGGGTGTGATCGAGGCCATCGATTCGGCCGACCTCGTGGTGATCGGGCCGTCCAATCCGCCGCTGTCCATCTGGCCCATCCTCGCCATCGAGCCAATCGCCCAGGCCGTGCGACGCCACACCAGAGTGATAGCCGTCAGCCCGTTGATCGGAGGTCGCACTCTCAAGGGTCCGGCCGATGTGGTGATGGCCGACCTCGGCCTCGGGAATGGGTCGAGCGCCGTGCTCGCGTCCTATGACGGTCTGATCGACACACTCGTGGTCGATACCACCGACAGCGCCGACGAAGGGGAAATCGAAGGTGTCAGGGTGGTGGCGCTCGAGACCCGGATCGCCATGAGGGACGACGCGGCCGATCTGGCCCGGGCGATACTCAGCCTGTGACCCTTCAGATCCTTCCACTGATCGGGATTGGCACAGTCCTGCCCGGCGACGACGTCACCGACGTCCTCGCGACCGCCCTCACACCAATGACTCCGGTGGCCGGGGACGTGTTGGTCGTCACGCACAAGATCGTTTCCAAGGCAGAGGGGCGTGTTGTCACAATTGAAGGCGACGAGGAAGACTTCAAACGGGCGTTGGTGGAATCTGAAGCCGTCTCCGTGGTGCGACGACGGGGCAATCTGATTATTGCCGAGACCGCCCACGGATTCATCTGTGCCAACGCCGGCGTAGACAGGTCAAATGCCGAATCGGGGACGATGATCCTCCTCCCCGAGGACCCGGATCGGTCGGCCCATCGGATCAGAACTCGTCTCGAGCGCATCGTCGGGGTTGACCTCCCCGTCATCATCTCCGACACCTTCGGGCGACCCTGGCGACGAGGCCTCACCGACGTTGCCATCGGGGTGTCAGGCCTCGAGGCGGTGATCGACCTCCGAGGGACGAATGACTGGGCCGGCCGGGAGCTCGAGGTCACGGAGATCGCGGTGGCCGACGAGCTCGCTGCAGCTGCCGACCTGGTGATGGGGAAGGCGGACGGAATTCCGGCCGCTCTGATCCGTGGTTACCAGGGACCACGTGGCGAAGGACGGGGTCAGGACCTGGTGAGGCCCCCCGAAGAGGACATGTTCAGGTAGATCCATACCAAAGGATCGGCGCCGAGGCGCCGCCTACGCGCTGGGACGACCCAGACCCCAGTAGTCGAGACCGACGGCCCGGACTTTCTTTGGATCGAGGATGTTGCGGGCGTCGACCACTCGGTGCCCTCTCATCACCTTGGAGACCTCTGCCATGTCCACCGTCAGGAACTCGGGCCACTCGGTGGCGATGAGGAGGACATCGGCCTCACGCACCGCGGCAATCGGGTCGGGGGCCATGGTGAGCAGATCGGTCTTCGCCTCGGGGTCGTAGGCCACCACGTCGGCGCCATCGGCCTGGAGCAGTGAAGCGATTCGCACGGCTGGCGACTCCCGCACATCGTCGGTGCCCGCCTTGAAGGCGACTCCCCACATGGCGACACGCCGCCCGCGCAGACCTCCTCCGGCGGCCTGTCGGACCTTGTCCGCAACGCGTCGACGCTGTTCCTCGTCTGCCTCGATGACCGCGCGTAGCAACGAAAAATCGTACCCGGCGTCCTGGGCCACGGCGATCAAGGCTTGCGTGTCCTTGGGGAAGCAAGAGCCTCCGTAACCGGGACCGGGTTGGAGGAAATGAGGGCCCACTCGATGATCCATCCCCAGACCCCGTACGACGTCGAGGATGTCGGCGCCGACCGCTTCGCAGACATTGGACAAGGTATTGACGAAGGTGAGCCGGGCCGCCAGGTAGGCATTGGAGGCGTACTTGATCATCTCCGCCGAAGTGGGATCGGTCATGACCAGCGGCGCGTCGAGGCTCCGGTAGAGATCGGCGACGGCCCGCGCATCAGCCTCATCCCAAGCACCAACCACGATGCGGTCGGGCTCGAGGAAGTCGTCGACCGCCTTGCCCTCACGGAGGAACTCGGGGTGAGAGACGATATGGGCCGAGCTGCCCAGATCCGCCAAACGCTTGCGCAAGGAGGCAACGGTGCCCGGTGGCACGGTGGACTTCACGACGAAGATCGTGTCTTCACCAACCACGTTGGCCAGCTCGTCTGTTACCGCATGGACGTACTTGAGGTCGGCCCGGCCATCCTCGCCTTCCGGAGTGGGGAGGGCGAGAAAGACGAAATCGGCACCTTCGACTGCCTCTTTGTTCGAGGTGTGAAAGCTGAGAAGGCCGCGTGCGGTGGCGTGCGAGAGCAAATCGGGCAATCCCTGCTCGTAGATGGGGACGCCGCCGCCACGGAGAAGCTCGACTCGCTCTGCGCTTGCCTCTCCCAGACGTACCCGGTGACCAAGGCTGGCGAGACCGCCTCCGGTGACAAGACCGACGTAACCGGCGCCGATGATTGCTATGTCCATTGAACCCCCCATGGTAGATCGCGAGGCCTTGCGATCAGGAGGCGTCGGCTCCGACGATCACAACGGCGTCATAACCGTTATCGACGGTGCCGATCTGAACTACACCAAAACCGATCTGGCCGATGATCCGGTCACCGGCACTGCTCCCCTCGGGAACGAGGATGGTCGTGGTGGCGTAGTCCTTCACCTCGGCATCACCTACGCCGGCGACCTCGAAGCCGGCTGCCGCCAGCCTTTCTGACATTGCCGATGCTGCACCGTTGACGCCATTCCCGTTGAGGACCTGGACGCGGATCGGTCCTGGGTCGACGGTCATGACACCTGTGAGGAAGCCGTCGATCATCGCCGAGGCCTCCGGCTCGGCCGCCATCGCGACGGATGCGCCGTTTACCGAATCGCCGTACACCGGGAGGGTGTGCCCCTCGATGCTCCCGGTGACCAGCCCGCGGAAGTTCCAGGCAAGCGACGCTACGGACGTGTCGGCCAGGGTCCCGTCGACGGTCATGTGCTGGGCCATGGACCCTGCGATGGCTCCTGCTTCTGCGATCGAGGACGGGGACTTCAATTCGGTGAGGATGGCCCGGACCACTTCCTGCTGTCGTTGGGTCCGCCCCAAATCACTCGCATCGACACTCACCCATCGTTCGCCCTGATACTCCTCGTACTTTCGCGAGCGGGCGAAGGCAAGGGCTTGCTCGCCATCGAGGATCTGGGTGCCGTCGTCCACACTGAGCCCGGAGTTGGCGTCCCGGGCCGGGTAAGGGAACGTCATCTCGACGCCGCCCAGCTCGTCGACCATCGCGGTGAAACCGAGGAAGTCCACCTCCACATAGTGATTGACCTCGATCCCCAGATTCTCCCTGATGGTCTGGACCATTAGCGACGGACCGCCGTACGAGTAGGCCGCATTGATCTTGCCCTCACCGTTGCCCGGGATATCGACCCACAGATCTCGAGGAATGGAGAGCATCCGGGCTTCGCCACTTGCCTGGTCGAGACGGACCAGCATGATCACATCACCACGCTCTCCAACAGCGGGCCCGAAAAAGGTCAGATCTTCGATGCCTTGACGGGAGTCACTTCCAACCACGAGAAAGGTCAATGTGTCCCCGCTGGGCTGGCTCAGCTCATCGACGACCTCGTGGTCGGTCGCGGCCATATCGAGCACATCCTGACCCGTGTCCAACGCCCAATAGATTGCGAGCGCGCCGAGGCCGGCCACCATCAGCAGGCCGAAGATGGTGAACTTCAGCCATTTCGGCAGCCCGCGACGGGGCGCAAGGTGTCGTGGGGCGGATGAGGACATCTTCGGGTAAGACGTCGTCAGGCTAGGCAGGGGTTCCATGAATCTCTGGCAATCGCCGCGCCAATCGGCGGGCCTAATCTCCCCGCAGATGGCGGTACTCGCGCACGAAGGAACACATCCGATCATGTACGGGGGCTGGCCTCTGCCGATCGGTTCGAGTCTCCGCACCCAATACCTGGCCCGACCCGACGTCGCTGGTCAATTCCCTGTGGTGCTCGTTGTCCCCACTCTCGAAGGCATGTCGGGGTTCGAGAAGGACCTCTGTCGCATGTTCGCCCGCTGGGGCGTGGTGGCGATAGGGGTCGATTTCTACCGTCAGAAGGGCGATCCGAACGAGGCATACGAGGCCCTCTCCGATCGTCGAGCGTTGATGGACCTGGACGAGATCCACGAATTCGTCGTCTCCGACGACGTGAGCTGGGCCGTTAGTGGTGATCTAGGGATCCTCGGCATCGATGTCGGCGGCCGTTTCGCGATCGTGGGCGCCTCCACCCGGTCCTGGGTCAAATCCGTGGCGGTCGCCTATGCCCCGCTCACGGGCGATGAGGAACGTGAACACCAGGTCGCCTCGTATCTGGACAACCTCCCAGTGCCGGTTCTCGGCCTTTATGGCGCCGACGACGAGCTGATCCCACCGTCCACGGTCGACGAGGCGCAGCGACGAAACGACCACGGCCAATGGCTCCTCTACGAAACAGCAGGCCACTCATTTCTCGATGTCGAAGCCGAGGGCTACGACGCCGACGCCTCCGCTGACGCCTACCCCCGACTCGTCGAGTTCTTCAAAGCGACCCTCCCGGCAGCGGTGGAGGTCGATCTCGGTTAGTGGCGGACGTGCCTGATCGCACCAGACGTGAGGGTTCTTCGCTCCCCCGAGGATTCCACCAGGAGGGCGCCGTCGGAGGTGACGTCGACCGCCATCCCCCGACCACCCGGTTTCCAGCTGATCTCCTTGCCGAGGGTGGTGCAAAGTGACCGGTATTCGTCGATCGGCCAGTCGTCTGAATCGATGAGCCGCATCAATTCCGCCGCCCAGAGGCCGGCAATTCGGGCGTGGAGGTCGGGCCCGGGATCGGTGGCACGGAGTGCGACCACGCCTTCCGGGGCGTCGGGCCACCAAAGATTCACTCCCATCCCGATCACGGTCTCGTCCGCGCGCTCGACCAGGATCCCGCCCACTTTGGCCGCACCGGCCATCAAGTCGTTAGGCCATTTCAGGCTGACGTCTTTCAGGCCACGAGCCGCGGCCACACCGGCCATCAGCGAGAAAGGGCGGAGATCGTCAACGGAATGGTGAAAGGCGAGTGAGACCGCAAGTGCACGTGGCGCTGACAACCACGTGGCACCTCCCCTTCCACGACCGGCAGTTTGTCGCTGAGCGGCCACGACCACCGGCAGATGGTCGAGTTCGGAGCGGGCCATGTCCTGGGTGGATGCGACCTCTTCCGCCCGCAATTGCAAATATGGTGTAGCCATCTCGTCTCCTGACGAGTCGGAATGTGTGAGGTTACGGAGGAGTCTTGGGGACCGAGGCGCGAATCGAGCGGCTCAGGGAGCTTCGCGAGGAGGCCCTGCATGCCGGAAGTCAGCGAGCGATCGCCCGCCAGCACGAGCAGGGGAAACTCACCGCCCGGGAGCGGCTCGACGCCCTTCTCGACAAGGGCTCGTTCCAGGAGATCGACCAATTCGTCCGGCACCAGTCCTCCGGGTTCGGCATCGAGGACAAGCGTCCCCTCGGCGACGCGGTCGTCACCGGCCACGGCACCATCGATGGCCGGCCGGTCTTCGTCTTTGCCGAGGACTTCACTGTGTTCGGCGGGAGCCTGAGCAAGGTCGTCGCCGACAAGATCTGCAAGGTGCTCGACATGGCACTCGACACCGGCACACCGGTCATTGGCCTCAAGGACTCTGGTGGGGCGCGCATCCAGGAGGGCATCTCCTCCCTGGACGGGTACGGGCGGATCTTCGAGCGCAACGTGAGAGCGTCGGGAGTCATACCCCAGATCTCGGTGATCATGGGACCTTGCGCCGGCGGGGCCGTCTACTCCCCCGCCCTCACCGACTTCGTGTTCCAGGTGGATCAGACCAGCCATATGTTCATCACCGGGCCAGATGTCATCAAGGCCGTTACCGGCGAGGAGGTGACCATGGAGGAGTTGGGCGGTGCCGCCACTCATGCCTCCAAGTCCGGTGTCACCCACTTCGTCTACCCGACCGGCATCGACGCCCTCGAGGCGGTGCGGTACCTGATGTCCTATCTGCCCCGCAACAACATGGAGCTGCCCCCGTACTTCGCTCCGACCGATCGACCGGATCGAATCGACGACTCTCTGGACTCGATGATCCCCGATTCGGCGAACCAGCCCTACGACATGGTGGAGCTGGTGGAAACGGTCCTCGACGGGGGTGAGTTCCTCGAGGTGCACGAGATGTGGGCGAGGAACATCGTGGTGGGGTTCGGACGTCTCGACGGGCACACGGTCGGCGTGGTGGCGAATCAGCCTGCCGTCCTCGCCGGCACCCTTGACATCGAGGCGTCAGAGAAGTCGGCACGCTTCGTCCGCTTCTGCGACGCCTTCAACATCCCCATCATCACGTTTGTCGACGTGCCCGGCTTCCTCCCCGGGGTCGAGCAGGAGCACCAGGGGATAATCCGCCACGGCGCAAAGCTCCTTTACGCATATTGCGAGGCGACGGTGCCACGGATCACAGTGATCACCCGAAAGGCGTACGGCGGTGCCTACCTGGTCATGAACGCCCGCGGCATCCGGGCCGACCTCGTCTTCGCGTGGCCTTCGGCCGAGATCGCGGTGATGGGTGCGCAGGGTGCGGTGAACATCATCCATCGACGCGAGATCGAGCGCGACCAAGGAACCGGAAAAGGTGCGGTCCGAGCTGATCGCCGACTACGAAGACACGTTCAACAACCCCTACGTGGCCGCCGAGCTCGGTCTTGTCGACGAAGTCATCGAGCCGCGGGAAACCCGTTACAAGCTGGTCCGGGCACTCGAAGTCCTCCGCACCAAGCGAGAGACCCTCCCTCCGAAAAAGCACGGAAACGGTCCGCAGTGATGAAGAGCCTCCTCGTCGCCAATCGCGGCGAGATCGCGGTCAGGGTGATCCGCACGGCTCGGGAGATGGGGATTCGCACCATCGCCGTGTATTCGGAACTGGATCGTGATTCTCTGCACGTTGACCTGGCCGACGAGGCATGGAACGCCGGGCCCGCTCCCGCCGCCGACAGCTATCTGAATCAGCAGAAGATCCTCCAAATTGCACATGACTCGGGGGCCGAGGCGATACACCCGGGCTACGGATTCCTCTCCGAGAACGCAAAGTTCGCCGCTGCGGTCAGCGACGCAGGGATCGTGTGGGTCGGGCCACCAGCCAGCGCAATCGAGGCGATGGGTGACAAGATCACCTCGAGGCGAAATGCCGAGAAATTTGGCGTGCCGACGGTCCCCGGCGTCACCGATCCGGTCACTTCCGTCGACACGGTTGCCACACTCGCCGAGCAATTCGGTTACCCGGTCGCCATCAAGGCTGCCCACGGCGGGGGCGGCAAGGGGTTGCGGGTGGTCCATGGCCCAGAAGAGCTCGACGATGCCTTCGAAGGGGCCAGGCGCGAGGCCGACGCCTATTTCGGCAACGCCGAGGTCTACGTCGAGAAGTATCTGGAAGAGCCACGGCACGTCGAGGCCCAGGTGCTCTTCGATGGCCAGGGCAAGGGTGTCTTCATGGGTGAGCGCGATTGTTCCGTGCAACGGCGTCATCAGAAGTTGATCGAGGAGACACCGTCGCCGGGTCTCACTATCAAGCAACGCCGGGCACTGGGTCGGGCTGCGTTGGCGGCGGGCAAATCCTGCGGATATGTGAATGCCGGGACGGTGGAGTTCCTCGTCGATCGCTCCGGCGAGTTCTTCTTCCTCGAGATGAACACCCGTCTCCAGGTCGAGCACACGATCACCGAGATGGTCACCGGTCACGACATGGTCGAGTGGCAGCTCAGGATCGCCGCTGGCGAGGATTTGACCATCGACACTGTGGAGCCAAGGGGCCATGCCATCGAGTTCCGCATCAATGCCGAGGACCCTTTCAACCAGTTCCTCCCCACCCCCGGACAGGTGGTGGAGTGGCAGGAGCCGGCCGGGCCCGGGGTCAGGGTCGATTCCTGGATCAAACCCGGGGCCAACGTCTCCCAGTACTACGACAATCTCATGGCCAAGCTCGTCGTCTGGGCGCCGGACAGGGCCCGAGCCATTCAAAAGGGACGGCGGGCACTCGAGGAGTTCCGGGTGACTGGCGTGGCATCCACGATCCCCGCCCATCTCGCGGTTCTGAATCATCCCGACTTCATCAATGGGAAGCATCACACCAAGTGGATGGAGGAGAGCGTCGACCTCGGCGGCGGCGACCCCGACGCCACTCCGTCGCTCCCCGAAGAGGAGAGCCTGTCTCGGCGAGATATCACGGTCGAGGTCGGCGGCCGTCGCTTCGCGGTCAGCTATTGGGCACCGGAGCCGTTGACCGGCACTATCCGAAGAAGACCGCCCAAACTCCAGCTGACCGGGCCAGGCACACCTTCGGATGGCATGGTGACGGCGCCAATGCAGGGCACGATCGTCAAGGTCCACGTCGCCGCCGGTGCCGCGGTGAGCGAAGGCGATCCGATCTGCGTGCTCGAGGCCATGAAGATGGAGAACGAGGTTCGATCCCCAGCTTCCGGTGAAGTCGTCGACCTCCGAGTCCAACCCGGAGACACCGTGACCCCGGGTCAGGTGATAGCGATAGTCAAGTAGGGCCGACCAGCTTGCCCAGGTGATGGGTCTCTACTCAGCAGCGTCGGAGATGGCTTCTGTCATCGAGGGGTGGACCATCAGCGTCTCGACCAGTTCCTTGACGGTGACGTCCGCCTGGACGGCGAGAGTGAGGACACCTATGAGCTCGGAGGCGCGGTGGCCGACGATGGTCCCACCCAACACCACACCCGTCGCCGGGTCGGACGTCAGCTTGACGAAGCCCCGGGTGAAATGCTGAAGAACGGAGCGGGCGTTGGCAGCAAACGGCACCTTCATCGTGCGAACCTTTCGGCCCTGCGCCGCAGCCTCCACATCCACCAACCCGACCGAGGCGATCTCGGGCTCGGTGAATATCGCCTCGGCCACCTTCGAGTAGTCGAGAGGCGTAACGGGAAGGTCGAGGGCGTGGCGAGCGATCTTCCGGCCCTGCATCGAGGCCACCGACGAGAGCGGCATCTGGCCGGTGACGTCTCCAGCCGCGTAGATGTGCGGGACCGACGTCCGCTGAAACTCGTCCACCTCGATATAGCCATCGCTGGCTGCGACGCCGGCCGCCTCGAGGTCGAGACCATCGGTGAGGGGGATGGATCCGACGGCCAGTAGCGCATGGGAGCCGCGCAAAACGCGCCCGTCGTCACAGAACACCGAGACACCGGACCCGTCGAGGTCGATCTTCTCCGCCCGTGCCCCGATGGCGAGGTGCACCCCTCTCTCCAGGAAGTCCTCTTCCAGCACTGCGGCGACTTCGGCGTCGCGGTGGGGAAGGATCTGGCGACGGGACACCACGAGGCTCACCTTTGACCCGAGGCTCTCGAAGATGTGGGTGAACTCGACGCCCGTTACCCCGGACCCGATGATGACCATGTGCTCGGGGACAAGACCATGTCGTAGCAGTCCCGTGTGGTGAGCACTCTCTCCCCGTCCACCGGGGCCCATTCGGGGACGCGAGGTGCCGAGCCGGTCGAGATCATCGCACGATCGAATCCGACCCGTCGCTCACCCGACTCCGTCTCGACGACGACTTCCCGGTCGGACACGAAACGTCCCTGCCCGTAGATCACTTCCACTGTCTGCGACTCGAGCAATTCCAGCCAGTTGCGATTGATGTCCCCGGTTATCGCCTTGATTCGCCCTGACAGCACACCGGTGTCCACTCTGGTCGGCTCGGTTGCGAGGCCCAGCTTGGCGGCATTGCGGACCGAGGAGTGGCGCAGGGCGGCCGCCGCCATCGTTTTCGACGGAATGCAGTCCCAAAGATGCGCCGCCCCACCGACGATCTCCTTCTCGATGAGAGTGACCCGTCCGCCCTTGGAGGCTGCTGTGGTGGCGGCCTGGGTTCCAGCGGGGCCGCCCCCGATGATGACCAGGTGTCTTCTCGTGTCGCTCATCTCATTCCCGCTCCTTCACACCGGACGGTAGATACCGAACACAGTCCGCAGACGATTGGATACCTCGCCGACTGTCGCCCCATAGCGCAAGGCCTCCCTCATCGGCACGAGGAGGTTGCCCTCTCCCCCCGCTTGGCCCTCCAGGTCATCGAGTGCCGACTCGACTGCCGGCTCGTCCCTGCTCGCCCGCCATCCGGCCAGACGCCGCCGCTGCTCCTCCTCCAGGGCGGGGTCGACCTCGAGGACCGGGATGCCATCACCGCCACCGGCCGAGTACCGGTTCACGCCGACCACGACACTCGAGCCGTCGGCCTGACGTCTCGCCTCGGTATATGCGGCATCTTCGATCTGGGCTTGCATCCAGCCGTCCTCGATCGCGGCCACCGCGCCACCCAGCTCTTCGACCCGGGTCAGCAACTCTTGGGCCGCCACTTCGAGCCGATCGGTCAGGTACTCGACGAAGTAGGAGCCGGCCAGAGGGTCGACCGTGTCGGCAACACCCGACTCGTGGGCGATCACCTGCTGCGTGCGGAGAGCGAGAAGAGCCGACTCATCGGTGGGTAGGCCGAGTGCCTCGTCGTACGAGTTGGTATGAAGCGACTGGGTTCCGCCGAGGACCGCGGCGAGGGCCTGCATGGTCGTGCGAACCACATTGTTCAAAGGCTGCTGGGCGGTGAGAGTGGAACCGGCGGTCTGGGTGTGGAATCGCATCGCCCAGCTCTTCGGGTCCTTGGCGCCGACCTCATCCCGCATCAGCCTGGCCCAGAGGCGCCGGCCGGCCCGGTACTTGGCGATCTCCTCGAAGAACTCGTTGTGCCCGTTCCAGAAGAAGGAGAGGCGGGGGGCGAACGAGTCCACATCGAGGCCTGCGTCGATGGCCGCCCTGACATAGGCGAGCCCGTTGGCGATGGTGAAGGCCAACTCCTGGGCGGCGGTCGAACCGGCCTCACGAATGTGGTAGCCGCTGATGGAGATGGGGTTCCATTGCGGCATCTCGGCGGCCGCATAGGCGAACACGTCGGTGACGAGCCTCATCGACGGCCGAGGCGGGTAGATGTAGGTGCCTCGGGCGACGTACTCCTTGAGGATGTCGTTCTGGATCGTGCCCCTCAGCTGTCCCGGGTCGACGTCGTGTTCTTCGGCGACGAGCTGGTACAACAGCAGGAGGATGGCGGCCGTGGAGTTGATGGTCATCGACGTCGACACCTGGTCGAGGGGGATGTCGGCGAAGAGTCGTCGCATGTCGTCGATGGTGTCGATGGCGACCCCAACCTTCCCCACCTCGCCAGATGCCAGAGGGTCGTCGGAGTCGAGACCCATTTGGGTGGGCAGGTCGAAGGCGACACTCAGCCCGGTCTGACCGGCTTCGAGGAGTGCCCGAAATCGCTCGTTGGTCTGGTCCGCTGTGCCGAACCCGGCGTACTGGCGCATGGTCCAGAGACGACCCCGGTACATAGTGGGATGCGGCCCTCGGGTGTAAGGAAACTCGCCTGGGCGACCGATAGCTATAGGGTCTGCCGGCTCCTCGTGGACCACCTGGATCTCGATGTCGCTGGTAGTGCGACGGTTTTGTTCCATATACCGGGTATCCTTGCATCGTTCCCTTCGGTGTAGGTGGGGAACTCGCGGGACCTCTACGACGTCCATCTCTCTCAATGGCCAGAAAAGCGCTGATCCACCAAATCGAGGCGCGGGAACGGCGCGGCCGATGGTTCGGCGCCCTTGCCACGCTCATATCGATCTCCCTGCTCCTCTCCGGATGGGTGGGGCTCTTCGCATTTCTCGGGGCCAACTCGGCATACGGCACATTTGAGGGTGTCAAGAACGAATGGGTGCCCGACACGAACTCGATGGAGCTCACCCTTCCCGACCTGAGCCGTGTCAGTCGCATCTACGCCGATTCGGGTGAGGTCCTGGCAGAGCTACACGACGGTCGCAACTCCGAGCCGGTGGCTTACGAGGATGTACCCGAGACGCTGGTCTATGCAATCCTCGCCGCCGAGGACAGCGAGTTCTTCGAGCATGAGGGCATCGACTTCTCGGCCATCGTGTCAGCCGCGATCGACAACCTGATCACCGATCGCACCCGTGGCGGCTCGACGATCACACAGCAGGTCGTCAAGAACGCCTTCGTAGGGACCGAAGTGAGCATCCAGCGCAAGATCACCGAGGCTTTCGTCTCTGCCGAGGTGGAACGGCGATTCCCCAAGGAGCGGATCCTCGAGTTCTACATGAACTCGGTCTACTTCGGCGCCGGGGCCTACGGGGTCAAGACCGCATCTGTGGAGTTCTTCAACAAGCCGATGGATGCGCTCACGCATCGCGGAGTCGGCCACTCTCGCAGTGATGGTTCGCAACCCGTCCCTCTACAACCCGCGCAGCCGGCCGGAGCTGACACTGGAGAGACGCGACGAGGTCATCCGGGAGATGCAGGAGAACGGGTGGGTGACCGAGGCGCAGGCCAACGCCGCAGCCGAAGAGCCGATCGGTGTGATCGAGGCCCCCCTGCGACGGGGCCAGGCCGATCATGTGGTCGCGGAGGTCAAGCGGCAGCTGCTCAACGATCCCGAATTCGACTTCCTGGGCGACTCACCCGAAGAGCGAAAGAAGGCCGTATTCGGCTGCCCGGCTGACGACGTCGCCTGCGAAGGGGGAGGCGGTCTCCAGGTCTTCACCACCATCGACCTCGAGCTTCAGCAGAAAGCGAACGAGATCCTGGCCACCTGGCTCCCATTGCCGCCTTACGAGGAGAACCTCGCAAAGTGCCGCGAGATCCTCCCCAGCGAGACCGACGATTTCCTCGCCCGGTACGCCGAGACCCACTCGTGTGTCCCGACCGGCGCCATGACCATGACCGACAACTGGACACGGCGCGGTCAAGGTGATGGCGTCGGGTCTTCCCTTCGAGTTCTCCCAGTTCGACCTCGCCGTCCAGGGACGTCGTAACCCGGGATCGTCCTTCAAGCCATTTGGCCTCATCGCTGCCCTTGAGAACGGATACACGATGGGACACAGCTGGAGCGGCAAGAGCCCGATCAAGATCGAGTGCCCGTTCCCCTGTGCCCCCAACGGATCCAACATCTGGACCGTTCGCAACGCCGGCGCCTCCTTCGGGGTCATCGACCTGGCCTCGGCCACGTACAACTCGGTGAATGCCGTCTATGCCCAGTTGTCGCTCGAAGTCGGCCCTGAGAAGGTGGTCGACGTCGCCAAGCGCATGGGCATCGACGAGTCCGCCCTCGACCCTGTGCTCTCCATCGTCCTGGGCAGCTCGGCTGTGAGCACCAAGGAGATGGCCAACGCCTACTCGAACTTCGCCACATACGGGATGCACGCCGACGACTACATCGTCGCCAAGATCGTCAATGGCGCCGGGGAGACCATCTACGAGCACCAGCCAGAGACAACTCAGGTGGCCGACCCGGCCATCTTCGCCGCCGCCAACCGGGCCCTGAAGGTCGTCCCGGTGTCAGGCACCGCCCCTCGAGCCAACATCGGCATCCCCCAGGGAGGCAAGACCGGCACCCACCAGAGCTACCTGGATGCGTGGTACGTCGGCTACACCCCTGAGTACAGCACGGCGGTTTGGGTCGGTTACGAAGCCCAGCAGGTGCCCCTGACCAATGTGGTCATCAATGGCCAGCAGTATGACCGCGTCTTTGGTGGCTCGGTTCCGGCGCCGATCTGGGCCGAGTTCATGACATATGTCCATGCCGGGCTTCCCGTGACCGACTTCCCACCAGAGCCGGGCAACATCAGCAAGTGGCTGGTGCCGCCGCCCACGACTGTGCCCAACGTCATCGGGCTGACGGAGAGCGATGCCGAAGCCGAGCTGCGTCAGGCCAAGGTGAATGCTTCCGTCGAACCGATCCCGTCACTCGAGCCGGCCGGGATAGTGGTCAACCAGTCGCCGGGCGGGGGCGCCACCGTTCGACAGGGATCCTTCGTCACCATCTACGTCTCCACCGGGGAGATCCCCGCCGGTGCTCTGCCCAACCTCACCGGGCTCACCTTCGAAGAGGCCCTCGAGATCGTGCGCTCGTTCGAGCTCGATTCCGGAGTCAGGGTCAACCTGGTTCAACAGAACACAGGAACCACCGATCCGGCCATGGTGGGCCGCATCGTGAACACCAACCCGCCACCGGCGACCGCCGTCCAGGGGGCTGTCGACGTGGTCGCCCTGATCGGAGTCCTCCAGGAAGCGCCACCGCCCACCGCTCCGACCACCACCGCGCCACCCGACGACGACTGAGGTTCGCCTCTCGTTTTGGCGCGCCAGAATGGAATTCGGTCAGCCCGACCTGAGCGCCTCCACCGGCTCCAGGGCCGCGGCTCGTAACGCCGGGTAGAGACCGGCCACGAGACCGGTGACGGCCCCGATCAGGGGTGCGAGCAGTGGGACGGCCGGATCCAGGACAGGTGTCCAGGTTCGGGCCGCAGAGATGGCCACCACCACCAGCACGCCAAGACTGGCGCCGATTATCCCTCCGACCAGGCCCATCGCGGTTGACTCCATCAGGAACTGCCCGGCGACATGACGACGTGCAGCCCCGAGGGCCCGGCGTAGTCCTATCTCTCCCACCCGCTCCAGGACCGAGACCAGGGTTACGTTGGCGATACCGATAGCGCCGACGAGAAGGGAGACCCCTCCGAGCAAGAGGAAGAGTGCATTGACGTCGCCCTCGACATCACGTCTCAGGTCCTCGGGCTCGGGCGGCTTCTGGACCCTGAGCAAGGTTGGCTCGTCGGGCGAGAGGGCGACAGGGGCTTGCTCGGCGATGAGGGACGCGGCGCCAACCTCGACGTCGATCTGAACGGTGGACGCCGACTGATATCCGTACATCTCCCGAGCGGTCCCCTCCGGGATCAGGACCGCGTTGAGCAACTCGGGTTGACGCTGGACCTCGTCGAGGATGCCGATGACCACGAACGCGTCGTCGCCGACGAACACGACCGGCTGCTGGTCGACTCTCGTCACATTGAGGCGCTGGGCAGCCCCCGTGCCAAGGATTGCGACGCGGTCGGCCCTCTCGGTGTGACCCCAATCGAACCATCGGCCGGTGCTCAACTCTCCCCGGACCGCTTCCAGAAGCCCCGGACTGCCGCCAAAGACACTGATCTGAAACTCGGTCTGGGCCAACGGATCAGGGATGGGCACCGAACGCACCAGGGCCGCACCGACGTCCACCGGCCCCAACGATCCGGCCGCGGTGACCCCATTGAGGCGGAGGAGGCGAGTCTCGGCGTCGATAGGGATGGAGGCGCGAACATCGCCGCCACCCCCGAAGAATCCCTGCTCATTGGTGACCACCACTGACGTCGCCGCCAATTCGTCGAACCGCCCCACGATCTGATTGCCCGCCGTGTTGGCGACACCGAGAGTGGCAACCAGGGCGCCGATGCCGAGGACGGTGCCGAGGACCGTGAGCACGGTCCGCCCGGGTCGGGCGAAGATCCCGGCGACCGCCTCCGCGGCGAGGTCGCGTGGTGACATCCGCGCCGGAGCCACCTCGGCTACCCCCTGAGGGACAACGAGATCAGTCATGTCGATTCCACTATCCGGCCGTCCCGAAGATGGACGGCGCGCTCGGCATGGGTCGACACCTGGCTGTCGTGCGTCACCACCATCAGTGTCAAGCCATCGGCGCGCAGCTCGTCGAAGAGATCGAGCATGGCGCCGCCCGTCGCAGAGTCGAGGTTGCCCGTTGGCTCATCTGCAAGCAGAAGCGCGGGCCGGGTGACGAGGGCTCGAGCGATGGCTACTCGTTGTCGCTCACCACCAGAGAGCCTGGTCGGCATGAAGTCCATCCGTCGGCTCAAACCGACACGGATGAGGGCGGTCTCCGCGGCGGGAACACGGTCGGCCCGGGGCATGCCGTTGTAGATCGTGGAGAGCATGACATTCTCGATGACCGTTCGATGAGCGAGCAGGTGGAAGGACTGAAAGACGAATCCAATGCGTCGGCTGCGCAGGCCGGCTCGCTGCCCTTCCTCCAGGTACGAGGTGTCGATGCCTTCGAAGAGATAGGACCCGTGGGTGGGCCGATCGAGGAGACCGATCAGGTTGAGCATCGTCGATTTGCCCGAACCGGACGGCCCCACCACCGCCAGGTAGTCGCCCCGATTGACCGTCAACGACGCCCCCGTTAGCGCGGGCACCGAGACGTCGCCTTCCGAGAAGGTGCGGCCGACGTCCTTGAGCTCGACGACCGGGGCCGCGGTGCTCATGCCTCGCCGTCGGTGGTCTCAGTCGGCTCTGTGGTGTCAGTGGTCTCGGCCGGCGCCGTCGTGCCCGTCTCGTCGTCTCCGCCCGATCCCGACGAAGCGCCCTCCCGGCCTACCACCACCCAGTCGCCCTCGGCGAGATCGCCTTCGATGGGAGTCACCTCGACCAGGCCGCCCGCCGCCAGACCAGGCTCGACGGTGACGGTTCGCAGAGTCGAATCCTGATCTTCCACCTGAAGAATGGTGTCCCCCGCAGCGGTGGCAGAGAGGGCGGCGGCAGGAACGGCCAAGACCTCGCCACCCGTCGAGCTGACCGGGATGGTCACCCGCACATTGGTCCCGATGATCTCCGGGGGGAAGCTCCGATGGGGTGATCTCCAGATAGATCCGATCAGGCTGCACCCCGTCGGTGCCGGCACGATCCGCCTTGAAGCCGATCACACCCGGGATCACCCGCCTGTCTCCGGGTTCTCGATCTCCACCTCCATCCCGACCTCGACGCGGGGTGCATCACGTTCGCTGACCGATGAACGGAGAGCGAGCTCGGAACCGGACACGGTGATGAATGCGCCGTCGATCACCGATCCACGGGCGACTGCGACCTGGTCGACCCGGACTGGCATCGCCTTCAGGAAGACGAGCTCACCCGCCGGAAGCCAGGTGCCGAGCTCGGCTTCCAGGGCGGCCAGCTCATCCCGGGCAACTCCCACTTCCTCCCGAGCGGCATCGATCTGTCGTCTCATCGACGAAGTGTCGACACCTCGTTGTAGATCGGCCAGGGTGGCCTGGGCGACTGTCAGCCTGGCAATGGCAGCGTCCACCAGCGCCTGCTGCTCGGTCGGCGGTGCGCGTCGCAGTCGAATTGGGCCTGCTCGAGCGCCGCCGGACGCCTCTGCAACCGCTGCCTCCGCGCCGGGCACTCCATTGGCCAGATCCTGTTGGGCGGTAGCGAGCTGCTGCTCGGCCGATGTCACGGCCCGAGCAGCCTGGAGATTCGCCCGGTCGGCGTCGATGTTGGCCAACCCCCAGGCATCCCTCGCTGCATCGATTTCCGCCTGGGCTCCCGCGACAGCGGCTTGACCCGAGCCGGCGTTGGCGTCGCGAAGCGCCTGCTCGGCATCAGCGACGGCCGACTGACCTGCAGTCACCCGGTCCCTGGCGGCGCGGAGGGCGGCATCGTCTTCCTCGGATAGCCCATTGGGCCGGTATCCGGAGGTCTCGTACCAGGCCGCCACAGCGGCACTCGTCTCCTGATCCCAGAGATTGTCGGGCACCCCGGCAAAGAAGCCCATCCTGGCCAGCGCCTCCTCTACCTGGAGCACGTCGTCGCCCGTTGCACCGGGGCGCAAGTCCCGATACATCGGGATCTCCCCGGCAAGGAGGAAGACAGGACGGCCCACGACCTCGACGGCTACCGCTCCCTCGGCCAGCTCTGAATTGACCTCCACCGCCTGGGTCACCACGAGCTTCTCCGGGGTCTCGGCGAAGGATCCGGACAGCGCCACCGACACCGGCTCGTCATAAACGATGTCACCGCGGGTGATCACATCGGCCGACAAGCACCTCGCTCACGACCTGGACAGTGATGTTCGAGGCCTCAGGTGGCTCGGCCTCGGCGGCAGCCTCAGCCGGGGACTGGATCTGCGATCCGAAGAACCATCCGAGACCCGCAGCCAACACCACGGCGGCTATCACACCCCCAAGTAGCACGTTACGTCTCAACGCCCCCGCTTCTCCTCTGTCAAGTCGACGACGTCAACCCTGCTCGGCTGCCCGGATCTCCTCGAGGATCGCCCTGTTCTCGGCGATGAACTCCGCCTCGTACTCCTCGCTCACCTCTTGATAGACCTCCCAGTAGTCGCCACGGCACTCGTAATCGGCGACGGCGAGATCGATCTCCTCCTGCTGGAGGGCAGCGAGTGCCTCCATATCGACATTCTGTTCCGATTCCTCCTGGGCCGCGGCGAAGAAGGCATCGATCTCCTCCTGGGTCTTCTCCTCGAAGAAGGCGTCGATCTCCTCTTGGGTCCAGCCCTCGAACGGATCGGCATAGCCCCCGTTGGGACCGACGATCTCGTCGAATCGGGTCTGGAAGTCGGTATAGACGCTTTCCTGCATCGCGGTCATCGATTCGTATTCGAAGCCCCGCTCGGCCATGCAAGCCGACCACCCCTGATCGAGCTCGACGATCCGCGGGTCGGCCGAAACCTGCTGGTACATGGCGTCCATCTCGGGCTGCAGGTCCTCCCACAGAGCGTTGGAGTCCTCCATCGCAGCCGTACTCGGCCTCGTAGGCCTCGCCCGAGCAACCGGGGCCGTACCCGGTCATCTCCATGTATTCCTCGCCGGTCTCAGGATCGACGACGGTCTTCGACGCTTCCTCCTGTTGCTCCGGAGTGCCGTACAGGGCCTCGTTCCAAGCAGTGCTCTCCGATTCGGACATGGCCTCGAGCATCTCCTGGTTGGGATCGATCCATTCCTCTTCGGCCATCGTGGTGTCCGTGACCTCCTCGTTCCCGTACCAGGTCGAGATCCCGAACCCCTGGGTGCGGACGTATTCCTCCTCGTCCCACTCCTCACCCACCATGAAGGATCCCTCCGGCGGCATGACCGGCTGGTACTCGAATCCCGCCTCGGCCATGCATTGGCGGATCGACTCCTGGATTCGGGCCTCCTGCTCCCTGTACTCGACCTCCTGGGCCTCAGGGTCCTCGGTGCCGTAACCGAAGAATTCGGCCATGGTCTCGCCCTCGGAGCTCGCCTCCTCGGTGGCCTCTGCATCTGACCCCGTGGATTCAGGGTCGGCCGCGCCTCCACCACCACATGCGGCCACCACCAGCAGCACCACGATCAGGGTGAGCCACCTTCGCATGAGTCCTCCTCGTCTCCCTCGACGGGCTTTTCTCCCCTTAAGACGCTACCTGCAAGCCATAGGTTCCGCAGAATTCCGGCCTCTCCCGAGCAAATGTTTCGCGACCCGCCTTTAATGGCTCTTGACGTTGTTTTATGGTTGCTGGTAGATCTCAACGGATGAGAACCGAAGTGCCCGGGGGTGGCCAGACTGCTCGTCCTCCGCATCTGCGCACCGTGGGGCCTCCGGGCGCTTCGGTCCGGCCGACGGCGAGGGTCCGGCCGGTGGTCCCGGTCCGGCTGGAGCCTCGTCGCGGTGGGTTCGAGCCTTCGGACCCCTACGTGAGGCGGTTCTGGGTGGCCGCAATCGGCTCGAGCGCCGTTGCCGAGCTGCTCCGCCTGGTTCGGGCGGCCGAGAAGGGGGAGGGGGTGCGGCTGCCCAGGACCCTCCCGATCTTGCTTCGTGGCGGCTTGGTCAAGGCCGAGACGTCAGGGTTGGTGGTCTTCGACCACATCCCGGCGGTACCACCCGAGTTGCGCTGGCGATTCCCGCCGAGTCTCGGGGCCGAGCACGCGAGATGGGTTACTTGAGTACCGGGCGACCGGTGGCGAGAAATGCCATGGCGACCAGGGCAACGGTCTCGCCGATGAGGAAGGCAAGAGCAACCCGAACGTCTGGGGCACCCCCGAGAAGGGCCAGTGCCAGCACTGCGGTAACGAGGCCGGCGATCCAGGCGATGGAGAGACGCGGCGTTCGTCCTTCGGCGACCAGGACCTGACCGGCGATCTGGGCGGTGGCGGCGGCAGTCACACCGGCGGCGGTCAGGGCAGCCACGGTTGCAGACGGAGCGAACTCGGGTCTGAAGAGAAAGACTCACGATCTCCGGACCGACCAACCAGCCAACCAGCGCACCAAGGCCGGCCAGCACTACCCCCCGATCACGACCAGCCGGGCAATCTGAGCCAGGCCTTTGCGGTCGCCGGAATCGGCCATTCCCACCAGAAACGGGAGGACCCGCCCCTGAAGCGAGAAGATCAGGGTCAGCGGGGCTCGGAACAGAGTGAAGGTGGCGAAGACTATGGATTGGATCGCCTCGATCGCCCCCAAGCAGGGCGACGGCGACCGGTGCCGCTCCGAGCAGGACTTGCGACTGCGGCGGTGCCGCCGACATAACCACCGAGAAAGCGAGTTGGCGGTGCGGCCGGGAGGCCGGGTGTGTCCCTTGTCGTAACGCCACCATCCCATCCCGAGGACGGCGAATCCCCCCAGCACCATCGCCCAGCCCAAAGACTCCGCCGATCGCAGCCAGCTGGATGGCAACGATGCCCGCCGCCAGGCGGACGAGCGGTCTCGACGATCGAGGACCCATCCCACCTTGGCGAACTGGCGACGACCGGCGTAGACGCCCTTGCCTACGAAGAGGAATCCGTAGCCGATCATGAGTAGCACGATCTGAATCACATATTGGAAGCTCCCGGCGAACAGCTCGTCCAAGGTGAAGAACACGAACCCGCCACCGACGACTGCCCCAATCGCAGTCACGGTCATCGCCGGCACCAGGTCGCCCGGGATCACCTTTCGGCCCCCTGCCACCTCGCGGGTGATGTATTGCTCGAGCGGGAACCAACAAGCACGGTGGCGATGATGAAGAACACCGTCCACAACTGGGCGACGGGTGCGAAGGCTTCGGTGCCGAGCTGACGGCCTCCGTATGCCTGGAAGACGTAGGCGCCGATGGCCCCGATCAATCCGCCGGCCACCATGAAGGTGGTACCGGGAGCTCTGAACCCTCTCGGATGTGCCTCTAGCACCGGGGCGCTCAACGTGCGCCGAACCCGGTCAGGACCGTCCATACGCTCTTCCAGAGCACGCGGAGATCCATCACCGGGGACATGTGCTTGATGTAATAGAGGTCATAGGTCAGCTTCTCGATGGTGTCCGCTTGATCATCGGCATATCCATAGTTGACCTGAGCCCATCCCGTGATACCGGGGCGGACCAGATGACGGTGCTCGTAGAACGGAATCTGCTGTCGGAAGGCCTCGGCAAAGGGGACTTGCTCGGCTCTCGGCCCGACGAGGCTCATCTCCCCCCTGAGCACGTTCAGGAGCTGGGGAATCTCGTCCAGACGCGACTTGCGAAGGAACCTCCCACCGCGGACGACACGGTGATCACCCTCACTGGCGAAGCTGGGACCATCCTTCTCCGCGTCTTTCGCCATGGTCCTGAACTTGTACATCGTGAAGGGCGCACCCCCGAACCCGGTCCTCTCCTGACGAAACAACGCCGGCCCCCGTGAGGTCAATCGGATGTATATCGCGACCAGGATGCCGAGAGGCATCCAAAGGGGAGCCGTCACCACCGCAACCACAGTCTCGATGCCACGCTTGCCGGGCAGCCACGGCGCCACCTCGAGTAGCGGAGCCGAGATCTCCCAGCCTTCAGCGAGATGGACCAGAGGCACTCGCCCGGTGTGCTCCTCATATGTCGACGTGAATGGCCTGATCGTGTATCCCGCGACATCGCAGGACGAGAGATATTGAGCAACACGCTCCGAGAGCACCAGCTTCAGGTCGACCGCCATGGTCACGTCCCGATCCGGGAGGTCGGGCACACTCTCTGACTTCGGGTCGAGCACCCACACCACGTCGGCATGGGGCGAATCGACCAGGTCCTCGGCGAGTTGCTTCTCGCCGGTGATCACGGCGATCCGCTCGGTCCAGGGCCGGCGGCGCCGCACCATGCGATGAGCCGTGGCCAGCACCAACCAGGAGACCGCAGTGACAAGCAGGAACGCCCGGGAGAAGTTGCTCCGACTGAACAACAACAGCAAGGCAGTCAACCCACCGGTGCCGAGGAAGATGGCAAACATCCGCCCGTATGTGGGGCGAGGGACCCCAGGCCCTGACATCTGCGCGGTGAGCAGCGAGAACAGCATCATCGACAGGGCGAGGTAGGCCATCATCGGGATCATCCGTGTCCCACCCTCGATCGAGTTCCAGGGGAAAACGGTCCCAAACGCGTAGAGAGATCCCGCCACCATGGCGACGGCCAGCGCGAGCAAGTCGGACAGGCTGGAGCGGATCAGAAAACGTCTGCGCATTGTTGGAGATGCTAGGAAACGGCGGCCGCTTTAGCTGGCCACGACCAACGAGCGAGCCAACTCGACGAGGGTGCGAACGCCAACGCCCGAGGCGCCCTTGACGTGCTCACCGGCCGTCTCCCTCGATCGGGCCGGTCCGGCGATGTCGAGGTGCACCCACTTCTCGTCGTCGACATAACTCGACAAGAACAGCGCGGCAGTAATAGCGCCGCCGTAGCGTCCGCCGGAGATGTTTTTGATGTCTGCGATGTCGGATTCGATCGACTTCTTGTAGTCCTTGAACAGGGGCAGTTCCCAGAAGTGCTCCCCGGCGCGGGAAGCCGCCTCCAGAACCTGAGTCGAAACTTCGGAGTCCGAGCCGAACACTGCGGCGATCTTGTCGCCGAGCGCCACGTGGGCGGCGCCGGTCAAGGTGGCCACATCGATGATCAAGTCGGGCTCGTAGCGGCGAACAACTCCCAGTCCGTCGGCGAGGATCAGCCGACCCTCGGCGTCCGTGTTGAGGACTTCGATGGTGGGCCCCGCCACGGGCCTGAGGACATCGCCGGGCCTTGTCGCCTTCCCCCCCACGGCGTTGTCCGTGAGAGGCACGACCGTCGTGACCCGAATCGGAAGCCCGAGCCGTGCGATAGCGATCGTGGCCGCGATGACAACAGCGGCACCGGACATGTCATCCTTCATCTCTTCCATGTGTTGGGCGGTCTTGAGAGAAAGCCCACCCGAGTCGAACGTGATGCCCTTCCCCACCAGCCCCAGATGAGCTCCGTTTGTGTCCGCGTTGTGCTCGACCACCACGAGCCGAGGCGGCCGGTCCGAGCCGGCGGCCACACCCAATAGAGCGCCCAGCTTCTCGGAAACGATCCGGTCTTCGTCCCACACCTCGACGGTGAGCCCAGCGTTCTCGGCCGCTTCCCTCATCGCTTCGGCAAGCGTCTCTGGCGCCTTGTCGAGCGCCGGGGTGTTGACCCAGTCCCTGGCGAGGTTCGTGGCCTCGGTGGTGATCACAGTCTCAGAGAGCGATTCCTCGTCACCGTCGACCAATTCGAGGGTCTCGATGGACAGACCCTCCCCCTCGGTCTTGTACGCCCTGAACTGGTAGCCACCGAGGGCGGCGCCTTCGACGACCGCGCGGGTCGCGCCATCAACGGGGATCTGGTTGAGGTTGGTCACGGCGCGCTCTGTCTTGACAAGGCGGACCGCGTTCCCGATCCCGCTCCTGATCGTCTCGAAGGTCGCTTCGTCTCCGAGACCGACGAACACGACCGACTTCGCCTCGGAGTGGGGCAGGCTGAGCGCCTGACCGGTCTTGCCTTCGAATTTGGCCAGTTCGAGCAGAGTCGAGTCGGCAGCGGCGTAGGCTTCCTCGGCACCGGGCGCGGGCTCGTTCTCGGCCAGCATGCCGACGATCAAGGTCGCGTCCGTCAGGTCGAGTTCGTCGGGTGCATTTCTGATTTCCACCTTGTCTCCTGTTCAGCTCGCAAACGGGCCCAGGCCGGCGACGAGCGCCCGCCCTAGGAACATCCCGCCAAGCGTGGTGAGCACCGCCAGATATGACAAACCGGTGGCGGCCATGACGCCGGCGTAAGACGGGTATCTGAGCGACCCGATCACGGCGGCCATCAGCACCACCGACGTCACCATCAACACCCAGAATGCAATGGTGCCACCTCCGGACGGGAGTCCGGCGATGGCGAGCACAGCCGAGTCGACGGCGAGACCGACGATGCCCACGATGGCGAGTGTCCTCAGCATCCATCTTGGCAACCTCGGGTCCACCAGGTACCAGTGCCCGAGTGCCATCTCCCCAGTCACCCCGCCAAGGGCAAGGGCAGCCGAGATCGCAGGCGCCCATCCCCCCGACGACGCCTGGATGAGGAGGGCCAATCCGGCAAAGAGCTGCAAGATTCCCGAGAGCTGGCGGTTGCGCGCCCAGACGAGGGCAAGGGCCAGCAAGATGAGACCGAAGCGGGCCCACCACGGATCCTCTGCGAAGACACCGACCAGCCCGATGGCGGCCGCGATCGAAGCGACGAGCCAGGTGAACCCGGGTCCGACCACCCGGGCGATAGCGACCGATCCCGATACCAGGGCCAGCCCGGCCGCCCAGGCCACCAGCACATACTCAGGTCGAACCAAAATCGTCAGGTCGTCGGGCACGGGCCGGGACGGTAGTTGCCAATCGTTTTGGCGCGCCGATCCCGGTGTCTAGGCCAGGATCGGTGCGCCAGAAGCAGTGGTCATTACCCCTAAATCGGGGCCACGGTAAGAATGACGTTGCCCTTCAGGGGGCCCGCAGCCTTGCCGAATGAAAAATAGGCAACGGGAGGTAAGCGGACTGCCCATGCTGCGACCCACACTCAAGAAGCGCTACATCCTCTTGGCCCTGTCCGGGGTCATGCTGGTTTCGACCGCCCTTCCGGCCTCCGGCGCCGACAATCAGGTCACCGTCACCGGTGGTGGCTGGGGCCACGGCATCGGGATGTCACAGTACGGCGCAAAGGCGCACGCCGAGGGCGGCAACACCGCCCACCAGATCCTCCAGTACTTCTACACGGGCGCATCCATTGGCACCGTCGGTCAGGGCGGTCTCGTCGGCCACGCGGCACCACTTCGGATCGGTGTGGGTCAGAGCATGACCCGATTCGACTTCTCGGCCGTCGGTGGCCCGGTCAATCTCCCCGGCGGGCTGGTCGCCCAACCTGGTCAAGCCTGGTCATTGCGGGTCGTGGGCCCCGGACAATGCCAGTACTTCTTCGGCGAGGGAGCGCAGGCGCCCGCCTCCTCGTGCAGCGGGGCAATCACCTGGGCCAACCAGCCAACGGCGAAGGTGGCGGTCTCCACCCTCGGCCGCACCTACGCCCGAGGGAAGTTGGTCGTGGTCCCGGTGCCCAACAATGCGAACGCCTTCCATCTCGTCGTCGAGATCGATCTCGAGCAATATCTGTATGGACTGGCGGAGATGCCGTCGTCCTGGCACATCGAAGCACTCAAAGCCCAGGCCATCGCCGGACGGACCTATGCCCTGTACCGGGCCTGGGTCTTTCGCAATCTGGCCGGGAATGCAGCGCGAATGAATGCGTGCGGCTGTCATCTCTTCGCGTCCACACAGGACCAGAAGTACATCGGATGGGCCAAGGAAGCCGAAGGCGGCGGAACCTATGGTGCGCGCTGGCGAGACGCGGTCAATGCCACCGCTGGCCAGGCCCTCGTCCATCCCCACAGCGGGGGTCGTGCGATCGAGGCCTATTACTTCTCGTCGTCCGGCGGCAATACCGAGAACAACGAAGACCAATGGGGTGGCTCGCCCTACCCGTACCTTCGCTCGAAAGGCGACCCGGGCGCTACCTCATGGACGGCAGCGATCCCCCAGTCCTCGTTCGCGTCGATGCTCGGCTTCAACGCAATCGTGTCGGCGGTGGTCACCGAGCGGTACACGTCGGGCAGCCCGAAGCAAATCGTGGTCCAGGGGTCGGCCGGGGGATCGCCGCTTACCAAGACCTACACCGGGTCACAGTTCAAGGCAGCTCTCGGGCTTCGCTCCCATTACGTCAAGGACATCACCGGGATCGTCCCGTTCATCGCAGGGGCTGATAGAACGATGCTCCATGACGACAGCACGGGCAAGTGGCGCTTCCACGACTCCGCTGGAACGATCGGCGAGTTCTACTTCGGAAATCCTGGTGACTTCGGGTTCATGGGGGACTGGGACTGTGATGGGATCGACACGCCCGGTCTCTACCGCCAGTCGGACGGATACGTCTACCTGCGCAATTCGAACACTCAAGGTGTCGCCGACGTCGGCTTCTTCTTCGGCAACCCCGGGGACATGCCCATGCCCGGCGACTTCGACGGGGACGGATGTGACACGGTGTCGATCTACCGCCCCTCGAAGGGAAGTTCTACATCATCAATCAGTTGGGATCGGGAGACAAGGGTCTGGGACGCAGCCGAAATCTCCTACTACTTCGGGAACCCTGGCGACGCCCCGTTCATGGGAGACTGGGACGGTGACGGGATCGACACGCCGGGCTTACGACGCAACTCCAACGGGTTTGTCTATCTCCGCCACACCAACAGCCGAAGGTACCGGCGAGATCGAGTACTTCTACGGTGATGCGGGAGACATCGTGTTCACCGGCGACTGGGACAACGACGGGGACGACACCCTCGGCCTCTACCGGCCCGCAAACGGGACGGTCTACCTCCGAACCACCAACTCCACGGGCATCGCAGACTTCGCCTACACGATGGGGGCCCAGGCCACCGGCCTGTCGCCGGTACGCCTTAGGAACCTCACTCGCCCGCAAAGGTGACTCCGGAAGCCACCAGCGTGGTCATCGTCACTCACGACTCTGCCGAGTTGGTTACTCCTGTCCTCGATGCCTTGTTCGCGGACCCGGTGCTTCCGGCTGAGGTCATCGTCGTGGATTCCGCCTCTACCGACAGCACCCTCGAAGTGCTCGCCGGCTATGACGTGACCGTGATATCAGAACCGGACAACGTTGGGTTTGCCCTGGGTGTCACATCGGTGCCCGGGCATCGAAGGGCGACGCACTCGTCTTTCTCGGCCATGACACCGTCCCTCGCCGCGGCTGGCTCGGCCCACTCGTCGACGGTCCTCGATGACCCCGAAATCGGCGCGGCCATGGCCACGATCGAGGACGCCGATCGGCCGGGAACGTTCAACACTTCCGGGGGCCATCTCACCTACTTCGGGATCGCTTGGGTGAGCGACCTTGGCCGACCCGATCCCCCCCGAGGAGCGCGGACCGGTCGACGTGCCCTTTCCCTCCGGCGCGGCCACCGCCATCAGCCGCCGCACCTGGCAGGAGTTTGGGGGGTTTCGCGAGCAGTTCTTCATGTACCACGAGGACACTGATCTCGGTTGGCGTCTCCGGCTCGCAGGCAGGCGGGTGGTGAGGGTGCCCTCGTCGAGAGTCGCCCATCACTACGACTTCGCCCGATCTCCCACCAAGATGTACTACCTGGAGCGAAATCGCTGGGTGATGCTCCGCTCCAATTACCGAAGGCGGACCCTGGCGCTCCTCTCCCCCGCTCTGCTCCTGGTGGAGATCGGAATCACTCTCACCGCCCGGCGGGACGGGTGGTTGGCCGAGAAGCGGCGAGCCCGGGCCGACGCCCTCACGGCCTACTTGGCGGTGGCGCAAGGGCGCGCATTGGTCGAGTCCACCCGGGTTTCCGGCGACGCCCCAATCCTCGCCGCCATGGGGCACAGTCTCTCGGGGATACCTCAGATCAGACCTCCCAGAGGGACGATCGCAGTCGATTTCCTGCTACGGCTCTGGCAGCAGCTCGTCCTACCCCTCGTCCGGCTCGCTGACCGTTTCGGCTGAGTCCGCAAGGGCCACTGCCTCGGCGATGTCACGGACCTTCTCCTCCATCGCAGAGAGCGACACCGAGAGCTGAAGAAGAATCCCCAATATCACCAGCGTCGCCAGGAGGAAGAGAGTCGTCGTCCCGGATTGGATGCCGAGGGCAAGGGAGATGCTGTCGAGCCAGGGGCGGGCGATCACGAGAGCCACCATCCCGAACGCGACTGCAAGCCAGATCACCGCATATCGCTCCTTCAGACGTCGCCTCCGCACCAGCATCACCACGCCGGCCACGGCTCCCAACGCGATGACGATCACGGCCGCCTGAGCGAGGCCGCTCACGGTGCGCCCTTGCGCGGCTTGCCTGCGATGACCGTGAGCAGGACTCGGCCGAACTGGGCAGCGGCGTGGGCCGTCGTGGTGGGATCCCCTCCGAGTCTCGCCTGCATAGGCACCTCGACCTCCACTATCGAGGCGCCGAACCATCCGGCTTGGAGGAGAGCCTCCACCGTGTCGCCCAGGTATTCCGCTGGATAGGACCGGGCGAACTCGGAGAGCAGCGGCTCCGAGACGACCTTGAAACCTGAAGTGGGGTCGGTGACGTGCACCCCGATCCGCCGGCTCACCAGGCCCGACAGGAGCTTCATCCCGAGACGTCTCACCCCGGGGTCGTAACCGGATCCGAATCGGGACCCGATGACCAGGTCGGCGCCCGTGGCCGCCTCGAGGAGTGCCGGGATCGCCTCCGGAGGATGCTGGAGGTCTGCATCGACCTGGACCACCCGCTTGTACCCGTGCGTCACCGCGTATCGGAAGCCGGTGCGCAACGCCGCCCCAACTCCGACGTTCACCGGGAGACTGACGACTGTCGCCCCGGCGGCCTCTGCAGCCAGAGCCGTGTTGTCGGAGGAGCCGTCGTCCACCACGAGCGATGGCAATCCCAGGGCCCGGATTCTCTCGACCACCAGGCCGACCGATTGCTCCTCGTCGTGGGCGGGGGTGACGACAAGAGTGCTGTCGGTCATCCACCCAAGGCTACCTATGCCATCCCGTGATCCTGGGGCCCTCAGCGGGCGACGATCTTGAGCACCCGGCCGTCGAGGGAGGTGACGTAGACCTCACCGGCGGAGTCGTAGCCGAAGGAAGAGAGTTGGGAGACGACACCCAGCTCCCCGGCACGGTCCTGATGCTTGGTGACGATGCCCCCGTCGAAGACAAGGCTGTGGATCCTGCCGGCGCAGAAGTCGGCGTAGAAGTAGGTCCCGGACAGACCGGGGATGGCGGATCCCCGGTAGACCATCCCGCCGGTCACCGAGCAACCGTTGGCATGGGTGTACTCGACCTGGGGGAAGGTGAACCCAGCCGTCCCGCACGGCCCCTGGAAGCAGCGCGTCCCCTCCCAGGTGTTCCACCCCAGGTTGGCCCCGGCGGAGGCAGCTGGAAGGACGGTGACCTCCTCCCGATCGCCCTGGCCGACGTCGCCGATGTAGACGAGGCCGGCGTCGATGTCGAACCGCCAGGGGTTGCGGAGGCCGAGCATGTAGACCTCCGGGGCGCCGCCGCCGCCGGCGAAGGGGTTGGAGGCCGGGATGCCGTAGGCCCGCCCCGGCGAGGTCGTGTTGACGTCGATGCGAAGCAGCTTGCCCAGGATGTCGCGCGGGTTCTCCGCACGGTTGCCCGGGTCGCCGCCGCTGCCCCCGTCGCCGAAGGCAATGACCAGGTGCCCGGACTCGTCGAACAGCAGCATCCCCCCCTTGTGATTGGTGAAAGGCTGCACCACCTGGATCAGGATTCGCTCCGACGACGCGTTGGCCAGATTGGGGTTGGAGGACACCGTGAACTCGGAGATCCGTGACACATTGTTGATCGTGTAGTTGACGTAGAACTTGCCGTTGGAGGCGTACTGGGGATGGAAGGCGAGCCCGAGTAGCCCCCGCTCCCCGCCGGTGGTGACCCCGAGGTCGAGGAACGGCGTGGGAAGGACCGAACCGCCGCTGATGATCTCGATGTCGCCGCCTTGTTCGACCACGAAGAGCCTGGGGTCGCCCGGGGGTGCCGCGACCAGCACGGGACGAATCAGACCGGCGGCGACTTGTTGCAAGGCCAGTGGCGGCGACGGCGCCGGCAGATTGAGATGGAACTCACCGGAAACCGGCGCCGAGCCAGCTGCCCCGATGCCAAAGCCGGTGTCGGCGACACCGGTGGCATTGGTGTTCTTCAGGAAGAACGTGCCGCTCGAGGGCCGGAACAACCCGAAGGTGTCGGCGCCATCATTGTTCCAGTCCCCGGCGACCGGGAGGTCGCCGGGATCGCCGTAGAAGAACGAGGTGTCGGCGAAGCCACTGCTGTTGTCGTCGCGGATGTACACGAAGCCATCAGTTGGGCGGCGAAGACCCGGAGTGTCGGTGCCGTTCCCGTCCCAGTCGCCGAAGACCGGCAAGTCGCCCGGATTGCCGTACTCGAACGAGAAGTCGGCGGCCCCGAGCCCACCACCGTTGACACCCAACTCATTGATGACGTAGAACCTCGCCTCCGAGGGCCGGTAGATGGACAGGGTGTCGCAACCGTCGCCGTCGAAGTCACCGGCCAGGGGCAAGTCGCCGGGATTGCCGAAGAAGAAGCTGACGTCGGCGATCCCTGTGGTGTTGCTGTTGCGCAGGTAGGCGAACCCGTCCGACTGGCGGTAGAGACCCGGGGTCTCCACCCCGTCGCAGTTCCAGTCCCCGATGAAGGGGACGTCCCCAGGGTTGCCGTAGACGAAGGTCTTGGTGTTGGTGTTCTCGTCGCGAAGGGTCCAGTGACCGGTGGCCGGATCCTGGACTCCGACGGTGTCGGTGGCCACGGCGGGGAGGGCGATCATCATGACCACCCCGAGCACAAGGACGAGGCGCAGGGTCTTCATCTAGAAGTCGCCGCCAACAGCCTGCATGCCCCCACCCACACCAAACGTGAACTGGGCAACCCCGGTGCTGTTGGTGTTGCGGAGATAGACAGTCCCGGTCGACGGCCGGTAGAGGCCCAGGGTGTCGTCGCCGTCGGAATCCCAATCCCCTGTGAACACGACATCACCTGGGTCGCCATAGAAATACTCGATGTCCGCATTGCCCTGAGTATTGGTGTGGCGGAGATAGACGAATCCGTTGGAGTTGCGTCGTAGCCCGGGTGTGTCGATCCCGTCACCGTCCCAGTCTCCCATGAACGGCGAATCGTTGGGATCGCCGAAATAGTACGAACGCTCGGCAGCCCCCAGCCCGGCGTCACCCGACCCGAGGTGGTCGATTATGTAGTACCTGCCCTCGGACGGACGGTAGATCGACACGGTGTCACACCCGTCCCCATCGAAGTCTCCGGCGAGGGGTATGTCACCCGGATTACCGAAGAAGAAGGCGACGTCGGCGACACCTTGCGTGTTGGAATTGCGCAGGTAGGCGTATCCGTCTGATTGGCGGTACAGGCCCGGGGTGTCGATCCCGTCACAGTCCCAATCTCCCATGAAGCCGAAATCACCCGGATTTCCGTAGAAGAATCCAGCCATCTGGGCCGGCCCTTGGTGCAGCCGCCAGAAGCCGGCATTGCCCTGAATCGAGGCATACGTAGCGGTGCTCGCCGCTTGACCGACGCAGCTGGCGGTACCGGCATTCATCATCAACCTGAGCTGTTCGACGGCCCCTCCTGCGTCCAGCCTTCCGAAACCGGACTGCTCATCCCAGCCGGGACTTCCGACGTTGACAGCGGAGCAGGTGAGGGCGTTCTTGACCTGGAGGGCAGCAGCGCCGGGAAATCGTGAGATGAGGAGGGCGGCGGCGCCGGAAACGTGGCCCGCAGCCATCGAGGTCCCGGCGAAGCCGTCATATCCGCCGATGCGTGTCCTGCCAGATGAATGTGGTCGGGTCGTTGCTCACCTCGCCGCCAGGAGCCACCAGGTCGAGACCGAGCCCGCGGGCGGAGTAGACGGCGACATCCCCCGCTCTGGTTGTGGCGCCAACTCCCAAGACAGACGGGTGGTTGGCTGGATAGAAGACATCAACTGGTGAGTTCCCCGACGAGACGACGATCACGACACCGGCCGCCGCAGCACGGTCAATCGCCGCGTTGAGAGTCGTGCTCCCCGCACACCCACTGCATCCGAGTGACATATTGATCACCCGAGCCCCGTTGGCAACCGCCCAATCGATTCCTCTGGCGACATCGGACGAGTTGGCTCCGCCTGTGGATGGAAACACCTTTACCGGCATGACACTGGCCTCTGGGGCCATGCCCGCGCCTCCGACACCGTTGTCGGAGCATTGGGCGGCCGACCCGGCGACATGAGTGCCGTGACCATCGGTATCGAGGGCCGCGCCTGGACCGGCGATACCGGACACCGAGTTGTACTCGGCGACGAAAGGCCGGCAGAACCCGTCGGCGCCATCGTTGACCCCGGTGTCGAGGATGGCCACCGTCGCCCCGGCGCCCACCGTGCTCAGCCAGGCCGACCCGACATTGGCTGCATGGAGATGCCACTGCCACGACGGCTCGGCACTGTTGGCATAGAAAGGGTCACCAGAGGTGAACGGTGGGGTCGCCTGCTTGGTGAGGATCAGATCGAGCTCGGCCACTTCGACTCCGGGACGGCCCGCCATCTCCTCGGCCCAATCGATCGGCTCCCACCCTGTCGGGACCGGCACCTCGTACCAGCCTGCCCCGACTTCCTCGCTAGCGGTGGCCAGACTCCGCCCATTGGCGGACGGAGCCGCCATCTTCACCAGGATTTGAGAAGGATCATGCGGTGACGTCTCGTCTCGCGCCTCGCCGAGTTCCCCGTCGCGTGCCGTCTCTCCCGTGGACAACGCGGCGGGAATGGGGAGGAGTATGGCGAAGGCGAGGCTGGCGACTGCCACCCGGCCGATCGAGGGCTTGGGAGAGGACGTCAACCGGGTCATCGTATGCGTGATGAAGGTTTAGTCATTCAGCCCGGGAGCAGGTTCGATCGGCGGCCCACCCCGGCGCCGAGACCCTCTACGGCAGGAGAGCGATGACGCTGGTGTAGTCACCGACGACGAAGCTGGCGTCGGCGACTCCTGCGACGTTGGAGTTCTTGAGGTAGAAGATGTCGTCCGAACGTCGATAGACCCCGATGGTGTCGGTCCCGTCGCCGTCCCAGTCCCCGGCCACCAACTTGTCACCCGGGTCCCCGTAGATGAACTCGAAGTCGGCAACTCCTGTGCTGTTCGAGTCCCGAAAGTAGACCAGACCCGTCGACTCGCGGTGGAGACCGACGGTGTCGATACCGTCCCCGTTGAAGTCGCCGACGAAGGGCTTGTCCCCGGTGTCACCAAACACGAACGAATACTCGGCCGCCCCCAAACCACCGTCATTCGAGCCCAGGTCATTGATCACATGGAACTGCTGCTCGGCAGGCCGGTAGATCGACACCGTGTCACACCCGTCGTTGTCGAAATCACCGGAGATCGGGAAATCGCCCGGGTTGCCGAAGAAAAACGAGATATCGGCGACGCCCTCGGTGTTCGAGTTGCGCAGATACACATAGCCGTCAGA
This sequence comes from uncultured Acidobacteriota bacterium, assembly GCA_963734115.1. Taxonomy (GTDB): domain Bacteria; phylum Actinomycetota; class Acidimicrobiia; order Spongiisociales; family ZC4RG35; genus JARDZU01. The sequence continues at coordinate 144,334 of CAVTFV010000006.1, forward strand.
TCGTCGATAGAGACCCGGGGTTTCGACGCCGTCACAATCCCAGTCACCGGAGAAGGGGACATCTCCGGGGTTGCCGAAATAGAAGGTGGTCGCTGCGGCGTTGATGGCTAGCTGTTGCCAGAGGACGAACTGGCCCCCCTGCTCCTGGAAGGCCACCGTGTCACAGACCTGTCCCTCGGGGCACACCGGCGCCACCTTGAGCGATGGTCCTGCCGCGAGCAATGAGGCGTAGGGGTCGACCGGCACGTCGCTTGGGTCGCGCAACTCGAAATGCAGATGAGGTGAGCTCCCCTCGGCGTTGCCCGAATCGCCGCTGTAGCCGATCACCTGGCCGGCCTCGACCCTCGTCCCGACCTCGATCCCCGGTTCGATGCCATTTCCGAGCCCATCGTCGCTGTAGGAGCCGTCGGGGTTCTGAGTGTCGTTGTTGAGATGGATGTACCAGGTCTCCCAGCCATCGTCGTGCTCGATCGCCAGATAACAACAGTCGGTCCCGACCCATCGCACCGTCCCGTCGGCTGCCGCTACCACGGGCTGGCCCTTTGCATCGGCCATGATGTCCTCGCCGGCATGGCTCCGACCACCCGGCCGCGGATCACCAAACGAGTTGGTGAGCCGGAAGCCACCCTGGAGCGGGAAGACCATCGGGTAGACGCCGTCCGGGCCAATCTGTGCCTCGGCCGGTGGAGCGAGGGGGATCACAGGGACCGCGGTAGCCGCGATAAGAAGCACGAGGAGAATCCGACGAATCATCGGTTCAGCGCCGCCAGACCGGTATACGACCCGGCGAAGGCCCAGGCGTTCGCGTTCCCCTGCGTGTTGGAGTTGCGCAAGTAGAAGATCCCGTTGCCGGGGCGATAAACCCCGATGGTGTCGGTGCCGTTGCCATCCCAGTCCCCGGCCACGATCTTGTCCCCGGGGTCGCCATAGATGAACTGGCTGTTGGCGACCCCGGTGCTATTGGAATTGCGGAAGTAGACCAGCCCGGTCGACTCACGATGTAATCCGATCGTGTCCACCCCATCGGCATCGAAATCGCCTACAAATGGCTTGTCGCCGGGATCGCCGAATATGAACGAGTATTCCGCAGCCCCCAGGCCGCCATCGTTGGATCCCAAGTCGTTGATGACGTAGAACCGCTGCTCGGCAGGTCGGAAAATCGAAACCGTATCGCACCCGTTGTGGTCGAAGTCCCCAGACATCGGGATATCGCCAGGATTGCCGAAGAAGAACGCGATATCGGCGACGCCCTGGCTGTTCGAGTTGCGCAGGTATACGTATCCGTCCGACTGCCGGTAGAGCCCCGGGGTGTCCACCCCGTCGCAGTTCCAATCGCCGGAGAAGGGGACGTCGCCGGGATTGCCGTAGTGGAAGGAAGACAGGATCTTCCCGCTGGTCGCCAGGTCCCATATGTTGAACCTGCCCGCTCCATCCTGGAAGACCGCCGTGTCGCAGTCCGCGCCTGCTTTGCACAGGGTGACTCCCGAGTTGAGGCTCAGGCTGAGCTGACCCGGCTGGAACCAATCCCGAAGCGGCCACTGGTACGCGGTCGACGGCGCCCTCACCGCATCCCTGAATCCCGCGTTGACTGTCGGGTTGACCCAGACCCGCCAGTCGGTCTCGCCCGGTTCGCCGGACTTATTGAGGTTGAAATAGACGATCCCGACCACGCTCGGATTGGAGGCCGCCCACGAGAACATCTCTCTGATCCACTGGTCTTTGCTTGCAGAGGGCCACGCGCCGGTCTGGGCGATGATGATCGGCTTGCCAGGAAAGGCGCCGGCCACTTGGTTCACCGTGTCGCCCATGACGGAGAAAACATTGGCCCCATCGGCCCATCGGTACGCCGAGAGCCCGATCACGTCGACATAGGCGTTGCCCGGGTAGTAGCTGCCTATCGAGCCACAGCCCGGTGAAGTCCAGCCGTTGGGCGCAAATGCAAACCGCACCTGGGTCTCGTCGATGCCCCGTCCTCTAATGATGTCGACGACACGCCGGTACGCGGAGATGAAGTTGGCAGGGTCACAGCCATAAGAGGTCCAGTTCCCATTCATCTCCTGCAGCGGGGCGAGGACGAGGCTTCGCCCTCCGCCGAGGTCGAGGAACTGCTGTAGGTGAGAAGCCCACTCGTTGATCTTCCCGTCCCAGGCGCCGGAGGCGATCGAGGCGGCGGAGGCGGGGACGGTGAGATTGGCGAACGGGGTGGCCTGGCCGGCCCAGACTGCGTTCAGGGCCTCTCTGGTGTTCGACCAGCCCCCGGCCACACCGTCGTTCTCATTCACCGAGTGGAAGGTCCCGGCGAAAGTCATTCGCTTCCCGGTGGCGGCGGCGAGGTTGTTGAGATCGGCCCCGGCGTCGAAGTGCTCGGAGTAGATGCCGGCGTACACCGTGCCGGCGCCGCTGATCGTGGCTGCCTGGGCAGGGGGCGCGGGCGGGACGATCACCACCAGGCCGGTCAACAGGACCAGCGCGGCGAACAAAGCCACCTGACGACGCATTGGCCTGTTATCGGTCATCGGGAGAAACCTCTTGAACCGGGGTAGATCGGGCCACTCGCCACATCGCAGTCAAGGCGGTCAGCTCGCCGAGCGCAAAGGCGAGGGCCACGCGGGTGAGTGGCTCGAGCGAAGACACCAGCAGGACGACCGTGGCAACGACCAGGCCAACGGACCAGACGAGGGCGAGAGTCCCCATCCTCCCTTCGGCTACCAGCACCTGACCGACGACCTGTGTCGTGACGGCGGCGACGACCCCGCCGGCGACCAAGGCGGATACCACCGCGGTCGGTCGGAATTCTGCCCCTAACAAGAGCTGTACCACATCCGCCCCGACGAGGTACCCGGTCAACGCGCCAGCCAAACACAGCCCGGCGCCGACAGCCATCACCCGGGCGATGAGACGATCGGAATCGGTGCGATCGCCTGTCTCCACCATCCGCACCAGATAGGGCAGGATGCGGCCCTGGAGGAGGTAGGTGAGCGTCAATGGTGCCCGATAGAGAGTGAAGGTGACGAAGGCGATGCTGATCATCTCTGGCGTTCCGCCCATCGCCAGCACGGCCAGCGGAGCCCCGGCCAGCAACGTCTGCGATGCCGCACTAGCGACCACGTAGACGCCGAGGAACTTCGATGCTCCGGCCATGGACCCGGAAGGCGCCTCGTGGTCGAACCGCCAGAACCGGGTCAGGACGACGGTTAGGGACCCGAGGGCCATGGCCCACGCCAGCGAGAGAGCCGACATGACCACCGCCAGGAATCCGATGGCCAGGGCGAGCCGACCCACCGACTCGCCGATCATGGCCCAACCGACCAGGCCAAATTCACGATGACCTGCGAGCAGGCCGCGACCGACTTCGTACATCCCATAAGTGGCGAAGAGAACGGCAGTGGCGACGAGGAAACGAGCGTCGCCCAGAAAGGCTCGATCCAGAGTTAGAAGCACGAACCCGACGCCGATCACGGCGGCGAGGACCACGGCCACGATCGCGGGAAGGAGCCCATGGAAGGTCAGCACCTTCCTCCCCGACGCGGCCTCCCGGGTTACGTGCTGCTCGACGGGCACGAGCACCACCGTGGCCAGGATGAAGAACATCGTCCACAGCACCGAGATCGGGGCGAAACCTTCAGCTCCGAGCGCCCGCCCGCCAACGATCTGGAAGAGATAGGCGCCAAGTGCGGAGATGAGGCTGCCCGCGACCATGAGGCCTGTGCCGGGGGCACGGAATCCACTGACGGATGCCCGGGGGCCCTCGTCGACTGTCATGCGACGCCGGCTCTCGCCTTGACGCGTTCACGCGCCGTGCTGTCGGCAAGCCAGAGCCCGAGTGTGAACCAAAGGACGGGCTCGAAGAGGATCGTCTGGGTGACCGCAGCAGCAGCCACCACGGCGAGGGCGGGGCCCACGGTCCAGCCACCCCCGCGACCGAGCGAGACGATCATCGCAATGAAGCCGAGGGCACCGATTATCCCGGTCTCGGCCAGCAGCTCGAGGGCGAGGTTGTGTGGCTCCTGGAGACCGTTCTCACCCCATCCCGTACCCAGCCCGATGCCCCGGATCGGGCTGTCGAGGAATCTGTCCGCATATTCGCGCCAGACCTCGATCCGGTTGTCGTCGACGACCAGGTTGGGGTCGATCACGCCCTCCTCGCCGACATCGATCTGTCCGAGGGCGAATAGGTAGGTCCAACGAAAGACGAGGGCGTCCTCGATGTCGCCACCGACACCGGACGGATCGGTGGCGATGTGGAACCCAATGAGGGCAACAGAGACCAGGGCTCCCAGAGCCACAGTGCGCAACCCGCGCATCAGATTCGGTCGACCGTCACGCCATAGCCAGAACAGGCTCCCGACGATCGCAACACCAAGGCCGAACCAGCCCGTGCGGGCGTAAGTGAGAAGTGAGGCAACGGCGAGGCCACCGATCACCAGGGGCGCCACCCATCGCGGCACCCTGATCACACCCCGGCCGATGCCCACGAGGGACAGGGCGATCCAGACGTTGGTCCACAGCGCCGAGTACCCGGGGTCCTGATGCCAATTGGTGAGAGCGATGAATCCCGATGCGAGGTAGGCGGGCTTGTTGACCCGGTCGATCAGCCAGATGTCGTTGATCGCCTCCACGGCACTTTCCCCGAACACGCCGTTGGTGACCATGGTCAGGACCAGCGCAGTGGCGGCCATGGCCGCCCCCGACCAGAACACAACCGTCAGGACGTCCTGGATGCGGTTGGCGTGACGACCGGTGACCAGAAGGGCGACTCCTCCTGCGATGAGCGCCAGAAAGAGGCGCCAGAAAGTGGCACCGGCAGCCGGCCCGGGCCAGGACACGAGCACAGCGACCAGGAAGATGAGCACACCGAGCCCCGCCCGCCTCGGCCAGGGGAACCCTCGCTCTTGCCACAGATCGAAGATCGCGACGGCGGCGAGAAGGATGAGCCAGGGCTTCCAGGCGACCTGTGCCCGAATGAACACCGTGTGCAACGGAAGCAGGGCTACGAGCACCAGGAACAGGCGGTCTGACAGCGAACGAGAAGAAAGCGAAGTCACGGGGAAGAGCGGGAAGGCTAGTGATCGCCCATCGCACTGCGACCTTGGGGCGCTTCATTTCTCCCCCGCAGGGGGAGGGTGGGTTCAGGCGCCTCTCGACTCGCCCGTACCATCATCCACTCATGCCGGCAGCGACGCGCATCGTCTTCGTGACTACCGAGCTCTACCCCGAGACGCAGGGTGGTGCAGGTGTGGTCGTCGATGCCCTGGCCCGTCATCTCGGTGCCACACGACCCGTTCTAGTGGTGCTCGCCAGCCCGGACCCGATCGAAGTGATGAACCGGGATGGGGTCGAGGTCGAGGTCGTGCTCGTCCCGTCCACGGGCTTCATGGAGAGATCGGAGACCACGGCTCGCCACGTAGCCGGCTTGATCCGCCCCGGGGACCGAATCGAGATCCAGGACTTCGAAGGGCTCGGCTACTCCTTATTGGTTGACCGGATCGGTCTGGGACTGGAGAACACCCCGATCACCGTCCGGTTCCACGGGCCCTACGACCTGCTCCGGGAGGCAATGGAGACCACCCCCTTTGACTGGTGGCTCCCCTCCACGATGGAGCGCGGCGTCTTCTCCATGGCCGACCAGATCCTGATACCGGTGCCCGGTCACAGACACGCCATGGTCGATCGTTACGCGGTAGATCCAGATCGTCTGGCCGTGAGCCCGCCCCCGATCCCGCCTTTGGAAGGAGAGACGGCGCCTTCTACCGGGGCTCCCGTATTCGCCGCTCTGGGACGGCTTGGCGAGATGAAGGGCTCTCAGGATCTGGTCCGCGCCGCTCTTCTCCTGCTCGAGGACGGTGCGAACCTGAAAGTGCGATTCGTCGGTGGCGAAGGGTGGAGCCCCACAGCGTCGTCGTCGATGACCGACTGGCTCGCTCGGGTTGATTCCCGAGACTCACCGGGCGGCGTTCGAATTTCCCGGGCCGCAACGTCGAGAGCACCTATCCGATGCGCTCGACGGAGTCACAGCTGTCGTCGTGTCGAGCCGATTCGAGAGCTTCTGTCTGGCTGCCCACGAGGCGCGCCGATTGGGGCTGCCGGTGATCGTGCCTGACCTTCCCGCTTTCGACGGCTTGTTCTCCGAGGCGACCGGGGCGCTGGTCTATGACCGGACAGTCGAAGGTCTGGGCGCGGCGATGCGCCGCCTCATCGATGAAGACGCCCTCGCACCCACCCTGGCGTCTAGACCGCTGCCCCTACCGGGGGACACTTGGGAGGCGTATCGCACCGACCCGGAGCCGAGACACCCACGCTCTCAGGCCGGCCTGGCTACCGAGGCGTCCCAAGCAGTAGAGAAGTCGGCGCCGCCGCCGGTGACCAAGTCGAGCCCCACCTTGCGTCAGGTCTATCGATACCTGCCAGGGCCGGTGGCGAGGGTGGCGGCCCGTCTCGCCCCGCAAGGAGTCAAGGATCGGCTCCGCGAGCGCGCCTCATGGCCCGAGGAACAGGCCCGCCTGGTCCGGGAAGGGCGGCTGCGAGACGTGCAGCGACGGATAGCGAAAGGCGAGTTCGATGACCAGGAGTCGCCCGACGTCACCGTTGTGATCCCTGTCCGCGACAACTTCGAGTACTTGGAGGACGCGCTGGCATCCGTCTACGAGCAGACCCACACTTCATGGGAGATCGTCGTGGTGGACGATGGATCGAAGGAACCCGCCGCCATCGCCTTTCTCGACTCGCTGGATCGGCCCCGCCTCCGCATGATCCGGCAGGCCAACACGGGTCTACCCGGCGCCCGAAATGCCGGGATGAAGCTGGCCCGCGGAGAATTCCTCGTCCCCCTCGACTCCGACGACGAGCTCGGGCCACAGTTCATGACCAAGCTCCTGGCCGCTATCCGTCAGGACCCGAACGCCGGCTTCGCCCACTGTCTCGCTCGGTTGCATGGCGACATCGAGGCGATCTGGATCCCCCGACCTTTCAACCCCTATTGGCAGCTCATCGAAAACGCCGTCGTCGGATGCGTGTTGATGCGTGCGGCCGCCTGGGAGTCGGTCGGCGGTTACGACGAGACCATGACCTCGGGGAACGAGGACTGGGAGCTGTGGCTCAGGCTCACAGGTGCGGGATGGGGGCAGGTGAGGCTCGAAGAGCCCCTGTTCCTCTATCGAAAGCACGGCGTGTCGATGAGTGTCACCACCGAGGCTCGCTTCGAGCAAGGGCGTCGCATGGTGCGGGACCGGAACCCCGAGCTCTACGAGCGTGAGGCATTGAGGGCCACGCGCCACCAGTGGTACCCCCTCCTCACCATCGTGGGGGACTCGAACCCACTGCCCGAAGATGCCGAGCTCATCTCCACCACCGAAGACCTTGCCGACACCTGGGGGAAGTACGTCGTCGATCTCACCGGTGTCGGGGAACAGGCGTCGTGGTCGAGCCTTCGTGAGCTGGCCGATGTCCTCGAGGCCGAACCTCTCGCAGCGGTGGCCCGGACCACCGGGGATCCCCCGCTCACCATGATCCGTCGCTGGAGCCTCCACGACCCAGACGCCGAGCCGAGCGCTGAGGTCAACCTCGACGATCCGAGCACCGGTCCCCTTCCGCCCCCACCCGGCTCGATGCCCCGCCCGGGCTGGATGGTGCCGGAGAGCATTCGTGCTTCCGATGTCCCGATTCAGCGTCAAAGACCCGAGGAGTCGGCGGCCGAGCCCGACCCATCGCGATGGTGAGTGGTTCCGATCGGCTGAAGCGGATCGTCCGCCCGCTGATCCCCAACCGGGTGATGGCGCGCTATCGACTGGTGCAGCACTCCCGACACTCGAGGGTCAATGTCGATGTCTTCCTCGACGATCCCGCCCTTGCCCGTCGTTGGCTCGACGCCACGCCTGACACCTACCGCGTCAGGCTGGCGTTGCCGAGCAGCGGGGAGACGACTGAGTTCCTCACGGTGACAGATCCGGCCCTGGATGTTTCCCAGGATCTGGCCAATCGGGCGGTGGTCACGTTGGGCGACTCGGCGATCGGGGCGGGTGTGGTCGGCGAAGTGGACGGCCCCCGACTTGCGGGCCGGCTCCGCTCCGAGCCGAAAGTGGGGCCAAAGGTGATTGCGGTGCGGAGCAGTGTCCTCGAGGAAGTCGGCGGCATCCCACCGGGTGAGCATCCGCTGCCCGCCTTGCTCGCCCGCTTACGGGATGCCGGCAACCGCATCGGGCTCATTCCCTTGCCGGTCGGCACCGCTCCCACCCGCCGCGCTGATCCGGTGAGCCGCAGCCCGGTTGTCATCCTGGCGGCGGTGCCGATCCACGACATCGGCGGTGGGTCGCGAAGCACGCAGTTGGCCGTCGAGATGGTGAGGCAGGGATATCACGTGACTCTCGTCTCGCTGTACGAGGCGCAGGAGTCCGTGGACTTGGGGTTGCGGTTTGTCCACCCGAATCTGGAACAGACCAGGGTGGAGCGATTCGACCCGAGGCTGCTTCTCGAACGCACCGCTTCAGCCGGTCTTGTTCTGGTCGAGGCCCCTGCCTCGCCCCTGGTGGCGCATGCCAAAGAGTTGCAAACGGCCGGTTGGGAGATGGTCTACGACGTCATCGACGACTGGTCCGACCCGGCGTTGGGTAGCGAGTGGTACCGACCCGATTTGGAGAGGGACGTGATCATGTCGGCCGCTCGGGTCGTGGCGTCTGCACCCGATCTCGTACAGCGCGTCGCCGCCTTCGGGAAGGAAGCGAGCCTGGTTCCGAATGGAGTCAACGTCTCACTGTTCGGGGGAGATCTTCCCCCTCGCCCGAAGGACCTCCCCGTAGCGGAGGTGGTCATCGGATATCACGGCTCGCTTTACGGCGACTGGTTCGACTGGGAGTCGCTGCGCCGGGTGGCCGAGGCCAATCCCGAGGCGGCCATCGTCCTCATCGGCGATGACAAGACGACCCGGCCGGCGATGCCGTCCAACGTCCACCTGCTCGGGCTCAAGGCACAGGGCGAGCTCCCGGCGTATGTGCAGCGGTTCGATGTCGGGCTCATACCGTTCCGGGTGAACGACACCACCCATGCCGTCAGCCCATTGAAGGCCTACGAATACCTGGCTTCGGGGGTTCCGATCGCGGCCCCTCCCCTGCGTGCTCTCGAGGATATGGACGGGGTGCACACCGACTCCGACCTGACGGTTGCCGTCGCCGCCGCCCTCGTCGCCGATCGCCCCGACCGGGCCAGAGCACTTAAAGAGCACTCCTGGGAGGATCGGGTGGTGAAGATCACCCAATCGGATGCGGTGCTGGTCGAATACACACCGGTCTCGGTGGTGACACGGCCGGCGATCCATTGGGAGAAGGCGGAGCGGATGGTGGACGGTTGAAGAAAATCGGGTTTCTCTCCTTTGGCCACTGGACGCCATCGCCCGGATCGCAGACGCGTTCTGGGTCCGACGCCCTGTTGCAGTCGATCGAACTGGCTGTTGCCGCCGAGGAGCTGGGCGCCGACGGGGCGTACTTCCGGGTCCACCACTTCGCCAGGCAACTCGGCTCACCGTTCCCTCTGCTCGCTGCGGTCGGTGCCCGGACCAGCCGCATCGAGATCGGCACCGCCGTGATCGACATGCGCTACGAGAACCCCCTTTACATGGCAGAGGACGCCGGTGCCGCCGACCTCATTGCCGGCGGGCGACTCCAGCTCGGGATCTCCCGTGGCTCACCGGAGCAGGTCATCGACGGATGGCGGTACTTCGGGTATTCCCTTGCGGATGGCGAGAGCGACGCCGACATGGCACGCCGGCACACCGAGGTGTTCCTCCGGATCATCGAGGGAGGCGGTTTCGCCCAGCCCAACCCGCAGCCCATGTTCCCCAACCCACCGGGACTGCTGCGGGTAGAGCCTCATTCCGAAGGGCTGCTGGGAGCGCATCTGGTGGGGCTCTGGCTCGAACTCGACGGCGCGTTGGGCAGCCGAACTCGGTTTGAACCTCCAGAGTTCGACCCTCAAGTTCGACGAGAGCGGCAAGCCTTTCCATGTCCAGCAGGCCGAACAGATCCAAGTCTTCCGCGACGCGTGGAAGGAAGCCGGCCACGAACGCGAGCCACGCGTGTCGGTCAGCCGCAGCATCTTCGCGTTGGTGTCCGATGAGGATCGTGCCTACTTCGGGCACGAGCGGAACGACCAGGACACCATCGGGATGATCGACCCCCAAACCCGGGCAATCTTCGGCCGCAGCTACGCGGCGGAACCCGACGCCCTGATTGCCCAGCTCAGGAGGACGAGGCCATTGCCGCTGCCGACACTCTGTTGCTTACCGTGCCCAACCAGCTCGGCGTCGACTACAACGCCCATGTGATCGAGAGCATCCTCCAGTTCATCGCCCCGGAGCTCGGCTGGCGTTGAGCCCTTGCGTCCTAACCTGCCGCGGTGACCACCATCGATGACGAGGTCCGGATCTTCGAGCCGGCGGTCCACACCGACGAGCGGGGCAGCTTCTACGAGTCGTACAACGAGACGGCTTTCGACGACTGGGTGGGCCGGAAGGTTCGCTTCGTCCAGGACAACCATTCCACCTCGGCACGGAGCGTCCTCCGCGGTCTGCACTATCAGCTCCCTCCGGCAGCTCAGGCCAAGCTGGTCCGGGTCACCCGGGGCGCGGTGTTCGACGTGGTGGTCGACATTCGGCGCTCAGGCCCAAGCTTCCGCCAATGGCGCGGGTTCGAGCTGAGCAAGTCCAACCGCCTCCAGCTGTGGATACCCGAGGGCTTCGCCCATGGCTTTCTCGCCCTCACCGACGGGGCGGAGGTCCAGTACAAGACGACCGAGCCCTTTGTCCCCGACCTGGACCGGGCCATTCGCTGGGACGACTCGAGAATCGGGATCGAATGGCCCCTCGATGGGATCGTCCCCAAGGTGGGGGATCGTGATACCGCCGCCCCTAGCCTCGCCAAAGCCGAGATCTTCGAATAGGGAGAGCTGATGGGGCGCAGGTATCTGGTGACAGGAGGGGCCGGCTTCATCGGCTCCAACTTCATCCGTCATCTCTTCGCAAACGAGCCGGACGCCACGGTGACCAACCTCGATGCCCTCACCTACGCCGGCGTCCCGGCCACGGTGGCCGAGCTCGACGAGCACCCTGGCCACGTCTTCGTGAAAGGTGACATCCGTGATCCGGAGCTCGTGGGCGAGGTGATGCCCGGTCACGACGTCGTGGTCCATTTCGCCGCCGAGAGCCACGTCGACCGCTCCATCGTGGGCCCGGCGCCCTTCCTCGAGACCAATTTCGTCGGGACCGGCGTGTTGCTCGACGCCGCACTCCGCAGCTGAGGTGCCCCGCTTCATCCACGTGTCCACCGATGAGGTCTACGGCTCGCTGCCGGATGGGTCGGCGGCCGAAGATCACCCGCTCGACCCCTCGTCTCCGTACTCCTCGTCTAAAGCAGGCTCCGATCTTCTCGCACGCTCCTATCACGTCACGTACGGGTATGACGTGGTCGTCACCCGCTGCACCAACAACTACGGGCCTTATCAGTTCCCGGACAAGGTCATTCCCCTGTTCGTCACCAATCTCCTCGAGGGGAAGAAGGTCCCCCTCTATGGGCAGGGGGTCAATGAGCGAGACTGGTTGTTCGTGGACGATCACTGCGCCGCCCTTCATCTGCTTGTTGAGAAGGGGCAACCCGGGGAGGTATACAACATCGGGTCCGGAGCGCAGGTCACCAATCTCGAACTGACCAAAGCGATCCTGGACCATCTGGGTATGGACGAGTCCTTGATTGATTACGTGCCTGACCGTCCCGGCCATGACCTCCGTTACTCACTCGACTCGTCCAAGGTCTCGACGCTCGGGTGGGAGCCGGCACATGACTTCACCGATGGTCTCGTGGACACGATCGCCTGGTATCGGGAACGCGCCGACTGGTGGGAGCCGCTGAAGCGGGAGTCGGCATGAAGGGCATCGTCCTCGCCGGCGGAGCCGGGACTCGGCTCGACCCGATCACCCGGGTCGCTTCCAAACAACTGCAACCGGTGTACGACAAGCCGATGGTCTACTACCCGCTGGCCACCCTGCTCGAGTCGGGGATCAGGGAAATCCTGCTGATATCGACTCCGGATGACACTCCCCGCTTCGAATCACTCCTCGGCGACGGTCGCCAGTGGGGGGTGTCGATCTCGTACGCCGTCCAGGAAGTGCCGGGCGGGATCGCCCAGGCGTTCCTCGTCGGCAGGGAATTCATCGCAGACGACGACGTCGCCCTGATCCTTGGTGACAACATCTTCTACGGCGACCTCGACCTGCCTTCAGTTGTCAGCGACTTCACCGGAGGGGCCCTGATCTTCGGCTATCCGGTCATCGACCCCGGCCGTTATGGGGTGGTGGAGGTCGGGGACGATGAGCTGGCCATCAGCCTCGAGGAGAAGCCGGCCGCGCCTCGTTCGAATCTCGCCGTGCCCGGTCTCTATCTGTACGACGCGGGTGTGGTGGAGATCGCCAAACAGCTGAGCCCATCGGACCGGGGTGAGCTGGAGATCACCGACATCAACAACACTTACCTCGACCAGGGTCGGCTCAGGGTGGTGCGGCTGGGGCAGGGTGTGGCCTGGCTCGATAGCGGCACCCATGACAGCCTCCTGGAGGCGGCCAACTTCATCGCCACCATCGAGCACCGGCAGGGACTCAAGATCGCCTGTTTGGAGGAGCTCGCCTACCGGCTCGGCTACGTCGACGAACCTCACATGAACGACCTGATCGCTCGGATGCCGGAGTCCGGCTACAGGGATTACTTGGAACGTCTGATGTCCGAGTCGCGTCGGGCACAGTGATCGCCGTCCTCGGGGCCGCCGGTCAGCTCGGGTCCGCCTTTGTGCGAAGGCTGGGCCGGGGCTGTCACCCGGTCACTCGGGATGACCTCGACCTGGAAGAAATCGGTTCGATCAAGCCGTGGCTGGACTCGCTGGGTCCCGATCTGCTGATCAACTGCGCCGCCTACACCGAACGTCGACGGTGCAGAAACGGACGCCGATACGGCCCGGGCGGTGAACGCGGTGGCAGTGGGAGCCCTGGCAGAGGCGACTGCCCGCCGCGGGATCGGGTTCGTCACCTTCTCCACCGACTACGTCTTCGACGGGGAAAAGGAAACGGGATATGTCGAGAGCGACCGAACCCAATCCGCTCAACGTCTACGGGGCAACCAAGCTCGAAGGGGAGCGGTTGGCGCTCGACGCCCATCCCAAGGCTCTGATCGTCAGGACGTCCTGGTTGCTCTCGGCAACACACCGCAACTTCCTGACCACGATGCTCGACCTCCTCGCCAGAGGCTCGGTGAAAGTTGTCGATGATCAGAAGGGACGGCCCACCTTCGTCGATGACCTTGTAACCGGCACCCTCGCCGCTGTCGACGCCGGAGCTTCCGGCATCCTGCATCTGACCAATCAAGGTGTGACCACCTGGTATCGGGCTGGCCCGAGACGATCGCCGAACTAACCGGACACGACGTCGATCTGATTGAACCGGTCCGCAGTTCAGATCTCGACCGGCCCGCCCTGCGGCCGCCCAATTCGGTGCTGGACAGTCAGCGATTGGACAGCCTGGGGATACCGCCGCTGCAACAATGGCTGACGGGTCTGGAAGGGGCGGTCAGGGCTTGAAGGTTGCGGTAATCGGCGGCGGGATTCAGGGAACTTGCGTGGCCATGGAGCTGGCAACCCGCGGCGTGGAGGTCGACCTAATCGAGACCAACCCCGCCGTTATGGAGGCGGCCTCCCGTCACAACGAGGGCAAGATCCATCTCGGGTTTGTCTACGCCAACGATCCGACTTTCCGGACCGCTGAGTTGATGTTTCGAGGGGCAAGCCAATTCGCACCATTGATGCGCCGATGGCTGGGATCGGCTTTCGACGACATCCCGGTGTCCACTCCGTTCAACTACGCGGTGCACAGGGAGAGCCTTTTGGACCCGGATCGGCTCGAGGACGCATACCGACGCATAACTCACCTCATTCAGGGTCGCTCGCAACCTGGGTCGTACTTCGGAGTCGATGATTCAGGCCCGGTGGTGAGGCTGAGAGACTCGGATCACGGCTACGGGTCATCGATAACCGAGGTGTTCGCGACCCGCGAGGTAGCAGTGAGCCCAGCGCCACTCGCGGACTTGATCACCAAGACGGTTACCGATTTCGACGGGATCAACGTGAAGACGGATACAGCGGTGATCGCGGCAGACGCCAGCCGGCGCCTCATCGAAACCAGAACGGCTGAGGGCGATGGCCAACGGTTGGGACCTTTCGATCACATTGTCAACTGCGCATGGGCGGGGCGCCCCGCAATCGACGCGAGCGCAGGGCTCCCGATCGAAGGTCCGTGGACCTTTCGAATGAAGTACTACTTGAGAGCAACGGCCCCAGCCGGTGGCTCGCATGTCCCCTCCACGACTGTCGTCCTCGGCGGATTCGGCGATGTTGTCGACTACGGCAATTCCGAGTACTACCTGTCCTGGTATCCCGCCGGTCGACGAGGCTGGTCAACCGATCTGGTGCCACCCAGCTGGCCGGTACGGCCGTCGCCCGCCGATGCCAACGACATTGCCCTGGGAACCATGGAGAACCTCGAAAGGGTGCATCCCGGCGTGGCGAGGTTGGCGCCCCGGGAAGGTCACCGGCCGGCGGTCCGCGGCGGTGTCATCTTCTCGCTCGGCGACACCGACGTCGACGATCCCGAGAGTGAATTCCACAGGAGATCAGAGGTGGGCGTCACGTCCAAGGGCTCATACCACTCGGTCGATACCGGGAAATACACGACTGCGCCACTGTTCGCCATCGAGACAGCCGACCGAGATTACCGAGGGCCCGTGAGAAGCGGCGTGTTCATCGCGATGCCCGTCTATCGGGGAGCAGACGTCATCGAGGAGACGATCCGCTCGATACTCGCTCAGACCCATTCCGATTTCCATCTCGTCATGAGTGTCGATGGCGCTGATGACCCCACCATCGAGGTCTGCCGAAAGTATGCCGACGACCCTCGGATCGACGTCGTGGTTCAGGAGAACCGTCTTGGTTGGCCCGGCAACTTCAACTGGCTGATCGAGAACTGTGATCGGGAGTTCTTCTGCTACTGGCAACAGGACGACCTGGCCTCAACCGGTTACTTGGAGAGTCTCCATCGGGAATTGCTGGCCCGCCTCGATGCGGCGATCGCCTACACCGACGTGCAGTGGTTCGGAGCCAGATTCGACCGGAACGGCTCACCGAGCATCGAAGGCGATCCGCTGTCGAGGGTGATGCAACACATCGAGGCCATCCGCTTCGAGCCTCTCCGTGGTTTGATGAGGTCCTCGATGCTTCCCCGGGGCGGGGCCGCCATACCAGTGACCGAAGACGAGAGCTGTCAGGAGGAGTTCGTCTTCCTCACCCAAATGGCCGCAGCCGGCGCCTTCGTCCGCGTCGACACCGCGATGTACTTCAAGCGACTCCATGCCGACAACGTCTTCGTTCGCTGGGCCCATTTCCCGGATTGGCGTCGTCGTCGGGGTTGGCTGTCGATGGGAGCGGGCATGTATCGCAGCGCCCGTCAACTGGCGTCGGACGAAGACCGCGTATCAGTTATGGCACAAGTGCTCGATCGTCTCGCTGTCCAACGGCACGGGAGAGCGCACTTCTACGCGCCGCCTCAGACCACGGAAGAGCTCCATCGCTTCGTCCGTGATTTCGTCGCCTACGCCGACCTCGACAGGGAAGATCTCGGCCCACCCGAGTTCCGGTCGAGGCCGTTGGAGCGGCCGATCCACAAAGATTTGTTGACAGGGCTCCAAGGCGAGCGAGAAGCAGCCGAAGCACGCATGGAATTGATGCGCCGGTTGGAGCGCCACGGTGAGTTGACAATCGATATGACCGAGACTGACGGTCACTCTCTCCTAGGTTTTGGGTGGAGTCATCCCGAGCCCTGGGGGGTATGGACAGACGGCGGCGAAGCCACCTTGAGGATCCCCGCACCTGCTAACCGTAAATGGAGAGCCACCCTCTCAGGACAGGTCTATGGCGCTTCTCGAGTGCGATTGGACTACCGAACGACACGCACATCCCCGGCAAGCATGCATGCTGATCCGGGAGGTAACGTCGTCGTGGTGGTCCGCTCTGACGGGAACGACAACACTGTGCGCCTGGGCATGCCCGATGCCCAGTCTCCCCACATAGATGGAGCCTCTCCAGACACGCGAGTGCTCGGGTTTGGACTCCAGGAGTTGAAGATCCAGGTCGTCTGAATCATGCAGGCTGGGAAGGCGTATCGGAGTAAGTGACGCGTACACAGTCCCGGCGTCTGAGCAAACAGCTCTCCGGTGCGGCCGCCACCGCGCCACCAATCGCGTTGTGGGATGTGATTGGTTCGCTGGTGCTTGGGGTGGCTGTCGCGGTGTCTTATCCGATCCTGGATCTGCTTTCACGCAACCTGGCCTTTCTTCACAGCCCATCAAACGATCCCACTCGACGTCCTCGGCCTTGCCTTCTGCTGACGATCGTGCTCCCGCTGGTGGTGGCCCTGCCAGTGGTAATCCTGATGACGACTGGCCCGGCCTGTCGGCATCGTTTTGTACGGGATCGTTCTCGGCCTGCTCGCCGCGGCAGCCTCCTTGCCATTCGTCGAGCGTCTCATCGACACACCGTGGCTTGTCGTGGTCGCTAGCCCTCGGGATGGGAGGTCTGATCGTGGCGGCCTGTCTCCGTTTCCGGACCCTGCAGACCTTGTTGCGTTGGGGTGCATTAGTGCCCGTGGTCGTCCTCGCCTTTTTCGTGTTCGCCTCACCGGCTTCGGGGCTGATCATCGCTCCCGACAGGGTTCTGCAAGAGACGTCGGGCGTGGGCAATCCGATCCCGGTCGTTGTTCTTGTTCTCGATGAACTGCCCGTCCAGAGCCTGATGGACGCAGAGGGCAATATCGACTCCACACGATTTCCGGGTTTCGCCAGCCTCCTCGACGACTTCACCTGGTTTCGCAACACAGCCAGCATGCACCACCACACCGCCAGTGTGCTGCCGATGATCCTTACGGGAGTTCCCGCCCAAGACGACGTCCCAGCAACATCGCAGGGTTACCCCAACAACCTGTTCACCATGTTGGATGCCAGCCACGATGTGTGGGCCCACGAAGAGCTCACCGACATCTGCGGACCCGAAATCTGTCGCAACCAACCACAACCGGACGCCGTCGAACGCTGGCGGCTCTTGCTCGGCGACACGAGCGTGGTTGCCGCCCATGTCGCCCTCCCCGCCGGATCGCGAAGCGCTGTTACCGCCACTCGACGATGCCTGGACAGGCTTCGGTCCAGGCACGCCGGCCCCCGATCCGAACACGTCCAAGCAAAACCGACGAAGAGGCTGCCTGTCTTCGACTCTTTCCTCGACTCTCTACAAACAGTCGGGCCGCACTCCCTCCGTTTCCTCCACACCCTCGACCCGCACTCCCCCTGGTATGCGTTGCCCGAGCGGTCTCCGATATCCGGCCGAACTCAGGACGTCGCACAAGGGAAATTGGGGGGACGACCAGCATGTGGTCGATCTGGCCCACCAGGCCCACATGCTGCAGGTCGGCTTCGTAGACAGCCAGATCGTGCGATTACTCGAATTGATTCGCGCCGCCTCCTGGTACGACGATGCACTGGTGATGGTGATGGCCGACCATGGCATCTCATTCAGAGCAGGCGGAGCTGTCCGCGGCGGGGTCGTAGAGAACATCGATGACATTGCCTACGTCCCGCTGTTCGTCAAGCCCCCGGGTCAAACCGAAGGCGGCATCGATGACCGGCCCGCGATGCTCTACGACGTCCTACCCACGATCGCGGATGTGCTCCAAGTCGAAACGACTATGGCCCATGGAAGGCGTCTCGTTACTCGATGACAATCCCGACAACTCCCGGCAGCGAGTTTTCGAGGGGAATGAGATCATCGAACTCCCGCCAGATCCGATCTTTGACGAGGCCATAGCTCGCAACGTGGATCTATTCGGCTCCGGGACCGGATGGGACACCGTGTACAGCTTCGGGCCTTATCGAGGCCTCGTGGGCCAGATAGCCGACACCCTCACCCGCGGAACCGAACCCGCCCAGATCGACGTCGTCGACGAGACGATCTACGACCAAGTCGATCCCACCACCGGGATCATTCCAGTCTTGATACGGGCCTCTGTGGACTCCGTCTCACTCACCTCGGACACATGGCTGGCCGTAGCAGTCAACGGCACCGTGGCTGGAACGACTCACGTTCAACACTGGACGTCAGAGAACCACGATTTCAGGATCACCGAGCCACCAACCGACTTTGCGGTCATCGTGCCGCCGACATCATTCGCAGCCGGTGCCAATGAACTCACCTTCTACCGCATCGAAGACACCGAGGGTGGCCCGGTGCTCCACCATCTCGAAGATGCCTGATCCACAGCCCCCTTAGATCAACGGTCCGATTCCTGAGTTACTGGCTGCCTCTTGAGCACGGAAGGCACGCCGCTGTGCTCGAGTATCCGAGGTGCTCATCGCGCGTGAGTGGCTTGATTGCCGTGGGCCTAGATACAGGACCTGGATCGCCATCCCCAGAATTTGTGGTGAAATAGTCGCGCGGCCAGGTTCAGACCGATGACCACTCATCACATCGGGAATCGTCGCGCTGCTTCGATGACCACTAGGAGTACGAATGGAGATCTCAACGGGAGCTGATCGAGAGGCGGTAGGTCAGTCGTCACTCCCGGCGCCTGAGAGCGCCTCATCGATGGCGTTACGTGATGTGGCCGGCTCGCTGATGCTCGGGGTGGCCGTCGCGGTGTCCAATCCGATCCTGGACCTGCTTTCACGCAACCTGGCCTTCTTCACCGCCCACCAAACGGTGCCGCTGGATGTCCTCGGCCTCGTCTTGCTGTTGACCATCGTGCTCCCACTAGTGGTAGCCCTACCAGTAGTAATCCTGATGAGATTGGCCCCGGGTGTCGGCCCGGTTATCTACGGGATCGTTCTCGGGCTACTTGTAGCTGCAGCCACGTTGCCGTTCATTGAACGCCTGATCGACACCACGTGGCTCGTTGTCGCCGTAGCCATCGGGCTGGGAGGTCTGGCCGTCGTTGCATGCCTCCGTTTTCGAACCTTGCAGACCTTGTTGCGTTGGGGAGCCCTGGTCCCCGTGTTCGTCCTCGCTTCCTTCGTGTTCGCGTCACCAGCTTCGGGTTTGATCCGCGCCCCCGACACTGTTTTGCAAGAGACTTCGGGCGTGGGCAATCCAATCCCGGTCGTGGTTCTTGTCTTCGATGAGCTGCCAATCCAGAGTCTCATGAACGGCGAGGGCAACATCGACTCCACACGATTTCCGGGTTTCGCCAGCCTGCTCGACGACTTCACCTGGTTTCGCAACACAGCCACCATGCACCACTACACCGAACAAGTGTTGCCGATGATCATCACGGGGATCCCGTACCAAGAGGATCTCGAGCCGACATCGGTGGGTTACCCCAACAACCTGTTCACCATGTTGGATAGCAGCCACGACGTCTGGGCCCACGAAGAGCTCACCGATTTCTGTGGGCCTGAAATCTGCCGTGAGCAACAGCATCCAAGTGCCCTCGAGCGCTGGAGGCTTCTACTCAACGACACTCGCGTTGTTGCCGCCCACGTTGTGCTGCCGGCTGGGGCGACGGGCTGGTTGCCACCGCTCGATGGCGCCTGGACAGGCTTCGGTCAGGGCGAGCCAACACCAGATGCACCCGAGGCGACCCAGACCGAAGGAGAGGCAGCGGTATATGACGAGTTTCTCGATTCTCTGAATTCGGTCGGACCGCACTCATTGCGATTCATGCATAACCTGGACCCACATTTCCCGTGGCATGCCTTGCCCGGAGGTCTGCGCTACGCAGGGGTGGTCAGGACAAACGGTAAGGGCCTCTGGGATGATGATCAGCAAGTTGTCGATCTTGCGCATCAGAGCCACATGCTGCAGACCGGGTACGTCGACGGCCAACTCGTTCGATTCCTCGACATGATCCGCAATACCTCGTGGTATGACGAGGCACTAGTAATGGTGATGGCCGATCACGGGATCTCGTTCAAGGCAAACGGATACATCCGCGCTGGTAGCGAGGACAACATCGATGACATCGCATATGTCCCGCTTTTCGTGAAGACACCCGGGCAATGCGAAGGTCGGATCGATGACCATCCGGCAAACTTGTTCGACGTTTTGCCCACGATCATCGATGTTCTCGAGGTTGATTCGACATGGCCATTGGAAGGAGAATCCTGCTTATCGAGCAGAACCCGACGATTCTCGCCGCCGAGTGTTCGAAGGTGTCACGAGAATCGAACTGCCGACGAACCCGTGTTTCAGGACGGGATAGCTCGAAAGGCTGAGCTTTTCGGCTCCGGCAGCGGCTGGGATTCGGTCTATACGCTTCGGCCCATATCGAGATCTCGACGGTCAGGCGGTAGAGACTCTGAGCCAGGACACCGAGTCCGCTGACATCGAACTCGTTGACGAGTCGCTATACGACCAGGTCGATTCGACCACTGGAGTCGTTCCAGCATTGATCAGGGCCTCAGTCCGATCTGCTGATGTCGTGGCCAATACATGGTTGGCTGCGGCGATAAACGGAGTGGTCGCTGCAACTGCGCGGCGTCGCACGATTGGACCTCAGAAGGCGCAGAGTTCAGTGCCATCGTGCCACCCGACTCTTTCGTCCCTGGAGCCAACGAAGTCACGTTTCACCGCATCGAAGACACCGACGATGGGCCTGTGCTCCACCGGCTTACCGCGACTGACGCCTGCTCCGGGCTGCCCGGAATCTTGGAGCACGGCGCGGAGTATTCCTTCGGTGCGGATCCCGACCGTTCCGAGGACGATTCGTCGGTCAGCGACTCCGCCATTTGCGTCTAGCCCACGCCGCCGCATGAATCACACACACGACCTGCTGTCCATGAGACGTGCTTCGGAGCATTGTCAGGTCAAGCAGAGTGGCTGTGCGTCCTCATCAATCGCTTGAGATCCGCAATCGACTGAATGGTCAGATTGGGAGACGCTCTGCGATCATGCGTCGACATTTATGGGTGACCACACGTGACTCAGGGATCAGCGAAGAGTCGAATGTCCGCGCTTGAGGCTGCCATGGCTCAGGTCATGGCTCGACTCGAGACGTTGGAGAAGGCGGTCTCAGACCGAGCGCCCGCCAGCGAAATCGAAAGACTCAACCACGCATTCGAGCTCATCGCCGACCGGCCCCGCCAGCGAAATCGAAAGACTCAACCACGCATTCGAGCTCATCGCCGACCGCGCCCCCGCCAGCGAAATCGAAAGACTCAACCACGCATTCGAGCTCATCGCCGACCGCGCCCCTGCCAGCGAAATCGAGCGAATCAGCTACGCCATCGACTTGATCGCCAACCATCGGGCGTCCGAACGCGTTGTCGAGGTGCCTTGGGTCCTCAGTAAGTACCGCGGCGAAGATCGGGTAATCGAGGTCGGTTATGCATTTGCGGAGGAGCATTATCTCGAAGGTCTGTTGGATCTCGACATCCCGTTTCTGGTTGGCCTTGATGCCGCACCTTCCCCCCGGCGCGAGTCACTCCTCTTGTTCCATCAAGTCCGTGGAGACATTCTCCGCGATTCCATACGACCGCAGTCTTTTGATCTCGTCTTGTGCGTATCGACTATCGAGCACATCGGTCGGGACAACGCCAAATACGGGCTCGACTCGGGCCGAGATGAACGATCAGCCCTGATCACGCTGCGATCAATGTGATGGCTGAATGGCTGGTCCCTGGCGGGAGACTGCTCCTGACCGTGCCGTACGGGCGATTCGAGGACCACGGTTGGCTCATCAACTATGACGCGGACCATCTCGGAGCTTTGATCAAGAGCTCGGAGCTCATCGTCGACGAAATGAGCTATTTCGGGTGGCTGCCAGGTGGATGGCGGGAAGTAGGGGCAGACGAAGTCGTGGATTTCGGCTACAAGTCGCTCGGAGCCGCCCACGCAGCGGGAGTGGCATTGGTCGAGCTGCGGAAAGGTCGACAGACCATGAATCGAGCGGTCGTTGTCACAACAGCGGAAGCCATCACGGTTGATGCGGCGAATGCCCTCGAAGCGACTGCCATGGCCAATTGGCCGGATGCCGATGTCAAGATCCTCATTTCCAGCCGCGTCGAGACCCCACCCGTACATTGGGACACCATCGGTATCGAGGAGATACATGGACACTGACTTCGTCGTCCCGCGGATACTCAGCGAGAGCGACCAGTTGGCCTTGGCCTACCTAAGTTGATGCACCCAACTTCTCAAACAGTACGAAGTCTGTGTATTCATTGGTCCCGAGCTCCTGTTGGTGCGACCGCCGTCGGAACTACTGGAAGCGGCACGAGATCTGGGGACAGCCGTCGTGGTTCCGGGGACGGTCACACCTGTCTATTCCCTGACACCCTCACTCGGCCCGATCGAGGCAGGGCCGTTCCTACCGGACGCCCGGGTGGTGGCCGTCACCGGAGGGAGCAAGGAGTTTCTTGACGACTGGGCCACCACACTCGAAGAGGCCGTACTCGACGTCGATCAGCGCCCGTCGCCTGGGCTTCAGATACGTTTCTCCGTCGATCCATCGCCAGATCTGACGTCGAGGTGGAGGGTGAGCACTCCCTCCTCCATTGGCCGGACTACGCAGCCGTCGAAGTGGGCAGGGCGACCGGCACCAGCGCCTCGATCATCGCCTGTGACGCCCTCTTCACCTCGGCCCGGGAACTGGATCTCTCCGACGACCCCGAAGTGGCATGGAGCATGCTGGTCCATCGGGTCCACGATTCGCGTCCAGTTGAGCCGTTTCTGAGGTCGATTGAAGCAAGTCAGTCGCTTCGTGGACGCCTACGCAAACGGAGACTCCCTTCGACCTGCTCCGAGCCGATGTCTGGAGGGCGTCGATCCGTTCGGTCGGAGATGGGGTCCCGACGCCCTCGACGAGTTCGAAACATGGTTGTTCGAGGAAAACAACGCCGGCTGCACGCGAATCGCCGACCTGATCGTCAAGTCAGACCCTGACCTTTCGAAGGAATATTTCAACACACAGGTTCGACCCCAGCTCCTTCAGAAGAATGGGTTGAAGAGCGTGGGCGGACCTGGCTTGGGTTTGATCCGTTCGATCGGTCTTACCCGCCCCGGAAGAGCGAGCAACTCGACGATGAGCGGTCCGTCCCATCGCCACGCCTTCCGATGGCGATGGAACACCGTCAAATCACTGGTACCCGGATACACCGAGAGAGCGACAAGGCGTTTGGAGCAGGCCTATCTCGGACCCGACCCCGGTGTGGCGAGAGGAGTCGCACCGCCACACCACGTGCCAGTCGACCGGATGACGCCCAATGTGGGGCGCAACGCCCACGCGGTCTCAATCTGCTTGGGCCGTTTCGCTCGGAGAGCGGCTGGGTCAAGCATCGCGGGCCAGCCTGGAGGCGGTTCGGCTGCTGGGTCATCCCTTCACCCACATCGACACCACCGAGAAGTACCCGTCCCGCAATTCCGTCGACGTCGGTCTCACCAGTGCCACCTACGGCCAACTCGGAGGCGTCAACCTGATCCACAGCAACGCCGACGAGATGCTCACCCTCGGCCCAGGAGCCTTCAAACATCGTTTCGGTGGTCGCTTCAACGCCGCCATGTGGTTCTGGGAGACGGCCGACCTCCTCGAGGAGTCGGCCGGCGTTTCACATCGTCGACGAGCTCTGGGTGGCCAGCGAGTACCAGCGTGATGTGTTCGGGCAGTACGGGCAGGTTCCGGTGCATGTGATCGGCCTCGCTGCCGAGCTGCCCGAGCAACGCGAGGTGGACCGATCGGCATTCGGCTGGCATGACGACGAGCTGGTGTTCCTCTTCGTCTATGACGCTCTCTCCTCTTACGGCGGAAGAACCCGAGCAAGGCGATGAACGCTTTCATCTCGGCCTTCGCTCCCGACTTCAAAGACGTCAGATTCGTGCTCAAGGTCTCCAACCTGAACAAGTTCCCCGCAAGCCAAAAGGAGATCCTCGGCCTCCAGGCCCGCTACCCCGCAATCTCGGTGATCGATGAGTACCTGACTCGCGACGAAGTGATGGACCTCATGGCGGCCGCAGACGTGTATGTCTCTCTTCACGCCGCCGAGGGCTATGGCCTCACATTGCTCGAAGCCATGGCCGTAGGCACGCCGGTCATCTGCACCGCATACAGCGGCAACATGGACTTCACCAATGGCATCAACTCATGGCTGGTCGGCTACGAGATGATGCGCACCGATGAACGAACCGGCCCTTATCCCGAGGGATCGATCTGGGCGTCGCCGAAGCTCGAGGATGCCATCGTAGACGATGCGACACGTCGGGGCCAACAGATCCGAGATCGCGGTGAAGGCAGAGCACGCCCATCGGGACGCCTTGGAGGCTGCCTCCCTCGAGCGATATGCCCGGCGCCTCGACGAACAGCTCCGACGCGTGCTCTGACTCACAGCCTCCGCGATCAGGGCCCCAGGTGGCCACAGCCGAGTCTCGCCACGAGAAGTCGTCTTCAGCTCGGCCACGCCCCGCATCGCCCAACGACCCTGCATAATCGGGATGCCGCAGCAACCGAGTCAAGGCTGATGCCAGGTCGGCCGGATCGGGTCCGGCCGTCACGAAACCGTCCTGTCCGTCTCTAACAACGGATCTGTTGACCGGGACTGTCGCTGACCACCACCGGTGTGCCCTGAGCCCAAGCCTCCAACGTGGTGATACCGAACGATTCGGTGATAGAGGGATTGACAGCGACCCTTGCGCTCCCAAGCAGAAGGTCCTTCTCCGCCTCGCTCGGAGCATCGATGACATTCACCCTCGGGTCGGCTGCGATCCAGATCGCTGGGTCGGGGCCGACCCCGGGAGGTGAGCCAGCCAGCTGGAGCACTGACATCGGGGAAATTCTCCCAGACGATCTGCATCGCCTCGTAGAGGACGTCGAGACGCTTGGATGTAGTGCGGCGTCCGACAAAGAGGACCACCAGCTCACGATCGACGTATACGGATACCTGTGCCCAGGCTGCGACTCCTGGTGGGATGACCTGCGTCGCTCCGTGTCTTGGCGTCATAGGACTCGATGAGGCGGTTTCGTTCATGCTCGGTGAGCGCGACCACACCGTCCGCTCGAGTCACCGCAGTCGAGACTCTGTCGATCGACCAATACGGATCGTCCTCGTGAAGCATGGGAACGTAGACGAGCTTCCACCGGAGCCGGGCTCTCAGTCGAAGCATCTCTTCGACATTGGGGAAGAGATGGGGCAGGGTGACGACTACATCTGGATCGATCCCGGCCACGCGATCACCGAGATGTGCCAGGAATTCTCGGGTCGAGGACCGAATGACCCGGTCCGCCCCCAGAACCCACCCCATGTGGCGATAGCCCATGCTTCCATATGGGATCCGATGGACTCGTGACGCCACCAAATGCCTCGTCGGCGGGTCCGACCGCCTCATGGCCAAGCTCGTAAAAGGCCTCGGGGTCATCGACATTCGCCGTTACCACATGGACCTCATGACCCAGAACCGCGAGACCTTCGGCCAGGCCCTGTGCATAGCGTTCCGCTCCGCCAATCGAGGGCCAGTACGAATGCACCGAGAATACGACCCTCACAGGTGCAACGCTCGATCGAGTAAAAACTCACCAAGGGTTGGTTTGGAATACACCCCGGAGGCGATGAGGGCCTGAGAAGTAAGACCTTCTTGGTCGTCGGTCTCGCGGAAATACAGAACGTCCGCCCAGAGCAACCGGTCCGGGGCGATCCTTCTGGAGCTCGTCAAATAGTGATAGCGGCCGGAGACGAACAAGTCCACGAGGTAAAAACCATGCGCTGCGAGCTCGTCGTGTACCTCGGGGTACAAAGGCTGCCCCACGTAGATCGGACCGAACTCGACCTCACAGTGGACTGCAGTCGCTATGGAAAGACTCGAATTCGCCCCCTGCAAAACCAGCAGCTCAGCTCCCTGAACATCGATCTGCAGAAGGTCGATGGGACCCGGCGGCAGAACGTCGTCCAGCCGATGCGTTTCAACACTCTCGGTACGTACGGTCGAGAGTGTCGATAAATGGTTGAACCTTTCGTTGTGCGTGGCATTCAGAGGGAAAAGGGACGAAGTCGAATCGTCGTTGTTGACGTGAAACGTGTGCACGGCGCCATCTCCGATGGCATATGGGAGCAGGGTCACATCTCCCCCGGTGGACTCAGATGCGGCTCGCTCGCTCAGCCTTTGTGCAAGCGGATCGAAACCTACTACGTCGACGGCGGTCAGCTCAAGGAGGGCCGAGTAAGAATGAGTCCCGACGCCCAACGATTGAGCGCCGACGTCAACCACCCGCGGACGACGCTCCAGCGAATTGAGTGCTTCCGTCGCAATCGAGACACAGGCCGAGCGGTCGACGCCCCCGGAACGTAGCTGGGCCTCTTCGCTCGATCGCAGCGCAGCGAGCACAGCCGTCGCGTCTCCTGTCTCACGCAGTCGTTCTGTCCAGAAGGCGAGGCCCTCTGGGTCTGATGGCCGGTCCAGGCACAATTCATACAACTCCTCGACAAAGGCTTCGGGGGACATGACTGGGTCCAACGCAGCTTGACTCGACTTCAAACGCGCGCGCTTCCTGAGAATCACAAAACCCATTCTGCTGGAAGACGGACGTTTAGGGAGTGCTGGGGTGGCGCCGAGGCGACGGGCAGGGTCGAACCAACCCTTTGCGCATTACCATGACCTCTCTCCCCTACCGCTAGGAAGCTCAACTGTGCCTATCGCTCTGATCACCGGCATAACCGGTCAAGACGGGTCTTATCTCGCCGAGCATCTGCTCGGGCTCGACTACGAGGTGCACGGAACCATCCGGACCACCACCCACGATATAGAGGACACAAGAGTCGGTCATCTCCTCGCCACCGACCCGCCCCGGGTCACGCTCCACGTCACCGACCTCGGCGATTCCCATTCGCTGACCCGGCTCATCGAGGTCCTGCGGCCAGACGAGGTCTACAACCTCGCCGCCCAGTCCCATGTCCGCGCCTCCTTCGACCAGCCGGTGCACACCGGGGACGTGACGGGTCTCGGCGCGGTTCGTCTCCTCGAGGCGATCCGGCACATCGACCCGTCCATCCGCTACTACCAGGCCTCGAGCTCGGAGATGTTCGGCTCGACCCCGCCACCACAGAGCGAGTCCACACCATTCCACCCCCGCAGCCCTTATGCCGTGGCCAAGGTCTACGCCTACTGGGCGACGGTGAACTACCGGGAGGGCTTCGACATCCACGCCAGCAACGGGATCCTCTTCAACCACGAGAGCCCGCGTAGGGGCAAGGAGTTCGTCACTCGCAAGATCACCGTCCACCATCCCCCGTCTGATGAAGGGTGAGCAGAAGAAGCTCTACCTGGGGAATCTCGACGCCAAGCGGGACTGGGGCCACGCCCGAGACTATGTGCGGGCGATGCACATGATGCTGCGCCACCCCGAGCCGCTCGACCTGGTGATCGGGACCGGCCAGAGTTATTCGGTGCGCGATTTCCTCGATGCCGCCTTCGCCGTCGTCGATCTCGATTGGGAGGAGTACGTCGAGATCGACCCCAAGTTCTACCGTCCCGCCGAGGTCGACTTCCTCCAGGCCGACATCACCAAGGCGACGGCCACTATCGGCTGGGAGCCCGAGATCGCCTTCGAGGAATTGGTCACGGAGATGGTGGAAGCCGACCTCAAGGCCAGTGGCGTGAGTGCCTGAGCAGCTCAGCTTGAAGCTGGGAGACGTCCTCGTCACTGGCGGCCACGGGTTCATCGGCCGGCACGTGGTGGCGGCCCTGGCCCGGGCAGGGGCGAATCCGGTTTCAGTCGCCCAAAGCAGTGGAACGATGCTCGCCCGATCAGCCCGGGACGAGCATCGCCATCGATCTCGAGGACCGGGACACGGGTGAAGGACGTTGTGGGCGATGTGGACCGAGTCGTCCACCTCGCCGCCCGCGCTGGGGGGATCCAGTTTCAAAAGGAAGGTGGAAGCGACGTCTTCGCGTCGAATCGCCTGATCACCGACAACCTGTTGGCCGCCTGCGCCGAGGCCAATGCTGAAACGAGTCTTCCTCGCCTCCTCCCTGGTGACCTATCGAGCCGCCTCCGAACCCCTCACCGAATCTCACGCCCAGCTCGGGCCTGCCGACCGGCCCGACCCCTACGCGTGGTCCAAGATCAGCGACGAGGTGATGGCCTCATGGCACGAAGGGCTGGATTCGGTGGTGGGCCGGTTTGGCAATGTCTACGGTCCCGGAGCATCGTTCGTGCCGGAGAGGTCGACAGTGGTTCACGCCCTGATCGACCGCGCCGCCCGGCTCGGTGACGACGAGGATCTCGTTGTTTGGGGAGACGGAAGCGCGGTCCGCAGTTTCGTCTTCGTCGAAGACGCGGCCGAGGCCGTCCTGATCGCCCTGACCGACGGCGAGCCCGGGGAGGCCTACAACGTCGACAGCGGTATCGAGGTGAGCATCGGCCAACTCGCCGACACGGTGCGACGTCACGTCAACCCGTCGCTGAACATCGTGTACGACCACGTCCAAGCCGGCGGGGGCACCCTACCGAGTCGCATCGATCGCCAAGCTGGCGGCGATTGGCTTCGCCCCCGGGTTGAGCTCGACGAGGGCATACGTCGAACCGTGGAGTGGTACCGGGAATCCGTCGCTTCAGCCTGAGCCAGCGGTAAACCGATCCCAGATCTCGGCGGCCCGACGATCGTGATGTGCCATCCAGGCTCGGGCCAGCCCTACTGCCTCATCGCTGACGCTCAGCAATCCGCGGGCGGCCTCGGCGATGGCCGACGGGTCGTCAGGCCGATCGGCGGTGGTGATCTCCCAGAGTCGAGGGTCGTCGGCAAACACCCCCGACATCCGAGAGATCAGACACGGAACCCCGGCCAGATACGACTCCTGGGGCGTGGAGGGATGGCATTCGGAAAGGGTCACATAGAGGTTCAGGTCGACCGAGCCCTGGATGGCGACGAACTGCTCCCAGGGCAATTCTCCATGCTCCACCATTTCGATCCCCTCGAGATACGAGACGTCGGGTCGTCTAATGACATGGGCCACCGCGCCATCGAGCAAACCGACAGCGAGTAGCTGGGTGACGACGTTTTTCCTCCAGAACGGCTCGGCGAACACTCCGACATGCAAACCCGTGCCCCAGATCAACCGGATCGAAGGGAGGCAATACCGGGACCCGATTGGGAACAAATGTGACCGGATAGCCGGCGGCGGTGAATGCTTCGGGCACTCCGAGCTTGGCCATGCCCACTTCGGTGAGGACCCCGCGGCGGCCAGGGACAAGGACTTCGTCCACGACGGCCGCCTCGCCCACCTCGGCCCCATGCTGAGCCGGAGAGGAATGAAGCACGCATTTCACTTGGATTCCCACTTCATCGAGCCGTGAGGCGAGCCCGGCGGCGCCCGGGGGCCAGCCCTGGATCACGACGGTCTCGATACCGGCCGCTGTCATGTGATCGATGAGATCGTCCGCCCAAAGCGTCAGGTCGTCGCACTCCACGACCGGGGCTGCGGAACGAGTAGGCGACGGTGCGCACCCCACGCCAGTCGGGGTGACAGATCTGGATGACCCGCTCGGTCGACTGACAAGGCCTCCCATGAGCCGAAGGAGAGGAGCGGATCCCTGGTTGCCGGATCGCCTGGTCCACGAATCAGGCTGCGGGCCCGATCACGAAGTGGCAATGAGCTCCCCGATCTTCTCCACCGTCCGGGCCGAGGCCCCGCCATCGCCGTAAGGCGAGGGGATGGCGGCCAGACGCTGATGTAGCCCGGCGATATCGGCGGCCCACCCTCGGGCCACCTCCGAGATGCCAGGCCCGGGCTCGACCAGCTCGGCGAAAGTGCCCGAGCACTTCAGGGCGCTCGGTGCTCCTCCGCACGACGATCACCGAGCGCTTGTAGACCGACACCTCCTCCTGCACCCCGCCGGAGTCGGAGACGAGGAAGGCGGACTCCGCCCCCAGATCCGAGGAACTCGTCGGTAGCCGATGGGTTCGACGACCGTTGATCTCTGCGAGCAGGTCGCCCATGCCGTGCTCGGTGGCCCGCAGCCATGGAGCGTGGATGGAGCGGGCAGAAGGACTGGCAGTTCGAGGGAGGCGAGCTGGCCGAAGCAGCGCCCGGAAGCGCTCGGGATCGTCGACGTTCTCCGGGCGGTGGAATGTGGAGAGGACAAAGGAGCCAGTGCGTGAGCCCATATTGATCGAGCAGGCCGGTGCGCGTTGCGATTGCTCCGGCATCAACTCGAGCACCGCCTCGACGACGGTATTGCCGGTCACGCTGATCCGGGACTCGGGAATCCCCTCCTCGAGCAGGTTCTTCCGGGAGACATCGGTGGGGGCACATAGGAGGTCGCCGATGTGGTCGACCAGCACCCGATTGTGCTCCTCGGGCATTCGACGGTCATAGCTGCGCAGACCGGCCTCGACATGGACCAGCGGAGTCTCCACGGGCGTTGGCGGCAGAGGCCCCCGGCCAGGGCGGTGTTGGTGTCTCCTTGGACCACCACCGCATCCGGTCGCAGTTCTGTGAGCTGGTCGTCGAGCGCTTGCACCGCCATGCCGATCTGCTGGCCCCTGGTCTGACCCGCCCACCCCGAGATAGGCATCTGGCTCGTCCAGTCCGAACGCGTCGATGAAGGTCCCGGAGAGGCCCCGGTCGTAGTGCTGCCCGGTGTGAAGAACGACAGCGGCGGGTCCGAGGAGCCGGATGACATGGGCGAGCTTGATGATCTCGGGCCTCGTCCCGAGCACGACGGCCACCGAGCGCGGCGGAGGTCGGTTAGTGGTCGGTTGGACATGGTGCGGTTAGTCGGACCTGCGCAATGCTAAAGACCGAACCCGACCACTCCTGGGACATGCTTGACCACGAATCACGTACGCACATAGTCGTAGAGCTTGATCCGGGCCGGCCGAATGAGGCTGTCGATTACGCGGCATCAGTCGAATTTCTCCTCCAACTCGACCAGGGAAATTGCAACGCTCAGACTCTCGGTCATCTGCACTTAGCCCGACGTCCACCGGTCTCCATGTCCGATTGACCCGCAACACCACGTCCTGGTCCCCTCTCGACGTCGATCGCGGAATTCCCAGCGAGAACCAACCCTCACCGGCATGTGCTTTGCCGGAGACCTCGTGTCCCCGCCAGAGTGGCCTGGACCTCGATCACTCCCCCGACTTCGTCTG
Source organism: uncultured Acidobacteriota bacterium (assembly GCA_963734115.1). Taxonomy (GTDB): domain Bacteria; phylum Actinomycetota; class Acidimicrobiia; order Spongiisociales; family ZC4RG35; genus JARDZU01. The sequence continues at coordinate 175,527 of CAVTFV010000006.1, forward strand.
GAGGTGCCGCGCCTTCGATTCGGAGCCAGCCACTTCCCTGGAACTTTGGCGACAGCAACACCGTGGCCACGGGTTCCTTGCCCATCCATCTGATATCCCGATCGATGATCGTTTCGCGGTCATGGAAACCCTGGCTCTGCAGATCGTCGTTACGGCCCGACCTCCAGGTGGGGCAGGACCGCCCGTGATAGCGGCATGCCGGCTCTGAAACAACCAATCGGGGTACCTCCATCGATCAGGGCCGGTCGCCTTGGCCACCACAAACACATACTCGCCTCGGTCGGCTCGTTCTAGACCAGGGATCCCGGTAGGTACCAGCGGAGGAGCAGGACTTATATCGGCGGTGAACATCTGTTCGATTTCGAAACCCAGGTCTTCCAGGAGTAACCGCAACTCCGCAGCGGTGTATTCGCGATTGTGTCGACCGTGTACGCCGTAGCCGGAAATCGGTTCGTACACATTTTCCCCGCCCAGCATTTTCACGAGGTTTTCAGACCGGGATGGGTTTGGTGTTGTCAGGACGAGAACGCCATTTGGCTTGGCGAGCACGCGATGGATTTCCGCCAAGGCATTGATCGGGTCCACAGGCAAATGCTCGAGAATCTCACAGAAATAGACGAGGCCGAAGGTTCCATCGCCGTAGGGGAAGAGATCTGACTCGATATTGAAGTGGTCGTAGGCAAACTCTCGAGTCTCGCCAGTGATGGGACTCGAGACCACCTGCGTTCCCGTAGGCCCGTTCTCCACGCCTTCCCCGAACCAGTTGGCGCAGGTGACGTTGAAACTCCGGCGTTCCAACATCCTGGTGAAAAAATATGGATTGGCTCCGAGCTCGAGCACCCGATCGCCGTCGGACAAATCAGGCGTGATGGCAAGGGTGATGCGAAACCGTTCCAATGCGTGAGAGAGGTAGTTCGATGCCTCTTCGGTCGCTGAGCCAAAGACATCGGTATCAGCCAAGAATGTCCGGAGCTCCTCCCTATCGGCGATGTCCTCAGGAAAATCAATATTTGGCCGTGGCGAAGGGCGACCGGATGTGACTCTCCCATAGCCTGTCGAGAGGCGTCGTTTCACTGGTTCGGGAAGCGACCACAGGACTCGACGAGCTGTCCGCCCGAACGGCGAGGTCCCGCTCCTGGCGTTCGACGATGGCTCAGACATACCCCTCCACGGCAACCGCAAGAGTAGGCGTGGCTTGCTCGTGGAGCCCAATGGGCGCTGCCCCAGGTATCCGGTCGACGACGCCCGACTGCCACCCGAACGAAATGTCGGGCCCAGCTACTGACCAGGCACACGTTTAGCACCGGTCAGGAGGGTTTGGCATAGGCATCCACGACCTCGTCGGGATCCCCCACCATCACCATGCGGCCGTGGTCGAGCCAGAGCACCCGGTCTGACATCTGCTTGACCGTGGCCAAATCGTGAGACACGAAGAGCACGGCCGCCCCCGTGTCGATGAGATGCTGGATCCTGGCCTTCGACTTCTCCTGGAAGGCGGTGTCACCCACGGACAAGACCTCGTCGACAACCAGGACATCGGGTTCGATGTCAGTGGCCACGGCAAACCCGAGGCGGGCCATCATCCCCGAGGAGTAGCTGCGGATCGGGACGTCGATGAAGTCGGTTAGCTCGGCCCACTCCGAGATCGCATCGACCCGGTCCCGCATATGGGACGGGGTCCGGCCGAGCAGGGTCCCGTAGAGGACGATGTTGTCGTAGGCGCTCATCTCCTGGTTGAACCCGGCGCCGAGCTCGATCATGGGGGCCACGACACCGCGGACCACCATCCGGCCCTCGGTGGGTGGGAGGACCCGCGCCACCATCTTCATCAGCGTGCTCTTGCCGGCGCCGTTGGGGCCGATGACCCCAAGCACCTCGCCTGGGTTCAGCGAGAAACTGACGTCTCGAACCGCCCAGAACTCCTCCCGCTTCACGTTGCGCTTGAGGAAGTTGATGGCGAATTCCTTCATGGTGCCGGCCCGGTCCCTGGTCAGCCGGTAGGCAAGGGATACCTCGGCTGCGTCCACCGCGCTCACAAGACGACCACCAAGTTCTTCCACGACCTCGTGAAGACCCAGACGCCGAGAAGGAGAACGATCACTGCGCTCCCGATCATCATGACGAAGGTCCATGTCGGTGCGAATACGCCCTCGTACATGAACCCACGAAAGATGGCGAGATACGAGTACAGGGGATTGGCGTAGATCAGGGGCAGGAATCGCTCCGGCACGATCGAGATCGGATAGAAGGTGGGAGTCAGGTATCCGATGAGCTGGGTGAGGACGGCGGTCAGATCGAGGACGTCGTAGAAGTAGACCGCCGCCGATGCAATGAGGAGGCCGAGGCCCGCCACGAGCATCAATAGGAAGAACGCCGGTATCGGAACCAGGAGGACGGTCCAGGGGATCCCGACCCCGACGATCAATTGGATGGCGAGCAGGGGGACCAGACTTATGCCGAAGTTCACCAGCGCCGCCACCGACGCCGCCACCGAGAAAACTTCGGCCGGGACGTAGACCTTGGACAGGACCGAGGCACTGTTGACGATCGAGGAGCCGGTCGCGATCACCCCCTGAGAGAAGAAGGTGATGAGCAGGATCCCGGAGAGGAGATAGACGATGTATGGGACATCACCCGGCACGTCGAAACGAAAGAACTGGCTGAAGACGATCCAGAGGACGGTCATCGTCAGCAACGGGTTGAGCAGGGTCCACCACACCCCGAGCGTCGACCTCTTGTATCGCACGGTCAGGTCTCTGGTGACGAGCAACTTCAACAGCCCGCGGTAAGCCCAGAGATTTGTCAGCTCAGTGGCTAAGGGGCGGCGGGGTTGGTCTGAGTCGTAGACGTATGTCGAGGTCATGTCCGGGCCGGGGGATCAGGGATTCCTGGGCACCACCCCGCTGTCGCAGCGTAGTAGGCAGGTGATTGAAGTCCTTCAACTGCGCCTTGGAGATGCGACTCGTTCGACGCCCGGAATTATTGGCCCGGCGGGATCTGATCCCGATGCCGCTATTCGCTTGGCGGCCGGGGTCTCGGGCTGGACTTGCTCGTCTGTGCCCGGCTTCTTGGGGCCTTTCCCGGTCATTCGCTGCCAGTAGTAACGCCCGGCGACGCCGACGGCGGCAACGCCGCCGACGATGATCTGGAGGACCATGCTTCCGGTCCCGGGATCGAGATAGGCAAAGACAGTTCGCATAAGAGAATTCCCTTCGGTTCATCGGGAGGATACCCAGGTGACTGAGATTTGTAACTCAGGGCAGTCCACCGACCCCTTCTAGCCTGATGGCGAATGCTCAGGTACATCACATTGCTGGTCCAAGCCGGTGTCATGCTGCTCGCCGGCTACAACGCGGTGACCGCCCTGTGGGGATGGCCCAACCGCAAGGTCGCTCCACCCTCGGGGCGAGACCTCCGTTTTCGCGTCGTCGTCCCGGCTCATGACGAGGAGTCCGTGATTGGCGGGGTCTTGGGTGATCTGGACCGCTCGGAGTACCCCAAGGATCGGTATGAGGTGTGGGTGCTCGCCGACCGATGCACCGACGGGACGGTCGAAGTCGCCCTGGCCGCCGGGGTCAAGGTTGTTGAGCGAGTCGGACGGTCTTCCTGGCAAGGGCGCAGCGCTGGCCTGGTACCTGAGCGATCATTCCCTTCAGCCCGACGAGGCCTTGATCGTCTTCGACGCCGATAACAGGGTGCCACCGAGACGTTGGGCCGCGTCGCCGACGAGATGGCCGCCGGGCACGAGGTGATCCAGTGCTATCTGGATGTGGCCAACCCGGAGGAATCCCTCATTGCCGAGGCTTCGGCGCTCTCCTACTGGGCCGGCAACCGGATGGTCCAGCTCGGCGCGGTCGAACCTCGGGTTGGTCTGCCGACCTTGGGGGCACGGGCATGGCCTTCACTTCGACCGTGCTCGACGACGTCGGTGGGTTCGGCACCTCGCTCACTGAGGACCAGGAACTGGGGGCAAGACTGGCCCTGGCGGGAAGAAAAGTGGAGTGGCTCCACGATGTAAGGGTGCGTGACGAGAAGCCGGCGTCGATCGGAGTGGCCGTCCGGCAGAGAGCACGATGGATGGCCGGGAAGAGGGAGGCGGCTAGAAAACACTTCGGAGCGCTGGTGAGACAAGGCTCTCCGGCATCATTGGATAGGGCACTGCGACTGGTCCAACCAGGAAGGTCATTCATCGCTCTGGTCTCGCTCCTGATGACCGGACTTTCAGCAGTCACCGGGTCGCGTCGGTTCCTGCCCTGGGTGGCATGGGCCGTGGCCACGGCCGTCCAAGTGCTGGAACCGATCCCCTTCCTCGCACGAGACGGAGTCAAGCCGAGACAGCTGATTCGCTATCCCCTGCTGGTGATCGTGGCTGCCCTCTGGATCCCGGTCCGTCTGGTGTCTGGGGTCGTGAAGGGGTGGTACCACACGCCGCACCGCGGCCCTAGTTCTTGAGTCGTCTCATTGGGCCAGGTCCCGCGTAGAAGACCCCGGACCATGCCCAGCCCGTAGGCGAGGTGCATGGTGCCGGCGGCAATCACGACCCGAGGCACCGACTCGCCACTCGATGCCGCCACGCCGAGGAGCAGCAGCAGCCAGACCCCGATACCAACAAACAAGGGCCACCAGACCCCGGAGAAGATCCCGAGAACGACCCCTGCCAAGATGCCCAGCACCAAGAGCAACGGCGCCAGTGGGCGTAGCGATGGCAGCTCACCGTTGAGCCAGAGCATCTCGGCCTTGCCCTGTCCGTAGCGAAAGTACTGACGCCAGAGCGAACCTGGGGTGTCCCGTGGCGTATAGCTGGAGACGATCCAGGGGTCGACGTGAACCTTCCGACCCGATTTGCGCCAGCGGTAATAGAAGTCGGCGTCCTCTGAGCTACCCGAGGGGAATGAGCGAAATCCGCCCAACGCCTCGAAGTCATTGCGCCGGAACGCGCCGAGATAGACGGTGTCCACCTCCTCCCGCTGCGTGGCGTGGTGAAACCGCCCCGGTCCGATCGTCAACGGGCTCTCCATGGCGGCCGCTACTGCCCGGCCGAAGGGGGTTCGCCCCAACGGGCTCATCCTCCCTCCAGCCGCACCACCGAGCTCCTCGAGGACCTGAACAGATGTCCGCACATAGTCGGGAGCGAATCTGGTGTGCCCGTCCGCCCTCACCAGGATGTCGCCCGAGGCCGCTGCCGCCGCCCGATTTAGCCCGAACGCTTGCCTCCTATCAGGATTGTCGAGGACCTGAACCCGCCGGTCTCCGTCGGCCAGGGCCATCACCTTCTCCTTCGTGCCATCGGTCGATCCCCCGTCGGCCACGATCACCTCATAAGGACCGTCGTAGTCCTGGGCGAGGAGATCGCCCATGACACCATCGATGAATTCCGCTTCGTCGAGGGCTGGGAGGATCACGGTCACCGGGGGGCGCGGCATCGGCGGGCAGGGTATCCACGGACTGTCCTCTTATCCTGCCGTCTATGACCGCCGACCGGGATTACACCGCGCGACTCGAGAACGAGACAGCGAGAGGGTGGAAGCGGATGCTCGGAGTGCAGGCGCCCTACCGACGTCACATCCGCCGGGTGGTAGAGGGCCGTGTCCTCGATGTCGGCTGCGGAATCGGTCGCAACCTGCAACATCTCGATGGGAACGGTGTCGGAGTCGATATCAACCCGCATTCGATCGAGGTCGCCCGTTCCAATGGTCTTACCGCCTACACGAGCGACGAGTTCGCCGCGAGCCCTGACGCCACCCCCAATGGATACGACAGCCTCCTCTTCGCACACGTCTTGGAGCACATGACTCCCGACGAGGCAGCGGACCTGCTCGGTGTCTATCTCCCCTATCTCCGCGAGGGAGGCCGGGTAGTGGTCATCGTCCCCCAGGAGGCCGGTTTTCGCTCCGATTCGACCCACGTCACCTTTCTCGACCTGGACGCCCTGGCCCAAATCGAAACGGGCCACGGTCTGGTGCGGGAGGCCGGCTACTCCTTCCCACTTCCCCGGCCGGCCGGCCGCTTCTTCACCCACAACGAGACAGTCGCCCTGTCCCGCAAGGTTTCAAGCGCACCTCTCTAAACGTCGGGTTCACTCTTATCCTGCCGCTGGTGCGTCTCCCCCGTCCCGCCCTGCCTTCCTGGCTGCTCGCCGGGACCGCTGCCCTGCCGGTGTTCGTCTGGTGGTTGGGCTGGTACCCGGGGTTCGGCTCGAGCGACACCATCGACCAGTTCGGGCAGATCGCGGCGGGGACATATTTCAATCATCACCCTGCAATCCACACCCTTTATCTGGACATATTGAGCCTGGGCGGGTCTCAACCGGGTCTGGTTGCCCTGTTCCAGCTGCTCGTGTTCGGCATCCTGCTGGCCTACGCCGCCCGCTGGTTGGTGACGGCCGGGGTGCCCACCTGGTTGGCCGTGGGCGTCGCCTGGTTGCTCGGACTCTCGCCGGCCATCGCCCCCACCACCCTGGCGCTCTGGAAAGACGTCCCGTTTGCCCTTCTCATGCTGTGGGCCTGGATCGAGCTCCTCGCCCTCGCCGTCGACCCTGCATCGGGCGGAACGAATCTGGACGGCGGTCCGGCTCGGGCTGGCCCTGGCCGGGATTTGGCTATCTGCGTGGGAACGGCCCCATCACCGTGTTGATGATGCTGCTCGTCCTTGCCTGGGTCTATCGGCGCGGGCTTCGGGTAGTGGGCATCGCCTTCGCCACCGTGGCCGTGTCTGTGATCCTGACCGTCGGCCCGCTCTATTCGATGCTCGATGTTCAGGGCGCCAGCATCGAGCCGGCCCAGGTGTTTCTTCCCGACGTGGCCGCCTCTTTTGTCAGTGAGCCGGAGACATTCACCGAGGCCGATGAAGATCTGCTCGAGGCGGTGGCCCCACCCATCATCTGGACCACGGAGTACGACTGTTACGACAGCACACCCCTCCTCTTCCACCCCATGATGGATCAGACCCCGGTGCGGGAGACTCCCGGCCCCTATCGGAGCCTCGTGCTGGCGGTCCTGCTCCGCGATTTCGACTCGGTGCTGGGCCACCGGGTCTGCGCCGCCAACTTCATCTACTCCCCGGCGCAGCCGGCCGATGCGTTCTTCCACCGCCCTCCGTATGACTTCCCCGCCAACGAAGTCGGATTGGCCCGGGCCTCGATCTCGGACCGCGCCTTCGCCATCACCGACGCCGTCTGGCGCTGGGCCGAGGTCGACAGCCGGCTATGGCTCACCTGGCGGCCGGCGATCGTCCTCCTCCCCGCCCTGGCCGCCGTCGTCGTCTTCGCCTTTCGGGCCCGGCGCTTCCTGTTGCCATCGGCCCTGCTGGTGGCGCACACCCTGAACGTGATGGCGACCACGCCGGCCCAGGAGTTCAGATACGCCTACCCGCTTTACTTGATGGCGGCCCTGACGCTGCCCTTGCTCTGGCCGACGTTCCGACCACGGACCTGACGTTGTAGCTCGTTGGGCCTCGCTGGTCAGTCCAGGTCCAGACTCATTTGGTCAATCGTGTCGCCGCTGACGTCGATGGCGGTGACAATGACCTGCTCGTCGTCCTGGTCTATGGCCAGGAAGTGGTGCAGCTCCGCCCCGGCCAACGGTTCGGGGTGGTTGGCCGGGCATTCCTCGATGGGGTAGATCGCATTGCCGCCTCCACCCGTCACCACGTAGCTGACCCCGTCGTGATCGAACCGCTGGTAGTTGTGGTCGTGACCCGAGAGGACCAAGAACACATCCTCGTCGAGAGCTCCCACTACCTGATTCACCAATTCAGTGGTGGAGCCATGGTGCGAGCAGCTGTAGGGGGGATGATGCATGACCACGATGGCGGGCTCTACTGACGCGGCCATGGCAGACAGGAAGAAGGCCGCCTGCTCAGGCGAAGTGATCTGATTGGAGTCGAGGACTACGACGTCCACACCGCCCCACTCGAATACCGCCCAACGGGGAGGGTCACCAAAGGTCTCATTGATCACCTCGATTCGAGTCTCCGACTCGACGTCGTGATTGCCCCAGGTGACCCAGAAGGGGATCGCGGCCTCCTCGGCCCACAGATATGGCTCCATGAGGGACTCTGCGTCGTCCGAGTAGAAGTTGTCGCCGGTCGTGAGGATTGCGGTCACCTCGTTGACCTCGGCGTACCGATGCATGGCATCAGCCACAGCTCCCTGGGACGTCGTGCCAGAGCCCCAGTCACCCATTACCAGTAGATCGCCTACGTGTGGGATCTCGGTGGTGGTGGAGACATGATCGGTCGTCACGGTGGACGTTGTCACGGCCGACTCAGCCCGGGGCAAAGAGGCGGTGGTGTCGGCGGAAGAGTCGCTACAGCTGGCAACCAGGACCAGCGCAATCAACGGGATGACCAAGCGGGGAGGCATTTGATCAGCGTAGACCCGGCCCGATCGAGGTCCGAGCGCCACGGGCAGCCCAAGCAACGTGTTCTTCTCCGGGGACCCCTGAGAAGGGTTCGTCACCGACGACCGGCACCGACTGATCCGATCGTTGGGGGTTAAGTTGCCCGACACACGCCGAAACGTTGGAGTCGAAATGCATCATCGGTCTTCTCGTCGGGTCATGACCACTGCCGTCATCCTCGTCCTCTTCGTTGTTGCGCTGCCCGCGACGGCATCAGGCCCTAACGACGGGCTGATCGTCTTCGAGTCGAACCGGGACGGCAATGACGAGATCTATTCGATGCGAGCCAACGGCTCCGATCAGACCCGTCTCACCAACAACCCGTCAACCGACACTTCCCCGGCTTGGTCGCCTGACGGCTCCAAGATCGCCTTCAGTTCGGCCCGTGACGGGAACTACGAGGTGTACGTGATGGAGGCAGACGGCTCCAGTCCTGCGCGTCTCACCACCAGTCCCGGCCTCGATGGGTTTCCGGTGTGGTCGCCCGACAGTTCCAAGATCGCCTTCGTAACGACTCGGGACGCCAACACCGAGATCTACGTGATGAACGCCGATGGGACCGGGCAGATGAGACTCACCAACGGCTTGGGATCCGACGTCGAGCCGGATTGGGCACCAGGGCCCAGGATCGCCTTCTCCACGAATCGGGACGGCAACTACGAGATCTATGTGATGAACGCCGATGGCTCCGGACAGACCCGGCTCACCAACAGTGCGCGGCTGGGATCTGGCGCCCTCCTGGTCACCTGATGGGTCGAAGATCGCTTTCGCTTCCGATCGCGATGGCAACAACGAGATCTATGCGATGAACGCGGATGGATCATTCCAGACCAGGCTCACGAGCAACCCGAGTTTTGACTACAAGCCCACGTGGTCCCTCGAAGGATCAAGGATTTCGTTTGAGACAACCCGGGATGGCAACTCAGAGATCTATGTGATGGACTCGGATGGGAAAGGGCAATCCAACATCAGCAACAATCCCGCCGGCTCCACAAGCCCTGATTGGGGTCGTGTTACGGACACGGTGGGTCTGGTGGATCCTGCGACTGGGGAGTGGCGCCTTCGCGATACGGCCGGCACTATCACAGCGTTCTTCTATGGAGATCCGGGTGATGTTCCCTTCATGGGGGACTGGGACTGTGACGGGGTGGACACTCCCGGGTTGTTCCGGATCTCAGACGCCTTCGCCTATCTCAGAAACTCGAACAGTCAGGGGATCGCCGATATCAGATTCTTCTTCGGCAACCCCTCAGACATCCCCCTGGCCGGAGACTTCGACGGAGACGGATGCGACAGCCTCTCCATCTATCGGCCCTCGGAGCAACGCTTCTACATCATCAACGCCCTCGGAGCGAATGAAGGAGGACTCGGCCCGGCCGAATTCTCCTTCCTCTTCGGAGACCCCGGTGACAAACCCTTCGTCGGAGATTTCGACGGGGACGGGATCGACACCGTGGGTTTGCATCGCGAGTCGACTGGCTTCGTCTACTTCCGCAACTCTCTGACCACCGGTGTCGCCGACAACGAGTTCTTCTTCGGGGACCCCGGAGACCGGTTCGTCACCGGTGACTGGGGAGTGGTGGACGGGACCGACACTCCCGGACTGTTCCGACCCGCCAACTTCACCTTCTACTTCCGGCACACCAACACCCAGGGCAACGCCGACAGCCAGTTCGTCTTCGGTTCACCCCCATGGCTACCCGTATCCGGAGTCTTCGGCATCGACTGAGGATCGGTTAGGTTGCCGGCCACTATTCAAGTCAGGAGCCCTGAATGACCCACCGACCCACCCGGCGTGCCTTGACGTTGACATTCATCGCGATCGCCATGGCAGTAGCACTTCCGGTTTCTGCCGCCGGCCCGAGCGATGGTCTGATCGTCTTCGAGACCGGACGGGACGGAAATTCCGAGATCTACTCGATGAGGCCCGACGGCTCCGACCAGACCCGCCTCACCAACAACCCGGCGTTTGACTGGCAGGCCACGTTGTCGCCGGACGGGTCCAAAGTCGCCTTCGGATCCTTGCGGGATGGGAACTTCGAGATCTATGTGATGGATGTCGACGGGTCGAACCCGACGCGGGTCACTAACCATGCCGCCCAGGACAGCCAACCGACTTGGTCACCCGACGGTTCCAAGATCGCGTTCGCCTCCGACCGAAGCGGGAATCTGGAGATCTGGGTGATGAACGCCAACGGAACCGGTCTGGCCAACCTCACCAACCATGTTGCTGCCGACCTCGAGCCCGATTGGTCACCGGACGGATCCAAGATCTCCTTCGCCACCAATCGAGACGGGAACCTCGAGGTCTATGTGATGAACGCCGATGGGTCGGGCCAGATCCGGCTCACCAACAGTGCGGGCGGAGACAGTGATCCGTCGTGGTCCTCGGATGGATCTGAGCTCGCCTTCACCTCGACCCGGGACGGCAACGACGAGATCTATGTCATGGCAGCCGACGGCTCCGGGCAATCGAGGATCACGACCGATCCAACCAATGACAACCGGTCGTCCTGGTCCCCATACGGTGACCGGATCGCCTTCACGACGGTGAGGGACGGGAACATCGAGATCTATGTGATGGGCGCCGACGGCTCCGGGCAGACCAACGTGTCCAACCATCCCAACGGTGACGCCACGCCGGATTGGGGTCGTGTTACGGACACGGTGGGTCTGGTTGATCCTGCGACTGGGGAGTGGCGCCTTCGCGATACGGCCGGCACTATCACAGCGTTCTTCTATGGAGATCCGGGTGATGTTCCCTTCATGGGGGACTGGGACTGTGACGGGGTGGACACTCCCGGGTTGTTCCGGATCTCAGACGCCTTCGCCTATCTCAGAAACTCGAACAGTCAGGGCATCGCCGATATCAGATTCTTCTTCGGCAACCCCTCAGACATCCCCCTGGCCGGAGACTTCGACGGAGACGGATGCGACAGCCTCTCCATCTATCGGCCCTCGGAGCAACGCTTCTACATCATCAACGCCCTCGGAGCGAACGAAGGAGGACTCGGCCCGGCCGAATTCTCCTTCCTCTTCGGAGACCCCGGTGACAAACCCTTCGTCGGAGATTTCGACGGGGACGGGATCGACACCGTGGGTTTGCATCGCGAGTCGACTGGCTTCGTCTACTTCCGCAACTCTCTGACCACCGGTGATCGCCGACAACGAGTTCTTCTTCGGGGACCCCGGAGACCGGTTCGTCACCGGTGACTGGGGAGTGGTGGACGGGACCGATACTCCCGGACTGTTCCGACCCGCCAACTTCACCTTCTACTTCCGGCACACCAACACCCAGGGCAACGCCGACAGCCAGTTCGTCTTCGGTTCACCCCCATGGCTACCCGTATCCGGAGTCTTCGGCATCGACTGAGGGCAGCCCTCATGCCGTCGCGGTTGGGCCGGGGAACCCATTGAGTCGCATCGTCGTTGGGCCGAAGATGCTTCGACAGGTGTACGGGGTGGGGCCGCCAACTGCGTAGGCGGCTCCGGTAGCGACGCAGGTAGGGAATGGAACAAGCAGGGACTGTTCGGCCACGTCTCAGACGACTCTTGGCCGGCATATCAATGACAATTCTTCTGGTTGGGAGTGCCGCGCCCATCGCCCTCGGCGCCCCCGACGACGGGATCACCCCCAAGAGCATGTTCCTCGATCTCGGCGGTGCCGAAGCCGAAGAGATCGCCGCCCGTATCGATCGCATCTGCGCCGAACACCGGGACCCTGCCAACGACAGCTACATCATGAATGTCGTCCTGGTCGGGGTCGTCGACCTCCGTGGCGACCTTCGCATCGACCAATTGCTGGCAGTGCTCCCCCACGTGCCAGGTGGTGGCCAGGAGACCTGCTTCGACAACGTCTTCATCGGCCCCGCCCAACTCGACGTCACGGCCCTGCCCTGGAAGAGCCGCACCGATTTCCCCACCGGTCTGGAGGCCTGGTGCGCCGACAGCCCCTATTGCGGCGGGATCCTCACCCCATCCTGGCGGTGGGACAACATCGAGGCCAACCGCGAAGCCGCGGAGATGTTCCTTGCATTCGTCGACTTCCAGTTCCCCAAGATTCGCTCCAACCTGAACTGGTACGTCACCTACGAGGGGTACTTCGACTGGTTCGGCGGCAACCTCTATAGCGACAGGGTCCAGTCCGCCTATTCGGCTTTCCTGTTCGAGATGGTCAAGGCCTTCAACGGAACGCTCGAACAGGCAGGCGAGTCCGTTCAGACATCGAGTCGCGCGGTGCTCTGGTCCCCCGCTTACGAGAGCTCATATTTCTCGCACTCGCAAGGCGAGTTGAACAGCATCCGCGACAACCTGCGCTATATGTTCCAAAACGTCCAGACCATGGCCGCCGGCGAGGGGATTGCCCGAGGCGTCGACTGGCTCGACATGCAGGACAAACTAGGTCAGACGGACTGCTTCTCGATCGAGTGCTACACCGGGGTCAAGCGCTGGTACGACTTCCTGTCGACGGTCAACTTCGACCAGTTCTCGTTCGCCAACCTCAGGGTCAACATGGAGTTGTTCTCCTCGAACCAGCCTGCTCCCGACCTCAATGAACACATGGCGCGTCAGAACTTCTACGAGGCAAACGGGATCCCCGTCGGCGCCTCGTGGGAGCTCAGGTTCTGGGACCTCCCGACCGCTTAGCGACGACGCAGACCCTCCCTCAATCGACGGACCGCAGACCCAGACTCTCTAAGCGATCGAGGAGCGGGGCCACCCGCCTCTCCCACGAGGCGGCCCGGGCATGGTTGCGAAGGTCCTGACGCTCGCCGGAGTTGAGCAAAAGCGCCTCATCGATCCTGGCCGCGAACGACGCCGGATCGTGTGCGGTCTGGACCAGCTCTTCCCGCACACAAGCAGGAAGGGGCGTGGCCACCATGGGCACCCCGCAAGCCAGGTACTCGTACATCTTCAGCGGAGTCACCGCCTTGGTCATCTCGTCGATGACAAACGGCAGGACCCCGACACTGAAGCCCCGCACGAACTCGCGCGATCTTGTCCGAAGATCTGTGCAGGCAGGATGGTGACATTCGGCATCTTCCAGCTTGTCCGCCGGATCCTCCACCTCGGGGTCGATCGGGCCCACCAGGACGAACGTCAGGTCGGGTCTGAGATCCACCACGGCGGTGAACAGATCGAAGTCGAACCAGGGGGCGACTGCCCCGTGATAACCGACGATCCTGCCCTCTGGTAGCGAGCTCGCCACCGGGCCTTCGGAGGTGAAGCGGTCGAGATCGACCCCGTTCTCGACCAGAAGGAGGTCCTCACGCTCGGACCGATGACGGTCGGCAAGGATCGGGTTGGAGGCCAGGACGACATCTGCCTCCTCCACCAGCGGACGGTGATGATGCTTGACCGTCCGCTCGAGGGGCATTCCCTGTTCGTTGGGCTCGTAGATGGCCAGGTCGTCGAGTAGGTCGTAGACCACGACCGTGTCGGTGAAGCGGTCGATGAGGGTCTGTGTTGGGGCGAAGTGGGTGTAGAGGATCACACCCGATCGGGGGGTGGGCCTGATGGACGGAACGAGATGGATCCGATCCCCCGCCATCCTCTCCTGGTCGAGACGAGGGTCGACGAACCACACCTCGTGACCAGCCACGGCGAGGGCCTCGAGGAGGTATTGGGGGCGCTGTTTCATCACCTCCCACTCCAACCAAGTCGGGAGGTAGACCACAGGCCTCAGAGTCCCCGGCGATGGGGAGTGGCCCCTGGGATGCCCGTAAAGAGAGTCCCGAACCGCAGAGGCGCCCGGGATTCGCTTGAGCAGATTTCTCAGCCCGGGCGAAAGCCCGGCGAGAAGACGATGTAACAAGTCAGTCCCCTCAGTCGGTCTCCGACGGTAGGAGATCGCTGTCACCAGGCACGGTATCGACGCCTGACTGCGAGGAAAGACCTTCTGCGAGACCGTTCCTGCCCACCACCGGCAGAAGGCCGCGGTCGGCCAAACCAAAGGGGATCACGTGGTTGGCGTACCCCGGCGTGTTGGCGAGTCGGATGTACCAGTTCCCGTCCGATGGGCGGAAGATGGCGGGGGTATCGGTGCCATCTCCGTCCCAGTCGCCCGCGAGGAGGAAGTCGCCCGGATCGCCGTAGATGAAATCGCGGTCGGCGACGCCCGTTGCCAGGCTGAACCGGAAGTACACCCGACCCGTGGACTCACGATGCAGTCCCACTTCGTCGAGGCCGTTCCCATCGAAGTCTCCGACGAACGGCTTGTCACCCGGATCGCCAAACAGGAACGATTGATCGGCAGCCCCGAGCCCGGCGTCGCCGGCGCCGAGCCGATTGATCACGTAGAACCGCTGCTCGGCTGGGCGATAGATGGAAACGGTGTCGCAGCCGTCGCCGTCGAAGTCTCCCGGGATGGGGATGTCACTCGGATTGCCAAAGAAGAACTTGACGTCGGCCACACCCTGGGTGTTGGAGTTGCGCAGATACACGTAGCCGTCGGAGCGGCGATACAGACCCGGGGTGTCGACCCCATCGCAGTCCCAATCACCCATGAACGGGCTGTCCGCCGGGTTCCCGTAGAAGAAATTTGACTCGGAGGGCGCCCAAGCAGCCTCATGGGCGAGACGCCATGTCCCTCCCCCGTCGACATAGCCGACCTGGTCGCACTCGCCGACACACAGTGGCCCGGCGTCGAAGGTGTTGGGGCCGGCTGTGGTGAACCAGTCACCCAGATCGGCAATGGCCCGGTCGGGGGCGCCACCGAGCCAGACCGAGACCCTTCCCCCGGCGACGACGTAGAGATCGACCCGGCCGTCACCATCGAAATCTCCAGGGAGTACGGAAGCGCCCGAAGCGACCGACATCGATGTGTTCACCCGCTGCGGGTTTCCCGCGTAGCCGTTGGACCAGAGGACGACATCGATGCGTGCGTTCGAGCCAGGGGTCACGAGCCAGATGTCGGTGCGCCCGTCGACATTGCGATCGGCCAGCACGATCCTGGAATTCCCGACAGGGACTGGCAGGGTCGAAGTGTGGACCATCTGCTGATAACCGGAGGCAGAGGAGTAGACCTCGACCCTTCCGGTGTTGCGACGGAACACGTACAAGTCAGGCACCCAATCGGCGGTGTCGAAGAGAGCCATCCCGAGCTCGGCATCGGCCGACCATGCCGCACCGGTGCTCACCTGTTTTCCGACGGTCTGAAACCGTGACCGGTCGTAGTACACGTCGGCGGTGAGAGTGGAGCCGCCCGTGTTGAACCGCCAGAGATCGGCACGACCGTCGCCATCGGCGTCGGCGAAATACGGGGACGCCGCCGGCGGGGGCACCACTGGTCCATCTGAGACCGAGGACCCCGAACCTGGCGCCGGCTCCGGCGACCTGGACCTGCCATTGCCCGCCCACGTCGGCCAGGCCGTAGAGATCGTCTGCCCCGTCCCGCCGCTTCCCCGACATGGCGATCGCCCCCGACCCATCCACCGAGGAAGGAGCGTCGAGGGCGAGCGTGGTGAAGTTTGCCGACGGGGTTAAAGGAGCGAAAGGAGTCACCCGTACCGTTTGCCCGGCCACCGCCGCCGGCCCCCGCCACGAGTAGTGCATGCTGTCCTTGCTGAATCGCCACGAGCCGCCCCAGCAGAAGCCGGCCGACGTCCATGCCTCCCGATAGGCACGGGGCATGTCAGTGATCAGGGCGCCACTCGTCACCGGGTTCTGCGGGGGGTTGACGTCCACCGCATTGGCCGCGGCGTGATGGGACATCTGATTGCTGCCCGCGATGTTGCGCCAAGTCCACGCCGCTCCAGTGCGGACCGTGTATCCGGCACCCGAAGCGCTGATCCGCTGGGCGGCATTCTGGAAGGCGGCGAGAGCCCGCGAGTGAACCCGATAGAGATGACCGGACGGTTCCACCCAGTTGACGATCGAGGCGGACACCTGGCTGTAATTTCGCCCGAAGTAGTCGGCGAAAGGACCGTAGAGACGGTCACCGAGACGGTTGGAGGGGCTGAGTGGCCCCCTCATCCCGTACACCCCACATGTGCCAGATTCGGTGAAATTCGGCGTGGCGTCCCCCGCGGTCGACGACGCGGCATGGGCAGGGAGGGCCAGGGCGGCGATCAGGATGGTGGCGAGGGAGATCCGCTTCATAACCAGGTTCCTGCAACTGCCGGGCGTCACGCATTCGTGAAGCGGCGGCTGGAACCCTGGATTCGCGGAGGATGGGCCGGGTCGAGGGTAACCAGCGCCCAAACTAAGAGACCCGGACCAGATTTCGCTCGGCTCGGTTGAGATCGTCCACGCCCTCCGGCCCGCACGCGACGATGTCCTCGATCCTGACCCCGAACTCACCGGGCAGGTAGATCCCGGGTTCGATGGAGAAGGTCATGCCCTCCTCCAATGGCAGGTCGTTCCCCTCCACGATGTAGGGGTGTTCGTGTATCTCGAGACCGATGCCATGACCGGTGCGATGGATGAATTGACTCCCGAAGCCGCCCTCGACGATGACCTGACGGGCCGCCCGGTCGACGTCCTGGCCGGTGACTCCCGGCGCGACCCAGGCCGCGTGCAGCCTCGTTGGCCGCCATCACCAGGGCATGGACCTCGGCCTGCCGTGCCGACGGCTCGCCGACCACCACAGTGCGCGTTGTGTCGGAGTGATATCCACCGACGCGGCCGCCGAAGTCGCAGACGACCAGGTCACCTTTATCAATGACCCTGATCACCCGGCTCATGATGGGGTGATGCCCCGTTTGGACCGGAAGCGACGATGGGCGCCCACGCCGTGTCGTGGCCCTCGGCCACCGTCATCTCGGCAAAGTCACGGGCGATGTCGCGTTCGGTGCGCCCGGAGAACGAGACCTCGAGCGGGACCCGGGCCATCACTCGATCGACCGCGGCCGCCGCCTCACGAAGGGACTCGATCTCGGCCGGATCCTTGCGCATGCGAAGGGCCATGGTCAGGGTGGATGCCAACGTCCATGTCGTGTTCGGCATCTCGGCCTGCAGGCCAACGAGGAATGCCGACCAGGTATGGTCACCGATGGCAGCTCGTCGGGTCGGCCCCGCCACCCTTGCCACCATACGGATGGGATCCGCGGTTTCCTCCCATGGCACGATCTCGAATGGCCCCTCCTCCACTCTGGCGGCTTCGAGTGCGGGCACGAACAGGGTGCAGTCACCATCTGCGGGCACGACCAGCATGGTCAGACGCTCCAGTGGCACCGCCTCGTAGCCGCTGAAATAGGGAAGATCCGACCCGGCGGACAAGAGCACGACATCGACTGACTGCTCGCTCATCTCCGATTGCAGCCGGGCGACACGTCCCGCGTAGTCGAACCGGGTCTGGGTCATGTCCCGGTGGGCTATCGGCCCATGGTCACGAGACCAGCGAGCCCGGTGCCTGCGTCGACAGCGACCTCGGCAGCGCCATTGCCGTTCGAGTTCTTCACGTAGAACAGGCCATTGGAGGGCCGGTAGACGGCCATGGTGTCTGTCCCATTCGAATCCCAGTCGCCCGCCACCATCCTGTCTCCGGGGTCACCGAAGATGAACTGGACATCGGCGGCGCCGGCTTCATGAACGTTGTTGAGGAAGACGTTGCCGGTCGAGGGCCGATGGAGACCGACCGTGTCCACGCCGTCGCCGTTGAAATCGCCGACGAAGGGGGTATCCGAGGGGTTGCCGAACTGATAGGAGAATTCGGCGGCGCCGAGGCCCCCACCGTTCTGACCGAGATCATTGATGACGTAGACCCGCTCCTCCGACGAACGGTAGATCGCGACCGAGTCCCTGCCATCGCCGTCGAAATCACCGGCTAGCGGCAGGTCACCCGGGTTGCCGAAGAAGAAGGTGATGTCGGCCACGCCTTCCGTGTTCGAATTGCGCAAATAGACGAAACCATCCGATCTTCGGTAGAGACCGGGGGTATCGATGCCGTCGCCGTCCCAGTCACCGGAGAAGGCAACATCGTTCGGGTTCCCATAGAAGAAGGCCGATATGCCGTGCGAATGGTCGATCCTGTCCCACAAGTAGAACCTGGACCCTGAGTCGTAGAAGGCCACCGTGTCGCAGTTGCCACCGGGACACGGCGCCGGGCCTCCAACGGCGAGCTCACCACCCGGTGCGTAGACCGGGCCGACGCCGGGTGGCTCGAACCAGACGTGGAACGGAATCCCGACCGCCAGCTGGCTGTCGATCCAGGAGCTGTCCCACATCGTGAGACGGATACACCCATGAGACGCGGGGAAAGCGGGCACGCTGGGCGAGCCATGCAGGGCATAACCGCCGGTGAAATACCACGGGTTCCACAGTTCACCTAGAAACGAGATTCGCTGCCCATGGATGTGGCGCTGGATCTTGAAGTTGCCGGTCGGTGTGTGGGCATTGCTGAAGCTTCCGAACTCGTTCGTGTAGGCCTCGCCGTTACCCGAGCTGATCGGGAACACGCCCACCAGTACCCCCGCTTTGAACAAGTAGGCGACCTGGCGGGTCAGGTTGACCTCGACCCGATCGGTCTCCCCGAAGCGGAACGGCGTCCACGGCTTGACGTATGAGTTGAGCGCGCCCCACAACGAGCTGTCCCACGAGAAACTGCGGGTGGCCCCGATCTCCTTGCGGAAGGCCATGACAGCTTGCTGTGTCTGCGGTCCGAAACTGCCGTCCACCGGTCCCCGATAGAAGCCGGCGTCGGTGAGAGCCTGCTGGAGTTGGGCGGTTGCGGCGTCCTGCGTCCCGAGGGCTGACGGGTCGGCAGCGGCAGGCACTGCCGACAATGTCATCAGCAGCATCAACGAGACGAGACTCGCAGCAAGCCCTCTGCGCACCATGAAGCCGACAGGCTAACCGAGGCGGGATCTAACAGATCCCCACTGCCTCCCGGCTTTCCTGGCGTGGTAGCTGGAGCGCACCAGAGGGCCGGATTCGACGTGGGGGATGCCCAGACCTTCGCCGAACGACTTGTACTCGGCGAACTCGTCGGGATGGACGTAGCGATGGATGGGACGGTGCCTCGCCGTGGGCCGCAGATACTGGCCGATGGTGATGATGTCGATGCCCACAGCCCGCATGTCGGCCAGCGCTCCCAGGACCTCCTCACGTGTCTCCCCCATCCCCACGATCAGCCCTGACTTGGTGAGCCCGTCCGGGTTCATCTGCTTCGCCCGCCAGAGCAGTGACAACGAGCGCCCGTAGTTGGCCGATGTCCGAATGTCGCGCTGCAGCCGCAGCACGGTCTCGGTGTTGTGGTTCAGCACCTCGGGAACCGCGTCCATGACCGTCTGCAGAGCCTCACGATCACCCTTGAAGTCGGGGATGAGCACTTCGATCTCGGTGTCCAGGCGAACGGCGCCGGCTCTCGGTGATCGTCTGGGCGAAGATCCCCGCGCCGCCATCGTCGAGGTCGTCCCGGTTGACCGAGGTGATCACGGCGTGCTTCAGATTCATCTGGTGGATCGCCTCGGCGGCCCGGAACGGCTCGAAGACGTCGAACTCGGTCGGCTTGCCGGTGGTCACATTGCAAAACCCGCAGGCACGGGTGCACTTGTCCCCGAGGATCATGAGTGTGGCCGTGCCCATCCCCCAGCACTCGTAGATGTTGGGGCAGTTGGCTTCCTCGCACACGGTGTTGAGCTGAAGCCCGCGCATCATCTTCTTCAGCTCCAAGTAGTCGCCGTCGAGCCGCGCGGTCACCTTCATCCAATCAGGTCGCGGTGGCTCACCGGGGAGCCGCCCGTTGATCAGGATCGGCTCGGCGGACCGCTTCTCCTGGCTGAAGGTTCCCGCCTGGACGAGTCGATCTACTTCGAACTCCGAGCGTCGGCCCTGGCCCCGGGCAAATGCGCCCAGTTGGGTCTCCGATTCGTGATAACCGAAAACCTTCTCGAAACGAGGGATGAGAACCTCGGTCGCCTCCTCGAGCGTGACTTTTCGCCCCACCAGCTCCGAAAGCGTGGTGACCGGACGATCCGATATGCCGCACGGGTTCATCATCCCGAAAAAGGCGAGATCGGGGTGGAGGTTGAGGGCGAACCCATGCATCGTCACCCGACGCGCGACCCGGACACCGATGGCGGCGACCTTGCCCTTCCCCGTCCACACTCCTGTGTAGCCGGGCTCGGCCCACGCCTCGACACCGAACTCGGCCAGGGTATCGATCAGGGTCTGCTCCAGCCGGCGGACGTAAGGGACGATCTGCTTGGGGTCGTCGAGACTCAGGATCGGATAGCCCACGAGCTGACCGGGGCCGTGGAAGGTGATGTCACCACCACGATCCACGTGGTGCACCTCGGCCCCGAGACCCACCCGGTCGACTAGGAGGTTCGAGCCGTCCCCATTGCGCCCGATGGTGAAAACCGGTGGGTGCTCCAACAGGAGCAAATAGTCGTCCCTGGTCCGCCCAACGACCTTCCCCTCGTGGATGGCCCGCTGCAGATCCCACGCCTCGGTGTAGGGCAGCCGCCCCAGCCATCGGGTGCGAAGCAGCGGCATCTCGTTTTGGCGCGGCGATCTTGACCTATAGGTCGATATCGCCGCGCCAGAATGGTTCTGGTCGGGAATCAAGCCAGCTCCTGCTCCCAGTCCCATGTCTCCAGGTTCTGCTTGATGCGCTGGAGGAAGAGCACTGCCGTCGAGCCGTCGAACGCTCGATGGTCCCAGCTGAGGCCCAGATACCCGATGTGCCGGATGGCGATCATGTCCTGGCCCTCGGCGTCGGTCACGACCGTGGGACGCTTGGCGACGGTGTCGGTGGAGAGGATGGCGACGTTCGGAACATTGATGATGGGCGCCGACATGAACGACCCGAACGGGCCGGGATTGGTGATGGTGAAGGTAGACCCGGTCAGGTCATCGACGCCGAGCTTTCCGCCTCGTGCCCGATCCGCCAGTTCCCTGATCGACCGTGCGATCCCGACCAGGCGCAAGCCATCGGCATTGCGGACCCGTGCCACGACCAGGCCCGACTGGTCGAGGTCGACCGCGATGCCAAGGTCGACGTTGCGATGGAAGACGGACTTCTTCTCCTCGAGGTGGAACGAGCTGTTCACGACGGGGAAGGCCCTGAGTGCGTCGATCGTGGCCCGGGCGATGAAGGGCAGGTAGGTGAGCGAGAACCCCTCTGCCGTCTTGAACTGCTCCTTGTGGGCCTGACGAACCCGTTCCACACGCTCGAAGTCGACCTCGACCGATGTCCATACGTGGGCAGCCGTCTGTCGGGCCTTGATCATGTTCTCGGCGGTACGGACCCTGATCCGGTCGAGCTCGACCTCTTCCGCTTCCTGCCCACTTGGGGCGGCGGTAGCCGCTGGCGCCGATTGCGGCGCCGCCTCCGGGGTGGGAGCCGGTTCCGGCGCGGGGGTCGGCTCGGCTGGCTTCTCGGCCGGGGCACTCGGCTCCGCTGCCAGATATGCCTCGACGTCCTTGCGCGTGATCCGACCCCCGTCCCCGGTGCCGGTCAATTGGGAGACATCGACTTCGTTCTCCCTGATCAGCTTGCGCACGACGGGAGAGAGAAGGTTGGGTTTGGACTCGGTCTCATCGGGCTCGGCGAAGAAGGCATCGACGTCGGGCTCTGAAGGCTCGGTCTTCTTCTCCGCCTCGGCTGGGGCTGGCTCGGCAGCCTTCTCCTCCTCGGCCGGAGGTTCCTGTGCCGGGGCAGGCTCGGCGGGCTTCTCCTCATCGGCGGGGGTCTCCTCGGCCGGAGCTTCCTCGGTGGCCTCCGGCTCGGCGGGCTTCTCCTCCTCGGCCTCCGCAGGGGCCGCCGCCGCTTCCTCACCCTCGGCGCCGATAACGACCAACGCCGTGCCCACCGACACCGTGTCGCCCTCGTTCACCAGAATCTCGAGGATCGTGCCCGCTGCAGGCGACGGGACCTCGGTGTCGACCTTGTCGGTGGATATCTCGACGAGGACCTCGTCCTCGGCGATCGTGTCGCCTACCTGCTTTGCCCAGCGCAGGATGGTTCCCTCGGTGACCGTCTCACCCAGTTGCGGCATCGATACCGTCGTAGCCAAGGTCGCTCCTCTCAGTGAAGACTGCGGCCGGCGGCGGACATGAGTGTCTCGCCGACCACTTCTGACAAGCTCGGGTGGGCATGGATGAAGGCGGCCGCCTCGTCGGGCAGGGCCTCCCAACCCACCGAATACATGAGTTCGTGGATCAATTCGCCGGCCTGCGGGCCGACCACGGCGGCCCCCACGATGGGGCCATCTTTCTCCGAGATCACCTTGGCGAAGCCCTGGTTGTCGCCGATGATGATCGCCCGACCGATCCCGTTGAAGGCGTGCTTCACCGACACGACATCGAGCCCGCGCTCGGCCGCCTGGGCCTCGGTCAGACCGACCTCGGCCACCTCAGGGTGCGTATAGGTGACCCTCGGAATGGCCTGATAATTGACCGGTCGGGCCTGACCGGTGCCGATATGGGTGACCGCTGAGATCCCCTCGGCGAAACCGACGTGGGCCAGTTGCGGCGTTCCGGCCACGATGTCGCCTACCGCGTACAGCCCGGGCTCAGCCGTCTGCATCGTGTTGTGGTCCACTTCGACGAATCCTCGATCCAGCTTGGCCGAGACGGTCTCGAGACCGACGTCGTCGGTCCTTGGGCCCCTGCCCACCGAGACGAGGACGACGTCGACTTCGACACTGTCATCGCCGAAGGGCACCACCACGGTCTCGCCGACCTTCGGGGCATCGACACCGACGCCGATATGGAACTTCACACCGCGCTTCTGCAACTGACGCTGGAGCTGTTTCGAGGCCTCGGCGTCCGAGCCCGGGATGATCTGGTCCATCACCTCGAAGACATGGACCTCGGTTCCAACGTCGACGAGGAACGAGGCGAACTCGCAACCGATCACCCCTCCACCGACGATGGCCACCCGGTTCGGTCGCTGCGGCCAATCGAGGGCATGATCTGAGCTGACGATCTTGTCGCCATCGAAGTCATAGCCGGGGATGGTTCGGGAGTAGGAGCCGCTGGCGAGGATGACCGCTCCGCCCTCGATGGTGTTCTTCCCGTCTTCGGTTTCGACCTCGACCTTGCCCGGCCCGGCGAGACGGCCGTACCCGGTGATCACCTCGACGCCCTTCTTCTTCAGCAGACCACCGAGCCCGCGCACCAGGCCCTCGACGGTCTGGGTCTTACGGGCCAACGCTGCCTCCCAGTCGAGGGTCGGCTGTTCGGTCACCACGCCGAACTCGGCGGCGTGTGAGACCGTGGAGAACACTTCGGCGATGTAAAGCCACTGCTTGGCGGGGATGCAACCACGGATAAGACAGGTGCCTCCGGGCCGCTCTTCATCGATGAGTGCCACGGACAGACCGAAGTTCTCCGCATAGAGGGCGGCGGCGTAGCCGCCTGGCCCGCCGCCGACTATCACGATGTCGTGCAACCTGTGCCTTTCGGTGGAACTGCTGATCCGAGACTAGTTGTACTCGTGGTTACCCTCCCTGAACCCATGCAGACCCGTTGGCTCCTCATCGCAACGGCAGTGCTCGGCTTCGTGATCGTGGGGGCGGCTGCGATCTGGCTATTCGTGGCCTTCACATGATCGACCGGATCCAATTGGCCACATCGGATGGCGAGACGCTCGAGGCACGCTGGGACCGCGCCGAAGACCCGTCCGGGGCAGTGGTGTTCTGCCATCCCCACCCTCAGCAGGGAGGGACGATGATGGCGCCGTTGATGGTCGCCGTGACCACGAGACTGATGGAGCGGGGATTTTCAGTGCTCCGTTTCAACTTCCGGGGTATCGGCGCCTCGACTGGGACGCATGACAACGGGAAGGCGGAGGTGCTCGACGTCGCCGCCGCGATCGGGGCCGCCCATGACACCGGGCTGGCCGTGCACCTCTCCGGGTGGTCGTTCGGGGCGGGCACGGCACTGCGCTGGTTGACCGGCCAACAGGAGTCGATCCTGTATGCCGGCATCGCCCCTCCCCCCGAGAACCTTCCCGATGATCTGCCCCCAGGCTCCAAGCGGATCGTGGTCGGCACACGCGATCAGGTCGTCGATGTCGAAGCGATCCGCGCCTACGCCGAGCGTCTTTCGATCGACCTGGTTCTCACCCCGGGCGACCATTTCTTCCACGGTCGGGGCAAGAAGATCGGGGATCTGGTGGCGCAGGGTTTCGAAACCGGTTCAGACAACCTCTGATACCACCGGCTTGTACCCCCGGTTCCTGGCCTCGGTCGGCGTGTCGGGAGCAAAAACCTGGACCATGTCCCTCCCGACGAGCCCCTCCTCCGTGACCCGGCTTGAGAGCTCGGCGAACTGGTCTTCGTCGTCGCAATCGTAGAACCGCATGGTGTCCCTGATCCCGACAAATCGGTACGAGTCGAATCGGGGCAGCCGACTCACTCCTCCTCCGAGCCTTCCCCGCCGGTCCTCACCTCCGCCCCACAGTTTGGGCAGGTGGCGACGACGATGTCACCGACGATGAAGGTGAAATCGCACTCCGGGCACTGGATGCGGGGAAGGGGCGCCGCAGGGGGTGGAGGCGGCGGAGGTGGTGGTGGCCCGGCACCAGGGGCGGCACCGGGGGCGGTGGGATACCCGCCCACTTCCGACGGCGCGCCTGCCGCATCGCGCACCACATTCACGGACCCACAATTCGGGCAGGCAAAGCGCCCTGGCCCCGGGACCTCGAACTGGGTCCGGCAGGCACCGCAACGCACCATCATTCGTCTCCACCTCCATCGGGGTCGACCATCTCGCCTACAGCGCCGATTCGATACAGGTAATCGGCTTCGAGACGGAGGACATCTTCAACGTCGTCGTGAGAGTAGGACACGCCGTGCTTGCTGGCGATCTGGTCGGATATGTACTCGATCGACGCCTCGTGACCCCCGGCGATCGTCTCCACCGGATTCTTCCGATCATCCTGGGCGAGACCCTGGAGGTAGAACACCTCCCACTCCAGGATCCTCCGAATATCCCCCCGATTGAGCCGGTCATTCCCCTCGGACTGGAGCCCGGTCTCGACGTGCTTCACGGCGTCTTCTACGACGTACTCCAGGGGGTCGTAACTGGGTCGCCGTTTGGCCTCTTGCCAGACGACGAGGGCCATGATCACGAGAAGGACGCCCGCGAGAAGGGCCACGAGGGCCAACATCGAAGCCGACACGATGAAGAAGGTACCCGGGCGGGCTTAGAAGGCCTCGACTGGCAGGCTCATCAGGGACCCGTCCTCGGTCTCGGCAGCAGCGCGGCGAGCCGCGAGCTCCGGTGCCGCCAGATCGAGGAACCAGCGCGCTGAGGCGATCTTGCCCCGATAGAACGCATCGACGTCGACCTTGGGGTAGGCGATCTCAGCATGTCGCAGCAACTGCCAGGCGATGACCAGCTCGGCGGTGGAGGCCAGCAGCGCATTGGTATGCAGACCCACTTTGTAGATCTCCTCAGACCGGCCGGCCACTGAAGCCAGGAGATGCTCGACCATGGCCCCCAGGTGACCCTGGAGATCGTCGAGCATGGTTCCGAGACGCTCCCGTTCGGTCGCGATCGGATCGCCATCGCCGCCGCCCTTGACGAATTCGGTTAGCTCGGCGACGAGTCCGGCGATCGTTTCTCCCTGATCCCGCGCGATCTTGCGGAAGAAGAAATCGAGGGACTGGATCCCGGTGGTCCCTTCGTAGATGGTGTCGATCTTCGTATCTCGGATGTACTGCTCCAGCGGGTAATCCTGGGTGAACCCGGATCCGCCGAATACCTGGAGGGCATCAGCGAGCTGCTCGTAGGCCTTCTCCGACGAGTATCCCTTGACCAGGGGGAGCAGAAGATCCGACCTGCGCTCCCAGTGATCGTCGTCCGGATGCAACCTCGCCTGATCCTGGATCCACGCCGTGTACATGACCAGGGCGCGCAGACCTTCGGAGTAAGCCTTCAGGTTCATCAGCATGCGTCGCACGTCGGGGTGATCGATGATCGGGACCCGGGGTGCGGTCTTGTCGGCGGCCAAGGTCAGGTCCGAACCCTGACGGCGCTCCTTGGCGTACTCGAGGGCATTGAGGTAGCCGGTGCTCAACGTCCCCATCGACTTGGTGCCGATCATCATCCGGGCGCCCTCGATGATTCGGAACATCTGTCGAATGCCGTCGTGCTTGTCGCCGACCAACCAGCCGATGGCCGGCTCGTCGGCCCCGAAGGTCATCTCGCAAGTGGTCGACCCCTTGAGACCCATCTTCTTCTCGATGTTGGTGGCGACGACCCCGTTGCGTTGACCGAGCGACCCGTCCTCGTTGACCAGGAACTTCGGGACCACGAAGAGGGAGAGGCCCTTGCTGCCGGGCACCGCCCCTTCGGGTCGGGCCAGGACGAGGTGGATGATGTTCTCCGAGGCATCATGCTCGCCGCCGGTGATGAACCGCTTCACCCCTTCGATGTGCCAAGTGCCATCGCCCATGTCGAGAGCCTTGGTCGATGCCGAGCCCACGTCTGATCCGGCGTCTGGCTCGGTGAGGATCATCGAACCCGACCACTGCTTGTCGAGCCAGAGACGGGCCAGATCTTTCTGTTCGTCGTTTCCCTCCTCGAAGAGGACGGTGGCGAATAGGGCGCCACCCGAATACCAGGAGACAGTGGTGTTGGCGGCGAGCTGCATCTCCTGGGTGGCCCAAGCGAGACTCGGCGGCACCGGCATACCTCCCATGTCGGCGGGGACAGCGAATCGATCCCAGCCCCCCTCCTTGTAGGCGCGCACTCCGGCTTTGACCGACTCGGGCAGGTGCACCTCGCCGTTCTCGAGGACGAGAGGGATTCGGTCCTGGTCTACATACGAGGCGGCAAAGTCCTCACGGGACAGTCGTTCGATCTCGACGAGGATGTCACGAGCCGTCGCCTCGTCGATGTCGGGCCATGGCGCGCTGCCCAGATAGTCCTGAATCCGGTTGACCTCGAAGAGATTGAACTCGAGATCCCGGAGATTCGACCTGTAATGGCTCGCCATTTCCCCTTCCTGATCTTTGAGTGTTTACTCTAATTTGAATCAACGCTCAAATAAAGGGGCAACTTCCCCCTCAAAGAAGAATGGCGGCGATCAGCGTGCCGACCATGGCGATCAGCCCGGCCGATTGGGTGATGAAGAAGCGGTCGAGTCTCTGATTCACCGAATTCAAGCCTCCATCGAGGCGCTGCGCGAGGTGGTCGAGACGGTCTTCCAGCCGCCGGATGTCGGCTTTGCTGGCGACATCAATCGTCTCGTATGCCGGTAGATAGGCCATGAGGGTTTCGTGCATGCCCGATCCAGGCTCGGCGAACAAGAAGGTCGCTTCCCCGATTCACGGTCTACCGTTTCCGGATGCGATACAAGGCAGGATTGGAGACGCGGGAGAGGATCCTCGACGCCACCCGATCGCTGGTTGCGGAGAACGGGCTGGACGGGACCACCATCAAGGCCATCTGCGAGCAGGCCGGTGTGCTGCCCGGCTCCTTCTACAACCTCTTCGCCTCGAAGGAGCAGGCCATCGTCACGGTGGTACGCGAGGCAATCGACGCCGTCGACCCCGATCCAGCGCATCAGGGAACAGATACCCTCGGCGAGCTGGTCGACGCCTACGTCCGGTTTCTCGAGGAATCGCCGGAGCTTTCCCGCGTCTACATCCGCATCGGCGTCTCCGGAGCCGGGTCCAACCCTGAGCTGAGCGGCCGGATGGTGCGTCACCACGAGGCCCGGGTGGCCCGCTTCGCCGCAGCCATGAAGCGCCAGAGCCCCGAACTCTCCGAAACACTGGCCGATCGGCGGGCGGAGACCCTGGTCCTCGCCCTGAACGGCATCGCGCTCCATCGGATAATCGACCCAGGCTTCGATGTCGCATGGCATGCCAGGGCACTGCTCGAGGACGCGGCAGCGGTTTCCTGACCTGCAGGCGGCATCGATAGGCTCAGAACATGGATCTCGCCGTTCAAACCCGTGGCGACTGGGACCTGGTCCTGAGTGCGGCGCGCTGGGCGGAGGACCGTGGTCTCGTTGCCATCGCCTTGCCCGATCACTATCTGGAGCGGGGAGACCAGACCGACGGGCCTGCCTACGACCACTTGGTGCACCTGGCCGCCCTGGCCCGGGAGACGAGCAAGATCGAACTGGTCTCACTCCTCTCCCCGGTGACCTTCCGCCACCCCGGCGTGTACTTCAAGATGGGTGTCACCCTGGATGAGGTCTCCGTCGGCCGCTTCACGATGGGTATCGGCACAGGGTGGCTCGACGAGGAGTTCACCTTGTTCGGCCTCCCCTATCCCGACCGCGGCACGCGATTCGCAATGCTCGACGAGTGTCTTGCCTACCTCACAGCTGCTCTCTCCCTGGGCTCTACGGGCTTCGACGGCGAGCACTACCAGCTGTCCCCCTTCGACCCACAGCCTCAACCCAGAAATCTGAGGCTTCTGGTAGGCGGAGGTGGGATCAAGACGACGCCGACCCTGGCCGGGCGGTATGCCGATGAGTACAACATCTACGCCTGCACACCCGAGCAATACACGGCCAGACGCGAGTTGGCCGAGAAGACTGCAGCCGAAGCGGGGCGCGATCCCGGGTCGATTCTGTTCTCGACGGCATGTCCCGCCGTCGCTGCTCGGAAGGAAACCGACTATCGGCGTCTGCTGGAGATGCTTGCCGATCGGACGAAGTCGACGCCGGAGCACATCGAGCAGGTCTACGAGGAGCGGGGCTACCCCCATGGCTCGGGCGCGAAGGCGGCCGACATGCTGAGCGCCCTGGAGGCGGCCGGCTGTCAGCGTTTCTACCCGCAGATGTTCCTTCGGAATCCCGAGGACTTCGACATCATTCTGGACGCCTACAGGCCCTGATAGTGCCCAGCGTCGCCATCCTCGGGACCGGGCTCATCGGTGCATCGGTTGGCCTGGCCCTCCGGGAGCTGGGCTGGGGTTCGATCGGCTGGGATCCGTCGCCAGTGGCCCTGGAGCGATCTTCCGAGCGGCACGCCACTGACATTGCGGGCTCGGTCGACGAGGCCGTGGACGGTGCCGACCTGGTGGTCCTCGCCGGCCCCCTCCACGCCAACCTCGAGACCCTGTCCCGCCTCCAGACTGCAGCCCTCGTCACCGATGTCACCAGCGTCAAAGTGCCGATGCTTGGTGCTGCCCGCAATGGGGTCCGCTTCGTGGGCGGGCATCCCATGGCCGGACGCGAGCATGCCGGGCCCGAGGCAGCGTCTGCGGCTCTGTTCCGGGGCGCACCATGGGTGATCTGTGACGATGGCGCTTTCGTCGAGGATGTCGAGCGGATGGCCGAGATCGTTGGATCGACCGGAGCCAATCCGATCGTGATGTCGGCACGAAGACACGACGAAGTCGTCGCCTCGGTCTCACATCTCCCCTATCTGCTGGCGGTGACTCTGGTCAACTCCATCTCGCGCAACCCCGATGCCGCCGACCTGGTTTCGGGCAGTTTTCGCGACCTGACCCGCGTGGCATCGGCCGAGTCCTCGTGGTGGCCGGAGGTGCTCACGTCGAACTCCGAGTCGGTGACGTCGGCTATCGACCACCTCGTGGCCAGCCTCGAAGACCTCAAATCCAGGGTCATCTCCGGCGACATGGACGGTCTGTCCGAGCAGCTGGATGACGCCAGAGCGCGACGGGGGGCAATGGCTCCACCGGTGGCCATGGTCCAGGTGATCCTGCAGGACCGGCCGGGTGAGATCGCAGCTGTCGGACATGCCCTTCAGACCAGCAAGGTGGACGTCCGGGACCTACAGCTCAGACACGCCGTCCACGGTGGTGGTGGCATCCTCAGCCTCTCCGTCCGACCCGGTGAGGCGGAGACATTGAAGGCGGCCCTGGTCAAAGAGGGCTTCACCATTGAGGTCGAGGACTAGCTGTGCTCTTTTCCATCATGACCGAACCCCAGATGGGTGGCACCTACGACGAGCTGTTGCGGGCGGCGCGCCTCGCCGAATCCGAGGGCCTCTACTCCTTCGCCCGTTCTGATCATCTCGCCTGGAGCCCCGAGCCCTCACCGGAGGCGACCGATGCCTTCGCCACCATGGGCGGTCTGGCCCGGGACACCGACACGGTGCGGCTCTGCGTCCTCGTAACACCAATCACCTTCCGGCACCCGGCCATCATCGCCAAGAACGCGGCAACCATCGATCAGATGTCGGGCGGTCGATTCGATCTCGGCGTCGGCACCGGCTGGAACGACTTCGAGCACGACGCCCTGGGAATCCCCTTTCCCGAGGGCTCCGAGAGATGGGCTCGCTTCGAAGACGCCCTTGACTATCTGGATGCGGCTTTCGGCGCCGGGCGCGGCCTGCACAGCGGCCCGTTCTACAGCCTCGATCTCGACGTGCGGCCCAAGCCGACGGGGATACGCCTCATCGTCGGCGGCAGCGGCCCCAGACGCACCCCGACCCTGGCCGGGACCAGGGCCGACGAGTACAACACATTCATTTGCACGGTCGACGAGGCGAGGGCAAAGATCGAGCTCATGCGTGAGGCGGCCGGTGACCGGTTGGTCGAGGCCACGATGATGGGACCGGTGACCGTGGCAGCCACCGACGCCGAGCTGGCCGAACTGGTCTCCGCGGCCGCAGGGCGCCGCAACATCACCAGTGATGAGTTGATCCTTCGATGGGAGAAATCGGGGAGGCTGTTCGGCACCCCGGCACAAGTGAGCGAGAAGATCGCCGCGCTCGAGGAAGCCGGGGTCGAGCGGCTCTATCTCCAGTGGCTCGACCTCCCCGACTTCAACGGCCTGGCCCGGATGGTCGAGTTGGTGCGCAGTTGAGCGAGCTCCCCGAGGCGAGCAAACGGCTGGCTGGATCCGTTGACGATTTCGAGATGGACACCCGGGTCTTCCCCGAGGGAACCAAGACGGCCGAAGACGCGGCGGCAGCAGTCGGGTGCCCGGTGTCCGCAATCGTCAAGTCTCTCGTATTCGTCTTGATCGGTCCCGATGCCTCCGAGGAACCGGTAGTGGCCCTGATCCCCGGTGACCTGCGTCTCGACACCGTCAAGCTGGCGGATGCTGCCGGCGTCACCGGCTCGAGACGGGCAACCCTCGACGAAGTCCGCTCCGCGACTGGCTACTCCGCAGGCGGGACCCCGCCGTTCGGCCATGCCACGCCTCTTCGAGTGTTCGCCGACAACGGGCTTCGTCGCAACGACCCGGTGTGGGCCGCCGCCGGAACCCCGACCACCGTGTTCCCCATCTCCATCACCGACCTCGACCGTCTCGCCAAGCCGGTTTGGGGCGATCTGAGCGAGTGACCCATCTGTTCTCGCGCACCGTTATCGGGCTATAGACCGACATCGGTGCGCCAAAACGAGAGCATTTCCCCTACGGGAGTAGTGCAAATACCATTGTGGGCGTGAGCGAGACCACTCCCCTCCTTCAGATCGAGGGACTCCACGCCGGCGCCGGCGACATCGAGATCCTGAAAGGGGTCGACCTCACCGTCGATGAGGGCGAGATCCATGCACTCATGGGGCCTAATGGCTCGGGGAAGTCGACTCTCGCCAACGTCCTGATGGGCAACCCCGCATACCGGGTCACCGCCGGGCGGATCCTGTACAAGGGTGAGGACGTGACCGCGGACAGTGCCAGTCGGCGCGGCGCCGCCGGGATGTTTCTCGCCTTCCAGCATCCGGAGTCCATACCCGGGGTCTCGGTGATCCAGTTCCTCCGTCAAGCCCTGTCCAACCGTACCGGCGTCGACCTGACGGTCCTCGAACTGCGTCTGAAGGTCATGGACGCGATGAAGGAGCTCGGCATGGAGACGTCCTTCGCCGACCGCTACCTCAACGAGGGCTTCTCCGGTGGTGAGCGGAAGCGAAACGAGGTCCTCCAGATGGCGGTGCTCAAGCCCGACCTCGCCATCATGGACGAGACCGACTCCGGTCTCGACATCGACGCCCTGCGCACCGTCGCCGACGGGGTCAACAAGCTCACCGGCCCCGACCGTGGTTTTCTCATCATCACCCACTATCAGCGTCTTCTCGACTACGTGACCCCGGATCGGGTCCACATCTTCATGGATGGCCAGGTCCTGGAGAGCGGTGGTCCCGAGCTTGCGGGCCGGCTCGAACAAGAGGGATACGATTCGTTCCGGACGGTGTTGACCTAGACGTGACAGACCTCTCGCATCTGAAAGCCGACTTCCCCGTTCTGTCCAATGGGGTCCACTTCCTCGATTCAGGTGCTTCGTCACAGAAGCCGATTCCGGTGTTGGAGGCGATGGACCGCTTCGCCCGCACTTCCTACGCCAATGTCCATCGTGGGGCCTACAAGCTCTCCGTGGCCTCGACCGACGCCTATGAGGCGGCCCGGGAGCGGGTCGCCGGATTCATCGGCGCTACCGACCCGAGAGAGGTCGTGTTCACCAGAGGAGCAACAACGGCACTCAACACGGTCGCGTTCGGCTGGGGGCTGGAGCATCTGGGCCCTGGCGATCGAATCCTCTCCACCGAGATAGAGCACCACGCCAATCTCGTGCCCTGGCAGATGGTGGCTAAGCGAACCGGTGCCACCCTGGACCACATCCCGATGACCGACGATTTCAGACTCGATCTCGTCGCCTACGAGGAGAAGCTCGGGCCCGACGTGAAGATCGTGGCCGTCACCGGGATGTCCAACGTGCTCGGGATCCTGCCCCCGATCCGGTTCATCTCCGACCTCGCTCATCGCCACGGCGCTCGCGTCGTGGTCGACGCCGCGCAACTCGTCCCGCACAACTTGGTCGATGTCGAGGCTCTCGGCGCCGACTTCATCGCGTTCTCCTCTCACAAGATGCTGGGCCCTACCGGGATCGGCGTTCTCTGGGGGCGAATGGAGGCACTCGAGGAGACTGAGCCCTTCGAGGGAGGCGGCGAGATGATCTCGGACGTGACCCTCTACGACGCGACATGGGCTGAGATCCCTCACCGCTTCGAGGCGGGGACGCCGCCGATCATCGAGGCCGTGGGTCTCCATGCCGCCATCGACTATCTCGAGTCGATCGGGATGGATCAGGTGCTGGCCCACGACCTGGAGCTCACCGAGATCGCACTGGACCGTCTCAGCGACGTCCCCGGCCTGGAAATACAAGGTCCCACCAATCTGGAAGACCGGGCTGGGGTGATCTCCATGTCCATGGATGGCGTCCACGCCCACGATCTCGCCACCATTCTCGACGAAGAAGGGGTTGCTGTTCGCTCCGGACACCACTGCGCCAAGCCTCTCATGCGTCGTCTCGGCGTGGCGGCGACGGCCCGGGCCAGCTTCTACGTGTACAACACCGAGGAGGACATCGACGCGCTGATCGGTGGCCTCCGCCGGGCCGGCGAACTGTTCGGGGTCGGATCGTGAGTCTCGAAGACCTCTATCGCGAGGTCATCCTCGACCACTACCGCAGCCCCCGGAACAAAGGGCACCTGGAAAGCCCTGACGCCAAAGCTGAGGGCGTCAACCCGCTGTGTGGTGACGAGCTGACCATCGAGCTCAATTTCGAGAACGACAAGGTATCCGAGGTGGCGATCGATGGGCAGGGATGCTCGATCAGCCAGTCATCGGCATCGATGATGACAGAGGCGATCAAGGGCAAGACCCGGGCGGAGATCGAGACTCTCACCCAACAATTCCGCGACATGATGTCGCTAGACGGAGAGACCGAGATCGAGCTCGACCCCGATCGCCCCGGAGCTGTGCTCGGCGACCTCGAATCTCTTCAAGGCGTCCGCAAGTACCCGGTCCGCATCAAATGCGCAAGTCTCGGCTGGAACGTCCTCCTGGAAGCGTTGGACACACCAAACGGCTGACCCTGCCGCACGGCGGAAGCCCCGGCGACCGGCGCAAGCAGCTACTCGAAGTCGGTCAGGACCTCTTCGAGACGCTCACCCACTGAGTTGAGGCGCTCGCGGCAGAAGGCGAGCAGATCCGAGGCTCGCTGCACGTCGGCGAGGAGCGTGTCTATGTCCACTTCATCGTCCCGGAGCCGGGCATGGATGGCCCTCAACTCTTCCAGCGCCTCGCGATAGGTCTGCTGCGTGTCGGTCATCGCCCCTCCACCACCATCCCCACCGAGCCGTCGGCCAGTCTCACCGCCACTCGGTCACCGGCGGCCAGCTCGTTGGCGCTTCGCACGACCGACCCGTCGGGCCTGGTGACAAGGGCGAATCCGCGTCTCAAAGTCGGTTCGACGCCGATCGCCGCAAACATCTCTCCGAACACGGCCAATCGATCCCGATGTCGCTGCAGCCCGCTCCTCGCCCCCTCCACGACACCCTGTTGCAGGTTGTCGACGTGATCCATCTGACGTCTCAGCACGATGCGAGTGCCGGCGAGTTGTGATGCCGAGTGGTCGAGGCGGCCTGCCGCACTGTCTCGAGCCGAGCGCGCGGAATCCCGAATCATCTGTCTCGCCGTGTCCAATCTCCCCGCGTAGTCGGCGACTCGGGCCACGATCCACTCAGCGGCCGCCGTCGGCGTCTTGACCGAGACAGCAGACGCCTCATCCGCCACCGATCGGTCGGTCTCGTGCCCGATCCCGCTGATGACCGGGACCGGCATGGCGGAGATGGCCCGTCCCACCTCCTCGGCGTCGAAGGCGGCCAGGTCCAACTTCGACCCTCCTCCCCGGACCAGGGCCACGATGTCGATGTCCTCGGTCCCCAGCCGTCGCAGCGCTTGCACCAGGTTGGCGACAGCCCTCTCACCCTGCATCGCCGCTTGCACGGTCCGGACCGAGAATCGATAACCGGGCCGCTGGAGCTGGCCGAGGAAGTCTGCGTGGGCAGCCGATCCACGGCTGGTCACCAGCCCGATTCGGAGCGGCACGATGGGGAGATCGAGGCGGCCGTTCGCGGCGAGCGAGCCGTCGCCGGCGAGCCGTCGAAGCACTTCATCGCGGTCGAGCGCCAGTCGGCCGGCGGTGAATGAAGGATCGACTTCGAGCAGGCCCAACTGGATGTGGCCTCTGCTGTGGCGGACACCGACAGTTGCCTTGACCCGAATCTCGATGCCGCTTCGCAACCCGCCGACCCCGGCGGACTCCAACGCATGGGTGACAGTCATCATCATCCGGCCCGAGGCGGCGACTTCGATGGCGTTGTCGGGCTGCTCGGGATCGACCAGGCGAAAGAACGCGGCGCCACGGCTGGTGCGTTGAAATCCCGACACCTCGCCGCGCACCCAAACCGGCCCGGGCACCGCTGCTCCTACTGCCGCGTCGAGGGTGTCCAACAACCCGGCGACGGTGAGGGTGGCATCGGCCACGTCAGGTGATCCCGCCCTCGGTCATCTTCTTCAGATCGAGGGCGGCGTCCAGCTCCTCGGCGGTCATCAACCCGGCCTCGAGCACCAGCTCACGAACCGAGCGTCCGGTGGCCGCGGCTTCCTTCACAATCCTGGCGCCGTTGTCGTACCCGATGTGGGGGTTGAGAGCAGTCACCACGACCGCGTTTCGCTCGAGGAGCTCACGTATGCGCTCGGCGTTCACCTGTATCCCGTCGACACACTTCGTGGCGAAGGTTCTAGACGCCGTGGCGAGGAGAGCGATCGACTCGAGCAGGTTGTGGGCCATGACCGGCATCATCACATTCAGCTCGAAATTCCCGTTTGCCCCGCTCCAGGTGACCGTCGCATCGTTGCCGATCACCTGAGCCACGACCTGCATCATCATCTCCGACATGATCGGGTTGACCTTGCCCGGCATGATCGATGATCCCGGCTGCAACTCGGGGATCCTGATCTCGGCGATCCCGGCGGTAGGTCCGGACCCGAGCATGCGGATGTCGTTCGCGATCTTGAACAGGGACACCGCGATCGTCTTCAGGGCCCCTGAGGCCATGACAACGGCGTCTTTCGATCCCTGGGCCTCGAAATGGTCGGTTGCCTCGGTGAATGAGAACCCGGCGCGCTCGGACATCAACCCGATGACCGCCTCGGCGAACCCGGATGGTGCATTGATCCCTGTCCCGACAGCGGTCCCGCCGAGCGCCAGCTCTTCGATCTCCGGAAGGACTTTCTGGAGACGCTCGACCCCTTTGCGCACCTGAGCCGCCCAGCCACCGAACTCCTGACCAAGAGTGACCGGTGTGGCGTCCATGAGGTGTGTCCGCCCGGATTTCACAACATCCTCGAACTCGGCGGCCTTGGCCTCCAGTGAACCGGCGAGCACGGTCAGGGCAGGCACCAGGTCTTCTCTGATGGCCGCAACGGCGGCCACGTGGATTGCGGTGGGAATGACGTCGTTGGACGACTGGCCGAAGTTCACATCGTCATTTGGATGGACCAACCGTGATCCGGTCTCTCCGCCCAGAATCTCGGTCGCACGTCCTGCGATGACTTCGTTGGCATTGGTGTTGGTCGAGGTGCCGGAGCCGGTCTGGAAGATGTCGAGCACGAACTGCTGATCGTGAAGGCCATCCACCACCTCGTCGGCCGCCGCCCTGATGGCGTCCGCCTTGTCTTGGTCGAGATGGCCCTGGCGGCCACTGATCTCGGCTGCGGAGCCTTTGATCAGTCCGAGCGCCCAGATGAATCTCCTCCCGAAACGGTGGGATGAGATCGGGAAGTTTTCCACGGCGCGCTGCGTGGAGGCGCCGTAATAGGCGTCGGCCGGGACCTGCACCTCACCCATCGAGTCCTTCTCGACCCTGAACTCCACTCATTTCTCCTTTTGCGACGGACGGTAGTGGCCGGCGGTCCCACTCACTGGAGGAGATGACGACCGTCGGAGTAGACCTTGTCGAGTCTTTGCCGCAGGCCGGCGTCGATGTCAACCGCCTCGGCCGCGATGAGCAACAGATCGACCAGACCATGGAAGTCGTCGAGCGAGACCTCCTCCAACATGGGCAGAGCCTTCCCGGTGCCGGCTTCGACTTCTTCGAGGTTCCCCATGTTGTGATAGTTGCCGAGCGGGAGACAAAGGCCGGCGGCGCGGAAGCCATAGACACCGAAGGCCGTCGCTTCACACGACCCCCCCGCCATCAGCTTTCGTTGATGACGCAGCCCGGCCCCGGCGACCGCACGGCTGATCCGGTTGGTCAGGTCCTGGTCGAATACCGAGGAAGCGTCGCCGACCCGGACCACCGGCCCGTTGCCCAGCGGAACGTCCGCCGCGGCTCGGGACGTCTCGATGGAGAGAAGACGGGCCTCGGCCGGGATGCTCCCCGTGACCGCGGCGTGGATGGCGCCGACAAAGCCCATTTCCTCGGCTCGAGTAAGGAGGACGCCGAAATGACTGAGGTCAGGACGTCCCCGGGCTCGATCCAGCGCGGCCAGCGCCGCGGCGCACCCGGCCAGGTCGTCACATGCTGGCGCCAGCAGACGACCAAGGCGCGGTCTCGGGGTGGTGACGTGCCAACGGGCGACGTCCCCCGGCTCGGGCATCGTTCCTCTCACCTCGATCACCCCGGTCCTCCCCGCCGGGGCGTACGAGGTCACCCGGCCGCCCTGGGCCGGACCCGTCACGAAATCGACCCGGGCTTCCACGAAATAGACGGGGAGGACTCCTCCCCGGAACTCGAACTCCGCCTCCTGACCCGAGACACCCGTGACCACGAAGGCGGGATGATCCATGTGGGCAACCGCGAGGACCGGATCCCGTCGCTTTCTCCCCTTCCTCGCGATCAGGAGGTTGCCTCCGGAATCTCTGGTCAGCCTCAGATCGGGCCGGCGCTCGACCCAGCCTTCGACCCATCGGACGACTTCGTCTTCTCGGCCGGAGGCGGTGGGAAGATTCGTCAGCGCACTCAGCCATTTCTCGGCAGTGGCTTTCGATGCCATCAGGCGGGGTGATTCACACGTCGAAGGGGGTGTCGGTGAAGAAATCGGCGGGACGTCGAGACGGCTCGCTGCTGGTCTCCACCAATCCCAGCCGCTCCCGGATCGCCTTGTAACCACCCGCTTCGAGCTCTTCGGCAAGCTCGGCGCCACCGGAGTCGACGATTCGCCCGCCGATCATGACGTGGATTCGGTCCGGCTTCACGAAGCGGAGGATCCGGTTGTAGTGAGTGATCATCAAGACCCCAAGATCGGGTGAGCGCATCTCCTCCACTGCCCGCGCTACCTGTTTCACCGCATCGATGTCGAGACCCGAGTCGATCTCGTCGAGAAGGGCGACCCTCGGCCTGAGCACCGCCATCTGAAAGATCTCCGACCGCTTCATCTCGCCACCAGAGAGGTCGTTGTTGATGGCGCGATCGAGGAATCGGGTCACGTCGAAGCGAGCGGCCTCCTTCTCGATCCGATCCATGGCCTCGGTCTCTGAGATCCCCCGCTCCTCCGCCGCCTCGAGGAGGAACTCCCTGAGGGCGACGCCGGGGACCTCGGTCGGGTACTGGAAGCTCTGGAGAAGGCCGAGTCGAGCCCGCTCATCTACTTCGAGAGACAACAACTCGGTTCCTTCGAGAAGGGCCTCGCCTGTCACCACGTAGCCGGCCTTGCCGGTCAGAACGTGACAGAGGGTGGATTTGCCCGATCCATTGGGACCCATCAGGGCATGAACCTCGCCAAAGGGGACGACCAGGTCGAGACCCTCGAGGATCTGTTTCCCATCGACAGCCGCCGAGAGACCACGGACGTCGAGTGCCGTGGTCACGATTCCTCCCACAAGAGGTATACGACGCCGTCTTCGACGATGACCTCGTGCGTCCGCACCGGCTTGGTAGCCGGCAGCGCCAGAGGCTTGCCGGTGCGAAGGTCGAACGCGGAACCGTGTCGGGGACATTCCACTTCGTGATCGAAGACCTCGCCTTCCGCCAGCGACGCCTCGGCATGGGAGCAACGATCGTCGACGGCGAACACCTCGTCGCCGATGCGGAACATCGCGATGCGGTCGTCACCAAGGGTCACGCGAATGCCGCGGTCACGGGGCAGGGTGTCGACGGCGCCGATCTCGACCTTCATGCGACCCTCCCCTCCTCCTGGGCTGTCACGAAACGTCGGAACACCTCATCGGAAACCGCCTCGCCGAGACCCTCGATCGGAAGTCGGTCGATCACCTGCTGGAAGAACCCGCGGATCAAGAGTCTCTCTGCTCGTTCCCGGTTCAATCCCCGGCTCATCAGGTAATACAGATGCTCGGATTCCAGCGGACTCACCGACGAGGCGTGACCACAAATCACGTCGTTGCAGAGGATCTCGAGGTTGGGCACGGAATGTGCCTTGGCGTTCTCCGAGAGCACGAGGTTCCGATTGGTCTCGAAGGTCGACGTGCGCGCCGCATCCTTCTCTATGCGCAGTAGACCGGTGAAGACACTCTGGGCATCATCCTCGACAGCCCCTTTCAGGAAGACGTCGGATGTGGTGCTTCGGCCCTGATGATCGATCAACATCCGATAGTCGAGGGTCTGATCACCTTCTCCGAAATAGAGACCGACCACCTCTGACGACGACCCGTCCCCCACCAGGCTGACTCCGAGATCGAGCCGACCCAGTCTGGCGCCCAACCCCACCTCGCCGATGCGAGAGGTGGAGTCGCGGCCGAGGACTGCTCGCTGGTGCACGACGTTTGTCGCGGCATGGTCGAGGCCCTGGACCGAGAGAAATCGCAGTCGTCCACTGTCCCCCACCTCGAGGTCGACCCTGGGGACGAGCAGAAGTCGGGCGCCATCGGCCGACCGGTAGTCCACGAGGACACTGGCTTCGGCGTTCTCGCCGACCACGACCTGGAGATGCGGGAAGCAGGCCGTCCCTTCGCTGGTGGCCTGAATCTCGACCACCAACGGTCTATCCATGACTGTGTTTGGTTGCACCACGACACGGGCGCCCTCAGTGGAGAAGGCGGCATGGGCTGCGGCGAGCTTGTTGTGGTCTGTCGGCACCATCCCGGTGAAACCCGGGTCGTCCTCGAGATCGGAGAAGCGGCGGACCTCGGCTTGCTCGGATTGATGCTCGACGACCTGGCCATCGACGATCAGGACCCGCCCCGATCGCTCCGGTAGCGAAGCGACGAACGGGCCCGGCTCGAGCTCCTTGCCTGGAGTCATTGCTGGCACGAGCTCAGAGAAGCTGTGGTCGAAATCGACGTATCGCCAGTCTTCCTCCGCCCCGGTGGGCTCTTCGAGCCCGGCGAAGACCTGATACGCCGCCTCCATCTGGGGTCGCCTCCAGACGGGGGCCGAGGCGATGATCTGGGCCAGATTCTCTCGGTCGAACGCGGTCAAATAATGCTCCGGAAGGGTCCCCAGAATGGTATTTCACCTATGGCGATAGTGCGAATTACTCCGCCTGGAGCGCATCGACTGTCACGTTGGACGCCGCATTCCACAGCATCCACCCCAAGCCGTATTGCTCGGCTACCTCGATCTGGGCCCGAACCTGATCCGGGGTGTACCCGAAGTCCTGCAGCCATGGACGCACGACGACATTCCTCGAAAGCCGCTCCATCCCATCCTGAATGGCGTTGGTGACCATCGGCCCGGGGTGATCGTTGGGTATCGCGAAGTCGTACCAACCCTCTCCGTAATGCGACGGGTAGACCATGGGCGAGGCAACATCGACCACGGCGGTGACCTGTTCCCAGTTCTGGCCGATCCCGCCGTCGTCGGTCCCTGGCGCGGTGGTGAAGCCAAAAACGTCGGCGCCCACAGCGCAGCCCATCGGGTGAAGGAGGGCAACTGCCTCTTCGAGGAATCCGATGATGGTCGCAGTCCGCGTCTCCAACTCGATGCCGCCATCGAAGGTCGTGCTCTCGGTGCGCTTGTCAGGGAAGCGGATGTAATCGAACTGGACCTCATCCACGCCCATCGAGCAAGCCTCCTGGGCGAGCGCCATCCCGTAGGCACGCGCATTTGGATCGGTCGGGTCGAGGAAGTACTGGCCGTTGGACTCATAGGGCTGGTTGGTGGCGCTGTCCCAGACCGACATGTCGGGTTTGGCCAAGGCGGCGGTTGGGTCGTTGAAGACGACGATGCGACCGATGAGGTATAGATCCTCCTGCTCCGCCCGGGCCGCGACGGCGCTCAGGTCGTACACCCCCCGGATCGCGTCGATCTCGGCGGCGGTCGGGTCGGCGCTGTTGTACCAGACAAGCCCGGTCTCGTCCTTGAGATCGAGCATCAAGGCGTTGAGCTCAGTGGTATGCGCCATTTCAAAGAATCGGTCGATGTCCTGGCCGGCCGCCTCACCCGCGATATGGACGGCGCGGGCCACGAATGGCTCGATCTCGACCATGGATTCCCCGGCGCCACCGTCCCATTCGAAGGAAGTCGGAATCCAGGCCGGTCGCGAGACGTCGACATTCCCCGGCTCTGCCCCGCGAAGGCTGATCTTCCCCTCTGCATCGGTGGTCCCCGAAGCCGGGCCTGCCACGACCAGGGCCGATTCGACCGGAGTCCCAGCAGGGTCGAGAACCCGGCCACGCAGGATTCGGGCCTTGAGCACAACCTCGAAAACCTCGTCGGGGCGCTCGGCGATCGTCACCGTCTTCGGGACATGACCGGCCGCGCTCACCTCTAGGACCGTGGACGACCGGTTCCATTCGACATCGATGGTCCCGTCCTCGGAGCTCGTCCCCACCTGACTCTCGTTGATGTCCACCGACGCCGCCGCGATCGGCGCCCCGGCGTCGTCGAGCACCCTGAGGGTGTAGGGAGTTTCACGTCCGAGCAGCGACCAGCCTGCCCACAATGCCCAAACGATGGTGAGCGCCACCAGCAATCGAAACTGGGAACGACGCGCCACTGAGCGACCGAGATTACTTGTTCACCGAGCGTTAAACAGAAAACCGTTTGCCAGATTCAGCCAGGAACGTTAGTTTTCCACAGGGGCTTGACAGGAAGGGCCAGATTTGGGGAAGGCCATAAGGGCCAAAGATGCCAGACCCGAGCGGGGCTCGAGTCCGGCGGACACCGTCGGTCTGTATCTCGACGAAGTCTCGGCCCATCTGCTCCTCACTGCCGAGGACGAAGTTCATCTCTCGCGTTCGATGGAGCTGGGGAAAAAGGCGAAAGCCACCCTGGAGTCAGGCGATTACGAAAAGGCCGACCGGGTCAAGCTGATGCGTCTGGTCGCCGAGGGCGACGAGGCCAAGATGACCTTCATCCGGTCCAACCTCCGTTTGGTCATCTCCATCGCCAAGCGATACACCGGGCGCGGCCTCGATCTGCTCGATCTGATCCAGGAAGGCAACCTGGGGCTGATCCGGGCTGTGGAGAAGTTCGATTGGCGCAAAGGCTTCAAGTTCTCCACATACGCCACGTGGTGGATCCGCCAGGCAATAACACGGGGTCTCGGTAACAACGGCAAGACCATCCGGCTCCCGGTCCACATGGTCGACGTGGTTCGCACCGTCCAGGACACCCGTCAGAGTCTTCACGACAAGTACCACCGCGCCCCCACTCTCGAGGAGATCTCCGAGGCTTCCGGCCTGGATACCGAGAGGGTCCTGGCCGCGCTCGAGGCGCCGGCAGAAACTGTCTCCCTCGACCGACCGGTGGGTGAGGACGGAGACGCCTCGCTACAGGATTTCGTCGAGGATGCGACCGCGGTGGACCCCGAGGCCCGTGCCGCGGCGGCGTGGCGCCGGGACCGGCTCATCAAGGCGCTTCAAATCCTGGACCAAGAGGAACAACAGGTTCTCTGGCTGCGCTTTGGCCTGGATGGAGACGAGCCCTGGACCTTGTCCGATGTGGGCAAGGTCATCAACTCGACCCGAGAGCGGGTTCGTCAGATCGAAGCCAGGGGGCTGGCAAAACTACGCCACCCCAGCTGCGACATCGACCTACAAGCTTTGCTCTAGCGGTCTGCCGGTCGATTGCTGCCGCGGTGTCGCCGAGTCATCGGCGTCGATGGCAAGGACGCAGGACGAAGGCGCACCTGTAGGTGCGTCGAGGACGAGGACGCCGTCCAGCGGGGTCGAGGGCCGGCGAGAGCGCGCAGCCAATCGGGCGGCGGGCCGCTAGCGGTCGCCAGAGATCAGCGGGTCGATGCTCAGGCAACCCATGATCTGACTCCACCCTCGCTCTGCGCTGCAACGTAGGTCTGCGTCTCCTCGCTCGTGAGCCTGCTCTCCCCGAACACCGTTTCGCATTTGTTGCAACCGAGCTGGAACCCGATCACCTCGGCGTTCTGATTGCGTTCGATTGAAAGGAGATTGGCTTCGTCGTGCCCGCATGACGGGCATGGAAATCCAACGGCAAAATTCATTATCGATCCCTCCAGATGGTCGTGGCACTCACGACGCATTTCATGGTGCGTCGAAAGGACGTCATCTGGATAGGGGGACCATTCCTTGGGGAGATACCCCTATCAGCGTTCTACCTTCTGCGTTCTGCGTTTACGTACTGCGCAGGGCCCGTTCCAGACGGGCGAAGCCCTCGTCGGCCTCTTCCTCGGTGATGGAGAGCGGCGGTGCCAGCCGGAGCGAGTTGCCGTAGAGACCACCCTTTCCGATGAGGAGCCCTTCGGTCCTGGCAGCTTCGAGAACCGCGGCAGCCGCCTCGGGCGAGGGCGCCCCGTCGGGTTTCACCAGCTCGAGACCGATCATCAGGCCTTTCCCCCGAACCTCACCGATGACCTGGAGCTCCTCGGAGAGAGGCACGAGATTCTGCATCAGCCGGTTCCCGACCTTCAACGCATTGG
Organism: uncultured Acidobacteriota bacterium; assembly: GCA_963734115.1. Classification (GTDB taxonomy): domain Bacteria; phylum Actinomycetota; class Acidimicrobiia; order Spongiisociales; family ZC4RG35; genus JARDZU01. Next base: position 219,393 of record CAVTFV010000006.1, read on the forward strand.
TCTGCAGGTCGTTGTCGAGCAGATATTCGAGATTGGCCAGGGCCCCGGCCGTGGCCAGCGGATTGCCACCGAAGGTGGAGATTCCGAGGGCCGGATAGGAATCCATGAGCTCAGCTGAGGCCACCACCCCGCCGATGCTGAGGCCATTGCCGATCCCCTTGGCAAACGTGAGGAGGTCGGGGACGATGCCATGGGCCTGGTAACCCCAGAAATGCTCACCGGTCCGCCCCCAACCGGTCTGGACCTCATCTGAGATGAACAGGATGCCGTTCTCGTCGAGCACATCCTTCATCGCCTTGAAGAAACCATCGGGTGGCGTCACGAAGCCGCCCACGCCTTGTATGGGCTCAGCGATCATCACCGCCGGGCTGCCGGCTGCGGCCACGCCGAGCAGGTCTTGGAGGTCGGCGACACACGCGGCGATGAACTCCTCGTCAGGCAGATGCCCGAACGGGCTGCGCAGCTTGTAGCCACCGTGGACATAGGTCACCTGGAACGGTGAGAAGCTGGTCCCCGACCACGCTTTCTGGCCGGTGACTGCGATGGCCGAATGTGACTTCCCGTGATAGCTGCCCCGGATTGCCAACACCTGATTCGACTTCTTGTGCGTTGTGGCGATCATCAGGGCGGCGTCATTGGCCTCGGTCCCCGAATTGGTGAAGAAGACCTTGGCGTCAGAGATGCCGGACAACCCCGCGATCTTCTCTGCCAGCTCGATCTGGGACTCGATCAGGTACAGGGTCGAGGTGTGGAGCATTCGGTCGGCCTGGGCTTTGATCGCCTCCACGACTTCCGGGACTTTGTACCCGGACATCGTGACCAGGATCCCGCCGAAGAAATCGAGGTACTGGTTGCCTTCGGCGTCGGTGACATAGCGTCCATCCCCATCGACGATGGCGATCGGCTGCTCGTAGTACAGGGGAGCCCACCCGGGCAGGACCGCCTTGTGTCTTTCGTAGAGCTCGGCGTGCAATCCCATCGTGTCTCCCTTGACGTCAGGCCCTCAAATATCGCAGAAACACCGAACGATCACCGATCAGCTGCCGGTCCAACCTCATCTCGAGCGGAGGATCGGCGAGATCGCCGTGGGCAATCCGGGCGGAGCGGCCGCCGATCATGACGGGGGCGACGGTCAGAGCGAGCTCGTCGAGAAGATGCTCGGCAACGAACTGTCCGACCAGCGTCGGTCCACCCTCACAGAGGATCACCTTCGCCGCGCTCAGCCGTGCGAGGATCGACTTCGGTGTCACATCGTCGAGTATCACCACATCGGCGGCATCCCCGAGCAGGGCCAGCTTGGCTGGGTCGGCGTTCGGCCCGGTGATGACCATCGGCCGGTGCTCGGGGTCGGAGAACACCCGTGCCTCAGGGTCGAAACTCAGCCGTCCTGACACGATGGCCAGAACCGGGACCTCGGTGAGGCCGGCGGCCAGTCTTCGCTCGCGACGCTCCCGGTCGAGGGCGACCGGTTGGTAGTTCTCGGCCTCGACGGTTGCTGAGCCAACGAGGATCACGTCCGGCACTGCCCGCAACGCCTGGAACACCGCTTTGTCATCGGGGTCGCCAAGACTCGAGGACTTGCCTGCGATGGCCGTCCCCCCATCGGCGGAACTTATGAAATTGACCAACAACCATGGCCTGCCGTCAGCTTGCCGGTCGTCACTCATGTAGAGCCCGACGAGATCCTCGACAGGTTCGCCGGATTCGGTCTCGCGAAGCATTGGCGAGAAGTTAGCCCTACTCCTCGACGATGAAGGCGGTCACCATCCCGAACATGCCCTCGTCCCGCTCCACGTGAGTGAGGATGTGGCAATGCCAAACCCAGACGCCAGGGTCTTCTAACTGCATCAGGACCGAGTAGCGCTCACCCGGGGCGACGTTGAGCGTGTCGATCCAGTAAGGACTGTCCAAGGGGACGCCGTCCTTGGCGTAGACCAACTGACGGAACTGATGCTGATGCATCGGGTGGATCTGAAGGCCCTCGTTGAAATAGTGGACCACCACCCAGTCCCCCACCTTGCCCGTGTACGGCTGGGTGGCCGGGAACGACTTGCCGTTGAGGCTGAGTCCGATGACCCCGGCGTCGTTGAGGACCATCGGTATCTCCTGGGAAACGACGAGGTCTGCCGGGATCTCGACGCCGGAGATCGTCTGACCCACGGGCATCGCCACTTCGCCGGCCATGAATGTCCCGAACATCCCGTTAGGAACCTGCATCTGTCCGTGGTGATGGGCGTGGTACATAGCCACCATGGGCTCCCGAACGATGAACTCGTAGACGAAGCTCTCACCCGATTTGATGAGCGGTTGCGTGAGAGGGGCGACCCCGTCCATGTTGTTGGGAACCTTGACCCCGTGCCAGTGGACATCGGTGCCCATTGGGAGCTGGTTCTCGACAACCACCCGCACCTTGTCGCCTACCTCGACCTGGATCTTCGGCGCGGGCACCATCCCGTTGTAGGTCCAGGCTTCGACCATCTTGCCCGGCTCGACCTCCCAATCGGTGATAGCCGCCGTCAGGTGGAACTCCTTCGTGCCGTCGTCGAGAACGGTCGGCTCGAGCGCCTGATTACCCAGACCCTCGGTCTCGGCGGGAAAAGCCAGCATCGACTCCTCCATCATCCGATCCAGCTCAGCCCAATCGGCTTCGGTGCCCTCGTGATCGCCATGGTCGCCCTCACCGGGACCGATCGCTCCTTCGACCACATTGATCGTCGTCTCCATCCCCGCCTCTCGATGGCCTGCGATCGAACAGAAGATGACGTAGGAGCCGGGCTGCAGCTCGCCCACATCCAGGTTTGCCGAGTCCCCCGCGGCGAGATCCGCCGTGGTCGGGCCACCTTCCAGGGCCAGGTTGTGCGCGGTCGATCCGTCATTCGTGGCGCGGAGGACCGTTGCCCCGGCCGGGATCTCGCCCAGGCCCTCGATGGCGAACTCCGACAGTGAGTAATCGATGACCTGTTGCTCGGCCGGCTCACCTTCTTCGCCAGTAGCTGCGGCTGGCTCGCCACGGAAAGCGACGATGGCGGCCAGAACGGCAACCGCCAGGCCGATCAACGCCAAGATGATCAGGAAGCGATCGAACGCGCGGGCAGGCGACAGGTCCCGCGTGTCATCACGTTGTGGAGTCATGGACCAAAACGTAGGAAATGCCACTCCCAGCCAATAGGGGCGATAGGCCCTAAACGGGCCTGGGCCCCGCAGCGAAGATTCACATATGAGCTCGATGGAGGTTTACAGATGAGAGTGCGAGACCTGGTCGCGGGCGACGTCGTGTGGGTCGCACCGGAGGCCACTCTGCGCCGGGCCGCCGAGGTGATGGTCAGGGCCGAGGTCGGCTCGGTCGCGGTGGAGGTCGATGGCGCCCTAGAGGGGATCCTCACCGAGAGGGACATCCTCCGGGCCGTCGCCGACGACGCCGACTTCGACGCCGATCCGACCAGCAGCTGGATGACCGAGTACCCCGAATCGTTCACCCCCGAGATGGAGGTCTCTGAGGCGGCCGATTGGATGCTGGTCATGGGTTGCAGACATCTGCCTGTCGTCGACGGCGACGAGGTGCTCGGCGTCATCTCGATCAAGGACGTCCTCTGGGCGATCACAGACGAAAAGGCATGAGCCATGGACCCGATCAGTGAAGCCGAGGCCCTCGAGTTCTTGAGTAAGGAGATGGTGGCCCATCTCGGCGTCGTCGAGGATGGGGAGCCCTATGTCACTCCGATGTCGTTCGTCGTCGACGGGCGGCGTCTCTTGTTTCGCACCAAGCCAGGCAAGCGATTTGAGGCAATCGAGAAGAACCCGAGAGTGTGCGTCGAGGTTTCCCGCTTCGATGAGGAGTCAGGCGACTGGGTGAGCGTCGTGGTCCGCGGGACGGCGAGCGAGCGAACCGACGAGGCGACCACGTCGCACGCCGTCGAGATGCTCCTCGAAAAGTATGCGGCGGTCCTCGGCTCGCCACTCGGCACCGGTGGCCTGCAGCCGATGGCCAGCTTCCCGCACGTGCTCGAGGTCAGCATCGATGAGATAACCGGCATGACCTCAGGCCGGGGGTTCTCGTTCCGGACCCGGCCCGGCCGTCTCTGATGTTCGTCCACTACGAGACAGAAGTACCTCTTTCCATGCCAGCGGTGCAACGTGGCCTGGACAGCTTCGAAACCCAATTGGGCGCCCTGGCGGATCTCGCCTACCGAGAGGGGGAGGAGCTGCGATCACGGGTCGGGCCTGGGGCGGGCAATCTCGCCAAAGAGGTGCGTCTCGAGATTGGGGCCCCTGAGATCCACCGGACCGGTCTCATCTATCCGGTGAGCTGGTCGGCCGTTGGAGCGGAGGTGCTGTTTCCCCGGCTGAACGCCGAGTTGATCATCTCTCACATCGGGCGAGTCAGGACCAAGGTGGTCTTGGACGGCACCTACCAACCTCCGCTCGGGCCTTTGGGCAAGGTTGTCGACCGGATTCTCTTGAGACGGGTTGCGGAGGCAACGGTGAAGTCCTGGGTCGATCGACTCGCCGAATATCTTGCTGCCGGACACCCGGTCAGCTGACCGGGAGACGCACCTCTACCGTCGTGCCCTTGCCCGCCCGGCTAGTCACCTCGGCGCGACCACCCAGGCTGGCTGCCCTGGCGCTGAGATTGGCCAAGCCAAGCCCGCTCGACGGTGCGGCAAGGTCGAATCCAACACCGTTGTCGCTTACCGAGATACGGCACCAGTCCGAATCCCCGTCGACGACCACCTCGACATCGGCACCACCAGAATGGCGTAGTGCGTTGCTGAGCGCCTCGGTGACGAACTTGACCACCTCGTCCTCGAGCTCCTCGGCGGCTGGCCCGACCGCGCCGATCTCGAGCGTCACAGCCGCCGGATAGGCCGAGCCCATTCGGGAAACGACCTCCTGGAGCCGATCGTCCAATTGTCGTCGTGCTCCCGTTGTCCGCAGCTGGAAGATGTAGGCACGTAGGGACTCGACGACGAGGTCCAGACGGTCGACCGATTCGTCGATCGTCGAAGCGGCTGGCCCGTCCGTGACCCGGTCGGCGATTCCCTGCAGGGCGAGCCCGACGGCGAACAGGTCCTGGATCACCGAGTCGTGGAGGTCACGGGCGATCCGTTCACGGTCCTCACCCACGGCGATAGTGCGGAGACGCTCCTGGAGACGAGCGGTATTCACGGCGGAGCCGGCAATCCGGCTCAACGCCTCGACCAGCATCACGTCGTCATCGGTGAATCCGCCGTCCTTCTCCGTGAGGTAGAGATTGCCGAAAGCCCTGCCCCCGGCCGCGACAGGTACGCCGAGAAAGGTGCCCATTGGCGGATGGTTGGGGGGGAAACCATACGAATCAGGATGCTCGGCGATCGAGTCGAGGCGAATCGTCCGGTTCTCCCGCACCAGTGTCCCGAGCACACCCTTCCCGGTTGGAAGCGATCCGATACCGCGACCTGCTCGCCGGTGAGACCCTCATGGAGGAATTTCGTCAGCACACCATGTTCACCTATGACGCCGAGCGCGGCATACCTGGCTCCGGTCGCCACCCTGGCCTCGGCAACGAGCCGTCGCAGTACCTGCTCCAGGTCCCCGGCACCCACCACGGCGGCCGCAGCTTCGATCAGCTCAGGGAGACGCTGCACCGCCGTTGTCTGCGACATCGGCGCCAGACGATACCGCTACCGTTTTTTCCGATGTCAAAGTTGAAGGTCTTGCTCGTGGACGATCACGAGGTCGTTCGCGCCGGGATCAAGGCCTTGCTCGATGCCGAAGACGACATCGTGGTTGTGGGGGAAGCGGGCACTGTCGCAGAGGGCGTGCGCCGGGTCGGCTATGACGAGCCCGATGTCGTCGTGCTCGATGTCCGACTCCCCGACGGAAGCGGCGTCGAGGCGTGCCGCGACATCCGCTCTCGGTTTCCAGATGTGAAGGTCTTGATGCTGACATCGTTCGCCGACGAGGAGGCTCTGATGTCGGCCATCCTCGCCGGTGCTTCGGGCTACGTCCTCAAGCGGGTGAAGATGACCGATCTCGTGGCCGACATCCGCCGTGTCGGCGCCGGGGAGTCGCTGCTCGATGCCGACATGACCGAACGTCTCTTCGACCGTCTGCGCAACGGGCCACAGGACGACCCATTGCTGGCGAAGCTGAGCAAGCAGGAGAGGACCATCGTCGGCTACATCGCCGATGGGCTCACCAACAAGCAGATCGCCGACGAGATGTTCTTGGCCGAGAAGACCGTCAAGAACTATGTCTCGAACCTCCTGGCCAAAATGGGGATGAGCCGGCGCAGCGAGGCAGCGGCCCACGTGGCCAGAGTCGAGGGCGAGCACGAGAGCGCGGAGGTACCCCAGGGCTGGGGGGAGGGTTGACCGACTTCGACGCTCTGCTCGAGCAGGCCGCCAACGCCTAAGCCGAAAGGTTCTGGCGAAGGGTCGCCAGGTCACCCTGCCAGACGTTCTGGATCAGGATCGGCTTGAACCCCATCTCGACATTGATACCGAGCATCGGGGCGTTGGACCCGGCGTTCTCGGTGTCGATCCGTCGCACTGTCGGGTACCTCTCCCGAAGCTCGAAGGCCATCGCGGCCTTGACCCACCGCCCGATGCCTTTGTTGCGGTGATCGGGGTCGACGCCCGTGTCCCACTGCTCGACGAGATCCGGCTGCAGACGCTTGTACGCGACGGTCGTGAACCCGGCGAATTTGCCCGATGGCTTGTGCCGGGCGACGTAGGTCAGGATCTCTCGTTCCCCGCCCACGCCGAACTTCGACTCGACGTCACGCCAGATCTCAGGCGTCATGATCTCGTCTTCCTCTTCGACATAGTCCTCTCGGGGAGCCGAGTTCATCACAAACATCACATCGCAATACGCATGGAGATGCTCCTCGGCGATGGGACTGGGCAAGAAGAGCAGGTCGTAGTCGGAAGCGCGCTCGGATGCTCGCTCGATCCAGGACTTCATGAGTGTCCAGTCGATTTCGTCGAACACCAGACGGCTCACCTTTTCCCGAAAGGCCAGTTTCATCCCGGCCCTCTTGGCCAGCGATTCCTCGGGCCGTCCGGCCGGGATGCCTATGGCGAAGCGAGTTCGCCCATCTGCTTCGGCCGCTTCGAGCATTGGGGTTGCGATGGCACGTCCGTAACCGGATCCACGATGCTGGGGGTGCACATAGACCCACCCGTACGCGTTCTCCAGGTTCTGCACCAGGTCGACATGGAGACCGGACGTGGCGACGACCTCGGGGCCCTTCCAGAGAATCCAGTGGGACACCCGCTCGGTGTCGATCGGATGACGCCAGTCCAAGAGACGCTGGGCGATTGGGACGGGCGGATCACCGGGCAACACCTCCTCGTCAGAGACGAGATGCAGCTCGTGCATCGCCTCGAGGGTCTCGTCGTGCGCGACACGCGTGTCGACGTTCTCGATGTGGAAAGACATGACCCGTCGAGGCTAGGAATCGCCCATCTCGACTGCGGGCGAATTAGACGTCCGGGTCGGACCGTGCGCTTCCGCCCATTCCTCGCGTGTCATGCGGTACACGACATGTCGTCGAAGGCGGTCGTCGTCGAGGAGCCGGGGATGATCGAAGTCCAACTCGGGCGCCCGCTTCATCCCCAGTCTCGACATGACGCGTTGTGAACGATCGTTGGCCGGGATCGTCCAACTGAGGACCTCTTCGAGATCGGCCTCCTCGAAACCGAAGTCGAGTGCGGCCTTGGCCGCCTCGGTGGCGTACCCATTCCCCCACTCGTCCCGGGCGAACCGCCACCCGATCTCGACGGCCGGTGTGAAATCAGTGCGGAACGTCGGGACGGCGAGGCCGCAGAACCCAACCAACCTGGGCGCCCAGGTCGTATTGACCGCCCACAACCCATAGCCGAACTCCTCGAAATGAAGTTCGATCGTCCGCATCATCTGATCCGACTCCTCGGCGGTGAGCACCCGGGGAAAGTGCTCCATCACCTCGGGGTCGGCGTTCAGGGCCGCAAAAGCGGCCCGGTCGTCGTCGCTCCACCTTCGGAGCACCAGGCGCTCGGTGTGGATCGTGGGCCCGGTCTCCATGTGCCCAAGCGTAGGTAAAGCCGATCTGAGCAGGACCTTCACGGTCGGCGAGACCGAGCCGAAATCAGTCGATCTTCTTCCCGATCTTCTCGGCGGTGTCCTTGACGGAGTCGCCGGCCTTCTTGGCAGCGTCGCCAACTTCATCGACCGCATTGGACGCAGCCTTCTTGGTATTGCCGGCGACCTTCTCTGCGGTGTCGCCGACCTTGTCCGCCACATCAGAAGCGGCCTTCTTGGCGCCGTCCATCGCGTCCTCGACGAGGACACCTGTTTCCTTCAGTCGGGGGATCACCTGGTCCGCCACATCGGATGCACGGTCATCACCGATGATCGGCCCCAACTTCGACTCGAACTTGGCGCGAGCCTCCGCCTCGGTCAGACCGTAGAAGTCTTTTCTGCGATCCGACATGAACTTGGTGATCGCGGCGACGATCCCCACGACCAGCAGCACCTTGAACAGAGTTCTGAAGGCGTGGCTCTCGTCGGTTGTGTCTGCGATGACTGTGGTGTCTGTCATCTTTTTCACCTCCATCGCCAACCATACAGATCAGACACCGGGACTTTTCGCGGCTTGACGCCAAGACCCTTCACCTTGGGGTGGGGCTTGCGTAGGTTCGACCGTGCAGTGATTCGACGGTTGGTCGCCGGCCTGATCGTGGTGGGCTTGGCATTCGGGATCTGGGCCCTGTGGCCTCGGGAGAACTCAGATCCCTCCCCTACGACTGTGCCTACCGCGATCGAGACAACAACCACGACGCTCGTGACAACGACCACCACTGCCGCTCCCACGACCTCCACGACCGAGGACACCCATGTCGTGGCCAGCGTCGAGGAGGCGGAGGAGATCCTGCGCACCCTCTGGTTCGGCTGGTTCGAAGGGATCTACAACCAGGACGAGAACCGGATACGTGAGGTGGTTGGGACTCAGGCGATGTTGGACGCGGCGCGGGAATCAGTTCGGGGTCATGGACTTTCACCGCACAACCTCCTATCGAAGCGATGTCTATCGACTCAGACGGAAATCCTCAGATCGGACGAAGAGTGCCTCGTTGTTTGGATGGGCATCGATGTGCAGCGCCTTCAGGGGGGAGGTCGACAATCGCAGATGGTGACGGTGGCTCGTAGAGCCGATGACGATGTGGGTGTTGGCTTCTCACTTGGACGCACAGGGATGACCTATGGGACGCAGATTGCGAGTCGGAGCTGCAGCCGGTTTCGTAATCGTCGCGGTTACCTCCGCGTTGCCGGCGATGGCTCAGGACCTATACGGCTTGTTGGGTGACTACCGAGAGAAACCCAGTGACGCTCGGCCGTCGACCAGACTCACACGATGTCGCATCTCCGGCGGCGACGTCGTCGACTACGCCAATGACGACTCGGTTCCTTCCCGGCTCTATCCGAACATCGGGTTCGACCTGCTGGGCGAATGCTGGTACGTCACCAGCGCCGAGACCGACTACCAAATCATCCCGCTGAACCCCGACGGCGGGGCAGAGCTCGTCCTGATCGTGGACGGTTCCCCTGGCCCGGCCGGATACTTTCGCCGTTGTACCTCGGAGCCGGGCGTTGCTGTCGACCCGTCGGCAGAGGCGTGGGAATACGTGGCCTCCTATGTCCATCCGCCCCCGACCCCTGACCTGAATCCAATTCCGGGCGATGGGGTCACGGGGCTCGAGACATTCGTGGGTGTGCCCATCCCAGGCGTCCATGACACCCAGCTGGCGAGCGGCACAGGCGCCACGCTCGACATCCATATCGAGGTGAGCGGGGTTGTCGTCGATTGGGGTGACGATCGAGTCGACACGTTCGCGGCCGACCAGGCCATCCTCGCCGGGTATCCGGACGGCGGTGCCAGACACATCTACGAGGTCAAGGACCTGGCCGGATACGACCTGTCCATCTCCTATGCGTGGACGGCGCGCTGGCGGGTGGCCGGCGAGGACTGGGAGCTTCTCGACGTGCCCGACACGACCACCTCGATCGCCTATCCGGTTGCCGAGATCGTCTCGGTCATAACCGACTAGGAGCACGCTCATAGGGTTTCGCAGATGACACTTCTGATCGGCACCGCCGCCGGGATGTTCGCTCTCGACAGTCCGGCAAGCCCAGTGGTCGCCGACACAAGCGATCAACCACATCGCCCGAGACGGCGAGGGCTGGTGGGCAGTGGACGGTGATGCTCGGATCCACCACAACGGTCAAGTCGTTGCCAGTGGTCCCGCACGACGCCACTCTCAATTGCGTCCTGCCAGTCGAGGAGACCATCTGGGTCGGCGCATCCAGCGCTCGGTTGTACCGGATCGACGGCGATGCACTCATCGAAGACCAGGGCTTCGCCAAGGCTCCGGGGCGGGCCGATTGGTACACGCCTTGGGGTGGCCCTCCTGATGTGAGATCCATGGCTGTCGACGGAGCGGGCACCCTGTTCCTCAACGTCCACGTTGGGGGCATCCTTCGTTACGACGACGCCGGCCCGAGTCCCACCCTCGACATGGATTCGGATGTCCATCAGGTGATCGCGGATCCCTCCGTCGAGGGGCGAGTGCTGGCGGCCTGTGCTCGCGGTCTGGCACAGTCGGCCGATGGCCAGGTCTTCACCTATCGCGACGAGGGTCTGCATGCGCCCTATTGCCGGGCGGTGGCATTCATCGGCGACACCGTGCTCATCTCGGCCTCGACCGGGCCGAGGTCGAACAAGGCCCGGCTCTACCGGGGAGACCTGACGACCGGACCCTTCGAGCACTGTCGAAACGGGCTCCCCGAGTGGTTCGACGACAACGTCGATAGCCATTGCCTCGCAGTCGTCGACGGCTCGGTTTACGCCGGTCATGGCGGCACCGTTTGGAGATCAGACGACCACGGCGACAACTGGGCCGAGGCGGTTTCCGGCCTTCCTCACATCAACTGTCTGGCCTGAAATGCGAAAGAGGGGCCACCGAGGTGGCCCCTCTCACACTGGAGGAGGAAGAAAGTCCGAAGCTTGAGCTACTGACTTACCCCCATTGATTCGGCACCAGATCTGCCGGCTGAAGGGGTCGAACGACCCAATTGTCAGACCTTCGTCGCCAGCACCGACCACATCAGGGGCAACGCTCCCGTCGATCAGGCAGACGCCACAGGCCGTCCTCTTCCTGGATCATCATGGGCAGGCCCTGCCATTCGCATTCGTCGTATTCCTCGACCCGGTCGATGCGCAGCCCGGCGCTGATCAAGGCATCCAGGGTCTCGCCGATGCCGTGGTTCCACCCGTAGTTGAGCGGGCTCCCGACCACACCCACTCCGGCATAGGTCTCGGTCTCTTCCTCACCCTCCGGCTCTTCGGTCTCGAAGTATGCGACGGTGGCCCGAAGCTCCTGGGGGTCGAGCCAATCCATCGCCCACATCATGGGATGCCCCTCCCGCATGTAAAAGGTCCCGCCGGAGGCGAGGAAGTGTGCGACCACGTCTGCCCATTCCCTGATCTTCGGTATCCAGCAGATGGCGCCCACCCCGGTGTAGACGACATCGAAGGTCCCGTCGATCACATCCGGCGTGTCGTACAGCTCGGAGACCATCGAATCGGGCCGGAGTCCCGGACTGCTCGCTGAGATGCCTGGCCGCCTCGACCGATCGTTCCGACAGATCGGTGCCGGTCACTGTCGCCCCGAGCCGGGCCCACGAGATGGTGTCCGTCCCGATGTGACATTGCAGATGGAGCAGTGTCTTACCCGAAACGTCGAGTTTGTCCTTGTCGTAGGTGACGACTCCGCTCAGGTGTGTTGGGTCCGCGATGAACCTGGCGACCCCGTACTCGTCTGAGTCCGTAGTGGATGGGGACACGAGCGTCCCAATTGGCCCGATTGGCCTCGCGGTAGTGGTCGAGCGGCATGGGCGAGTATGGCGGCGTAACGTCGTCCACACGGAGGAAATATGGCCCGTGTGACCGGCATCGGCGGCGTGTTCTTCCGCCTCCGGGCAGGTAGACGTTCAAGGAGTCCCGGGGTGGGAGATGAAGTCCCAGGCCTGGTCTCGCCCCAGGCCACGGGGACCGAGACGACGTCCGTCGGTGATCCGTCCTCGGCCGAGTGCCAGAAGACACGGATCGTCTCCCCACCGACGAACGGGTAATCGATCAGAAGGTGAAAGCTCCCCAGCATCCGGTGCCACAAGTGGCGGTGGCGAAGTCTTCATGGACCACGTTGCCGCCGGCATCCACGACTTCCAGACTCACCGTCGCCTCGAATACATTGGCAAAGCCGGTGACAGCGAGCGGTGCATTACCTGAACCGGATGCCGCCGAGTCGAGGTTGACCGAGTTGAGCTGATCGAGGAAGGCGTCCCGGCCCACCGGCTCGGCTCAGGTCGAGACCCTCCGTCCCGAAGGCGGTGACAGGCTGGCCGCCGACCGTGAAGAGCACCTCGGAGATCTCCTCACCGTCGCTGGCGGTGTAGATCAACTGGTTGAGCATCGTCATGTCGGCGAGCAGGCCACCGGCGCCGTCGAGGAATGCCTCGTTCATGTCGACGGTGACGATCTGATCGCTCCGGGTGACACTCACAACCTCGACCGGCATCCGGGATGGAAGACTCGAATCCATCAGGCAGGAACAGCTCATCTGCAGTCAAGAGCTGCAATGCGGCGAGAGTGTCGTCAGCTTCTTGCGGTGGATAGGCGGTAGCAAAGAACGGCACCAGCGCCGGGTTACCGGTGTTCGAGTTCTCGGGTGATTGGGTCAGGAAGACGAACACGGGCCTGGGCTCGTTCAGGACGGCGGTGCTCGTGGTCGCCGGGATAGTCGTGGTTGTCACCGTCGGCTCCGTGGTGACCGTCGTCGAGGCCTCAGGCTGGGTAGTGACCGTGGTCGGCACCGTCGAGGTCGTGGACGAGGCGACCGGGTCGACGTCGCCACCTCCCCTGGAGAGGAAGATCGGGATTGCGGCCAGCAGCAACACCACCAGGGCGGCTCCGGCAAACACGAGGACCGGACGGGGCTTGGAATCTTCACGCTGGGTCACCGAAACCTCCTCAGGGAAAGGCGGGGGCTCCGGTGACATCGCCACCAGCCGGTCCGCAAGCTCTTTCATCTTTCGATCGTCTTTTCCGCTCATGACAGCCACTCCTCGAGGTGCTTTCGGGCGCGGGCCAAATGACGCTTCACAGCGCCCGGTGAGATCCCCATTTGCTCAGCAACGGAATCCACCGGGAGGTCGGCCCAATAGGTGAGCAGCACGGCGGCTCGCTGCTGCACCGAGAGGCGTTCCACCGCCTGCAGGACGTCGACATCGACCTCGTGTTGGGGAGAGGACTCCGGCGTCGCCGTCTTCATCTCCCGGAGCCGCCGCGACAGCGTGCTCCGATGGTGATCATTCGCCACGCTGAGCACGGCTCGGTAGAGGTAGGCCCTTCTATTGGTGACCTCGGGCCATTTCTTGGCCGAGAACGCCTTGAGACAGGCGTCGGTCACTACATCCGCGGCGTCGAATGGCCCAACCAGGCCAGTCGCATACCTGGTGAGCTCGACGGCGTACGACCGATATACCTGCTCGTTGTCCATCACACCTGTGGCGGTGATCATGCCCATGAGACGGAGCCGGGCCGGGTATTGGGTGACAGCCCGTTAGGAAATGTGCGATCGGGGCCTGAGCGTGCAACGGCATACTGGGAACGATGACGGGAAGGGGCCCGGATCGGGCTGCACTGAACACCTACCGCATCGAGACTCAGAGGCTCATCCTCGAGGTGCCTGCCGAGTCCGACGCCCCCACGCTGTTCGCTCTAGTGGGCGGTGAGGACCGACTCGAGGTCACCGCCGGTCTCCTCTGGGACGGGCCTGATGAAGTATCCGAGACCCTCGGATTCATCAGACAGGCGCAGACCGAGCGCTATGGCGACAGTGGATTTCACTGGGCCCTCCGCGACCGCACCGGGACCATCTCGGGCTCCTCCGGAAGCGCCCTCGGCATGATCAGCGCCAGACCGAGCGGCGAGGCGGGGCGCGGAGACGTCGGCTATTGGCTGGGGAAGCCGTATTGGGGGCAAGGGTTGATGAGCGAGGCGCTCGCCGCGGTGCTCGACCTCTGTTTCGGGGAGCTCGACCAGGTCAAGGTCGAGGCCGAGATCTTCACCACCAATGCCAGGAGCAAACGACTCGTCGAGAGCCTCGGGATGCAGCTCGAGGGGACCATCCGGTCTTCCCACCACAAACGTGGGGAATGGGTCGACGCCCACATCTACGGGATCCTCCGCGAGGAGTGGCACCGGGCCCGACAGGAGTCTTGACCGCTTCTTGAATAACACGCTGATGCGGCCATGACCCTGCTTCTCGGACAGTAGGACCAACCGAAAAGGAGGTCCTACATGTTCAGAAAAGGTCTCGGCATATTCACGGCGGTAGCGGTCGCCTTGGTCGTGGTTGGTGTGGCATGGGCTGCGTCAGGAGACGATGGAGAAAACGACTCCAACTCCGAACCGGAGGTACCACGGCGACTACGAGGGTCTTACCATCGTCGTCCCTGGTTACCGGCCCAACTTCCACCAGTCTCGACGACGCCGCATCGACGAGTCTCGATGACAGCAACACGAGCAGCACGATCGACGACAACGGCGGAGGTCGAGGCGGCAACGACGACCCAGCCGGTGACGACAACGACGGAGGTCGAGGCGGCAACGACGACCCAGCCGGTGACGACAACGGCGGCCACGGCGGCGACGACGGCTGAACGTCGGTTCGAGCCCACCCGAACGACCGCCCCAACTCCTGGGGGCGGTCGTTCATCTGTGTTCCACATCGTCTTGAGGTCTTCTTGAAAGACCCCTGATGCGGTGATGAGCCGCCATCTCTGACACTGGGACCAGGAACCTAAAAGGAGGTCCTCGATGTTCAGAAAGATGATCGGTGTGTTCACGGCGGTGGCGGCCGCGCTGCTACTGGTAGGCGTGGCGTTTGCATCGGGTGACGACGTCACCGATGACTCTGTCCCGGGCTCGCAGGGAACGACGGCGGGTTCGAACGTGTCGTCGTCATCGTCACTGGCGACCGGCTCTACCAACACCAGCCTGGACGACAGAACGTCGACGAGCCTTGAAGACAACGCGACCAGTACGAGCCTCGATGACAACTCCACCACGAGCATCAGCCTGGTAGATACATCATCGACCAGCACCACTGTCGACACGACGACCAGCACCAGCGTGGACGACAATCGACGCACAGCATCGATGATCGGGGCGGCGACGACAACAGCGGCCACGGCAACGGCGACGATGCCGGGGACGATGACAACAGCGGCCCCGGGAACAGCCATGACGACCGAGACGGGGACGACAACAGCGGCCACGGCAACGGTGGCCATGACGACGACGGGGACCGGGGTTAGACCGGAGGTCCCAGCCAGACCCGAACGACCGCTCCACCACCGGGGCGGTCGTTCATTTCCATCGCCCCACCTACTGATTCGGCGGTCCGTCGGACGATATCGAGCCCGAGCCCTGTCGAGCCGGCACCGCTAACACCTCGCTCCGCGAGTCTCCTCGACGCGAATCCCGGTCCGTGATCGCTTACTTCGAGCCAAGGTCGGTCATCCACTGCCCCCACAGTCACGTCGAACGGGATTCCGGGATCTGTGTGGGAGAAGACATTCCCGATCAGCGCATCGACGACCGCCTCCACTGCTTCCTGCGATAGAGCCACCGGCGGGTGATCATCCACATGCAGTGTCATCACCCTCCTTTGTTCCTCGGCCAACACCGCCCAGAACGAACACCGGGCTGTCACCACCGAGGAGAGGTCGGAGACACCGCCCCGACCAAGGGGCGCTGACCTGGTGGCCACTATGAGCTCGTCGATGGCCTGCTCGAGTCGGTCCACCTGACTCAGTACCTCGACGCGTTCGTCGTCGTCGGTCAGCTTCTCCGCCTGGAGTCTCAGCGATGTCAGTGGCGTGCGAAGGCGATGGGATAGGTCGGCCGCGGCCTCGCGCTCATCGGCAATCAGCTCCTCGAGCCGCCCGGCCAGCCAGTTGAACGACTCGCCGACTTCCCGTATCTCCTCGGGCTCGCCGACTTCAACACGTGCATCCAGATCCCCCTCGCCAAGCTGTCTCGCAGTCGAGGCCAGGTCGCTGATCGGCCGGACCAGGCGCTGACCCAGGCGATCGGCCACCCAGACCGCGATGGCCACCAACAACACGCCGAGGAGCGCCAAGAGGAGCCAGGCCTCGGCCACACCGTGGGTGAGCGTCTCGTCGGTGACGAAAACGTTGACGACCGCCGTGCCCGCCACTCCGATGACGGGAAGGGCATATTCCCAACCACCTTCGACATCAGCGGAGATCGTGGCCTGTCGCTCGACCGAAGTCGGCACCAGGGTGCCCTGTCCGGTGATTGGCTCGCCGAGCACCGACCCGTCCGGGAGCACGACGATGGTCCCCGGATCGAGTGGCCCGAGTGCCGACTCGATGGCGCCGACGTCCTCGTTCAGACTCACGGTCAGGGCCAGGAGCGCAGCCGTCGATTGCGCGGTCCGCTCCGCCTCGAGCCGGGCCTGATCGCCGGCTTGTCGCCGGACCAGAAGGCCCAAGGGGATGAGAAGGGAGATCACGACGAGGCCGGTGGTGGCCAGGCTGAGGAGAGCGAGTCGTCGTCTCACCCGGAAGGATCGACCAGTTTCACCCCGACCCCGTGAACGGTGCGCAGATAGCGTGGGTCCTGAGCTGTCTCCCCTAGCTTGCTGCGTAGCCAGGAGAGATGGACGTCGACCGTCCGCTCGGCTCCCCCGTATGGCTCGCGCCATACCTCTGCCATCAAGGCTCGCTTGCTGACCACCTCTCCGGCCCGCTCGGCGAGAACGCGGAGCAAGTCGAATTCCTTCGGACTCAGATCGATGGGCTCGCCGGCCAGCGTCGCTTCACGCGCTGCCGGATCGATGATGAGGTCGCCGATCCGGATCGTGTCCTCGGATTCGCCCCCCGAGCCACGTCGGAGCAGGGCTCTCACCCGGGCTTCGAGTTGGGCCACGGAGAACGGCTTGACCAGGTAGTCGTCAGCACCCGAATCGAGGGTTCGGACCACGACTTCGTCAGCTCCCCGGGCAGTGATGACGATGATCGGGACCTGGCTCACCGCCCGGATCATTCGCAACAGCTCGGTCCCATCGAGGTCGGGTAGCCCGAGGTCCATGACGACCAGATCGGGTTTTCCCTTGACTGTCAACTGCAGTCCCTCGAGGGCTGCTGCGGCGCTCTCGACATCGTGACCCTGGGCAGCCAGAGCGTCGGCTACGAGACGTCTGATGTCGACGTCGTCTTCGATGAGCACGATCTGTGCCATGTCGGCAGGTTATCCGCGAGTCGATTTCGGCCCAGGCTCCTTGAGGAAACCTTGATGTCTCGTTGACGAGATGACTTCTGCTTCCTGGGAGAATGACAGGGTGAGCAAATGGGCAATCGCCGGAGCATGGGTGCTCGTCGCCGCACTGGCTACCACTCTGACGTGGCAGATCGTCAGCGCCGCCGACGCACAGGTGAGCGATCAGCCACCGTTGCAGGTGGCTCCGGCCTCGAGCACCTCGGACTCGATCACGTCCACGGCACCCACGTCCTCATCGACGAGTAGCAGTACTTCTTCCTCAACGAGCACCGTTCCGTCATCCTCGTCCTCGACGTCCCCGGGCTCGTCGTCGACTGATGCTCCGCCCGCCACCAATGTGGCCTGGTCCTCGCGGACGATCCAGACCGGAGGGGGCGTCGTCGTCGTCAACTATCGACCAGATGAGGTGGTGCTGAGCTCGGCCGCCCCCGCCGCAGGATTCTCAGCGGACATCAAGAAGCAGGGTCCGCCCGAAGTGGACGTCGAGTTCGAGAGCGAATCGGCGAAGTATCGAGTCAGAGCAAGATGGGCGAACGGCGATCTGGCCGTGGAGACGGAGTCAGACCTCGACTAACAGACGAGAAGATCCCGGCCGGTCTGCTCCTCACGGAGCCGCACCACCAGGTGCTCGATCAGCTTCCACGCCAGCTCGGGATGGGACTTCACCAGGGGGCGGAACTCCCATTTGGAGATGACGAGGGTGGTCAGCTCGGTGTCAGCCATTACTGAGGCTGTGCGCGGACCATCGTCCACGAGAGCCATCTCGCCGAAGAACTCGCCCGGGCCCAGGGTCGCCACCGTCCTGCCGGCGCGTTGGACCTTCGCCTTGCCGTCGGTGATCAAATGGAAGCCGACTCCCCCATGACCTTCGGTCATGACCTCGGCGCCCTCGGTGTGAACCGTCGGTTTGGCGATGGCCAGAACCTTGTCCAGATCTCTCTTGCTCAGATCGCTGAGGAAGGGCACCCCACCCAGCATCTGCAAACTCTCCTGCTTGGTGGCCAAGACGTCTCCTCCACTCGATGGACGGCGGCACGATGATATCCGGCACAGGTCAAGCGCGCCGATACATGTAACGTGCGCAAACGTGATCTGCAGCGTCTGTAACAGCGAAAACCCTGCCGGAAACAGATTCTGCGGGAACTGCGGCAATCCGTTCGCCATCGTCTGCTCGTCCTGTGGCGCATCCAACGAGCCGGGAACCCATTTCTGCGGCCAATGCGGGACCTCGCTGGCCAGTGCACAAGTTCCCGCCGCCCCCACTGTCACGGCCGAGCGCCGCCTGGTCACTGTCCTCTTTGCCGACCTGACCGGGTTCACCGAGTTCTCGGAGGGTCGCGATGCCGAGGACGTGAGGGACTTCCAGACGAGCTACTTCGACCAGAGCCGGCGGGTGATCCAGCTGTTCGGCGGGATCATCGAGAAGTTCATCGGGGATGCCGTAATGGCGGTGTGGGGGGCCGAAACAGCGACCGAAGACGATGCCGAGCGCGCCATCCGTGCCGGATTCGAGCTCATCGACATCGTGGCCAAGCTCTCCGCCGATGTCGGCGCACCCGATCTGGGCCTCAGGGTTGGGATTCACACCGGTGAGGCAGCGGTCGGCCCCAACGACGATCGCATGGGATTCGTCACCGGCGACCTCGTCAACACCGCATCCCGTCTCCAAACGATCGCCGAGTCCGGGACCGTGCTGGTCGGTGACAACACACAGAAAGCAGCGCAACGCTCGATCGCTTTCGAAGCGGTCGGGTCTCAGGCGCTCAAGGGCAAGTCTCTGCCAGTGGCGGTCTGGCAAGCCACCAGAGTTCTATCCGAGCGGGCCGGGCGTGGCAAGGCCGAGTCCCTCGAGCCCCCGTTCGTGGGAAGGGCCAATGAGTTGCGTCTCCTGAAGGACCTTCTCGACGCCGTTGGAATCGAATCGAGGGCACGTCTGGTCTCCCTGGTCGGCGAGGCCGGAATCGGGAAGTCACGCCTGGTGTGGGAGTTTCTCAAGTACATCGATGGGTTGGTGGACACCATCTACTGGCACGAAGGCCGGTCCCTGGCCTATGGCGAAGGTGTCACTTTCTGGGCCATCTCGGAGATGATCAAGGGACGGGCCGGAATCGCCGAAGGCGACGACGATGAAACAGTCGCACGCCGCCTGGACGAGACCCTCGACACCTACGTCTCCGACTCGGGCGATCGTGCCTGGATGAGGCCGCGGCTGGCCGCGGTGCTCGGCGAGGGTGAAGCGCCGGGAGATCGTTCCGAGCTCGATGCCGCGGTGCGTGCTTTCTTCGGAGCAGTGGCCGATCAGGGGACCACGGTGCTCGTCTTCGAGGACTTGCACTGGGCGGATTCGGCCCTTATCGATTTCGTCGAGGACCTGACCGACTGGTGGCGGGATCGACCCATCCTCATCGTCACCATGGCCCGCCCCGACCTGCTCGAGCTAAAGCCATCTTGGGGCGCCGGTCGCCAAGGTGTCATCTCGGTCACCCTCGGTCCTATGTCGACAGAAGACATGCTCGAGTTGGTGCACGGCGCCGTCCCCGGGCTCCCCCAGACGTCTGCCGAGGCCATCGTGGAGCGCGCCGCCGGGATCCCGCTCTATGCAGTCGAGCTGTTGAGAGGTCTGCTCGCACAGGGACAACTGGCCGGTGAGGCAGGGGACTATCGAGTTGTCGGCGACCTGGCCCAACTCGTGATCCCGGAATCGTTGCAGGCTGTCATCGGCGCCAGGCTCGATCGGCTAGGTGCAGATGAGAGGGCACTGATCCAGGATGCCGCAGTGCTCGGCCAGACCTTCAACGTCACCGGTCTGGCCGTTCTCACCGGGCGTGATGCCTCTGACCTCGAGGGGCAACTGCAGTCACTCAGCCGCAGGGAGTTGATCGAGCCCGTCCGCGATATCCGCTCCGCTGATCGGGGCCAGTACCGGTTCCTCCAGGGACTGATCCGCGATGTAGCGCTCGGCCGGCTCAGCCGTGAGAACCGACGGGCCCGTCATCTCGCCGTCGCCGAGTACCTGGAGAGTCTGGACGACCCGGAGCTCGCCGGGATCGTATCCGGGCATTATCTGCAGGCTCTTGAAACCTCCCCTGCGGGTGAGGCCAGGGACGTCATCCGGGACCGTGCCCTCCTCTCCATGATCCAGGCTGCTGCCCGCGCCGCCGATCTCAAGTCAGATCAGCAAGTGCTCTCGATCTCTGAGAGCGCCTTGGAGATCGCAGACAACGACGAGGCGCGAGTCCCCTTCTGGGAGATGGTCATCGAGGCGGCTGGGCGATTGGCGAACCTCGAGAGTGCTGAACGGTACGCAGGCCTGGCCATGGCTCATCACCGCGCCAATGGAGACCAGGTATCGCTGACCAGGGTGAGCAGAAAGTTCGCCCTCGGTTTGGTCGAGAACAACCAGCCCGAACGGGCGGTCGAGTTGCTTCGGCCCCTGGTCGAAAGCGACTTCGCCTCGGATCCGGAGCTCGCCCGCGCTGCCGTTGTGTACGCGCGCGGCCTGATGCTGAACCAGATGCCCGGCGTTGTCGAGGTAGCAGATCGCGCCCTTGCTGCGGTCGAGGAGTTGGATTTCATGCCGGAGATCATCGATGCCTTGATCACCAAAGGCACGGAGTTCGGCAAAGTAGGGAGGTTGTCAGAGGCCAGGATCATCCTCGAAGGCGCCATCGCCCTAGCCGAAGACCACCATCTGGGAAGTTCCATCGCCCGAGGGCAAGGCAACCTGGCCTACGTCCTATTCGGCCTTGACGATGCAGCCAGCCTCGCTGTGGCCGAGGACGCCTATCGGACCGCACAACGTCTCGGAAATCGCTCTCTCTTGCTGTTTCATGTTGGCCAGATGGCCATTGCCTACGTAGATATTGGGGAGTTCGAGAAGGCCGAGGAGGTCCTGGCCAACCCGCTCACAAGGGAGCAACCGCCGGCGGCGCGGGTCTACACCGCAAACGCAGAGTTGACCATGGCGGCTTGGCGAGGAGACACCGAAGTGGTTGAACGTCTCGACGCCGAGGTGACCCGGCTGATATCCGAGGTGGACGATCCGCAGACGCGGAATTCCATTCGGGATATCAGGCTGAATGTGGCCCTGGCCAATGACGAGCTCGAACAAGCGTTTTCTCTAGCCGCCAACAGACTCGAGGAGTCCACCTGGGCCGAAGTCTCCGAGACGATCGGTCACTCACTTTTCGTCACAGCCCTGCTCGGCGATGCAGCGCGCTTCGCCCTGTTGACCCCTCTGTACGAGCGGCACCTGCCGCGTTTCAGCGACTACTACACGACGTGCCAGATCCTCGCCCCTGCCGTCGATGGGCCCGTCGACACGCGGGAAATCGACGCCATCATCGCTCGACGGAAGGGATGGGGATCAGTCGCCGACGTCGTCAGGTTCTCGGTCATCGCGGCGCCTTTCACCACGCCGGACAAGCGAGCGGAGTATCTGTCGACCGCTCGGTCCATCGCCACCGAGCGGGGATGGCACGGGATCCTCAGGTTGATCGATTCACATTTGAGCTGAATCGCCGCAGGATCCAGTCGACCAGAAGGTCGCCGTCGGTGGTGCCATCGAGTGAGGCCAGACCCTCGTTCGCAGTCGCTTCCGGGATCAGGTTGCCCCGGCGGGACTCCATCAGCGCCTGCGAGTAGGCAGGGTCGAACTCGGGGTGGCCCTGAATGCCGATCATGTTCTCGCCCACGCCCAACATCGAGACCGGGCAATGTTCGTTCCAGCCCAGGATCTCAGCCCCTGGGGGCAGCTCCTCGATCTGATCCTGGTGTGAGGTGAGGACGGTGTAGGAGGGGCCGAGACCCAGGTCTCCCCTTACCTCCACCTCTTTGGCACCTACTCCCCACCCCCGTTCTGACTTGACCACGCGTGCCACCGAGAGCCTTGGCGATGAGCTGATGACCGAAGCAGACCCCGACGAACGGGACCTGCTCCTTCGCCACATCACGAACGAAGGCTTCGAGATCCCGGATCCACGGCTCGTCGTCATTGACCGAGTAACGAGACCCGGTCGTGATCCAGGCGTCGCACTCCCCCGGATCCGCAGGCAGCTGGCCACCGATGACGTCATAGACGACGATCTCCACCTCGGGATGGCCAGCGAACAGCCTCCGAAACATGTCCGGATAGTCCCCCGAGATGTGCTCGAACTCCGGCCGAACGTGATCACAGACGAGCAGACCTAGCCGCATGAGACTCATTTTCGCGCACCGTTATCGCCCTATGAGCCGATGTTGGCGCGCGAGAACTGGGCGATCATGTCCCTGACCTTGTCTGGATTCTCCCAGACGTCAGAATCCCATATGGTCAGCACCTGGAATCCGGCTTCGCTGAGTCTGGCGAAGCGGGCTTCGTCTGCGAGCCGATCGAGCAGTGCGCCGTGATATCGCTGCGACAAAATCTCAATGATCTTGGCCGAATCCTCGATCCTGAAGTCCACACGGCCGATCCAGTCGTTGCCGCCGCTGTTGACCTGGCGGCGAAGGGCGACTCCCACATCACCGGCTAGTCGTTGAGCTCGCGCCTCGAGGCCCGTCTGGGGAGCGATGTAGTCCGGTGGACGATCCGCCAGGAGCTTTCGTATGACCCGAATCCCGTTGCGCCCGCGGGCAGCGAGTCTGTTGAGTAGGTCATGCAGATTCCGATACGTAACCAGATTCATCGACCAGGCGTTATCGAGCGCCCGCTCAGTCCTCCCCGGGTGTTGACTCCCGGCGAGGAGGAATATTGTGAGAGCCGGCGATACAACTCGCACGCCGTTGAGAATTCGCAGATGATCCGACGGCAAGTCACAGTGATAGTGGACAACCGCCAAGCGGCGTCTTTTCCTCGCACCTTGCCAGGGGATGATCGTGTGTACCGGATGGCGGAGCGTGTATCCGGGAATCCCCCACCAGGCCGCGGCCGAATGGTGCGACAGGTAACCCACTCCGGGCGAGTCGAGGACCGAAGCCATGAGCCGAGACGACTCGCTGATCGGAGCACCGGCAATCCTCATCACTTGGGGAGTAATGCGAATCAGCAGCCCATCTTCGACCAGGTCATACAGCTCATCGCCTCCGATTCCCCGATCCCACAATTGATGGCGGCTCACGACTCCGTGCTGGATTTCGGCCAGCCGCCAAATGGTCTCTCTTGCTCCCACCCCGATGAGCGTGCCTCATCGCGAGGGTGCACACCACCCCCGTGTCCTTCTCGCGCACCGATCTCGGCCCCTCGGCCGAGATCGGTGCGCGAAAACGGGTTCCGCGACCCCCTCAGTCGTTGGCGATGAAGACGGACTTGTACTCGGAGTAGTGGTCGAGGGCGGCCATGCCCTGTTCGCGGCCGATGCCCGATGCCTTGACGCCGCCAAAAGGTGCCTCGATGTGGACGCTGGAAGATGAGTTGATGGAGAGCATTCCGGTCTCGACGGCGCGGGCGACACGAAGGGCGCGACCGATGTCCCGGGTCCAGATGGAGCCGGACAACCCGTAAGGGGTGCTGTTCGCCAGGGCGATCGCCTCCGCCTCGCCATCGAACTCACTCAGGGCGACGACCGGGCCGAAGATCTCTTCCTGGACGATCCGCATCCCCACCCTGGCCCCGGTGAACACTGCCGGCGAGAGGAAGTTCCCGACGGGCCCGACCCTGTCCCCACCACAGACCAATTGCGCCCCCTGGTCGACGCCGATCTGTAGGTATCCCTCCACGGACTCCCGTTGCGCCGGGGTGATGAGCGGGCCGATTTCGGTGGCCTCGTCGGAGGTGTCGCCGACCACCAGGGTGCGGGCCCTATCCACGAATCGAGCTGCGAACTCGTCGTAGATCGATCGTTCCACAAGAACACGGCTGCGGGCGCAGCAATCCTGCCCGGCGTTGTCGTAGACGGCGAAGATCGAAGACTCGATACAGGCGTCGAGGTCGGCGTCGGCGAAGACGATGCCGGCCGACTTCCCTCCTAGCTCCAAGGAGATCCGCTTGATGTCGGAGGCGGCCGCCGCCATGACCTCGGCTCCGACCTCGGTCGACCCGGTGAATGAGATCTTGCCCACCGCCTCGTGCCTCACCAGCGCCGCCCCCGCCTCGGAGCCCTTCCCGGTGACGACGTTCAACACCCCGGGCGGCAGCCCCGCCTCGATAGCCAACGCGGCCAAGGCGAGAGCGGTGAGCGGAGTCAACTCGGCGGGCTTGACCACCACCGAGTTCCCCATTGCCAGCGCCGGAGCTGCCTTCCAGCTCAGGATCAGCATCGGGAAGTTCCACGGCGTAATGGCGGCACAGACCCCTATCGGCTCCCTGAAAGTCATCAAGGTCCCGTCGGCATTCCCGGGGATCGTCTGGCCGTGGAACTTGTCCACCGCCCCGGCGTAGAAGTCGAAGGTCGTGGCGACGGCGGCGATCTCGCCGCGAGCGGCCACTATCGGCTTGCCCGCATTGGTGGATTCGAGCGAGGCGAGCCTTTCCTGATCGCGGCGCACGAGATCGGCGATGCCCCGGAGCACATCGCGTCGACGTCGCACCGGCGTATTGCGCCATACGCCCTCATCGAACCTTCGCCGGGCGACTTCCACCGCCGAAGCGACGTCATCTGGAGAAGCCCGGGTGACCGTCCCGATCTGCTCGCCTGTCGCCGGATTGTGGATCGGGGCCTCACCGCCGGACCCCGAGCGGCTCTCGCCATCGACGAAGGGATGGTGCTCGCTCACTCGGGTGTGACGTATGCGGCCGTGATCCCACCGTCGACCACGAACTCTGTGCCGGTCACGTATGAGGACTCATCGGAAGCGAGCCAGAGGGCAGCCTTGGCCATCTCCGCCGCCTCGCCGAACCGGCCCATCGGGATGTGAACCAGACGCCGCTGCTTCTTCTCGTCGGTGTCGAGGAACTTCATCAGCAGCTCCGTCCGCAACGGTCCGGGGCAAAGGGCGTTGACCCTGATGTTCTCCCGGGCGTGGACCACGGCCAGCTCCCGGGTCATGGCGAGCACCGCGCCTTTCGATGCCGTGTAGGCAACCTGGGGTGTCGCTGCCCCGAGCAGGGCGACAAACGAGGCCGTGTTGATGATCGACCCACCGCCGGCGCGGCGCAGAGCGGGGATCCCGTACTTGCACCCGAGGAACACGCCCTTGGCGTTGATGTCCAAGGTGAGATCCCAGACCTCGAGGTCGGTGGAGACGGCATCGTCGTCGGCAGCGTGCATGATCCCTGCGTTGTTGAACATCACATCGAGCCTGCCGTAGGACTCCTCAGCAGCCGCGACCATGGCCTCGCTGTCGTCGGCCGAGGAGACATCCGCCCGATGCGATGTCGCCTCCCCTCCGGCAGCTCTGACCATGTCGACCGTTTCCTCGGCGGCCGCCGCGTTGACGTCGACGGCCAGTACCGAGGAGCCCTCGGCGGCGAACAGCAGCGATGTCTCCCGGCCGATGCCGGACCCGGCACCGGTGATCAGGGCGACCTTCCCTTGGAGCCGACCGTTCATATCCGCTCGAAGTAGCGCCAGCGCTCCCAATCGGTGACCGAGTTGTCGAAGGCCTTCTGTTCCGTCTGAAAGAAGTGGGTGTAGTGCTCCTGCACTTCCGACCCGAAGGCCTGCTTGACGAACTCGGACGATGCGAACAGCTCGGTGGCGTCACGCAATGTGTAGGGGACCCGGGGCAGCTCCTGGGCCTGGTAGACGTCGCCGAGGAATATCTCCGGCGCCTCGATCTTGTTGGCGATCCCATCCAGACCCGAGGCGAGCACGGCCGCATAGGCCAGGTAGGGATTGGCATCGGCGCCGGGAATCCGGCATTCGATGCGCAAGCTCTCGCCATGGCCCACGACCCTGAACCCGGCCGTGCGGTTGTCATAGCTCCAGCCCAGACGGGTCGGGGCCCAGGAGCCGTCCTGATATCGCTTGTAGGAGTTGATGGTCGGGGCGTAGAACACCATCAGCTCGGGAACATGGGCCATCCAACCGCCGAGGAACCATCTGAACTCGTCGGAGCCATGGACCGGGCCGAAGACCTCATCGCCAGGAAACGCATTGCTCTCCTCCGACCAGAGACTCACATGCAGATGGCAGGACGATCCGGCCTCAGACATGTCGGGCTTGGCCATGAAGGTGATGGAGACGCCGGTGCTGTCAGCGATCTCTTTCATCGCCTGCTTCATGATCGTGTGCCGGTCGGCCATGTCGAGAAGTTCGGTGAAGCGGATGTTCATCTCGTGCTGACCCCGGCCCCACTCCCCCTTGGAGTTCTCCACAGGGATGCCCGAAGCCGACAGATGACGCCGCACCTGGGCGTTGTAGAACTCCTCGCGGCTCCCCTGCAGCAGGTGGTAGTCCTCGATGTACCACCCGGCCGGACGCATACCGTCGTACTTCTTCTCCGCAGCCTCTCGATAGGAGTCCTCGAAGAGGAAGAACTCGAGCTCCGATGCTCCCTTCGCGGTGTATCCCGATTCGGCCGCCGCCTCCAGCTGACGGCGAAGGACGGTGCGAGGGGCCACGGTGACCAGGTCGTCGGTCCGTGGGTCTTCGAGGTCGCACAGCACGAAGGCGGTGCGGTCGAGCCAGGTGGCGACCCGAAGCGTGCTGAGGTCGGGCACCATGTGGAAGTCCCCGTAACCCAGGTCCCAACTGGCGTACGTGTAGCCGGGGACAGGCTCCATCTCCATGTCGACGGTGAGCAGGTAGTCGCAGCCGTGGGTCCCGTGCTCGGATATCTCATCGAGGAAGTGGCTCGCCGTGAAGCGCTTCCCGTGAACCCTCCCGTAGTGGTCGGTGAACGCGGTCACCACGGTGTCGACATCCTCGGAGGCGACCAGCGCCTCCAACTCGTCGATGCTGATCAAGCCCCGCAATTCGCCCATTCGACGCGCTCCTTGCCCTCGGTTCGGTGCCAGGAGGGTAGGCCGGCGACAGCCCCGGCTGTCGCTGAATGGCGAATCAAAAAACTACCGATGCGGACCGCATCGGCGAGCACCTGCATTCCTATTCTCGGCGCCCACTCACCAAGGGAGGTACGTCTATGTCGACCGAACGCAAGGTCGGCTCGGTCACCTATCGGGACGTCGACCAGGGGTACTTCGACCAGCGGGGCTTGAAACGTCATGCCGGGGTGTGGATGCTGTGGGCCCTTGGAGTGGCCGCGGTCATCTCCGGTGACTTCTCCGGGTGGAACTTCGGTCTCGACGTCGGCGGGTTCGGCGGGCTCTTCGTCGCCACGATCGTCATCACGATCATGTACATAGGGCTCTGCTACTCCATCTCGGAGATGTCGCCTGCGCTACCTCACACCGGAGGCGCCTATTCCTTCGCCCGATCGTCGATGGGGCCCTGGGGTGGATTCATAACCGGGGTCGCAGAGAACATCGAGTACGTGGTGACACCGGTGGTGGTGGTGTACTTCGCCTCGATCTACGCGCAGAGCGTGTTCAACGACCTGTTCGGTTTCGAGCTCGGCCTGCCCTGGTGGTGGGTGATCTTCTATGCGATCTTCGTCGGGCTCAACATCATCGGGATCGAAGCGACGATGCGGTTCTCGGTGGTGATAGCTGTGATATCGCTGGCGGTGCTGGCCGTGTTCTTCGTACTCGCCATTCCCGAACTTCGATGCGTCTCTGCTGACCAACATCGTCGCGGAGGAGGGCGGCACGTCGTTCCTCCCATTTGGGGTCGCCGGCATATTCGCCGCCTTGCCCTTCGCCATCTGGTTCTACCTGGCGATCGAGGAACTGCCCTTGGCCGCCGAGGAGTCGATGGATCCGAAGCGGGACGTTCCGAGAGGGACGATGTGGGGATTGTGGACCTTGGTCATCACCGGAATGGGAGTCCTCTTCCTCAACACCGGGGTCGGTGATGGGGCCGAGGGGATCAGGACATCGGGTGAGCCTCTCCTGGACGGGTTCCGGCAGGTCCTGGGGAGCGATACCAGTGCCGCCATCCTCGGACTGTTCGCCCTCACCGGGCTGATCGCCAGCTTCCACACCATCATCTATGCCTACGGGCGGAACATCTACTCGCTCTCGAGGGCGGGCTACTTCCCTCACTGGATGTCGATCACCCACGGCAAGCGGAAGACGCCCTACGTGGCTCTTCTCCTCGGAGCGGTAGTAGGCCTGGCGCTGGCGTTCTTGTTGGACGGTCAGTACACCGGGACCGCCGGGGCGGCGCTGCTTGAGCATGGCGGTGTTCGGGGCGGTGATCTCCTACTTCATGCAGATGCTCTCCTTCATCCGGCTCAGGCGGAACATGCCGAACATCTCGCGGCCGTATCGGAGCCCGGTCGGGAATCTTCGGAGCGGCTGTCGCCGGTCTGATCGCCCTCATCTCGTTGGTGGCGTTGTTCTTCAATGACGCCTATCGCCCCGGGGTATACGGGGTCGCCATATGGTTCGTCCTCGCCCTGCTCTATTTCGCCCTCTCCGGGCGGAACAAGCTGGTCCTGTCCCCCGAGGAGGAGTTCGCCATGACTCAGGGCGAGCACGGTCATCCCGAAGAGGAGGGATACGGCACGACGTCGGTCGCCGACACCACGGCCACCGACACGACGGTGCCAGACCCCCAGGCCTGACCCTCGTTTTGGCGCGGAGATCCCACCCTATTTGGTCGGATCTCCGCGCCAGAATCGTTGTCTAGCCCCCGAAGCGCTGATCGCGCCAGCGGATCGCCGCCTTGAGGCCCTCCTCTGCTGTGATGCGGTCGAATTCCTCGCGTTCGGGGGCCCGAGCGGCTTCGATCTCGGCGCCGAGCTCGACGCCTTCGATCAGAGCCTGACGGAAGCCGGCCGCCTCCCACGAGCGATTGAGGGCCCGCTTGGTGAGGGTCATCACTGCCGGGTCGACCACGGCCAGCTCCTGGGCCAGCCGCATCGTCTCAGCTTCCAGATCCTCCCGAGGGACCACCCGGTTGACCAACCCGATGCGATGCGCCTCTGTCGCCTCGAGCTTGTCGTGCCCGGTCAAGATCAGCTCCTTGGCCCGACGGGCCCCGATGAGCCATGGCATCACGTGGGCAACGACTGCCGACCCGAACCGGATCTCGGGCTGACCGAACACGGCATCGTCCGACGCCACCGCCAGATCGCACATCATCATCAGATCGCACCCGCCGGCGAGACAGTGGCCATGCACCTGGGCGATGATCGGCCGGGGGTGGTCGAAGACCTCGAGCAAACGATCGAGGCTGTTGGTGAGACCCTCTGAGGCGCTCTCCGCTCCCGATTCCTCCGAGAGGTCGTATCCGGCGCAGAACGAGCGGCCGGCCCCGGCGATCACGATCACCCTGACCCCGGCGTCTTGGGCCGCCTGGCCCAGCGCATCCGACAGCGCCTCGACCAGGGCCGTGTCGAGGGCGTTCAGCTTCTCAGGTCGGTTCAGCGTGAGACGGCGTATCGGGCCAATGTCCTCGACCAGAAGAACCGGCCCACTCATCGAGGCATGATCAACGCATCGACCGCCACCGCTCCGGTGGGCCCGGCGATCACGGGATTGACGTCCATCGCCCTGATCTGCCCGGCTCCGTCGGCCGCCAGCTCTGAGAACCGAGCAATCACCTCGACCAGGGCGTCGATGTCTGCCGGTGGCCGACCCCGGACTCCGTCGAGAAGTGGGCGAATCCGAAGCCGATCCAGTGCTCGCCTCGCACCCGCAGTGTCGATAGGTGGCAGAACCGCTACCTGATCCGCCATGGTCTCGATGAGTCGGCCACCGGCGGAGATGATCACCACCGGGCCGAATTGGTCGTCGTCGACCATCCCGAGACCGATCTCGACCCCATCGCGGGATCTGCTCGGCCAGTCATCACCTGGGGGCCGAGTCGTGGTCGCCATGATCACGGTATGCATCGCCGAGGCCGGCCTCGTCAGCGATGCCGACCACGACTCCGCCCACCTCGGTCTTGTGATCGACCGACTCGGCCGTCTTCAACACGAGGGGAAAGCCGATCCGCTCTGCCGCCTCCAGCAGCGCAGCCTCATCGCCAACGACCTCGAAGTGCGGCACAGGTATGCCATACGAAAGCAGGACCTGCAGCGCGGCGGCTTCGCCCGCCACCATCGGCACCGGGCTGGCTGGAGAGCTGAGTCTCCCCGACGCTGCGGGTCGTACCGACCGCATATGACGATCCAGCAAATGACGGATCGCCCGGAGCCCGGTCTCGGTGCCTTCCAATACCGCAACCCCTCCATCGCGGAGTCTTCCGGCCTGAGCCGGATCGACCGTCGTTGTCAGGTTGCTCAGGACCACCAAGGGCTTGCCGGTGCGGCCGGCCACCGTGAAGGCGGCGTCGGAGTAGGCGTAGTCGGGTTTCTCCTCGGCGGTGAGGTCGACACAGAAGGCGACCGCCCCCACCGCAGGGTCGTCGGCGACAGCTTGCAAGCATTCGACGAACACTTCCTCGGCGTCGCGGCCCGTGCCCCAGGCATCCACCGGATTGACCGGTTCGAGACCGGGGTCGAGGACCTTTGACAGCCGTGTCGTCGCCGCTCTCTCCCAGTGGTGGCAGTCGGACACCAGACGCGATCGGCGGTGTCGATGAGGAGTGCCCGTTCGCCTCCGGAATCATGGACGGCGGCGAGACCCGATGCCGTGGCCCTCCGGCCAGTGGCGAACAACTCGACGGTGTCGGCCATCTCGTCCATGCTCCAGACACGGTGGACGCCATGCGCCTCGAAGAGGGCCTCGTAGACGGCGTCATCACCGGCGATTCCCTCGGAATGCGTGGCAACCGCCTCCTGGCCCTTGCTCGTCGAGCCCACTTTCAACGCGATGACGGGCACGTCCATCTCGTCGGCTCGGGCGAGGGCCTGCCGAAACCCATCCGGGTCTCGGACCGTCTCGAGAAACAGGGCAAGGACCCGTGTCGATTCCAGTTCGAGGGACCACCGCATGTAGGCGTCCATCGTCGTGTTGATCTCGAGACCGGTGGAGACGACGAGATTGAACCTGATCCCTCGCTGGTTGTGCAGCATGGCCGAGAACAACGAGCCGGAGTGGCTGAGAAAGGTCACCCCGCCGGGCCGCAGGTCTTCCGGTTGATAGAAGCCGCAAACCCGGATTCTCTCCTCGACATTGAGAAAGCCCATCCCGTTGCCACCACAGATCGGGACACCACCCTCATTGGCCAGGTCGCGGAGCCGATCTCGCAAGGAGCCCGCCACCCGCAGCCTCCCCGTGACAACTGGCGAAGATCGCCACTGATCGGGCGCCAATGCTCAGGGCCTTCTCCATCTCCGCTTCGAGTTGGCCGTTCGCGACGGCCAGCACCGCCAGGTCCACCGATGAGCCGATGTCCTCCAGCGAAGGGACCGCCTCGATGCCATGCACGGTCTCGTAGCGAGGGTTGACGGCATGAACTGCGCCCTCGAAGCCGCCCGAGATCAGCTGTCTGATCGTCAGGTCGCCCACCGACCCGGCCCGCTCGCTGGCGCCGACGACAGCGATGGATCGGGCATTGAGCATGGGGTCGAGTGACATCATCATGAGGGGATCCTGAACGGCTGTTCAGCGTACCGGCGGCGACTCGGCCGCCGCAATGGTCGCCGACGCTGTGCCAAGATTGCCGGGTGAGCCCTCGACCCAGCCTGACAGCGACCCGACGCAACGAGATCCTGGCTGCCACCAGCGCCACCATCGCCGACAGGGGATTGTGCGAGACCCGGATCGCCGATATCGCAGACCACATCGGGGCCAGCCCCGCCCTGATCCTCTACTACTTCCCATCCAAGGCCGCCCTGGTGACCGAGGCGCTCGTCTATCAGGACCAGATGTTCCACGAGGCGGTCAAAGGCGAGCTGGACAACGCGACGACAGCCGCTGCCAAGCTCGACATCCTCATAGAAGCCAGTTGCCCCAAGCCATCTCGTGGCAATGGAGAGCTCGATGGATGGGTGCTGTGGCCGGCCGCCTGGGAGATGTCACGGCACGACCCGACACTGGCCGCCGCCCGCGCCCGGCTCGACGAGTCATGGCGGGCTCAGATCGCGGCGATCGTCGAAGAGGGGATCGCCGCCGGCGAGTTCACAGACGTCGATGCCTCCGACTTCTCCATCCAGCTCGCCGCGCTACTCGATGGGCTCGCCATCGAGGTCATGCTGCGGGACCCCACCGTGGACGCGGCACGGATGCGAAAGCTGGCGTTCGACTTCGTGGAGATGGCGCTCAATACCCGTGTTTGACCGACGCGATACCTGAACAGCGGTTTAGTGTCTCGCGTAGCGCCGAGGAGGAAACATGGCCTATCACCCCCGGGAGAACTGGATCCCTCAAAACAGGAAGAGGGTCTACACCCGCAGGGACTTCCTGCAGCGAGCGGCACTCCTCGGGATCGCCCTCCCCGCCCTACCCAGCCTGCTCGCCGCATGCGCTGACCGGGAAGGTGGCGAGTCGGCTGAGCTCGCCGTGGGCACCCCAGCCAGCCCGGTGCAGCAACCATTGTTCGACGACAACCCAGCCATCGAGTCGGGGCTGGAGCCCGAGGCCGGGCCTCTCCTGTTGTACAACTGGGAGGACTACCTGAACCCGGAGACCATTCCGCTCGCTGCGGAGGCGCTCGGCGTCGATATCCAGGTGACCACCTTCGTCAACGAGGAGGAAGCCCTCGCCCGTCTCTCGTCCGGCGAGGTTCAGTTCGACGTCTGGTTCCCCACCTCACAGCGAGTCCCGGTGGCGGTCGCCGCATCTCTCATCCAACCTGTCAATCACGACTACCTGCCCAACCTCCAGGCCAACGTATGGCCGCAGCTGGCCGATCCCTACTACGACCAGGGATCCCGCTACACGGTGCCTTACGTGACCTACACCACGGGCATCGGGTGGCGAGTCGACCTCGCCGACAGCGCCGACATCGAGGGCCAGGCCAACCCCTGGGATGTCTTCTGGAACGAGAAATACTCCGGGATGATCGGCATGCTCGATTCCTTCACCGATGTGATACCAGTCGCCCTGTTCCACAACGGGGTGGCCGACCCATCGCAAGCCACCGAGGCCGAATTGGTCGCCGCCGGTGACGCCCTGGTCGAGTTGATCGATCTCGTCGACATCAGATATCGGATCGATGGCAGTTATGCCGGCCTGCCCGAGGGGAGATACGCGATCCATCAAGCATGGTCAGGCGACCTGGTCAACTCCCAGTACTTCTGGCCTGGTGGGGAGGATGAGGGGACCACGCGATACCTGTGGCCCGCCAAAAGCGAGGGGTCGACCACCAAGGGGGCGATATCGAGTGACACCATGACAGTGCTCAAGGGCTCAGAGCGCCCTGTGCTGGCCCATGCGTTCCTCAATTACATGCTCGACGAGGCCAATGCACTGAAGAATTTCGAGTACGTCGGCTACCAGCCGCCACAAAACGGCCTCACTTCCGAGTATCTGATCAGCGAGGAATGGCTCCTTCCGCATCTGGCACCGGCGCTGGTAGCACCTGAGGACTTCGAGTTGGACTCGGCCTGGGTCCAGGGCCCGCTCGACGCGGCTACCGAGGCGGCGTGGGTCGAACAATGGAATCGGGCCAACTCGGGTGGCTGACTCGGTCGGATAGAGGGTCATGCCCACCAATCTCGCCTCTGGGGCCGAGTACGCGACGGTAGGGCAAAAAAGATGGGTGTGGCCTGGCT
The DNA here is from genome assembly GCA_963734115.1 of uncultured Acidobacteriota bacterium. Lineage (GTDB taxonomy): Bacteria > Actinomycetota > Acidimicrobiia > Spongiisociales > ZC4RG35 > JARDZU01. Next base: position 253,372 of record CAVTFV010000006.1, read on the forward strand.
TTGCCCTTCCCGGTGTGCTCTGGCTGATTCTCCTCTTCCTGGTCCCGTTCTACGCGGTGTTTGCGATCGCGATGGGCCAGCTCGACCCGATTCTGCAGAGGGCCACACCGGAGTGGAACCCGTTCTACTGGGACCTGACCGTCATGGGCGAGGCCTTCGCCGAGCTGTTCGGCGGTCAGCTTGGCGTGATCGCCCTTCGAACCCTGGCCTATGTCTTCATCGCATCGCTCATCTGTGTCCTCGTCGGATACCCGGTCGCATACTTCGTGTCGAGAAGGGCAGGGCGATGGCGTTGGCTGTGGCTGCTGTTGATCCTGGCGCCTTTCTGGATCAACTACCTGATGCGGATGATGTCCTGGGTGAATCTGCTCAGCCCGGACGGTCAGGTCAACAGGTGGCTGACCACCATCGCAAGCTGGTTCTCCATCGAGTTCGTGCCGCCCGACTGGCTCGCCGGCAATCACGTCGTCGTCATCCTCGGGCTGGTCTACGGCTACATCCCGTTCTTCATCCTCCCTCTCTTCGCCGCCTTGGACCGGATCGATGAAGCCACGCTTGAAGCCTCGCGCGACCTCGGGGCCAACAATGCGCAGACCTTCTGGCGAGTGACCTGGCCACTGTCTCGAAACGGGGTACTCGGGGGCCTGGTCATCATCATGCTCCCGATGTTCGGTGACTACTACACACCCAACCTCTTGTCGGGATCGCCTCGCACCCGGATGTACGGAAACACAATCGACCAATTCATCAATCAGACCACCAGTGGGGGCGCGGTTGGCGCGGCCTTGACCATCATCCTGATGATCTTCATCGCCGGTCTGATGGTGTATTACCTCCGCTCGATCTCTCAGGCGTCGCAGGAGGCACGAGAGTGACAACGACCAGCCCCTCACGGCTCCGGTCGGCGATTGCCAACCCCTGGGGCAAATCGCGGATGCTGCCTCTAGTCACGCTGCTGTACGTCCTCTGGTCCATCATCCCGGTGGGAATAGCGGTCCTGTTCTCGTTCAATTCGGGTAGGTCGAGAAGTACCTGGCAGGGGTTTTCCACTCGCTGGTACGTTGGTGATCCGGCTGCCGCAGAATCGGTGTTGTACGACCCCTCTCTCCGGTTTGCGCTCAACCAAAGCCTCAAACTGGCCATCCTGACCATGCTCGTCGCGACTCCCATAGGAGTCGCCCTTGCGCTCGGTCTGGCGAGGTGGCGAGGACGAGGGGTCAAGGCGTCCAATCTGTTGATGCTGATCCCCCTGGTAACCCCCGAGATCGTGATGGGGGTGGCCCTGTTTCTGGTCTTCGCCGAGGTTTACGACTTCGTTCCCTTTGGAACCTGGACTCAGTTCCTGGGACATGTCACGTTCTCGATTTCCTTTGTGGTGATCATCGTTCGGGGGCGTCTGTTTGCCATTGGCAGGGACTACGAGGAAGCCGCCATGGACCTTGGGGCTTCCCAATTCGAGGCGATGCGCCGCGTGCTCCTCCCCCTTCTCGCTCCAGCGCTTGTCGCCAGCCTCGCCATCGTCTTCGCCATCTCAATCGACGATTTCGTCATCAGCCAATTCCTGATCGGGGGCGCGGAGACCGTGACCATCCCGGTGCAGCTCTACTCGGGTGCCCGACTTGCTCCGCCACCTTCCCTCAACGCCTTGGCCACCATCCTGATGGTGGTAACCATCGGCGCCATCACGATTGCCGGGCTTCTATTTCGCGCCCTGGGCAAACGACGAGGCGAAAGGGCCTCAGCCCTGGAGTCGGTGGCCGGTTTCGAGATGTGAGGGTCAGACGGTCAATCTGACGATTGGCCTCGATTCGTTGCGGCGGATCAGCTCGACGAAGCCATGCTCGTCGAACATGCTCAACGTGCCGGTGAAATAGTCCACTGCGGAGCTGCGAGGGCCATCGACCGGGTACGCCTCGATGACTTCGGCCCCCTCGTGCCTGGCGAAAGCGATGGCGGCGCTCAGCAGCCCTGCTCCGACGCCCCGCTTCCTGTAACCCGTGCGTACGACGAAGCAATTGATCGACCAGGGCTCCAAGTCGTCGACCCGCTTGAGCAGCCGGGACCGGTCGAGCGTCGGGAACTCGTGACGCGGGCCGACCTGGACCCAGCCGACCGGATCATCCCCGACGTAGCCAAGCAAGCCTGGCGGGCGTCCTTCGGCCGCCACCTCGGCGAATCGATCACGGTTGTCCCGCTTGTCTCCGAAACCATCGTCAGGTCTGCGCCAGTGCATACAGAAGCAACTTCTGGCGACGCCACGATCACCGAAGACCACCTCCATGTCGGGAAATCTGTCCGGGGTGAGAGGCCGGCTGGTCATCAGCCCGAGATCGGTCTCGCTCGCGTGTGACCAGGTCTTACTAGGCACCCATCGGCTCCTCGGCCTCACAGTGTGGGCCGAAGACGAGCTCGATGATCTCCGCTTCGGACTCGGGGATCACCGGGCGTTGCCCCGGCTCGGGAGGTGCGTACCGCCACCAAAACTTGCGTAGCGATGTCTGTCGGCGCTCTTCGTCGAGGTGCCTGATCATCTCGAATCCTGTGCTGGTGAACATCCGACTTCCTTCCGACGACTACGGTCAACCGTATGTCATGATGCGGACAGGAACTGTCCGCATAACCAGAAAGAATCAGAACCCATGGACAGCGCCGAACGTCTGCTCAAGCTCCTTGCCCTGCTCGAGGGACGTATCGACTGGACCGCCGACGAGCTGGCGAACCGTCTCGCGGTGACCCCGAGGACGGTGCGTCGTGACATCACCCGCCTCCGCAGCCTCGGCTACCCGGTGGAGGCTGTGGCCGGCCCCGGCGGCGGGTACCGGCTCGGAGCCGGGGGCAAGCTCCCCCCTTTGCTCCTCGACGACGAGGAGGCCCTGGCGGTGGCCCTGGGGCTCCGAGTGGCGACGGCGACGGCTGTAGGCGGTCTGGAAGTGGCGTCGCTATCTGCCCTGTCGAAGTTGGAGCACGTCCTTCCCCCGAGACTCCGTACCCAACTGGAGGACATCTCCGAGGCCACGGTGTCGACCGTGAGCACATCCGCATACTCCGTCGATCACGGGTCGCTCGCGGTGGCTGCATCGGCGGCACGCACCCGACAGAGGATGCGCTTCGGATACGTCGACAACCAAGGCCAAGTCTCTGAGAGACACACCGAGCCGCTCCGGCTCGTTCACACCGGACGTCGGTGGTACCTGGTTGCCTTCGATCTCGATCGCGACGACTGGCGCACCTTCCGATTGGATCGTCTCTCCGAGCCCTGGGTGACAGGGATGCGATCCACTCGTAGGCCCGAACCGGACCCGGTCGAATTCGTCCAGCGGGGAGTCGCGATCGAGGCTTACGCTCAGCGCGCCGAGGTCAGGCTGGCGGCCTCGATGGACCACGTCGCCCACATGATCCCGGCCACCGTCGGCGCTCTGGAGGCACTGGACGCCGACACCACCCGTCTCGTCATCGGTGCCGATGACATGAGCTGGCTGGCGCGTTACCTGCTCAGCCTGCCCTGGGAGTTCGAGGTGGAATCACCCGAGGAGCTGAGCAAAGAACTGCGGAAGATCGGGCGTCGGCTTCTAGCCGCCCGTCACTCCTCCTGATCTTCCTCGTACTCGGGGTCCAGGTCCTCGGTGGCGGTCCCTGTCTCCGACACGATCCTGAGGGCGTCCTGCGGGAACTGGAGTGCGACCTTGTCGGGCCAGTCCCAGGCGAATGACCCACCCTGATTGGGGATGGTCACCTGGACCGTCCCCACCTCCTCGACGGTGACCAGGACATTGAGGAGTGGCCCGGCGAACACGACCCTCTCGATCTCACCCACCAGGATGTTCTCGCCGCCGAAGTCGGGGGCGTGGATCCCAACACGCTCCGGGCGGATGCTCACGGTTACCTCTCCGGTCGCTCCGTCCCGGTCGACGCAGCCCAGCTCTCTGCCGCCCAGCCGGATTCGACCCGGGCCGACCGCCTCGGCATACATCAGGTTGGAGACACCGAGGAAGTCGGCGATATAGCTGGACCGAGGGGCCTCGTAGATCTCCGACGGCGTGCCCATCTGCTCGATCGTGCCCTCGGTCATGACTGCGATGCGGTCTGACATCGTCAGGGCCTCTTCCTGATCGTGAGTGACATAGATGAACGTGATCTCCAGATCCTCCTGGAGACGCTTCAGCTCGACCTGGAGCGCCTTGCGCAACTTGGCATCGAGGGCGCCCAGCGGCTCATCCAACAGCAGCACGGAGGGGTTCAACACGAGGGACCGGGCCAGCGCGACGCGTTGCTGCTGGCCGCCGGACAGCTGGGTGGGCTTCCGGGACTCCATGCCGGTGAGACGCACCTTCTCGAGGGCGTCGGCCACCCGCCCCTGCTGCTCCGACTTGGGCACGTCCCTGTAACGAAGCCCGAAGGCGACGTTCGAGGCCACATCCATGTGCGGGAACAGGGCGTAGCTCTGGAACACCGTGTTCACCGGCCGCTTGTGAGGAGGGGTCCCTGCCTGATCGGTCCCGTCGATGAGGATGGCGCCGCTGTCCGGCCGCTCGAACCCAGCAATCAGACGCAGCGTCGTGGTCTTGCCGCAGCCGGACGGCCCGAGCAGGGAAAAGAACTCGCCGTCCTCGATCCGGAGATTGATGTGATCGACCGCCGGGTTCTCCCCGAAGTACTTGGCCAGATCGACCAGTTCGACGACGCCGCTCATGAGTCGGGCGAGTCTACGGTCGGCTCATCCGCTGATGACGGCCGCAAAGCCGTCGAGGGTCTCCAGGTAACGGTCGATGTCCTCGACCGTGTGCTGGACCGAGATCAGCCACTGCTCACCCTTGCCCCACGGGGGCAGGAACACGCCGCGGTTGTACTGATACAACCAGGCGGCTTGGGCGTAGCGGCCGTCGACGGCGAGGAAGTCGCGATAGGTGCGCATCGGCTCGGCGCAGTAGATGACACTGCCCTTGGCCCCGGCGGTCGCCACATGGGCAGTCAGGCCGTGCCGACCGACCACCTCGTTGGCGCCCTTCTCCATTCGGCTCTGGATCTGATCGAGATGTTCGTAGGTCTCTTCGACCATGACCTCGGTGAGCATCGCTTTGGCGGCGGCCATCGAGAGGGGGTTGCCGTTGAACGTGCCGACCTGCTCGTAGGTCCCGTCCACGATGTGGCTCATCACCTCGTCGGTTCCACCGATTGCCGAGATGGGAAGACCCCCACCGAGGGCTTTGGCCAGACAGACGATGTCGGGCTGGACGCCAAAACGCCGGGTGGCTCCTCCCTTGCCCACTGTGAGACCCGTCTTGACCTCGTCGAAGGTCAGGATGGCATCGTGTTTCCGGGTCAGGTCACGGAGACCCTGGAGGAATCCGGGCTGAGGAAGCAAGATTCCGCAGTTCTGCAGGATCGGCTCGACGATTACCCCGGCGATCGTGCCCTCGTTTGCCTCGAAGAGCTGGCTCACCACGCCGAGATCATTGAACGGCGCCACCAGGGCGAGATCGACGATCGCCTGGGGGATGCCACCACCCGCAGCAACGCTCTTCGGATGTGAGGCCGAACCGAGCCCGTCCTCGTTCCACACCGAGACCATCACGGAGTCGTGATGACCGTGGTAGCCACCCTCGAACTTGATGATCAGGTCCCGCCCGGTGATAGCCCGCATGAGATGGACCGCGTCCATGGTCGATTCGGTGCCCGAGTTGCCAAACCGCCACATCGTCATCCCGTATCTCCGTGTGAGCTCCTCGGCGACGAGGATCGCGTCCGCCGTTGGTTGGGCGAAGTGCGTCCCTTTACGGACGCGCTCCGTGACAGCCGCAACCACGGCCGGATGGGCGTGTCCGGCGAGCATGGCGCCATAACCCCCGTGCAGGTCGACGTACTCGTTGCCATCCACGTCCCAAACCCTGGATCCCAGACCGCGATCGATCCATATCGGCTGCGGGTCCGAGATCTGCCAGCTAGAGGTGACGCCCCCGGCCAATGAGCGGCCGGCACGGTCTCCCATCTCGGTCGCCTGCGGCGCCCGATCCAGAAAACTCCGCCGCTCTGTTGCGATCAAGTCATCGAGAGCCGAGACTTCCGCGTCCACGGAGGACATGAGCCACCTTCCTTTCGGTATCCTGACTCGCTGTTCAGGATACACTGAGACCACCACGGCGGCAGGAGAGATCGGGATGAATCCGGCACCGGTTGACCCGGAACAGATCAGCAGGGTCCTCGATCCATTCGGTTCGAGCCTCACCTTCCCTGCCGAGGTCTATCTCTCGGAGGACGTCCTGGCCTGGGAACGACAGCACCTCTGGCAGTCGACGTGGAACTGCGTGGGGCGTCTCGACGAGCTCGTTACCCCTGGTCAGCTTCGTGCCATCGATGTCGGCGGCGAGGGCGTCCTTCTCAGCAGGGATGCGGATGGAGCCTTGCGCGCCTTCTCCAATGTGTGTCGTCATCGGGGTCACGAGCTGGCGCCGATCGGTGATGCCTTCGACGCCCGCCAGATCCGCTGCCCGTATCACAGCTGGTCGTATCGATTCGATGGGAGTCTCCGCACCGCTCCCCGCTTCACCCAGAGCGACGACTTCGACACATCCGAGTACCCGTTGGCCGATCTCGGGGTTGCCGTGTATGGGGGATGGGTGTGGATCGATCTCTCGGGGACGGCTCCCGCCATCGAGGACCATTTCGGGAATCTCGCCGACATCATTGCTCCGTACGAGACCGATCGGCTGATCACGGCGGCAACTCATTCCTACGTCGTCGACGCCAACTGGAAGACCATCATCGAGAACTACAACGAGTGCTACCACTGCTCCTCGATCCATCCGGAGTTGTGCGAAGTGACGCCCCCCGACAGCGGGTATGACCACATCCCCACCGGGATGTGGTGCGGGGGGACGATGGATCTCAAGTCGCACGCGGTCACGATGTCCCTCGACGGCTCGTCGAAAGGGATCAACTTCAGAAACCTGACCGGAAAGCTCGATCGGCAGGTGTGGTACCTGACCGTGATCCCGAACCTTCTTCTCTCGATTCATCCCGACTACGTCATGACCCATCGCCTCACCCCAGTCGGGATCGACCAGACCCACATCGAATGCTCCTGGCTGTTCCCGCCCGAGGCATTCGAGCTCGAGGGTTTCGACCCGGCCTACGCCGTCGACTTCTGGGACATCACCAATCATGAGGACTGGGCCGCCTGCGAGTCGGTTATGCGGGGGGTCAAGAACCGGGGGTTCCGGCCCGGCCCGCTGTCGGGTTGGGAGGGCACCGTCTACCAATTCCTCAACATCATGTCCCACGCCTACCTCGGTCGAAGGCCTAGTCGTCCCCACGGTGCCCACCCGGGAGATTGCGGGAAACCGTTACCTGAGGTACCTGGGCCCGTATTTGGGCCTATGGGGACGGAGAAGAGCGCCACCACACCTCCCAGCTTTGATATGTTCGGCGAATGGCCGAGATCAAGACTCAGAAGAACGACGACAGCGTGGAAGACTTCATCGCCGGGATCGAGGACGATCGGAAGCGGGAGGACTCGAAGGCTCTCCTCGGCATGATGCAGAGGGTGACCGGGGAAAAGCCGAAAATGTGGGGCCCGAGCATCGTCGGGTTCGGGGATCATCACTACAAGTACGAAACCGGCCGCGAAGGCGATTGGTTCAAGATCGGCTTCTCTCCCCGTAAGCAGAACCTGACCGTCTATGTGAGGGCTACATCCCGGCGGACGATCCCCTGTTCACCAAGCTTGGGAAATTCACGCACCGGCAAGGCGTGCCTCTACATCAAGCGGCTCGAGGACGTCGACGCTGGGATTCTTGAGAAGGTGGTGAAACGGGCGCACGACAACGTCGGCTGAGGTCTCACCCGGTTAGCGGTCGCACCCCTCGTTTCCTCAGCTGGGCGGCGATGATGAGGCGTTGGATCTCGGAGGTGCCCTCCCAGATGCGGTCGACACGAAGCTCCCTGAAGAAGCGCTCCGCCACGTTCTCCCGCATGAACCCCCGACCCCCGAATATCTGCACCGCCCGGTCGGCGACCCGGTTGGCCATCTCCGACGCATAGAGCTTGGCCATGGAGCACTGGGCGTGCTGCACCTTGAGATCGGCGCCCTCGTCGATTGCCCGCGCCGTCTCGTAGGTCATGAGCCGCGCCGCCCACAACTCGGTGAGCGAGTCGGCCAGCATGAACTGAATCGCCTGGTAGTCGGCGATAGGTGCGCCGTACGCCTCCCGCTCCTCGGCAAACGCGGTTGCCTCCTCGATCAGACGCTCAGCAGCGCCGCAACATCGGGCAGCGATCATCAGCCGCTCATATCGGAACCAGGCGTGGGAGAAGCTCATCCCGTCGCCCTCGCTCCCCACCAGGTTCTCCGCCGGGACCCTGACATCGGTGAACTTCATCTCCCAGTGATGGTGGCTGTAGGTATGCGAGTACTCAGGCACCCGGACGCACTCCACCCCCGGCGTGTCCATATCGACGAAGAACAGGACGTGCCGGCCGGCGTTGGGGCCGTCGGTCAGCTTTGCCTGGAAGAACACATAGGCGGCGAGATTGGCCGAGGTGACGTGCCACTTCACCCCGTCGAGCACGTACTCCTCACCATCGCGGCGGGCAGTGGCCTCGATCCCATCGACGTCGGACCCGGCCCCCTCCTCGGTGATGGCATAGCACTCGTGGATGTCGCCATCGACAGTGGGCCGAATCCAGGTCTGGATCTGGTGGTCGGTGGCGACGTCCTCGATCCACGACGGCCCGGTTGACACCACCCAGCCGAGCGCATTGGTCACCCTCCCGGTCTGCTCCTGGATCAAGACCTGAGCCAGCATGCTGTATCCGGGGCCGCCGAGTCTCTCTGACATGTTGATCGAGGTGAGGGCCAGCTCGCGTGCCCGCTCCTTGTGCTCCTTCAGCACGTTCTCGGGGATCTCGCCCCGATTCATCTCCGCCTCCACCTCCCAGGGAATCAGCTCGTCGACGAAGGCTCGAGCCCGTTCCTGGAGTGCGCGTTCGGCAGTGGTGAGTGAGATGCTCATCCCAGATTGAGGTAGATCTGCTTCTCTTCGAGATAGGACTCGATGCCCCAGGGACCGAGCTCGCGGCCCACACCCGAGGTCTTGTACCCGCCCCAGATCGATTCGGTCGGCGCCGGTTGGCTGTCGTTCACCCAGACGACCCCGGCCTTGATGCCCCGGGCCACCTTCATCGCACGCTTGACGTCCGTGGTCCATACCGCAGCCGCCAGGCCGTAGGTCGTGTCGTTGGCGATCCGGATGGCGTCGTCCTCGTCAGAGAACGGGATGACCGCCATCACCGGCCCGAAGATCTCCTCCCGGGCGATAAGAGCGGAATTGTCGACATCGGTGAAGATCGTCGGCGGGACGAAGTACCCACCGGCCAGCCCGGGATCCGAGGGCACGGCACCTTCATAGGCAACCGCCGCCGACTCCCGACCCGAGCCCACGTAGGAGAGCACCTTTTCCTTGTGCTCCGAGGAGATCAGCGGGCCCATGGTCGTCTCCGAGTCGAGACCACTCCCCACCTTGATCCGGGCAGCCTCGTCGATCATCGAAGAGACAGCGTCGTCGTAGATGGCCTTCTCGACGAGAACGCGGCTTCCCGCAGAGCAGACCTCGCCGCTGTTGGCGAAGATCCCGGCGCAGGTCCCATCGATGGCGGATTCGAAATCGGCGTCGGCGAAGATCAGGTTGGGCGACTTGCCGCCGAGCTCGAGGGTCACTCGCTTCAGGGTCTCGGACGCCTCCCTGGAGATGATCTTCCCCACCTCCACCGAGCCGGTGAAGGAGACCTTGTCGACACCGGGGTGGGCGACGAGCGGCGCACCGGCCTCGGGGCCGAATCCGGTGAGGAGGTTGAACACACCGGGTGGGGCGCCGGCCTCATCGAGGATTCGAGCGAGTTCGATGGCGGTGAGCGGAGTCTGCTCGGCCGGCTTGAGGATCGTGGTGCAGCCAGCAGCGAGCGCCGGCGCGATCTTCTGGCTGGCCATCAAGATCGGGTAGTTCCAGGGCGTGATCAGGGCGGCGACGCCAACCGGCTCCTTGATCACCAGACTCATCGCATCGGGCCCGACGGGCGGGATGGAGCCCATCACCTTGGTCGCCCACCCGGCGTAGTACTCGAACATGTAGGCGGCCTCGTCGACGTCCCAGATGGCGTCGCCAAGGGGCTTGCCATTGTCCAGGGTCTCGAGCTCGGCGAGCCGGTCCCGGTCGTTTCGGATGATCTCGGCTACCCGGAAGAGGAGGGCGGCCCGGTCGCGTGGCGCCGACAGCGCTCCCCAGGTTCCGTCATCGAAGGCGCGGCGGGCGGCAGCGACGGCGATATTGGCGTCCTCGGGCCCCGCCGACGCGATCTGCTCCAACACTTCTCCGGTGGCCGGGTTGAAAGTCTCGAAGTGCTCACCGGAGCGCGGGTCTACCCATTTGCCGTCGATGTAGAGCTGTCTCACGCCTGCCTCCATTGGGCGTACCGATGCCTTGCGACGGTAACACTACGGCTGAACCGCCGTTCAGAAAACCAGGGACGAAGTGGCCAGTTCGGCAGCGAAGTCACCGCTGCGGATCGCCCCGTCGATGGTCCCGCTCCCGTTCACGTGCTCGCCAGCGAGAAACATCCTGCCCAACGGCCGAGCCAACGACGTCGAGCATCTCTCGCTGACCGGGCCCGATGAGGGAATAGCTGCCGCCTGACAATGGATCGGAGCTCCAGTCGGCGACCACGGGCGGACCGTCGATCATCGCCTCCGGTGCGGCGCGGGCGAGACGGAAAATCGTGTTTTCCCGAAGTGGCGAGACCCCCGCCTCCGACCCGGCAAAGCCGGTGACGGCACGACGCACCGAACCGGACGTCCCGAGCCCGGTCCAATACCAGGCGGGTATGTCCGTGTCCTGTCTGCGGAACATCGGCGGCGGGTCGGCCGTGGCGATGGCCACCTTGAGTCCCGATGCCCATGGTCAGCATCTTGATTACGTGAGCGACCTCGTCGGGCAACTCCGGTTCGAACGTCATTTGCTTCAACACGCCGAGGGGGACGGCGAGTACCAGAGCTGAGGCAGCGAAGTCCTCGTGAGGGGTCACGACGGCCACCTCGTCCGGCGTCTGGCGAATCGAGATCGCCTGGACACCGAGGCGCAGATCGAGACCCGGGGCGAGGGCGAAGGCGAGACGGTCGTTGCCGCCCTCGATCCGAACATATGTCCCCTCATCTCCTATCCCGAATTCCTCGCCGATCTCGGCGGCCGCAATCGACCTAAGCGGGGCGCCGGCGGTCCCCTGGAGACGAGATCGAAGGATGGACAGCGCCGGACTCGTGTCGCCAAGCCCGTCGAGAACCTCCTGTGCACTCATCGACAGCCAGCCTCTCCGACCCCAACTCCTCCATCCGATCGGCCAGGAGCCGGGCGAGACGCACATGCTCCTCATCGGCGATCGGTGGGCCACCTACCGGATCGCGAGAGATGAAGTCCATCCCGGTGTCGATGAGCCCGAGCCCGAGCTCGTGGGCGAGACCGATCACTGCGGTCTGCGACGTCGAGATCCACTCGCCCCCCAGCTCGACGATCTCGCCATTGTGCATTCTGTGCGACCAGAGACGACCGCCGACCCGTTGCCTCGGCCTCGAGAACCAGAACGTCGAGCCCTCGATCGGCCAGTCGCCGAGCCGCGACCAGGCCCGCCACCCCGGCGCCGACCACGATCACCTGACGAGGAGAGCTGCCATTCATAAGCGAAGCGAGGGTATGCCGGTCCATGGCTAGATTGCCGCCGTGCCCGAGGGAACACCGGAGTACCCGGTCAGAGTCGACCGCCGTGTGTTCGTCCCGATGGATGACGGTGTCACGATCGCCCTCACCGTCTATCAGCCCGATAGCGACAACGATGGCCCCTACCCGACCATCGTCGAGTCCCTGCCCTATCGCAAGGACGACGCCTTCTACTCCAGCGACTGGGCCACCTACGCATACATGGCCGGGAGAGGCTTCGCCGGCGTGCGCATCGACATCAGGGGAACCGGCGCCTCCACCGGGATCATCGAGGACGAGTACGTGCCTAGGGAGCAGGAGGACACGCTGCAGGTCTTCCGCTGGCTCGCCGAACAGGAGTGGTGCAGCGGGAATCTCGGCATGTGGGGCGTGTCGTGGGGGGGATTCAGCTCACTTCAGACCGCCATGCTCCGCCCGCCCCAGCTAAAGGCCATCGCCCCCGTCCACGCCACCCACGACCGATTCGCTTGCGACGTCCACTACACGGGCGGATCACTGCATGCGCAGGAACAGGTGGATTGGCCACCGTCGATGGTGATTTGCAACGCGCTGCCCCCCGACCCGGACATCGTCGGCGATGGTTGGTACGGGCAATGGATGGACCGGTTGGAAAGCACGCCGCAGTGGCCCGGGATCTGGCTTCGTCATCAGCGTCGCGACGAGTACTGGCTTCACGGCTCGCCCTGTGCCGATTACGGAGCTATCCAATGCCCCACCCTTCTCATCGGTGGTTGGGTCGACGGATACATCGACGGGATGCTGGCCATGGCGGAGCATCTGACTTGCCCCACCCGGACCGTAATCGGGCCCTGGGGCCACTATCGGCCTTCCACAGGTTGCCCGGGACCGGGCCTCGACCATCTCGATCTCCTCGCCAGGTGGTTCGGCCATCACCTCAGGGGTGACGAGAACGGTGTGATGGACATGCCTGAGGTCACCGCCTACATCCGCACCGGCACGCCGTATGACGGTCCGACCCGTCCGCCTTTCAACGACCCGCCGACACCCGGATACTGGCGAGCCGAGCCGGCGTGGCCTCCAGCCGACCGCATCAGGCTCGATCTCTCCTTGGACAGTCTTCGCCACGACGCCACGACCTGGTCGGGACCGCAATGGGTCGGCGTCCACGCCCCGGCTTGGGACCGAGCGGGAAAGGGCAGTGCCGATTCGACCGAGGACGATGCCCACTCGGTCACCTTCGAGACGGACCCCTTCGATGGGCCGCTAGAGATCCTGGGGGCCCCTGAGATCGAGCTGGCGGTGGCGAGCGACAAGACTGTCGGCGTCGTTGCCGCCAGGCTCCTCGCCATCTCGCCGGCCGGGGACGGTCACCTGATCACCAGGGGCAACCGCAACCTGGCATTCCCAGATGACCTGTCGACACCCGTGCCGATCGTGCCCGGGACATCGTTCATGGTCCGCTTCCCGCTGTTGACCACCTCGGCGGTCGTGCCCGCAGGCTGGCGTTTGCGACTTGCCCTATCTGGCGCGGACTTCCCGGTCGTTTGGCCGCCCGGAGAGGGGTTCACCCTGACCTTCGACCCAAGCCGATCCGCGCTGCGTCTGCCCACCGTCCCGGCGCGCGACGAGGAAGCCAGGATCCTCGTGCCCGCCCCGATACCTCTTCCCCAGCCTCCCGGTCTCGAGGAGGACGACAGGGGGCACGCTCAGGTCGAGCGGGAGGGCTCCACCACCTCCTACAAGCGGCATCGTTACTCCCGGGAGTTTCAACCACAGCGGGCCGATCTGACCTACAGCTCGGACGAGAACTGGTTCGTGAGTGTGGACGACGACGATCCGGCTTCGACCCGGGTCCGGTCCGACGCGGAGTCGACCATGGAGCGCCCAGGTTGGAAGGTCACCACTCGGGGCAGTTTGGAGCTGTCGGCTGACGCCGATGCATTCCACCTCAGGGTCGAGCTGACCGCCCTCCACGACGACCAAGTCGTGTTCACCCGGACCTGGGACGACAGGGTGCCGAGGGAGTGGGCCTGAACCGCCGTTCAACTACCCTCGTTCCATGGAGCCGACACTTCATCGGGACCGGTATGTCGAAGCCGATTGGTACGCCAAAGAGGTGTCGAGAGTCTTCGAGCGACAGTGGTTTTGCGTCGGTCGCGAGGAGGAAATCCCCGAACCGGGCGACCATTTGGTCTGCGACGTCGTCGGCGAATCGATCATCGTCACCAGGACACGAGACGATGACCTGGCGGCGTATGTCAATCTCTGCCGTCATCGCGGCTCGCAGCTGACCGACGCTGTCGGCAAGCCGTCGCAATCGGAATTAGGCCCGACCGGCACGTTCAAAGGCTCGATTCAATGCCCGTACCACGCCTGGACCTATGCCTTCGATGGCCGGCTGCGGGCCGCACCGTTCCTCGACGAGGAAGACGGTCTCCACAAAGACGACCTGCCGCTGCACCATGTCGGGGTTGAGACCTGGGCCGGGTTCGTCTGGGTCCACCTCTACCCGGAGACGGCCGGGCCTATAACCGGCCAGTTCCAGGAGTCAGAGGCGTATCTGGCGAACTATCCGTTGGCCGACCTGCGGACCGCAGTCCGAATCGTCTACCCGGTAGCGGCCAACTGGAAGGCTCTGGTGGAGAACTACAACGAGTGCTACCACTGCGGCCCGGTTCACCCCGAATTGGTGGAGCTGGTGCCTGCCTTCAGACAGCGCGGCGGCTCCGAGCTGGATTGGGATAGTGGCATCCCCCATCGGGACGGCGCGTGGACCTTCACCGCGAGCGGGACGACCAATCGTCTGCCGTTCCCCGGACTCACCACCGAGGAACAAGAGCGGCACAAGGGCCAGCTCGTCTACCCGAACCTCATGCTCAGTCTCTCCGCGGATCACGTCGCCGCCTTCACTCTGTGGCCCCACGGCCCCGCGTTCACCACAGTGGTATGCGATTTCCTATTCCATCCTGACGAGATCGGGAAGCCTGAATTCGATCCCTCGGACGCCGTCGAGTTCTGGGATATGGTCAACCGCCAGGACTGGAAGATCTGCGAGTCGGTGCAGAGAGGGATGTCGTCTCGCCGGTTCACCACCGGGTTCTATGCCCCAATGGAGGACTACTCGATGGACATCCGGCGGTATCTCGATGGTCTGATGTGACCGACTACCGGGTTGCGGTCCTCGGGTTGGGAGGGATTGGCAGTGCCGCCGCCTACTGGGCATCCCGTCGCCTCGGCGGAGACGTCCTCGGTGTAGAGCAATTCGAGCTTGGTCACCCCCGGGGCGGGTCAGAGGATCACAGCCGGATCATCCGGCTGTCCTATCACACCCCGGCCTATGTCGAACTGGCCAAGGCGGCGTACGCGGCGTGGGAGCAGGTAGAGGTGGACTCCGGCGAGCAACTCATCCTCAGGACTGGTGGGCTGGATCTCGCACCGGCCGGAGCCTCCATTGGTCTCGACGACTATCGAGAGTCGATGACCGCTTCCTCGGTTCCCTTCGAGGAGCTCGACGCCGAAGAGGTCATGAGACGCTGGCCTCAGTGGAGTCTGAGCGAGGACGTGACCGCGCTCTACCAAGAGCAATCCGGCATCGCCATGGCCTCGAGGGCCAATGCCACACATCGACGGCTTGCCCGGGACAACGGTGCGTTCCTGATGGAGGGGGCCGAAGTCGGTGCCATCAAGGAGGTCGACGGCGAGGTCGAGATCGAAGTCGACGGCAAGGTCCAGCGAGTCGGATCGTTGATCGTCGCCGCCGGGGCATGGACACCGATCGTCTTGGGTCGGATTGGAGTCGATGTCCCCCTCGAAGTGACCTTGGAGCAGGTCGTCTACATGGAGGCGGCCGACCCCATGTCGTTCCATCCGTCCCGATTCCCCATCTGGATCTGGATGGACGAGCCGTCGTTCTACGGCTTCCCGATATTCGGAGAACCGGCGGTCAAGATCGCCTGGGATCGATGTGAGATCGTTACCGACCCCGAGAGCCGGAGCTTCGATCCCCGCGATGACGTGACCGAGGCGGTCAGGGGGTTCGCGGCCCGGCACCTCCCCCAAGCCGTCGGCCCGGTCCGTCTGGCCAAGACCTGTCTCTACACCCTGACGCCCGACCGAGACTTCCTACTCGACAGGGTTCCCGGCACCACGAACATCTTCACGGTCGTCGGGGCGGGCCACGCATTCAAATTCGCCTCATTGCTCGGGCGGATCCTGGTCGACCTGGCCGTCGACGGCGCCACGAGCCACGACATCTCCGCGCTCGCCGCCGACCGGCCCATCCTCCGAGAGAAGGATCCTGTGCGGTCCTACATGGTGTAGACGCCCGCCGGGGTCAAGTACCCGCCTTGTGGGGCCGATTTCTTCCCGACATGGACTCTCTCTCCATGAAGAGAAGGCGCGTCCAGGAAGCGCAGCACGATACGGAGCGGCTCGCCGCCCTCAATGAGCTCTCCGCTGCGTTGTACGAATACGACTCTGCCGAGGCGGTGACGGTGGCCGACTCCGCAATCGCCCTCGCCGACGCTGTTGGAGACGGAGCTGCTCGCGCTTGGGCCCTTCACCACAAGGGCTGGGCGCTGAGCTCCATGGGTCGTCTCGACGACGCTCTCGACTCGCAACTGTCGGCCCGCGGTCAGTTCGAGCTGGAAGGGAACATGAGCGGCGTCGCCAATGCCCTGATGGCGATCGGCGACCTGTACGGGGATGTCGGGGACACCTCGACTGCACTGGAGTACCTGGATCGAGCCCGGGCACCTCTCAGGCTGGCCGACGACGAGCTCGGTGTGGGACTGCTGACGAATCTCACCGGGATCGCCCTGAGCCACGAGGCGAGGCACGAGGAAGCCCTCGATCTCTTCGAGCAGGCCGAAGCCGTGTATCTGCGGCTGGGAGATGAGCTGCGGGTGGGCACCGCGAAGATCAATCAGGGATTCGAGCTTCTCGCCCTCGCCGCTGCAGGCAACGATGACGAACGAAAACAATCGATCGAGCGGGTCGGAGAGCTTGCGGCCGAGGTAGTTGAGAGGGGCGAGCGACTGGGAGACGACGGGCGACATACCACCGCCTACGGGAGGTCGCTGCGAGCCCACGTCCTCGCCGCCACCGGCCATGTCGACGATGCGATCGATGCGGCGGTGATCGCCGAGAACGAGGCCACATCCGGAGGACTCGACCAGCTGGCCGTCGAGCTCGCCCTGGATCGCGCCGGATGGCTATCGGCGCCGGCCGCAACGAAGAGGCGGGAATCCTCGTGGAGGAAGCAGCAGACCGCAGCAAGAGGCTGGACATGAAGCGGTTGCTGGTGAGGGCGACCGCTCTTCGGGCAGACCTGCTCGAGGCATTCGGCGACTATGCCGGGGCGCTGGCCTGTCACAGGGAGTACCACCGCCTCGACGGAGACCTGCACACTGATCAGGCGGAGCGACGGGCCAGTCTCGCCACTACGCGTTTCCAGGTCGAACGTGCTCGCCAAGAGGCCGAACTGGCGCGGGTGCGGGTATCCGAGCTGGAGGCGTTGGACCACGACAAGCGTGAGTTCCTGGCCAGCATCAGCCACGAGCTACGCACACCACTGGCGGCGGTCCTGGGATTCGCCAGCGAGCTATCCGACTCGTGGGACGTGTTCGAGCCTGAGGAGGCGCGCTCGCTGGTCCGCCTCATCGCCAGCCAGTCGGCCGATATCTCCAGCATCGTCGACGACCTGCTGACAGTGACGAGGCTCGAAGCGGGGACCATGACGTTCTACCCATCGGCGGTGGCCGTCCGAGAGCACCTGGCCGACATGGTCGAGACGTCAGGAAGGGAGTCCGGACGAAGCATCTCCTGGCGGGGCGACGCCGTCGTATGGGCCGATCCGAACCGTCTCCGGCAAATCGTCCGCAACCTCATCACCAATGCCATCCGCTACGGGGGCGAGGAGATCGCGGTACTCGTCTCGTCCGATGCAACAGGGGCCAGCATCGAGATCAAGGACTCTGGCGGCCCGATTCCCCCGGGCCGGGTCGCGACCATGTTCGAGCCGTTCGTCCACGCTGACAGCGGGGGCCGCACTCCCAACTCGGTGGGCCTGGGACTCGCCGTTGCGAGAAGCCTGGCCCGGATCATGGGTGGTGAGCTCGACTACCGACACGATGGTGGATCCGTGTTCCGGCTCGCGCTGCCCGTACCGGACTGATCGCCCCTAGGCCGGGACTGCCCAACAGGCGGCTGCAGTGAGGGCGCCTACCGGCGTTGGCCCTGGGTCATCGGTGGGACATCGAGCCGCGATCTCCGGCGCGAGGGTCCCTGACTGGAGCAAAGGGCATCGGGGATGAAAACGGCATCCCGAAGGGATCCGGGCCGGATCTGGTATCTCCCCGATCAGGATCTGCTGCTCCATCTCCCTCGTCTCAGGTACCACCGACAGCAAAGCCCGGGTGTAGGGATGCCGGGGGTTCTCGAGGATCTGCTCGGTCGGACCCGTCTCGACAATCCGGCCCAGGTACATGACAGCGACTCGGTCGGCGATATTCCAGGCGAGACCGAGATCGTGGGTGACCACGAGGATGGCCAATCCGGTCTCGTCCACGAGACGACGCATCAAGGCCAGGATCTCGCCCCGGATGGATGCGTCGAGACTGGCCACCGGCTCGTCTGCCAGCAATAGGCGCGGCTCCATGACCATGGCCCCGGCGATGACGACACGCTGACGCTGACCCCCCGAGATCTCATGCGGATACAGGGGGAAGAATCGCTCCGGTGGGCGAAGGCCGGCCCGCGACAGTGCCTGCGCCACCTGGTCCTGTTCGTTGCCGGCACCATGCTGGATGCGCAGTCCCTCGGCGACGACTTCGTAGATGGTCTGGCGGGGGTTCAGGGCGCCGGTGGGATCCTGGAAGACCATCTGGACGGTCGGATTGAAGATGGTCTGGACCTTCGGTCGCGCCGCCCTCCGTCCTCACTTTCGACCCTGATCTGACCGGAGGTCGGCTTCTGCAAGCCCTGGATGGCCCGGATCAGCGTCGTCTTCCCCGATCCCGACTCGCCGACCAGAGCCAGCACCTCGCCCGGCGATACATGCAGGGAGGCGCCATCGACCGCCCGAGCCGCCCCGAAGTGGACGTGCAGGTCCTCCACCTCGACCAGATTGGTCACACCAGCACGCACGCGGCACTCCTCTCCACGCCCGACGAACGCAACTCGGGCTCTGCCGGCAGACAGGCGTCATGGGCCAAGGGGCATCGAGGATGGAAAGGACACCCTTGGGGCAGGTTGCCGGGGGTCGGCGGGTCACCACCCAGGCCCGACGGCGCCATCCGCGAGGTGTCGTCACCGATCGTGGGAAACGCCGCGGCCAGGGCTCTCGTGTAGGGATGGGCGGCTTTCTCGAAAACGTCCCAGGCAGGGCCCTCTTCAACAATCCGACCTGCGTACATCACCGCCAGCCGCCGGCAGGCGTAGGTGAGCACCGAGAGATCGTGCGTTATGAACATCAAGGTCAGATCTCGCTCCTTTTTGAGATCGTCGAGCAAGGCCAGCACCTGGGCCTGGACCATGAGGTCGAGTGCAGTGGTCGGCTCGTCGGCGATGAGGAGGAGCGGGTCGCAGGCCAGGGCCATGGCGATGAGCACCCGCTGTCTCTGGCCACCCGACAGCTGATGTGGGTAGGAGTCGGCCCGGGCCGCGGGCAGGCCGACCCGCCTGAGGAGATCGACGACACGTTCGTTGGCCGCGCTCTCGTTGGCGGCGGTCTGGTGGACCAACATCGGCTCGGCGATCTGGTCGCCCACCGTCTGCACCGGGTTCAGCGCGTGAAGCGCCCCCTGGAAGATGATGGCCCCCGACGTCCATCGCGCCGCTCTCAACCCTCCCGGAGTGAGGTGGAGGACGTCTTTCCCATCCAGGGTGATCTGCCCGGTTACTTCGGTGCCGGCTGGGAGGAGTCGGAGAAGCGCATTGGCCAGGGTCGACTTGCCGCAGCCGGATTCGCCGGCAAGACCGAGCGAATCTCCCTTCTCCACATCGAAACTCACCCCACGCACCGCCGGCACGTCCCCACCGTGCCCGTGATATGTGACCATGAGATCTCGCACCGAGAGCATCGGCTCGCTCATCGGCCCCGGCTCAGTCTCGGGTTGGCGATCTCCTCCAAGGTCCGTCCGATGAGGGTGAAGGCGAGGACCACCGCCAGGATGCCCAGACCGGCGGGGACGAAGTACCACCACGCGTTCAGCGACAGGGCGCCGTTGACGAAAGCCTCCTCCAGGGTCTTCCCCCACGACGCGGCCGAGGGATCACCAAGTCCCAGAAACGCCAGAGTCGTCTCGGTGAGGATGGATATGGGAACCGCCAGCGTGGCGTTGGCCAGGATCAACCCCATCACGTTGGGCAGGATGTGACGGTTGACGATGTGGCTGCCGCTCGCCCCCAACGAACGGGCCCGATCTACGAAGAGCCGCTGTTTGACCGTGAGGACCTGGGCGCGAATGAGACGCGCGGTCGACGGCCATGAGGTGATCCCGATCACGAAGATGATGTTCCAGACGTTTCTCCCCAGGACCGAAGCCAGGACGATGGCGAGGGGCAGGAATGGGATGACGAGGAACCACTCGGTGAGCCTCATCAGGGCGGCATCGGGCCTGCCTCCGACGAATCCGGCGATGATTCCAACCACAGATCCGATGAGAATGGTCAACAACGTGGCTGCCAGCCCAACGAAGAGGCTGACCCGAGAGCCCCAGACGAATTGCGCCCACACCGATCGTCGGATGTAGTCGGTGCCCAGCGGGGCGAACTCACTTGGGGGCGCCCATTGCGGATTTCCTTGGGCTCGGGCGTACACCGGGCTCAACTCCCTGGCGTCGGCCAGCAGCGGGGCGGCCAACGCCATCAAGACGAACAACAGCAGCACACCGAGGCCGATCATGCCTCCCCTCGAGCTGCGGAACTCCTTCCACACCCGGCCCGCGGTGGCACGTCGGCGCTGCATGGCGAGACTGGTCATTGGCCCTCCACCCGCGGGTCGAGCCAGCTGTAGGTGAGGTCGGCGATCAGGTTGAAGACGATCACCGCTGCGCTGAAGAGGAGGAAGAGCGCCTGGAGCATGGGGAGATCCGGGCCGCGGATGGCGTCGGCAGTCGCCTTGCCCAGCCCGGGCCAGGAGTACACCGCCTCCACGGCGATTGCCCCGGACAGGATGAACCCGAAGTTGATCGCTGTGAGAGTCACCACCGGCAACAAAGCGTTGGGCACTGCATGACGATTGCGGACGACGACGTCGCGGAGGCCCTTGGCCCGTGCCACCGTGAGATAGTCCTCACCCATGACATCGAGCAGCGAGCTGCGGGTGACCAGGGTGTACTCGCCGAGATAGGCCAGGGTCAGGGTCAGAGCGGGTAAGAACATGTGATAGGCCTGATCGGCGAGACGAGCGAGCCCGGTCTCGCCCGATCCGGCGGTGGTGATCCCGCCCACCGGGAACCAACCCAGGAGGACGGCAAAGATGACCAGGAGGATCATGCCCAGCCAGAAATCGGGCATGGAGTAGAACACCATCGTCCCGGAGGTGATGGAGTGGTCCTTCCACGTGTTCCTCCGCCAGGCCGCGATGATCCCGCCGATGGTGCCGATGACGGCGGACAGGATCGACGAGATCCCGATCAGGGCCAAAGTGGCCGGGATCGCGGCGACGATCTCGTTCCATACCGGCTGACGGCTCTGATAGGAGAGACCGAAGTTGAGCTGGGCCGTCTCCCTCAGGTAGAGCAGGAACTGGGTGCCAATCGGCTGGTCCAGCCCGAAAGCCACCCTCAGGTTGTCCAGCGTCTCCTGTGGCACGTTGCGGCCACGGAACAGCGACCCGATCGGGTCGGTCTGCACCACGCGAAACAAGAAGAAGTTGACCACCAGGACGAAGACGAGCGTCACGAGGGAGCCCAGGACCTTGCGCCCGATTAGCCGTCCCCGCCCCCGTCCCGTCGTTCGATCCCTCGTCAGACGTTCACTCCCGTTCGTCGGCCGTAGAACGGTTCCGCATCGCCAAAAAGACTCCCGCGATCACTATCACCGCTGCAGCGATACCGCCCCAGAGGAGCCAGTTGATGCCGGAGCCGTCATCTGCGGCCGCCCCGATCGGGGTGAGCTCGATGTAGCCCGGCGAGGTGTTGTTGAAGATGACCGGCCCGATCTCGGCCGGCTGCCTTACCCAGCCCTCGAAGGTGTCGGTGCGGTAGGCCTGGAGATCGGGGGCGAGGAATATCGGTATGTAGATGGCGGATTCGTGGAACAGGGTGAGCATGTCGTGGACGATCTCGAGCCGGGCGTCCGGATCCACCTCCTGGTTCTGGGCCGTGTACATGGCGTCATACTCGGGGTCGAACCAGTTGGCGTCGTTGAAATTGCCCAACTCCCCCTCGGTGAAATTGACCAGCATCGGGTCGGGGTCTACGAAGGGCACCCAACCCCAATAAAAGGTGTCGTAGGTGCCGTCGACGATGACACCGAACAAAGCATCCTGGTCGTACGCCTCGAGAGTGACGCCGATGCCGATCGCCTCCATCCATCCCACCATCAAATCCCCGATCGGGCCCGCATTGTCGCCGTCGGTGTTCACCGCATGCCGGATCACGAGTGGGTTGGTCCCATCGGGCATCTCCCTGATCCCGTCACCGTCCGAATCGAGATAGCCGGCGTCGTCGAGGATTTGGTTGGCCAAATCGGGGTCGTACTCGAGCCGGTCCTCCTCGGGGATCTCGGGAAGCCATTTCGGGTCTGCCGACGCGCTCACCGTCTCCAACCGAGAGGCATGGCCAAACTCCAGATCCTCGATCACTGCATCCCGATCCACCCCGTGGGCAATCGCCCGTCGCACGTTGATGTCGAGCAGCGCCGGATGAGGCTGACCCTCGGCTGCCCCGCCGTTGATGGCGATCTCGTCGAAGCCACCCTGATGACCCTCGATGACCTCGATGTTCTCGTCCGCCTCGAGTGTGTCCCAGGAGCTGGCAGGAATGCTCTGCGCCGCATCGAGCTCACCCCGCTGCAGAGCGGCCACCATCGCATCCGGATTCTCGAAAAGCCGGAAGATGATCTCGTCATAGGGAGGCTCCTCGCCTTCCCAGCCCCAATAACTGGGGTTGGCATCCATGACAACGGTCTGGCCTGGGGTGAACTCTGACAGGACGAATGGGCCGCTTCCCACGCCGTCGTCGGCGGCGTACTGGGTCGCAGCGTCGTAGTCGGTTGCGATCGGCTCCCAAATGTGCTTGGGCACCAAATAGACGTCCATCGTGGGCAGCTTGGGATCGGGCACCGAAGAGACGAGCTGGACGGTGCGCTCATCGACGACCGTCGCCTCGATGTTCGCCACTGTCGAGATCTGGTTGTCCCACCCTTGTTCTCGAGCGGTGTTGATGTTCCAGACGACATCCTCGGCGGTGAGAGGCTCACCGTCTGACCAGGTCAGGCCTTCACGGAGGGTGTAGATGTATTCCAGCCCGGGCTGAATCTCCTCCCAGGATTCGGCCAGACCGGGCGTCGTGGCGAAATCATCTGCTGCCTTGTCGGTAAGCGTCGCGTACTGAAGGTTCCAGATCTCGTATACCGGCACGGTGTAGCCCGACGTCGGGTTGATCACCTCCCAGTCCTGGGTCAGCCCGATCCGAAGAGTGATTTGATCATCCTCCTCCTGGGCAGAGGCGACCGGGACCAGGGAAAGGGCAACCACGGCGGTAACCAGCGACACGACTAGACGTCTCATCTTCTGACTCTCCATTCAGGTTTGACCTAGCGCAATGTATCCGTCTCGATCACCCTCTGACGCCGAATCGCCTGACCTTGAATCCTGAATGACGATTCAGTCTTCCCCGATTACAGTGATCCGACCCAGGCGAGGTTGCAGACTTGATCCGCGAGACACCGTTTCATCCCAGGACCAGCGAGGCCAACAAGACGGGGTTGTGGAGCCATTGGTCGGGATATCTGGCCACCGACCGCTATCAGATGTCCGACAAGTTCGAGTACTTCGCCATCAGGAACTCGGCGGCGGTCATCGACACCTCCCCTCTCTACAAGTATCGGATCACCGGATCAGACGCCGAGAGCTTCCTTGCCGGCGTCCTGGCACGTGACATCCGGAAATGCCGTCCCGGGCAGGCGCACTACACGGTGTGGTGTGACGACGACGGTTGGGTGGTAGAAGACGGCGTCATCCTCCGTCACAGCGACGACGAGTTCCTGCTCACCGCTGCCGAGCCCAACATGGCCTATTTGCAGGACCTCGTCGGCCAGATGGCGGTCCAGATCGAGGATGTCTCGGACGATTTCGGAGCGCTCGCCCTGCAGGGCCCGTACGCCAGGGAGATCCTCAAGCAACTTGCTCCGGAAATGGAGGAGATCGGCTACTTCCATCTCACTCCGGCCAAAGTGGGCAACGCCGCGGTGACCATCTCCCGTACCGGCTACACCGGAGATCTGGGGTACGAGATCTGGGTGGAAAGGGACGACGCAGTCGGTGTATGGGACACGCTCTTCGAAGTGGCGGCGCCCTATGGGGTCATCCCGGCCGGCCAGACCGCTTTGCTCATCGCCCGCATCGAGGCAGGGCTGGTCCTGATCGATGTCGACTTCTACTCCGCCCGCTACGCCTGGAACGACGACCAGCGAACCACCCCCCACGAGCTGGGGCTGGGGTGGATGCTCCGTGACCTCCCTTCCGACGACAGAGCCTTCATTGGTCGGCGCGCCGTCGAGCGCGAGCTGGCAGACGGCACGTCCCGGTGGAAGACGGTCGGAATAATGGTCGACTTCGAAGACTGGAATCGCGTCTACAACGAACGTGGGGTCATCCCCCCCAAGGATCACACCCCCGAACACGGCGGAATGATGATCTACGACGAGAACCTGGAGCGGATCGGGTACACGCCCAGCTTCGTCTACTCACCGATGGCTCAGCGACACGTCGGGATCGCCCGAGTCCGTCCCGAGCACGCCGCGCTCGGGACCGAGGTGAGCCTCGAGGTCACCATCGATCATCGCTACGACGTGGTGAGGGCCAATGTGAGCCGTCTTCCCTTCTTCAACCCACCGAGAAAGACTGCCTGAGGTAGACATGCCGGCCAAGAAGAAGTTCGACGCAATCGTCATCGGTGGCGGCCACAACGGCCTGGTCAACGGGGCCTATCTCGCTAAAGCTGGGCTGAGCACCGTCATCCTCGAGCGAAGGCATTTGGTCGGCGGCGCCGCCATCACCGAGGAGCTGCACCCGGGGTTCAGCTTCACCACCTTCTCCTACGCATTGAGCCTGCTCCGCCCCGAGATCATCCACGAGTTGGAGTTGACCAAGCACGGCTTCATGCCCCTGCTGATGCCCTCGACGTTCGCCCCGACCGAGGACGGCGACTACATCTTGTTGGGGCAGGACAAGAACGAGAACCACCACGAGATCTCCCGGCACTCGCCCCACGACGCCGATGCCTACGACGCCTACGGGCACATGATGGAACAGGTGGTCCACGCCATCAGACCGCTGATGGACTCGATCCCGCCCGACATCACCTCCAAGGACCCCGAGGAGCGGGCACGGATGGCGGCGATCGGCTCATACCTCGCCGATCTACCTCCCGGCGTCCTGCACGACATGATCCGGCTGATGACCGGAAGTGCCGCCGACATCCTGGAGGACTACTTCGAGTCGGATCTCATGCAAGGGCTCCATGCATCATCGGGCATCATCGGCACCAAAGTCGGGCCACGTTCCCAAGGCTCGGGCCTCGTCCTCCTCTATCACTCGTTCGGCGAGCACGACGGCGCCTATGGTGCCTGGGCTTTCCATAAGGGAGGCAACGGCGGGTTCACCCAGGTCCTGGCCCGGGCCGCCGAGTCGTTCGGCGCCGAGATCAGACTCGAGTCGCCCGTCGACCACGTTGTCACGAAGAACGGCCGGGCCGTCGGCGTGATGCTCGAAGACGGGACCGAGTTGGAGGCAAGGACGGTGGTGAGCGCCGTGGACCCCCGGCGCACCTTCATGCAATTGGTCGATCCTCGGGAGTTGCCGACCGATCTCGTGGAGAACATCCGCCGTTTCAAGTTCCAGGGGACCTCGGCCAAGGTCAACTTCGCCCTCGACGCCAATCCCACCTACCCCGGTCTCGAGGGCAAGTCGGACCACTACCGCGGATTCATCAATATGGGCCCCTCACTCGACTATCTGGAGCGCGCCTTCGACGACGCCAAGTATGGGTGGTACTCCCAGAAGCCGTACATCGACGGGTGCATCCAGTCCAACGTGGATCCAGACATGGCGCCACCCGGCAAAGCGGTCATGTCTTGCTTCATCCAGTACGCCCCATATCACCTGAGGGAGAGCGACTGGGACACCGAGCGGGACCGGTTCGGCGACGTCGTGCAGAAGACGCTGGAGGGTTTCTTTCCAGGCTTCGGCGACTTGGTGCTCCACCGGGAGGTGGTCACCCCCCTCGATATCGAGAGGGTTGTCGGCCTCACCGAAGGCAACATCTTCGCCGGCGAGTTCCTGGCCCCCCAGATGTTCTTCTTCCGTCCCGCCCCAGGCTGGAACCAATACCGCACCCCGATCGAGGGCTACTACCAGTGCGGCTCTGGAACCCACCCCGGCGGATGCGTCATGGGCGCGCCCGGCCGCTTCGCCTCACAGCAAATCCTCGGGGACCTGGCCAAGAAGAAATAGCCGAGGAACCGGTGGCAACAGGGCGTCGTTGATAGCCTTGTCCTCCGGGAGAAAAGATGGCGTCGCGCCGAGAATTGGCCCTAGTTGTCGCCTTATTGCTGATCCTCGCCGCCTGCACCGAGTCGGCCACACCTCCACAACCGACGGCACCACCCGACGCCTTTGCCTCGACCCCGACGATCGGACCCACGACAACCACGGGACCAGCGCCCACCACATCCCTCGACCTCGAGCGGGTCGTGCTGCAAAGGGTGGATCCGGTGTCGTTGGAGCCGAGGACCGCCTTCGAGCCGATCCCGATGGGCGACGCGCTCTGGGGACAGGTCGCTTCGCCCGATGGCAGATATCTGGCGGCCACGGTCGATGCCGACGGAAGCGGGGCCCCCGAGATGCGTCTCGTCGATCTCCAGTCCTGGACGCCGGTGGCGTCTTGGCCCGGGTCTGGCGACTTCATGTTCCATATCGACCAACACGGAAGCGTCTTCTACGTCACCTATGGCGCTACCGCCGAACTTCGATTCGCCGCAACCGACTCATCCGGATCGACACTGATTGCATCCCTGCCCACCGAATATTGGGTGTGGGGGGCGGAGTCGGTCACAGAGACTCTCTTCCTGCTCTATGGCACCAAGCCGGCCGAATCCGGGTTGGAGGGTCAAGAGCAAGTGTTCGTCGCCACGGTCCAGCTCGATGAAGCCGGGCCAGTCCTGACCGAGATCTCAATGCCCGGAGTGGTGGTTGGGCAGGTCGAACCAGTCAGTCAGGGGCCCTGGGCAGGGTATCTCTATACCTCGCCCTCCTTCACTTGGGACCCGGTTGGTGCACGACTCTTGGTGGTCCACGGGGATGAGGACGTGATATCGGAGGTGAACATCGCAACAGGCGAAGTCGTCGAGCACGCGGTGGCTGGGACCGTCGATCTCCAATTGGGAGCCAGACGAATGAGTGCCCTCAGCTCGGACGCCGGGTCCCTCCACGTCGCCACCCGCACCGTGGAACTCGTCGAGGACGACGACGACTGGATGGTCATCACCAGGCCCACCGGGGTGAAGACAATCGACACCACGACATGGGAGATGATGGCCCGAACGGATGAACCGATCTCGGACATCTGGGTCTCGCCGACTGGGGCCTTGCTCGGATCTGGCTATACGACTGAGGAGTCGGAATCGATAGCTGTGCAGGATTCAACCGGCCTCTATCTGCTCGATGGCTCGAATCTGGGCGTTCGAGTTCATTACCCGCCGGAGACTCCCGATCAATGGTGGGGACCGGTGTCTTTCACTGATTCAGGGTCGATCGCCTACGCCTCCACCTGGGTTCAAACCCCGAGAGTGAACGCCATCGAGATGGCCACCGGGGAATTCCTCTCCACTGCGGAAGGCACCGATACGTTGGAGATGATCGGGCCGGTAGGGGTACTCGCCAGCAATCGCTAACTTGCCCCGATGCTGGAGACACGGCCCGAGCTAGCGGGATCGCTGGACGAGGACCTGGTTGGCTGGCTGACGACTGTCACCGAGTCCGGCCAACCGCAGAGCTCGGTGGTCTGGTTCCTCCGCGAAGGCGACGACCTGCTCGTCTACAGCAGACCCGACGCGACAAAGATGCGCAACATCTCAGCCAATCAGAAGGTCGCCTTCAATCTCCGCACGGACCCAATGGGAGATTCGATGACCAGTCTCGAGGGGACCGCCTCCATCGTCGATTCTCCCACACCGCCTCATCACGATTCCGCCTACTTCGCCAAGTACCAGGGCCAGATCAAGCGGCTCGGCTGGACCCCGGAGCAATTCTCCGACGATTACTCAGCCCTGATCCGGATCACGGTCACCCGCGTTCGGTCCTGGTAGCCCGCAATAACCAGCGGACAGTCGAGAGCCAGGTATCAACCAGCCGACTGCCGCTCTTTCTCTTGCCAAGCGGACACCAGGCGCACATCGAACTGCAGGACACGTGAAAGAGGCGGGGAACGGGGAGGTCGCGGGCGATTAGCTCACGACCGAGAGGGCGGAAGAAGGGGTCGTCTCCGGACGGCCCCTTCTTTTCGTCAAAGAGCAGGTATCAGGGCCTGACACATCGACTCCTACCACCGACGGGAGCAAATCGCTCCCGATACGGGAAGGGAGAGACCATGTCAACGAGTGCTACCCAGCCGGGTACCACCACAAGGACAGGACGTTCGGGTAAGGGTCTCGGCATCGCCGCGACCGCTCTCGCCATCGTCATCGCCGCCGGCTTCGTGTTCGCTATCAATCAGGGGAACGAAGTCACAGGGTCCGGAGTCAACGAGTTGTCCGGTCCGGCGGAGATCGCTGCCGCTCGCCACGCCGAGCGGGTTCGGCTCAGTGAGCTGGCGGCGCAGACCGCAGTTCGTCCGGCCGGTTCTGCCGAACTGGCCAGGCTCAACGAGCTAGCTGCACAGGTCAAGGCGGAGTCACATCCGGCAGTTCAACATCGAGAAGACCAAGATGGAGCTGGCGGCGCAGACCGCAGTTCGTCCGGCCGGTTCTGCCGAACTGGCCAGGCTCAACGAGCTAGCTGCACAGGTCAAGGCGGAGTCGCATCCTGCGTTCAACATCGAGAAGACCAAAATGGAGCTGGCCGGACAGCTGGCCGTTGTCAACGAGCATCCGGGGCTCAACCCCGAGAAAACCAGGATGGAAATGCTGATCAACAAGCTCGATGAGCGGATCTACGTTCCGAGCATCGTGCTTCCCAGCGTCGCTACGAGCTACTGGAGCGAGGGCAACCTCGACCTCAGACGAGCACAAGCGAAGGCTCAGCAGCCAACCGAGCTGAATCAGCCAGACTGGGACAATCGGATGCCCTGACGGAAACGTCGAAACAACCAGGAGAAGGGCCGCCGCAAGGCGGCCCTTTCCTATTGGCACCGTCAGAAGAATCCCCGACACCGGCACGATCCAGTGGTGTAGGTTCGGAAGCCGTTTTTCAAGGGAGGCTGCACCCAGCAAGGGTGTATCACTGGGCTCGGCATGTGGCGCTGATGGAGCCCGGGTCATTCGGGGCGGTGGTGGCCACGCAGGTCGAGCCCGGCGCGGCGATCACCCCAAGGGAGTGCCGAGGAGGAGAAGACCATGAGCGTGCAGCAAACGGACCAGCCTTGGGATTTCGTATGCAATCCGGATAATGAATCGATGTGCGCCAACCTCCTGCGGGATGATTCACCACTGGTTCCGGAAGAGGAAGAGCAGGCTCCGCCCGAGGGTCTCGAGCATTTCGTTCTCGTTCATCCCGATCAGGTGGTCATCAATGTCCCGATCGGGGTAACGATCGATTTCGACCAGTTCGGGTTACAGCCGGTCGAGCCTCGCGATTTCTTTCTGTCGGAGGAAGTGGCAGACGACGAACTGGAAGAGGCTCAGCGTGTGCTCGAACTCCTCGGCAGAGGAGAGTCGATGGCCAGACAGTCGTCATCTACAAGCTCAAGAATCCCGACGGATGATCTGTTTCAGACGATCAACCGGGTTCAGGAGAAGACCGGTTTTCCGGCGAGCCCGCACTACCTGATGAAGCCCGCACCAAAGTGGAGATACGGTCCCCACGGCAATGTGGCGCAGACTCGACCCGGCCCACAAATGGAGACGATCTGAAGGTCACCGGACCTGACAGTGCGGCACCTAGCGGGCGTGTGATCGTGATCGACACCGGAGGCAACGGCAATCTCTCTGCCATTGGCATTTCCGTCGCCGAGCCGGAACCGAACCCCAACCCACCTAACGGGCTGCTGCCGGAAGCCGTCGGCCATGGCACCTTCGCCGCCTCAATCGCCAAGAAATACAACCCTGGTTTGAACGTCGAGCTGTACCGGGCAAGCTCGACGAACGGGATCCTCGATGAGATTTGGGGTTTTGGCCGCGTTTCGGAGGGCCCAGCCCGCCTCGGGTGACGTGTTGAGCCTGTCATTCGGCACGTACCCGGCCGGCCGAAAATATGAGCCGGTGATCCTTCCACGCGCCCTCGAATATTGCCTTCAAGGCTCAGCCGTCGTCGCCGCCAGCGGCAACGACGGTCCGACCACGTACCGTCCCAGCTCTACCCAGCGTCACGATCGGATGTGCTCGGAGTGAGCGCTCTGGACAAAACTTGGCAACCGCCGGTGTGGGCGAACGTCGGTGATGTCTCCGCACCCGGGGTGGATGTGGTCGGCTGGTACCACGACAAGACCGACTGGGAGCCTGGCGGTGTGGAGCGGCACCTCGTTCGCCACGCCGTACACGCGGCTTGCCTTGCCTCAGGGGGGATTTGTTAGCGCGGTGACCGAGGAGGGCGACCAACTGATCCTGCTCGCTGAGCGGGATCCAACTGCCTGCGTCGTGACCTGTAACGAGATCCTTTCCAAACCGGCGCCGAATGGCCAGTTGGCCGATGCTCATCGCGCCCTGGGAATCGCGCTTCGTTCATTGGGTGAGATCGACGATTCGATCCGCGAGCTCGAGCTGGCCCGTGATGTCTATCGAGAGCACGGAAACGACGCGGGTTCGGCCGAGGCCATCATCTCACTGGCGGCCTCGGTGGCGATGTCAGGGAGACTCGACGATGGAATCGAGTTGCTCGAACCTTTACTTCATGAGAGTAGCGACGCCGTGCGGACCCACGCCCAAGTCCAGAAGGCCGGTCTCATCGCCCGAACCGGCGATCTCGAAGGGGCAATGGGTCTTTACCGCTTGGCAGAACCGGTCCTGAAGAGCTCGAACGATCTGCGCTGGCTCGCTCTCCTCTACAGCACCCGCGGCCTGGTACTGACCTATCAATCCGAGTTCGACAGGGCCGAGATCGACCTGCGGCTCGCCAGAGACCTCTTTCTCGATGCTCGATCGCGCCGCACCGGCCGCCGAGATGGTGCACAACCTCGGTTTTGTCGCAGTTCAGAAAGGAGATATCGCCAGAGGGCTGTCGATCATGCTCGAGGCGGAGGAATTGTGGAAGCAAGCCGGTCTTCCCACCGAGGCGATCGCCTCCGATCGGTCATATGCCTACATGCTGGCCGGTCTACCCGGTGAGGCATTCCAGATCGCTCTGAGCACGGCCCGCCGTCTCGGCTCCCAAGGCCATCAGCTGGAGCGGGCCGAGGCCCTCTACCTGGCGGCGCGGGCCGCCCTGGCTAGTGGTGATTCCAAATCTGCTGTCGAAGTTGCAGAGGAGGCGGCGCGATCTGGCAACTGACCAGGATCGTGAGTCATGGCGGCTGATGGCGAGGGTGGTGCTGGAGGAGGCCCGCTTTCGGGCCGGGATGCTGGGCGATCCGAAGGATCTGGTCGCGCTCGCCAGCGCCTTCTCCGCCCAGGGAAACTCTTCGGGCGAGGCGCATGCCCGTGCCTTGGCCTCGCTTCGATTCTTGGAAACGGGTGACCTGGCCGCCGCCGAGGAAAGCCTGGACACGATCGCGGCCGACGAGTCGATCCACACAGATCTTCCGGTGCGGCTGTTGGTGGCGGTGGCGAAAGCCGAGCTCCTGCTGGCCAAGGGCGACAGCGAGATGGCGACAGAGGTGCTCGAAAAGGCGGCGGATCTGGTCGACGGTCACCGAATTCTTCTCAGCGCTACCGAGGCCAGAGCAGGTGTCAGCCTCCTCGCCGACGAGATCGCCGGCCTGGGACGCCGAGCGATCCACGAGGATGGACGATCCGCAATCAGTTGGACCGAGAGATTCCGGGGAGCGTCGTTGCGGATCGCTCCGGTTGTCATGACTCCGGACACCGAACTGGGCGACCAACCTGGCCGAGCTGCGGGGGCTCGTCCGCGAGATAGAAGAGCTCACCCTCGAAGGTGAGGACACCAGCGAGCTGACCGCCGAGGTCAAGCGTCTGGAGCGCCGGATCGGTGATCTATCGGTGGCCCGGGAGCAGGCTGCCGGCACCGTGGCGCCGGTAGGTGGCGTCGAGCAACTGGTCGACGCCCTGGGGTCACGTCAGATGCTCTATCTCTATCACGTGTCCGATCGCACCTGCGGCGAATTGGTGGGCCCGACGGGAAGCGAGCAAGTCGACTTGGGCGGGTCCGCCCGCCTGAGATTCCTCGCCCATCATCTCCTCTCCGGGCTCCGCCGTGACTTCATGCTCCGGGGACGCAGTCTGAATCACCCGTCCCACGTGAAGGAAATGGTCCTGGAGCTGGCGAAGCATCTCCTCGCCCCGTTGGCCGGCAAAGGGCCCGATGCCGGTGATAGCCCCACCTCCCGACTTGGTCAGCTTGCCCTGGAACGCGATGGCTGCTGCTGTCGACCCAAGTCTCTCGGTGGTAGTGGCCCCGTCTGCGGGACAATGGATGCGGGCCGATCGCCAGGCTCGGCGATCTAAGCGGGTGAGTGTCGTGGCCGGGCCGAGACTGGAGTACGCCGCCGCCGAGGCCGAGCGTGTCGCCGGGCTCTACGAAACGCCGGAGATCCTGGACGTGGACGGTGCCACGGTCGAAGCCGTGATCGAGACAATGGGTCAATGCGATCGGTTCCACGCAGTGGCCCACACGAGGCTGAGGGACGACAACCCGATGTTCTCGGCACTGGAACTCGCTGACGGATACCTCAATCTCTACGACCTCGAGGGGTTGGAGAGCGTCCCCGACACCGTCGTGCTGTCGGCCTGCGATTCCGCCCACGACAACGTCGTCGGAGGAAACGAGATGTATGGCCTCACTTCCCTGCTCCTCTCCCGTGGGGCTCGGTCGATCATCGCAACGGTGGCGCCGATCCCGGACTCCCCTGATTCTGTGGAGGCCGTTGCCCGAATTCATGAGAGTCTCAGCGCGGGTGCGTCTGCGGCGGCAGCTGTGCAGAGCGGCACAGACCGGTTTCGATGGTGCGGAGGTAGACCCCTCCCTGGCCTTCGTCGCCTACGGCGCTTGAACCAACAGGATGAGCCCCCCGCCACAGGCAAGGGGCTCATCCACTCCGTTAGCGAGGCCTGTGTGCCTCTGCCTTGTCACATGGCGGGGCGAACAATGAGGCGTCGCAGGACCTGGGGCCGGTGCTTGACCTGAAGCCGGTTCTCCTTTGAGCGGTTGCCCAACCACCGCTGGACGGGGTTGTCGAGCTGCTCTCCGGGTCGAACCGTCCAAGCCCAGCGCCAAGTGGCTCTCGGGTCCTGGGGTTCGGACATGTTGCTCATGTCGCGCCTTTCCTCGCTCACGGGCTCGTCGCCGGATGGCGACGATTCACTGAAGGAGAGGCATGGTCTCCGGCCGCTGATACCGGGAGTAGCGAATCAATCGAAGGTCAGAGGACGATCCACTCGGTCTTGACCGCTTCTTCACCCTCGATGCGGATGACGAATGCCACCGGCCCGTTGTAGACCCCTTCGAACTCAAAGCGGCCCTGGTCGTCGGACTCGGTCGTGAGAACCCTGGTGACGAGATGCAGCTCGACCGTCATGTGACCTGCTGGTTCGATCTGACCCATGAGCTGGCCGGCAGAACGGGTCGTACTCGAGGTCGATCAGCCATTCATCGGACTGGAAAGCGAGTATTCGCGCCGTGGCGACGCCGCGTACTCCCGTCGTAGCCGACTCCTCGCTCGAGTCGAACGAGATTTGGGCCAACTCGGCGTCGATGTTGCGCCAAGAGAGGGCGGCCTTGGCGAAGTCGGTCACATCCGCAGGCGTCGGGTCGGATTCGTCGAATCCTCGCTTCAACAGCGAGACGAGATTCTCCTCTTGCTGGCTGGTCAACTCACTCATCGGGGATCATCTCCTGGTTCGAACGCGTCAAAGGAGATGCGATCCAGCTCGGCATCGATCGCACGCCATGAAAAAACCGCTTCGGCGAAAGCGGTCACATCCGCCGGCGGCTTGTCAGATCCGTCGAAGCCTTGCTGGAGAAGCAATACGAGCTCTTGCTCCTGTGGCTGTGTCGACTCCATCACTGGTCATCACCTCCTGGTTGCAAAGAGTCGTCTCCTACGCCGCTGATACGCGCAGAAAGGGATGCTTTGAGACGTTCCAGACACCGCGATCTGGTGGGCCCCAGGCTCCCTATGGGACGACCGATGATCTCGGAGATCTCCTCGTAGCTGAGGGGTGGCTCGGTGGTGAGCAGACGGAGAAGCTGCTGACACTCGTCACTCAGGCTCCCGAAGGCGATGACGACCTCCCGAGCCTCCTCGTCTTCGACCAGCATCGATTCCAAAGAGGCCGATTCGTCGGGAACGTCGTACTGGAAATCGGTCGGTACGACCCGATCGCGCATCCCTTTCACCCGAAGCGCCTCGCGGCGACAGGTCGTCGCGAGCCAGCCGGGAAGCCGCTCCGGGTCGTCGATACGATGACAGTTCTCCACCAAGCGGAGCCAGACCGTCTGGCTGACGTCCTTGGCGGTGGCATCGTCGAGCCTGAAGCTTCGGGCGATCGACCAGACCATCTGGCCGAACCGATCGACCAACTCATTCCAGGCCGTTTGGTCACCGGAAGCAGCCATCGCCAGCAATTCACCATGGGTGGCTTGCGACAGGGAGGCCATCCGGTCAATCGTACGGACGGGGAGGGCCCGATCGGCCTCTAATAGGGGATTCTTTCTGTGGTGCGCGAAACGACCCCCGGGAAATCCCGGAGGTCGCTTCGCTTTCTGGCCCCCAATCGACCGTCGGTGTCAAGGCCCGACGGCCTCCCCCAGAGTCGGTATCGTCAGGGGTTAACTGCAGGGATGCGGCCGGCGATCGACCTTGAACGACTCACGAATCGAGGTCAGACCCCGCCCGATCGCCTGGAACATCCGATCCTTGGCTCTGGGCTCATCCGAGCGAGCGGCGTTCATGCGTCGGTGCTCGGCCGCCTCGGCCTGATAGCGCTGCATCTTCTCGAAAACCAGCGCCTCATTCATATAAAAGCTCATCTCGTCCTCTCCTCCACTCTGTGAACTTGCACACCGAGGAGAGACGATCGGACCAACCCTGATACAAGGACTTCAGCCGTTGGTTCTGATCACGATGAGGTTGTCAGCGGCCGACTCGGGGAACCACACTTCACCGGGTCGTCCCAGGATCTGGCGGACATTCCCCGGGTCGTGGGGCAGCACGTAGGTGTGGAACTGCTCGGTCGTCGGGTCGAAGCGGACCATGGAGTTCGACCCGAAATCACTCGCCCACACAATGTCCCGATCGTCGACGAACACGGCGTAGGTCTCGGGGCTGTCACCCGGGAGGTGCCACGTAGACCAGGTATCGGTGTCGGGGGTATACCGGCTCAGATTGCCCGCATTCCACTCACTGACCCATATCTGTCCCTGGGAATCGGACCAAACCCTTCGCGCTCCTTGCTCGGGCGTGGGAGGCTCGATGACCGTGGCGGTGCGA
This sequence comes from uncultured Acidobacteriota bacterium, assembly GCA_963734115.1. Classification (GTDB taxonomy): domain Bacteria; phylum Actinomycetota; class Acidimicrobiia; order Spongiisociales; family ZC4RG35; genus JARDZU01. The sequence continues at coordinate 289,079 of CAVTFV010000006.1, forward strand.
TCGGCCTCGATGCGGGCGATGTGAGACCCTGCCAGAGAGGCGTAATAGACAACCCCGTCCGGGGTGGTGGTGACTCCGTAGGGTCCCGGACCCTGCGGGGCGTCGAAGACGATCACCTCGCCCGTCCCCGGGTCGACGCATCCATAGATCCCGTTTTGCCCGGTGAACCACAGCATGCCGTCGCCGTCGAAGCTGGCTGTGTTGAGGTTGGCATCGGGTCGGTCATCGGGAAGGGGATAAACCGTCACCTCGAGACTGACCGGATCGATAGCGACGATGGAGTTGAGCCCACCGTCGGTGACCCATGGCGTGCCTGCGTCGTCGACGATCACACCATGGGGAGCAGACCCCTCACCCAGAGGGGTGTGCCTTGTCTCCCCGGTGGCCGGGTTGAGCCATCCCAGCTCCCCGGTGTTCTGGGCCGTGTACCAGACCCCACCGCCGAGGGCCGGAGCGACGTCATGGGGACCGGATCCAGCCGGCACCGGGAATGACTCGAGGACCAACTCCTCGGGAGCCATCGTCGCAGGCTGGGTGGTCGGGGTGATCGTGGTTTCGGGCGCGGTGGTTTGTGTGGTGCTGGGCGCAGCGACTGTGGTCGTTGGAGCGAGGGAGGTCGTTCGAGCGACAGTCGGGGCAACCGTAGGATCGGCCGACCCGGTAGTGCAGGCCAATACCAAAACCATGATCAGCGCCGGCAACGAACGCCTCATGACCTCAGCCTATGCCGCCTCCCTGATGAGACGAACCGCTTCCTCCACCCCACCGCTCCATGGCGCCCCATGTCCGGGCAGGACCCATTTTGCCGGTAACTTCTCAAGGCGATCGAGTGAGGCGAGCGCCTGTTCGGTGTCGAGGGTGAAAGGCGCCGGCTGGGGCCCGACGGCGCCGGTCAGAACGTGGCCTGTGGTCAACGCGTCTCCCACGAAGACTGCATCGACCGTCGGGACATGGAAGGCGACACTCCCCGGGGTGTGACCGGGGATATGGATCACCACGGGTGAACCGGGCAAGTCCAGCACCTGACCATCGGCGAAGGTGACCACCTCGGAGACGGGGGTGACCTTCAGCCCACCCCGACGGCCGCTGTACCAGATGAACCGAGTGAGTGGGCCGATCTTGACCTTGCCCCAGGAGATGTCCTTCTTCACCTCGCCACGGGCCCGTGTGGCGTCGAGCTCGTGGACCAAGATGGGGACTCCCCGCTCCCGACGGAGACGCTCCGCGAACCCGATGTGATCGGTGTCGCCATGGGTGAGGATGACGGCACGTACATCGCCCAGGGAGCGCCCCATGGCGGTCAGCTCGGGCTCGAGCTCGTCCCAGAGACCGGGGAGCCCGGCATCGACGATCGTGACCCCGCCGGCGTCCTCGACCAGATACACGTTGACCAGGTCGGAACCGATGCGATGCAGTGACGGCGCCAGTTTCATCGAGACAGCCTAAGCAGCCTCGAAATGGGTTCAGTAGGCGTTGGCGACCATCAGCTCCTCGCAGGGGAAGAGAGTGATGACCTTGGCGCCGTCGGCGGTCACGACGAGCTCCTCTTCGATGCGGGCTGCGGAGCGCCCATCGGCCGCCGGTGCGTATGTCTCGAGGGCGAACACCATCCCCTCCTGGATCTCGATGGGGGCATCGATCGAGTTGAGACGGCTGATGATCGGCCGTTCGTGGAGGCCAACCCCCACCCCGTGGCCGAATTGGAGCCCGAAGGCATCCATCTCGTTCTCGAACCCGAATTCCTCGGCCTTGGGCCAAACCTTGGCGATTTCGTCGGTGCTGGCGCCCGGCTTGACCAGTTCGATTGCTGCGTCCATCCACTCCCGGGACTGCTTGAAGGCGTCCCGTTGCGCCTGGGTGGCCCGACCCACCACGAATGTGCGGTAGTAACACGTGCGGTAGCCGTTGAAGACGTGGATGATGTCGAAATACGCCTGGTCGCCCGGTCGGATCAATCGGTCGGAGAACACATGCGGGTGCGGGCTGCATCTCTCACCGGCGATCGAGTTGATGGCCTCGACGAACTCCGAGCCCATCTCGAAGAGACGGGCGTGGGCGAGGCCTACCACGTCAGACTCGCGGATTCCCGGCTTCAGGGCTTCGAAGATGTCTTGATACACGCCGTCCACCATGGCACAAGCCTGGGTGAGCAGGATGATCTCGTCCGGGCTCTTGATCTCGCGGGCCTTCATCATCGCCTGCTGTCCGTCGACAACGTTGAGACCTTCGGCTTGCAGTGCGAGGAACACCCCGGTCTCCGCCATGTCCACGCCAATTCGCTCCCCGGCGAGCCCTTCTGATTCGAGGACCTGCCGCAGCTCGGCGGCGGCACGGGAGTGGAGGCCCGCCTCAGGCCCGATGGCGCCCTGCAAACCGGTGTTGCCTCCCACGGAATTGGTTTTGTCATACATGTGGGGCAACTGGAGACGGTGCGCCTTCGCCGCCGAGCCGAAATCCCAGATGCGAGGTCGCCCCTCCTGGGTCACGAGGGCGTACCGCTCGCCTTTGTTGAAGGCCCAGTAGCCGATCTGGGTCGCAGTGGCGTACCGGATGTTCGACGTCTCGAACAGGAGCAGGGCACCGAGATCCTCCTGCGCCATGAGTTGCCTCGTGCGAGCGATGCGATGCTGACGGAGACGCTCGAAATCGACCCTGGTCTCCCAGTCGACTCCGATCACGCCGGGAGCGGGGCTGGTGGCCACGGGGAACTCAACGTTCATCGATGTCTCCTTGTCGTTCCTGCTCGCATTCTCGAATCTGCCGAATACGCACCGTGCTTAGTGACACTACACACTTTGGCTTCGGCCCCACCTGCCCAGATGGCGGGCCGCGATAGCGGCGACATGTGATCCGATCGCCATGCTTGCGGTCGCCCCGGGCGACGGCGCATTGAGGACGTGGACCGTCGACCCGGCCTCTTCGATGACGAAATCGTCCAACAACGCACCATCGGAAGAGACGGCCTGGGCCCTGATTCCGGCCCCGCCGGGGACGAGATGCTCGGGGCGGATCGCGGGCACGAGGGCCTGCGCCGATCTGGCGTAGAGGGCCCGCGAGCGAGATCTGATCATCTCGGTGGCGCCGGTGCGCCAGTGCCTCATGACCAATCGGCGAAAACCTCGGTCCCCGATGGTCTCGCGGAGCTCCGCCCAATCCGGATCGGCATCGCGATAGTGCTCGCGGCCGATGGCCAGCACGGCGTTCGGGCCGACCTCGACGCTGCCGTCGATCCTCCGGGTGAAGTGAACCCCCAGGAACGGGAACCGAGGGTCCGGCACCGGGTAGATCAGAGCGCGGACGAGAGACTTCGCCTCTGTGTCGAGCGTGTAGTACTCGCCACGGAACGGCACGATCCTCACCTGGCTTTGCACGCCGGCCAGGGCAGCGACCCGGTCGGAGTGGAGACCGGCGCAGTTCACCACGACGGCGGCTCGAATCTCATTGTCCGCCGAGCGAATGTGGGCTCCGTCGTCGTGGTGATCGATCGTTTCCACCTCGAATCCGGTGCGGATGTCGGCGCCGGCTTTGGTCAGATCGCGAGCCACCTGTGCCGCCACCGCAGGGAAGTCGACCACCCCCGCCTCCGGCACATGGAGCGCCTCGAGGCCCACGGCGGCCGGCTCCAATTCTCGAATGCCGTCACTGTCTACCCGGGTCATTCCGGACAGGCCGTTTGACCTCCCCCGCCGCTCCAGTTCGGCCAGAGGCTCGAGCTCGGACGGCTTGGTTGCGATCACCAACTTCCCGGACTCCTCGAAGGCGATACCAGTGGCGCTGCAGTAGTCCTTCAACCGCCGTCTGCCCTCCACGCATAGCTGCGCCTTGAGCGAGCCTGGCCGGTAGTACAGACCCGAATGGACGACTCCGCTGTTGTGGCTGCTCTGGTGAGCTGCCACCGTCTCTTCTTTGTCCACGATGACGATGCCGATACCGGGATGGCTTTCGCTCAAGGCGCGGGCCACGCCGAGGCCGACGAGGCCGGCTCCGATTATGCAGACGTCGTAGGCCAACCCATCCTCCTCACACCGCCGCGAACGGGTGGCGCAGACTACCCACGACGCTCGTTGGTGCTCAGTCTCACTGCACAGTGGAACGCGGTGGAAGGTTAGGATCTCCGCACTTCGTCACCACAGGAGCAGATCGATGGCCGATGGGACAGTGTTGATCGTTGGGGGCACCGGTGGCATGGGTCGCGAGCTTGCCGCCCACTACATAGATCGCGGGCGTGAAGTGATCATCACTGGCCGGGACGAAGCGAGGGCCACGGAGATCGCCAACGAGCTCGGCGGCAAGACCAGCGCAATCGGGTTCGATCTCGCCGCCCCGGAGACCATTGCCGAGGCCCTGCGGGAGGTGGGACAGGTCGACAAGCTGGTCCTTTGTGCCATCGCGCGAGACAACAACCCGGTGCGTGAGTACGACATCCCCAGTGCGGTGACTCTGGCGACCATGAAGGTCGTGGGCTACACCGAAGTCATACACACTCTGCTCGGAAGGCTGTCGGACGACAGCTCGGTGGTGCTCTTTGGCGGACGAGCGAAAGACCGCCCCTATCCGGGCTCGACGACCGTGACCGCCGTCAATGGCGCGGTTGCCACGATGATCACTGCCTTCGCGGTGGAGCTCGCGCCCATCAGATTCAATGCAATTCACCCGGGGATCGTCGGTGACAGCCCGTTCTGGGAGGGCAAGCCCCTGGAGACGGTGCTGGAACGAACACCAACAAAACGACTCGCCACGATGGAGGATGTGGTGGAGGCAACAGTGTTTCTCCTGGAGAACCGGTCGGTGAACGGGATCAACCTGTATGTCGATAGCGGCTGGTTGATGATGTAGGGCAGATGCGGGTGCTCTGGAGATGATCGAGGAACTGGACGGAATAGGTGACCGGCTCCGCGCCGAGCGGACCAAGGCCGGGATCAGCCAACGGGAGCTAGCGCGCCGCCTCGGTCTGTCGGCCAGCCTCATCTCCCAGTTGGAGAGTGGTCTCTCCAAGCCATCGGTGGGAACCCTCTACGCCATCGTGACCGAGCTCGATCTCTCGCTGGACAAGCTCCTTCGTGGCGATGAGCACGCCGGCCGTGACGACGAATCGGGCTCGATTGGCCAGAACGGCCGGGGAAGCCCTCTGGTTCACCCCGACCGACGCAAGGTGATCGACCTCGCCTCCGGCGTTCGGTGGGAGCAGCTCACCGCAGACACCGAAGAGGGAGTCGACTTCCTTCATGCGATCTACGAGGTGGGCGGAGCCTCGACACCCGATGAGTCCTTGATGCGACACCACGGTCGGGAGTACGGGTATGTGGTCTCGGGCAAGATGGGCATCCAGCTCGGGTTCGAGGTGTTCGAGCTGGAGCCTGGCGACTCCATCGCGTTCGATTCCACCGAGCCCCATCGCCTGTTCAACAGAGGTGACGAGCCGGTCCACGCCATCTGGTTCGTCGTGGGCCGGGGGGCCGACGACCGGGCCCACGGCGACTGACCGCCTCATGACTGCCGACCCGGTCACGGGCTCGCCCGTCCTCGTCACCGGGGCATCGGGGTTCATCGCCTCTCACATCGTCCAACACCTGCTCGAAGGCGGATACCGGGTGCGCGGCACCGTGCGCGATCCCGACAAGACTCGAGCAGAGGGCCATCTGACCGGTCTCCCCGGGGCGAACGAGCGGCTCGAATTGGTGAAGGCCGACCTCCTCGCACCGGGTGCATTCGACGAAGCTGCTCGAGATTGCGAGTACGTGATCCACACAGCGTCGCCATACGCGATCGATGTCGCCGACCCGCAGCGAGACCTGGTCGATCCGGCGGTCAGAGGGACCATCTCCCTTCTCGAGGCTTGCCGGAAGGCCGATTCGCTGAAAAGAGTGGTCCTGACCTCATCGGTGGCGGCGATAACGGACCAGGCAGACGGGCACCTCAACACGGAGAACGACTGGAACACCCGTTCATCGCTGACGCGTAATCCCTACTACTACTCGAAGACGCTGGCCGAGCAATCGGCGTGGCAGTTCATGGAGGACGTCGACCTCGAATTCGACCTGGTCGTCATCAACCCGTTCTTCGTAATCGGCCCTTCCCTGATTCGGGGGATCAACACCAGTCACACATCCTTGATCGGCTTGACCAATGGACGCATCCCCGCCGTGCTTGGCACTTCAGTGGGCCCTGGTCGATGTCCGGGACGTCGCTCGGGCCCACATCCTGGCCATGGAGAACCCGGCCGCCGCCGGCCGCTACATCGTCGCCGCCGAGTCCAGGACGATACGTCAGGTGATAGAGCTGCTTCGGGCCAATGGCTGGGGAGACCGCTACAAGCTGCCGACGATCGGCCTCGACAACTCGTTTGGTGTTGCTCTCACACGCCTTGCCGCCGGTTTCCAGGCACCCGGGACACGGGACTACATGAGGAGCCATCTCGGTGGGGAAATGCGGTTCGACAACTCCAAGGCCCGAAAGGAGTTGGGGTTGGACTTCAGGGATGTAGATCAGACCATCCTCGAAACGATGGACGACCTCGAGCGATGGGGACATCTAGGCAAGAAGCGGTAGAGACCTCACGGGACCCATTGCTCCCGAAGTCGGAACACCTCACCGTCGATGACGTCGAGCCACACCCCAAAGAAGAGACCTCTCGAGTTAGCGCCTTCGGCCCAATCTGCGAATGTCGCCGTGACTTCCGACGCCGGGTCACCGGTGGGGTACCAGACGACTTCGGTCTCGGCGGAGACCGAAAGCGACCGGACTTGGGGATTCTCGTTGCGCACGTAGTAGTCGTTCGGCGGAGGCTCGGCGCCATCTTCGGCGGCAGCCATCACGGCAGCCTCACCCGTGAACCAACAGGCCAGGTCGAACTCGATCCCACTCTCGATGCGGTTACGACTACCCCGTACCACTCCCCTTCGGGAAGGACGACTGCGTCGCCCGGTGTGCAGCCGGATCCCGATGGCCCGTCGGGTGGTGCTGTGGTCGTGGGGGATGCCCCGGCCGTCGTGACGGTGTTTGTCGCCGGCGTTGTCGCGATCGTGGTCGGTTGGGTCGTCGTTGTGGTCACAGTCGGACCTGTTGTCGTCGCTGCCGACGCGGTGGTCCCTACCTCTCGTTCACTCGATCCGGAACAGGCAGTGACAAGAGCCAGAGCGATCACGCGGACTTTCAGCACCTTCCCCACCACGTCAGCCGAAGCGGGTGAGGGAATCGATGAGCCTCCTTGTGGACGAGCAGCTGTCGGAACGTAGCGAACGCGGGCAGGTGGGGACCCGGATGAACCTCGATCAATACGATGCGACGAGAGCACCCGCTTCAAAGGGGAGACGAATGGGCCGGTCTGCAGATCATCTATCCCGTCTTCGTAGCGTTTGCATGTCGCTGCCCGAGGTAGAAGAGCGGGTCAGCCACGGAGAACCCGCCTGGTTCATCCGGGGCAAGCGGCAGTTCGTGACCTACGCCGACCACCATCACGACGACCGCGTGGCCTTCTGGAGCGCTGCCCCCGAGGGCGCGCAACACGTCCTGACCTCTTCCGAACCCGATCGCTATTTCGTCCCGCCCTATGTCGGAGGGCGGGGATGGGTGGGCTGCTATCTGGACGTGGAGGTCGATTGGGATGCGCTCGAGGAAATCGTCGTGGACGCCTATCTCACCGTTGCGCCCGCCCGACTGGCCTCCCAGGTCGCCCGGGACTGAGACGCCGTCGACTCAGGCGGCTCGCGCCGCCAGGGCTCGGGCGGTGTCGCGGTCGAGGTTGAACTCCTCGACCAGATAGTCGATGACTTCCTCGGGGCTGAGACCCTTCTTCCCGAGGTAATCGACCGCCTTCATGGCGAAATCGAGATCGGACTGACGTTCTCTCTCGGTCGAGATCTGATGAATGTCGCTGCTCATCTGGCACTCCCGTATCGCAGAATCGTTACCCACGCCCCGCCGTCGACAAACTTCAGACTCGCCGGCAAGGGATATGGTTCCCGATTCTTCGACGGTCTCCAAGGACCCTCGGCATGGACCAGCTAGCCGGCCACCCTCAGACCCGCTTCCGGCAGCTCCCGGACCGCATCCTCGACCGGCACCGGGCCCGCGATCTCACCCCCACCGCTCTGCTCGCTCATCCGATCGAGCTGCGGCGAGAGACGGCTCTCCCATGAGCCGACCGCGCCGTTGAAGGCCCGAACCACCGCGGTCAACCCGGTCCCGACCCGTTGGAGATGATCGACGAACCCGCTCATGCGACGACGCAGCTCGCGAGCGTCTTCGAGGATCTGATCGGCCTGCTGAAGGGCCCGGAACTCGGTGAGCAGCGACCCGACGTTCAGCAACAAGGCATACAGGGCACTCGGCCCGGCCACGATCACCCGGCTCGCCATCAGCCGATCGATGAGGTCAGGATGGGCCTCGGCTGCCGCCTCATAGACTGCCTGAGAGGGCAGGTACATCACGACATACCCACCAGAAGCCAGGTCGCTGTATCCCTTCGCGGCCAGGCTCTTCCCGACCCGCTCCAGGTCTTTGCCCTGCTCCACCAGCAACCCGGCCCTGCGCTCGGGATCACCCTCGGCCAATGCATCCAAGAACCGGGCTGTGGGGAACTTGGCATCGATGACGATGTTCCGCCCGCCCGGGAGATGGACCACCGCGTCGGGCCGGAGGTCGCCGTGGCTCACCTGACAGCTGAAGTCGCGTCCTTCGACCAATCCACCGTGCTCGAAGATCCGCTTCATCCCTATCTCGGCCCAACCACCACGAGCTCGATCGTTGGTGAACAACCCGGTGATGCTCTTCATCTGGCTGCCGATTCCCCTCACCTGCTCGTCGATCGAAGCCTGCTTGCTCGAGACCGTCTCCTGGAGATTGGCCAGCTTCGAATCGAGCTGTGCGACCCGCGCCCCCAGGTCACCTTCCCGGGTGGCCAAGGTCGTCTGGATGTCGTCCAGCCGCCGAGCCAGGTCTGGATCCGGAGCCGCGTCGGACTCCGTCTGACGCCGACCTGCGGCCAGGAGCAGGATCATCAAGCCGATCACTGCGCCAGCCGAGGCGATTGCTATCACCAACGTGATGGTCTGGGTGTTCATGAGGGTCATCATGACTGGTGGGTCTGACAGATTTCCCTAGGGTGCCCGAATGATCCATTCGGAGCACCCGTTCCAGCCCGATCCGGCAGATCGGGAGCAGGCCCGCCGGTTTCGGGGCCGTCTCGCCGCCGGGGTCACCATCGTGACCGCCGGGTCCGGGTCGGATCGAACCGGTCTCACCGTTTCTTCCTTGCTCGTTGTTCAGGGCGAGCCGGCTGAGGTCCATCTCGTGGTCGGTCCCACCACCGACTTGTGGGACGTCGTCGCCGATAGCGGCCACTTCGTGGTCCACATCTGCCGGTACCAGGACCACCAAATGGTGGACGTCTTCGCCGGGCTTTCTCCGTCACCTGGCGGGACATTCGCCGGGATGCCGGTCACCGATAGCGAATGGGGACCTGTTCTGACAGACCTTCCCGATCGCGCCTACTGCCGTTTCGAGTCCCGTGTGGAGGTCGGGTGGTCAGGTCTGGTGGTGGGACTGATCGAACAGGTCGAGGTGTCCGCTCTCGAAGACCCGATGGTCCATTTTCGAAGCCGATATCGCCGGTTGGGCCCTACTTAAGTAGTCGAGGAGACCTCGATGGTGATCTGGTTCATCATGCCGAGATGACTCACGACACGTGTCGCCGGCTCCAGGCCCGCCTCGGCCAGGTCTGCGTACACGTCACGGTTGTTCCGACAGGCCGACCGTTCATAGACACGCTCGATGTTCCGATCCTGACGTCGGGCGATCCAACCCACGGTCGAGCGGCCGTGCTCCACGAGGAGGACCCGACCCCCCGGCTTGGTCACCCGCACCATTTCGCGGAAGGCTGCGGCGTAGTCAGGGAAGGTGCACGAGGAGAACGCCGAGATCACGGTGTCGAACCTGGCGTCCGGAAACGGCAATTCCTGGGCATCACCCATCAGGAGCCGTACGTCCGCCCCCAGCTGGCGTCGGCGACGCCGCGCCTCTTCGATCATCTCCGAAGAGATGTCGAGGGCGGTGAGGGTGGCGGCTTTCTTCAGGTACTCGAAGTTCTCGCCGGTCCCGCAGCCCACGTCGAGGACGTCACCGCGTGCACCAGAGAAATGCTTGCGTCGGAGTCGGTTGATGAGAAGCAAGGCGTCGCTGATCCCGAGCAGCCGCCAATTGCCGGCCATGTCGTCATACCGCCGGCGAACCTGCTCGGTACTCAGAGGGTCGGGCACTGTCGACACGTCCATCATCATTGCGGCCCTGGCGCCCCGTGTGGACGCTTGGCCAGCACTTCTGCGCACCGCGATCGGCCTCTAGACCGAGATGGGTGCGCGAAAACGCAATACCCCGCCTCCCGGCGGACGCGAAAAACCCCGAGGGAGTGCTGGCCGAAGCCGTCACCCTCTCGGGGCTCTCGACCTTGCTGGCACTCCAGTCCCGAAGGACTGGTCTCCCAGCGAGGTCTCAAAGTCACCTCTCGGTCACTTCGACTCCGATCTGGAGTTGCCTCCAAGTCGGCTCCGCCACGTTAAGCCTGCCTTTCTCGAAGGAGCAAGCTGAACCGCAGATGAAATTTCGCGACTTAGCTCTCTTCTTCGCGACCCCGTGAAATGGGGGCTATCGCCGGGCGACTTCTAACCTCCAGCGACATGGCAGACCAGGATCAAGTGACACAGTTGAGGCACCTTCTCGCCCAGACGGCGAGGGAGCATCACGAGGCCCACGGCAGCGACCCGAGCCCTCGATGGGCTGAGTGGTACGCCACCCGCCTCCAGCCGGAAATGGCTTCCTTCGTCGATTTCGAGCCCACGATCGAGGAGATCGCCGCGTGGCTTCAGGAGGCCGATGAGAAGTACCGGGCGGAAGACGATCCGGAACAGCACTGGCCGGCGTACTACGCCGAGCTCATCCTCGACTCTTCGGCCGTCACCGAGGGCTGAGGGCTACGACGTCTTCACGAGCGGGGCCACCTTGGTGCCCAACAGCTCGATGGCATGGAGCACCTGCTCGTGGGGCAAAGTGCCGACGCTGATGTGGAGCATGAACCGGTCGATCCCGAGAACCTCCTTCATGCGAATGATCTTCGCGGCCACGGTCTCCACGTCGCCGAGCACCAATGAGCCCTCCGGCGAGCGCATCATCTCGAATTGTGGGCGAGTCATCGGCCCCCACCCCCGCTCCCTGCCGAGCTGAGTCATGGCTACCGCGTAGGCGTTGTAGTACTCATCGCCCGCCTGTTCGTCGCTGTCGGCGACAAAGCCGTGGGCATGAACGGCCAGCGGGACCAGCGCCGGATCGTGTCCCGATTCGACCAGGGTCTTGCGATGGAGATCGGCGAAGAAGGCGAAGCGGTCCGGGTTGCCACCGATGATGGCGAGAGCGACTGGCAGCCCCCGAGTAGCGGCCCTTACGATCGACTCCGGGCTTCCTCCCACCCCTACCCAGATGGGAAACGGGTCCTGTTGGGGTCTTGGATAGATGGCTTGTTCCTGAAGCGGGGGACGGAACCTGCCTGACCACGTGATCCGCTCCTGGTCGCGGATCGCCAGAAGAAGGTCGAGTTTCTCGGAGAACAACTCGTCGTAGTCGGACAGGGAGTACCCAAAAAGGGGGAAGGACTCGATGAAGGATCCCCGACCGACCAGTAGTTCCGCCCGGCCATCCGACACAAGGTCGAGGGTGGCGTAATCCTGGAACACCCGAACCGGATCGTCTGAGGACAGGATGACTACCGCCGGCGTGAGGCGGATCTTGTTGGTCATCCCGGCAGCGGCCGCGAGTACCACCGCAGGTGAGGAGGAGGCAAAGTCAGGGCGGTGATGCTCGCCCACGCCATACACCTCGAGCCCGACCTGCTCGGCGAGAACGATCTCTTCGAGGACATGGCGGAGACGCTGGCCATGACCGATCTTCTCCCCGGTCTTCGGATCGGGATATGTCTCGGCGAATGTGGTTATCCCGAGTTCCATCATCCTCGATCGGACTCGGCCCGGCTCCGCTTCAACCATTCGCGGACCCACCACAGGTCGTCGTCCGCCACGCCGGCGCCGGGCAAGGGCTTGCCGGCACCAGGGAGGTCGTCGAACTCTCCGGCTTCGATCGCCTCACGGATCAGCCGCTCCGACAATGGCTCGCTGCGAACGACGGGTTCCTGCTCCATGAAGGAGACGATATCCGCCCCAGCGAATGCCCCCGTCGGCATAGGGTTGAACAAGTGAGAAGTCAGTTCGTCCGGCGTGCTTTTTTCGTGCTCCTCGGCGCTCTTTCCGCTTCGTCATGTCTTGTCGGCGTACAGGGATCAGGAAATGTCATCACCGAGTCACGCGAAGTGAGCGGATTCAACGAGATCGTCCTTGGCGGTTCCGGAAGGGTCGAGGTCGAAGTGACCGGCACCGAGTCGCTCACCATCGAAGCGGAGGACAACATCATGCCGCTCCTCGAAACGCAAGTGAGCGACGGCCGTCTCGTACTCGGCAATACGCGGAATATCTCTCCGACCGTGGATGTCGTTTACACCATCACGGCGGCCACCCTTGACGGGCTCGATATCAGCGGTAGCGGAGTCGTGGTTGCGACCGGGATCGACGGGACGGATTTCAACGTCGACATCAGCGGGTCCGGCAATGTTCAGCTGGAGGGAACCCTCAGCGCGCTGCTGTCGGTGTCCATCAGCGGCTCCGGTGAGTTCGACGGTGAGTCATTGACCTCCCCGGAGGGACGAGTCGACGTCTCTGGGTCTGGTAGCGCAGTGGTCAACGTGACGGACTCGCTTGCGGTAGATGTCTCCGGGTCCGGCGATGTGGAGTATCTCGGATCGCCCAGCCTAGACACAGATGTGAGCGGATCGGGGACCGTCAGCCCGCGGGAGTGACCCGCTCGAAGTAGGCGGCGAGGTCCCGGAACTGCTTCCCGAAGATACGGCGGGCCAGAAGCGGATAGAGCCACTTGGCCATGCCCGGCGGGCGGAGGAAGGTCGCCTTCGTCACCTGGGTGATGCGAGACCCGGTTCCTTCCGGTTCGACGCCCAAGCTGATCTCCCTGATCTGAAAACGATCGGTGGCCTCCCATCTGATCGAACGCTGTCCCATATCGACGACCTCGACATCGACGTCGAACTGCACTCGCTCCGCCCCGGGTCGATCGAGATGCTGGTGAAAACGGAACCGGGTGCCCACCTCGATCCCGGATCCTTCGACCAAGTCCACTGTCTCCACGTTCTCGCACCACAGAGCGTCGTTACGTGTGTCCGAGACGAAGTCGAACACCACGTCCGGAGGGGCCGGGATATGCGCCGACACTGAGACCGGTCGCACTGGATAGCCGTCCACGGGGCGACGATATCGGCGCATTCGGGCATGGCGAGCACATCAATTCCAGATTGGGACAAGAATGGGCCGACAGAAGACGAAGGAGAACGCGATGAGCGACGCAGGTGACAAGATGCCCGAGGCCGGAGAGAGCAAGCAGCAACGGTGGTTCAACGAGGTGCAGGAGGCGCTGGACCGCACCGGAGATGCCCTCCGCACCGCATGGGACGCCACTCGGGAGAGTCGCATGAGCGCCCTGGAGTCGGCAAAGCAGGCGGCGCAGGAATTGGGCGAGGTCATCGACCAGGGAATCGCCGCTGCCAAGGAGAGATGGGCTGCTGACAGTCAGGGTGAGGAGACCGAGACCCCATTCGCCGAGGAGCCAATTTCCGAAGAACCAGTCGTCATCGAGGGTGAGCCGACACCACCGTCGGGAGACGTGACCGTCATCCCGGTGGAGACCGACACCACCGAAGAGGCCTGATCAACCAGACGCCAAGACGGCACGGCGACGGTCTTCGAGGACCCGGTCTGGGTCGTAGACCCTGACCATCGGCGCGACGAGGTCTTCGGCCCCATTTCCATCGTGGCCGACGAAGACCAGCTTCACATCCTCGGCGCCCCATCCCTCGGCCGAGGCATGGGGGCCGACCAGGGCCAGGGCCCGGATCGATTCGTCGCTGCGAGCCCTTTCGTCGGCCTCCAGAACCATTCGATGTGCCCCTGCATGCTCGGTCATGAGCAGGGCGAGCAATAGCTCGTCACGTGCCTCAGGCACCGTCTCGGTCTCCAGCGCTTCCCTGAGCACATCTCGCCCCTCGAATCCTCGGGCCATCGCCCAATAGGCATGACCCCGGATCATGGATGACGCGTGGCGGGTGTGATCCTCGACCGCCTCCCGCGCCGCCGGCTCCCTCGAGTTGCCGGCGGCCACGAGGAGGTTGCGCCGGATGAAACGCCCCTGTCTTCTCGGCACGTACCACCAGCGGAAGCGTTCGAGCAGGAGATCGTCAGATAGCGCCAGCAAATCGGAGAACGAGAGCTCTCCCGGTCTCTCCCCTGCCGTCGCGAGAGCGCGGCCGCCCGGTGGGCAGGCCGTCAGGCAATCGTCGCACCCGTAGACACGCCGACCCATGAGGGGACGGATCCACTGAGGTACCGAACCCGGGGTCTGCAACCACGTCGAGAGACATCGGCGTGCGTCGAGGCCCCATTCCCCTAGCGCCCCGGTGGGACAGGCAGGAATGCAGGCCGAACAGGTCCCGCAGTCCCGTTGCATGGGGCGGCTGGCCGGGATCGAGGCATCGGTGACCACGGTCCCGAGCAGGATCCAGGGGCCATGCCCGGGCGCCAGCACCATGGTGCTCCTCCCCTGCCAGCCCACACCCGCATGGACCGCCGCCGCACGGTCGACCAGACGGTTGTCGTCGCTCAGGATCTCTGCCCGGAATCCTTTGGCTCGGAGCAATTCGGCGATGGCTCCGGTGACGAGCTGGACTCCCTCGTACTGGTTGGTCGTGGCGAATCGGCCCACGACGGCGCCGCGATCCGACGGGGTGTCGGCCCGGGGCAGGTAGTCGAAACTCACCGCCACCAGCGACTTCGCCCAGGGGAACGAGAGAGATATATCGGTGGCCAGGTCGGGGTCGTCGTACGTGAAGCGAAGCGGACCGGAGCGACCCGATTCGCGAGAGGTGCGAAGTCCCACCCTCTCCTTGGCGAAGATCCCTGCCCCGGTCACACCGAAGCCGGCCGCCCCATGGCGATAGGCCAACGCGGAGAGCTCATCGGCCAACCCGGCGATCATGCCCCGACGACCTAGTCGTACGACGGAAGCTGCTGCACCGCCCAGCCGTTGCCGTCCAGATCGCTGAAGAAAACGAAATCGCCCCAGTCGAAATGCTGGACGTCACTCACCTCGACCCCATTGCCGACGAGCTCGTTGTGCGCTGCCTGGATATCGGAGACGACCATCTGCACCCCCTGCACCGACCCGGGAGGCGTATCGATCACGCCGACACCGATCGTGATCGAGCACGCCGATCCCGGCGGTGTCAGTTGCACAAAGCGAAGGTCGTCGCTGACCTTGTGGTCATGGTCCAGGACGAACCCAACCTGCTCGGTGTAGAAGGCGATCGCCCGATCCACATCCGAAACGGGGATCCCGATCAGCTCTATCTTCCAATCCATGGGCGGAGGATAGGTCGGGTGACCGGCCGACACCCCGACTCACTCGACGACGATTGTTCCCGTCATCGTGGGGTGTACCTCGCAGAAATAGGCGAAGGTTCCCGGCTCATCGAACGTGAATGGGAACTCATCTCCCTCGTTCAGCGTCCCCGAAGACCAAATCTCGTCCTCCGAATTGGAGGTGTGGGCAAGGTCCGGGTCGGCGTTCACCCAGGTAACTGTCGTGCCGACGGCCACGGTCAGGGCCTCCGGGTCGAAGGCGAGATCGGCGATCTCGACCCTCACCTCCTCGCCGTCGGCCGATTCGGTCGTGTCGCTGCTCTCCCCGCTGCATGCCGCGAGAACCATGGCGAACACAGCCAGCACAGCGATCAGATACCTTGTCTTCACCAAACTCCTCCTGAGTTGGGGCAACACCTATACGACATGGGAAGGAGTCCGGTTCGTTCCATGAACACCGAGAAGAAGGTCGACCTCTCTAACGGCGTCTCCATACCCGTGATCGGCTACGGGACCTGGCCCATCCCCGATCGCGATGCCGAGAAGATGGTGGCAGCCGCCATCGATACCGGATACCGACTAATCGACACCGCCGAGATGTACCGCAACGAGGAGGGGGTGGGCCGTGGATTGCGTGCGAGCGGGATCGAGCGCGACCAGGTGTTTGTCACAACGAAGCTGAGCCAGAGGTGGCACGGGTACGACGAATCGCAAGAAGCGTTCGCAATCAGCTGCAAACGTCTCGGGCTCGACTACCTCGACCTGTTCCTGATCCATTGGCCCAACCCGGGCCTGGGGAAGTACGTCGACGCATGGCGAGGGATGATCGATTTGCTGGAGCAGGAAAAGGTCAGGGCGATCGGCGTCTCCAACTTCAAGCCGTCTCATCTGCAGCGACTAATCGACGAGACGGGGGTGGTCCCCCACATCAATCAAATCCAGCTCAATCCCTGGGTGTCGCGGGACGCCGAGAGGGAGTACCACAGCAAGCATGGCATCGTCACCCAGTCTTGGGCCCCGATCGGGAAGGGCGGGGGCTTGCTCGGCGACCCGGTGATCGCGGACCTGGCCCGAGCCCGGGACCGAACGCCTGCTCAGGTCGTGCTTCGCTGGCATCTCCAGCTCGGCCTGATCCCGATACCGAAGACCGCCCGACGAGAGCGTCTCGCGGCCAACCTCGATGTGTTCGACTTCTCGCTCGACGAGGACGAGATGCTGGCGCTCTCGACCCTGGACAACGGTGAGAGAGGTGCGGTCGACTCCGACACCACCGGGCTCTGAGAGCAGAGCGGCTTGGTGACTTCGATGAAGAAGGCGCGAGCCTAAGGAAATTGCTCACTCCCTCGGGCTGACCAAACTTGAGCAAGATCGACTCAGATCGCGGAATAGCACGCCGGGTAGGGGTGTTGCACGGGTTTCCACCAGAGACTCAAAGGAATTCCAAGCACATGCCTGAGACCGCCCAGCTGACCCTTCCCGTCCTCCCACTTCACAACGGTGTGGTCTTCCCCCACATGGTGGTGACCATTCGAATCGAGACCGAAGAAGGCCGGACCGCCATCGCCGCCGCATCCAAGGCTGACGGACGGCTCCTCCTCGTCCCCCGGCTCGAGGGGCGCTATGCCGCGGTGGGGACCATTGCCGACATCCAGGAGTCCGACGACGAGGGCAACATCGTCGTGTCCGGCTTCTCGCGGGCGCGGGTCGGCGCCGGCTCGGTCGACGAGACCGGTGCCTTGTGGGTCGATGCAGAGTCTTCCCCCGAAGTCGACATAATCGACGACGAGCTCGATTCTCTGGTCGCCGAGTACCGGGCCGTGGTCATCGCCGTCCTCGAGAACAGGGGCATGGCCGGAGTGGCCGAGCGTCTCCTCGACGTGGACAACCCGTCGCGACTGGCCGACCTCGCCGTCTACTCACCCGACCTCTCCCTCGAGCAGAAGGTGGAGCTGCTCGAGGCACTCGACATTCGCCAACGACTCGGCAAGCTCTTGGTCTGGATGCGTGAAGTCCTGGCCGATCTCGAGCTCCGCCGCAGAGTGCGCGACGAGGCGGCCGAGCAGATCGAAAAAGGGCAGAAGGACTACATCCTCCGTGCGCAGATGGAGGCCATCCGCAAGGAGTTGGGCGAGGACGCCGATGTCGCCTCCGAATACCGGGCCAAGCTGGCCGAGCGGGAACTTCCCGAGAAGGTCGCCGAGGCCATCGAGCGGGAAATCGGCCGCCTGGAGCGAATGAGCGAGCAATCTCCGGAGCATTCATGGATCCGGACCTGGTTGGACACGATGTTCGACCTGCCCTTTGGCGTCTTGTCCGAAGACCGGCTCGACCTCGACGAGGCCTGGACCGTTCTCGACGCCGATCACACCGGGCTCGTCGACGTGAAGGAGCGGATCATCGAGCACCTGGCTGTGCGCAAGCTCCGTGCCGAGCGTGGCCTGACCGACGGCGACGATCGAAACACGGGGACCATTCTCCTCCTGGTTGGCCCCCCCGGTGTGGGCAAGACCTCCCTCGGGGAGTCGGTCGCCCGCGCCCTCGGACGCAAGTTCGTCCGCGTCGCCCTGGGTGGCGTCAGGGACGAAGCCGAGATCCGCGGGCATCGTCGGACCTACGTCGGAGCCCGACCCGGGCGGATTGCCCGTGCTCTCACCGAGGCCGAGACCATGAACCCCGTCTTCCTGCTCGACGAGATGGACAAGGTGGGCAACGACTGGCGTGGCGACCCGTCCTCGGCACTGCTCGAGGTGCTGGATCCTGCCCAGAACCACACTTTCCGGGACCACTACCTCGAGGTCGATCTCGACCTCTCCCAGGTCCTCTTCATCGGAACCGCCAACGTGTTGGAGACCATCCCCGGCCCGCTGCTGGATCGGACCGAGGTGATCAACATCGACGGTTACACCGACGCCGAGAAGGTGGAGATCGCCAGAGATCACCTTCTCCCCCGCCAGCTTCGCTCCACAGGGCTCGAGCCCGAGGAGCTGGAGGTCACCGAGGGTGCCCTCGCTGCCGTGGTCGACCGGTACACCCGGGAGGCGGGCGTGAGGAACCTGGAGCGGGAGCTAGGCAAGCTCGCCCGCAAGGTGGCCACTGAGGTGGCCAAGGAACCTGGAACAGACCATGTCGTGGTCGACGAGGATTCGGTCAGGGATTACCTGGGCAAACCGAAGGTCTGGAAAGACGAGGCCTCCGACCGCACCGATGTGCCCGGTGTGGCGACCGGTCTGGCTGTTACCGGCGCCGGAGGGGATGTGTTGTTCATCGAGGCCACCGCCATGGACGGCGAGCCCGGTCTGACCCTGACCGGCCAACTCGGCGACGTGATGAAGGAATCTGCCCGAATCGCCCTCTCCTATGTCGAGGCTCACGCAGACGATCTGGGCATCGATCCGGCTGCCATGACCCAGCGATATCACGTTCACGTCCCGGCTGGCGCCATCCCCAAGGATGGGCCATCGGCTGGCGTGGCGATGCTCACTGCCTTGGTGTCACTGCTCACCGGTCGGAAGGTCAAGGATTCCGTCGGGATGACCGGCGAGATCACCCTTCAGGGCAAGGTACTGCCGATCGGTGGGGTCAAGCAGAAGGTGCTCGCCGCCCATCGGGCCGGTCTCAAGGAGGTCATCGTGCCTCGCCGCAACGAGGCCGACCTCGACGACGTGCCGGAGAAGGTCCGGGACGAGATGGCATTCACCATCGCCGACAATGCGGGTGACGTCCTGAAGGCCGCTCTCCAGGACTGAAGCCCTGGGCTACTCGCCCGCTTGGAGATGAGGCCGGGCAGTGCCTGGTTCCATATCAGAAGGGCGGGCGAATGCCGCTCGATCGACCTCGACCTCGGCTGGTTCCCCGTCATCGGGCACACGTACATCGACGTGCCCGCACGTATCACACACCAAGCGTTCGAAGCCCAAGGTGTGAATGGAAACAGTGATGCGATGACGACAGCGACTCTGCCGCAATTTGCGACTCAGTGCGCGCATACGTGAACAAGCCTCCCCTTCAGTTCCAACCCGTCGGATAGCTTGGCGGTGGGGCCGGCGACAGGCCATAGGCCGGACGGCCCAGTCACTCGGCTGGTCAGCACGACCCGGCAAGACCGGGCAGGTCAGTCGAACACGAGATCGACGACCACCGCCGCATGATCGGATCCACGCATGGGCTCCACCCCGGTGGACACCACGCTCGCCCCTGACCCGAAGACATGATCGATGCGGAGCACTCGGGGCCAGCGCGGTCGCCAGGCCCAGGTGGGGGTCGTCTCCTCGCCGGACCGCTCAGCGTGGCCGGCGACCAGGTCGTCCCACCGACCCGCCAACTCCTTGTACACGGGCCAGGCCGGTGACGCATTCATATCCCCGCCGAGGACGAAAGGCGCTCCCCCGTCGGCGGACTCATCGGCCCAGGAGAACAACGCCTCGAGTTGCTGACCCCTGATTCGCACCGACCGCCACCATGGGAAGACGATCGGGTTCCGCATGTGGATGTTGGCGACGAGGAACGACCTCGACCCTTCGGTGACCTTGGCCCACAGCCCTGCCCGCCAGGGAAGTGGGATTTCCCCGAAGTCTGCCGCGAGCATGCTGGCGATGCCTCGCCCACGAGCCTCGTCGCCAGGTCTCAGATCGTGATGAGGGAAGTGGGCGCCAATTACCTCCGCGGCGGAATGACCCAGCTCCTGGGTCAGGAGGATGTCGGGCTCGAGCCGCTCGAGTATCCCCATGAGATGGGTGAGATCGGCACGGCCCGCCAGGAGATTGGCCGTCATCAGACGGATCGGTCGGTCCATGGGCGGCGCACGCTAACCACGCCCCGGGCGCTACAACCCATCGAAAAACTTCGCAGAAGTTACTTGGGTCGCTGGACCTATATGCCGACTGAATATGTGTGATGGCTGCTGTTGATACCAAGGTCACACTGGTGCGAGGCTCGGGAAGCGTCGTCGCCTCGGTGGTGGGCAACGCCCTGGTCGGCGAGCTGACTGCCAATTGTGAGCACGGTGGGGAGACCGACCGCGGTGAGTATGTGGTTGGTCATTCGGGCCGTGCCATTACGTGGCGAGTGCGCTTCTGCGACCCTTGTTGGGAGCACTTCCGTGATCACCAGGAAGTGATCGACCTTCGTCTGTTCGAGGATTCTCCAAACGGGTCGGAGGGCACCGACTCACGTTGACGCCCGAGCTCAGCTGCCCAGTCGGCCGTCGGCCAGGTCCGCCCAGAGCTCGGAAACCGAATCGGAGAGATAGACCACGCTCGCACTTCCCGCCGTGCCGCTCGATCCCGGGGTCACCATGTTCGGCATCGTGTCCAGATTCGACCCGATGACGAGCGAGGCGAAGGTGAGCAATTGCTCTGCGTTGAGATCCGTCAGCATCCACCCCTCGGATAGTTCCATGAGACGCGGGATGGCCCCATAGCCCTTGGAGCGAAGATTCTTGGCGGAGTCGATCAGCACAAGGCCCTGGTTGGCCGAGCGACTGAAGTCGCCGTTGGGAAGTGATTTTCGTGCTCTGGAGAAG
The DNA here is from genome assembly GCA_963734115.1 of uncultured Acidobacteriota bacterium. Lineage (GTDB taxonomy): Bacteria > Actinomycetota > Acidimicrobiia > Spongiisociales > ZC4RG35 > JARDZU01. The sequence continues at coordinate 310,121 of CAVTFV010000006.1, forward strand.
GCGAGGGCCTCCGGCCCATTCACATACTGCGGCCCGGCTTCGAAATCGGCACCTGAGGCCGAGTCGCTCATCGCATAGGGAACGACCAGGTCGATGCCACCGAGCACGTTCCCCAGCATCTCCTGGAACCCGAGGAACCCGGTGAGGACGTACCCCTCCACAGGGAGGCCGGTGAGGTCCCGGAACGTCTGCATCATCCCTTCGGCGCCGTAATCGGCGAGAGATGCGTTGATCTTGTTGCGACCGCCGCCGGCGATGGGGACCCAGGAGTCCCTGGGCACACCGACGATCCCTCCCTGGCCGGCGCCGTCCAGCCCGACGAAGTGGATGCTGTCCGCCCTGGCTGTCGCCATGTCTTCCCATGGCCTCGCATCGGAGCCGACCACGGCTACCAGGCGAGGGCCCGGCCCGTAGTAGGCGGGGAGCGAGAGATTGGGCCAGTTGCCGCCAACGATCCGCCATCCCGAGCCGTCGTCGACCACGAGGAACAGGTCGCCGTCCATCTCCACGGTTGCCACACCATGGCCCTTGAAGGTGCCCACAGATGCGACGCCGGCTTGCGGAGTCTCAGCCGCTTTCGGTTTGATGCCGGCCAAGACTGGCTCGGGCATTGGCGGCGCCTTGGTCTCGGCCCCGGTGGCGTAGAGGTAGAAGCTGTTGACCAACGCCGTGAGCTCAGGAGGCGCGTTCTCGATGGTGAACGGCGGTGCAGTTGTGGTGGTCGGATCGGCCTCACTGGTCGTCGTCGCCCGCGATGACGATGTAGTCGATTCGACTGCTTCCTCGGGTGCAGCAGGCGGTGGCGATGGCGGCCAGGACGAGCAGAACAGCGAGGCGTCGTTTCATGGTGGACCTCGAAATGGACTTCAGATCGCCCTCCCGCGACCTGGCGGGCACCCTAACGGTGTAGCACGGTCAACCGGAACCGGCCAGGTACCACGGCCACTGATTCCCGGTAGTCTCTGCCCGTGGTGCAAACACTGGAGGCGGGTAGAGGCCGCGGCAGGCGCGAGTCCTGGGAAGAGGCGTGGAAAACGCTGACCGAGGCCGATGGCGAAGAGGCGTTGTCACCGGCGGATCTGGAGCTTCTCGCCGATGCCGCATGGTGGACCGCCCACCCCGACGAATCGGTCGAAGCCCTAGAGCGGGCCTTCAATGGGTACGACGGTGCCGACATGCCGATTGATGCGGCGAGGGTCGCCGTCCTCCTCGCCTATCTGGCGATGCAGAGGCTGGCGGGTTCGGTGGCCAACGGTTGGCGGGCAAGAGCGGTGAGATTGTTGGAAGGCCAACCCGAATCGACCGTTCATGCGTCGTTGAAGGTCATGGATGTCTTCGAGGCCATCGGGATACGAAGAGACCTTGACAAGGGCATCGCGGTGGCCGAGGAGGTCCTGGAGCTCGCCCGCCGCACCGGAAACCGCGATGCCGAGTCCCGGGCGCAAGTGTTAAAGGGATACGCCTTACTGGCCAAGGGTGATTGGACAGAAGGGCTTGCCCTGATCGACGAGGCGACCTCGGTGGCCCTGTCCGGAGATGCCGGATTGCGGTCGGCCAGTGACGTCTACTGCGTGACCATCTCGGCCTGTCGGGACGTCGGCGACTTTGGACGTGCCGGAGAGTGGACCGAAGAGGCGGACCGATGGATGAACCGGCACTCGGTGGGCGGCTACTCCGGGGTGTGCCGGGTCCATCGCGCCGAGTTGAAGCGTCTTCGTGGGAATTGGACCGAGGCGGAGCAGGAAGCGCTGAGTGCCTGTCAGGAGCTGGAGCGCTACCACATGCTCGACGGCGTGGGCCACGGGCAGTACGAGGTGGGCGAGATCCGTCTACACATGGGCGATCTCGCCGGTGCGGAGGCCGCGTTCAACGTGGCCTTCGAACACGGTGTCGTTCCCCAACCCGGGCTCGCCCTGTTGATGCTGGCCAGGGGCCAGACCGACGAAGCGGCCCGAGCACTGGAGTTGGCTCTGGCCAATGAGGATTCGGGCCCCGCCCTCGACTTGTTGATGAGAGCCCGGCTGCTGCCCGCTCAAGTGGAGGTGGCGCTGGCTAGAGGCGACCTCGACACGGCTCGAATCGCAACAAAGGAGTTGGAGGGACTCGCCGAGGAGTACCAGCGACCGGCATTCGAAGCGGTGGCTCTCACTGCGCGGGGAGCGGTCCTGCTGGGGGAGGGCGATCACGCGGCCGCGATTCGCGAGAATTGGCCCGAGCGTTGCGCGTCTGGCGGGAGATCGGGTTCCCCTATGAGGGGGCACGAGCGCGGCTCTTGCTGGGCCAAGCGCATGTCGCCGCCGGCGACGACGCTCAGGCTCGACAGGAGTTCGGCGCGGCCAGGTCGGCGTTCGAGAAGCTCGGTGCCGCCCTGGACCTGAGGCGCGTGGACGAGATCCTCTACAGCGCTCGACGGCCCAGCGCCCGATCGGTCGCGTGTCACCAAGACCTTCATGTTCACTGACATCGTCACCTCGACCGATCTGGTCAGGTTGATCGGGGATGAGAAGTGGGAGACCCTCCTCGCCTCACACGACCGCCTGGTCCGATCGGTCCTCTCCGAGCATCGGGGTACCGAGATCAGCCACACCGGCGACGGGTTCTTCGTCAGTTTCGACCGTGGTATCGATGCCGTCGAGGCGGCGGTGGCCATCCAGCGTCGACTCGCCGAGCATTCACGTGACCAGGGTTACGCCCCCTCGGTACGGATCGGGATTCACACCGACGAGGCCACCATCGATGGAAGTGACTACAGGGGTCTGGGCGTGCATCGCGCCGCCCGGGTGAGCGCGGCCGCCGCGGCAGACGAGATCGTCGTGTCGGCCGCTGCCCTGGAGGTGGCAGACGCAGTCAGGTTCCCCGTTTCCGACGGGCGGGATGTCGACCTGAAGGGGATCGAGGGTGCCGGTACGAATCCACACCATCGACTGGAAGGCAACAGCGTCCGCCTAGCCGCGGGCGAAACTGCGAACAGTCTCGATGGTGTCGGTGTCTCTGGGCCCTTTGTCTTCTCGATATCGCTTGACCCGGGCGAAGCGGAGGGCGACACCACCCGGATAGCGGGTACTTCGCTGCACCCCGTCAAAGGCGATCTCATAGACGATCTCCGGCTTCAGAAATACGGTGTTGTGGCTGCGGTGATCCTCGATCTGGAGAAACCGCTCTGTCTGCCAGGCCAGCATCTCATCGGTCAGCCCTTTGAAGGTCTTGCCCAGCATGACATGCCCGCCCTGCCCGTCGGCGGCGCCCAGATGGAGGTTGGAGAGCCAGCCCTCCCTGCGCCCTGATCCCCACTCTGCGGCCAGAATGAGGAGGTCGAGGGTGTGTGTCGGTTTCACCTTCAGCCAGCCCGCCCCTCGGCGACCGGCCTCGTAAGGCTGGTCCGGGTCCTTGACCACAACACCCTCGAAGCCGACGGCCACCGCATCGTCGAAGAAGCGATCGGCCACCGCCGCGTCATCTGTGAGGACCGAGCCCACGAGAGCTTCGGCGGGGACAGCGCCGGTCAAGGCCGCCCGACGTTCGGTAAGCGGGAGGTCGATGAGATCTGCCCCATCGAGGTGGAGACAGTCGAAATAGAAGGCGCGCAATGGCGGCGCCTGGTCGGACGCCTCGGCCCCAAACCTGCTCATCGAGTCCTGGAACTGCTCCGGCCCTGAAGGGCCAAAGAGCAATGCCTCGCCGTCGAGGATGAACGACGTGGCCGGATACTCGAGCACCGCAGCAACCACCTCGGGGACGCTGCCGGTGATGTCTCTGAGATTCCGGGTGAACACCGCGACATCCTGCCCAGCCGCGGTGCACCTGGATGCGTGCCCCGTCAAGTTTCCACTCCACGAAGGCATGGCCCAGCGCCGCCACTGCCTCCCCGGCGGTCGCGGCGGTCTTGGCCAGCATCGGTTGGACAGGGGTGAACACTCCGAGCGTCGAAGCACCGAGGGCGTCGGGGCCCTCCGCCAAGGCGCGGGAGGCAACGGCGACCAGATCGCCCTCCAACATCGCGGCCCTACGTACCCGATCCGGCGTGACTTCGAGGGCAACGGCGACGGCGTCCGCCATCACTCCTTCGAGGGCTCCCTGCCGAAGATTGCGAACGATGAGATCGCGCAGGAACCGCTGCTCGCCCTCGGTGGCGCGGCCGAACATCCCCCCGAGGAGCGACTCCCGCATCTTCTGGGAGCCGGGGCCGGATACACGGGTCAGTTCGTCGAGGGTCTCGTCGACCTCGAGTATCTCGAGTGACGGGTTGGCTGCTGGAGTTACGTCGATGGCGTAGACAGTCGCCCACCCCACTCCCAGCCTGTCCTGTGGTGGCCTGCCGCTCAGGTAGGAGATCGCCGGAGCCGCTTCATCCGGGTCGAGCCGGCGAAGCATCTCGGCGAGCAACTCGATCTTCTTGGAGCGGGACCTCGTCGCGGATACCGCGGAGGAGACACCGACGAGTTCGGCCAGGAGCACGGTTCAGGACCGGAATCGGTCGAATGGCTCCAACTCGATCGCCGAGTCATCTAGGGCGCTGCGCACCCTTTCGACGGTTGGGCCCAAGTCGATCGGAGCGAGTTTCGACCAGGGCCGTTTTCGCGATCGGTCCCGGACATTTCTCAGCCCGATCCCATCCGGCTCGATCTCACCCAACTCCTGCCATGAGATCGGGGTCGCGACCGGCGCCCCGGCCTTTGGTCGGAGTGACCAGGGAACGACCGAAGTGGATCGTGATGTGTTCCTCATCCAGTCGACGAAGACCCGATCGCCGCGATCGGCTTTGCGAAATGCCAGCGTCAAGAGGCCGTCGTTGGCGGCGGCGCCGAGAGCAGCAGTGCCTCTGGCGACGAGTGCGACGTCCTCGACATGGGTGGTTGGCGCGCAGTAAGGCACGAAGGTGGTACCCCTTCGAACCAGAGGTCATGAGGACAGTCTCGATGCCAAATGTCTCTAGGACCGCACGCATCTCACGGGCAGCCTCACGGACCAGCTCGACGCTGTCCGCAGGCGGGTCCAAGTCCCAGATCACCCAGTCCGGGTGCTCCTCGTCCTCGGCTCGAACCGGCGGCACGTGGAATGTGATCACGCCGAGATTGGCGAAGAAGGCAATGCCCTCCACGGAGTCGACCATCGGATAGACGGTCGTCCCACCACCCTCCTTCGGCACCTCGTGACGCCCGATGAGCTCTTCGGGGGCGTGGTCGGGGACGTTCTTCTGCATGAACCCCTGACCTTCGATCCCTCGCGGGAATCGCTCGACGGAGAGAAGTCTGCCCTCGATGAAGGGGAGCATTCGATCGGCGACGCGGACGTAATAGTCGACGACGTCGCCCTTGGTGATCCCATCTTCGGGGAACACCACACGGTCCGGGTTGCTGACCTCCATGGCCCAAACCTAGGCCGGGTCGCAGTCAATTCGAGCGAGAGAGGCGCTTGCGGCCTTCGGTCTCCTCGTCGACCACCCTGCCGGTGGGGACGAAGCCATGAGCCAGGTAGAAAGACCGGGGCGAGCCCTTGCCTTCGCCCCAACTGGTGAGAAGGCTCTCGTCCCCCGTCTCCACGCACTCGGTCTCGACAAGTTCAAGGATCCTGGCCCCAATGCCACGTCGCTGGTGGAGACGGTCGATCAGCAGACGCCACAGAAACGGCTCCGGATGATGCTCGGTGCTCAGGGCCAGCATCACGAACCCCACGATCACGTCGTCGGCCACCACCGCCCGCATCCACGGCACGACCGGCGCCCCGTCGACCACCTCGGGGAACAGGGCATCGGCAAACGACCGCAACACGGGGGCAACGAACGCCTCCTGCGTCTTGTGGGTGGTGAGACCCGAAACGGTCGCCTCGTTCTCGGTGGTCACCTCGACGAGACGCACATCGTCCGGCGGGTGCCGGGGACGGTCACGCCACACCTCCCAATCCGTCCTCGTCATCCCGTAGATCCAGTCGTCTGACAAATCGTCGCCCACCCAGAACGACGATTTCGTCTCACCTTCGAAGAGGAAACCAGTCCGCTCCAGGACCATGGCCGAGGCCGGGTTGTCAGGGTGGAGCATCCCGGAGACTCTCGTCACGTCTAGCTCCTCGAACAGATACCGGACCAGCGCCTCCAGGGCCTCCGCCGCATACCCCTTCCCCCAATGCTCCTTGGCGAAGGTGTAGCCCACCTCGGCGGAACGCCCCTTCCATGAGAGCTTTGCGCCGACGTCACCGAACACCTCGCCGGTATCCGGGTCGCAGACGATGGCCATCCACCATTTGTCGTTCTCAGGTCCGTCCATTGCAACCATCGCGGACACAACCTTCTCGGCTCTTTCCATGGGGTATGGAAGCTCCCAGTCCTGATAGCGAGCCACGTCGGGATCGGCGCGCCGGGCGTGATACGCCTCCAGGTCGTCGGGCTGGAAAGGGCGGATGAGCAAGCGCCGGGTGCGGATCGGGGTGAACACCGCACCGATTCAACCAGCGACGCCACCGGATACGCTTCGAGGCTATGGCTGACGACAAGACCGGGCGTGTGCAGGGGCCGGCGTCCTACTTCCCCTCGATCGAGAAGAAGTACGGCAGACCCATCGAGGAGTGGCAGGCACTGATCCGGGCCAGTGACCTGACCAAGCACATGGAGCTGGTCAACTGGCTCAAGACCGAATACGGAATGGGACATGGTCACGCCAATGCCCTCGTCGCCTACACACTCGCCGAAGACGCCGGCGCCTGACGCTGTCGCCGGCGCCCGGTAGCTTCCGGCCTGCACAGGAGGACACCATGCGCATACAGACCGGTCAGCTGGTCGCCCTGGGTTACGGAGCGTACGTGCGCTCAGACGACGTGACCGCCGTCGAGCCGATCACCGAGGGCCGCGGCCCCGGGAAACGATCCCTGGTGTGGGTCCGTGGCGTGACCGACCCCCTGGTCGCTTCTCGGGCCGAGGGCTCGATCGTCGATGATCTGGTCACACCGGCCGACGAGGCAGCACGAATGAAGGCGCAGCGGGCGGTGTTGAACAAGATGGCTACGGTCCTCGACAAGGTTTCTCCCGGGATCAGGCGGCTCCTGGCCGAGGAATCGGGCACAGACATCGACGATCTGCTGGCTGAGGCGAACCGGGTCCTCGGCTGAGTCAGGGGCGAGCGATCAGCCGCACCAGCGGGATGATTCGCTCCGTCTTCTCCTGGTAGTCGCCGAACTGCGGTGCACTGCTCACCACGACCGTGTCCCAGAGGAGGTCCCGCTCCACTCGGTCGATGGGCATGGCATCGGCCTCATAGAGCTCGGCGTCCCGCCGCACCCAGACTCTGGGATCCTCGACGAGGTTGAGGTACCAATCGGGATGTCGGGGCGCGCCACCATATGAAGCGGCCACGACCAGATCGCCATCGACCTCGAAGTACCGCAATGGAGTGCGACGTATCTGGCCGGACGCACGACCCGTGGTGTAGAGGAGGATCAGATGGCCGGCCGCCGGATGGTCCACCGCCGCCCCGTCGCTCTCGAGGTACTGATGGACATGCTTTGCGGCGTGGGGCCGCGACGGGTCGACTGCTCGATCCTCGATGGTCATCGGCCGAAGTTATCACCGCTTCCCGACGTAGGGTTGACCGGGTGCGACGTCTCGCCGCATTCCTCCTCGTCGCATCCACGGCATGCACCACGGCCGCCGTCGAAGACGCCACGACCACGTCGGCACCGGGCCCGGTCCCGACCACGGCGCCGCCTGACGGTTGGGTCGAACTGGCCCCGATGACCCTGGCCCGCAGCGAGCATCCCGCAGCCGTCCTCGGGGACGAGATCGTGGTCGCCGGAGGCTTCATCGGAGTCGGTGTGGGCCGGAGCGGCGTGACGCCGACCGTCGAGGCCTATTCGCCCGAGACAGATGCCTGGCGTGACCTCCCGCCTCTGCCGGAGGCCCGGCATCATGGGATGTTGGCGGTGGTCGGTGAGCGCATCTTCTTCATAGGTGGCTACAGCCCCGGTGACAATCCGTCGGCGGCGGTCTGGGAACTGGTCGACGAGGCCTGGCGGGACGGCCAGCCTCTCCCCTCCCCGGTGGCTGCCGGCGCCGCTGTGACGTTGGGCGAGAGCATCTTCCTGGTCGGGGGTGTCCCCGGTGGAGCCGCCTATCGCTACGACCTGTACGACGACACCTGGACCAATCTGCCCACGCCCGCCACACAGCGTGAGCATGTCGCCGGCGTCGCTCTAGACGGGGAGATCTGGGCCCTTGCCGGGCGCTGGGAGGGCGAGATCTTCGACACCACCGAGGTCTACGACCCTGACGCCCAGACGTGGCGGGACGGGCCGTCGCTTGGTGAGCCCCGTTCCGGGTTTGGTGCAGCCGTGGTCGATGGGGCCATCGTGGTGGCCGGCGGCGAGGTGTTCTCGCCTGACCAAGCTCTGACCTCGGTGGAGATACTCGAGCCGGCCAGCGACCAATGGGCCCCTATCGAGCCACTCCCCCACGGGCTGCATGGCAATCCACTCGTGGCAATAGACACCGCTGTGTACCTCCCGGGAGGGTCGCTCCGTGCGGCGGCCGTCGACAACGACGGCCTGACATATCGGCTGTTAGCCGAGGTGACATTCGAGCGCAGGCGGCGGTAGGTTCTCTCCCTATGCCGCATCAGCAACAGCCTGTGGAGATGATCCTTCTCAGGCAGCTCGCCAGCTATCTGGCCATCCCGATGTGGATGATGGATGAATCAGGGAACCTCATCTATTACAACGAGTCCGCCGAGGGCTTGCTCGGGGTGCGATTCGACGATGTGGGACCGATCAACTCCGAATCACTGGTGGGGGCGTGGCATGTGACTCAACTCGACGGGGAGCCATTGCCCGATTACGAATTCCCGGTCCTGGTGGCCCTGAGCAAGAGAACACCGGCGCATCGGGCGATTCGATTTCAGGGGATGGACGGCGTGTGGCGGGTGGTCGAAGTGACAGCACTTCCCATCGAGGGCCAGGGTGGGAGATTCCTCGGCGTACTGGCCACCTTCTGGGAGGTCGAGGACTGAGAGCCCGGCTATGGGGAACGAGGGGGTCGATCGCCAGCGCCGGGTTGGACACGGCCAGATACGGTGGCGATACATCGGCCGTCGAGGTGTTGGGGAAGGATGGGAGGCTCCTCGTCCTCGACGCTGGGAGCGGGATGCGGGCGCTCGGGTCGAGCGTCGAATCCGTGGAACAGGTCGACGTCCTCATCACGCATCTCCATATGGACCACATCCAGGGACTGCCGTTCTTCGCCCCGTTGCACGATCCCGACATCCGAGTCGATGTGTGGGGACCGATCTCGACAACGCAGACCCTGAAGGAGCGGCTCAACCGGTATCTGTCCCCGCCGCTCTTCCCCCTGCGGGTGCGCGACCTGTCGAACGTGGACTTTCACGACGTCCCACCGGGCACGTTTGACATCGATGGGATCCAGGTCACCGCCGACCTGGTCTCTCACCCCGGCCCCACCCTCGGATACCGCCTCGAGGAGGCCGGGAGGGTCCTGACCTATCTCCCCGACCATGAACCCGCACTGGGCATGCACAACTTCCCCAAAAACCCGGAGTGGACCTCCGGTTACGACCTGGCCGCAGGGGCAGATCTGCTGATCCATGATTCCCAATACACGGACGAGGAGTATTCACAGCGCATCGGGTGGGGCCACAGCTCGTACAGCCATGTGCTGGCTTTCGCCGCCATGACCGGCGTCGGAACCCTGATGACGTTCCACCACGATCCCGATCACAGTGATCAGAAGCTCGACGAGGCGCACGAACGGCTGTGGGCAACGAGTCCGGATTTCGAGATCGTCCCCGGCACACACGGAGCGGTCTTCGAAGTGTGAGCAGGTCGAGCACCTAGTCTCGCAAGATGTCGTTGACCGCAGAGCAGCTACAGGAGATTGGGGAGGCGCGGGAGGTAGTCATCGAGACCAGGCGGGGCGACCGGGTCATCGGCACGGTGATCTGGGTGGTCGTCGAGGGCGATGACGTCTACGTGCGCTCGGTTCGGGGCGAATCGGGACGCTGGTACCAGAGGGCCGTGGCGGATCCCGAAGTCGCTCTTCGAGTCGGAGACGCCCGGTTCGAGTTCACCGCCGTGTCGGCGAACGACCCCGATTCGATCGAATCGGCATCGGAAGCATTGCGTGCGAAGTACCGGGGACGCTCCCTCGAGAACATGCTCCTACCGGAGACCCTGGGCACCACCCTCCGTCTCGAGCCCAGATAGCTATCACACGTTGCCAGTCAGCAGCAGCAGGGCATGGATGGCGATCCCAACCAGGGCCCCCACCACGGTTCCGTTGATCCGCACGAACTGAAGATCTCTGCCCAGCTGGAGCTCGAGACGGTGGGAGATCTCGTTGGCGTCCCAGCCGGCCACCGTCGTCTCGATCATCCCGATGACCTCTTCATCCCATTGATTTGCAAGACGCTCGGCAGCCTCGGCGATCCACGTGTTGATCCGCGTCCGAAGCGCCTCGTCTTCGAGCATGCGGCGGGCCCACCATTGGATCAACTCTGCCAGGCGCTTCTCGAGGTCTGAGCCTGCCTGCGATGCGGCTCGGCCCAGACTCTCCTGAAGAACCTGCCATTGTGTTTGGACCGCCGAGGCCAGTTCCGGCGAGTCGAGGATGTGCAATTTCGAATCCTCGATGCGCTCTGCCAGATCGGCGGAATTGCGGAGGTCGTCGGCAATTCGCGACATCATCATCTCGATGTCGGTGCGGATCGGGTGCGACGGGTCGGAAGCAACGTCGTCCACGAGGATCCTGAACGAGGCGATGATCCTCTCGAAGACGAGCTCGCCGGCCCAGGCCGGCATCCACCAGGGAGAGGTTCGGGCGAAACTCTCTCTGAAATACGGGAGGTTGTCGACGATGACGACGTCGAGCCCTCTCAGCGTGGTCTCCACCGATTGCTGGGTCCGGCCACCCTTGAGCCAGGCGTCGGCCACGAGGGAGATGATGGGTGTGATCGGGGTCTGGCGCAGCCAGTCGAGTGAGGTTTGGGTGATGACCGACGCCACCCGCTCATCGTCGAGCGACTGAGCAATCGTGGACCCGGTCTCGATGGTCCTGCGTGCCGCCAGCGTGGCGTGATCGGAGGAGTCCAACCACTTCGCCAGCCGCCCGGCGATGTCTGCGTTCGTCAACCACTGCCCGAGATTGGCCGGATCGAGGAAGTTCTGCTGGACGAACTCGGCCAGTCCGCGTCCGATCTCGTCCTTGCTCTTTGGGATCAGGGCGGTGTGCGGTATCGGTATGCCGAGCGGGTGCCGGAACAGGGCGGTGACGGCGAACCAATCGGCGATGCCACCGATCAGGGCCGCCTCGGACGCCGCCCGGATGAAGCCATTGACGCCGGTCTCCTCGCCGAAGAAGTGGCTGATGAGGAAGACGACGAACGCTCCGAGCAGGAAGAGGTTGGCTCGCCGCTTCCAGCGCCGCAGCTCCCCAATTCTCCGCTCCTCGTAGGAAGTCGATGCAAAGTTGGGCCCGGCGGTCACGAGATCATTCTGGCGCGCAGATCCCGTTCCATAGGGCGGGATCTGCGAGCCAAAACGGTGGAGGTCAGGCTGATTTCTTGGCCCGTGTCTGATCGACGGAGGCCTTGAGCGCCTCGAGAAGATCGACCACCTTCTCCGTGGGAGCCTCTGCCGGGTTCACTGTGATCTCGTTCCCGTCGATCTTGGCCTCGATCGCTTCCTCGAGTCGACGCCGATAGCTGTCCTCGAAGACCTTGGGGTTGAAGTCACCGGTCAACTGGTCGATCAGCTGGCGAGCCATCTTCAATTCCTGGGCGGACACCCGTGGCTTCTTCTCCAACTGCTCGAAATCGGCCTGCCGGATCTCGTCGGGCCATTTCATCGTCTCGAGGACGAGCAACCCGTCCCTGACACGCAGCGTGCAGAGTCGCTCCTTCTCCCGGATAGCCACCTTGCCCACGGCGACCCGACCAGACTCGGTGAGGGCGCGCACGAACAACTCGTAGGCCTTGACCGCCACGTCGGTCGGGGCGACGTAATAGGACTTCTCGAAGAAGATCGGATCCACCTCGGACTCGTCCACGAATTGAACGACATCGATGGATCGGGCACTTTCCGGGGCGATCTGCTCTAGCTCCTCGGGCGTGAACACGACGTACTTGCCCTTCTGGTACTCGTAGCCCTTGACGATGTCGTCCCAATCGACTTCCCGACCGGTCTTGGACGAAACCCGCTTGTACTCGATCCGGGATTGGTCCTTGCCGGACAAGAGATGGAATGAGACGTCCCTGTCCTCGGTGGCGGTATAGAGCCCGACCGGGATCGTGATCAGCCCGAAAGTGATGGCGCCGTTCCAGATCGAGCGCTTTGAGGTCGAGGGTGGAGTTTTCGACGGGCGCCCCCCGTCGGATAGAGCCTCGATCAGCTCGTCTTTGTCCATCTGGGAGCGCCCCGGTACGTCGGCTGCCTGGGCTTTCTCGTACAACTCGGTCTTGCTCAGCTTCTCCAGTGTTTTCGTCGCCATTCCAGGCCTCCTTGCTCCCACACATACCACTGCCGATGCGGCCACAAACGGCTGTCGGTACCGTTGACCGCGGAAAGGCGGACACCCATGCCCTCTGAAACACTGCACCTTCGAACTCTCGACGGCGGCGAGGTCGAGCTGGACCTCTCGCTCCTGGCGACGATCCCGGACAAGGGCCGCCTCCGCCCCGGCGACCCGGGCTTCGACGAAGCCACATTGATCTGGAACGGGCTGATCGCCAAGGAGCCTGCCCTGGTCATCCAGCCCGAGAACTCCAATGAGGTCGCCTTCGCCGTCAATCTCGCCCGAGAGCAGCGTTTGCTGTTCTCGATCAAAGGGGGTGGGCACAACATCTCGGGTCTGGCCCTGGCCGACGGGGGCTTGACCCTGGACATGTCGCACATGCGCGAGGTCCGAGTCGATCCCAACAATCGGCTGGTTCATGTCGGCGCCGGCTGTCTCCTCGGCGATGTGGACCGTGCCACGCAGGATCACGGGTTCGCGACCACTCTCGGTTTCGTGTCGGAGACCGGCGTGGCCGGGCTGACCCTGGGTGGAGGGTTCGGATACTTGTCCCGCCGATTCGGTTTCACCGTGGACGATCTGGTCGAAGTGGAGATAGTCACCGCCGATGGTCAAGTTCGGACCGCGAGCCGCGAATCAGAGCCTGATCTCTTCTGGGCGATCCGCGGCGGCGGCGGGAACTTCGGAGTGGTCACCGAGTTCACATTCCGACTGCACGAAGTGGGCCCCGGGATCACGGCGGGTCTGATCGCCTGGCCCGCCGTGGACCACGCCGAGGACGTTCTCGCCATCTATCGAGAGATGACTGCAACTGCCCCGATGGAACTGACCCTGGTGTCGACGATGCGACTCGCTCCCCCGGCCCCGTTCATCCCCGAGGTGTGGCATGGCAAGCCCATCGTGGCCATGATCGCCTGCCACACCGGTGATCCTGCACAGGCGGAGCGCGACCTGGCCCCGATCAAGGCGTTCGGCAAACCGATTGCCGATCTCATCATGCCCAAGACCTATGTCGAGCAACAGTCGATGCTCAACGCGACCCAGCCCAAGGGCGCCCACTACTACTGGAAGACGGAGTTCATCCCGGAACTGAGCGACGGTTACCTCGAATCGGTTCGAGCAAATGCTGCCGAGATCGAGTCCCCGATGTCACAGGTCATCACCTTCCACATCGCGGGCGGGGTGAACGAGCACGCCGAGGACGACGGGGCGGTGGGGAATCGCGACGCCGAGTTCGTGGTCGGAGCCGCGGGGGCCTGGCCCGCCACCGATCCCAACGGCGAGTCCTACCAAAGCTGGGTGCGGTCCTCCTGGGAGCGATTCCGGCCGTTCTCCACTGGTGGCAACTACATCAACTTCCAGACAACCGACGATGACGTCACTCGGATCGAGGACTCCTACCGCGGCAACTACGAGCGGCTGCGGAGGATCAAGACGGAGTACGACCCCGACAATCTGTTCCGGGTCAACCGCAATCTGGAGCCCGCCGGGTAGGCCGGTCGTGACCCTCAGCCCGGCCAACCTCCGGACGTTCGATCTCATGGTCGACACCATCCTCCCGGCGGTCCCAGGCGACGGCCCTGCGTGGACCACACCGGGAGCCGATCTGCGGCTCTCGGCCGAGCTCGCCCGTGTCTACGAGTCATTGCCGCATGAGCGTGATCGGAAGGACCTCAGGCTGTTCCTCGGTCTCCTCGATTCGGCGGCGGGTGGCATGGTCCTCTTCGGGCGGGCTGCGAAGTTCACCAGCCTGGCTCCCGACCAGCGTGCGGCTGCCCTCCTCGCCATGGAGGGCAATCGGTTGGAGATCGTTCGCAAAGGGATCCGAGCCCTCAAGACCCTCGCCGCCTTTCTCTGGGTCACCACCGATGACCCGGACCAGCCGCCCGAGGCTTGGGTCGCCATGGGTTATCCGGGCCCGGACGGACCTGCCCCCGCGACACCCAAGACGATCGCCACCGAGGTCGTGGAGCGTGACACGACCATCGAGTGCGATGTCGTGGTCGTCGGCTCCGGCGCCGGAGGGGCGATCGCCGCCGCCGTCCTCGCTGGAGCCGGTCTCGATGTGACCGTGCTCGAGCTCGGTGGTTATCACAACGAGTCGGACTTCACCCATCTCGAATCTGACGCCTATGGCTCGATGTACCTCGACGGCGCCCTCAAGTCCACCACGGACGGCGGCGTGCTCATGCTGGCCGGGTCCACGTTGGGGGGCGGCACCGTGATCAACTACACGACTTCGTTCCCCACCCCCGATTCGGTCCGGGAGGAGTGGGACCGCGTGGCCGAATTCCCGGAGGTGTTCACCAGTGATGGCTTTGGCGAATCACTGGCCGCCGTGCAGAACGGGTTGGGAGCCAACGAGGAGCACGGGACACCCTCGGCTCGTGACCAGATCATGGAGAAGGGCCTTCGCAACCTGGGTTGGCACGTCGATGAGCAGCCCCGCAATGTCAACGGCTGCACCGAAGAGGCGTGCGGATACTGCACGATGGGATGCCGGATAGGAGCCAAGCGATCGACTCTCGCCACCTATCTCCAGGATGCGGCCGACAGAGGTGCACGAATGGTCGTCGGCGCCGACGCGCAGTGGATACACACTGATCAGGGCCGGGTGACCGGCGTCATCGCGCGGGTAGGTGACCACCCTCTCAACGTGCGAGCCAGGGTGGTGGTGCTGGCGGCCGGTGCGCTCAACACGCCAGCCCTGCTCCTGCGGAGCGGTCTTGGTGGTCCCGCCGCCGGGGATTACCTCAGGATCCATCCGGTCACCGCCCTCTGGGGACGATTCGAGGAGCGAGTCGATCCATGGATCGGGATGCTGCAGACGCGGTTCAGCGACGAGTTCGCAAATCTCGACGGTCGTGGGTACGGGTTCCGATTCGAGACAGCCCCGGTCCATCCCTTGTTTCCCGCGGCCTTCTTGGGATGGGAGGACGGGCCGTCGTTCAAGCGCGACGTCCTGGGCCTGGGTCATCTGGCGGTTGGCGGGATCCTGCTGCGCGACCACGATCATGGCCGCGTCGCCATCAGGCGAGACGGC
Source organism: uncultured Acidobacteriota bacterium (assembly GCA_963734115.1). Classification (GTDB taxonomy): domain Bacteria; phylum Actinomycetota; class Acidimicrobiia; order Spongiisociales; family ZC4RG35; genus JARDZU01. Next base: position 325,669 of record CAVTFV010000006.1, read on the forward strand.
AGCCCACTCTGGAAATACCGGATCTCCGAATACGACAGGGCTCATATCAGGGAAGGTGTGCGAAGGGCCGCCGAATTGCTCGCCGCAGCAGGGGCAGTCGAGGTCGTCACCTCGACCATCCGGCCGGTGCGATGGTTTCCCGGGCAAGGCGGAATCGACGACCTGATGGCCGGGACCGACGCCATCGGATACGGCCCCAATCGGACCTCCTATTTCTCGTTCCATCAGATGGGCAGCGCCCGCATGGGCTCGGACCCGGGCATGTCGGTGGTGGATGCCGACAATCAAGCTCATGACATCGCCGGGCTCTATGTGATGGACGGGTCGTGTTTCCCGACGGCCTCGGGCGTGAATCCGATGATCTCGATCGCCGCCATCGCCCATCGCGGCGCAACCCGTCTGGCGGAGCGACTGGCCTAGCTCAACTCCCCAGCACGACCTCGACATCGACGCTCTCGGACACCCCATCGACGTCGATGGGGACGGTCGCAGGGTCGTGTCCATCGGCATGACATGCGATTTCGTAGTGGCCTTGTGCCGGTGCATACAACGAGAACCGGCCGTCGTCATCGGTGAGCGTGGCGATGTCGGGCAGCGGCACCGGCGACGTGCTGAAGAACACTCGGGCCTCGATCACCGGGCTGTCGTCGGCGAGATGAGCCCGTCCTTCGATCCGGGCACCTCCGCCGGTCACGGTTGGGACGCCTCCTTCCAGGACTTGATGTTGTTGAAGACCGGTTGGCATATCCGGGTGCCCGAGTTCACCATGGCGCCCCCGTAGGCATGGATGGCGATCCCATATCGGGACCCGTTCGCAAATCTGTAGACGGCAGATCCGCTCTGGCCGCCTGCCGTGTCGATGTCATAGAACACCTTGCGGGTGCTCGCGGAGTCGATCGTCCGGGCGGCATACCACTGGGTGCCCGCCGGCTTGTCACCTGGATACCCGGAGATGTTGGCGTGGACGCCGTCGAGACTCGGCCAGTTGCCAAACCCGAGCCAGCCAGTCTTGTCGCCCAGCGACTCGCCTAGGACGATGGCGCCGTAGTCGTACTCGCCATCGCCATCGGTCGCCCAGCCGACCACAGACCAGAAGTTGGATGTCGTCGCCGATCCGAAGGGGAGGGTGGCTCCATTCCGGCCGGGCATGACGACGATCTTCTGCACCCACCCATCACGACCGGCGACGCCACTGTTCTTGATGTAGACGACGTGACCGGCGGTCACCAGCAGTCTCGGCCCCACGAACCATCCGGTGCCGATCCAAAGCGAGTTGTCCGCAGCGGTGATCCGCAGCGAGGCATGGGCACGCCACGGGTAGGCGGCGGTATTGGTGATCTGAAACCGATCATCGGCGCCGTGCACCGTCTCGGCCCGGGCGTCGGGTGGCCCGAACGATGCCTCGCCGATGTCGGGCAACTGTGTCGTCTCGTCCGGCACCGACAACACTTCGCCAACCGACTCGGGTGAGAACTCGCTGTGGATTTGGGGTGTGGGAGGCTTGTAGCCCGCCACCTTCTCGAAGCCACTCCTCGGTGTCTTCTCGACCTGATCGTCCTCACCGGTCGAAATCTGTTCCGAAAGCGACTCCTCTCCCACGTCGAAGCTGGATACCGGAGTGTCCTTGTCCACCACCTCATTGCCGTTGGGCATGACGCCCTCCTTCCTCGATGGCCTAGGCCGGCTCGATGTCGAATTGATCCTCGAGAGCGAATTCACCCGTGGCGATGACCCGGGTCGGGACGTTCTGCGACCCGTCTCGGCTCGGGATCTCGAGCGAGGGCGGTATCCGCTCGTCGGCCTTCAACTGGGCTCGCGGGACCTTCCGCGTCACATAGACCGCCACAGCCAGATCAGCCGCGCCTTCAGAATCATCGGTGACCGGGACGACGCCGATGCCGGTCACATTCGGGTATCCGGCCAACTCCTCTTCGTAAAGCTCGATGGCGCGCCGGACGTGATTGCGGCTCGCCATCACACGACCTCGATGTCGAGCAATTCGAGGACGTGGGTGATTCGATTGAAGACGCTCCCTGATGCAGCGCCCGCGAAATGGAGGCCGACGATCTTGTCGTTGTTGTTCAGGACCACCGAACCGCTGTCACCACCGGCGCTGTAGCGGGTGCACAGGACCTGGTCCCTGAACCCCACCCGGGCCCGGCCCGAACCCGATGGTCGGTGGTACTTGAGCGCGAGGCGGAGATGAACGTCGGTTATGACACCGGTGGTGTAATCCGTGGTTCGGCCCACCTTCTTGATATGCATGCCCCTGCGAACGGTCTTGCTGACGCCAGCCGGAGCAATGTCGAGGATACGTAGCTTCGGTCCCGCCCAAGTCCGGCGTCGAACCTTGGCGATCGCGGCGTCGACCAGATTCGGGAAGCTCGTCTCCGTGAACTCGAAGGGGACGAAGTCGGTGAGACGGGCGAATGAGTCCCCGTCGGATGAGCCGCCGTCGAGCGAGCCCGGCTGGAGGATCCCGTCACCAGGAACGGCCATGCCCTCGTTGGCGAGGACATGGGCGTTGCTCAGCACGTAGAGCCCTTCCGCATCGCCCTTCTTCCGCACCAGACATCCGAACGTTCCGACCGTCACCGCGGCGTGACCCAGACCTGATCCCGGCATCGCCGGCCTGACCCGCTCGCTGAACAGCTCGGGGACGACTCGCCCCAGTTCGATGACATCGGTGATTCGGTCCCCGACCCCGGGCACCACAACCACCTTGGGTACCGGGTTGGCGACCTTTGCCCTGGGCTTCTTCTTCTCGACGTAGACCCGCAGGGCAAGTTCTCCGGTGGGCTCGCCATGGGTCAGCTTGTCCCCGATCCCCAAACCCTGGACACCGGAGCCGTGGACCCAGTCACGCGACGTGGTCCGGATCGAATCCGCCTCCTCGGCCACAAGCCGAGCCGGCCGCCTCCAATGAGAAGTCAGCCGCAACGCGGCGTAGCCCTTTGCGACCCTCAGTCACTACCTCTAGCGCTATCTCGAGATCCTTTTCGGGGCTGTCCAATCCCACCCGGATGTGAGTATCGACCGAAGGGTGAAATGTCAACCGGGGAGTACCCCCAGGCTCAGCCTCCGACTCCCTTCTCCGCCTTCCGAGCCTCCGCGCCTGCCTTGTCTGCGGCCGACCTGGCCTGTTTGGCCCGACGTCTCGCCTCTGCCAGTGTCTCTTTGGCGGCTTCGACCTGAGACTCGGCTTCGTCTGCTTCGGCCTCCAGCTTCCGGGCCCGCTCACGAGACTCCTCCGCGGCTCGCGCAGCCTCCTCGGCGGGGTCTGGCTCCGGCACCGGAGGCAGCTCCATCTCTCCCCATCCGCCTCCGGAAGGCTCGAGCTCGCGGACCAGCGTCCCGGCGGCGAGGTCTGCCTCACCTTGGGAATCGGTCGCTACGGCGAGCAAAGTCCGATTGATCCGATCCCGGGTCTGCAGAGATCCCTTGCCCAGCTCGGTCATGGCGGCATCGGTGAGAGCCGCGATTGCTTGCCGGCGCGTCTCCGATGCGTCCTCGACCGCCTGTCTCGATCCAGCCCGTCGCAGTTTCCGGTGACTCTCGAGCAGACTGCTCACTGCCTCGGGGTTGTTTCGAGCCGCCCGGTTCAGGGCCCATGCCGCCACCGAGGGTTTGCGCAGCTTGCCCACCCGTTTCGCTTCCTCGTCATCGCCCTCCGACTTGAGTCGTTGAACTAGCTCGTCACGGGCGGCGGTGAACTCGTCCAAGGGAAGGATGTAGAGATCGGAGACGGAACGGTGGGTGTCGTCTTTGGGCATGTCGGTCATGATCGCGCCCACTCGCCGGCGACGCGACCACTCTGGGCGGTTATGGTTCCAGAACGGGCGGAGGCTGAGGGGCAGGGGCGTCAAACGCGCACTCTCCCACGATGCACGCATTAGCGATTGGGAGGACTGATGAAAAGGCGTCGATTTTGGTCGCTGGCTGGTGTAGCGGGACTTGTCGCGGCAGTCTCGCTGCTGGTAGTCCCCGCCCTGGGACAGAATCCCATTGTCGCCGAGACCGGCGAGCTTCGTCTCGACATGGACTCAAACCCTGACAGATTCGTGCTGTTCGACACCGCGGGCGTGGAGCAAAACCAGCAGCTTCTTACTGCGTCCAATTGCAAACTGGGTACCGCATCGGTAACTGGCCCGTTGGTCAAGGTGGCGGCCTCGGGCTTGCCGACGAACAAGAACCCATTCCCCGGCCTGAAGGACCATCGTCTCGGGGTCGGTCAGAACGGTGAAGGCACCGGAGAAAAATGTGGCCAGATCAACAGGGACAAGAGCCAGGCCCTGACGCTCAGTCTCACCGGGGAACTCGAAGGTCAGAGCATCGGCTACGCCGAGCTCAACCTCGAATTCAAATTCAACGGTGACGTGATCCTCCAGACGTCACTCGCCGGCAACCCGGTCGACACGATCACGGTGGATTGCAACGACGCTTCCGACTGTGGCCCTGATTCCGGTGGCAGCGACAACAAGCTGGTGATTCTCACATTCACCAGTGCTGACCCCGACGTGCCCTCGATCACCGGCGTCTTCGACAAAATCGTGATCAAGCCTGGCGATGACTCCCCGAACGGTGCCATTTCCTTGGAGGGCAACACCCTGTTCCGGCTGGTGGAGGCATTCGACGGCGAGATCGCCTGTGGCGAATCAACGACCCCCCCTCGGCGGCGGTAACGCCACCTCCACCGTCACCCGCGGCGACGACACCGACGGTGGTTGCAAGGGCGTCGATGGAAAGCTCTTGTACAACTTCGACTCAGGTACTGACGGGACGGAGCTGTTCGTCGACTTCTTCACCGAGCCGATTGACGAGATCGACACCACCGTGGCCCAGTTCCTCGAGGTCATCACCTGGGATTTCCTCGGCCCACCTGCTGCCCCGCCACAACACCGAATTCTGAGCTATGACGATCCGCCCCTGAACGGCGCACCCGACGTGGGCAAGCAGCCCATGCCCTGGTGTAAGAAGGACCCGCGCGTCGGTGACCCAGAGGTCAATGGTGGGCTTCCGATCGGCCCGGTCGTTACGTCCGACTACCTACCCGGAAACCACACTTCGTGTCTGATCGACGTCCACAGCCACGTGAACCCGGACGGGACGTTCACCACTGTCCACACGATCTACAACATCGGAGATGGCAAGCGGTGGTCATAGGGTCGAGAAGCTCCTAGGTCTTCGAGGAGGCGATTCGCCTCCTCGAAGGCATCTCCTTGGTCAAGACCCGTCTGTGCCTTGAGCAGCAGGAGCAGGGCTTCTTCGTAAACGAGGCGTTGCTCACGAGCGCTCGCCAGCGCCGGCTCCACATGATGAAGCGCCTCATCGGATCGGCCCATGACGATCAAGGCCCCGGCCCGCAATCGTTCCAGCGGCACTTCGTATAGGGCGGCGTCCTCGCCCGCCAGATCCTTCGCAACATCGATGACCTCGAGGGCGTGATCTGGGTCTCCCGACCGTGTAAGGGCATCGGCGAGATGGACCGCCGCATCGACGGCGAAGAAAGGCTGTCCAATCCTGTTGGCCTCGTCGATGACCTGTTTCAGGGCGTCTGCCGCCACCTGAGTATCGCCTCGCTCCATCATGAGCCTCGCCAGTTGGGTCTCGGCAAAGAGGGCGAACCCGATCACTTTCTGACCGCGCAACACCCGTCTCGCCTCTTGCAGGACAGTCTCGGCCTCATCCAACTGCCCCCGGCTGATCAGAACCTCGCCCAAATTGGCCGCGGCTGCACCCTCGGCTGCGACGTTCCCGCTGCGCCGGCTCACCTCCTGAGCCTTGGCGTACATCGTGATGGCATCCTCCCAGCGCCCGTCGGCATAAGCCTGCACTCCCAGGTTGATGGCAAGGAGCAATATGCCAGACAGATCGCCGAGCTCCTCGAAGATCTCCAGGGCCTTTTCCTCGTGAACCGCCTCGTCGCGGAGACCGAGGATCTGGTAGGCCTCGTCGATCTTGGTATAGGCGCGGGCCAATGCGTCCATCTCCCCGCTCGCTTCCGCCTCCTCGACCGCCTGCAGACCGACCTTCAGCGCCATCCGGGGACGCAACTGATCGGAGAGGATCGCAGTGCGAAAGGCACGCAGTCGGGCAGTGGCTCTCCTTGCCTCCGGAGGCGCCCTCCCTTCGACCTGTTTCAATCCAAGGGCGGTCTCGCGCAGCGCCTGCGAAAGCGCGCCCATTTTCTGGTAGCAGCGGGCCAAGGAGAGACGCAGGTCGGCCCGGGCAACCGGATCGTCGACGAGGCGGGCCGCTTCCCGCAGAGATGTAATCGCATCGTCGAATGAACCGGCTTCATAGAGAACCCGGGCCATGGCCGTGAGGACGTCGGCCCGGTCGGCATGCGTCACCCAGTCGAGATGCCGGGCCGAGATGAGGGCCCGATCGTAGAAGGCAGCCGCCTCGTGATTGGAGTAGTTCTCACGGGCTCGATCGCCCGCCATTCGGGAGAAACGCCAGGTGCGACTCCAACGCTTGGCATAGAAGTAGTGCAAGGAGAGGATCTCGGCAAACTCCTCTGCCCGACCTCGACAAGCGGCGAACGTGGCGTCGCCCACCTGGGCATGGAGCCGTTCCCTGGTCTTATAGGGAAGTCCGTCGTAGGCCACGTCGCGGATCAAAGAATGCTGGAAATCGACCCTCCGACTCTGTCCACGGTCAGAAAGTCTGCAAGTCCTTCTAGCGAGCCAGCTGGATCCTGCGGGACCTCCCCGTCCATTCCGAGCACAGCCGACACCTGCTCCATTTCGAACCCGTTGCCGAGGACCGAGAGACGGCGGAGAAGATTCCGGTCAGAGAGCGGCAAGGTGTCGATCCGGGCCGCGATCATCGCCTCCACGGACTGCGGGATCTCCTCGAGCGACCCGCTGTGCCGTAGGGCCTGCAGCAACTCGACTAAGAAGAGTGGGTTCCCATCCGCCTGCCGGGCCAGTAGCTCCACCTGCTGTGGGGGCAACGGTGCTTCCTCCGTGGCGCTGAAGATGAGATTTCTTGCTTCATCGAGCCCCAAGGGATGGAGCTCGACCCTGGTCACGGATGGAGACTCAGGGGCCAAAAACCCCTCGGCGCCCAGTGACCGGGTGAGGACGAACATCCATGGATAGCGGTCCATCCCGGAGACCAGGCTTGCCAGGAGGTCCCGGGATGGCTCGTCCATCCAATGCGTGTCGTCGACGACAAACACGACCGGGTCCGTCATCGTCGCCTCGAGCAAAGAACCGATAGCGGCCATCGCACGCACCGGACGGAACTGATCCTCGAGCTGTGACACCTCCTCAGAGTCGGCGATCTCCAATCCCAACGCGAGCCCGATCAAGGAAAGCCACGGGCCTAACTCTGGTGCCAGCGTGTCGACCAGCTCGAATAGGGCCTTTTCCGAGGCATCAGGATCCAGATCCGTGAGTCCCCAGACCTCGCCTAGCAGCTGCCCGGAACGGGAAATACGGGGTCGCCGATTGATAGAGACGGCATTCAGTGTGAATCACCCGGTCCGGCTGCGTCGTGGCCAGGAACTCTTCGACGAGGCGACTCTTCCCCATGCCTGCGTCGGCGGCCAGCTCCACCATTTGACCGTTGCCCGATCGGGCTCTCTCCCAGGCAGCGGTGAGCTGTGCCAGTTCCTCGTCACGCCCGATGAGTGGAAGCCCACCGGTTACCCCCCGGCTTTTGCTTCCCTGCGGATCGCCAACGGATAGCGCATTGACCGGTAGCTTCTTGCCCTTGACCATGAATGGCTCGAGGGTGCTCACTTCGAATGTGGTTCGTGACCCTGAGATCACCTCAGCCGAGGCATACACCTCACCTGCCGGCGCCCGCGCCATGAGTCGTGCAGCGAGGTTCACCGTGTCACCCATGACCGTGTAGGTGCGGCGATAGGGCGTGCCCACTTCGCCGGCGAAAACCCGCCCCCAGGTGACGCCAACCGAGATCGGCAGAGCGGGCCTGCCCGAGATCACCCGGCGCAAGGCAAGCAACATCTCCTCCTCGTCGTTGCCCGTGGTCGACGGAACGCCGGCGGTGAGGATGACTTTGCCCCCATTGGTCGCGATATCGGTCGCCAGGAACGTGATGGAACGGGCGTCGACGGCCTCTTGGACAGCCCGGATCAACGAATCCAGCCGTTCCGCGGCCACTTCGGCACTATCACGCTCGATGACATCGTCGAGACCGTGATGCTGTAGAAATGCCACCGTGGCGGGTCGGTGTTCAGGTTCAACCTCGCCACTCAGCAGCAATTGGCAAAGACCGATCGGGACGAACTGAGCGAGTTCATCGGGCGACGATTCGACGTGCCGTCGGGCCGCGCTCTCCACCTCCATCGCCCCTCTGAGCAGAACACCGGGGCCAGAGGGCCTTCCCCTGTTCGCCGCAGGGATCGCGGACGCGGTCCCCGGGCTGAGCAGGACCTGACCAGCTCGCGCAGCGCCCTCCATCTCGACGGTGCGAGTGGCTGCAGGGCCGGAGACGATCAATTCTCGATGAGACCCCCCAACCAGGAAGAAGTCGAACATGCCGCTGTGAATGCCGACTGACATCCGCAGCGTGACCTTGCCTGCACTGGTGACACACACGCCCACCTCATCCAGCCTCTGTTGCATAGCGCGGGCCGCGGCGCAGGCACGAAGCGCGTGCTGGTCACCGGCGAAAAAGAGCAGCAAGGCATCCCCACCGAATTTGAGGAGACTGGCTCCGAAGGAGTAAGCCGCTGCGAGCAGCTCATGGAAGGTGGTTGCGATCACCGCAGTGAGCTCCTCAGCTCCGAGCTTCCCATGCTTGGCCAGGCGCTCGGACATTGCAGTGAACCCAGAAATGTCAACGAAGACCATCGACCCTTCGAGACACTGGTGCAATTGGCCGGGAGCGTCCTCGTCCCAGTCCCGCACCATGCCGCGGCAGGTAGGGCTGAGGTGAGGCGCTCATGTGAGGGAGATTAGAGCCGCATTGTTCCCGCCCCCGTCCGGGCCGGGTCGGCGCCAGATATTGTCCGGGGTAGGAGTGTGGTGACGAGGCCGAGGGAGCAATCGAATTGAGCGAGCCAAGGTCGGCGCGGATGACCCGGATTGCACCGCCTCGTCTTCAGACGACGGGAGATGGTGGGCATCGGAGTGCGACCTGGCTCGAGCTCTTCTACGACCTCGCCTTCGTGGTGGTCATCGCCGTTCTCGGAGGACGTCTCCTCGCCGACACGTCGTGGACAGGATTGTGGTCCTTCTTCGGTTACTTCGCCCTGCTCTGGTGGCTGTGGGTGAGCAACACGTTCTACGCCGATCGCTATGACACCGACGATCTCGTCTACCGGTTGTGGTCGGCGGCACAGATGGTGGCCGTCCTGGTCATAGCTGCCTCACTGGCCGAGGGCCCTTCGGCCTCCACCACCATGTTCGCAGTCGGCTATGCGAGTTCCCGACTGGTCCTTCTCGCCCTCTACTACAGGGTGTACCGGCATGTCCTCGAGACCCGCAGCCTGGTCCGCGGGTATCTGATCGGGTTTGGTGCGGCGTCAGTGGTTTGGACCGCATCTATCTTCGTGCCGGACCCGGCCCGATTCGTCGTTTGGGGAGTGGCGCTGGCCATCGATCTCGCCACACCATGGGTGGTGAGACGCCAGCAGGCGACGGTGCCTCTCGACCAATCACATCTCCCCGAGCGTTTCGGGTTGTTCGTGATCCTGGTGCTCGGCGAGTCCCTCGCCGCCGTCGTGTCCGGGCTCAGTCATATCGGTTGGTCGACCTCATCGCTGATCGCGGTGGTCCTGGGTGTGTTGTTGGCGACGCTGCTCTGGTGGCTCTACTTCGACAACGCCGAGGGCAGCGTTGTGAGACGCCGGAGTGTGGAAGGGCGGACCTGGCGGCCGACAGTTTGGATCTACACCCATCTTCCGCTGGCGGCGGCGCTCGCCATCGTCGGAGTCGCGCTCGACCAGGCAATTCTCAATGCAGGCGAGGAGCCGATGCTCGCCTCCCAACGCTGGCTCCTGGTGGGGGGAGTCGCCCTCGCCCTGGTGAGCATGGCCGTGATCCAGATCGCCTCCATCGGCCAGTCGCCACCGGCGGTGAATCGGGCCATCGCCATCAACCGGGTCGCCGGAATCCCTTTTCTCGCGCTGATCGGTTTCCTGGTCCAGGCCGATCCACTATGGGTTCTCGCTGGAGCCACCGGGGTTCTCGTGGCGGTTCTGGCAGCGGATATGGCCGTGTAGGGGGGCCGACTATCTGGGCATCGGCGGGGCCGCTGGGGTGGAGTAGCCCCTGATCCGATCACGGTTCCCGTAGGCACCGCCGCTGTAGGAGGCGATGTCGGCCACGACCGCGAGAACGATCCCGAACCAATCGAAGAATCCCGTAACCCCGCCTGGGGCGACCGCCACGTACATCAGGGTCGTCCACGGCAGGAAGACGAACCCGAGGAGCGGCCACACGAAGGTGGAGAAGGCAAGGTCCCAACGGGCAGGCTGAGCGAGTCCCCAGACGATGATCCCCAGACGGGGCCCGAGCAGGACCATGACCGTCGCGACACAACACATATCAGAGTCCTTTCACCGGGGCCACGAGTACTCCAAGGAGCAACTTACACGGCGGATTCGGACGTTGTCGGCTCAGGCGGTGGCTTCGACAGCGTCAGGTTCGATCGCGGCCGCACGACGACCTTGGTCGAAAGTGGACAGGGCCAATCGGATGTCCACCGCCGCCTCGGCGGCCGATGTGCTTGGGGCATCATCATCGGTCATCGAGAAGCTCTCCCCCGGCACACGCACCTGGAGCACTGCCGGCTCGAGCCGCTCGGGCTCATGCCACGGATTCCTAAGCACTCGGAAGACACTCTCCAGGAATGCCTCGGAATCCTCCCGGGACGTGTCCACCGGCACCACGGTCTGACGTGCCATTTCATGGGGGACGAATTCGACCGGAGGCTCTTCGGCGACCATGAGGAGCTCGGTCGCCGTGGCCCTCTGCACAACATGGGCCGGCAACGTCACCTGGAATGCCGTGGGGGCGCCGTCCCCACTCAGGCGGATGCGAACGCCTGATCTGCGGCCAGGCGAGCCGCCGTGGCGATTCCAGCGGCGAGCACCGGTTCCTCCAACAAGCGATTGAGGGCCGTGATGCCATCACCAGAGATTCCCGTGGAAGCGGAGATCGAAATCTGATACGAGTCTTCCTCCCAGGAGCCTCTCGCCCTGATCGTCTCCGCCGGCCCGGCTGCCGTCAGGATGCCTGTCACCTCGGAGAGGAGGCCGACCAGTTCCCCGACTACGCGTGCCGGCACCTCGGCCGGGTCCAGCGTCATGAGCCGCGACCCGTCGCTCATCGACCTTGGACAATGCGATCTCGATCAATTGGGCGATGTCCATTGCACAAACGGTATTCCACGCCAGCCCCTCAACCAAGGACCCCGGCATTTGGAGGTACCGGGGACCGAGACCCCGCGGCGATATCGTGTACGGATGTCCAGGCGTCTCTTTCCGGGGAAGAGAAGGCCGCTTCGAGCCCGTGAGCAGACGGACCCGAAGGTCTTCGCCACCCGGCATCGCTTCTTGCTCGTTCTGCTCCTGATCCAGGTGCCGGTTCTCGCCGTCGTCGGCCTGGTCACCGGTGTGCCCACCTACGAGATCGTGATCGCATCGCTGATCCTCGTCGTCATGGCCGTGATTGGCATGACGACGAGGACTCAGGGCATGGCCGCAGGCGCGGTGTCCATCGGTCTCGTCACCGCGGCCGGGATCGTGGTCCGCTACCTCGAGGGTTCGGCCGAATCACAGTTCGCATTCCTGCTCGCCCTTGTCGCCGTCTCCTTCTATCAGGAGTGGAGGCTGGTCCTGGCTGGGTTCATCTATGTGGCGGCGTTCCAGATCTTCAATTTCTTGGTGTTGTATCGAGAGGCATACGTCGAGCGTTATGGCGTCGCCCACCTCGCTTTGCCTGTTCGTGTTCCTGACCTTGACCCTCGTCCTCGTGGCGCTCCTGATCGCCGGCTGGCGACTGGCAGCCCGGGGCGAAGCCAGGCGAATCACTGGCGAGGCGGACTTCAGATTTGGCTTCGACAAGGCGAACATCGGGATGGCCGTGCTCAGCCCGTCGGGTGAGTTCATCTATGCCAACGAGGCCCTGACCCTGATGCTCGGGCCCGTGACCGGCGCCAATATCAGGAGCGTCGTCCACACCGACGACACCGCTGAGTTGGGACAGGTTTGGGAAGAGATTGGGAATGGCGCCACCCAGAGCGCCACCACCTGGATGCGCTGGCGGGCCACCGACGGCCGGGCCATCTGGGGCCGTTTGTCCCTCTCTTTCCTGCGCGCAAGCAAGTTGCGACCGGCGGCGATCCTGCTCCAACTGGAGGATTCCACCCGAGCCCATCATGACGAACTGCGTCTGGAGCGCTTGATCCAGGGCAGGGACCAATTCGTCGCCGCCATCGCCGAGGACATCCGGGCGCCAATCAGCGCCGTGCTCGACCTGACGGTCCAAGCCGAGGGAGATCCCGTCGATCTGCATCGGACTGTTCGCCGCATCGACTCGCACGCCAGGGAGGTGGCCTCGATCGTCGATGATCTGATCCTCTCCGCCGGCAAGGCCCCGTCCCATCCCCTGGCTCGCTCGGTAGATGCCTCAGTTCTCTGCCGGGAGGCCCTATCCGATGTTCCGGACGCCGAGAACATCGCGATCGAGGTCGGGGCCACCTCGTTGTGGGCCGATCCAGGGATGACCATCAGAATCCTCGACAGCCTCGTGGCCAATGCAATTCGATACGGCGGATCGGTTGTGAGCCTCGAAACAGCCGGCTCCGGCCCCGACACCGTGATCTCGGTCATCGATGACGGGCCGGCGATACCCGTGCCCGACCGAGAGAAGATCTTCAACGGCGACCTGCGCGCCGGTGCGCCGGTGACTCGGCCGGCTGCAGTTGGGCTCAGTCTCACGGTGGCCAGACATCTCGCCCGGCAAATGGACGGTGACATCACCTATAGGCGAACCGGGGATGGGCACAACGTCTTCGAGTTGAGCCTGCCCTCGGAATCACTGAGGGTTGGCCACGAGGTCAGAGTCGACGAGACCCTCGGCATCCCGGCCTAGTGGTCTGTCGGGCCGCTAGCTCAGCTGGCCGCGGCCTCGCTCATCACCCGTTCCAGGGTGTGCTCGACCACCGCCTGCAGCGCTCGCTGCACATCGACCCGAACGCGGGCGTCGCAATGGACGATGGGGACTTCGGGGCCGACGCGTAGTGCCTCCCGGACAAGCTCTGACTCGTGGATTCGGCGGCCGTGAAAGGTGTTGACGGCTACCACGAATGGTGTTCCCCGCTTCTCGAAGAAATCGATGGCCGCAAAGCATGCCTCGATCCGGCGGGTATCGACCAGGACCACTGCCCCGATGGCTCCCCGAGCAAGCTCGTCCCACATGAAATGGAAGCGGTCCTGACCGGGGGTGCCGAACAAGTAGAGGACGAGACGATGCTTGAGGCTGATCCGACCAAAGTCCATGGCCACGGTCGTCTCGGTCTTGGTGCCGTCAGGGTAGAGCTCGTCGATCCCGGCGCTGGCGTCGGTGATGATCGCCTCGCTGCGCAGTGGCTCGATCTCGGATATGGCGCCGACGAAGGTCGTCTTGCCTACGCCGAAGCCCCCGGCGACGACGATCTTGACCGGGGTGAACCCGGTCCGTTCAGAGGGCCCGGATCCCATCGATCACCTTGTGGAGGAGTTCGGCATAGTCGTTGTCGCTCGATTCGGAGAAAGTCGCCGATGGCGGCTCCGTGATGGTGATCGCTCCCTGGTCGCGCAGGTCGGCGGCAAGGACCCGGATCACGCCTACCGGGACCTCCAGGTTCGCCGCCAGCTCGACGATGGCGATCTCCCTGCGGCTCTGGGCGATGATCTCGGCGGCTTCCCAGCGAAAACGGCCACGCATCCGCATCCCGGCAGGAGTAACTGCAACCAGCGCTTCCAGGGCGATGATCGGGAGTCCCACCCCGCTCCGACCACCGGTCATTGTGTAGGGGCGGACGATCCGACCGCCGATTCGGATGCCGGGATCGGTGGTCATGCCGGCTCGGGTTCGACCAGTCGCGCCTTGAGCTCTTCCCGGATATCAGGGGTGAGGCTGTCCCCGACCCGTTGCACGAAGATGGACATCTCGAAGGCCACGGCCCCGAGGTCGATCTCCTTGCTGGTGAGACAGCACAGGAGCGAGCCGTGACGGATGCCGGTGACAAAGAGCCATCCCTGCTGCATCTCGACGATGATGTTCGACACTGCGCCGGCCCCGAACCGGCCGGCGGATCCGTAGGCCAATCCGATCATCCCCGATGACACCGCGGCCAGTCTCTCGGCGGTCTCCCGATCGACATCCTGTGACCTGGCCATGGCCAGCCCATCTGATGAGACGACGACCGCCTGCTTGATGGCGGGCACCGTGACGCATAGACGTTCGAGCAGCCAATTGAGGTTGGTGGCGGCGTCAGTCATCGCTCTCACCCTGTGCCTCCGCCTCGGCCCGGCCCCGGTTGTAGTCGACCAGCGCCGACCTGAGGGTGCCACCAGCCTCTCCGGCGGCGACGCTCGGCGCCGGCTCCTCCTCGCGGAATGCCCGGCCAGGGATTCGCACTGGCAAGTCTCCACCTTCAAGCCCAACCACAGATGCGGTCGCCACGGGGACCGGAACAGGGCCGACTGTTTCGACCATCTCCGGCCGGGTCAGATCGATGACCTCGTCGTCCGGTCCGGCTGCCTTCGCCGTCTCCAGACGGTCGCGGGGGATCGTCACCTTGACGGTGATTCCGGGAACACTTGGTATCAGTTGAACGGTGAGCCCGTGCCGATGCGCCAGCTTGGCCACGACGTATATCCCCATGGTTGGCTCGACCGAGAGGCCAAGGGCCGGTGGTCGCTCCAGGATCCGATTCAGCTCGGCCAGCCTCGGGTCGGACATCCCAACACCGTGGTCCGAGATCGAGAGCTCATAGCCGTCGACGTCGAAGAGCCCGGTGACACGCACCGGCTCGGTGGGAGGTGAGAACTGCACGGAGTTCTCGAAGAGCTCCGCGAGGAGGTGGGCGACATCGGTGACAGCTCCGGCAGACAGCCGGGCCGGCTCCAGGGCGAGCAGCTCGACCCGCTGATACTCATCCACCTCGCTCAAGGCAGCCCGGACCACATCAGAGATATCGGTGGCCTTGGCCCACAGACGCGGGGACTCGGACCCGGCCAACACGAGGAGGCTCTCGGCGTTCCGCCGCATCCGTGCCGCCAGATGATCGACCTGGTAGTAGCCGCCGAGGGTCTCGGGATCCTCCTCCCGGGATTCCAGCTCGTCGAGGAGCGCCAGCTGGCGATCGACCAACGAGCTATTGCGACGGGCGAGTGTGACCAGGATGCCGGAGACCCCAACTCGCAGGGATTCCATCTGACGGGCCGAGGTGTCGATGAGGGTCCGATGCATGTTCTCGAATGCTCGGGACAGATCGCCGATCTCGTCGCCGATGTTGATGTCGAGCCCCAGCGGAGGAAGGACCTCCTCACCGGGATCAGAGGTGCGCAGCGCGTCGACCAGATCGACCAGGTCCTTGTGGGCCACCCGCCTCGCCGCCCTGGTGACATCTCCGATTCGCTTGCCCATGTTGCGGCCCATCCGGTATGCCACGAGAAGCGATCCCAGAGCCACCAACCCCACGACGGTCCCGACGGTCACGGCAAGCCATACATCGCCGGAGGTCGCCAGCGACCAGACGAGGAAGACCCCGAGCAGCAGAGCAACCACCACGATCGGCACAGTGGCCAGCGTCAGCTTGGACGGAATGCTCCACTGTTTCGACGCGGATTCAGACCTGACACGACCCGCCACCTTCGCTCCCATGCCAAAAACGTTAACCACGGCATGGTCCGCCTCCTGGGATTGATTCTTCTCCGATCTCGTCGATCCGGGCGGGACGGATTCGTAGTAGTCGTGAAGGCCGAAAACCGGTCAGGAAGGAGAAAGGTCATGAAACTGACCGTCACCACATTCATCACCCTGGACGGCGTTATGCAGGGTCCCGGCGGACCCGATGAGGACCGCAGCAACGGTTTCGAGTTGGGAGGCTGGCTTGTTCCCTTTGCCGACGAAGGCATGGGCCGAGCCATCACCGATATCTTCACCAGGGCCGAGGAGATCCTGCTCGGACGGACCACGTACGACATGATGTATCCCTATTGGTCCACGTTCCCGGACCAGGACGATGTGGTAGCCGCGGCGCTGAACAACCTGCCCAAGCATGTCGCCACCAGCCGACCGGACAGCCTCGAATGGACCAACTCGCGCCCAATCAAAGGCGACGTAGTCGAAGCGGTTCGCGAGCTGAAAGAGCGTTCCGGAGGCGAACTTCAGGTCCACGGGAGTCACGGTCTCCTGCAGACCCTGATCCGAGCCGGGCTCGTCGACGAGTACAACCTCTTCACCTATCCAGTCGTGCTGGGCGATGGGAAGCGGCTATTCGAGTCGGGCACCATCCCGACGTCGATGAAGTACCAGTCGAGCCAGATCACCGACGCAGGTGTCGTCGTTGCCTCGTATGTCCCGGCGGGCCCACCACCTTGCTCGCCATCCCGCCAAACGAAGGACAGCACGCGGGGAGCTGACGATTTTTCGCGGTCTTCTGGATCCATGTTTGGGGATCCCATGAGTTTGGGTAAACGTGCCCTTGCCGGAGCCAGGCACCTCCCACGTGGGAGGTCCGACGGTATGCATGGGCTGGGTATGGATAGGCAATCGGTAAAACAGGCTCCCACGGCCGGTGAAGCGGACCGGCGTCAGGCACATCTCCTCGCCAAGATCCTTGGCACTCTCGCCTTGGCCGCATTCATGATCTCGCTCTCTGCCGGAACCGCACAGGCCCTCGGCATCGGAGAGATCGTCGAAGAGCTTCCTGTAGAGATCGATCTCGGGATCGAATCCACGCCGCGCCCGAGTCGGAACCCGAGCCCGAGCAAGCCGCGGGTGGTCTTGGTGAAGTCGTCGAAGATGTGACCGAAGCAGTCACCGAGCCAGTCTCGAGCCAACCCGCTCCGACTCAGCAATCCGCACCGCAGAATCCCGTGAACACGATCGTGGAACCTGTCACCCGGGCCATCGAGCCGGTCGCCGAAGTCATCGAAGAGCCCGTTGGACAGGTCACCCAGGTAATTGAGCCGGTGGCCAAGGTCATCCAAGAGCCCGTTGGACAGGTCACCCGGGCCATCGAGCCGGTCGCCGAAGTCATCGAGGAGCCGGTTGGCCAGGTCACCCGCCCGGCAATGGAGACGGTCGAACCCGTCACCAACACCGTGCGGGCGGTGGTGGACTCCGCCGCCGGCGCCATCGAAGAGCCGGTGACCCGCATCGTCCAGACGGTTTCCCCAGCACTAGAAGAGATCCAAGAGCCGCTGCACCCCGTACTCGGTGGCGTGACCACCACTGTCGAGACGACGACCGGGTTGGTCGATGAGGTTTCGACCCCCATTTTCGACGACGTCGATGATCTGGTCGGTGTCACCCTCCCCCTGATCCCATCGCCAGACGATCTCCTCGGAGGGATCGACGATGTCCTCGATAGCGACCCCGATGCGGGTCCTGCTCCGACAGTGCCCGGTTCCCCCTCCAAGGACCCGGAGACAGCCGTCTCCAGACCGGATCAGGGACCCTCGAGATCGGTCACGAGCCCGCCACGGCCAGGTATTGGCAGCCTTCTGCCACCGCCCATCGTCCCCGTCGCCGAGCCGCCCGGGCATACCGACAATCCGACGCATTCCCCGATGGCGGCATCCGCGACGACAAGCCGCCGCGTCTTGGGAAGCCTCGGGCCTGAACACCACAACGGGGAACGCTTCGCCTCCTCCATATGACTCCGAGGATTCGGAAGCACCGATCCGCGCCGGGGTCGTTGCCGCTTCCTCCCCTTCGAGCTCGAGCTCCGGCTCGACGTCAGGTCTTCTAGCTGTACTCGTTCTGCTCGGGCTGATCGCGCCCCGGTTGAGCCGCTGGCTCCGGCCTCGACCGGTTCTTTGGCGCCCATTCGCCCTGGCAGAGGCCCTAGAGCTACCCGGCTAACCACCTCCATTGCGCAAACGCGCGGGTGCGGACCTTGTCCCGCCGCGCGTTCTCTCAGACACCTAATGGAGGTGACTCATGAAGCACTGGCTCAAGAGAGCGCTGGCGACCGCCGCGCTCGCCAGTGGGGCGCTGATCGCAACCGCCGGAATGGCGAGTGCCAGTTCCGAGAGCTCCACTCCCTGTGGACCCCGGGGCGATCATCAGCCTGACCCAAGAAGCAACCAACAACAACACCAACGACCAGACCGCCAACCCGAGCGCGGAGACCAACCAGGTCAACGTGTACGCACCGGTGGCCGTCCTCGCCAAGGACAGCAACAACGGCAAGGTCGACCAGTCCAACGAGGCTGAGACCACCGTCATTGCGTCCAACGACAACGACACCGAGCAGTCGATCGACCAGGATCAGACCGCCGGTGACGGCGGATGGCTGTGGCAAATGCGGTTCGGAAGGTGGCGTCTCTCAGTCACAGACGGCTGAGAACAACAACACCAACGAGCAGACCGCCAACCCGAGCGCGACGACCAACCAGTCCAACGAGATGCGCCTGATGGCCGAACTCAGCCAAGGACAGCAACAACGGCAAGGTCGACCAGTCCAACGAGGCTGAGACCACGGTCATTGCGTCCAACGACAACGACACCGAGCAGTCGATCGACCAGGATCAGACCGCCGGTGACGGCCGTGATGGCTGTGGCAAATGCGGTTCGGAAGGTGGCGTCTCTCAGTCACAGACGGCTGAGAACAACAACACCAACGAGCAGACCGCCAACCCCAGCGCGACGACCAACCAGTCCAACGAGATCGGGACCGACCAGGCCCAGAACTCGAGCCCGAACGGGAAAAAGGACTACGGGTCGCGCGGTGAGGACGACATCGACCAGTCCAACGAGGCTGAGACCACGGTCATTGCGTCCAACGACAACGACACCGAGCAGAAGATCGACCAGGATCAGACGGCCCGGGACAAGGACGACCGAGACCACAAGGACAAGGACGACCGAGACCACAAGGACAAGGACGACCGAGACCACAAGACAAGGACGACCGGACCACAAGGACAAGGACGACCGAGACCACAAGGACAAGGACGACCGAGACCACAAGGACAAGGACGACCGAGACCACAAGGACAAGGACGACCGAGACCACAAGGACAAGGACGACCGAGACCACAAGGACAAGGACGACCGAGACCACAAGGACAAGGACGACCGAGACCACAAGGACAAGGACGACCGAGACCACAAGGACAAGGACGACCGAGACCACAAGGACAAGGACGACCGAGACCACAAGGACAAGGACAAGGACTGCCTCGGAGCGGACTGCGACCGGTGTGTCAGAACTCAGTCACAGACGGCTGAGAACAACAACACCAACAACCAGAACGCCGGGCCTAGTGCTCATACCAATCAGTCCAACTCGTCCGATCGCGGCCGGAACGACTTAGACCAGTCCAACGAAGCCGGGACCAAGGCGCTAGCCGCCAACCGGAACGGCGCTGGTCAGTCGATCGGTCAGTCGCAACACCTCTCCAGCTGACGGTGGGTGGATGTCAGAGAGGAGGTGATACGCGGCGATGAGTGATGCTGTGGGCCCGTCGGTCGAAACGGCCTGGCTCTGGCTCGTGCGGCCGATTGGGCCCACGGCATCGGCTCTGTGCCACGACGGATCAGAGGTGCGTGGCGGATGGTCGATCGGGCTCCTCCCGGCCCCGACGTCCGCCACGCTCCCCACCAGGCCCCTCGCTCTGCTGGGCGAGTCGGAAATCGGATCCGCCTGATGAACCCACCCCGGCTCGACCACTAGCTTCGTCCCTCTTCGAAGGATGAGGCAGATGACATCGGATCGAATCAGCACGTTCGAGGGCGCCGGAAGAGGCCCGAAGGTCGCAGTGCTCGGGGGTGGCGTGGCGGGGATGAGCGCCGCCCACGAGTTGATCGAACGCGGCTTCCGCGTGGCCGTTTTCGAGCGCCAGACCGAGTTGTGCGGTGGCAAGGCGAGAAGCATCCCGGTTCCGGTCGGGGGCGACAATTCGATCTGCGCAGATGTGGAGGGGCCCGCCGGGTTCCTGCCCGGTGAGCATGGCTTTCGGTTCTTCCCCCGGTTCTACCGCCACGTCACCGACACGATGAGCCGAATTCCCTTCGGCGACCAGGGCGCCCATGTGGTCGACAACCTCACCGACACATCTCGGGTCGAGATGTCGCTCTACGGGAAGAAGTCGATCGAGATGCCGTCGAGGTTCCCGACCACTCGGGAGGATTGGGCCCTCATCATCCAGGACCTGAGTGACAACGTCCCGGCGGAGATGGGGCTCCAGAACGACGAGATCGAGTTCTTCGTCGGGAAGCTCTGGCAGGTGTTGACCAGCTGCGACGCCCGCCGTCAGGAGATATACGAGACGATGGGCTGGTGGGATTTCGTCGATGCCAGCAACAAGTCGGAGGGCTATCAGAAGTTCCTGGCCGAGGGTCTCACCCGCTCGCTCGTTGCCGCCAACGCCCGATTGGCCAATGCCCATGTCGAAGGCGACGTTGGGCTGGCCCTCATCCTGGACATGCTCATCCCGGGCCCGAGCACCGATCGGGTCCTCAACGGGCCGACCAATGAGGTCTGGCTCGATCCCTGGCTCGCCTATCTGACCGAGAAAGGGGTCGACTACCAGTTCGATCGGAAGATCGAAAAGATCGTCTGCAAACCGACGGAAGGCAGCACCGGCGGAAAGATCGAATCGGTCGTCATGTCCGACTCGGCCGGGAACAGCTACACGCTCGACGACGCCGACTACTACATCGCCGCCATGCCGGCAGAGGTGATGGCGAAACTCCTCGACGACGGGATCCTCGACATCGACTCGTCCCTCGAGGGCATCAAGGAGATCGGCACCAAGTATGTCGAATGGATGAACGGCATCCAGTTCTATCTCACCGAGGACATGCCCCTATCCAACGGGCACACGATCTACATCGACTCGCCCTGGGCGATCACCTCCATCTCACAACAGCAGTTCTGGCCCGACCACCCACTCGAGAAGTACGGGGATGGAAAGGTGCGCGGGATCATCTCGGCCGATATCTCCAACTGGCACGCCGACGGCAACACGATCAAGAAGCCCGCGATGTATTGCACCGCCGAGGAGATCAAGACCGAGGTCTGGGAGGAGCTGAAGAACTCCCACACCATGGACGAGAAGCCGCTGACCGACGAGATGCTTCATTGCTGGTTCCTGGACCCCGACATACAGCGTGAGAAATGGCTCGAATCCCTCCCGGAGCCGGGACCTGCCGATGTCACGGGTCTCGTACCCATGGACGAGGACGCAGAGCCCCTCTTCGTCGCCTACGTAGACACCTGGCGGTTGCGGCCGCACGCATTCACCGCCGTTTCAAACCTCATGCTGGCCTCGGATTACGTGCGAACCTTCACCTCGGTGGCCACCATGGAGGCAGCGAACGAAGCGGCCCGTCGCGCCGTCAACGCCATCATCGAGCACTCCGGGCACAAGGCCAGCCCGTGTCGGCTCTGGAACGTGACCGAGCCACCGTTCGCCTTCATGTTCCGGCTGGCTGACCAGCGTCGTTACGACCGTGGCCTGCCCTGGAAGGAGCCACCATTCTTCGTCAAGAGCGCCACCAAGGCAATCACGTCGGCCACCCCCGTCGCCAAGACCCTGCGACGGGTGGTCACGAAGTCGTAGCGGTCAGAGGTCGCGGAGCGCGGCCCGCGCCGCCTCGGTGAACGGGGCGGCGCCCGTCGCCTCGAACAGATCCCGTGCCTGCTCGAGATGAGCCCGGTCCTTGGCCAGACGTCCCAGGCTCAGCCGCAAGCGCCCCTCCTCGTAGGGCATCCGCAGTTGGACCGCGGTCACGACACCCTGCTCCCACTCCTTCCGGGCGGCCTCTACATCTCCCGCTTGCTCCTTGACCCCGCCGGCATATCGATGAAACGCGGGCTGGCCGATCGGGAAGACCTTGCTGAAAGCCCCCAGCTTCTTCACCGCAAGCTCCGAGGCCGACTTGGCCGAGGCCGCCTCGCGAGCGCGACCGGTAGCCCACTGGCCGAGATAGACATCGGCAACGCCGGTGAAGCCGTCGAGGGCAAAGACCACTCCGGGCCGTTCGGCGTAGAGGGCCTGTGAGGCCGAGGCTGCAGCGGCCCGAGCCCGATCCTGGTCGTCGAGGCGCCAATACGTCTCCGCCATCAGGCCGTACAGCCAACCCACGTTCGTCGCCCCGACCCCTGCGTCGAGAAGAGCCTCGGCGTTGCGGAACCTGGCCAGGGCGGTTCGATAGTCACCCTGCCGTAGGAGGCTGGTCCCCTGAAAGAGCCATCCCCAGAGCTCCCCTTGCGCATCGTCGCGGCCGGCGCCCGACTCTTTGAGCTGCTCTCCGATCGCGTAAACCTCGGCAAACCGGCCCTGAGCGGTCATCATCTGACCGGTAGTGCCCAGGTTCTCCTCCATCTGCCGCGTGTCGCCAAGGCGTTTGTAGAGATCGAGGGAGTCGCGTAGGTCCTGTTCGGTGGTCTCCCAGTCACCCACCCCGACTCCGTAGACGCTGGTGGCGAGACGGACCCAGGCGTGCTCGGGAGGGCGATCGACCTCGTCAGCTACCTCTCGGCTCTTTCGGGCATAGAGCCGGGCCAGCCGATGAATGGGCAGGATCCCGGCAACGATGCTCATATTGGCGTAGATGCGGGCCAGAACCGGCGATGTGCCCGCCTTTTCCGCCAGATTGAGGCCCGAGACGGCCGCGGTGATGAGAGCTCCCGGGTCGTTGGCGTAGTAGTAGATCTTCATCAGCCGCTCATATGCGGTGGCTGCCTCGATCAGGTCCTCTCTCGACCCGGTATGGGCGGCCGACAGATCTGAGCGGGAAAGCCGATGGCGCGCCTGCATGGCCGAGGCAGCGAGGAGCTTCGCCCCGACACCGAACTTGCCATGACCGACCGGGTAGCCGTGCAGCTCGAGTGAACGTTCGAAGTGATCTGCGCTGCGATCGACCCGACCCATGCCCAGATAGGCCTCGGCCAGGTCCTGTTCCAGCCGGGCCAGGGTCGGCGCGGGGACTTCTTGGCTCGGCCCGATGCCGCCGGCCGCGCCCGGCGTAGCCAGGTCGATGGCATCGGTCAGGAACCCGATTGCCTCACGGTGGGCGAAGTTGCGCAGCGATGTTCGACCCGCTGCGCCAAGGTAGTAGAGGGCCTTGTCGACGTCGCCGCTCTCCGAATCCGTGCTCAGGCTGTTCCGCCAGTGGTAGGCGAGCGTCGTGGCAACGTCATCGAGATCATCGGCGTGTTCCGCCTCCAGTGAGATCGCAACGGCACGATGAAGCCCTGTCTTTTGGGAGAAGAGGAGCAGGCCATAGGCGATGTCCCGGGTGATGGCGTGACGAAATCGATAGCGCGATCGGTCATACACGACCTCCTGCATCAGATCGAGGACCGCGAGGCTCTGCAGGCTCTCGACCGCCTCGGCGGCGTCCATCTCCACGGGGTAGATCTCGACCAGGGTGTCGATGGAGAACTCCCTGCCGATCACGCTGGCGACCTTCAGGATCGACTGTTGACGGGCAGACAACCGATCGAATCGGCCGATGATGATGTCCTGGACGGTGTTGGGGAAGTCCACGTCGCGCAGGTCCCGGACATTGGGCGCGAGCCTGCTCTCCCCGTTCTCGATGACCAGCAATCCGGCGTCTCGTAGGGCGAAGGCGATCTCCTCGCTGAAGTAGGGATGGCCCTCGGCCTGCTCGATGATCATCTCGACCACGGGCCCGGGAACACTCGTCACACCCAGACACTGCTCGACCAGTTGCATCACCTCGGCCGGCTCCAACTCGGTGAGGACGACATGTTCGGTGCGCTCGTCGGCGACCAGACGCTCGTATTCCACAGGAGCGTTGCGCCCGGATCCCTCGCCGAACGGGCGGGTGGCGATGACGAGCAGCAACGCCGGGATCTCACGCACCGCTCTTTCCGCCATAGCCCACGAGGCCGAGTCGACCCAATGGCCGTCGTCGATGACGATGACGAACGGCGCTGAGGCCCGGGGAGCGCCCCGGACGATCGCAGTGAGGAGACGCAAGGTGTTCTCGCCACGGAGCTCCGATTCCATCCCGGCGATCAGGACCGAGTCTTCGACAGCTGCGGAGACCATCGGGGCGAGAAGCCCTTTCCGCTCGTCCATCCACGGGTCTCTGGCGACGAACGCCAGCAACTCTTTCTCGGCCTCTGTCCCCTCGCCCCCGAACAACTGACGCAGCACCGGCCGCCACGCGTAGAACGCAGTCGCGCTTTCGATCTCCTCGCCGGTGCTCGAGATGATCGTGGTACCGAGCAACTCGGCCTGCTCGACGAAGTCTTTCAGCAGCCGTGACTTACCAATGCCCGCAGGGCCCTCGATGAGGATCGTTCCCCCTTCGCCGGCATGAAGCTGGGCCAGACGTGAAGCGACGACACCTCGCTCCCTGTCCCGTCCGACCAATCCCCCATCGGTCAGTCGGCGGGAAGTGTCGACCGGGCCGTGGCCATTCACCCCACTGGCACGGTGGATCGTCACGGCCCGATCGATGCCTTTGAACTCTCGCTGTCCGACCATGACGAACTCGACTCGGGCACTCGGATCTGCGGCGATCTCCCCAGTGACGTGGACCTCCCCAGGCGGTGTCTGCTGCATGATCCGCGCGGCGAGACTCACTACGGGACCATGGGCGCCATACGTCATGCGGTTAGGCCCCCCGTAAGAGCCGACGTAGGCCACTCCGCTGGCGATCCCAACCTTGACCTTGGATGTGACACCGGACTCGGGGGAGGGCTCGGTCAGCTCCAGCGCCGCGATCACAGCTCGTCTTGCTTCGTCCTCATGAGATATCGAGGCGCCGAAGACGGCGTAGAGATGACACCCCTTGTCGTCGATCAAGACCTGCAGGACCACGCCTTCGTACTTTCCGAGCACCTCCTGGGCCCGGGAGACGCATGCGTCGAGGGACGCTCCCGCGTCGACGTCGCGGACATGGTCGATGCCCTCGAATCCAACGAACACGGCGACGACTTCACGCAGCTCGGCCATGAGCCCTTGGAGTCGTTGGTCGACCTGCTCATGGACGTTGGGGAGCAGCCATTCCCGGGCGGCGACCTCGTCGATGGCGTAGTCATCGATGGCAATGACCCGGTCCGGCTCGGTGGCCACGCCCTCGACCAGGTAACGGACGTGCCCATCAATCGAAACGGTTCGGAGCTCGGCATCAAACCCGAGCGCCTCGGCCACCTCCCGGCTCACCGCCACCTCGCCCGGTTGCAACAGCTCCGCCTCGGCGGATAGGGCCTCGACAACCTCACCCGCCAGAAGATCCATATAGGAGTGCTCGGGGCGACCGACCCGGACGCGGCGCGATTGGCCGGACACCACGGCGGCTTTGATGTCGATGTCACCTGCCGGCGCGCCGGCTTCCTGCGTCCGGAAGACCTGAATGAAGGAGCGCTGGCTGAGAGCGGCGGCCGTGGCACGGGATCCGTCATCGCCATCGAACCAGCTGATCACGGAATCGCCGCCGAAAGAGATGACACTGCCGCCGTGCTCGTGGATCGCACTGGTGATCGGCCCAAAGACCTGGTTCAGCAGACGGGTCAGTTCCTCCGCTCCTCGACGGGGGCCGAGATTCCGACTCAGGACCTCGGTGAGGTTGGTGAAGCCGCTGATGTCTGCAAAGAGGGCGGCGCCGGTGGACGTCGCAGGCAACGCTCCCATGCCGGCCAGCTCACGCCGACGATCCATAGGTAGGTAAACCTCGAACGATGGCCCGACGACGTGGTCAGTCGGCACTTGCGAGCTCATGACCTCACTATGCGAGTGTATGCGGCCATCGGGTTGGTTTCGGTCCTCGGTGCCTCGAAGTCAGCCTTCGTCGAGCCGTATCCCCATCACCACGTCATCGGTGTCATCGAGATGCGTGAAACCGAGATGCTCGTAGAAGCCGACGGCGCGCTGATTCCTGGCGTCGACTCCGAGATGGACACCGGTCACTCCCCTGGACCGCAGCTCATCGAGGAGACGGCGCCATCATCTCCCGACCAACACCTCTCCCCTGCAGGACGGGGAGCATGTCGATGTGGAGATGGGCCGGATAAGTGGCCACGATCTCGTCGGGTGGGCTCTCCGGGTCATGGATGAGGGCGATGATCTCGGCGTCATCGGTGCGGATCATCGGCGGCCGGTCGTGGATACCGGTTCCGCAACGGTGGCCACCACTCGGCCTCGCACTCGGCCTCGAATCGCCGGGTATCGACCGCGGCCAGGACATACCCGGACTGGACGCCGTCCTCGACCGCGGTGAAACCGATCCCGCTCGGCATCATCAAATACGGGCCGACATAGACCTCGCCGAGAAGCCGTGGGTCTGCGAAGCGGTCACTGGCATCCTCCCCGGCGTCGCCCGTGCGGAGACAGACCCATAGAGGGCATCGAGATCGCCCGGTTCGACAGGTCTGATCAGCATTTCGTGCGAGAAGGATATGGCATGGCCAGCGGTCCTGGGGGATACCCCCTATGGCTGATTCCGACGTTGCCGTTATCGTCATCTAGCCGTCATGGTCACCAAGCGAATCCAACGAATCACGGCAGCAAATCAGGCGCTGCTCTCCTTCCTGCCCATCTGGGAGGAGCATCGGCATCAGCCCGGTATCGCCGATTTCGCCTTCGGGAATCCCCAGGAGATGGTGGTGGATGGGTTCGCCGCCGCCCTCACATCGGCCACAACGCCACAAGACAAGAACCACTACGCCTACAAGTTCTCCGAGCAAGCGTCCCAGCGGACCGTGGCGGGCCACCTTCTCGAATGGCGGGGTCAGGAGTTCGAACCCGAGGACATCGCGATGACACCGGGCGCCTTCGGCGCCATCGCCATCGCCCTCGGGGCACTAGTGGATGTCGGTGACGAGGTCGTCTACTTCGATCCCCCGTGGTTCTTCTACCGATCGATGATCCTTGCGACCGGGGCGAGCCCCGGTGAATGTGCCGGTGCGGGGCGACGACTACGACCTCGACCTGGACCGCCTGGCCGCGGCGATCACCGAGAAGACCCGTCTGCTGATCGTCAACACGCCCCACAACCCGACCGGTCGCATCTACCCGCCTTCCACTCTCGAGGGCCTCGCCGATGTCCTGACCGATGCATCGGAACGGTTCGGAAGGCCGATCTACCTGCTCTCCGACGAGCCCTACTCCAAGCTGGTGTTCAGCGACGCCAAGTTCACCAGCCCGGCGGAGTACTACCCGCACACACTGATCTCCTACAGCTACGGCAAGATCCTGCTGACACCCGGGCAGCGGGTCGGATGGCTGGCCTGGACGCCACAGATGCCCGACCGGGAGTCGTTGCGATCCGAAGTCTTCATGGCCCAGATCGCCGGCGGGTGGTTGTTCCCCAGCGCCATCATGCAGTACTCGATGGCCGAGCTGGACAAGCTGTCCATCGATCTCGTCGAGCTGGAGCGCAAGCGTGACGTCTTCGTCACCGAGCTCCAACAAGCCGGTTATGAGCTCCAGTCGCCCGAGGGAACCTTCTACCTCTGGGTTCGCTCCCCCGACCCCGATGACGCAGCCTTCGTGGAGACGCTGGCCGAACAGGGGGTCCTGGTGTTGCCGGGCTCGCACCTGCGCCTCACCGGGCAACTTCCGGATCTCTCTCACCGGCACCATGGAGATGATCGAGCGAGGCCTCCCCGTCTTCCGGACGGCAATCTCGGGCACGGCGAATTAGAGGTCACCGGGACCCGTCTATCGGGGATACAACAGCCTGTGCAGGGCGCCGACCAACCCGTGTCCGGTCGGCTCGCTCGTCACCCGGACTGCGATGAAACTGTCTCCGGGGCCATCACCGCCGGAGTCGACCCGGACGAACGCAGTCTCTCGCGTCGACCAGCGCCCGACGATCTCGGGGAGGCGCAAACGTCTGGTCCTGACTACCGGTGCCGTGTTCACAGAGGTCTCCTCAGTTCACCAAGAGATGATCGGCAGAAACCCAGCTGGTTCTTTAGACAGATGCCTCCGAAGAACCGCGATCATGCTGCGAAGACTCCTCGACCACGGCCAGCCCCGCCACCACGACCGAAACCAAGCTCATGGCGACCCAGGCCGGCATGACTCGGAACAAGGGGATGGCGACGATCAGCAAGACGATCGCCCACCAGCGGGCGGGCGGCACGCGAACGCGAGCCAGTGTCAGAGCCAATGCCGTCCCGCCCAGGATCAAGGCGACCCCGAGGCACAGCGCCAGGGCACCGGGAAATGAAAAGGGGTCCTTGGGATGGGCGATGGCTTCCTCGATGCCGACTGCGAAACCAATGACTCCGAAGATGAGCGGGAAGTGGGCAAAGGAGTACACGTCGCGGGCATACCTGCCCAGCGTCTCCGGAGGCTGAGCCTTCATGCTGGTTTCGAGCGCATCCTTCGCCCATCCGAAGTAGGTCCACCAGAGGGCGCAGCCCCGGCAACGGCGGTGACCGCCACGAGCAGCAGCCCGCGCTCAGAGGCTGATCGCTGACCGTCACACCGGCTGCAATCAGCGATTCGCCGAGCACGATGATGACGAACAGGCCGTGCCGTTCGGAGAAATGACCCGAGAACAGCCTCCACTCGCCACGACCGGCGCCCAGGGCGGCAACTACGTCGAGGATGAGCGGCGATACCCAGGGCGAGAAACCGACGATCCGGTGGGAGGAAGACGGCGGCGATGATCGCCAGTAGACCAAGACTCGACAGGACGGTCCACGTCTTCACCGATCGAACCCATGCCGGGTCGCCTGCGGCCAGTCTCCATTGCAAGGAGATGCCGACCATGCGGAGCACCAGATAGGAGAGGGGAAACAGCCAGCCAAACGGGCTCGTGATCAAGGGGATTGTCACCGCCATCAAAAAGGCGAGTGCCGTCGCCACCAGGGTGATGAGCCGGATCGAGACATGCTCTGTGTCGGCCTCGTTGAGCGACCACGTGTATTGGGTCCAGGCCCACCACACCAGCCAGAAGAGGATCAAGGCGTGGGTCAAACCCTCCAGGGTGAGGTCGTGGGCCAGAACTGCGGTCACCTGGGTGACGGCAAAGACGAAGACGAGATCGAAGAAGAGCTCGACAAAGGTCGCGCCCTGCTCCTCGGTCCCGCGGATGGTGGTCAAGGCATGGACGCCCTCATCTGGCCACAACGAAAGGGCGATCCACCGGGTTCACCCCTGAAGTGCCCGGATGGCACGGTTGGCATGGCTCACCCGGCCGGCCAGGGCCCGGGCCACGAAAAGATGGAAGTCGGCGGCGAGCGCCGGGGACTCACGACACAGATCTTCGAACCTCTCCGGCGTGAGATGCAGCACCTCACATTCGGTGTCGGTCACCGCCGTGGCGGTGTGCGGCTCATCTCGATACAGGCTGATCTCGCCCAACACGGTCCCTTCGAGAAGGGTCCGGAGCCGAACCTGCTCTCGGTCGCGTCCTTCGAGGAGCACCGTGACCCGCCCGGACACGATGAGAAAGATGCCTGACGTGGGCTCGCCCTGCCGCATGAGCTCACTCCCGGCCGGAACGACGCGTCTGGCCAGGTAAGGGGCGAGCTCGTCGGCAAGCCGAGCGGGCAGCGGCCGTTGCTGTCCGTTGCCCATCCCGGCGATGGCGAGAAGACGGTCCTCCGCCCAGGCCATGCCATGATCGAGGTCGATCTCGTCGCTGAATCACGTCCTCATAGTCAGCCATGAGCTCGGAGAACTGGACCCGGTGGGTCGGGCTCAGCCCGGTGAACACGAGGACGAACCCGTGTTCCCGGGCGAGGAGGGCGATCCTCTCGAACAGCACCACCGCCGAAGAGTCGATCCCGGTCACCTGTCGAAAATCGAAGATGACGAATCGCAACGTCTCTGTGTTGTCGAGGCGTGAGCGGACATGTCGGGTGATCCGGCTGGCGGTGCCGAAGAAGATGAATCCCTGCAACTCGAGGATCAGGACGGAATCACCCGCTTCATCGAGATATCCGGCGTCCATATCGGACCGTTCCATGTTGCTCCGGTGCTCTCTGGCAGTCAGGGAGTGCTTCACGACATCGATCCGGCTGTATCGGACGACGAACAGGGCGATGGCCGCCACCAGGCCGGCGGCGACGCCGGGAAGGAACCCGAGCGTGGCGATCGACGAGGACGATTCCCCACATCAGTGCATAGTCCAGACGTGTCATCCGTCGGCGGGAAGCCCACAACCATTCCACGATGAAGTCGGCTCCGACGAACAGGAGCAGGCCACCGATGATGAACTCGGGTACGAACTCCAGCACGACGCCACCGGCCACCAGCACGCCGACGATGCCAACAGCGGCGAAAACCGCTGGACCTCTGCGTCTGCCCACCAACCGCTGGGTGATCAGTGTGTCGGCCAGGTACATATATCCGGGCGGACCGCCGACCG
Organism: uncultured Acidobacteriota bacterium; assembly: GCA_963734115.1. GTDB lineage: Bacteria > Actinomycetota > Acidimicrobiia > Spongiisociales > ZC4RG35 > JARDZU01. The sequence continues at coordinate 356,181 of CAVTFV010000006.1, forward strand.
CGCCGGCGGCGACGTTGGCCCAGCCGGTCGCCCGCAGCTCGGCGTTCATGTCGACGTCGGACTTGGTCTCGATCTCGAGGGCACCGATGTATAGAAGGAGGGTTATCGGGACGATGAGCAGGATGGTGACGAGGCTTGCTGCCTCGCCGGCGAGGGCTCCCCAGTCGACGCCGCCCAGGGCGTCCAAGGCAGGTCCCGGCCACAAGCTGCCTTCGGGGAAGGGGCCGAGCAACCATCCCCGCTGCCAAGGATTCCGCCTTGTCGATCCCTGCGGCTCGGGTGATGAGGTGAAAGCCGATGACACCACCGGCCAGAAAGCCGAGATAGGTCCACGAGGGCCATCTCCGACGTGAGGCGATGAAGAACAAGACGGCGAGCACGACGCCGGGCCAGAACAAACCCATAGCGTTCCCCGACATCAGGTCTGCCACCGACTCCACTCCCATGAGCTCGATCCCACCGACCAGGATCAGATAGCCCGTGCCGGCGAGGAGGCCTCCGATCACCGGAAATGGCACGAATTTGGCGACGTCACCGATTGCGAAGTAACCCATGAGCAGGAACACCAGCCCAGTGGCCAGGGAGGTGACCGCCAACATGACGAGCACTGTGTCGATCGCCTCCGGCCCCACCACCGTGGCCGCGATCGATGCCGCGCTCAGCCCAAGGATGGCCGCGCTGGCGTCCTGAACGCCTGCGTACATGCCGGCGAAGCTGCTGCCGAGAGCAGCTATGACCGCCACCAGCGCCGACGCAGTCAATCCGAGCCCGATCCCGATCGGAAGCTCGCTCGTCGAGCGGTCCGTCGAAGATCAGCGACATCAGGGCGATGCTCAGCAGAGGAATTGACCATTGCCAGCACCAGCCCGGTGCCGACTGTCGCCGGGAGCCGACCGAGTGTGAAATCGCCCAGGAGATTCGTCCAGCGGTCGCCGGCGTCGTGGTGATCGCCCGACATCGCCCGAGTATGCCAGTAGTGATCAGCCGGGAGACAACTGGTCGAAGGTGCACTCCTCGGGTTTCTTGTCGTCGCGGAACCTCTGGAACGACGGCGACCGAAGACGCCCCGCCGACGTCACACCACGATGCTCGACCACGGCTACCAGCGAAGGTTTGACCCAATGGGCGCGGCGCAGCTCGGGACCGGAGGGGAAACGGTGGCTTCGTCTCCGTTAGGGCTTTGAGCTGCTGGAAGATCTCCGGGAGGGAACGAGTCTTGAAGCCGGTCCCGACATTGCCCACATAACGCAACACGCCGTCGTCGTACACCGCCATCATCAGCGAGCCGAGACTTCCGACGCGGCTCCCCTCCCCCTCGGTCCATCCCACGATCACCACGTCGGCATCGAAGGTGACCTTCACCTTGAGCCAGTCCTTGGATCGCTCACCCGGCTGATAGACCGAGGAGAGGCGTTTGGCCATGATCCCCTCCAGGCCCTGCTCCGCCGCGGCCGCGAATAGCGCTATACCTTGGCCTTCGGTGACCGGCGACACCTGGATCTGTTCGGAGGGGACGATCGTTTCGTCGAGGAACCGGCGACGCTCCTCCAGCGGCCGGTCAGTCAGGTCCTCACCATCGATGTAGAGCAGGTCGAAGACGATGTAGACCACGGGCAGCTGACGGGCCATCTCCTCGATCTTCCGTTCGTCCCGAAGATGCATCCGCTGCTGAAGGCGCTGGAACGAGGGCACGCCGGCTTCGAAAGCGACGATCTCACCGTCGAGCATCGCCTCCAGGGCGACCGTCTGCTCGTGCAAGCGGCGTAGTTCCGGGTAGGCAACCGTGACGTCTTTGTCGTTGCGGGTGACGAGATGGGTCTCCTCGTCGCAGAGGGCGATGGCCCGGATCCCGTCCCATTTCGGCTCGAAGCCCCAGTCCGGGTCGTCGAACGCGTCGGCTGTGAGAATGGCGAGCATGGGCTTCGCCGGCGGTCGTCCTTGCGCTTTCGGTCGCAGGTCCTTGGACATCAACGCCAGCCACTGATCCTTTCCATCCTTGGGCCCGGTGTGCACCAGATGCCAGACACCGGCGAGCCGCTCCCCGTTCAGTTGGAAGGTGAGACGGTCCTCGGTCCGGCCAACGAGCTCGTACTCGCCGTGGTCGAAGATTCGCACCTCCCCGCCCCCGTACTCCCCTTCGCCGATCGACCCGGAGAAGCTGCCCCATTCCATCTCATGGTCCGGGGTGCGGATGGCGAGATGACGATCGCCCCGTCGTCGGGGCAGACCCTTGGGAACGGCCCAGGAGACCAGGACCGGGCCTTCACCACTCATCATCTCCAACCGAACGTCGTGATGGAGGCGGGTGGCGTGGTGTTGCTGGATGACGAATTGACTGCCGACCGGTGCGGTCAGCGGATCGACATCGGGCTCGAGAAGGTCTCCGGCCGTCATTCCCATTCGATGGGGACGATCTGATGTGTGTCCGAGAGCCCTTTCAGCGCCACGATCCTCGGCTCGCCCATCCGGATCCCCTCGAGCGAGCCAATCAGGTCCCTGGTCGTCGAGGAGATCAGGATGGTCCCGGAATCTGCGGCCGATGCGACCCTGGCGGCCTTGTTGACCGTCACGCCGAACAGGTCGTTCGCGGTGCGGATCACCTCGCCGGTGTGGACGCCGATTCGGATCCCGAAGTCGGCGTGATCCGATGCCCGCTGAATGTCCACTGCCGCCCTGACTGCCGCCCGAGCCGACTCGAAGGCCAGCATCGAGCCGTCACCGAGCAGCTTGACGACCGTGCCTCCCTGTGATGCCGTCACCTGCCGAATCGTGGATTCGTGGCGGCTGATCAGATCGGCCCAGGCGGTATCTCCCAGGGCTTCGGCCAGGATTGTCGAGTCGACGATGTCGGTGAACACCAGGGTCATCGTCCCCTCGAGAGCGGCGGAAGACGGGCTGGTCTCCTCGAGGACCGAGGTCACCAGGTCGTCGAGAGTGGTGGTCAGCTCGACGCCAAAAATCTGACTGTTGGGTACCGGAACCGAGTTGGTCCAGAGGATCACCTTCCAGACCCCGGCTTCGAGTCTGAGCACGGCGGTGTGCCTCATCGGAGTCTTCGTATCGGAGGTGACGATGGTGGAGGAAACGGCTGCCCAGCCGAAGGCACCATCCTCGAACGCATCCACCTTCTCGATCTGGGCCTGGAAAGAGGGTATCTCGCCCGTCTGGGTCTCCCGGATCTTCAGGAACTCCTCGGGACCGGCCCACCACTCGTCGAGGGCGAACCCGAGAACACGCAGACTGGGATCAGCGGAAACCAGGTTGGCCATGGCAGCCATGTCGCCCGTCTCGAACGCGAGCAGCACTCTCCGGGTGACGGACTCGATCTCCGGCGATCGAGTGGGTGGCATCAGACGCGAACCTAACGCGTTCGTGATTCAGTCGAGGACGGCGAAGAAGCGGGCCGGGGCGCCTTCCCCACCGGCGACCTTGAGAAAGGCGGCGTAGAACGAGAAGCGCCGGTCGGATGGGCAGCGATCCCAGATTGGTCAGTGTCTGCATGAGAATGGCGCCCGAGTCGCCGATGATCTCGTGCACGACGAATTCGCTGGGCAGATAGTTCTGCTTCTTCGCCGCCCGCTCCGGGAAGCAGTCGAACCCGATGGCCTTGGCCCCGGTGCTCGCCAGCCACCGGGCCGCCTCCGGTGTGCAAGCCGGGGAGCCGACGTAGTACCGAGGAAAATCGCCCCACGCCTCATCCGACCATCCGGTCCTGACCAGCACGATGTCCCCGGGTCGGATCTCAGGGGCGGGGGCGATGAGGTCTTCGGGGGTGATGTCGTGGTCCGGTTCCATCGGGGTGAGGTCGATGAGCACCGCTTCGCCACAGGTGCGATCGAGCAGGACGTCTCCGCCGTCTCCCCATCAGCGGTGTAGTGCTTGGTGAAGTCCACATGAGAGCCGGCGTGGAGCATCATCGTGATCTCGGAGACCATCCAAAACCCCGGCTCCTTGCGGTACTCCTCGATCCGGATCGGCTGGTTCACCGACGGCGGGCTGTAGGTGTCTCTCCCAATTGGGACGGTCAGGTCGACGATGTTCACCGCGATCAGGAGGAGAGCAGGCTCTTCATCTGCTTGTAGATCAGATGGGTCGACCGCTTCGGCGAGACCCGGTTGAACAGGTTCATCATGCGGGAGTCACGGCCGACAAAGATCTGGAGCTCGTCGTCCCTGATGCCATCGAGAATGATCTTGGCCGCGTCCTCGGGTGAGGTGGTTCGAGCTCGCATCTCTTCCTCGTTTGGGATCCCACCGGGAATCTCGACCCCCGAGTTGGAAGTGATCTCGGTGGCGACCGCGCCCGGGAAGACCACCGACACCCCGACGTTGGTGTCGAGAAGCTCGGCGTAGAGGCCCTCGGTCATCAGCTTGACCGCAGCCTTGGACGCCCCGTAGATGGTCTGACCGGGAACCGGGAGGAATCCCCCCATGCTCGACACGTTGGCGATGTGTGCCACCGGCCGATCGAGCAGATAGGGCAGGAACGCCTTGACCATGTGGATCGTCCCGTAGAGGTTGACGTTGATCACCCGCTCGATTACCTCGTAGTCGAGCTCGTTGAGCTTCACGAACGGCTGGATGATGCCGGCGACGTTGATCAGCCCGTCGACCGCACCGTGGGCGGTGATCACCTTCTCCGGCAGAGCCTCGGTGGTGGCCCGGTCGGTGATGTCCGCCACGAAGGTGGCCAAACGGTCAGGGCCCATGGCCAGCTTCGTCGTCTCGTCCAGGCTTTCCTCCCGGATATCGACCGCGGCGACCCGGGCGCCGCGGTGGAGAAGCTCGAGGACGACCTGCTGACCGATCCCATTCCCGCCACCGGTGACGACAACGACTTTGTGTGCAAGGTCCATGCTCGGAGGCTACGCCCCCCAAACCCATGCCTACCGATGAGTTTGGCCCTCCCGCGCAGTCGGTAAGTCAGAGTGCCATGCTCCAAAGGAGAGTCTCATGACCGAGCCAAAGACCGACACCCTGGAGGTCCCAGGCGCCATCTTGACCTACGACATCAGGCGCAACGACTCGAGCACTGAACCGGTCCTTCTCATGATCGCGTCGCCGATGGGGGCTGCCGGATTCCAGACCCTGTCTGGATACTTCACCGACCGCACCGTCGTCACCTATGACCCCCGCGGGGCGGAGCGAAGCACGCTCACCGACGATGCTCCCCAGTCCACACCAGACGTGCATGGCGACGATCTGCACCGGCTGATCGACTCGCTCGACGCCGGTCCGGTCGACCTGTTCGCCAGTAGCGGGGGCGCCGTCAACGCCCTGGCCTTGGTGGCCAAACATCCTGAGCAGGTGCGAACCCTCGTTGCGCACGAGCCCTCATTGGCCCAACTGCTTCCCGATCGTGACGAGGCGCTGGCTGCAATCCGGGATATCGACGAGACCTACCAGCGGGACGGCTTCGGCCCGGCGATGGCGAAGTTCATCGCCATCGTGATGCACAAGGGACCCGTACCGGCCGATTTCGCCGACAAACCGGCAGATCCGGCCATGTTCGGCCTGCCCACGGAGGATGACGGTTCCCGGGACGACGTGCTGCTGGGCCAGAATCTGGTGACGAATCTCCAATACCATCCCGACATCGACGCCCTGCGGGATGCCTCGACACGCATCGTCGTAGTCGCCGGTGCGGAATCGGAGGGCGAGCTGTCCCATCGCGGCGCCGAGGCGGCTGCCGAGCGACTCGGAGCGCCGCTCGTCCCCTTCCCCAGCGACCATGGCGGGTTCCTGGGCGGCGAATACGGCCAGACCGGCGATCCCGAGGCCTTCGCCGCCGCCTTGCGAAAAGTACTCGACGAGGGCTGAGACGAGGCGGGCGAGGCGGGCGAGCCCGCCGCTTCGTATATTCCCCGATCGATGCAGACGTTCCTCTTCACCGACATCGAGGGAAGCACCCGACTCTGGGAGGAGCACGGCGACGCCATGGCGGCCGCCCTCGCCCGTCACGACGAGATCCTCACCGGTGCCGTCGACGAGGCCGGCGGCTCGGTATTGAAGACCACCGGGGACGGGTTGATCGCTGTTTTCGATTCGGTCTCCGACAGTCTCTCCGCTGCTCTCGACAGCCAACGAGCCCTGGAAGAGGAGCCATGGGGCACGACAGGGCCACTCCGGGTCCGAATGGGGATCCACAGCGGAGACACCGAGAGCCGTGAGGGCGACTTCTTCGGGCCGGCGATGAACCGCGCCGCCCGGATCATGGCCGCCGGGCACGGGGGCCAGGTGCTGGTCTCGGGCAACGCTTCCACGTCCGGATACCTGCCGCCGGGTGTGCAGCTGCGAGACCTCGGCATGCACCGGCTCAAGGACCTGACGGAGCCCGAGCATCTCTATCAGGTGATCCACGAGGGCCTTCGCTCCGACTTCCCGGCGCCGCGCACCCTGGACGGGCGCCCGAACAACCTTCCCCAACAGACCACCGAGTTCGTGGGGCGGGAAGACGAGTTGGCGGCCATCCACCTCATGCTTGACACTCCGACCACCAGGTTGCTCACGGTCACCGGTCCCGGTGGGGCGGGCAAGACCCGCATCGCACTCCAGGCCGCAGCCGAAGAGCTCGACCGGTTCCCCGACGGTGTCTTCTTCATCGATCTCTCCTCGGAGCGAGATCCCGACACCGTCTTCGACGCCGTCGCCAGGGTGCTCGACATCGCGGTATCGGGTGGCAGCGACGCCCTCGAGGTGTTGGAGGCCCGTCTGCGCGACTCGCGGATGTTGCTGGTGCTCGACAATTTCGAGCAGGTGACCGCCGCCGCCGTCGGCTTGTCCGAGCTCCTCCAACGGGCCCCGCAGATCAAGGCCCTAGTCACCAGCCGGGAGACACTGCGGGTGCGGGCCGAGAGGGTTTTCCCGGTGCCCTCCCTGTCCCTGCCCCACCCCGAAGACGATGCCGCGGTCATTGCCGAGTCGGAGGCGGTGGCTCTGTTCACAGACCGGGCCCGTGCGGTCCGCCCCGACTTCGCGGTGACCGATGGCAATGCCTCGGTCATAGCCGAGATCTGTCTTCGTCTCGACGGGCTTCCCCTCGCCATCGAGCTGGCCGCGGCCCGGCTCAACGTTTTTGCCCCGTCGGACTTGTTGGAACGGCTTCGAGAGCGACTGGATGTCCTCGGCGCCGGCGGCCGGGACCTCCCCGACCGGCAACGGACTCTGTGGGGTGCGATCGGATGGAGCTACGAATTACTCGATCGGACCGAGCGTGATGCATTCGAACTGCTCTCGGTGTTCTCCACCACCGACCTCCGCTCGCTCGAGACCGTGGCTACGGAAGTCCTTGGGCAGATGGACACCCTGGACACTCTCGGCTCATTGGTGGACAAGAACCTGGTCCGGAGAGTGGACACCGGGCTCACCCAGCGGTTCTCGATGCTGCTCATGATCAAGGAGTTCGCCGAGTCGAAGCTGGCCGAGTCGCCGGATCGGGAGGAGGCGGTGCGACATGCGCACGCCGTCTATTTCTGCAGCCTGGTCCATCGGATCGGTGACCGGCTGCACAGCTCGGAGCGTCAGGCCGCCCTAGACGAATTGGAGCCCGACCTGGGCAACCTGCGAACTGCCTGGGACTACTGGGTCACCCGGGACGGCGTGGAGCAGGTGTTCGAGATGATCGAAGGGATGTGGGCCCTCCATGAGTCGAGGGGCTGGTATCGGGCCGCCATCGATCTGGCCAACGATGCCATCGGGGTCATGGATCGATCCGACCCCTCCCCCGAGCTCGAGGCAGAGCAACTGGCGATTCGGATGAGTCTGGCTCGGGCGATGATGGCGGTCCGTGGCTACGGGCCGGAGACGGAGGAGGCGTTCAAGCAGGCAATGGCCGCCTCTGAGACTGTGGGCACCCCAGAGCAGCGGTTTCCGGTGCTCCGTGCCCTGGCCACCTATTACATGGGCATCGCCCAATTCCCTTCAGTCATCGACCTGGGCCGACAGTTGCTCGAACTCGGTGAGAAGTCGGGCGACGATTCGATGCTGATCGAGGGCCACTACGTGTTCGGGGCGGCTTCCGCCTTCAGCGGCGATCTCGAGACCGGGCTCTCCCACCTCGAACGTGCTATCGAACTACACGATCCCCAGGTCCACGACTCTGGTCGTTTCCGTCTCGGACCCAACACCGGGGTGGTGGCCCGAACCGCCTCAGGCATCCTCCTGTGGCAGCGCGGGAAGCTGGGTCTGGCGATCGAGCGAGTGGCGGAGGCCCTGGAGGTGGCAAGGCACATCGCTCATCCCTACAGCATCGCCTATGCCCTTCATCACAACGGTCTCCTCGCCCTGTACCGGGGGCGGTTCGAGGAGGCGAGGGATTGGACGGGAGAGTTGGCCATCGTGTCGGAGGAGAACGACTACCCGGTATGGCGCACGCTCTCCACTGTTTGCGGAGGGGTGGCCACGTCCTACCTGGGCGACCCCGACGCCGGGCTCACTATGACCGAGAAGGGAATCGAGCTGTATCACGGGCTGACCGCCCCACCGGTGTTCTGGCCCGATCTGCTCCGTTTGCGAGCCCTGGTCCACAGCACAGCCGGACTGCAGAAGCGGGCCCTAGAGCTGATCGAAGAGGCGATCACGATCGGTGGGCCCGACATCTTGATCAACCCCGAGTTCCTCATCGTCAAGGGCGACATCTTGCGATCGTTCCCCGACCCGGATCACGAAGCCGCAGAGGAGGTGTATCAGATCGCGGCGCAAGCATCGGGGGCGGGAGGATTTCACCTCGTCGAGCTCCAAGCCCTGACCCGGCTGGTAAGACTCCGTCGAGAGACCGGGAAGTCGCCCGATGGCAGCGAGGAGTTGGCATCGCTCTTCGCCACCTTCACGGAAGGGCTCGAGGAGCACGATCTGGTGACGGTAAGGGAGCTGTTGGCCGGGTGAACAGCATCGCTCTTCGACCACCGGGTGTGGTGGCCATCTCGAATGACTAACAGAGAGCTCCCTCACTCACCGTGGCAACCCGGTCTGAATTTCGTATGCAGGCACACGCTTGCCGCTTTAGCAATTCAGGCCTATGGTGGCTCATCCGCGACCAAAGGAGAAGGTCATGCGGAGAGCAATCAAGCGAAGCAGAGTCTTCGCCACGACTCTCGTTCTCCTGCTCACAGCCCTCGCGGTTGTGCCCGCCGCGGCCGCCCAGCAGGCCGCCACCACGCAAGGAGCGAGTATCACTAGCCAGCCATTCGGGGAGGTGAACTCGACCAACCCGGCGCACCCGGAGCAGGGCAAACCGGTCGAGATATGGAGCCTCACCAACCGCAAGGGGATGAGGGTGAACATCCTCACCTATGGAGGGATCCTCCAATCGATCGAGATACCGGGGCGTAGGGGACGTCTCACCAATGTGACCCTGGGGTTCAACAATCTCAACCAGTACGTGAACGAGAACCCCTATTTCGGGAACATCACCGGGCGGTATGCCAACCGGATCGCACTCGGTCAGTTCCCGCTGAATGGAACGACCTATCAGCTGGCCACCAACAACGACCCCAACCATCTCCATGGCGGCGACTTCGGGTTCGACAAGCGGATCTGGGCTGCAGAGCCGATCGATGACGGGAAGAACGTCGGTCTCAAGCTCACCTACACCAGCCCTGATGGCGAAGAGGGCTATCCGGGGACTCTGCATGTCACCGTGACCTACCTGCTCACACCCAACAACGAGATCAGGATGGACTATCGGGCAGAGCTGGAGCCGGGCGAGGGTCTGGACACCATCGTCAACCTCACCAACCATGCGTACTTCAACCTGGCCGGTGAGGGCAACGGTGACATCTACGACCACAAGCTCCAGATCAAGGCGAGCAACTACACACCGGTCAACGCCACCCTGATCCCCACCGGGGCGATCGACCCGGTGGAAGGAACGCCGATGGACTTCCGCCGCTCGACACCGATCGGGGACCGGATCAACGACGGCACCTTCGAACAGTTGGTGATCGGCCTGGTTATGACCACAACTGGGTGCTCGACCGCAAGACTGACGATCGGCTGGAGTTGGCCGCCAAGGCAACCGATCCTGAGAGTGGCCGCACGTTGAAGGTGCTGACCACCGAGCCCGGGATCCAGTTCTATGCCGGCAACTTCCTCGATGGGACCCTGATCGGGACCAGCGGGAAGATGTACCGACAGAGCTATGGCTTCGCACTGGAGACCCAGCACTTCCCGGACTCACCGAACCACGACAACTTCCCGTCGACGGTGCTCTCCCCCGGCGAGGTGTACGAGACCACCACTATCTACGCCTTCAGCACCGACCGCTAGAACCGGCCCCCCGGCCCCAACAGTCGCCCCGCTCCATCGAGCGGGGCGACTTCCTTCTCGCCTCACATCCCGAGTTCGTCCATGCGGGTCTGGGACACAGCTCGAGCGGCCTCGATCTGGCACGCCGATGACTTGATGGCGTCGAGGAACGGTCCCCTTTGGAGGACCAGCAGATCCAGATCGCTCACTGCCTTCACGGTGGCGGTCCGGGGGATGTCTCGCAACAAGGCGATCTCACCAAAGAAATCTCCGGTCCCCAGTGAGGCGACATCCACACCGTCACGCACCACCCGGGCCGTCCCCCGCTCGACGAGATAGAAGCGTTCTCCGGTTTCTCCCTGCACGCATACGGCAGTGCCCGGGCCGACCGACTCTTCGTCGACGGACGTCGCCAGGCGCTCCAATTCGGCCGGTCCGAGGGCGGCGAACATGGGTATCGATCTCAAGAGGTGGAGGTGCTCGATCGGGACCAAAACCCCAACGTCGGCATCTTGGAGAGCGTGGCGGTTGACCACGAGCACGATGATGAGGAGCAGGCTGCCACCAACCAGCACCCAGCCGACGCCCAACCAACCGATCAGGATCGCCCCTGCTGCGGAGCCGAGTGCTTCGGCGGCCATGGAGCTTCCTTCCAAGACTCCAAACGCCCGGGAGAGACCGCCGAGAGGGATGACACGTTGCAGCATGATCCGACCCGACACATCGACAAAAGTCCACCCGGCACCCATGATGGCCAGGGCGACGAGCGCGGCCGCCTGAGACCGAAAAACGGGGATCAAAGACACAGACACGGCGATGAGCACGAGCCCACGCCACATCGATGGAGCGAGGTGTCTACGGCCGATGAGCACGACGGCCAAGACCGAGCCCGCCGCCGCACCAACCCCAATAAAGGTGTTGAGCCATGCGACCCCGGTGTCTTCTGAACCGAACACCTCGAATGCAAGAACAATGATGGCGACTTCGACCACACCGGCGAGGAAGACGACGCTGTTGAGCAGGAGAAGGATGACTCTTGGGACGGGACTCGCGAAATGCGCCGAATCCCTCCAGTGTCATCTGAACTGCGTTTTGGCCCGTGCCTGGTTCTGCGGCCGTAGTGGTCTTCACTCCCCAGACCAGGATCGTGCCGTTCAGAAGAAGGACCGTGGTGATGACGAACACGGCGCTGGTCCCCCAGGCAGCAGCGGTGAGACCGGCCAGGAGCGGCCCGACGATCCATCCCAGGTTCTCGATGCTCCCGCCGGCCACATAGCCCGCCGCGAGCTGCTCCGTGCTGCGTGCCAGTGCGGGGAGGAGGGACTCGTGTAATGGTCGGACCAGGGTCAGGACCGTGGCGTTGACCGCGGCGAGGAAGTAGATAACGCCGACCGGCCATTCGACGTACAGCGCAATCGCTACCGCTGCCGACGTAGCTGCAAACAACGCGTAGGCCACGGTGAGCATGACCTCGCGGCGAAAGCGGTCGCCGAGCGTGGCGCCCACCGGGGCGAACACTGCGGCGGGGGCGAGCGTGAGAAAGGCGACGAGACCCAGGGCCGGGGACCCACCTACCTCATAGGCATAGATGAGGATGGCGATGAAGTTCGCCATCTCGGCCACGTTGAAAGCGAGATATGCACCCAGCACCCGCCTCAAATCCCGGACACGAAGCGCCTCGACGAGGAGACGGGCGGAGGAAGCCATCTCGACGCCGACACCACTGAGACGCTCCCACAGACGAACCCTCGACACCTCGGGAACCTACCTCTCGGTCAGGAGTTGGTCGATTGGTGGGGATCGAGTTCGGCAGGCATTACGTCAGGAAACCGCAGTGCCAGCTCGGCGTTGATCTCGAGATGCCGCAACAAGAAGGCTCCCTCGTCCATGCGTTTGCGTCGCAGCCAGCCAGTTACCTCATAGTTGCCTTTGCTGGCATTGCAGGAGCCGCAGGCCGGAGCGATGTTGTCGAGCGTGTAGCGCCCGCCCCTGGAGATCGCCAACACACAATCCTTCTGCAATGGCTTGTCGACGACGCCGCAGTATGCGCATCCGCCCCAGGCCGTCTTGAGCATCGTCCACTGCTCTTCGCTGAGGTCGTGTTCGACTCGGCCCATTCGACGCTTGCGTTTGCGAGCGCTCCTCGCCTTGCGACTTCGGTCGACCGCCATCTCGCCAGGCTATGCCCCCGCCTTCGAAAGTCCCGTCATCCCGCCGCGACCAACGTTCAGACCGCCACGGCCGCCTCCGGCGCAGACGCCCCTCGACGCAGGAACAGCTTGATCAACTCTTCGACCACGAGCAGGCTCAAGGCGATCCCGACACAGATCGCCCACTGGTTGAAGCCAAGCTCGACCGTGGAGAAGATGCGCTGGAGGAACCCGAGCATGGTCACCAGGATGATGGCCAGCAGGGCGAACCCGTAACGTCGCAGCTGGGTTGGGCCGGGCAGCGCGGCCCGGTCGAAGATGGTGTTTTCCTGATCCCGTGCCATGTAACCGGCGACCAGGTGGAACAGCGACAGCGTGGTCAACAACATCGTGGAGGCGACCGCGGCCCCGTATTCCGGCTCGGCCAGCAGGTAGACGGCGAGGGTGCCGACGGTCATGACAAAGCCCTGCACACAAAGCCGGACCCAATCCCTGGCGGAGAGGACCGGGGCGCCCACCGGTCTCGGCGCCCGCTGCATCAGCCCGGGGGTGGGCTCGTCGAAGCCGAGGGCGATGGCGAGGGGGATGTCGATCACCATGTTTAGCCACAGGATCTGGAGCGGGTTGAGCGGGATGCCCCCGGCGATGGCGAAGATGCCGGCACCGATGAACACGGCGATATAGGCGACCAGGGTCGACATCTGGAAGCGCAGGTACTTGAGGAGGTTGTCGTAGAGGGCACGTCCGTACTCGACCGCGCCGACGATGGTGGCGAAGTTGTCGTCGGTGAGGATCATCACCGCCGCCTCCTTGGAGACCTCGGTGCCGGTGATCCCCATCGCCACGCCGATGTCGGCCGCCTTCAGCGCCGGGGCGTCGTTGACTCCGTCTCCGGTCATCGCAACCACGTTCTGGGACTGCTGCAGCATCCGGACCAGCCGCACCTTGTCTTCGGGGGCGACCCGGGCGATGACCCCGATCTCCGGAAGCTGTTCGATCAGCTGTTCGTCGCTCATCGCCGAGAACTGGGCGCCGGTGATCGCCCTGCCTTCGATGCCGAGCTCCCCGGCGATGGCAGCGGCGGTGGTGGCATGGTCGCCGGTGATCATCCGCACCCGGATCCCGGCGTCGTGGCACTTGGCGATCGCAGCCTTGGCCTCGGCCCGGGGCGGATCGACGATCCCGATCATCGCGAGCAGGGTCAGGTCCTGGACGAGATCGATCAGGTTCCCGTTCGGATCGAAGGAATCCGGATCGAAGTCCCGCTCGGCGACAACCATCACACGCTCTCCCGATGCCGCCATCCGGTCATTGGCCTCGATGGCGAGGTCCTTGTTCAGGTCGGTGACGGGGACCTTCCCCCCGTCGGGGCCGAGATAGGAGCCACCTCGGGCGATGAGCACGTCGGGTGCGCCCTTCACATAGCAACGGATGACCGGAGCGCCGTCACGGCCCTTCATCTCGTGGAAGGTGGCCATGAACTTGTAGTCCGAGTCGAATGGGACCTCGGCCACCCTGGGGTAAGTCGATCGGGTGCGCTCGATGTCCAACCCGCCTTTGGCCCCGAGCACGATCAGGGCGCCTTCGGTGGGGTCGCCGATGAGGCTCTCCCCGTCGAGGACCGCGTCGGCGCACAGGATCATCGGCAGCAGACAGTGGTCGAGATCGATATCGGCCCCGCCCACGTGCTTGATCTCACCAATCGTCGAGTAGCCCTCTCCGGAGACCTGAAACACGTTCTGGCCGGGGATCACCATCTCCCGGGCGGTCATCTTGTTCAGGGTCAGGGTCCCGGTCTTGTCGGAGCAGATTGCCGAAGTCGAGCCCAGGGTCTCGACGGCCGGGAGACGTTTCACAATGGCGTGGCGCCGGGCGATCTCCCGGGTGCCGATCGACAAAAGCGCAGTCACCACGGCGGGGAGCCCGGTGGGGATGGCCGCAACCGCCAGCGCAACTCCGGTGATGAACAGGGTGTCGAAGGTCTCGCCCTGGGCCAGCCCCAGCAACACCACGATGACCAGGGCCACCGCGGCGATAGAGGCGATGATCTTGGACAGGGCGTCCAGTTGCTTTTGAAGCGGGGTCTTGTCTGTCTCGGTGGCGGCCAGCATCCCGGCGATGTGGCCGATCTCGGTCTCCATCCCGGTGGCGGTGATGACGAACTCGCCGCGCCCTCGGGTCACCGAGGTGTTCATGTAGACCATGCAGGTGCGATCGCCGAGAGGCACGTCATCTCCCGTCACCGGCGCGATGTCCTTGCTGACCGGGAGGCTCTCCCCGGTCAGGGCCGCTTCCTCGATCTCCAACGTCGCGGCAACGGTGATCCGACCATCGGCGGGCACCAGATTCCCCGCCTCGACCAGCACCACATCGCCTGGCACCAATTCAGATGCGTCGATCTCTAGGACCTGGCCGTCGCGACGAACCCGGGCGATGGTCTTCATCATCGAGGCCAGGGCGGCGACGCTCTCCTCCGCCTTTGCCTCCTGGCGGAGTCCGATCACCGCGTTGAAGACGGTGAGGCCGGCGAGCAGCACCGTCGTCGGGGTGTCGCCGGTCACCAACTGGTTGACCACTGCCGCCGCCAGCAGCACGATCTGCATGAAGTCCTCGTACTGGCGGAGAAAGGCCCGGAGCCCCGACTCCTTCTCCCCCTCGGCCAGCCGGTTCTTCCCATACTTGGCCACGCGTTGTTCGACCTCGGGGGCGTCGAGGCCGCGTTGTGGGTCCACCGCGAGGGTGAGAGCCGCCTCGGTCGCCTCCATGGCGTACCAATCGGCGCGCTCGGTCACTTGTCCGGTCATCGTCTCCCTCGGCGTCGTTAGGGTCGGCTGCACTCGCATCCAACCAGATCGGATCGACCTCAGTATGACCACGATTGTCCCCCGCTGGGAGTGGCGCACCTTCGGCACCGACTTCGGGGTTGCCGAAGACTTGTTCGCCGCTCTCGAGCCAACGGCGATCCAGGAGTCCAACGAGGTGTATCTGCGCACCGGATCCGGCCCCATCGTCAAGATCCGTGACGAGCTCATGGACGTGAAGGTGCTTCAGGCGGTGAGTCCCGAAGGTCTCGAGCAATGGGTCCCGGTGATGAAGGAGGGCTTCCCTCTGGCGGCGACAGACGTGACCAAGGTCTTCGAGATGCTGGACGATCGCTTCGCCAACGCTGGAGCGCGACTCATACACCCTCGACCAGCTCCTGTCCGAGGTCATCGCGCCCCATCCTGAGGTGAGCGCGGTGCCAATCCACAAGAAACGGATGCGCTACTCGTTGGACGGCTGCATGGCCGAGCTGACCGATTTGATAGTCGACGGCGTCCCGATGAGGACGATCGCCATCGAGTCAGAGGATCCGGACAAAGTCATCGCTGCTGTCAATGCCCATGGCCTGGAGACGCTGCTGAATCACAACTTCGTCCGTGCCATGACAACCATTCTCGGCGATCGGGGCGAGCGGTATGCCGTCGTCGACGTCGGCACCAACTCGGTCAAGTTCCACGTGGCCGAGCAGACTCCTGATGGGAAGTGGAAGGCCGTCGCCGACCGGGCCGAGCTGACACGTCTCGGGGAGGGCCAGGAACCCAATGGCGCGATATCCGACGAGGCCATGACGCGCACCGGGACGGCGATCGCAGCGATGGTGCGCGAGGCCAGAGAGCACCGGGCCCGGGCCATCGTCCTGGTGGGCACTGCGGCGCTGCGCACGGCCTCAAATCGTGACGAGGTGATCGAGCACATTCGGAAAGGAACCGGGTTCACCGTTGAGGCCATCACCGGTGAGGAGGAAGCTCGCCTCGCCTATCTGGCGGTCAAAGCCGAGCTCAGCCTGAATCAAGGCTCGTTGGTCGTGTTCGACACCGGAGGGGGAAGCTCCCAGTTCACCTTTGGCGAGGGTGACGAGGTGGTCGAGCGCTTCAGTGTCCCGGTGGGCGCGGTGCGTTATACGGAGGCCTTTGGGCTCGACGATGCGGTAGAGGTGGATGTTCTCGACTCGGCGCTCGACGCGATCGCCAGTGACCTGTCATCTCTCGACGATCGCACCCCACCCGATGCACTGGTGGGCATGGGAGGAGCGGTCACCAACATCACTGCGGTATATCACGAGCTAGCGACCTACGACCCCGACGTGGTCCAGGGAACGGTCCTGGATCGTGCTGAGATCAATCGACAGATCGAGATGTACCGGACTCAGGACACCGAGGCCCGCCGTTCGATCGTCGGGCTCCAACCCAAACGCGCCGACGTGATCCTGGCCGGAGCCTGTGTCGTCCGCACCGTGATGGAAAAGCTGGGTCAAGAGATTCTCACGGTGAGCGATCGAGGGCTACGTCACGGTCTGATTCGGGAGCGGTTCGGCAACTAGTCGCTCGGAGCCGCGTCCTCCTGGTGGGCTCGCACCGCCAGATAGGTCTTGGCGTGTATCCGCTCAGGTCCATAGAGCTCCAACAGGCCATCGGCAGCCAGGACCTCTCTCACCTCGGCCTTCAGATTGGAAAGGTGCAGGGCCAGACCCAGGTCGGCGGCGATCTCATGGAGCTCCCGAAGTTTCTCCGCGCCTTGTGAGTCGATGAAGTTCACACTGCCGCAATCGATGACGACGGTGCGGATCGGAGTGTTCCCGATCGAGCAAGATCTCGCGCAGCTGATCTTGCAGAGCGTCCGCACTGGCGAAGAAGAGACCGCCGTCGAAGCGGACAACCAGCAGTCCAGGGAACGTGACGCCCTCCGGATAGCTGGCGAGATCTCCGAATACCTGGGTGCCGGGCTGATTCCCCAGTTCGACGATGTTGGGTCGGGTGGAGACGTAGACCAGCCAGACAAGCGAGAGCACGATTCCGATGATGACTCCCGCCAGCACTCCGAAGGTCAGCACACCGGCGATGGCGGCCACCGCGATCCAGAAGTCGAATCGCTGCACCCGAAACAGACGACGCAGCGCCGGCACATCCATCATCCCGAACACAACGGCGTCGATGATCACCGCGGCCAACACCGCCTTGGGCAGGTCGGAGAAGAGCGGAGCGAGGAACAGCATCGTCACCACGACGAGGAGCCCCGTGACCAACGAGGACATCTGAGTCCTAGCGCCGGACTGCTCGTTCAGGGAGCTGGCCGAGAGGCTGGTCGAGACCGGTATTCCTTGGACCAGGCTGGATCCGACATTGGCCAGACCTTGGGCGACGGACTCCTGATTGATATTGATCCGATAGCCGTGTTTCGAGGCGAACTCACGGGCGTCGCCCGCCGACTGGGAGAATCCGATGAGCAGTACTCCGATTGCTGCCGGGCCGATGATCGAGAGATTTGCGGTGAGATAGGCGAGGTCGGGCACGACCACCGAGGGCAGGCCACTCGGCACCTCGCCGACCAGGGCGATGTCGAGGTCGAGCAGACGTGTCGCCAGAATCCCCAGGACGACGAGCACCAAGGCTCCCGGCGCCCGGCGCGCCCAGAAACGGAGACCCAGGATCACGCCGAGCGAGGCGAGGCCCACGAGGAGGGTCGTCAGGTCGGTTGCGCCCAGGGATCTGATCCAGCTGCCGAACTCGCGCCAGGTGTTGGCGCCCTCGGCCGAAGTCCCGGTCAGTTTGGGAAGTTCTCCCACAACTACTTCCAGAGCTGCCCCGAACAAGAAGCCCTTGACCACCGCCTTGGAGAGGAACTGGGACATCCATCCCATCCTCAGCATCGCCAGCAGGACGAAGAGCAGCCCGGCGAGCAAGGTCACCCAGCTCACCAGGGGCAGAGCCTCGCCGCCGGTAACACCAAGGAGCACGACGGCCCCGCCGGCCACGGCAGCCAGTGCAGAGCTGGGCCCGGTCGAGATCTGCCGGGAAGAACCGAACACCGCATAGATGAGGGCACCTGCGGCTGCGGCGTAAAGCCCGTACTCGATAGGCACCCCGACGATCCCGGCGTACCCCAGCGCCTTGGGGACGACGAGCGCAGCCACCGTTGTCCCGGCGATCAGGTCATATCTGAGCCAAGGCCGCTCGTACTCGCGTATCCAATTGGGAAGAGGGAGAGCCACGGGTGCAGGCTATCCGCGCGCAAGGGTCGCGTAGGCCTTCAGCTCTGAGCACGGTTGTCATTCATCATCTCCCTCCTCACGTGCCGTATGGAAAGGATGTGATCGACGATGTATTCGGCGTCCCGGCCCACACCACCCACGAGCGCAGAGCTCAACGAGTAGAGGAAGCGAAGCCCGATGAAGTAGAGACCAGGACGGGACTCGACGATTCCGCGATCGTGGACCGGGAGCCCCTTGTCGAGTCGCGATCGGGGGCTCGATCCAGTTGTAGTCGTGGGTGAATCCAGTGCACCAGATGACGTTGGACACGTCGAGCACCCTCCCGTCCTCGAGCGTCGGCTGCCCATTGCTCACTCCAGTAGTCCGTGGCACCCGTTCGATCCCGGCAGCAACGATCTCCTTACGACGCACCCGTCCGAGGGGGATCCCTCGGGGAGGATCTATGAACGCGTCACGGAGCTTGCGTCCGGGCGCGGTCCTCACTGTCAGCCGCGTGGCGGCCAACCACAGGAGCGGTGTCAACAGCCGATCGGGGATGCTCCCGGCGCGGGTGGGCTCCTGTCCGGTGTCCGGGCCGGAGAGCCAAACCCGATGGTCACCGACGATGTCGAGGGCGATCTCAGATCCCGAGTTGCCGGCGCCGACGACAAGGACTCCACCTTCACGAAGCTGGCCGGGATTGCGGTACTCGTCGGTGCGAAGCTGGAGGATTTGGCTGTCGAGCTGGGTTGCGAAGCCCGGGATGAGCTGGTGCTGATAGGCGCCAGTGGCCACCACGACGTTGTCTGCGAACAGCTGGCCATCGCCCGCCGCCACGACAAAGCCATCCCCGGTGTCAGACAACCGGTCGACCTGGATGCCGGTTCTCACCGGGAGCCCGAACCGCTCGACGTAAGCCTCGAAATACTGCGCGGTCTCATCCTTGGTCGGGTAGGCAGATCCACGACCGGGAAAGGGCAGGCCGGGCAGCCCGCTATAGGACGCGGGGGTGAATAGGCGGAGGGAATCCCATCTGTTCCGCCAGACGTCTCCTACCTGGGGATTCTCGTCCAGGATCACAAACGGCAGGTCTTTGCGCTGAAGGTGATAGCCGACGGCCAGACCCGCCTGCCCACCACCGATGACGACAGTCTCGATGTGTTCGCTCATGACGACCTCGAGACCAAGGTATGAGAACCGGCGATCGTCGCCTACCGGGAATTCTCCCAGGTGATGAGACCGTGCTGCATGGCGAACAAGGTGGCGCCGGCCCGGGTCGACACGCCCATCTTGCGATAGGCGCTTTGGATGTGAAAGTCGACGGTCTTGGGCGAGATCTCCAGGGCCCAGGCGATCTGCTTGGTCTGCAGACCACGTGCGAGGTGCCTCACCACCTGGATCTCGCGCTCGGTCAAGCCTGCAGGCCAGGGCACTGAAGGAGGGCGATGCCCGCCGCCCTCCAGCACCGCAGCGACCCCTTCCGGATCGAGGCGTCCCGCGCGAGCCTCCTCGGCGAGCGCATCGGCGGCCGTTTCCCGGGAGAGGGCGGAGCGGTGGGGTCGTGGCTCGGTCATGGCGTGATAGGCGTCGGCAGCGGCCAGGAGACGGGCGGCCGGCTGCAGTGAGGACGCCCCGACACCCCGGTGATAACCCGTGCCGTCGCCCCGCTCGTGATGAAAACCGGCAGCGGGGACCAATGCGGAAAGGAACGGGGACTGGGCCAGGATCCGCTCGGTGTGGTAGGCGTGCAACCTGATTCGCTCCCAGTCGTCCAGCGTCAGCCGCCTCTTCTTGCCCCAGATGCGGACCGAAACCGCGGCCCTTCCCAGGTCGTGCACCAACGCCGCCCGATAAACGGTGGAGGTGTCCGCCGGGGAGAACGAGAGCACCTGGGCCGCGGCCACACTGGTCGCCGCCACCCCCGAGGAGTGCCCCACGAACTCGGGAATGGCCATGTCGGTGAAGTGGCCCATCGCGGCCAGCGCCCGGTCGATCGCCTCACCATCGAGCATCAACTGGGGTTTGGGTTCGCAGGCGATCGCCAGGTCCCAGAGCGGGAGTCCCGATTCGAAATCGAGGATCTCCGCCGCGTCCTGGGTGAGAGCGCCGACGACGCTCGGGTCGAAAGCCCCAGCTGCTCGCGGCCCAATCACGTCCGCAACGAACTTCGATTCACCCAGCGTGAGCTGAAATGCGGCGTCCTGGGCGACATGGGCTATCCGCACCGCATAGGGGATCTCTTCTCCGGCGACTCCGCCCGGAAACCCCTTGCCATCCCAGCGTGCCGACTCGAAAGCCACGAGGTTGGACACAGAAGGGCCCAGACCCAGCTCGTCGGTCAGCATCCGGGCAACCTCGCACGTGGCATCGACCACACTCGCAAACCCGATCGCCAGCTCCGGGAGGTGGCGAGCGAGACGCCAGGCACGAAGATGTGGTGGCGAGGTCGGCGGCGCCACCGCCCTCATCATTCCCCTGGCCATCTCGGAGCGCGTGCCAAACCGGAACGGCGTGGCATAGGTCCTGAGCGAGTCGTCGTCGCCAAACACGTCCCAGCCCACCTCGGCGGGGGCATTGCAGCCAACGTAGAAGAGAAGGCTGAGGAAATACGCCTGCGAAGCAATCTCCCGGTCGACGGCGAGACGATCGCACAGACGGGCGGCGATGACACAGCTTCGTAGACCCTGCTCGAGGGGAAACCCCATGGCCAGATCTGTAGCCATCGAGATCGCAGCGATGATCTCTGCGGTGCGAACCTCACTAGAGCCCGGGATGGCGGTATCCGCCATCCCAAGACCCTACGTGGAAACTGGAATCAGAAGGGCCTGCGCACCGACAGGCCCATCGTAGGAGCCCTCGATGACCTCGTAGATCTCGTCGGCGACCAAACCGTGCGCCTCCCGGTGCACCTTTGCCGCAGTTTCGGCGTCCGGGGCGTCGACGAGGCAGAAGATCTTGCCGTTCGACTCGTCGACCCAGTAACTCTTGTAATTGACGCCGTACTGGTCCTGGGTTGCCAGATCCTTCTGGTGAGCCCCGGCGACATCCGTCGCCGATACTCCCCCGTCCATGCTGTGGACGTCCATGAATGTGCGCACTTGTTCCTCTCCCCTTGGTTGTGGTGCTGCGACCATAACCAGGGGTAGGCCGGCATGCTCAAGGGCGTGGCGAATTCCCAGGTCATTCCGCCCGGTCGACTCCCCCGGCTCAGGACCTCCAGGCGCGAGTTGCATCGCTCAACGCAGCAACTTCCTCCGCTGCCAGCGAGAAGCCGAGGGCGGCTGCGTTATTTGCGGCCTGTTTGCCGTTCTTGGCGCCAGGGATAGGCAGCACGATCGGATTCTCGATCAGCCAGCGAATGGCCACCTGACTCGGAGACTTCGAGTATCGATCACCGATCTCGCGGAGGACCGACACCACGGGTTGTATGGCGTCCAAAGCTTTGCGGCGATACCGGGGCAGGACACGTCGGTAGAACCCGCTAGGGCGATTCTCGGCTGAGTACTTCCCGGTCAGCATTCCCCCGGCGAGTGGGGTGTAGGCGATGAGAGTGACCCCGAGCTCACGGCAGGCATCGAGAACGCCATTGGTCTCGGGTTGTCGGTGCAAAAGCGAGTACTCGACCTGATTGGATGCAAGGGGGATGCCGCGCGCGGCGAGGGCGGAGTAGGCCTGGCGCATCTGTGACGCCGAGTAGTTGCTGACTCCTACCGCTGTCACCTTTCCTGCTACAACGGCGTCCGCCATGTGGTTCATCAAATCCGGTATCGACACTCGTGCCGGGAAATGATGCTGGTAGAGGTCGATACTGGAACGACCCAGCCGGTTCAGGCTCGCCGCCAACTGGTCCGGAAAGTCGTCGGCCTGAAACCGGAGCCCCGATGGAAATTTGCTGGCTATCAGGACGTCTTTGCCCTGCGCCAATTCGCCCACCCGCTGTTCCGAGGCTCCCCCGCTGTAGAAGGCAGCGGTATCGAGCAAGTCGATGCCCGCCTCCAGACTCGCATCGAGGGCTCGCTTCTCCTCCTCGTACCCGTGGGCGCCCCCGTAGGCCAGCTTGGCCGGGTGGAACCGTGCGAGGCCCCTTGGGTCGCCCCAGGTCATGGCCCCGACCCCAAGCCGCGGAACCTGCAGGCCGCTGCGACCCAATGTGGCTGCGTGATCCATCACGCACGAAGCGTACGACCAACTGAATTCGTAGAGTCATCGACACGGCTTCGCGCAGGCGGGGCCCATCTGCAGGGAGAAAGTCAGAAGCTGTGACTGATCGAATCCTCCTGAGCGGCGGGATCGTGCTGACTCAGGACCCTGAGCTCGGTGAGCTGCCGAAAGCGGACGTGCTGATCGAGGACGACAAGATCGCTGCGATCGGAAACGACTTGCCGGCCAACGGTGCTCGAGTCATCGATGCGACCGGCGACATAGTCATCCCCGGATTCATCGACACCCATCGGCACACGTGGGAGACATGCATCCGGACCTGTGCCCCCGACTTCGCACTGATCACATACTTCAACGCGATCCTCGACAAGTTCGCCCCGCACTACCGACCTGATGATGTCCAATCGGCGACACAGTGGGGAGCGCTCGAGTGCATCAACGCCGGAATCACGACGCTCGTCGACTGGGCCCACATCATGAATACGCCCGAGCATGCCGACGCCTCGGTGGCGGCGCTCCAGGAGACGGGCATCAGGTCGGTGTTCGCCTTCGGCTTCCCGAACACGTCGCTCGTGGACTGGTGGTTCGGCCCCGACTACACCGGCAGCGTCCTGACGTCGGATGGTGACGAGGCACGCCGCCTCCGGTCCCAGTACTTCAGCTCGGATGAAGGCCGGGTCACCATGGGCCTGGCCACCCGAGGGCCTGGTTTCTGCAAACCCGATGTGGTGCGTCACGACTGGGAGCTGGCCAAGGAGCTCGGGATCAACATCACGGTGCATGTCGCCATGGACCGATTCGGATACACCAAAGGCCAGATCACGGCACTTCGCGACATGGACCTCCTCTATCCGGGCACGACCTATGTCCATGCCTCACATTTCACGGACGAGGAGTGGCAACTCGTCAGCGATTCCGGCGGGAACGTCAGCTTCGCCCCGCAGATCGAGATCCAGATGGGACACGGGTGGGCGCCGGCGGTCACGGCGATCGAATACAACGTCCCGATTGGCCTGTCGTCGGACGTGGCGACGACCGCATCCGCCGACCAGTTCACCCAGATGCACGCTGTTTTCGGGTCAGAGCGCGGGCGTAAGCACCAAGACGCCTGGGACGACGACCTCGATGGCCTGGAGGCGTCGCCGGGTCTCATCACCGCCCGTGATGCGCTCGCCTGGGCCACCATCGGCGGAGCTGAGGTGGCCGGGATCGCCGACCGCACCGGGTCGCTCACCCCCGGGAAGAAGGCCGACGTTGTGATCATCGACGGGTCGGCCGTGAACATCGCCCCGATCATCGACCCGGTGGGAGCGGTCGTGTGCGCGGCCGACATCTCCAACGTGAAGACCGTCCTCGTCGACGGCGAAGTGCTCAAGGAGGACTTCAAGCTCAAGGCCTCGCTCGATGCCCCGCGCCGGGCAGTCGAGGCATCGCGTGACTACCTGCTCGAGATGTTCGGCGATCCCGAGCCGGGCTGGCTGACGACCGGGGGCTGAGGCGGAGCAGACATGGGAGCTTCCAAAGACGAGGCCGGGCCGCTCGCAATCTTGGGGAACCCAATGCGGTGTGAGATCTGCCATCACGATCAGTTCTACCAACGGGAAGGGAAGATCCAGACCACGGGAATGACATTCCTGGATCTGGATTGGCTCAATCAAAGTGCCACCTGCGTCGTTTGTGCCCAGTGCGGCTACGTCCACTGGTTCTTGCCGACACGATAGAGCCCAACGCCTTAGCGGCCGGCCTGGGACACCGATACCCTCCCGCGGTGGATTCCAGGCCCACAGGCACGGTCTCGTTCCTGTTCAGCGACGTGGCCGGTTCGACCCGTCTTTGGGAAGCGGACCGTGACGGTATGGCGGCAAGCCTCATCGCCCACGACCGCATCCTCGAATCCGCCATCGCCGACCTCGGTGGATACGTCTTCTCCAGTGCCGGGGACTCATTCGCCGCTGCCTTCACCACGCCGTCAGCCGCGCTCAGTGCGGCAATGCGGGCACAGCTCACCCTTTTCGCAGAAGCATGGGACGGGCCGCCGATCCGCGTCAGGATTGGGGTCCATACCGGCACGTCCTACGAACGGGCCGGCGATTACTTCGGGCCCGATGTGAACCGGGCGGCTCGGGTGATGGCCGCGGCGAATGGCGGTCAGATTCTGGTGTCGGGAGCCACCGCTGAACTGGCGGCAGGATCAGTCGACCCCCCTATGGAGCTGGTGGATCGGGGGGTCCATCCCCTCAGGGACCTGGAGCGCCCCGAGCGTCTATTCGAGCTGGTCCATCCCGGTCTGCCCCAGACAACCGAGCCGCTGCGCACCGAGCCGATCGAGCGGGTTCACCTCCCGGCGCAACTCACCTCGTTCGTAGGGAGGAGTGGCGATCTGGAGGAAGTGAACGCGCTGCTCGAGTCGAACCGGCTGGTCACCCTGACCGGGGTGGGTGGGACCGGCAAGACCCGTCTTGCTTTGGAAGTGGCCGAAGCTCTAGGGGACGAATTCACCGACGGGGTGTGGATGGCCGGGCTGGCTGACATCGCAGATCCGACCCTGGTCG
Source organism: uncultured Acidobacteriota bacterium (assembly GCA_963734115.1). Classification (GTDB taxonomy): domain Bacteria; phylum Actinomycetota; class Acidimicrobiia; order Spongiisociales; family ZC4RG35; genus JARDZU01. The sequence continues at coordinate 381,298 of CAVTFV010000006.1, forward strand.
TCAACGAGGTTGCCGACGTTTGGGGCCTGCGGCCCGGCGACGGGATGGGTCTGATCCAGGTGATCAAGGCTCATCTCACCCGAAGGAAGCTCCTGTTGCTGCTGGACAATTGTGAGCATGTTCTCGAAGCAGCTGCGGCCATCGCCGGCGAGATGCTCGGGTCCAGCCAAGGTCTGTCGATCCTGGCCACATCGAGGGAGACCCTCGGGACCGCCGGCGAAGTCGTGTATCGGGTCTCGTCGCTTGGTCTGCCCAGGGAGGGCTCGGACCTGGCCCGATCGGAGTCGGTGCGTCTCTTCCTCGACCGGGCCGCCAGGATGAAGCCGGATCTCGCCCCCTCCCCTGCCGAGCTGGAGGCCATCGCCAGGATCTGTCGCCGTCTCGACGGGATCCCTCTCGGCATCGAGCTGGCGGCAGCCCGGGTCCGCACTCTCACCCTCCCCGACCTCGCCGACCAGCTAGACGTGTCGTTCCGGGTCCTCACTGCAGCCTCCAAGACGACAGTGCGCCGGCAGCGGACTCTCGAGAACGCGATCGGCTGGTCGTATGACCTGCTCAGCGAGGAGGAGGCGGCACTGTTCCGACGCCTTTCGGTTTTCGCCGGCGGGTTCGACCTCCCTGCTGCCGAGACCGTCGGGGACGGTCCCGATGTATTTGCACTGCTCGACCAGCTGGTGGACAAGTCCCTGGTTGTGCCCGTCCAGCATGCTCGGGCGGCGTCCCGCTTCCGACTTCTCGAACCAATACGCCAGTACGGACAGGCGCGTCTCGCAGAGGAAGGAGAGGAGGACGAGGTAAGGCTCCTCCACGCCGGCCACTACGCCTTCACCGTGGCGAAGATCGCGCCTGGCCTGCGCGGACCCGACCAGCGTCAGGCCAACCACGACCTCCTGGACTGAGAACGACAACATCCGCGTGGCCATGTCCACGTTGCTCGATCATGGTGAGGTCGACCGATTCTTCGACATCGGATTCGATCTGACCTGGTTCTGGGCCCAGTCGAGCCTCCAAGTCGAGGGCCGGGATCTGTTGGTGGCAGCGCTTCGATCACATGGCGATGAGGCCTCGCCTGCAATGGCCGCCCGGGCATGGTTCGCCGCTTCCCTGCTGGCGACCTTCCTCACCGACCCGGCCGCGGTGGGCTACGCCGACCTGGGTCTCGAGAGTGCCCGGAAGGGGGGAGTCGACTCGCTCGTCGGATGGCTCACGCTGGCCCGAGGGATGACCTATTCCAATCTCGTAGGTCATCAGGATGCGGGCGGGTGGATGGAGGAGGGTCGCCAGATGCTGGCGGAGAACCGGGACCCGGCGATGTGGGACCCGGAATGGGATCCGGCCCTCATCGAGTTCATGCTCGCCTTCGGGCAGGCCGGCCCCCCGGAGCTGCGGCGGGAGCAAGTCGAAGCAGCGATCTCGAAGGCGCTGGCGGTAGGAGATGGATATCTGGCGGCGGCGGCGATGATGACCTCGGCCGGCCACATCGGAGCCGGCCACGACGAATGGGTGCTGGCCAACCTGCGCCGGAGCATCGAGATCCTGGGTGATCTGGGATCCCGTCACGGGTTGGGCCATGCCCTCTACTACCACGGGGCGGTAGCCCAAGATCTCGGATTGGAGGACCTGACCGACGATCTGGCCGAGGCGTCTGAGATCCTGGCCGAAGTTGGCGACCTCCCCTGCTCCGCCCGGTCAGGCGCCCGTTCGATCCGCAGCCTTATCCATGAAGGCCGTCTCGAGGATGCTAGGGCCCAACTCACGTCGACAGCGCACCGTCTCCTCCTCTTCGATCGGGAGGTCCAGGCCGGGATCCCCGCACAGGCCCTCCGTCTCGCTGTGGCGGACGGCGACCTGTCCGCAGGCGCCAGGTTCCTCGGCAGTGTCGAGCGGAACCGGGTCGGTGTCAGTTTGGACGAGATGGCCCGATTCCGTCGAGAAGTCGAGCGTGGCCTGCCCCCGCCGGAGCGCGACCTATTGCTGGCCGAAGGGGCAACCGCCGACTACCGGACAGTTCTGCAGTGGATTGTGAACGCGGAGGCCATCCAGGGGCCAGGCCCCACGTGAGTTGCGGTTTCCGCGTTCATGCGCTCGGGTATGACGAAGGATTGGCCTCAGGAGGTTGTCGATGACGATGGTGACGGACCCTGTATGCGGGATGAAGATCGACACGGATGACGCCGCGGCGACGGCGGAATATGAGGGGAAGACCTACTATTTCTGCTCCCAGGTCTGTCACGACGTCTTCATGACCGATCCGCTCGCCTACGCCGACTGAAAGTTTGGTCGGATGACCGACCGCCTCTCCGCAGACGAGCTCGCCAATCGGTCCGGCAGCAGCCCTGCGCACATCAGGAGACTGTTGGACCTCGGCATCCTCCAATCCGAGGACGGCACCTTCGAGCGTCGAGACGTCATGCACGTGCGGGTGGTCCGCCAGCTCGATGAGATGGGCATCGAAGAAGAGGCGGTGGCCACCGCGCTCGCCTCCGGTGAACTGTCACTCGGCTACCTCGAGAGCGCTGGCCGGGTTTTCCCGCGGTCGGAGTCCACTTTCGCCGATGTTGCCGAGGAGATCGGGATCCCGTTTTCCACCCTCGACAGCATCTATATGGCCTTCGGCCTTCCACGGCCCGAGGCGGACGAGCTCGTCCGCCAGGAGGACCTCGAAGCTCTGCGAGAGGTCCGGATCCTCTTCGCCGCGGGCCTGGATGATCGGGACGTCATCCGAATGGCGCGAGTGTGGGGGGACAGCACACGGCGGGTCGCCCAGTACCTGCCCCATTACTTCCACCACACGGTCGAGGAACAGTTTCGGCAGAGAGGTCTCAACGACAATGACGCATACGAAACTGCCCTGCGTGAGGTAGGGCTCCGGGTGGGGCGCTCGGGCGAAGATCTGTTGAGCTGGTTGTTCCGCCGTCACTCGGAGACATTTGCCACCGAGCATCAGTTCGGGCATGTGGAGACGGCCCTCGAGCACGCTGGTGTGCGGCGACGCCCCCCACGCCAGCTGGAGACCGCAGTGTTCGCAGACCTCACCGGTTTCACAGAGCTGACCGAGGAAGCCGGCGACGACGTGGCGGCCGAGGTCGCCATGAACTTTGCCCAGCTGGCGAGCGAGGTGGCCATCCGGCATCGGGGCAACGTGATCAAGTTGCTCGGCGACGGGGTGTTCCTCCAGTTCGGCGATCCCGACGATGCGGTGATGGCTTCACTAGAGATGGTCGACAGCGCACCCTCCCGCGGTCTCCCAGACGCCCATATCGGGGTGTATGCCGGCGCGATGCTCTACGACGAGGGCGACTATTTCGGACGGACCGTCAACCTCGCGGCCCGAATCGCCTCCCAGGCGGGCCCGGCCGAGGTCTACGTCGGAGAGCCGGTGGCGCGGATCGTATCGGGGAACGGTTTTCGACTGACCGAGATCGGTGAATTCGAGCTGAAGGGCATCGCCGATCCTGTGCCGATACTTCGGGCGGAACGACATACACCAACGACCTAGATCTACATTGCCGCAGATGATCATCGATTTCGAGCTGGCGACTCCCGCCGACGCCGAGGACCTGGTCAAGGTGCAGATCGCGGCTTTTCACGATGATGCTCGCCTCTATCCAGGGGTCGAGATCGGCGGGCCTCCCGGCTACGACTCGGTCGAGGAGACTCTGGCGACAATTGCCCGCGGGGAGTGCTACAAGGTCTCGTTGAATAGAGAGATCATCGGAGGGATGACTGTCATCGATCAAGGTGCGGGGCACTTCCATCTCGGCGTCCTCGCCATCGATCCCGCTCACCACAACCAAGGCTTTGGCACGCTGGCGATGGGTTTCATCGAGCGGACGTTCCCGGCGACCGTCTGGACGCTGGACACACCGACCTTCGCGACCCGCAACCAACATTTCTACGAGAGGCTTGGATTTGTGAGAGTTGGTGAGACAGTGTCTCCCGACATCACCTTGATTCACTACGAGAAACGACTGGCCGACGGCCAGTAGCTCCGATCTCGCGCATCGTCTGGCATGGGGATAAACACCCCTACGCCGATCTGCTCGAGGGAATAGGCTTGATCTATCGATAGCCCGGGCATCGGTCAGGTGGGAGGCACATGACAGACGCGGTCAATCAGGGCGCGCCGGAACCAAACCCGTATCCACTGCCAATCCGTTGGGCGCGTCCGCTCATCGACATGGTGGCGAGAGCACAGGTGACCATCCACACCAAGCTGCTCGCCGGCTTCCTCTTGAGCGCGCTGCTGCTACTGGCGATGGGGGTCTTGAGCATCGTCGTGATCAACGGGATGAACCGCCAGATGGACCAGGTGATCGAGCTCCAAGAACAGCTGGAGCTCACCCAGCAGGGCATATATGCGGTGACCGCCCAGAGCCATTACCGGGCGATGGCCCTGATCACCGAGGTCGACTCCTGGAACGACAAGATCGTGCAGGCAAAAGAGAACTTCGCAAGCGCCATGGAGGCCGTCAGAGATCTGGCGGACGAAGACCTGCAGGTCATCGTCGATCGAATCATCGCCACCGACGTCCGATACGCCGCGGCGAGCGATGAGGTGTTGGCGCTCTACGAGGCCGGTGATATGGACCGCGCCACCGACGTCCACATCTCGGCCGAGCATGAGATCTCACACGAGCTGGAGGATGACCTCAATCTGGTGATCGGGTCGCTCAAGGAGGACGCTGCGGCCGAACTCGAGAATTTCCGGGGAAACCGGAGCTTCCTCACGGTGACCGTGGCGGCGTTCTCGGGCGTCAGCCTGCTCACCGCCCTGGCGATGGGGGCCATCCTCTCGTGGTCGCTGGTGCGCCCGGTGCAGAAGATCGATCTGGCGCTGGGCAGGATCGCCGACGGCGACTTCGGCCAGGAGGTGGAGGTTCCCAACCGTGACGAGTTCGGGAGGCTGACGGTCAATCTGAACCGGACAAGCAGGCAGCTGTCCTCCTTGTACGAGGGATTGAGTGAGCTCAATTCCAATCTGGAAAAGACCATCGAAGAACAGGTCACTCAGCTGCAGCGGACCGATCAGCTGAGGCGATACGTCTCTCCCCAGGTGGCCGACGCGATTCTCGCCGGCGAGCAACCCCTGGCCTTTGCCTCGGTCCGGCGCAATCTGACCATCCTCTACTCCGACATCCGGGGTTTCACCCAGATGGCAGAGCGGATGGAGCCCGAGGAGCTCGTGGATGCCCTGAACGAGTACTTCAGCGCCATGACCGACATCGTTTTCTCTAACGGCGGCACGCTCGACAAGTACCTCGGCGACGGCGTCCTCGCCTTCTTCGGTGACCCCATTCCATTCGAGGACCATGCCGAACGGGCAGTGGCGACTGCATTCGAGATGCTGGCCGAGGTCGGCGAGCTTCGGGGGACGTGGATGCGTTCCGAAGAGGAGCTTTCCGTAGGAGTTGGAATCAGCACCGGCTATGTAACGGTGGGCAACATCGGCTCGTCGACGAGAACCGACTACACCGTGGTTGGCAACCACGTGAACGTGGCCGCCAGGCTGGCCGCGGCTGCCGAGCCGGGCCAGATCCTGGTCTCGGAGCGCACCATGGCAGCAGTCCAGGACCGGGTCGATGGAGTCGCGGTCGAGGACCTGGTAATGAAAGGGGTCCAACGACCGGTGAAGGTGTTCGCCTTGACCGAGAAGGCACTTTCGACGCGGCGAGACGTGTAGCGAGACTTTCGGCGTCCCGGCTCTTAGATACGAGTCACCGAGGGATACACCTTGTCCTGCATTTCGGGCCGTTGCCATTGGGTGAGCACACCAGGCTTGGCACCGTATTCCTCCGATGACTTCGGACCGTCCTCCTGCTGACGCATCTCGCGGATCCTGCTGAGATCTACGTCGATCAGGAAGGTGCCCGGACCTTCATCCTCGAAGACGATCTCCTCGGGTTGCGCCACCATGGCCAACCCCCGTTCGGACTCGTCGAAGAGGTTTTGTGTCGTAATAACCACGGCGAGGTTCTCTGTGGCCCGCGCCCAGATCAGGTTCCGCCACGCGGCCCACAGCTTCTTCTTGTCGATCCCGGCAGGCATGAAGATGATCTCGGCCCCCCGGAGCGCCAGGGCACGGGCCACTTCAGGCATGAACGCTTCGCTGCACATCGCCAGCCCGACGGTCCCATGCCGGCTCTCGAACACCGGGTACTCGTCGCCGACCCGGTAGTCGAAATCCCAGACCCCACCGGCGTATATCCACGGTCCGGGTGGGTGGGTACGACGGTAGACACCGCCGATCCTGCCGTCGGGCCCGACCAACTTGAGGACGTTGTAAGCCGCCTGGGGCTCACCCGATATTGCTTCCAGCGTTCCGAATTGGATCGTGACACCGTGCTCTTTCGCACCGGCAGCCATCGCCTCGGTGGGATCGAATGTCATCGGCGTGCGCCACGGGCCCGGATAGGTCTCAGGAAACGCAACGACCTCGGCACCCTGTGATGCGGCGTAGGAGACCTGCCGCAGGGCGTCCATCACATTCCGCTCGTCGTCCGGTGGACGATGAGCGACAGGCTGGACAAGTGCCAGACGAAATCCCATCTCTCAACCTTATGTGGCGGTCAGCGAGGTAGACGCCCACTCACGTGGCTGTACCCGACGGAGACGCGATCGCCGGAGGTGCTCAGGGTGATGTGGTAGTTCTGATCGGTGCGGTAACTGACGAACCGCCGGGCAGAGATAACACTCACGACATCAGGATGAGGGTGACCATGGGGCACGATGTGGCTGCTCATCACGAGCCGTGTCTTTCGGTAATTGAGACGGTCGAGCCAGGGTGTGGATTCGTCGGGATCGAAGACCCCGTTCCGACCACCGTGATGGGGGACCTGAAGATAGGTAGTGGTGGCCGGGAGGCGCGGGACGATCTCGGGCCAATTCTCGGCTTCGGCGTCCCCGGTGAGGACAATGGTCGACTGACCGAGCGTGACCGCCAGCACGACCGAATTGTTGTTCTCGTTCTGGGTGTCGACTTGGTCGAAGTTGGGCCAGAGGATGCGGAGGTCCGCGTGAAAGGTCACCTCGGGAGCATCGAGGATCTTGGTCTCGTCGACTGCCTGATGGTGCAACACCCGACTCGATCGGTTGGCGAAGTCGAGCAGAACACCATAGGTGGTGGAAGCGACCGACTTGGGATACCAGAAATGACGGGTTCCGAAGGTGCTCATCATCTCCTTCAAGCCCCGGGCATGGTCGGCGTGTCCGTGGGTGAGCAACACCCACTCGAAGTTGTGTGACCGGGCTTTCCAGTCGATCCCCAGCCGCTCGAAATACCGCATGACAAATGGGAGCGCCGTGCGCTGTCGCTCGAAGTCGTTGCAATCGATGAGGCCGAAGCGGCGATCGCCGCTGTCGTCCCGGCTTTCGATGAGGATGCAGTCGCCCCAACCAACGTCGAGCATGGTTACTGCCAGCTCAGGCACTGCTGTGCTCCCGATATCGCAGTTTGACCGTCTTGGACGGGAAGGCCGCTCGGGTGATCTCGATCTGTTCAGCCGACCAGGCGTATAGCGCGGCCGTCTCTTCTGGTGAGTGATGGACCTGACCTGAGGCTTCGGTGTCGAGGAGCTCGATCACATCGAGATCGCCGGCCGTGTAGCGATACACCTGTTGGAAGACGGGGAGCGCCACACGGAAGACCTCCCCCCGTGCCAGCTCGTACTCGGTGTCGCCTTTCGGCTCGTCCCCGGCCTGCGCCACAACTATCCAGGACTTCGGGATCCAGACATCCTCGAGATCCACCGACAGCGGTAGCCCCTCCGTCTCCAGGGCGAAGATCGCCCCAACCTCCTCTGAGGTCGAGAACAGGTCGACCTCAGAAGTGCCTCCTTCGCGGAGGGCCCCGTACACCACACCGGCAATGCCGATCGCACCGACACCATGCAGAGAAGTGAGCGGTGGGAGCTTGAGCTCCCAGGTGGCCATAGGGGCATTCGTCCTGACCACGAAGTACGTGGCCCGGACCATGTGGACTCCTTCGATCACCCGTTCCGCGTCCACAGCGACAGGGATATAGATCTGCTCCTGAAGTGCACCCCGCTCCATCGTCGCCGAATCTACGCCGACGGAATTCGCCGAGGGCTAGGGACGCAGGACGGTGACACTGCCGCCCTTCTCGACCACCTCGGAGGCAAGGTGCTCAGTGCCTCCCGGACCGTCGCCACCCTTTCCATCCCAAAGAAACAGGCCGTAGAGAACGCCAGGTCGCAGAAAAGCAGCATCGAGCATGCGGAGGTTGTTGGCGGTATGCGGATCGTCGAGACGAAGCATCTCATGGTCCGGACCGATGAGGACCAGATTCGGATTAGCCGTCACCTCACGAAACGAATCGACCCACTCCTGCCCGGCAAAGCGGACCGACTCGTCGAGGAAGTCCGCCTCCTCACGTGGCAGATAGGCGTGCAATCGCCGGCCGGTCTTCAGCCATTCCTCGGCGAAGAGGAGATCGCCCCCGCAGGCGAGACCCGAGATCCCCGCTGCGTCGGCATCGTCGATGAGCCAAATGGCTTCTGCAATCGCCTGCCGCGCCAGGGGCACACGCTCGGATGGGAAACGTGGAGACGGCCGGTCTGGTGCATCGACCATGTGGCCCGAGAACAGGACCGTCGGCATCACACGCCCGGGGTGATCTCGATAAAGAGGGGCCCGTCGGTCTCCAGCAAGAGTGCAGCATCGCTGGGGTCGAAGGACGAGATGAATCCAACCCGGGCGATCGCCCCTTCACCGGGAGCGAGATCGCTGTCACCCTCGTTCTCGCCAAAGCAATAGGGGCCTCCGACCGAGACCTGGTCGACATGGAGGGCATCGAAGATCGAATGGCCGTATCCGGTGTGGTCATCGTTGCCCGGCACATCCTCGGACTCGTTGTCCAGTCTCACGCGAAGCACGACGACCCACTCGTCGGATTCTTTTCTGAAATCCGTGCCCACCACTGTGTAACGCAGCGCCCGGTCGCCGGACAACTGTTCGACGTCCGTTGCGCCTGGGGCCACGTCGATCGCGGTCCAGGTGTCGTCTTGGTCTGCGCACATCGTCAGCTCGTCGTCGCCGGCTGCCTGAGCCCGCCAGATGGCGACACCGACGACACCAAGGACCAGCAAGCCGATCACCGGCCAAATCCACCGGCGAGATCTCCCGACCGTCTCCTTGCCTTCGAGACGCCGGACCAGCATCTCGACATCTTCAGACCATGTCTCGTCCCGCAATTCCACGGCTTGTCGGCGCGCCAGGGCTTTCAGATCGTCAGGCAGTTGGTCCTCGGAAGGCAAGGATGCTTCTCCGACGAGCACCGGCACCACCGGGTTGGGCGAGGCCAACGCCGACCGCACCTCCGACCTCACGGGATCCTCGGGATCATCGAGGCGCCGGCGACCTCCGGAGTCGGTGGCTCCGAGCCAGCCCGGACCGATCACCACCAGGGAGGCCTCGCTGGTCGAGATGGCTCGTTCCACTTGATCAACGAAATCGGTGCCGACCGCGATCGCGGCCACGTCCATGAACACGTTGCGGGAGCCGAAGCTGGAAGCCAGGGCGTCGTGAAGCCGCCCGGCGCGTCCTGCCGTATCGTCGCGCCGGTAGCTCAGGAAGACTCTGATCGACGACCCCTACTTTTCCTGAGCGACCAGGAGCGCCGCGGTCACGCCGTCGATCGAGCCAGTCTTCTGCAAGCCGAAGCTCTCCTGGAAACGACCCACCCAATCAACCGTCTCGGCACCGAAATCGCCGTCTGCTCCGTGCTTCGGCAATGCCTCCGCGTCCCAGGCGAGCAGACACTCCTGGAACCGCTTCACTGCCCCATTCTCCGTTCCCTTCGCCAGGACCATCTCCTCCTCCTTCTTCACGTCGATTGCCCCCGCCTCGGCGCCGTCAGGCCTGCCGCCGGGAACCGTGTCCCAATCCACACCTACCGCCGCAGGGCCCCGATCGAGTTGGAAATGCATGCGGTCGGGTTTGCTCCAGTGTCCGCCCCACGACCACACCCGGGCGCCATCGGTGTTGCGGATGGCCAGCGCCGCCGCCACATGATCAGGACCGAACTTCCCGGCGAAAGGGTCACCCTCCGAGTAAGGGTTGTCGTCAGGGTCGATATCCACCGCGATCCCGGCCGAGTGCAGAGACGGCTGGTCAGTGCCTTCGATGAGCCTGCAGTTGTAGGCCCAGCGTGAATCCGGCCGGTAACCGGAGGAGCGCAGAGCCAATTCGAGCGCCCGATAGGCATCGACGGCCGGTGTGGGCACTCCGCCGATCCTGCCGCCGAAGAAATCGACGTCGACGAAAGTGCCGTCTCCTCTTCTGCACATCCACCCTCGCCACAGCTTGCGCAGAGTCGACGACGACGTCTCCAGGATGAGGTCGGGGTCCTGACGCTCGGCGTCACTTTCGGGCTCGAGGAACTCCGGGGGGATGGAGTCATTGCCCATTTTTCTCGTACTCCTCTCTGATCCCTTTGATCGTGATCCCCTCATTGGCCTGGTATGTGGCGGACGGGTCGTCCAGACGGCGCATCTTCGAATCACCGGCGTGATGAACAGCCATCAGCTGCCATGCCTGGGTGAAGACCGGGCTCCCGGAGCTGCCCCCTTCGGTGGGGGCCGTGTAATGCACTTTGAACATGTCGGCGTCGTAGGCGAGGAGGTCGTTGCCTCTGATCGAGAACTTGATCCCTCCGCCCGCCGGGTGGCCGATGACATAGACATAGGCGCCCTCCGTCACCGGCTGTGGGGACCCGGCGACCTCGAGCTCGTGTTCCAGCGCCGGCTTCGGCTCGGTGAAGCGAAGGATGGTGACATCGCAGACCGAAGGCGGGGAACTCCACAGGCACTCGAAGCCGGTCAGGACGAGCTGCGACCCGTCCACCGACTTGGTCACATCGAATACGGCCTTCGCTTCGCCCGGCAACAGCTTGCCGACTCCGGGCTCAGGGCTGCAGACGTGGGCGTTGGTGAGAAGTACCGGATCATCGCCGAAGTCGGGGTGGATCAGACTCCCACGAAGGAGGAATCCGGTGCCCCACGGCTCATCCGATGCGTCCGTGATCTTCCCGACGGACTCGGCGCAGTGGAGACCCAGCATGAGGTGCTTGTACCCCACCGGCAGAGCCGTTCCGAAGATCTTCTCCAGCTGAGCGGGGGAATCGGGCAGCTCGACATGCGCTCTCGCACCGAGATGCAGCTTTTGGTCGGCGATGGCCACCAGAACCGGATGGTGTGGCTCGAGCTCCCAGATGTCGGCCAACTGGCGGCGGAGGCTCTCCAACTCGAACGGCCGCACACTCTTGCTCCCGGCGAGCTGCTGCGCCACCGATACGGCTTCGTCTACCGACGCCTCGTCCCCCAAAGCCACCAGTGCCTCCACTTCAGTGGTTCGCTCCCAGATCTCCCGCACTTCGGGTTCCGTCTCCCTGATCTCGTCGAGGAGAGTGAGCGCCAGGGAGTCCGCGTCCACCGGTTCGGGAACCGCGATCCCGTCACGATCGGCCCGGCTGGTGAGGGCGAGCACATTGATCCCATGCCAGAGTCGGTCACCTCCTCCCGCGTAAGCGAACTGGTACGCGGCGACTGCGCCAATCAAGTCCTCGGGCCGTCGGCTGGTGACATATCGCTGTTTACGGATCCGCCCCAGCAACCCGAGTGCCTCCCCCCGTTCCTTAGCGTCCTCGGCGAGGTCGAGGAGCTCTGCGCAGCCGAGCTCGGCGGCGTGGAGGGCACCCGACTCGATCAGCATCTGGCAGTAGCGGCGACGACCCGCGGGGGTGATCGAGCCAACCGCGGTGGCCACGTCGGCGATGTCGATGACATGCTGGACCTGCCGGTTTCGCTGCAGTTCTGCCAGGACCTCGTCGACCTGCTCGGGCTCCACTGCGCCGGCCCACACCTTTTTCTGGACCGCCCCGACTGCATCAGCGATGTCCTCGGGTTTGCCCGTATCGAAGCTGGTGAGAAGCCGCTCACCGAGCGGCGAGTCGAAGAACGACATCCGGCGGCCTCAGAGGCTCAAGCCTTCACGCACGGCATCCTGAACCACCGCTTGTCGGAAGTATTTGCCGGACGGATGTCGCATCACCCCACCATTGGACACGACCTCGTCAACCACCACCGACGTCTTGTTGCGCCGATAGTCGTTGGCGATGATCGGGTCGGCCACGCATACCGGGTCGAGACGGTCGACCACGTTCACCCAGCGCGGCAACTCGCCGGGGAAGCCGTCGTCCTTCGACCATTCCGGCTTCATGTTGTGCTGGATCTCGGACATGCCGAGCGGCGTGCCGATCGTGACCAGCATGTCCACCTTCTTGGCGGCTGCAACGCGCTTGAGACAGTCGTACGCGATGACTGAGCCGAGACTGTGCGCCACCACCACATGCGGTCCGCCGTCGACTGCGCCGAGGTCATCGACGAATCGTTTCCTCACCTCGTCGCGCACCTTGTAGGAGGAACCCGCTCGGGGCGTATGGCTGGTGTTGAAGAGATAGTGGTGAACGTCACGCAGCAGGAGTCGCATCAATGGCCGCTTCACGAACCAGGGCAGCGGCACCGCCTCCAACGCCGAGGCCGCAGCCACCCGAGCCTCCGCCGCCGCTGGTGGTGCCACCTCAACTGTCGGCTCATCCGGATGGTCGAGGTCGTAGTTGGCGATCATCGACTGGATGAAATCCTTCTCGCCGCCGTTCGCCTCATCTATGTAGGACTCGTCGATCTCGGTGAGGGCACCCGGCTCGATGCCCTCATAGTCGATCGACTCGTTGGAGGCGCCACCGGCGTCGGTAGCCGCGGCATACATGACGTCCGCCCAGTACACCATCGACGAGGTCACGCCATAAACATCTAGATCGACCCCGTCCCCGCCGTCGGCCAGGTCCCGCTTCCATTCCTTCAGCAAGCGGGCAGGCGAAGGCTGGTTCATGATTCCGTGAACAAAAGTGATGTGGCCCATGGAGTCCCCCTTTCGGTCTCCGAGCCTACGCGGCTGGGCTAGCCGGAGACCGTCGTTGTCACAGGGAACGTGGTGGCGGTGGTCGTGTCTTCGGCCCCGAAGTATTGGTATGCGTTGTCGCTGTTGCCGTCGGAAAAGAACTCGAGCTCCGCAGTCGGTATGTCAATGCACGGGTCCTGCCGGCTCCCGTCAGCCGCGAAGTTCTCGATCACATATGCCTCGAGGGCGGGATCTCCGTCGAACGGGCTCCCCTGGGGGCAGTCGAGCCGCAGCGATCCGGAGATCCCTTGGTCGTCGATCTCGATCTCCCGACCATCCGCTCTGCCGTCCAGCCGCAGTCCTTCGGGAGTGTCGAACACCAACACGAAGCTGTGCCGGGCGCCTCCAAACTCCAGACTCGTCGGGATCGCCGGGTCGTACCAGCGCTCGGGCCCACCCTGTCTGGGGCCGAATCCTCCCACGACGAAATCGGACTGGTGGTCTCCCGCCTGCACGGGGAATTCGCCGACAACACATGCGAACGTGCCGTCCTTCGGGAGCGGGGCGTCGAGTTCGCATATGTCGGCGCCGAGGAAGGAGCCGGCGTCGACACCGGTGATGTCGAGATCAGTCAGCACCGCATTGAGCTGGTCGGTGTTGGTGACGTCGAATCGGACCCAATAGCTCGGTCCGGTGAGAGTGGGGGTTGGATCCGAGAGCCCAGCCGGCGACCAGGGCCCGTCGTGGCTCTCGCCGACCGACACCCGAACCAACACGCGGGGGTCGTCGCCCGTTGCGAAGGCAAATGCCACCTGGGCGATCACCGGGGGCACCGTCTGTGTCGGGCCGTCAGTGGTGCCGCCAGTCGTGATGGTCACCTGAGTGGTGGAGCCGGTCGTCGTGGTCGATACGGAGCCAGACGTGGTCGACGTCGACACACTGGCAGTGGTTGTCGCCCCGGTTTCCCCGCCGCAAGCGGCGCCGAAGAGTGCGAGTAATGCCACGGTCGCGGTGTACTTCATCCCCCCTGCTTCCTGCCGACCGGTGGGAACCCTACGCGTCGATCAAGGCGCCGGGCACTCAAGTGGTTCCAGGGGAGGTCCCGCTATCGCCTCTGCCTCCTGGTAATAGGTGTCGGCCAACTCCGGCTCGTCGAACTGACACAGATAGATCAGAGCCATGGAGTGGTAGAAGCCACGTTTTCGGAGGCTGTTTCTAGTGGTGTTCAGCGCTGTTTCGAACTCAGCGATAGCCGCTCCCCCATTTCCCTTGAGCAGGTGATACAGGCCTAGCGAGAAATGAGCGTCCGCGGTCAGGTCAACCAGTCTGGTCTCGTCCGAGATGTCGTCGATAGCGTCCTCGAGGATCTCTCGCGCCTCTTCCAGGTGGCCGCCACCATTCATATGCAGGCACTCGTAGATCTTTCCGATCTCGATCCGGGCCCGTTCCGGGATGAAGGCGAGGGGAGGACCGGGGAGGTCGATCACCTCCTCGAACTGAGCCACGGCATCTTCGAGCCCGGCCACATCTGCTTTCTCACCGATCCTGCCACAGGGCTGACCCCTCGAGCGCTGGTACGTCACCTCGGCCGCCCCGAATCGGGCACGGGCATAATCCGGGTCGAGACTGAGGGCGTCGGCGAAGTACCCCTCAGCCGTGTCGACGTCGTTCTGAAGGCCGGTGACGTTGCCGAGAAGGCTGAGGACCACCTCGCGTCCTTTGAGGCCCGGCCAGGACGCCAGGGCGTCCTCGAAGAGAGTTTCGGCTTCGGCGTACTCATCGAGCTCGTTGAGCTGATAGTGGCTGAGCCCGAGAACCAGCTGAGTGAGAGAGAGAATCTTCGGCTGGAGAGACTCGGCAGTGCGACGCCTCACAGCGATCGGATCGGTTGTCGCCAGCTGGATCGTGTCGAGGGGGTAGACGCCGGCCAGCTCCTCTGCCCCGGTCAGGCCTCGATCCGACACGAAGAACTCGGCGGCGACATCGGTGAGACCTTCGGCCATCTCCACGGTCCCGAATACCACCACGTCGGCTTCGACTCTCTCGGCGAGCTCGGCTGCGGCCTCGGCGCGGGCTTCGGAGGTGTCGCCACGGAGGACTCGAACCGCACTGGGTTCCGCCACTTCGACATCGACATCAGTCTGGGCGCTGAGGTCCTGGACTATCTGGTCATACATCGCCTCCGAGAGATCTAACCCGACCTCCTCCTCCGCTCCGGTCACGGCTAGTTCCGCCACTGCGACGTTGAATGCCCCGCTCATGGCTCCGAGCAGGACGTCGACATGGGCAGTCCCCGACGACTCCTCTCGGCCTTCGTCGCTCACACTGAACTCGAATGAGTCGTCGCCATAGAAGCCTCGCGGAGCCGTGTAGACGACGCGACCGTCGCCGAGGTTCTCCACTGAGCCTGCGTTTTCCGAGACAAAATCGGTGACAAATGTGAGCTCTCCGTCGCGGTCATCGGTCACCCAAGAACGAAGGTCGATCTCCTCGGGTACATCGGCAACCGCCTCGATCTGTTGGGGGTCGATCAGAGGAGCCATGTTCCTTCTCACCACGAAGGCAACGAGGAGGAGCCCGGCCACCACTGTGACGGCGACGGCCCATGCCCACAGCGGGAACCCACGCCAACGGCGTCGCCACCCACCCATTCGGCGAATCAGCTCTTCGACGTCGTCGTCGAAATGTTCTGGTCTGACCTCGATCGCCTGTCGCCCGGGAAGGGCTTGTAGAGGCTCGGGCAGCTCCTCCACCGTCGGCAGCAGGGCGTGGCCAACCAGGACCGGAGTCACCACGGCCCGACCGGCGAGACCGGCGGCGACCTCACGCCGCACCCAATCCTCCGGGTCGTCGAGACGACGACGACCCTGCTTCTCCGCTGTCAGCCAGTCCGGTCCGATGATGGCGAGGAGGTTGTCGCTTTGGGCGAGAGCTTGGGCCAGAGCGTCGGCGAACTCCTCGCCGGGGCCGATGTCGTCGTAATCGAGCCACACCGCCCGCGAGCTGTAGTACTCGCTCAGCTCACTGTGGAGCCGGCCCGCGTGTCCCCCTGCATCGCTCCGGCGATAGCTGATGAAGATCCTCGGGCTGGCCAGGCCACGCTTGATCCAGGATCTCAGTCCGATCGGTCCAACCTACTTTCGGTGGCCGGTCTGGCCGCGGCAGCCGCCTCGGCGAGGGCGGCCAAAGCCTCGTCGGTGTCCTCCCTGGCCTCGAGCAGGGTCGCCCCTCCTCGATCTCCTGAGCCGAGTATCGAGTCGAGCAGGGAACGATCGGTGCTCTGGTCGACCAGGAGGACGGTCCTGCCCAATGCCCCTCGTGAGGCCAGCAGCTCCAGCTCGTGGGTCGACCCCTGGTTCTCGGTGCCAAACGAACGCAGGTCCATGACCACGGCGTCGCTTTGTGCGAGCAGCTGACTCACCGTGGGCCGCCACGTGTCGTCGAAACAGAAAAACTCGTCGATCCGGTAGCGGGCGTCGCGGTCGGTCCGTATCTCGAGGCTCCGTACCCTCTCGGCGAGGTCTTCGGGGCCGCTCACGAAGAGACGCCGCGTTCGGCCGCTCACGAAGGAGAGGAACTCATCCGGCTCGACGTTGTTCACGGCCAGGTCAGGCCCACCGATCATCAGGACCGGCCCGAGATACCGCCACCTGGACGCGATCTGGTCGAGCAGACGCTGACGTGTTGGGTCGGATGAGAACACCCTGAGCACCAACAGAGACGTCGGCGCGACCGGCCGGCGATGGATCAGGCGATACAGAACGAAGGCAACCACGCCGGCGGCGACGTAGATAACCAGCCCGATCCCGAAGGGGCCCCCCTCGGTGGTGCTCGCCGACCCGGATTGGTCGACGGCGAATACCAGGAACGTCGAGCCGAGGAGCAGCATCTGATCCGAGAAGCCAAATCGCACGTACCACTCGGCCAGCAGCCTGGTAGCAACGACTCCGAGGAAGAGGGACAAGACGAAACCCACCCCAATCAGAGCCAGCCACGCCACCATGCCGTTGGTGACCCCGAGCGCCTCGAGCATCTCGGCCCAAGCTGTGATCAAGACATCGTTACCGAAGACGCCGAAGGCGAAGGCTTGAGAGCCGGCGAGGGCCACCATCATCGTGCCGAGCACCAAGGCGCCTACACCGCGAAAGCGGCGGGAGAGAAATCCGATGATCGCCGCGGTGGGGACCAGGCTGAACAGGAACAACTGCGCCGGCACCTCCCATGAGCCTTCGGCGATGATCACGGCGAGGGCAAGGGAGACGAAGTACACAGCCACGGAGCTAAGGACCCATCGTCGTCGCCCGGCGGTGACGATCCAGACCCCGATCACCGCGGGCCAGGAGTAGAGGATGCCGAAGGTCGAAAGCCGCCAGATGGAGAGGTCGATGTCCCTCCAGACAAGGAACAACGCGGCGAAGGCAAAAGCGGCGACTATTGCGACGACGACCACGACGACCACGTTCCGTCGCATCCCCGCCTCCATGACTTCGGGGTGCGGAGACGCCGTGGGCCGGGGGTGGTCGGGGACCGGACCAAGGTGCTCCTGCGCCCGATCGCCCGAGGAGCGCTGGTTCATCAGCCGGAGGATCGACCGCCTGTAGCGACGCAAGAGGAACCAGCTGGTGGGAAAGGCCAGTACCGCGGCGAAGAGCGCCAGGAAATAGGTGGCCCCCCAAAGCGATGTGCTTCCGGTCATGTCCCCCAATCCGGTGGCGACATCAGCGTACGCGCTCGGTACCGCCTTCGACTGGAACCTTGGCCGATGCCTGCACTGCGTCTCGAGCTGCCGGAATCGCCGCCGGGCTGGCGGACATCAAGAACGCGCACGAGTGTGCGAGGGCAATCCTCGAGGCCAGCGTTCGAAACATTGGAGCCTGACCTAGGGTGAGACGATGACCGCACCTCAAGCGCCACGGCTGGTGAGGCCCAGGGAGGGCCGGATGATCGCCGGGGTCGCCGCAGGCTTGGCCGACCGCTTCGGGATGGACCGCGGGATCATGAGGCTCCTATTCGTGCTCTCGTTGATCTTGCCCGGGCCTCAGGTCCTGATCTACGTCGTCCTCTGGATCATCGTCCCCGAAGAGTGATGATCAGGGTTGGCCGCTTGGCGTTCCTAAATCACTGACGCCGCCAACAGAGGACCGTTAGCCTCCCATCGGGCGACGTCCCACGGAAGGAGGGCTGAACCGTGACCATATTTTCCGGCACATCCGAATCCCAGCCCTCCGCAGCATCTGCCCACTCCTGAATCGTCGTCTTGCCCGGAGGCCCGGGACGACGTGACCCTCATTCAGGAGAAAGACATGCCCGATTCAACCGAGTTCTTCTTCGACGAAGGGCTCATCCACAAGATCCTCCGTCCTCTCAAACAAGGAAAAGAGGCAAGTGTTCACCTCTGTCTCGCCGACAAGGACAAGACGGGTCACGACCTCGCCGCCCTGAAGATCTACCGCCCTCTCGACCGCCGCGACTTTCGCGACGAGTCCATCTATCGGGACAGCGAATGGATAGGCGATGACCGGGCACGTCGAGCCCTGGAAGCCAAGTCGAAGTTCGGTCGAGCCGTCCAGGCCGGGACGTGGGTGTACCGGGAATGGGAGAGTCTGCAGAAGCTGAGCCGGACACGGCTGACCCCCCTACCCCTCGCATTGCACGACGATGCGATTCTGATGACCTATGTCGGCGACGCACAGAGGGCTGCTCCACAACTCAGGGATCTGCGTCCGACTGCCGAGGCGCTGGAGGCGTTGTGGGGACAGCTCCGTGTCGCATTGGGTCAGATGCTCTTGAACGACGTCGTTCATGCCGACCTGTCCGCATACAACGTCTTGGTCTGGGATGGCACGGCCACGGTGATCGACTTCCCGCAGGCGGTGGACCCAAAGCTGAACCGCCACGCCGAGGAGCTGCTGCGACGTGACGTTCAACGGCTGGGGGAATGGTTCACACGCGGGGGTCTGGCCCTCGATTGGGAACAGATCGCCGACGAAATCTGGTTCGCCTGGCTCCACGCCGACCTGATCCCGGCTGATTTCCGAACTTGATCAGCCCAGTAGGTCATCTCCGCTTCGAAAGCTCGCCGTCGTTCAGTGAATAGGTGATCGTCGATCCGCTTCGGTCCATGCGCACGATTCCACGCGACTCCATGGCGAGCAGGGTGGCCTCCACCTTGGTCGGAGTCAGAAAATGGCCTTTGCCCAAACGCAGCTGTAACTCGTCGAGGACGGCGAAAGCGTCAGCCTGGCCGGCGCGGGCGAGTGTCTCGGCTACCGCCTTCTTCATCTCCGCGGGCTCCACCACACCGAGGAAGGACGAGGCGATCCGGGCGGAGACCTGCCCCCAGCCGAGCAAGATCCTCGGCCCGACCAGAAGAAACAGGATGCTGATTGGCAGGTAGAAGAGCGACTCCGGGACGGTGTCGATCGTCCACGAACCGATCTGGCTCTCCACCCCGAGGGCGACGTTGATCGGCATGGCGAACCCGCCGAACATGAGGCCGAGAATGACCGCGGCGATGGTGAACCCCACTATCCCGAGAGGCAGACGCAGCAGCAAGAACCCGGCCTCTCTCCACGTCTGCCGGCCGGTCACCAGGTCACGCAGACGTCTCCAAAAGAACCCGTCAGACGTCGGTCTGGGCCGGCGCCGTGGCATCGAGGCGCCGAGCAGAGACCAGGCCAGCCGTCGTTCCATGGCGGCCATCGCCTGCACGAAGAGCAGGGTCGCCACCAGGATCGGTATGCCGATGAGGGTGATCAGAAGCCCGAAACCCAGTGCGAACCCGGTCACAACGACGACGAAGCCAAAGATTCCGATCGGGAGACCGAGCAGCGAATAGACGAGGGACCCGTAGGTGCGACTATCGGAATAGGCGTCGAGCAGCCAGGTCACTGCCGTCCGCCCGACCTGTGTTGATCCCGTTCGATCATGATCTCCTCCGGCGTCTTCACGACGAAGGCGTACACGGCGTGGGCAGCGATCAAAACCCCCCAGCCGAAGAGCGGGAAGATGAACCACGGGTAGGTGACGTCGCTCAGCCACCAGATCAGCACCAGGAACACCTGGATCGTCATGAATACCGCGAAGTGCAGCCAGAACCACTGCCGTCGGGCGATCCGGGTCGCTTCGCGCTCTCTGGCCGCCATCTCGGCGAACTCATCCATTGTCATCTCCTTTTTCCATCGTCTCTTCGATTTGGGATTGGGCTCGGGCGAGAATCTCGGCGATCTCCTCTTGTTGGGAGCGACCGGCGAGACGTCTCCGAAATGGTGAATGGGAGGCAAAGTCTTCGAGCATCGACCCGACGGCGACCCTGTCCTCGGCCCCCTCGGCCCGTGCGCTCAGCGACGGCCAGTGGCGTCGCCAGTCGGAGTCTTCGACCGCGCGTCGACCGGTCTCGGTGAGGGCGTACATCCGCTGCCCGTCCTCATCGAACATGCGCAGGTGTCCAGTCTCGACCAGGGCAAGCAGTGCGGGGTATATGGCGCCCGGGCTCGGTTTCCAACCACCACCAACCCGACTCTCCAGCTCTCCCATGATGGCGTACCCGTGGGCGTCGCCCAGGTCTGCCAGCACGACGAGGACCGCCTGCTTCAGCTCTCCACGTCGAAAGACCCTGCTCATAACGTAAGTTACGATATCGGTTAACGTAAGTTACGTCAAGTCGCCCGACTAGGGGTCCCCTGAGTCCACGATCAGGGTGTCCCCCGATGTTCCCGGAAGACAGCCCGACCGAGTATCTCGGTCATGACCACCTACCAACACGCACGACGGCTGGCGGAGAGCACACCGTCTGACCGCAACCGCTACGTCGACTTCCTTCGGGCCGCCTCGATCCTGGTCGTGGTGCTGGGGCATTGGCTGATGGCCGCTCCCCAGGCGGTCGGTGACGGCGTCGCCTTCAATCATCTGCTCTCGACCACCGAATGGACTCACTATCTGACCTGGGTCCTCCAGGTCATGCCGCTCTTCTTCCTGGTGGGCGGATACGCCAACGCGGCGAGCTGGCGGTCGGCCCGGCTTCGCGGCGAGCCTTATGCGGCTTGGCTCCGGGCCAGGCTCCGACGTCTCGTCCTCCCGGTACTCCCTCTCCTCGCGGTCTGGACCGTCGGAGCCCTTGCCATGCTCCGCTTCGGCGTCGATCCGGACCTGATCAGGATCGGCTCCCAGGCGGCGTTGGTTCCTCTCTGGTTCCTCGCCACCTACCTGGTGGTGGTGGCGCTGACACCGGTCACCCTCCGCCTCTGGGACCGGTTCGGATATATCTCCCTGATCGTGACCGCGGCTCTGGCCGGGCTGATGGACCTCCTCTCCCTCGGCTTCGGAATCGACGCGGCCGGCTATCTGAACTACGTGTTCGTCTGGGGCACAGTGCATGGCGTGGGCTACGCCTGGGCTGATTCCCGGCTCGGTGGCGTCACCCACCGGCTCATCTTGGCGGCTGTCGGCTTCTCCACGACTGTGGCCCTTGTGGCCTTCGGCCCCTACCCCGTGGCCATGGTCGGGCTCGACACTGCGGCCGTGACCAACAGCCAGCCCCCCAAGGTGACCCTGATCGCCCTCGCTCTGTTCCAGGCCGGTCTGATCCTGGCCTTGGAAGGCCCGGCCCGCCGCTGGCTGACCCGGGTGCGGGTCTGGACCGGCGTCGTGATGGTGAGCGGCCGGATCATGACCCTCTATCTGTGGCACATGACGGCGATGGTGCTCGCGATCGGTGGCCTGATGCTCGCCGATGGCATCGGTCTGGGAATCGAGGTCGACACTCCGATCTGGTGGCTGACCCGGCCCATCTGGCTGGCGTTTCTGGCGGTTATCGCCTGGCCCTTCATCGCAGGATTCGGCCGCTTCGAGCGTCCCCGGGAGGACCGTCGGCCGGCGCCTCCGACCTGGAGACCAGTGGCTGCCGTGGGGCTGTTCTCCGCCGGCCTCGGCCTCGTCGCCGCCGCCGGATTGGCCGACGCCGACGGTCTCAACGGTCTCGCCCTGGCCCTACCCCTCCTCGCCGTCGTCATCGGCGGGGTGGGCGGAGCCCGATTCCGGGAGGGAGCCACCTCATGATCGGGAACGCCTACATCACCGGCGTCGGGGCCTTCCTCCCCGGCGAGCCGATCGGAAACGACGAGATCGAGACCTATCTCGGGGTGATCCCAACCAGCTCCGATCGGCTGCGACGGCGGATGCTGGAGGCCAACGGGATCGAGAAGCGTCACTACGCCATCGACCGATCCGGGAACACCACGATCCTCAACGAGGAGATGGCGGCTGAGGCGGTTCGGGCCGCCCTGCAAGGACGGGGGATGACCTCTAAGGACTCGGGGATGCTGGCCACCGGGACCACCCAGGCCGATCTCCCTGTGCCCGGGTTCGCCTCTATGGTTCACGGGCGCCTCGGCGGCGGGCCGATGGAGATCCTCAGCGCCGGCGGCGTGTGCTGCTCGGGGATGGCCGCCCTCGGCGCCGTGACCGATGCGATCCGCCTGGGCCGTCACCGGGTCGGCGTCTCGGTGGGGTCGGAGTTGGTCAGCCGCACCCTGCGGGCCGACCGCTTCGCCTTCGACCCGGGGTTCGACGCCGAGTTCCTCCGCTACATGCTCTCCGACGGGTCCGGGGCGGTCGGTGGTCGAGCCCGAGCCCAGAACAGACGGGATCTCACTCCGCATCGACTGGTCCCACCTCGTCTCTCACGCCCATCGCTTCCCGGTGTGCATGTATGCGGGTGTATCCGCTCCCGACCGGGTCGAGGCCGGCTCTACCTGGCAGGACCAGGCCAACTCCGGCCGAGGCCCATGCCAACGGGATGCTCAATCTGCGCCAGGACATCGGGATCCTCAACAACATCGTCGCCCTCGGTGTCGAGGAGTACGTGGGGCTGGTCCGGGCGGGTCGGATCGAGCCCGCCGGGATCGAGCATCTCCTCGTCCACTACTCCTCGGAGTACTTCCGCTCCGACATCGTCCGGCTCATGTCCGAGGCCGGGCTGATGATCCCCGAGGACCGCTGGTTCACCAATCTCCGCACCAGGGGGAACACCGGAGCGGCCTCGATCTACATCATGCTGGAGGAGGCCTGGTCCACCGGACGATTCCGCCCCGGGGACCGGGTCCTGCTCATGGTTCCCGAGTCGGGACGGTTCAGCGTGTCCTTTGTCCATCTCACCTGTGTCGACGGAAAGGAAGAGAAATGACCACCACCACTGTCAGACAGACCGACACCAACAGGTGGCTTCTCGAGGAGCTGGCCCTGGTCTGGGCCGGGTTCGAGATCCAGCTCTCCCGGGTCCCCATCGTCGGGCGCATCGAGTCGCACTCGGCCAGCATCGACGATTACCGGAACCTGTTGCTCAACCTGCGTCAGCAGGTGAGTGAGGGTGCCCGCTGGATCACCCGGGCCGCCTCCAACCTCACCGTGGAGCATGCCGACCTCCGTGCCGAGTTCATCGAGCACGCCTCGGAGGAACAGCTCGACTTCCGGATGCTGGAGGAGGACTACGTGGCGGTCGGTGGCCGTCTCGACGAGATCCAGAACCGGCGGAAGAACCCGGGCTCGGAGGCCCTCTCCGCATACATGTTCAACCAGGCGAGCCGGGAGAACCCCTTCGACCTGCTCGGGGCGATGTACATCATCGAAGGTCTGGGGGCGAACAAGGCGACCCGGTGGATGGAGTTGCTCCGGGACCAGCTCGACCTCGGGCCCGATCAGGTCCGCTTCCTCACCTATCACGGTGGGGCGGACGCCGAGCACACGGAGAAGATGTTCGCCATCCTCCGCTCCGACCTGATCACCCCCGAGATCGCCGAGTCGATCGTCCACACCGCCCGGGTGGTGGCCCGTCTCTACGCCCTCCAGCTCGAGGAGATCGACGGTGGCTGACACGACGGGCCGGATCATGGAGATTGAGGGGCCGGGGATCTTCGACGCCCTCCGCGGGGATCCCACCTTCCACTTCGATCGGCACGCCCTACGTCTTCTCGAGACCGACCAGGGGCGGTGGTCCTATCGCTATCTCCGCCCGGTTGCCCGCCTGGTGAGCCGGCTGGCGGTGGCAGTGATCACCGGTGTGAATCGGGTGCTCCCCTTCCAGTTCTCCAATCACGATCTCCTCGACCGTCTCGGGATCTGGTTCCTCTCCCATTTCGTCTCCGAGGACGGTGGTGAACTCCTGCTGCGTCATTTCGTCATCGAGACCAACGTGCTCGCCTTCATTGCCGCCAATACGGGACACGACCAGCCGACCCTCCGCCCCGGCCATCTGGACGACCTGGACGACAACGCGGTGATCGTCCACGACCTCAACCTGTATCAGGTGCTGTCCGATCTCGGTGGCTGGCCGCTCACCCGACCGGAGTGGCTCGACTACTCGATGCTGGAGGTGGAGCCGATCGAGGTGAGCAGGACCCGACGCCTGCTCCGCCTCGACCTGGAGACCGGGATGTGCATGATGAACATCGCCTTCTGTCTCCTCACCACCTCAGACGAGTACCGGAGGGCGGTCCACTCCCTCCAGCTCGACGAGTCGGTGCTCGCCATCCTCGCCGAGCTCACCGACGACCCGGTGTTCCTCACCTGGAGGCCGGCCGGGTACATCCCCATCGTCCGCACCAATCGGGACGTGCCCCGGGACTTGTTCGCCCATGCCGTGATCCACGAGTACATACACGCCCGTCTGGTGCGGCAGGCGGCTGAATCTGTCACCGCTGACACCTACCTTCGACCTCATGGCCGAGCGCACGTCGCTGGATCTCTTGCTCGAGCTGAATCAGGCTGAGCGCCAGACCCAGCTGGCCCATTTCGACAGTCTGGACACCAAGTCGGGCCTAGTCCTTGGGTTCGCAGGAGTCCTGATCGCCCTCAGCCGTGACTTCGAAGGAGTTGACGGCATCGCAGCTTCCCTGTCGGCTGCAGTCGCGGCCGGACTCTCTCTTGCCGCATTCTGGCCCAGAGACATCCCCGTTTTCGACCCCGCCCGATTGGGCGAGTATGCCACCAGCGAGCTGGTCTTCACTCAGATGACGGTCGTGGACACGCTCAGGATCATGCTCAAGCAGGGCAGGGCGGTATTGAAAGTGAAGGCCCTTAGACTCAAGCTGGCATTGACCTGTTTGTCTGTGTCGGCCGTCCTGACAGCACTGAACATCAGCACCGGTGGGTGAACCATGACAGAGAAGCCCAAGAAGGAATCGACCCAGCCCGCGCCCCGACCTCCCCTGCAGCCGGACCTGGCATTGATCACCTATCTCGAGCGAGATCGGGATCCCGAAACCGTCGAGACGCGCTCCTCGGATCGTCGACGGACCAAGGACGAAAAGGACCAGTGACCCCCGTCTCCGCTCAGATCAGCTGACGGTCGGCGGCCCAGCGGGTCAGCTCATTGCGGTTGGTCAACTGCAGTTTGCGCAGGACCGACCCGACGTGGGTCTCCACCGTCTTCACCGAGATGAACAGGGCCTCGCCCGTCTCCCGGTAGGTGTAGCCACGGGCGATGTGTTGCAGCACCTCCCGCTCCCGGGCGCTGAGCGACGCCAGCTCGTCGTCGACGTCGGCCGGGGTGAGGGCGGTGAAGGCGTCGAGGACGAAGCCAGCCAGCTTCGGGGAGAACACAGCATCACCTGAGGCGATCTTCTCGATCGCTGCGACCAGCTCGGGGCCACGGATCGACTTGGTGACGTATCCCCGCGCTCCAGCATGGACAACGTCGACCACGTCCTCGGGTGCATCGGAGACGGATATGGCGAGAAACTTCACTTCGGGATTGGTCTCCTTGACCGCCTCGATCACGGCCCGTCCCCCACCGCCGGGAAAATGGACATCGAGGAGGACCACCTCGGGGGCACGCTCGGAGATCATCTCGATGGCCGCCGCCACCTCGTCAGCCTCACCGACCAGGTCGACGTGGTTACCGATCTCGGCCCGCACCCCGGCCCGGAACAGGTCGTGATCGTCGACCAGGAATACGCGAATCGGGTCGCTCATGACACCGGCATGCTAAGCCGCACCTCGGTCCCCGACCCGGGGGCACTGATCACGTCAGCATGACCGCCGTTTCGCTGCATCCGGCCGATCACCGACTCGGCCAATCCCTTGCGATCGGCAGCGACCACGTCGGGGTCGAAGCCGACGCCACGGTCCCTGACGAAGACAACGATCGGGTCACTCCCGGCGTCGGCGAACACCGCCACCTCCTCTACGCCCGCATGCTTGGCGGCGTTGTTGACCGCCTCCCCGGTCGCTGCCACCAGGGCGCGGAGCCGATCGTCGAGACGCCGGTCGCCGGCGGTGACCAGCTCCACCTTCAGCCCGAACCTGGACTCGGACTCGGAGCAGACCTGAGCGAGGGCGCCGCTCAATGTGGCGTCGGGATCAGCGCCTCCGAACAGCCATGAACGCAGCTCCCGCTCCTGACCCCGGGCCAGATTGTGCATCTCGGCAACATCGGGTGCCTTCTGGATCAGGGCCAGGGTCTGCAGCACGGAGTCGTGGAGATGGGCGGCCATCTCGGCCCGCTCCTCGATGCGGATGCGGGCGGCCCGCTCCTCGGCCAGGGCGGCTTCGGCCTCGACCCGGCGTCGCTCGCTGCCCCGCAATACCTGGAAGGCCCATGCGGCCACTCCCCCGACCGCCAGATACAGCACGGTGTTGGAGATGGCGGCAGCCACGTCGTATTCGCCGCTGGCGGCGAGCACGCCTGCGAGTACGGCAGCCGAGCCGAGTCCGCCGGGGATGCCGTAGGCGTAGCCCCACAGCAACACCGACGTACTGGGGAAGCCCCCAACGAAGAAGCCCCGGCCGTCGAGAGCGTCGGCGACGACGATGAGCACGGCCACGGCAAGGTCGGCTATGAGCCAGGCAAGATGGTCGAGCTGGCCCCGCCGGGCCACGATCACCGTCAGCCCGGTCCAGACCCAGGCCAGGGCAGTCGCACCGGCGACCACGGCGGTCGAGGCGTCGTTGCCGACCACGGCGATGATGCCGAGCACGGTGATCCACACCGCGGCGACCACTCTGAACCCGACGATGATCACCCGGAGGGTGCCGTCGACCCGAAGCTCACCTGATGGAGCGGTCACGGTCTGAGGTTAGAAAGAGGCCGGCTCCCCGACCGTTCTCTGAACTACTCGTCACATATTTCATACATCACGTATATTGCAGGATGGCGAGTACAAACCCGCCGGCAACGCATTCAGGTACCACGGAGGAGGAGCAGGGATGAAGTCGCAATCAAGACGAGCTGTCCAGTTCGGGTCGCTGTTCCTGGCGGTGGCGTTGGTTCTCGCCGCTTGCGACAGCGGGGCTTCGACGGACACCACGACGGGCGGCACCGGTGCCGAAGGGGAGCCGGTCGAGCTCCTGGTGTGGGCTTCCCGCGATTGGTATGCCCCACCGGACAACTACGACGCTTTCAACGAAAGACATGAGGGCGAGATCCACGTCACCCTGGATGTCCAGGCGAACGACGACATCCTCCAGCAGCTGCAGCGCATGCAGGACGCCGATCAGGCGATGCCCGATCTCGTCCAGGACGACACGTTCCTGATCGAGGCCTACAACGCGGCCGGGCTAGTCATGCCATTCGACGAGGAAATGGCGACGTGGGAAGAGGAGGACCCTGAGGAGTTCGCCAACATCCTGCCCATTGCGTGGGAGGAGAATCTTCTCGAAGGGCAGACCCTGGGCTCGTCCCTGACCGCCAACTTCGACATCTTCTACTACAACGTCCCGTGGATGGAAGAAGCCGGGGTCGACCCGTCCACGATCGACTCTCTCGACGGCGTCCTCGAGGCATTGCGGGCAGCCAAGACAGCCCGACCGGACGGGATCCCGCTCACCGTGCAGGCATTGCCGACCACCGGTGTCACCCTTTTCAAGACGTTCCTCAGCGCCGCGGGTGCTCCCTTCGAGGGAGCGACCCCCGACCTGCAGTCGCCAGGTGGCATCTACACCTTGGAGTGGTTCCTGACTGCCGCTGAAGAGGGTCTCATGCCCCCGGACGCCATCAGCTGGGACGAAGACCAGGCTCGAGGCGTCTTCCTGGCTCAGGATGCGGCGATGATCCTCGACGGCTTCACGGTGGCTGGCGACCTTGGCGAGGAGCCCGGGTTCGATTATGAGACCGTGTGGGGCGTTATTCCCGTCCCGGCTTCACAGACCGGTGCTCAGATAGACGGCCACCAGATCTCCAACGCCCGGACTTGGTTCCTCACCAGCGGCACCGAGCATCCCTACGAGGCCGGTCTCGCCATGCGGTATGTCAACGAGACACTGGTCGATGCGGCGGCCAATGGCTCGGTGCCGATGCGGAACTCCAGGCACCTGGCCGACCCCCGGTTGGATGAGATCTGGCCCTTCTTCACCGATCAGCTCCGGGAGGCCTACGCCGGCAGTGCTTCGGTCCCGGCCGCGCTCAATGGTGGCGATGTCGAAGCCGTGCTCGAGCAGATGTTCGGCGAGATCGTGGTGGGCACCGACAAGACCGCTCAAGAGCTGGCCGACGAGTATCAGCCACAACTCGACGAGCTGTAAACCCATGACCTGCGTGCCCGTCCCGCTCAGCCGGGGCGGGCGCGTCGATCGCCGGCCGGAGGAATGAGAGTGGACACATGACGGCGCTCGCCGAGCGGGCCCGCCGAAAGCGGGAGCCACGTCCGACCGACCCCAACAACAGCGCCATGCTCGGCCAGGGCAGGTCGACTCCGTATCTGTTCTCGGCGCCCACGATCATCGTTGTTGCCGCGGTGCTGGCCTTCCCGGTGCTCTACGGCGTCTGGGAGAGCCTGTTCCGACCCGAGATCCTTGGGGCTCCCGAGGAATGGGTCGGCTTCCAGAACTACGCCGAGATGTTCAAGGACGAGATGTTCTGGAGCTCGCTGATTCGGACTTTCATCTTCGTCGGGGGCTGTCTGATCGTCGGCACCACCCTCGGCCTCCTCTTCGCCTTCGCGCTGTTCCAAGTGATCGGGCGAGCCCGATTCCTGAGGTCGATATCGCTGGCCCCCTACCTGATCTCGAACGTGGCGGCCGCTTTGATGTTCCGCATCCTGTTCAACTCCCAGTTCGGACTGGTGAACGGCTTGCTCGGCCAGATCGGGATCGACGGACCGTCGTGGCTGTCTCAGCCTGTTACAGCAATGCTGGTGGTCATCTTCGCCCAAGTGTGGACCGATCTCCCTTTGACGATCCTCCTCCTTCTCGGCGGGTTGATGACGATCGACAGGTCGTACCTCGACGCGGCGCTCGTCGACGGCGCCACCGGCTGGACGCGGGCGAGGTACGTCACTATGCCGCTGCTCACCCCCCAGATCGTGATCAGCACGGTCTGGCTGAGTTACTCCACGCTCACCGGTTTGGGAGTGGTCCTGGCGTTGACCGGCGGTGGACCGCTCAATGCCACCACGACCCTCGCCATGGACATGTACCTGACCGCGTTCAGGTCTCTCGAATTCAACCGGGCACTGGCCATCGCCACCTTCATCCTGGTGCTCAACGCCCTGCTCACCCTTTCCTACGTTCGGGTCTCCCGCCGTTACGAGGTCGCCCTCTGATGGTGGGCACCGCAGCGCGCGAGGAGGCCGGGCCCACGGTGCAGGGATCCAGCACCGCCGGCATCTCACGTCGGGGCCGGTGGGTGCGCCGGCTAGTCATATCGCTCCCGTTGATCGGGTTGGTGCTGTGGACCGTCATCCCGTTCCTGGTCACGATCTCGGTCTCTTTCAAGACCAAGGGTGAGACGTTCGCCAACTACAGCCTCATCCCTGAGAACCCGACCATCCAGGCCTACCAGCAGGTCCTGGCCGACCCGAACTTCCGGTCCGCATTCTGGAACAGCGTGATCGTCGGATTCGGCACCGCCCTGCTCACGATCTTGTTGGCCGTCCCCGCCGCCTACGCCTTCGCCCGGTTCCGCTTCCGAGGCAGGCACCTCCTACTGCTTCTGGTGCTGCTCCCCCGGCTCGTCCCAAGTCTGGGCACCATGATTCCTCTCTACCGTCTGGCGGCAGAGACCGGGCAACTGGACAAGCTCACGACCCTGATCTTCGTGTATACGGGGACGCTCCTCCCGCTGGCGGTGTGGCTACTGGTCGGGTTCATCCAGCAGATCCCACGCGACATCGAGGAGGCGGCCAGTGTCGACGGGGCAACGCTCTGGCAGCGTCTCCGAGGTGTGGTGCTTCCCCTGACCGCCCCCGCCACCATCACCATTGCTGCCCTCGCCTTTCGGGAGGCCTGGAACGAGTTCACCCTCGCCCTGGTCCTGACCTCCACCCCCGGTCACCGGACCCTCCCCTTCGAGTTGTTCATGCTGCAGACCGGGCAGGGCATTGCCAACTTCCCGGCCGAGGCCGCCTTCGCCCTCCTCACCGTGCTGCCCTTCCTGATCATGTACAACCGAATCGAGCGGTACATGGTGGCCGGTCTCGTTTCCGGGTCTGCGAAATAGGAGAACCAATGATGAGCGTTCATCGCAGCATCGGGCTCGGAGTGGTCGGCTCGGGGCGGATGGGCACCCACCGCGCCCGGCTGGCCGCAGCCCATCCCGGGGTGGAGTACCTCCGGGTCATGGACATATCGCTCGAGGCGGCGGAGCGTCTGGCCAAGACCACCGAGGCGGACGCCTTTGGCGACGATCTCGCCGCCCTGATCGACGACCCCCGCGTCGACGCCATCATCGTGTCGCTTCCCGAGGACACCCACGTCGATGCGGTCGTGGCCGCCTGCGCCTCAGGACGGCCGGTCATGGTCGAAAAGCCGCTGGCGCTCGAGATCGCGGGTGGGTCCAAGATGGTGGCGGAGGCAGCCGCCGCCGGCGTCGACCTCCGGGTCGCCTACTCGGCCCGCTTCCTCCAGAAGTACTTCGTCGGGAGAGACCACGTCCATCGGGGAGCGATCGGCCAGGTGGTGGGCGGATGGGCGCGGGTGTACTCGACCCGGGCCCAGGGTCTGGCCATCCTCCGCCGAAGCGTCCACGCCACCCCGGTGATGGACGTCCTGACCTATCTGGTGGATCTGGTCGGCTGGTACGTCGGAGAGGACGTGGTGCCGGTGGAGGCGCTGGCCCGCGGTCACGGGGTTGTCTTCAGGGAGAACGGGTTCGACGTCGACGATGTCACCTCGGCCACCCTCACCTATTCGGATGGGTCGGTGTTCGGATTCGACGTTTGCTACATGCTCCCCATGGGATTCCCCACCACCGGGCAGAGCATTCGGTTCGAGATGTTCGGCTCCGAGGGGGCATTGCTCATCGACGACGACCATCGCGAGCAGATCCTCTACACCGAGCAAGGTCATCAGAACGCCTACGCCGGCGAGCAGGAGGTCAACCTCTACTTCCTCGGTAGCCAGTCGGCCGGGGAATGGGCCGACGGGCGCATGTTCGGACGGGTCGCCGAGGAGACACGGACCTGGCTCGACTATCTCACCGCCGGTACCCCATGTCACCTCTCCACCGGCAAGGAGGCCCTGGTGACACTGGCCGCCACGCTGGCCATCGAGGAGGCCTCCCGCACCGGTGAGGCGGTGGCGGTGGAGAGACCCTGACCCTCAGTCCAAAAGCGCCTTCAAGGCGTCGAGGTTGGCGGGCTCCATCTTCCGCTCGCCCCGATAGATCTCAGCGGCCAGCTGCATCACCGCATCGTTGGCCGGGGTAGGCACCCCGACCTCCCGGCCCTTTCGGACCACCGTGCCCGTGATGTGCTCCAACTCGGTGCGGCGGCCCTTCTTCTGATCCTGGACGGTGGCCGTGGTCGCATCCTTCCCGATGTGACCGTGGAGGACCCGGATCGCGTTGACCAGCATCTCGTCGCCCTCACCGCTGAACTGCTCGGCGCTCATCCCGAAGATCGGCTCCAGCCGGTATCCGAGCCCCTCCCCCACGGCGGCCGACTCCCGTCCGAGTCGCACCGAGATCTCGGTCATCCCCGGTAGCGCCGTGGCCTCCCAGTTCTTCAGCCCGAGCAGGGAGTAAGGGCCCATGGTCATCGAGTTGACGACGAGCTTGGACCACTTGGCGCCGAAGATGTTGTCGGTCACGTCGACCCGGGCCGAATGCCGGAGCAGGTCGGCCACTTCTTCGACCCGATCGGTGACCGCCCCGTCGAGCTCCCCCACCGCGAACCAGGTCCCCTCCCGGGTGGTGTCCCGTTGCACCAGCCCCGGCTCCCAGATCTCGGCGGAGAGCTCGACGACACAGGCGATGGTCCGCTCGCTGCCCACGATCGGGGTGATCATCTCCTCGTTCATCCCGTTCTGCAGACCGACGAACACCCCGTCGTCGGCCAGGTAGGGCTTGATCAGATGACACATCCAGACCGTGTCGTACGACTTGGCGGCGAGGAGCACGACATCGAAAGCGGGCCGTTCGGTGGCCAGTTCGCCGAGATGGAGCGCCCGGACCTTCTCGTTCACCTCTCTGTCCGGCATGACCACCCGCAGCCCGTCGGTGCGCATCGCCTCGACGTGGGCGGGCCATTGATCGATCAGGACGACGTCCTCGCCCGCCTCGGTGAGGTCGGCGCCGACACTGCTCCCGATGGCCCCGGCACCGAGCACCCCGATCCGCTTGCTCATTCCTTCCCTTCCAGCGTCTTCAGATCGATCTCGGCGATCCCGCCACGACTGGCCGCCCGGGCCGCAACGATCCGCCGGACCTCGTCGATCCGGTCAGGGGCCACCAGTTCGTCGAGACGTCCTTCCTCGTCGACGATCCGCACCAGGTCGTCGATGGCTGCCGGCATGAGATGGGTGTGGCCGAAGAGTCCGGTGGTCTGGAAGATCACCTCGAGCAGCTCTTTGGGCGTGGCGCCGTTGCGTAGGGCGGACCGCATGTGACGTCGGGATTGGTGCTGCTCCCCCGCCGCCAGCGTGTTGCCCACCACGCAGAGGATCCTGGTGCGGTCGTCGAGCACGCCCCGGACGTACATCCCTCCGTAGATGGCGTCGAGCCAGGTCTGCAGGTAGTCGGGGTCGAGGGCATCGAGGGTGGCGACCAGGTTGATGTGATGCCGGGGTCGGAGCCGGAGCCCGGTCGAGATCCCCTGCCAGCCGTACTTTCGATAAGGCGGCCAGCCGAGGGTCGTCGCGGTCGGCGTCACTCCACGTGGCACGTTCCTCCTCCAGGCTGCGGTTGGCGCCGTCGTCGACACGGGCCGACAGGTCATCTTCGATGTCCGGCCTTCGCTCCAGTACCCGGAGATACACCTCACCGGCCGCGGCCACAACCCAGGGCCCGGTGTACACGTAGCACTGGAGGATGACCTCGAGGATGTCGGAGGAGCGCACCCCGGCATCGAGGGCGGCCTCGATGGTCTCCTCGAACTGGTCGTGTTTCCCGGTGACGGTGTACTGGCCGGTCAGGACCAGCAACCTGGTCCGGGTGTCGAGCCCGGGCCGGCTGAGGAGCCTGGACAGATGAGTCGACCACAGCTTGGCGAAATGGGGATCGAGACGCTGGAAGAGCTCACGAAGCCTGGCGGCGCCGGCCGGCATGAAAGTCTCGATTGACGGGTCCTTCACCATTGGAGCAACCTTCTGCGTTCGTACCGAGCACCGCGTCCTTCTCCGTTGTCGGACAGGTCGCTTCCCTCGATCCACGCCACCGGGTCGGGCTGGCCCATGTCGGCAGGGAAATCGGTTCCCAGCACCACCCGATCGACCCCGACGACGTCGACGAGCCGACGCAGATTGCCGTACCCGTGGACCAGCGAGTCGTACCACAGGGCGCTGAGATAGTCGGAGGGAAGCTTGGAGATGTGCTCCCGAGCCTCGGCCCGGACCTCGTAACCGTGGTCGAAGCGGGCATAAGCCCAACAGGCATAGCCGCCACCGTGGGCGAAGAGGAGGCGGAGACCGGGCAGACGGTCGAGGATCCCGCCGAAGATGAGAGACCCGATGGCGATGGTGGTCTCGGTGGGGTTGGCGATGAAATTGCGCATGTGATATCGAGGGAGCGCTTCCTTCAGTCGGGAGGCGGCGGGGTGGACGAAGACCAGGGCGTTTGATTGCTCGGCGGCCTCGAGGACCGGGAAGAGGTCGGGCTCGTCCCAGTTCAGCCCGCCGACGTGGGTGCCGACGCTCACCCCGACCATCCCGGCGGTGGACATGACCCGCTCCAGTTCGTCCACGGCGGCGGCGGGATCCTGCATGGGCAGCGTCCCGAACCCGGCGAACCGATCGGGATGATCGGCGACGATGCCGGCGATCTCGTCGTTGACCGCCTTGGAGCACTCGATGGCGTCGCCGGGTTCGAGGTAATACCGGAACAGGATCGGGTTGAGCGAGATCACCTGCCGGTCGACACCTGTCGCGTCCATCTTGGTGATCCGTTGCTCGACGGAATCCCAGTGCGCCGGCCCGCCCATCGACACCCGGTAGTCGCCGGTCACGATCTCGGGTCGGCCCAGGGAATCTTTCTCGATCCGGGAGCCGAACCAGTCGGCTCCGTTCTCGGCGGCGGCGATGGCGGACCGGGGCAGGAGATGGGCGTGTACATCGACCACCGACCGGGCTTCGGTGTCCATCACGCCGGGTTGCCGACCCTGGCGGCCAGCAGTCTCTCCATGTTCCCCCCGAGGATGAGCCGGCGCTGCTCGTCGGTCAGGTCGGGGTGCGACTCGATGAAGTCGACGGGTCGTGGCTCTCCCATGTCGGCGGGGTAGTCGCTGCCGAGGACGACCCGATCGGCGCCGACGACATCGATGAGATGACTCAGAGCGCGATCGCTGAACACCAGGGTGTCGAAGAAGAGCCGGCGGAGATAATCGGAGGGAAGGCTGGAGGTCCCCTGGGCCTCATCCCGAACCTGACCACCGTGATCGAAGCGTCCGACTCCGAGACAGGCGTATCCCCCACCGTGGGCGAAGCAGATGTCGAGGTCGGGAAGTCGGTCGAGCACACCGCCGAAGATCAGGCTGGCGATGGCGACGGTGGTCTCGAACGGGTTGCCGATCAGATTGCGCAGGTGATAGCGGGTCAGGAATGAATTGGCCCGGCCATGTGAGGGATGGACGAACACCAATGCTCCCAGGTCCTGTGCCGTGGCGAGCACGGGGAACAGCTCGTCGGAGTCCCAGTCGAGCCCGTTGACGTGGCTCCCCACCATGACACCGACGAAGCCAAGCTCGGTTATGCATCTCTCCAGCTCCTCGATTGCCGCGGCTGGGTCCTGGAGGGGAAGGAAGGCGAGACCGGAGAACCGGTCCGGGTGGGTGGCGATCATCTCGGCGACGTCGTCGTTGGCTTCCCTCGCCAGCGGCACGCCTGCGCTGGCGTCGAGCTCGTACCAGTGCATGAGCGGACTCAGAGAGAGGAGATGCACATCGACCCGCATCTCGTCCATTGCCAGAAGCCTCTCTTCGGGTGTCTCCAGAGGGTTCGGCCAGACGATGGCGAAAGTCGTCGGCCCTACCGAGCCCGTGATCCGGTCGTTCACATCGCGCCCGAAGGTGATGCCGTGACGTCCCTCGCCTCGCTCAGCCGATTCGGCGAGGTGGCGCGGTATCACATGGGTGTGGATGTCGATCGTTCGCGGTCCGCTGCGATCCGGAGCCATGGAGCCAGGAAGTTAGCGAGCGCGGACGACTGCTCTGGGACGGACCGACCGATAGTGTCGAGCGCGTCGAAACGGGTGACGACCGCTCCAATCCCCCTGTCGTGGCTGCTGAGTCCCAAGCCCTGGATCGTTCCCAACCCCGGCACCCAACCTCGACCGCCTCGAAGAGAACCTCGGTGCAGTCGACGTGGTCCTCACGGCCGATGCCTTTGGCGAGATCGAGCCGGCTCTCGACGAGATCAGGATCCGGGGCGACCGCTACAACGAGAGCACCCAGCAGATGATCGACCGCTGACCCACAAGTGGGTCAGTGACCGTGGGAATCGAGGTCGACGTCCTTCTTGACGTATTCGGTGTGCTGCTCTTTCTGAGTAGCGGTGGCCGTGATCAAGGTCAAAATCACACCGAGTACCCCAACCGCCATCAGGATGTATCCGATCGTGTTGAGATTGAACCCTTCCGCTTCCACCGACACGGCGAACGCCAAAACAGCGCCCACCGCAATGAGGAAAAGCGAACCTCCGAAACCGACATTCCTGTTCATCTTCTCTCCTTCGATACTTCGTTTCGTCCGTGATCCGCTCACGAGGAACGATGGACGAGCGAATATCTACCCAAA
The DNA here is from genome assembly GCA_963734115.1 of uncultured Acidobacteriota bacterium. Lineage (GTDB taxonomy): Bacteria > Actinomycetota > Acidimicrobiia > Spongiisociales > ZC4RG35 > JARDZU01. Next base: position 417,372 of record CAVTFV010000006.1, read on the forward strand.
TCGGGGCGTCGGGAAACTGAACGAGAGGCAGGCAGGCGAGTCGATGCCGCTAGACCGTCTCGACCTCAACAGGCTCGAGGGCATGACCTTCGACCGAGATCTTTGGCAACAACCGGTCGAGCCACTTGGGCAGCCACCAGTTCGCATCGCCGAGTAGCTCCATCGTCGCCGGGACCAGCAGCATGCGGACGATGGTGGCGTCGACCAGCACCGCGCTGGCGAGGCCTACGCCGAACAGCTTGACGAGGCGGTCGGATTCGCCGATGAAGCTGCCGAAGACCACGACCATGATCGCCGCGGCCGCGGTGATGACCCTGGCGGTCAAAGCCAGCCCGTCCGCCACCGAGCCCCTGCTGTCGCCCGTTCGAACGAATTCCTCGCGGATCCTGGAGAGGAGGAAGACCTCGTAGTCCATGGACAGGCCGAAGACGATGGCGAACATCATCATCGGGACGAAGGGCTCGATCGGCGCCGGCTCGATGCCGAGCAACTCGCCTCCCCAACCCCATTGGAAGATGGCGGTGACGATCCCGAAGGCGGCGGCCAGGGAAAGCAGGTTCATGATCACCGCCTTGAGCGGCACCAGCAGCGATCGGAACACCAGCATCAGCAGGAGGAACGAGAGCGCCAGCACCACACCGATGAACATGGGCAGCCGCGCGCTCAGGTATTCGGAGAAATCGACCGCCGCCGCCACGCCACCGGATACCACGATGTCCAGGTCGGTACCCGCGGTGGCTTCGGGGACGACCTCGTCACGAAGCCTGATGACCAGGTCGGTGGTCTCCTCGTCCTGGGGAGCCGTGGTGGGGAACAACCTCCACAGCACCGCGGTCGGTGCCTGGGGGTCGTTGGGAATGGCGGGGGTGACGAATGCCACTCCGGAGTCGGCGCCTAGGGCCTGGGTGACCGCCTCGAGTTGCGGCGGGGTCGGTGCCCTTCGGGGACCTCGGCCGCAAGTAGCAAAGGACCATTGAATCCGGGGCCGAAGCCAGCCGCTAGGAGGTCATAGGCGCGGCGGGTCGTCGTCTCCTCCGGGTAATTGCCCTCGTCGGAGAAGGCAAGACGCTGGTCGAGGTAGGGGTAGGCGAGCGTCAACAGGATCACGACACCGGCGATCGCCGATAGCCAAGGCCGATGCTGGATGAAGCGACTCCATCGATAGGGCACCGTCTCGTTGATCGGCTTGGGGGTGCGGCGGGGCACTTCCCGACGCAGGGGGGCGAAGGCGAGGCTGGCCACGATGACCACCGCGGCGAGTGCGAGCCCGACGATGGCGAGCGGTTGGAAGGCGATGGCGATTCCGACCAGCCCGACGGCGAGGAGCAGGGCGGCGATCAGCCCACGCCAGCGGGTCACCTCGACCCGCTCTCCGGCGAAGCCGAGCATCGCCGGGAGGAGAGTGAGTGATGCGATGGCGGTGACCGCCACCACGACGGCGCAGACGACGGCGATCCCGGTGATGAACGACAGGTTCATCAGCAGCATGCCGAGCAACGAGATGACGACCGTGGACGCGGCGAAGGCGACGGCGCGCCCGGCGGTGTCCATGGCGACCACTGCGGCCTCCTCGATCGAGGCCCCGGCGTGCATGTTCTCCCGATAGCGGGTGACGATGAACAGGGCGTAGTCGATCCCGACACCCAGACCGAGCATGACCGCAACCGTGGAGGAGAAGTCGGGGATGGAGAGCACGTTGCTGAGGAGCCCGGCCAGGGCCGTGCCGAGCCCGATGCCGGCGAGGGCGATCCCGATGGGCAGGCCCATGGCGAGCACCGACCCGAAGGCCAGGATGAGGACGATGATGGCGAAGGCGATACCGAGGAGCTCGGAACTGGGCACCTCGAACTCGGCGAAGATCTGGCCACCGAGCTCGATCTGGAGCCCTTCGATCTCCGGCATCAGCTCCTCGAGCTGATCGCTGATCTCCCCGGCCTCCTCGAGCGTGGTGTCACGGGAGATCCCGATCTGGGCGTACGCGATCTTGCCCGCCTCAGGCCCCTGCGCCGCGATCTGCTGCGCCCCCTCCGGGGTGTAAGGGCTGACCAGGGTGATCCCCTCGATCTGGCTCGCCTGATCGAAGAACTCGGTCATCGCCGCCTGGACCTCGGGGTCGGTCACCCCCTGCTCGGCACGGAAGACGATGGTTCCCCCCTCGCCACCGGCCGCCGATCCAGCGAAGTGCTCCTCGAGGATGTCGAAGCCCTGTCGGCTCTCGACGTCGGGCAGGGCGAACTCGGTGCTGTAGGCGGTGCCGATCACGGCATTGGCCAGGACGCCACCGAGGATCAGGGCGGCGAGCCATCCCAGGGCAACCTTGCCCCGGTTACGAAAACACCAACGTCCGAGCCTCGCGAACAAACCGACTCCTTGGAGGGGATTGAGCGAGGGTAGTAGGGGTCAACGATTGCTCAGTCGAAGGGCATCCGAATCCGGCCCACTCACGCTCTCGCCATAATCATCTTGCTTTCTAGGCGCCTGCGGCTTGTACACGACCATCCGAGGAGGTCACATGAATACACGACAGCTAGGGAGCAGCGGTCTCGAAATCTCAGCCCTCGGCTATGGATGCATGGGGCTCAGTCAGAGCTATGGGGAGCCCTCGGACCGAGACCATGCAATCAGGATCATCCGGGCCGCAGTCGAGCGCGGCGTCACCTTGTTCGATACGGCCCAGGTATACGGCCCGTTCACCAACGAGGACGTCGTCGGCGAGGCTCTCGCCCCGTTCCGGGACGAGGTTGTGATCGCCACCAAGTTCGGCTTCAACCTGGGAGAGACAGGCGGTTTGAACAGTCGCCCTGATCACATCCGGAAGACGACAGAGGACTCCCTCCGCCGCCTCCGAACCGATCACATCGACCTGTACTACCAGCACCGGGTCGATCCCGACGTCCCGATCGAAGATGTCGCCGGCACGGTGAAAGAGCTCATCGCCGAAGGAAAGGTGAAGCACTTCGGCCTCTCCGAGGCGGGCGTGCAGACGATTCGCCGGGCCCACGCCGTGCAGCCCGTCACGGCCCTGCAGAGCGAATACTCGCTGTGGTGGCGAGAGCCCGAGGAAGAAATCCTCCCAGTCCTCGAGGAGCTGGGAATCGGCTTCGTCCCCTTCAGCCCCCTCGGGAGAGGCTTTCTCACCGGCAAGATCGACGAGGACACGACCTTCGTGGACTCCGACTTCCGCCACACCCTCCCCCGCTTCGACGCAGAGAACCGAAAGGCGAACCAGGACCTGGTCGACGTGGTGAAGCGGATCGCGGAACAGAAAGAGGTGACCCCTGCTCAAATCGCCCTGTCCTGGTTGCTGAGTCGCAAGCCCTGGATCGTTCCCATACCCGGCACGACCAACCTCGACCGCCTGGAAGAGAATCTCGGTGCGGTCGACGTGGTCCTCACGCCCGATGACTTGGGCGACATGGAGCAGGCTCTCGACGACATCAGCATCCAGGGGGACCGTTACAACGCGAGCACCCAACAGATGATCGACCGGTGACGTCCCTTCGGGGCATGCTCGGCCGGGTAGGGGATCGGCTCGGGAAGGTCGGTGCCGACCCGGCCGATGACAACGAGACGCGCCTCCGTAAGGCGCTCCTCGTCCGCATCGCGGTCCTGATCCTGCCGATCTCGTTCCTGTGGGCCGGCCTTTATCTCGCCTTCGGCGCCTGGTCCGGCTCCGTGGCGCTGCTTTATGCGCTGATTTCCATCGTGTCGATCGTCCTGTTCGCCAGGACTCGTAATTACCGCCAGTTCCTCTCCATCCAACTCTGGGACATCCTGCTGGCGCCCACGCTGTCGATGATCGCCCTCGGCGGCTTCCTCCCCGGCGGCTCGCCGGGCATCTGGGGCATCCTGGCCCCACTCGGCGCACTGGTCTTCGATGGTGTGCGCGCCGGTGTTCGGTGGTTCATCGCTTTCGTCACGGTTTTCCTGGCGTCAGGACTCATCGGAATCGCGCTGGGGATTGAATCCCCCCTGCCCGAGTGGTTCTCCGGCATGCTTCTGGCCCTCAATGTCGTCGTCGGCGGCACGATCTTCTTCACGCTGCTCGCGCTGTTCGCCAAGCAGCGCGAGGAAGCGTTGACGGCCCTCCGGTCGGAGCAGGAGCGTTCAGAGGGCCTGCTCCTGAACATCCTCCCGGCCTCGATCGCCGAGCGCCTCAAGGACGAGACCCGCACCATCGCCGACCAATTCACGGCCGCCTCGGTGCTGTTCGCCGATGTCGTGGGTTTCTCCGAGCGAACAAGGGACCTCCCCGCCGCCGAAATCGTCGGGCTACTCGATCGACTATTCAGCCACTTCGACACCCTCACCGAGCGACACGGCCTCGAGAAGATCAAGACCATCGGCGATTCCTACATGGTGGCCGCGGGCGTCCCGATCCGGAGGGCGGACCACGCCCGGGCGATCGCCCTGCTGGCGCTCGACATGATCGAGTCGGCGGCACCCGGCGGCGCTTGCGACGACCTCGATCTTCAACTGCGGATCGGGATCAACTCCGGGCCGGTGGTGGCCGGCGTCATCGGGCAGCGGAAGTTTCTCTACGACCTCTGGGGCGATTCGGTGAACATCGCTTCACGGATGGAGTCCGCCGGCACGCCAGGTCGGATCCAGGTCACTCAGCAGACCTACGAGCTGCTGAAGGAGGAGTTCGAGCTCGAGCCGCGGGGCACGATCGCGGTCAAGGGCATGGGCGAGATGGAGACCTGGTACCTGGTGGGAAGCCGGGTGACCGCGTACCAAGCAGCGAAGGGGCATCCACGCGTGGGGTGATGCCACCGCCGCCACAAAGGGCCGTCAGCCTGACGAGGTTCGGACGCGACGGGGCGGGCGCAGCGACCCGATAGGGAAACGAGACGTGTTGCTTGCGGATATCTCGGGCGTGCCTCGAGCCACGGGCAGTGCGTCAACCCCTGCAGCTCCTTACGGGCTCGCCAACTCAGCGCTCGACCGTCGGATGAGGTGCAGTAGACCATGAACATCGAGGCAATTGTGCAAGAGGACCTTCGTCCACTTGCCTGTAGCCGTAGGAGTCAGTCAGCGCCTCAGAGGCGACTGAGGACCCTCACCAGATCAGCGACGTCCTCTTCGTTGTTGTAGGGGGCCAGGGATATACGCAGTCGCCCGCCCCGACCGCCGGCAACGATGTTGGCCATCCGCAGCTGTCCAATCACCTCTCTCAATTCTGTCCCCTCATGTTCAAGGGAGACGATGTGGGGGGAGGCTGTCGGATCGCTCAACTCTCGCAAGGGATGCCAGCCGAGTCGTCTCAGCTCGTCGACAACCTGGTGGGACAGGTCGGAGGCGTTCCGTTCGACATTGTCGAGGCCGGCATCGAGCAACTGATCGATGGCGGCGCTGAGACCGGCAGCCGACGCGTATGAGATCGTCGACTGGGTGTAACGGCGGGCATCCGTTGACAGCCCGAGGTGGGTGGCGTCGAAGTCGAACGGCTCCGGGGCTGACATCCAGCCTGGTAGCGCCGGAGATTCCTCCAGCAGTTCACGGCCGATCACACCAAGGGCGACGCCACCGTGGCCGCCGAGCCACTTGTATCCGCTGGATACGACTGCTTCGGCTCGCCACGACCCCATCGAGCGGTTCATGGCTCCGGCCTCCTGGGTGGCGTCAACCACCAACCGCACTCCGGCTTGGGCAGTGGCTTCCCGGAGGCGGGGGATGTCGACGACGGTCCCGGTCGCGTACTGAACCGAACCGACCGTCACCACCGCGGTTTCTCCGTCTATTCGGTCGATCAACTGGGTGGTGACATCGGTATCAGGTTTGTCGTGGACGAAGTCCACCCTGCACCCGCCACGCTCCGCCAACCGCAGCCAGGGACGGGTGATCGCCGGGAAGTCGCTAGACACCGCCACGATCTTGGCCCCGGCGCCAGGGGCGAGGATGAGAGGTATCTGGCCGAGCAGCTCGCTCGCGCTGGACAGGATTGCGACATGTTCCGGATCGCTCTGGAGCAATTGTGCCGCCTTGGAGCGGAGATCCTCGAGAAAGCTGGCCTCGTCATCATCGGACATGTACGTATTGCCGTGACGACCCACATCTTCGAGAAACCCGTTCATGGCATCGACGGCTGGCTGTCCGATCAGACCGAGGGAGGCCTGATTGAGATAGACAATTTCGCGGAGAGTGAGATAGTCGTTCCGGTCAAATAAGGAAACACCCACGCCAATCCTCGGGACGCTTCGGCCCAGGATATTTCATACGGAAACGGGACCGATGTTCGGTGGGAGGGTGCTGAGGCCGATCCATACTCATAGGTTTTCGCATGACCCATTCCCTACACGGTCGACTGCGCAGAGCCGGTACCGCTGTGAGCGCGTCTTGCGCCCTTCGGACCTCCAAGGCGCCTGCCCCCGCTGGAGCTTGCGAATGGTCGGAGACTTCCGTGCCCGAGCACTAGGGAAACGGGACGTGTTGTGGCCCGGGTTGCTGTGGTCGCGGGCGATTGCCTCTGAGGATGATCGGTCGTTAAACCCTCGTCAAGCGCTCAAGGTTCGGATCGGGCCTCGAACTCTGAGGTTTAGAAACGGGACGCCCGCGCTTGCCATATCGGCCGGCGGCGCCCTCGCCTCGGTCGAAACAACAGTGCTGATGACCGTGGAAGAGACGATCGAGGCACTCGCGAAGGTGAAGTGTGAGTTACAAGAGGCCAGGAGAGTCGCCAGCGACCTGAGGTCGCGCGATTCCCTTTTTGAGAACCGGAAGGTTTGGCGGCACTCGTCCTCAGTGGCCGGGGTCTACGCGTCGGAGCCAAAGCGAAACGTAAGTGGGCTGCATCGTGTCGGTCACAACCGCCACGAGATCGCTCGACAGGATGTCGAGATTGGTCTCGGAGCGCATGCGGACACCGAAGCCATCCAAGGTGCGCTGGGCGTCGTAGCGGCGGCGATTGAATCTGCGGTCAACGAGGGCCTGGACGCGGTCCCTGAGAGGTCCGAACAGCGCCGCTGCCGCCAAGGTGCTGGCCGCGACCACGATCGAGGACTCCTTGGATACCGGAAGGGCTAACTGGAGCAGCAACACCAGGCCCACGTAGCCGGCCGCCAGCAAGCCAGTCACGATGGCATAGGTGATCGTGCGGCTGATGAGGCGGTCGATGTCATAGAGGCGGTAGCGCAGGATCGCGATCCCAACCGCGATCGGAACTGCGGAAATGGAGGCCGCCAGTGCCAGCTGGGAGATCCTTGTGAGGATCTCGGACGGATTCGTGGCCTCGACCACGATCTCGATCAGCCCGAGCACTGCGATCAGCGACGCGGCATACGCGAGCCATTTCACCTGTTCACGCTCGATCCCCCGTGAGCGTCGGAAGCGGACGATCATCGACATGGCGCAGGCGAGCACGCTGATCAAGATCCCGAACCCGGCAATCCCCGCCGCGATGAGCAACAGCCCGCCTAACGAGTCGGCCACGCCGAAGGGGTTGTCCACACTCTCGAAGCCGGCGTTCGTCATAGGTCCGGGGACGAGTCCCGCCGCGAGCACCCACATGATGATGAACCCCACCAGCGCCTTGCCGGCCCAGCCCCAGCGTGGCGACGGGGGCCGCCCATCGGGGAAAAGGAGGATGGGAAGGCCGAGGAGCCCGAGTACCACCGGCCAGATCCATCCGCCGACCCACGCCGCATAGACCGCCCCCGGAAGGGACCCGGGCTCGACCCGGAGGCCGTATTCCCCATAGTTTCCCAGTCCAAGAGCCAGTACGAAGAGGGCAGCGATTGCCATTAATAGCCAGCCGATGGGATTGCGCGGGCGCCGCGACGCGACAAGAGCGCCGACCGTGGGAAAGGATGCGAAGATGAGGATCGTGGTGATCGCGTTGCCCACGTCGATCGTTGTCCCCTCATTGATCGGGTATGCGAAGGTGAAAGCGATCGCGGCCACCGCCAGCGCGAGCACCAGCACCCCCGCCACCCAGGCGACCTTGGCCACGGTTCGCTCGGTCACGCTGAGGCCTCCAACCTTCTGAGCCAAAGCGAGGCGTGCGCTGGCGGCATGACCTACTCGCCGTCCGCGAGCCGGTCGTAGCAGCGGCAGCCGACGGTCGCGATCAGACCCGGACCCCGAACCCGCTGGATCCGGACCGTATCGAGGATGAACGGCCATGCTGCATGCGACCTCCCAGCGCATAACGCGTCTCGTTGAATCATGTCATCATGGCTCTTCTGAACGGCACTGGCTTGGAAGGCAACCACCTCGTCGGCAAGCATCTCACCGAAGCGTTCCGAAATCGTTCCGGATACCTGTTCAGGCCCCCTGCCGGCGGTGGTCGAGACGGCGATGATCTGTGACGACTGGCGCGAATAACCCGTTAACTCCGCGCAATCGGCCGAAAAGCCAATGCCGCCCAAACAGCCTGTTACCCAGTCAAAGCCCCGGCTTGGCCCATATGCGATAGCCACACCCGGCAAGACCCGAGCCGAGGAGCAGGCTACCGAGGATGGCTACGAACCAGAATGCCGGTGATGCAAGTAGGGCGATCGCAAAACCCACCAAATGTAACGGTGCGCCCACCGCGATAAAGATGCCTGACCATCGTGGGAACGCCCTCGATGTCGCCACGGCAATGCCCAACATCACAAAGCCGGCCATGAACCCACTGGCGGCGAGACCGTTGAAGACCACCACCGGTGGATACACGGTGATGGCGTCAATCGTTGCGGGGGCCTCCGCAGCAAGAACCGGGGCGAAGAAACCGAACATGCTGGAAATGGCAAGCAGGGCGGTGCCCGTGAAAGTCACCAGGAAACCGATCAACCCCAGCCGCCCCAGACGTTGCGATTCGGCAACGTAAAGCGCCGGGAGACCAAGAAGGATCAGCACATAGGAGACGACGGACACAGCGTGAGAACCAACCAGCCTCGCCTCGGTCTCGAGAATGGTGACCGGGGTCTCCTGGGAGGGGTGCAATGCCGTCGCCACGACCAACAGCAGGCCACCAGCAGCCAGGACCATCCCGCCCCCGCGAACGAGTGCAACCGATGACGTTCCTCGGCTGCCGAGAGCAATCTGGTCTTCCAACCTTCCCCTCTCCAGATCTCACCGCCAAACCCGACAGGCCGACCAATCATATAGGTCGGCCAGCATCCAGGCGCTTTAGAAACGCGACGCGTCCACCGCAAATGACCAAGCAGTAGCAGGTGCCATCGCTCGTCGGGTCCTAGACCTCAAACCCGACGCAAACATCGTCCAAGGTGGTGCGGACCTCGGACCTCGATCCCTTGTGCGGATAGCTCGTTTTGTGCTCAGCGCTCCAAGCGATCTCACAGCTACACGAGAGACGCAACAACCGGGTTGTCGCAATCGAGTTGGGTCACCTCGTCTGTCCCTTCGTCGAGCGGCCCATTTCGAGTCAGCACCAATTCTCAGCGACTCTCGCCAATCGAGTTCACGGTGTGGATGCTCACGTATTGTGCGATGGTGCCAGCCACCCGAGGCTCGGGATATGAGCCGATCGACGAGCCCATCCGGGCCGAGCTGTTTAGCGTCGAACGGCTGGAGGAGCATGGCCGGAGTCTCGCCGAAGCCCAGGAACTGAGTGAACGCCAGGGGAGACTGCGCCCCATCTCCCGGCGACTGGTGGACAACGGTGAGGTTCTTCTCTCCTCATACCGGGAGTTGTCCAAGGCAATCCGGGAAGAGGCACTTCTCACCCCCGCGGCGGAATGGCTGGTGGACAACTTTCATCTCGTGGAGAGCCAGCTGCACGAGATACGGGACAACCTCCCTTCCAGTTACTACCGCGAGCTTCCCAAGCTCGACGGTGGTCATTTGGCCGGCTACCCGCGGGTTTACGGGATCGTGTGGGCATACGTCGCGCACCTGGACAGTCGCTTCGATCCCGAAGCGCTGCGCAGATTCGTGGCTTCATACCAGGACGTCGCGCCCCTAACCATCGGTGAGCTGTGGGCCATCCCCATCACCCTTCGCCTGATCCTGATCGAGAACCTGCGCCGGATGGCGGAGTCGATCATTTGGGCCAGGAGGCTTCGTCGAGAGGCCGAGGAGATCGCCGACGGACTCCTCGGAATCGGCGGCGGCCGTCCCGGCGAGACACGGGCAGCCCTCGACCGCTACGGCCCCGCCAAGCTGCCACAGCCCTTTGCCGTCCAGCTGCTGCAGCGTCTTCGCGACCAGGACCCGGAGACGACCCCGGGCCTCACCTGGCTGCTGGATCGTCTCAGCGCCGAGGGGACGTCACCCGACGAGATAGTCGGCGAAACCCATCGTCGGCAAGCGGCCACCAACGTCACGGTACGCAACATCGTGACCAGCCTCCGTCAGGTCAACTTCTTCGACTGGGCCGACTTCGTGGAGGGCGTCAGCCTCGTCGATCATGCTTTGGCCGCGGACAGCTCCTACAGCGAGATGAGCTTCGCCACCCGGGACCGTTACCGGCACGCCATCGAGGAGTTGTCGAAGGGATCCGGGACCTCCGAGCTCGACGTGACGAAGACCACACTCCGACTGGCCGACCCTCAACTCGCCGATCGTCGCCAGAGCGATCCCGGCTTCTACCTGCTTGGAGAGGGCAGGACCACGCTCGAGGCTCAGATCGGCTTCCGTCCCGGTGTCGGGCTGGTTGCGTCTCGATTCGTCAGGAGGCACGCGGCCGCCGTGTACCTGAGCTCGGTTGCCGTGGTCAGCGCTCTCATCCTGGCTTTGCCCCTGCTCACCGTCGAGCAGTGGTCGCCATGGGGATGGGTGATGGCCGGCCTTGCCCTGATCCCGGCTTCCGATATGGGCGTGGTCCTCGTCAACCGCGCCATCGCAGCCCTGACCCGGCCCGAGGAGCTGCCTTCACTGGCGTTGGCTCATGGACCGACCGCAGAGCTGCGCACACTGGTTGCGATCCCTGCCCTGTTGACGCGACCCGACCAGGTCGAGGAGCTGGTTGAACGGCTCGAGGTCCACTACCTGGCCAATCCGGATGGCGATTTGCACTTCGCGCTGGTGAGCGACTGGCGGGACGCCGAAGGGCCCGAGCTGGCCGACGACGCCGAGCTCTTGGCTGCGGCGGCCCACGGCGTGCTCCGACTCAATGAGAGACACGGACCGGGGCCAGGAGGGGCGGATCGGTTCCTGCTCTTCCATCGCCGGCGTTTGTTCAATCCCGGCGAGGAACTCCACATGGGCTGGGAGCGCAAGCGGGGCAAGCTTCACGAACTCAACCGTCTTCTCCGGGGAGCCTCCGACACCAGCTTCATCCCATCCGACCGGGCGCCAACAGGCGTTCGTTTTGTGATCGCCCTCGACGCCGACGCGCGGCTCCCGCCGGGGGCGGCGACCAGGCTGGTGGCGACGATTGCCCATCCACTCAACAGGGCCCGCGTCGATGAATCACTCGGGAGGGTGGTGGAGGGATATGGAGTCTTGCAGCCGCGAGTCACCGCCTTCCTGAGAGCGAGCGGTATCAGCTATTTCCAGCGTGTCTTCTTCCCGCCTGGCGGGATCGACCCCTATGCCGCTGCCGTCAGCGACCTGTACCAGGACCTGTTCGGCGAAGGGTCCTATGCCGGCAAGGGGATCTATGAGATCGATGCCTTCGAGGCGGCGTTGGAGGGTCGAATCCCCGAGAACGCCTTGCTCAGCCACGACCTCTTCGAAGGAAGCTTCGCCCGGGCCGGTCTGGTGAGCAACGTCGAGGTGTTCGAAGAGTTCCCGAGTCACTACGAGGTGGCCCTCTCACGCCAGCATCGCTGGGTCCGTGGCGACTGGCAGCTCCTCCCTTGGATCCTCGGCAGTCACGGACCGCTTCCTCCCGTGGCTCGTCTCAAGATGCTGGACAACCTACGCCGCAGTCTCAGCGGACCGGCTGCCCTCTTCACGTTGATCGCCTCCTTCATTCTGCCCGGGGTCCCGGTCTGGCCCTGGACCGCGTTCATCCTCCTCGCGTTGGCCCTTCCCGGGATGCTGCCCCTGCTCGAGCGGATCATTCCACGCCGGACCAGCACGCCGGGGGCGGTGCGGCTGAGGCGTTGGGGAACGGATGCATCGAGGGCACTGGGACGGACCCTTCTGCAGGCCGCATTCCTCGCCCACCAGGCGCTGAGGATGACCGAAGCCATCGTGGTGACCCTTTGGCGCCTGGTGTTCACTCGTCGCGGATTGCTCACGTGGGTAACGGCCGAGGATGCGGAGCGGCAGTTCGACCTGGAGCTGACGGGCTTCATCCGGCGGATGTCCCCGTCGATGGTGGTCGGGCTTGCGGGCAGCACCGCAGCCGCGGTTGTCAAACCTGAGGCGTTGGTGGCAGCTCTGGCCTGGTCCGGGATGTGGGTGCTGGCTCCCCTCATCGCCCACCTGGTCAGCACCCCACGCCCTGCCGAGGTGGCGGACCCACCCACGCTTCAGGAACAGGAGGCGCTGCGGCTGATCGCCCGGCGCACCTGGCGCTATTTCGAGAGATTCGTGACCCGCGACGAGAACTGGCTGCCACCCGACAATTTCCAGGAGGACTTGTCACAGATCGCTCACCGCACTTCTCCTACCAACATCGGGCTCTATCTGCTCGCGGTGCTCTCGGCCCGGGAGTTCGGCTGGATTGGCCTCGAAGAGACGGTGACCAGGCTCGAAGACACGGTCTCCACGCTCAATCGGCTGGCAGCGGTTTCAGGGTCATTTCCTCAACTGGTACGACACGAGCTCGTGTGAACCCTTGGAGCCCAGGTACGTGTCGACCGTGGACAGCGGCAACCTTGCCGGCCATCTCCTCGCGGTATCCCAGGGCTGTGAACGCCTCCGCCGGCTCGCCTCGGGCCCGGAGGTGGCAGCCGGTATCCGCGACAGCGCCCTGCTGTTGCGGGAGGCGGCCGACCCCGTCGCTCTCGATGCGGACATCGAGGTCGTATCGCCCCGGGAGCTCGATCGAGCCCTGGTCGAGTTTCTCGGCTCGCTGCGCAGCCGGGGAGCCCAGGGATCGGATCGGCTGGCCGAGATCCTCGCCGAAGCCGAGACCGTGGCCGACATCGCACGCACCATGGCGACGAGGGAGGGTGCCGAGGACCTGGCGGTCTCGGCCGAAGCTCTGTTGGCGACGGTGCGGGGCCACCTTCACGACCACCAGACAGTCGACGATGCGGCCGGCCGGGAGCTTCTCTCCAGTCGTCTCTCCGCCCTCGCCGATGCGACCGCCGGGCTGGCGGCTGAGATGGATTTCTCGTTTCTGATGAACCGTGACAACAAGCTGCTGGCAGTCGGCTATCGCGTCGGGGAGAACGCCCTCGACCAAAGCCACTACGACCTGCTGGCCTCGGAGGCCCGCCTGGCCAGCTTCGTGGGCATCGCCAAAGGTGACCTTCCCCCCAGCCATTGGTTCCGTCTGGGCCGGTCGATGACTCCAATGGGTGTCGAGTCCGCCCTGATCTCATGGTCGGGCTCGATGTTCGAATACCTGATGCCACTGTTGGTGATGCGCTCGCCACCCGAGAGCATCCTCGAAACCACCTACCGGGCGGTCGTGCGACGCCAGATCGAGTACGGGAACGAGCGTCAGATACCGTGGGGGATCTCCGAGGCGGCCTACGCCGCTCGAGACATCCACCTCGTCTATCAATACCGGGCATTTGGGGTCCCGGGGCTCGGCTTCGAACGGGGTCTCAGCGAGGACCTGGTGGTGGCGCCGTATGCAACCTTGCTGGCGACCATGGTCGAGCCGGGCGACGCGGTGACGAACCTGGTCCGGCTCAACAGTCTGGGGGCGCTGGGCAGATACGGGTACTACGAGTCGCTCGACTTCACACCGAGCCGGTTGCCCGAGGACGGGGAGTCCGTCCTGGTGCGAGCCTATATGGCCCACCACCAGGCGATGTCACTGATCTCCGTGACCAACGTCATCTTTGCCGGGCTCTGCAGGGACCTCTTTCATTCCGACCCGTGGGTCCGGGCGGCCGAGCTGTTGTTGCATGAAAGGGTTCCCCGCGATGTGGAGGTGGCCCGTCCCCGTGCCGAGGAGGTCGCCGAGTCGGCCCATCCCCTGGAAGAGGCGAAGGGTGTGGTCCGTCGGATCTCGTCGCCACACAGCCCGGGCCCGGCCACTCATGCCCTGTCCAACGGCCGTCTCAGCACCGTCATCACCGCCGCCGGTTCCGGTTACAGCCAGTGGCAGGGGCTGGCGGTCAACCGCTGGCGGGAAGACGCCACTCGCGACAACTTCGGCAGCTACTTCTTCATCAGGGACGGGGCGGGGCGCACCTGGTCGGCCGGGTATCAACCGACTCTGGCCGAGCCCGACTCCTACCAGGTGGCCTTCAGCGAAGACAAGGCAGAGATCTCGCGTCGTGACGGCAAGCGTTTCCACGCAGGCTGACTGTGGTGGTGTCCGCAGAGGACGACGCCGAGGTCCGTCGAGTGAGCCTCACAAATCTGGGCTCGGTGGCCAGAGAAGTGGAGGTCACCTCCTACGCCGAGATTGTTCTGGCATCGGCCCGGGCCGATGCCGCCCACCCTGCTTTCTCCAATCTCTTCGTGCAGACCGAGGTGGTGGCCGGACGCGACGCGCTGCTCGCCAGCCGCCGACCACGCTCGGACGAGGAGGAGACGGTGTGGGCAGGTCATGTCCTCGCGGTCACAGGCGAGGTAGTCGGTGGGATTCAATATGAAACGGATCGGGCGCGGTTTCTCGGCCGCGGAAACCAGATCCACCACGCCGCCGCAGTCGATCGTCCCTTGTCGAACACCGCGGGCCGGGTGCTCGATCCGGTCTTCAGTTTGCGGAGGAAGGTGCGGATCGAGCCGGGCGCCACCGCTCACCTCGACTTCACCACCGTGGTGGCTCCCACCCGGGTCGAGGCCCTCGATCTTGTCGACAAGTTCTCCGAGACGGCGGCTTTCGAGCGAATCTCGACACTGGCCTGGACTCAGGCCCAAGTCCGTCTCCATCACCTTCGCATCGAGCCGGATCAGGCCCACATCTTCCAACAGCTCGCCGGATCATTGATCTACTTCGACCCGGTGCTGAGAGCCCCACCGGCTCCGACGACCATGTCCTCGGTAAGCCGGGATGGATTGTGGCGACACGGTATCTCTGGTGATCTCCCGATCGTCCTGGTCCGAATCGACCGGCCCGAGGAGCGTGGACTGGTCCGGGACCTGCTCCGGGCTCAGGAGTACTGGCGGACCAAAGGGCTGGTGGCCGACCTGGTGATCATCAACGAGGAAGCCGGCTCGTACGCCCCGGAGTTGCAGGACGCCATCGAAGAGCTGATCAGAGAGAGTGGCCATCTGGTGGGTCAGGAGCCGGACGGTGGAGTCTTCGTTCTCAATGGGCCGCTGCTCACCATCGAGGATCGGACGACGCTCCATTCGGCGGCCCGGGCGGTGCTGCTCAGTCACCACGGGACGCTCGCCGACCAGCTGGCCCGCCGGCCGACCAAGGAGCTGGCCCCGACCACCCGCGCCAAGGCGCTCGCCCCCGACCTGACGGGCGGGTCGCATCCGAGACCGGACCGCGAGTTCCACAACGGTCTCGGGGGTTTCGCCGCTGACGGCAGCGAATACGTGGTGGTCTTGGGAGAAGGCCAATCGACGCCCGCCCCTTGGATCAATGTCGTCGCCAACCGTCGGTTCGGGTTCTGTGTCTCGGAATCCGGCTCCGGATACAGCTGGTCGGAGAACAGCCGGGAGAACCAGCTGACTCCCTGGTCGAATGATCCTGTCGCCGACCGTCCCGGCGAGGTGCTCTATGTTCGAGACGAGGAGAGTGGGGAGGTATGGGGGCCAACCGCCCTGCCGATCAGGGATGACGTCTTCGGTTACCTGGCCCGGCACGGTCCCGGTTACTCCGAGTTCGAGCACAGGTCCCGGGGGATTGCCCTCCACCTGCATCAGACAGTGCCGCTCGAGGATCCGATCAAGATCTCACGTCTGCGTATTCACAACCTGACCGGCCGACGACGCCGCTTGTCGGTCACCGCCTATGTGGAGTGGGTGCTGGGAACGACCAGAGCCGTTTCTCCCATGCAGATCGTGACCGAACGCGACGAGGAGACCGGCGCCGTGCTCGCTCGCAACCCCTGGAACGTCGACTTCGGGGATCGGGTGGCCTTTGCCGATCTCGGGGAGGGCGAGGTGACGATTACCGGCAACCGGGCCGAGTTCCTGGGTAGGTATGGCAGTGTGGAGGACCCGGCCGCACTGAGGCTCGCCGGGAAACTGTCGGGGACGGTTGGAGTGGGGCTCGACCCCTGCGCCGCGATCCAGCGCTCCCTGACCCTGGCTCCGAACGAAGAAGCTGAAGTGGTGTTCCTTCTCGGGCAGGGCAAAGACGACGTCGAGGCCCGGACACTCGTCCAACGCTATCGCCGGACCGACCTCGAGGACGTAAAGGCCGAAGTGGCGACCCGCTGGAATGACGTCCTCGGCACCATCCGGGTGAAGACGCCCGACCGATCCTTCGACTTGATGATCAACCAGTGGCTGCTGTATCAGACCCTCGCCTGCCGGGTGTTGGCCCGGACGGCGTTCTATCAGTCTGGAGGGGCATTCGGTTTCCGGGATCAATTGCAGGACGTCATGGCGCTGGTGACGCCGATGCGGGATACGGCCAGAGAGCATCTGTTGCGAGCCGCCGCGCATCAGTTCGAAGAAGGGGACGTTCTCCATTGGTGGCACGAGCCCTCCGGCAAGGGGGTGCGAACCCGCATCTCCGATGACTACCTGTGGCTTCCCTATGCCGTCGCCCACTATGTGGAGGTGACCGGCGACCATGAGATATTGGAGGAGATGGTGCCCTATTTGCGTGGGATGGAGCTCGCCGCGGGCCAGGACGAGACTTTCTTCACCCCCGAGCGATCGTCAGCGGAAGGAACGGTGTTCGACCACTGCCGACGTGCTCTCGACAGGGCGCTGTCCAGGCTGGGAAGTCGAGGCCTTCCCCTGATCGGCACCGGTGATTGGAACGACGGCTTCAACCGGGTGGGGCGCGAGGGGCGAGGAGAGAGCGTGTGGCTCGGATGGTTCCTCGAGGCCAACCTGAGCCGATTCGCCGACATCGCCGACGAGTTGAGGGAGACGGAGCTCGCCGCCACCTGGCGGCGGGGAGCGCTTCGTCTCCGGGCGAGCCTCGAGGCCGAGGCGTGGGACGGCGACTGGTACCGGCGCGCCTTCTTCGACGATGGGACACCGCTCGGTTCATCGGACAACCCGGAATGTCGAATCGACTCGATCGCGCAATCGTGGTCGGTCATCCACGGCGGCGCACCGGCCGATAGAGCCCAGCGGGCGATGGACTCGGTGGAGGAATACCTGGTCCATCGAGGTGACGGTCTGGTGTTGCTCTTCACCCCACCGTTCGACGATTGGGAGGTCGATCCGGGATACATCAAGGGGTACTTACCCGGCGTGCGCGAGAACGGCGGCCAGTACACCCATGCCGCCATTTGGTGCGTCATCGCCTTCGCCACCCTCGGCGACGGTGATCGGGCGGGCGAGTTGTTCAGTCTGCTCAACCCGATCAACCATGCCAGCACCCGAGCGGGGATCCACCGGTACCGGGTGGAGCCCTATGTGGCATCAGCGGACGTCTATTCAAAGGCGCCCCACGTGGGGCGGGGAGGTTGGACCTGGTACACGGGTTCGGCGGGGTGGATGTATCGAGCCGGTGTGGAGTGGATCCTCGGCTTCCGACTACGCGGAGCCGGGCTTCTGCTCGATCCATGCATACCGCGCGCCTGGAGAGGCTTCGAGATCGACTTTCGCTACCACTCCGCCCGCTATGAGATCCAGGTCAGCAATCCCAATGGGGTCACCAGGGGGGTGACGAGCCTGACCCTGGACGGCACGACCCTGGCCCCCGGCTCGGAGTTGAAACTGGTCGATGACGGATTGACTCACCAGGTCCGGCTTGTCTTGGGCTAAGCGTCAACTCGCAGGAGCGAGCCGCAACGTAGAGCAAGCCTGACAGCTAGGGAAACAGGGCGAGTAGTCGCTGGCCTTCTGCCGATCGAGCTATGAATCCCAGCGTCGAGGGTTCTAGCTCTAACAAGTGGCAAACGTCCGAGGATGGTCGTCTGGATCGATCCCTTCCCAATGGGGATGGCGACGTGAAAGCGGCTGCACAGAAAAAGCCCCCGGAAACCCGATGGGTCCGTGTCGAAGGCACTGCTTCTCGATCACAGAACAAGATTGTCCTGTAAATCCGGCCCTCCAACGCGGATAACCCCGACTCGCCTTATCTTGACCTGATTCGACGGGCTCGGGGTTCCGCTCCTGCCTGGAAGGCTAACAGTGGAAAACGCTCCCACTCGTTGCGAAACAGGCGCTCAAAACCCCTCTGACGAGGCCAAAAAGGGACACGTTCACGGTCTTGTGGCGCGGCTGTGGTACGGACGTGAGACTGAAACACGACACATCGCTTGGGCTTGGCCGCAGGCGACGCGCTGACTCCGAGGTAAGCCAAAAGTTGCCATCTCGGTCACCCCGCGTTTGAGACAGGACGCATTGGTCGTCGACTTTGGCGAAATGCGAGTAAGAACATGCCTCCAATGACTACTCCGCAGGCCGCAAAGACGAACCGTGGCCCTGTGAGCTCGGTCGTCCAACCGGCCAGAAATCCCCCAACGGGTTTGGAGCCAGCGAAGGCGACGCTATAGAGCGCCAGGATCCTCCCGCTCATGACGTTGGGAATCTTGACCTGCAGTCGAGACTGGATTCCGATCAACAGTGACGTGCTGGTAGCACCCAGCAAGCCCAGTGCCACGACCGCAGGCGGCACGGTCGGAGCGACCGCGACGGCGAGCAGCGACAAGCCGAGGAATGCGCCGCCCCTCATCAGACTCTTGTGTGTTATGTGGGTCTTACGAGCGCTATTTATCGCGCCGACAAACGAACCGAGCCCAACGCAGGACACCAGTAGCCCGTAGAGCCTTGAATCTCCGCCGAGACTGGTGTTTGCGTATACCGGGAGCACCACGTTCCAGTTCCAG
>CAVTFV010000007.1:0-108089 GCA_963734115.1 uncultured Acidobacteriota bacterium
CCCTGGTGATGGCGACCCCCCGGGTTGGCATCAGCCAGGCGATCGATCGCCCATGGCGATTCGTAGCGGTGACCCCGGCGGCCGGGGTCGGAAAGGGATTGGACCTCCCGGATCTACTCTCGCCTGGCCGATGAGCGCAGACGACCAACTCTCCTTCCTGCTCCGCCACACCGATCAGGTGGTCCCCGGCGACGACCTGTCGGACAAGCTGGAGCTGGGGCGCCCGCTGCGGGTCAAGCTCGGGTTGGACCCGACCGCCCCGGCGGTGACCCTGGGTTGGGCCGTCGTCCTCCGCAAGTTGCGTCATTTCCAGGAGATGGGCCACACCGCCGTCCTCATCGTCGGTGACTTCACCGGGCAGGTCGGCGATCCGTCGGACCGATCCGAGACGCGCCGGAGACTGACCGCCGAGGAGGTGAACGGGTACGCCGAGAACGTCCTCGGCCAGTTCCGCAGGATCCTCCTCCCGGAGAATCTCGAGATCAGGCGAAACTCGGAGTGGCTGGGGACGCTCGACATGGCCGGCCTGCTCGAGCTCACCTCGGCGGCCACGGTGGCTCAGATGCTGGAGCGATCCGACTTCGCCAAGCGATACGACGACGGGAGCCCCATCTCGGTCATGGAGTTCCTCTACCCGTTGCTCCAGGGCTACGACTCGGTGGCGGTCCAGGCCGACGTCGAGCTCGGTGGGTCGGACCAGCTCTGGAACCTGATGATGGGCCGGACCGTGCAGGAGCGGTACGGGATGGAGCCCCAGGTGGCAATGACCATGCCCCTTCTCGTCGGCACCGACGGGGTCAAGAAGATGTCACAGTCGACTCGGGAACTACATCGGAGTGGAGGACACCCCCGAAGAGATGTTCGGCAAGACGATGAGCATCCCCGACACGGCAATGGTCGAATGGTTCCGGCTGGCAGCAGACCTCGATCCTGCCGAGGTCGAGCGGAGATCGAGGCGGGATTGGCTTCGGGGTCGCTCCACCCCGGACGAGACAAAGCGACGTCTCGCCCGTGCCGTGACCGCCCTCTACTGGGGTGAGGACGAGGCGCTGAGAGCCGAATCCGCCTTCGATCAGGTGTTCAAAGAGGGTGGAATGCCCGATGAGATCGAGTCGTTTGCATTGTCGGCGGACGATCCGGTCGTGATCCCCGGCCTGATCCGGGATGCGCTCGGGCTCTCCGGATCGGAGGCCCGCAGATTGCTGGCCCAGGGAGCGGTCAAGCTCGATGGGGCGGTTCTCGAGGCTCAGGAGGTCGCCAAGGACGACCTTTCGGGCCGGGTCCTCCAGGTGGGGAAGCGTCGATTCGTCCGACTCGTCTGATTGACTTGACTAACTCAGGGGTGTCGTTACTATTCGACTCCCGGCTGGGGAACACATCCCCGGCCACCCACTTGAACACCGGGACGGCGCCTCTTTCGCGTCGCCTCGGATTCACTTTGTATCGGGGTCACGAGGACATCGGCGAGAGGTCGCAGATGTCGCCGACGGCCCGCCTGACATCCGTAGTGGGAGCTCTGGGCTCCTTGACAACTGAACAATGTGCCAAAAGCCAGCATGCACACCCACTTCCCGGCCTCACGGGTCGAAGGGGTGAGTGAGCATCTGTATAGCAATCAGCTCTAGGGCCCCTCACGGGCCCTGGACCCAATTGCAAACTCATAACTGACAGGATTGGCCGGCGCCTTCGGGTGCCAGCCTTGAATGTACGTTGGAGAGTTTGATCCTGGCTCAGGACGAACGCTGGCGGCGTGCCTAATGCATGCAAGTCGAGCGACGCACACCGGAGGGGTAACCCACCGGTATGACGGAGCGGCGAACGGGTGAGTAACACGTGAGCAACCTGCCCCACAGATCGGGATAGCCCAGGGAAACCTGGATTAATACCGAATATCCTCGAGTAACCACATGATTGTTCGAGGAAATGCCTTTGTGCTGTGGGATGGGCTCGCGGCTTATCAGCTAGTTGGTGGGGTAACGGCCTACCAAGGCATCGACGAGTAGCTGGTCTGAGAGGACGATCAGCCACACTGGGACTGAGACACGGCCCAGACTCCTACGGGAGGCAGCAGCAGGGAATCTTGCGCAATGGGCGAAAGCCTGACGCAGCAACGCCGCGTGGGGGATGAAGGCCTTCGGGTTGTAAACCCCTTTCAGGAGGGAAGAAATTGACGGTACCTCCAAAAGAAGCCCCGGCCAACTACGTGCCAGCAGCCGCGGTAATACGTAGGGGGCGAGCGTTGTCCGGAATCATTGGGCGTAAAGAGCTCGTAGGCGGTTCAGTAAGTCGGCTGTGAAATTCCGAGGCTCAACCTCGGAACTGCAGTCGATACTGTTGTGACTCGAGTCCGGTAGAGGAGAATGGAATTCCCGGTGTAGCGGTGAAATGCGCAGATATCGGGAGGAACACCAGTAGCGAAGGCGGTTCTCTGGGCCGGTACTGACGCTGAGGAGCGAAAGCGTGGGGAGCAAACAGGATTAGATACCCTGGTAGTCCACGCTGTAAACGTTGGACACTAGGTGTGGCGGTCTGATCAACGACTGCCGTGCCGAAGCTAACGCATTAAGTGTCCCGCCTGGGGAGTACGGCCGCAAGGCTAAAACTCAAAGGAATTGACGGGTCCCCGCACAAGCGGCGGAGCATGCGGCTTAATTCGATGCAACCCGAAGAACCTTACCTGGGTTTGACATCATGGGAAAAGCCGTGGAAACACGGTGTCCGTAAGGGCCCATGACAGGTGGTGCATGGCTGTCGTCAGCTCGTGTCGTGAGATGTTGGGTTAAGTCCCGCAACGAGCGCAACCCTTGTCCTATGTTGCCAGCGGTTCGGCCGGGGACTCATAGGAGACTGCCGGGGATAACTCGGAGGAAGGTGAGGACGACGTCAAGTCATCATGCCCCTTATATCCAGGGCTGCACGCATGCTACAATGGCCGGTACAACGGGCTGCGATCCTGCGAAGGTGAGCGAATCCCACAAAGCCGGCCTCAGTTCGGATTGGAGTCTGCAACTCGACTCCATGAAGTCGGAGTCGCTAGTAATCGCGGATCAGCAAAGCCGCGGTGAATGCGTTCTCGGGGATTGTACACACCGCCCGTCACGTCACGAAAGTCGGCAACACCCGAAGTCAGTGGCCCAACCCTTTTAGGGAGGGAGCTGCCGAAGGTGGGGTCGGTAATTGGGACGAAGTCGTAACAAGGTAGCCGTACGGGAACGTGCGGCTGGATCACCTCCTTTCTAAGGAGCATTAACGAAACCGGCATGATTGACCGGTTTCCAGCTTCTAGTTGATCTGCTGGCTATTCGATCGAAACAGGATTGATCTGGTTGGGTGGAACGAGCAAGCTCGAGTCGCTTCGGCGACACGAGAGCTCGGATGAGCCCGGCCAAGGAGCCGGTTAGATAGGGCACATTGTTCAGTTGTGAAGGAGTTCACGGCCGGGACGATCTCGTATCGTCGCGGTCGAGCACCTTCAGGCAACTTGAGAACTGCATAGCGAGCACAAAATGTCTTGGATTCTCTATATTCCAAGCTACTAAGAGTTAACGGTGGATGCCTTGGCGCTAGAAGCCGATGAAGGACGTGGCAGGCTGCGAAAAGCCTCGGGAAGCTGTCAAGCAAGCGTCGATCCGAGGATGTCCGAATGGGGAAACCCGGCTGGGGTCATGCCCAGTCACTCCGGTCTGAACACATAGGGCCGGTTGAGGTAACCAGGGGAACTGAAACATCTCAGTACTCTGAGGAAAAGAAAGCAAATGCGACTCCCTGAGTAGTGGCGAGCGAAACGGGATGAGCCTAAACCTATGCAGTGTGATAGCCCGGTGGCGTTGCTGTGTGGGTGTCGTGGGACCTGATGTCTCGATACACCGGTATCGAGCTGAAGTTACAAACGAGGCGGTTAGTCGAACACAGCTGGAAAGCTGGGCCACAGCAGGTAACAGCCCTGTAGACGAAAACCGACCTCGCTTCAGATTCGGTGTTCCCAAGTATCACGGAGGATATTCCGTGTGAATCTGCGAGAACCACCTCGTAAGGCTAAGTACTTCCTAGCGACCGATAGCGGACTAGTACCGTGAGGGAAAGGTGAAAAGAACCCCGGCGAGGGGAGTGAAATAGTACCTGAAACCGTTGACTTACAAGCAGTGGGAGGGATCTTCGGATCCTGACCGCCTGCCTTTTGAAGAATGAGCCGGCGAGTTACCGATATGTGGCAAGATTAAGGTGTGAACCGTAGTCGAAGCGAAAGCGAGTCTTAATAGGGCGCCTAGTCGCATGTCGTAGACCCGAAGCCGAGTGATCTATCCATGGGCAGGGTGAAGCGAGGGTAAGACCTCGTGGAGGCCCGAACCCACCAAGGTTGAAAACTTGGGGGATGACCTGTGGATAGGGGTGAAAGGCCAAACAAACTCGGCGATAGCTGGTTCTCCCCGAAATAGCTTTAGGGCTAGCGTCGTATGTTCCGCATTGGGGGTAGAGCACTGATTGGACTAGGGGGCCTACAAGCTTACCGAATTCAGTCAAACTCCGAATCTCAATGCGCTAAATGCGGCAGTCAGACTACGTGGGATGAGCTTCGTGGTCGAAAGGGAAACAGCCCAGATCGTCAGCTAAGGCCCCTAAGTGTGTACTAAGTGGGAAACGATGTGGAGTTGCTCAAACAGCCAGGATGTTGGCTTAGAAGCAGCCACCATTTAAAGAGTGCGTAACAGCTCACTGGTCGAGTGATTCTGCGCGGAAAATGTAACGGGGCTCAAGTACACCGCCGAAGCTACGGGATCCAGCATTAGCTGGATCGGTAGGGGAGCGTCGTGTTGCCAGCGAAGCGGCGGCGGAAGCCAGTCGTGGAGGCGTCACGAGTGCGAATGCCGGCATGAGTAGCGAATGAAGAGTGAGAATCTCTTCCGCCGAATGTCCAAGGGTTCCTGGGGAAGGTTCGTCCGCCCAGGGTAAGTCGGGACCTAAGGTGAGGCCGAGAGGCGTAGTCGATGGACAACCGGTTGATATTCCGGTACCACTCTGCGTGCGCCCAGGCCGAATCTGATTTGCTAAGGAAAGCCCTTCGGGGCCTACCGACCCAGTCAGTACTAGGTCAGCGATGGAGTGACGGGGAAGGCTAAACGGACCCGGGCGATGGTTGTTCCCGGGGTAAGCGTGTGGGGCGAGGTCTAGGTAAATCCGGACCTCATAAAGCCTGAGACGTGATGCCGAGCCGCTTTAGGTGAAGCCGTTGAAGCCATGCCTCCGAGAAAAACTTCTAGCGAGCACACAGGGTGCCCGTACCCCAAACCGACACAGGTGGACAGGTAGAGAATACCAAGGCGAGCGAGTTAACTCTGGTTAAGGAATTCGGCAAAATAGCTCCGTAACTTCGGGAGAAGGAGCGCCCCGGTAAGGTGAAGGACTTCGCGTCCGAAGCTTGAGGGGGCCGCAGTGACCAGACCCAAGCGACTGTTTACCAAAAACACAGCAGCGTGCTAAGTCGCAAGACGACGTATACGCTGTGACGCCTGCCCGGTGCTGGAAGGTTAAGTGGATGGGTTAGCTTCGGCGAAGCCTTGAAATTAAGCCCCAGTAAACGGCGGCCGTAACTATAACGGTCCTAAGGTAATGGGTAAACCTTGCTATATGCTGGAACATCCCTATCCGGCGGTGCTAGTTCTTGTCGTACCCTCCTCGTAGCGGCGAAACCAGTACAGATCGACAATCCGGCGATCGGTGCGGACAGTCCACGCCGGCAAGCAGACCCCGTAATGCGCTGATCCGGGATGGGTCGGTGGGGTTCGTCGACGCGAAGGATGCTTGGTCAGGGTGTCAAATCACGCGTCGCAACGACGCGGGACCTCGCGCGGCTGGCACGTCCAGCCTGACATCTCCAGGTCTCACCCACGACCACAGGGTCCGTCCGTTCGACGCTCAGGGCCTGCTCGAGTCGCATGTGGTAACGTAGTTCGAAGGGACCGGCGGCCGGTCGACTCTACGCGACAGTGGCACAGCATCGATTCCAAGACTCCTGGATGGGGTGCTATCCGTTCTCGACAGAAGCGATCGAACGTTCCAAGTGCGAAACCCGACGACGACGGAGCGACTTCGAGCAGTTCGTCCTTCATCAGTAGGGCGATTATCCGCATCGTCGCCGAGAGGTCTCCGAAGATCTCGAGTCCGTCGTGCCTACTCGATGAATGCGAGAGGCCGGCAGACGCTGGTCGAGATCTATCGAGGACAAGTAACATCGGCTGTCGTGGGATCCTCAGAGACTGCACGCGAGGCACCCCGATGAACCCGTAACGGATGAAGATACAGGTCATCCTCATGGCGACATGGGAGTCAGGCAGAAATGACCTGAGCGCACTCACAATGCAAATGTGAGGCCGTAACAAGAATCCTAAGGTAGCGAAATTCCTTGTCGGGTAAGTTCCGACCTGCACGAATGGCGTAACGACTTGGGTACTGTCTCAACCAGAGACTCGGCGAAATTGCAGTGTGAGTAAAGATGCTCACTACCTGCGGCAGGACGGAAAGACCCCGGAACCTTTACTGTAGCTTGACATTGGTGTCTGGCATGTGATGTGCAGGATAGGTGGGAGGCTAAGAAGCGGAGGCGCTAGCTTTCGTGGAGCCAACGTTGAAATACCACCCTTCATATGACGGCCATCTAACTTCGGTCCGTGATCCGGATCAGGGACAGTGTCTGGCAGGCAGTTTCACTGGGGCGGTGGCCTCCTAAAGTGTAACGGAGGCGCCCAAAGGTTCCCTCAGTCTGGTCGGCAATCAGACGACGAGTGTAAATGCACAAGGGAGCTTGACTGCGAGACCTACAAGTCGAGCAGGGACGAAAGTCGGGATTAGTGAACCCATGGTGGCACGTGGGTGTGCCATGGTTCATCGGCTAAAAGGTACTCCGGGGATAACAGGCTTATGCCCCCCAAGAGTCCATATCGACGGGGGTGTTTGGCACCTCGATGTCGGCTCGTCGCATCCTGGGGCCGTAGCAGGTCCCAAGGGTCGGGCTGTTCGCCCGTTAAAGCGGTACGCGAGCTGGGTTCAGAACGTCGTGAGACAGTTCGGTCCCTATCCGCCGCAGGCGCAGGAAGTTTGAGAGGAGCTGCCCCTAGTACGAGAGGACCGGGGTGGACGTACCTCTGGTGTGCGAGTTGTACTGCCAAGTGCACGGCTCGTTGGCTATGTACGGACGGGATAAGCGCTGAAGGCATCTAAGTGCGAAGCCCACCTCAAGATGAGACTTCCCACCGGATTAACCGGTTAAGGCCCCTGGTAGAAGACCAGGTTGATAGGCCGGACGTGTAAGCACAGCAATGTGTTCAGCGGACCGGTACTAATAGGCCGAGGGCTTGGAATGAATCCTCGATATTTGTGCTCGCTATGGAGTCCTCGGGTTGCCGGGACTCGAAGCCCAAGATTTGACAAGTTTGTCCGGTGGCTACAGCGGCGGGGAACCACCCGTTCCCATTCCGAACACGGAAGTGAAACCTGCCAGCGCCGATGGTACTTGGGGGGCAACCCCCTGGGAGAGTAGGTCACCGCCGGGCATTTACGTCGAAGGGCCGCCGACTACCGTTGGCGGCCCTTCATTTTCACCCTAGGGGAAGGCACGTTGAGCAATCGCCCGGACCGACATCAGCGCAAGAGCGGCGACAAGCGACGACGTGACACTCACGACACCGGCCAGCGACGGGAGCATCGCACCGTCACGTCGGTGAGCTCGGGCCAGCTCCCGAAATGGGTGCGGGACGAGATCCTTCGCTCCACTCCGAAGGACCGCCGCGATCCCGCTCTGAACCATCTGGCCAAGGCGTTGAACCAATTCGCCGACGAGCGCTACGGAGCCGCCCTGCCCGAGCTGCGCAAGGCGAAGAGCCTGGCGCCTCGATCGTCGACGGTTCGGGAGATGCTCGGCCTCTCCGCCTATCACACCGGTCAATGGGAAGAGGCCCTACGCGAGTTGCGCACCTTCAGGCGTCTCACCGGGGATGTGATCCATATGCCGGTGGAGATGGACTGTCTCCGTGCCCTGGGCCGGCCCGGCGACGTCACCAAGACCTGGAACCTGCTCCAGGATCTCGATGTGTCGGCCACGGTCGGTCACGAGGCCCGTGTGGTCTACGCCTCCTTCCTGCTCGACCAGGGAAAGGCTGTCGACGCCTGGCACATCATCAAACCGGGCCGACTCGTCGCCTCACCATCGCCGGGGGAGCTTCGCAGATGGTTCGTGGCGGCCAGGGTGGCCCTCGCCGCCGGTGACAAGGACGCCGCCAGGCGGCTGTTGGCCGCCCTCGACGAGCAGGACCCCGATTTCGAAGGCGTGGACGAGCTTCGCGCCGCCTTCCTCTGAACGGTCCGCATTCGGCACCACGACCCTGGTGAATCTGTCCCAGTGGTCCGGCACACTCGAACCGACCGCACTTCCCCGACCATGAGAAGGGGAGAGTGTCATGGATCTCAACCTGGTCGTCCTCTGTGGACGAGTCGCCGTCGAGCCCGAGTTGAAGACCTTCGAGAGCGGAACCCGGCTGATCCGGCTTCTGGTGACCGTTCGGAGCGATGAGCCGAGACGAAGAGTCGACGTCGTGCCGGTCACCGTGTGGGACCCGCCTGATGAGCTCGTCGACGAGCTGCCCGAGAAGGGTCGTCGGGTCTGGGTCTGCGGGTCGGTGCAGCGACGGTTCTGGGAGGCACCCGACGGACGGCGTTCCCGTCTCGAGGTGGTGGCCGAGCAGGTGAACCTCAAGGACGTCGAAGAGCTCGAGCCCGTCGCGGTCTAGGCCCGTAATAGTTGACGAATTCCGGGTATTGACATCGGGGGTACAGTGGCCTCGTCCCTGTCCCCTCGACGTCACCCGGAGGTTGCTCGTGCCCTGGTACTGGACCGACGACATCGCCCGTGCCCTCATCGATTCCGGTCGTCTGACCGTCGACGCGGCCAGATCCATGATGTCGGTCCCGACCGCGATCAGGCGTGAGGAGCCGAGCATCGAGGCCGCGGCGCTGGCCCTGCTCGATGACGATGAGATCCCCTTAGCCGCCTGATCGGTGAGGTGGTTGCTGGCCCCACGATGGATTGTGGCCCACGTGATCGTGGTGGCCCTCGCCATTCTCTTCATCAATCTCGGCTTCTGGCAGCTCCGCAGACTCGAAGAGCGCCGACTCGAGAACACGGTGGGGGAGTCGCGGGTCGACGCCGAGCCGGAGGAGCTCGGTGTCCTGCTCGAGGCATCCGGTGACGACATCGACAGTCTCGAGTTCCGTCGGGCCACCGCCACCGGCGTGTTCCAGCCCGACGATGAGGTCCTGATCAGGAGTCAGGTTCACCAGGGGGTCGCCGGCTTCCACGTCATCACGCCCTTGCTGGGGGAGGGGGGCAACGCAGTCCTGGTCAATCGCGGGTGGGTCCCACTCGACGCGGATCAGGTACCCGTGAAGGCGGCACCGCCGCCTGACGGCGACCGTAACCGTGACCGGCTGGGTCAGATCCAGCCAGACTCGCGGCGCCCTCGGCCCGAGCGACCCGGATGATGGCCGGCTGGTGACGATGAGCAGGGTCGACATCGACCGCATCCAGGAACAAGTGTCCTACGAGCTGGACCCGGTGTATTTGTCAATGCTCGACGATCTGGAAGGTGACCTGCCCATCGCCGCCCCAGCCCCTTCGTTCGACGATGAAGGACCGCACCTGGCCTACGCCATCCAGTGGTTCAGCTTCGCCCTGATCGGCCTGGTGGGCTATTTCTTCCTGTTGCGGCGGGCAGCACGTCGCTCACACTGATATCTCGCGACCGAGATCGGGGACGATCTCGAAACCAGCGAGACCTTCGAGCTGCTGGGGATCCAATCGGATCTTGGCGGTGCGGGATCCGGCACCAATGATCGACCCAATCGTGGTCCAGCACTCCGGCAGTCGATCCATATCGGGAGGTCGTCGGGGAGGCCGAAGATGGTGACTCCACCGATCTCCATGCCGGTGAGCTCCTTGGTCTGCTGGGCGTCGGCGAAGCTCACCTTCCTGACTCCGAGTCTCTGCCTGACGAGGCCATTGACATCGAGCCGGGTCGTAGCCAGTACCAGGCACGCCGCGAAATGACCTTCGGGTCGACGCGAGGCCACCAGGATCGTGTTCGCCGACCGCTCCAGCGGTATGCCATAGGCCTCGCAGAACTGTGCGGTGTCGGCGAGGTCCGGGTCGCAGTCCATTTCCTCGTAAGTGACGCCGAGGGAGTGCATCGCGTCGAGTACTGCGGTGTCGATCGGCATGAAACCGGAGGGTAGAACCGAACCGTTACACCCCGGTCACGGCTGGTCTGTCAGAAGCGAGTTGGAGCCGGGGAGCAGCCTCAGTGGGCGTGCTCGTGGGCGTCCTCATGATCGTGGTCGTCGTGCTCGGCATGCTCGTGCTCTGCGATCTGGGCACGCACTTCGTCCATGTCGACTTCCTTCACCTTGGAGATGAGGTCCTCGAGCATGTGACCGGGGATCGCCCCTGGCTGGGCGTACAGGACTACCTGGTCCCGAAAGATCATCAATGTAGGAATGGAACGGATCCCGAACTTGCCGGCCAGCTCGGGCTGGTCCTCGGTATCCACCTTGGCGAACACGATGTCGGGATGCTGCTCGGAGGAGGTCTCATAGGTGGGAGCGAACATGCGACAGGGTCCGCACCATTCCGCCCAGAAGTCGATGAAAACAGTGTCGTTCTCCTGGATGGTCTGGTCGAAATTGTCCTTGGTCAGGGCCACAGTGGCCATGCTTCAGCCTTTCAATGGGGTTGTGTGCACTGGTACAACGGAGGACAGGGGAGGTTTGTTCCGTGCCTCACAGGCCGTTAGACCCATTCGTCTCGAACACCCATAATCCACGTTATGTCAAGTTGATGGGAGGTGGATTGTGGGCTGATAATGGGCGGCTCGTCTTGCGTGGGGGTCGACCTACTCCAGCGCTGGGTCGACACAGAGGCTCCCCCCGATCCCGGGCTGGGGGTTGAACACCCTGGGCTCTGCCACGTAGCCGGCCCCGGTGGCCTCGGTAGTCAGATAGTTCTCGACCGCGTCGGCCAGCGCATCAGAGACCGCTTCCACGTACTCGGAGGTGGCGAACAGCTCCGCTTCGACCGGGTTTGAGATATAGGCCAGTTCGGCGAGCACGCTGGTCGTGCGAGGGCCGCTGATCATCCCGTAGGCGTCGTTGCCGCGTGTGCTGAGGACCGTGAGAACGCCGGCGTCAGGCGCCGCCGTCCATTCGATCTCGAAGTCGGACAGTGCCGCCATCACCCGGCCCCACACCAGCCCGCCCAGTCGTCTCGAGGCCTCTGATGTGCTTTGGATGAACACTTCGGTTCCTGGCCGAGTCGACGGGCCGGGTGTGGGCGCGTTGTGATGCACTGAGATGAGCAGGTCGGCGTTCACCCGATCGGCCAGATCGGCACGCACCCCCAGTCTCGAGGCGTAGTCCGCAGTCCGGGTGAGTACGACGTCGATGCCCCGGACGATGAGGTCGGCCTCGAGAGCTTGCGAAACATCGAGATTGAGGTGCTTCTCCATCAGACCATTGGCCCCGACCGCCCCCGTGTCCACCTCACCGCCGTGTCCGGGATCGATGACCACCTGCGTGGTCCCCAGCGTCGTGCCTTCCCGGACAACGGCCTCGTTCCCGCAGGGCGTGGTGACCCGGAACCCTGCCGGGGTCTCCTCGAGGATGGAGACGACCACACCCGTAGGCGTGACCAGGGCCCGGGCCACATCGGGAACGGTCGGCCCTGACTCAAAAGTCGTCGTGGTCGGAATCGTGGTCGTGGTGGTTGTGGTGCTGGTGGTCGTGGTCGAGGTCGTGGTGACCACGGCTCCGGCGTTTCCGGAGCAGGCCCCGATGAGGACGACGAGAACCAGGAGCAGGGGCCGCATTCCCCGGCAGGTTAAACCTGAGGACCGGTCAAACCGGTAGGCTCTGCGCGTGTTCGGTCCTCTCAATGGCGTGCGTGTCGCTCTGGTCTGTTTCGCCGTCGTTGCAGCCCTCGCCGGGCTAATCGCCGGCTACCCGATGGTGACCGTGGTGCTATTGCTCGGGGTGGCGGTCCATGGGCTGGGGTGGCTGTACCTCTACCGACAGCATCTCCGGCGCCCTCCGCACTGAACAGCCGGTCACACCTCGAGCCACTCCCCCACTTCCCGAGCCATTGCCTGCGCATTGGCCAGGAGCCTCTGGTGCGCAGCAGCGTGATCGGAGTCGACCCGAGCCGAGAGGTCGACGTAGATCTTGAGCTTGGGCTCAGTGCCACTCGGCCTGACCAGGACCCTGCCCGCGTCGCCCAATGACAGCTCGATCAGGTCCTGCTCCCCCAGCCACATCGGCCGCCCTTCGTGGCCGACTCGATAATCGGTAGTCCCGGTCACCTCGATTCCCTGCACCTCCGAAGGAGGGCCGTTCCCGAGTCGGTCCACGGCCGCCAACAGCGCAGCCTGCCCCTCCGGACCGGCTCTGACGATGGAGTGCTGGGCACTGACCCACAGTCCGACTTCGTCCCAAAGGTCGTGGAGCCGGTCGAGCACGGTCCGCCCCGCGGCCGATTCCTCGGCAGCGAGGTCCGCCATGACGAGGGCGGCGCCGATGCCGTCTTTATCTCGAACCGTTTGCCCGACCGAGTAGCCGAGCGCCTCCTCATAGCCGAAGGCAAATCGCCCCGCTCCCCTGTCTTCGAGAGCCAGACCGGCGTTGATGATCCATTTGAAACCGGTGAGGGTCACCTCGTGCACCGCGCCCCTCCGACCGGCGATCCGCCCCAGCATCGGGCTCGACACGATCGAGTTGACAACGATGGGCGGCTCGGCATGCTGCCAGTAGCGGAGCACGTAGTCGCCGAGCAGGGCGCCGAGCTCGTTACCGCTGAGGAGCCGCCACTCCCCCGCCTCGGGCAATGCCGAAGCGAGACGGTCGGCATCCGGATCGTTGGCCAGCAACAGATCTGCGTCGATTTCTGCCGCCAGTTCCAAAGCGAGATCGAGGGCGCCCGGTTCTTCGGGGTTGGGAAATGCAACTGTCGGGAATGCACCGTCAGGCTGGAACTGCTCGGCGACAGATATCAGACCACTGTGGTTGGCCGAGTCGAAGACACGGGCCAGCGTGTCACCGCCCACCCCATGGAGCGGGGTGTAGACGATCTCCAGATCGGATGTCTGCGGATTGGGTCGCGCGATCGTTCAGCTCGCTCTCGTAGGCATCCACGATGTCGTCGGGCATCGGGGTGACCAGGTCGGAAGCGCCTGCGAACGCATCTCTCGATCCGAGGCACCTCCGCGGCGGAGCCAACGTCGGCGATCGCGTCGGCGATCTCGATGTCGGTCGGGGGAATGATCTGGGCGGCATTGCCGTCATAGACCTTGTACCCGTTGTCCGCGGGCGGGTTGTGGCTGGCGGTGATGACTACCGCTGCCGGCGCTTCGAGGTGCTTGGCGGCGAAGGCCACCAAAGGCGTCGGGGTGACCTCAGGGAAGAACCTCACGGCGATTCCGGCCGCGGCCAGGACACCTGCGGTGTCCTCGGCAAAGTTGCGGCTGTCAGGCCGTGCGTCGAAGCCCAAGGCAACCGGCCGCTCGGGCGGCCCATCGTGTTTGGAGACCAGATGAGCGGCGAGCCCACTCGTTGTGCGGATGACTGTCGCTCTGTTCATCCGCCCCGACCCGGGACCCACCTCACCGCGGATGCCGGCCGTGCCAAAAGTCAGTGGCTCGCCCATCGCCGCGGCCAGGCCGGCGTGATCACCCGCATCGACTAATGCCTGGAGTACATCGCGCGTCATGGGATCGGGATCGCCCTCGACCCAGCGCCGGGCAGCCTCGATCGAGATCGTTCGCCGGGAAGTCGTTCACGAAGCGGCGAGGCTAAACGCTTGGGTCAGCGAGAGCTCTGCTGCCAGCGCCAGGAATCTGCGCACATGTCGTCGAGGTCTCGGGTTGTCTGCCACTCGAGCTCAACGCGCGCCTTCTCCACGTTCGCCCAGTTGGCGGCCACGTCACCCGCCCGTCGACCGACGATCTCGTAGGGGATGGGCTTACCGGACTGACGCTCGTAGGCGGATATGACCTCGAGGACGCTGTGGCCCTCGCCGGTTCCCAGGTTGTAGGTGAAGACGCCCTGCTCCCCAGCTCGCTTCTCCAGTGCGGCCACATGGCCCTCGGCCAGATCGGCGACATGAACGAAGTCCCTGACCCCGGTGCCGTCCGGCGTCGGGTAGTCGTTGCCGAAGACCTTGACTTTGGCCAGCTCGCCGGTGGCGACTTTGGCCACGTACGGCATGAGATTGTTGGGAATTCCGGAGGGATCCTCACCGAGGAGCCCGGACTGATGGGCTCCGACCGGGTTGAAATAGCGGAGCAAAGAGATGGACCACTCAGGGTCGGACACGTGAACGTCACGAAGGATCTGCTCCATCATGATCTTGCTCCAACCGTAAGGATTGGTCGCTGCGCCGATCGGTGTCGACTCCAGCAGCGGGAGTGACGCAGGGTCTGGGTCGCCGTACACGGTTGCCGACGAGCTGAAGACGAACGTCTTCACCTCGGCGCCGCTCAGGGCCTCGAGAAGGGCGAAGGTACCTCCGACGTTGTTGTCGTAATAGAGGAGTGGCTTCTCGACCGACTCACCAACTGCTTTCAGCGCGGCGAAATGGATACAGGCGTCGAATCCTGACTGGAGGACCTTCTCCATGGCGTCCAGGTCGCGCACATCGGCCTCGACGAACTCGGGCTCATGACCTGCGATCTTCGCGATCCGGGAAACAACCGAGCGCTTGGCGTTGACGAGGTTGTCGACGATCACCGGCTCGTGGCCCGCCTCGATCAACGAAACCACCGTGTGACTGCCGATGAACCCGGCTCCGCCTGTTACGAGTACGCGCATTCAGTGATCGTAGGTGGGCCCGGGCATCAAGCCGACGGGAGCGAGAGGACGAACTCCGACCATCCGTCCTCGTGCCGATAGGTGAGATCGCCGTCCATGAGCCGGGCGAGACGGCGGGCGACATTGAGGCCAAGACCCACAGATGCCGAATGCGGTGTGCCTCTCCCCCGCTCGTAAGCCCGGAAGATGCGTTCGACATCGCCATTGGGGATTGCCTCTCCCGAGTCCTGGATCTTCACCTCGAGGCGGTCGCCGGTCTTGCCCAGACTGATCTGGATCTGCTCGCCGCCGTATCGCAACGCGTTGGTGACGAGATTGCGCAGGATCTGACGGGTCCGGCGGGGGTCGGCCATGATCCGGGATGAGCCCTGCAGGACCTTGATATCGATCGGATAGTCGACCACCTCCAGGACCCGCTCGATCTCTTTCGTCACATCGAACTCTTGAAGCGCGACCGAGACCTGGCTCAGGTTGTCGCGGTAGGCGACGAGGAGGTCTTCGATCAGCCAAGCGGCGTCGTCGGCCTGGCGGGCGATCATTTGCGCCATGTCCCGGCGCTCCTCGTCGGTGAATGTGTCGTAGTGATCGGCCAGCTCCTGCCCGAGGCCGAGCATCGCGGCCAGCGGGTTGCGCAGCTCGTGGGACACCGTGGCGATGAAATCGTCCTTGGCTCTTCCCGCTTCGAATTTGTCCGTCACGTCGATGAGAGAACCCTCGTAGTACATGATCTGCCCGTTGTCGTCCCTTATCGCCCGTGCCGAGTCACGAACCCAGATCGTGCTGCCGTCTGGGCGGGATAGCTGGACGTCGAAATCGAGAATGACGCCTTCGGTTGCGATCCGCTGCAGCCAATCGGCTCGCTGGGCCGGATCCATGTAGATCGTCTCGACCGTCGGCAGGAGCGCCATCATCTCCTCGACCGAGTCGTATCCGAGGATGTTGGCCAAAGCGGGATTGGCCGCGATCAGTTCGCCCGTCGTGGACGTGCGATAGAAGGCGACTGGCATTCTCTTGAAGAATGACTTCAGCTCGTCAAAGCCGTTCATTCGGTTATCCATCGGCAAACAGGCGCGATTTCTGCACACATGACCAATCGGCAAAGGAATCTATAGCCCGACAAGGGGGGCGACGTGATTGTCGTCGATCATCCATGGCCCTGTCGAACCCTCCGGCAGCACGCCGCACACGATGGGGCAATCCGTCCCGTAGAGAAGCTTGGCGACCAGCGACCCAATCACGAGGATCGAGTCGGGCGAGTCGAGCACGAAACCGGCCGGCCCCGTTCCGAGCCGGAGTGCCTCGGCCAGCACCGAGGACGAAGAGCTCGAGCCGCGGCCATGTGGCATGGCGAGGATCGTGTCTGTCACGCTCAGCCCGAGCTGAGGGTGGCGGCGGTCGATGACCAGACCGGTCTCGGGATCGAGACCACCCCACAACGAGAGCGGCTCGGTGAGCCGAAGCAGCTCCCCCACAGCCGTTCCCCCGACCAGAGTCGTGAACTCGGTGTCGGTCACCACTCCTCCCCCATGACCAGGTCACCCGATACTGCCGAGGCGACACAGGCCTCGAGCCCGGCAAAGACCACGTCAACCCCGAGATTCCCTGGTGCGTAGAAGGCCCATTTCGCGGAGTTGGTCATCACCACCCCGCGAACGTCGTCCATGATCGGGGTGATGTAGGTGCAGGTGTCGGTGACGATGGTGGCTCCAAAGGCCTCGATTCCCGCGATCGAGCCCGACTCCTCGGCCCGTGTGAGGGCGTCCCGTGACGTGCTCACATAGAACGGGACCCTGGTCGACAGCCCCTGCCACCATGTCGGCGAGCATCCCCAACTCCGCCACCGAGAAATGCGGTGTGCCGACGCTGATGGCCCCCAGCGGCCCCTCGCCATGATTGAGCGAATCCCGGGCCCGCGTCAGGTCGTCGACATCCGATGACGACGGCGCGTTTGGGTGCACGACCTGCCAAAGCTGCCTCTGCGGTGGCT
This sequence comes from uncultured Acidobacteriota bacterium, assembly GCA_963734115.1. Lineage (GTDB taxonomy): Bacteria > Actinomycetota > Acidimicrobiia > Spongiisociales > ZC4RG35 > JARDZU01. The sequence continues at coordinate 16,889 of CAVTFV010000007.1, forward strand.
GCTTCCGGGGTGACCCCTGCCACGTGGAACATGGCGACCGCCCCCGAGGACGCGGCTGCCGCCCCCAGTGCCTTGAGCCGGTCCTCGCTCGCTCTATCGTCGAGCCCGACGATCACAGCCACGTCCGTCCCGGCGATCAGGCCGAGCAGATGGCCCAGGACCGGGTAGAGCAGGTCGTGGTCGAGCATCTGGTCCGGCACCTGCAGATCGACCCTGAGGTTCGCCCTACGGCCGTCCTCTGTGTGAAGACCGATCGCTGGTGCCCGGCCGGTCAGGGCGCAACAGATATCGAGGAAATCCCCGTATCGGGCCGTCCTCGCCCCCAGCACCGAGTTGGCGAACACGATCGCATTGGACTCACCCCAGGCGATCTGGTCGCCGAGTGCGGGGCGTTGGGCCAACTGATACGGGGCACAGGTCCAACTCGGCGTGCAGCCCATGTCGACATACGCATCCATTAGCCGGCGCGCCGCAGCGGCGGTCTCAGCATCTCCCCGGTAGAGCTCGGGATGGAGAAGGTCCAGCGAGGACACATTGAGGGTCGTCGGCACCACCACCCGGCCACCGCCCTCCAACAGTCTCAGGGCGAAGTCGAGCCCGGCCTGCCCGTGGTAGAGACCGCCGTCGATATGGGCCGCGGTGATGTCCAGCAAACCGGGTGCGTCTTCGGACTCGCCCACCGCGACCAGCAGCTCCATTGCCGTTCTGGCTGCCTCACCGCCCTCTCCGTCGAGCATCGCTTGGTCCGATTCGGTGAGTTGCACTCGTGCACCGACGACGCCGGTCAGTCCTCGAAGGGAAGCGCCATCTGCGGCTCGGGCCGGTGAAAACGCTCCAACCCGTTCCACATCAGATAGTCCATGAAAACCCATGATCGGCGGTGGATCGCCGAGGGCCCCCATGCCTGAAGCGCCGACTTGTGCACCGGGCACGGATAGCCCTTGTTGGCCTCGAAGTTGTACCCGGGGTACTGATCGGCCCACTCCCGCATGAGCCTGTCCCGGCTCACCTTGGCCAGGATCGATGCGGCGGCGATGGAGAGCGAGGTTCGATCACCTCTGACGATGCGGGTTGCCCCGCCGACGAAATCCCATTTGCCGTCGAGCAGGACATGATCGGGCACCGCACCCAGACCGGCAAGGGCTCGCTGGGCGGCCAATCTCTGTGCGTCCGACATTCCCAGCGTGTCGCATTCCTCGGGCGTGGCGTGGCCGACCGACCATGCATCGCACCATTCGGCGATCCGATCGAAGAGAGCCTCACGCTCGTCCTCCGTAAGCATCTTCGAGTCCCTGATCTTGTAGACCCGACGGTCCAGGGGGACGATGGCCGCACCGACCGTGAGCGGCCCGGCCCAGGACCCCCTTCCCACCTCATCCATGCCCACGACGATCTCGAGTCCTCTGTCCCGCAGACCCCGCTCGACGATGAGGCCCGGCGCCTTGCGCTTGAGGCTGGGCCGCAGCTTGGGAGCAGTTGTCGTCATCGCTCGCCAGAGTAGGGCGGGATCCCCGCGATGCGGTGGTCAGTTGAGGTCGACGTCGTCGGGGAAGGTGGAGACCAGAGCGAGATGGCCCTGCTGACGGCGCAGGACCCGGGACCATTGGCCTTCGGGCCGGTCGAAGGGATCGTCGGGTGAGGCCGGCACCACATACCAGGAGCCTTCGGCGATCTCCAGCTCCAGCTGGCCCTGACCCCAGCCGGCGTATCCCGAATAGATGCGGACGGCGGAGGTTCCCGCCCCCGGCTCCACCTCCAGGTCCACAATGCTCAGGCCCGGCACTCCGGTGGGCGCCCCACCCTGCCCGCTGGCGAGCCCGATGGCCACCCGTGGGTCCACGGGACCGCCGTAATGGACGGTCCCCGGTTTGGCGGCGACCGGCCCCCACATCGGGATATGGGCCTCGACCCGTTCGATGGTGGGCCGGTTGAGCACGACGCCGAGGCTGCCCTCCTCGTCGTGCTGCAGTATCAGCACCACCGATCTCCAGAAATTGGGATCGATCAGCAACGGTGTCGCCACCAGAAGCTGCCCGCCGAGATATCCGTCCACGACGCCATCGTGCCACAGCGCCGGGGAATCATGCCAACAGGGCCGCTCGCTCATTTAACGTTCGGGTCGATGAGGGCTCTGGTGAAACATGCCGACGAGGTGGGACTGCGCCTCGATGACGTCCCGATCCCCGAACCGGGGCCTGATGACATCCTGATCCGGGTGCTGACGACCGGGATCTGTGGCACCGACGTGCACATCTTCAATTGGGACGACTGGGCCCGAGCCGACGATTCCTGCCCCGATGACGGTCGGGCACGAGTTCTCGGGCGAGATCGTCGGTCTTGGCCCCAACGTCTCCGGTTTCGAGGTGGGAGAGTTGGTCGGCGCCGAGGGTCATGTGGTCTGCAACCGCTGCCGCAACTGCCTCGCCGGGAGACGCCATCTGTGTCAGGACGCCAGGGGCATCGGGGTGAACCTGCCGGGAGCATTCGCCGACTACGTGCTGATACCCAAGTCGAACGTGTGGCGGCACCAGGAAGGGCTCGACCCTGAGATCGCGGCCCTCTTCGACCCCTTCGGCAATGCAGTCCACACGGCGCTCGAGTTCGACGTCCTCGGCGAGGACGTACTGATCACCGGAGCCGGCCCCATCGGTCTCATGGCATGTGCTGTGGTGGCCCATGCAGGTGCTCGCAATGTGGTGGTCACCGATGTGAACCCCTTCCGTCTCGATCTGGCCAAGAGGATGGGTGCGACCCGCTCCGTTGATATCAGGTCCGAGGAGCTCCACGACATTCAAGGGGAGTTGGGAATGACCGAAGGGTTCGATGTCGCACTGGAGATGTCGGGCAGCCCATCGGCAATGGAAGACATCATCCAGAACACGATCCATGGGGCCAATGTGGCCATCCTCGGGATCCCGACCGACCCTTTCCCCATCGACTGGAGCATCGTCATCTTCAACATGCTCAATCTCAAAGGGATCTACGGGCGGGAGATGTTCGAGACCTGGTACAAGATGAATGTCCTGATCCAGTCGGGAGTCGACATCTCCCCGGTGATCACCCATCGTTTCGAGGTGGATGATTTCGACGCAGCCTTCGATGCCACCGCCTCCCAGGACTCGGGCAAGGTGCTGATCAGGTGGGCCGATCCGGCCTGATGAGGGGCAGCAGGGCAAACTCGTCGACGTCGATAGAGCGCAGTATCGGCGTGGCCACGGCGGGCATCCGCCTCATCCCCTCGGGCCCGATGTACTGCGGCGGCCCCACCCGGTAGGCCCTTCCTGCCGGCGATGATCTCCCCACCGTCTGCCGCGGTCAGGTTCTTCAGCCAGTCGGTATCCCTCCCATAGGTCAGTGCCACGATGATGTCGTCCTCACCCAGCCAGGCATTGAGCGGGGTCCGGTACTCGGCGCCGGACTTGCGACCCCTGTGGACGAGCACCGCGAAGCCCGGGAGCCACCCAGCCAAAGGACGGCTGATGCGATTGGTGACCACGCGATTGAACCGTGCGAGCCCTCGGGACAAGGGCATGGGCTCAGATCCGAGAGTCGATCCAGGCGATGATCTCCTGAACCAGCTCCGGACCCTCCGGTTCGTTGAGGATCTCGTGTCGCAGCCCCGGCAGCAACCGCCGTTCGACGTTGGGCAACTCCCCCAGAGCGGCGGTGGATTGAGGCGGGACGATGGTGTCGGCGCTGCCGTGCAGGACGAGGGTCGGGATGGTGAGATCGGTGAGACTGTCGTTCAGCTCGTCCATCGCCTCGAAGAGCGAAGCGCCGAGACGATTTGTCGCCTTCGTGAAGACGAGGGGGTCGGAGAAGTATGCCTCCCCCACCGCCGGGTCACGGGACAGCTGCTCACCTTTCAGGGAGGTGGGTAGGGCGACGGTAGGGGCGAGTCTCTTCGCCAATCCGGCCACGGCACGCTGCCATGCGGCGCCGCCGGCCAACGCCGGGGCAGACAAGACCAGCAGGTCAGGGGCGGGGCGGCCCGTCAGGGCGTACCCAAGGGCCAGATTCCCCCCCATCGAATGGCCCATGAGGACGACCGGTGTCCCTTGCTCCCGGGCCCACTCCATGTGCCCCTGGATTTGATCGTGATAGCGCGACCAATCGTCGATGTCGCCGCGGGTGCCACCGGATCCTCCGAAGCCGATCAGGTCGAACGATCGGGTGAAGAATCCCGCCTCGGCAAGGAGCGACCCTGTCCGCTCATAGCGCCCGCAGTGCTCGGCGATGCCATGGACCAAGACGATGTGGGCACGGGGCGTCGCATCGGGCACCCACTCCCTCACCAACTCGATCCCGATGTCCTCTGATGTCACCGGACGGGCAACACTCGCCATGTCTCTCCTCGTTCGTGGTCGGCGAATCCTAAAGAGACGTCAATCGAAGACGTAGCGGGTCAGGTCCTGGGGGAACTGGGACCATGCCATTCCTTTCGCCGCTGTCAGGACGCACATTCCGCCGGCGTCATCTCCCGACCAGGCGTCAGCAGCAGGGGCATAGCCGAGCTGCTCGTACTTGCGGGCGTATTCGGCAGCGAGACGCTGCCCGAGGTCGCCCAGGATCGGCTCCGAAGGTCGCGAAGTCCCTTCGATGATCGTGACCGTCGTGCCACTCTCGAGATGCAGGGCGCATGCCGGATTCGCAGAGATGTTCCTGGCGTGACGGGTCAACGGCGACCCGTCGTACCAAAACCGCTCGTCGAGCCAGACTCCCCAGCGTGGCACGACGTGTGGCCGGCCATCGGGGCGTGTGGTGGACAGCCAGTACTCGGTGGCCTCGACCAACCAGTCCTCCACGGTCGCCCAATCGAGGTACGGCCCATCCTCCTTCACTCCGTACCCTTCCGGGAGGTCGGGCCGTCCGTCGATGCGGACACTCATGCTCTCTCCTTGTGAAAAGGCGGTTTCACGATGCGCCCTTTTACCCAACGCTCCCGGATCTCCACCTCGATCGCGTCAGCTCCCGGGGCCGGTGGTGGTGAGACATAGGCGAGCCCGATGCCGGTTTCGAGAACCGGGCTCAGGTTTCCCGAGGTGACATCGCCTTCGCCCCCCGGAGTGCGCACCTTGTATCCATGCCGCGGGATTCCTTTCTCGTCGAGGACGAAGCCAACAAGACGACGTGACGGGCCCTGCTGCATCCGCGATTCCAGCGCCGCCCGCCCGCGGAAGTCATGATCCATGGCTACGGCGAAGTCGATCCCGGCTTCGAGGGGTGTGGTCGAGTCGTCGATGTCCGATCCCCAGAGCGGGAGGCCGGCCTCGAGACGCAGGGTGTCCCGCGAGGCGAGGCCACAGGGGACAACGGACATCGAAACGAGCCTTTCGGCGAGATCATGACCGGTCTGAGGGTCGGTGCAGACCTCTCCCCCGCGCTCGCCGGTGTAGCCGGTTCCGGCAAGGCGGATCTCACCCGACTTCCAGGGATGGGACGCGGTGCGGAACCGTTTGGGAGCTTCGCCGAACAGCTCTTCGATCACTGACGGTGCCTCGGGTCCCTGTATCGCGATGAGGACGGTCGTGGTCTGCAGATCGCGCACATCGCAGTCGGGCTCCAGAGCGAATGCGCGCATCACCCGATGATGGTTGGCCGCGTTGGGGAACACCCAATAGTGATCGGGCTCCCACCACCACACGACCAGATCGTCGATGATCCCCCCGTCGTCGTCGAGCATGAGGGTGTACTGGGTTTGCCCTGGGGAGATCCGGGTCACGTCGTTGCTGAGGAGCCGGAGAAGGGCGTTCTCGGCGCCGGTCCCGGAGAGCTCGAACCTGCCGAGGTGGGTCACGTCGAACCAACCTGCGTGGCTCCGCACCGCTCGGTGCTCGGCGAGGACCGACTCGTACTGGACCGGCATCTCCCAGCCCCCGAAATCCACGAAACGAGCACCTAGTCGCTCATGTAGGTCGTGCAGGGGCGACCGGTTCATCCGATGAGTCGTTCGCCTCGCTCCTCGAGTCGAACCACAGCCGGACGACCCGGCATTCGAGTGGGCGCCGGGGCCTCTTCGAGGTTCTCCGGGCCTTCCAGACCGTATTTGACCACCAGGTTGAGGTAGTCACGCTGATAGAACAGCTTGCAGCTGATCTCCGGGTAGAGCTCCTTGAGCCGGCGAAGCTTTCCGTTCTTCTTGGTGACGAGCTTCTGACTCATGGTGGTGATCTCGATGTAGAGATCGTCGTCGGGCAGATAGAAGTCAGGTGTGAAGTACTGGGTCGGCGTGCCGTCGTCGTCCCAGGAGATCGGGAAGGACCTTGGCTCGTAATCCCATGGCACGTCGTAGAAGTCGAGGAGAAGTGCGAACTGGCGCTCACTGTTGTGAGCGAACTCGGTCTCGTGCGCCGATTTCCGCTGGGTGATCAGGTGGCTCCTGCTTCGACGACTCCGGCCAGATCTTCCCCGGGGAACAGCTGGTGGATGTCACCCTCCACTTCGTCCTGCACCGGGCCGATGGCGATGCCGAACACACCCTGGCCCCGCCGGAACACATCGACCACTTCTTGCTCGGAGTGCGCGGCGTAGATGGTCTGACCGTCGCTGAGAAGGGTTACGTCGGCGAGAGGGCGCTCCGAGTCCAGCTGCTCCGCAAGGATGGTGACCGCCGAACGGATCTTCTTGAGACTCATCCCGGCATCGAGGAGCCGCTTGATGACCTTCAGTTGGACCACGTCAGAGAAAGAATACAGCCTCTGCGAGCCTGAGCCGGTTGCCTGCTGGAGCGAGGGGCGTATCAGATTGGTGCGCGCCCAATAGTCCAGCTGCCGGTAGGTGATGCCGACCAGCTTGCAGACCTGGGGGGCGCGATAGCCCAGTTCTCGCTCTTGGGTCATGTGTGAGTCCTCCGGGTTACAACCGTGTAACTCTCCCGTTGTGAGCAAGCTACCCCTGTCGAGGGACCCATGTCAACGAAATCTGTGGATAAACCTGGGGAAAGAGATCAGTCGGGAGTTTCCCCGCCGCCTCCAAGGAAATCCTCGATGGTCGCTTCTTCGAGAAACTCCCTGAATCTGGCGACTTCTTCTTCCTCGTTCTCCTCTTCCTCCTCGAAGACGACGCCGGCGTCGTCGAGCACCGAGGGGAAGGCGAAGACAGGCGTCCCGGTGCGAACCGCCAACGCTATGGCGTCCGATGGCCGCGAGGACACGTGCACTTCCCGGCCGGAGATGTCGAGGGAGAGGTCTGCGTAGAACACCGAGTCCCGCATCTCGGTGATCACGACGCGCACCGCAAGCGCACCGAGGGCGTCGATGACCGAGCGCATCAGATCATGAGTGAGCGGCCGCGGCGGGACGACACCCTCCAGAGCCGTGGCGATGGCAGTGGCCTCCGAGCCCCCGATCCAAATCGGGAGATAGCGGGGCCCATCGGACTCCCTCAGAAGGACGATGGGCTGATTGGATGGAAGTTCCACCCGCACGCCCACCACTTCCATCGCGATGAGGGCCTCTTTTTCACCCGGCATTGCCAACCGAGGTTATCACCGGGCCGGTCTTGGCCCTCAGATGGCCATACCCAACGACCTAGCCAGCACTGCGGGGTCGTTCAGGAAAGCCTCCATGTCGAGCACTGCCCAGATCGACCGAAGATTCCGGTAGAGACCCTGCCAGTCCATCCCATAGCCGACTAGGTACTCATCCCCTACTTCGAACCCCCGGTATTCGATGGGCACTTCGGTGACCCGGCGCGCCTTCTTGTCGATCAGAGATGCCGTCGCGACGCTGCGAGCCCCCCGGTCCATGATCATCCGGCGCAGGACGGACAGCGTGAGCCCGGTGTCGGTGATGTCCTCGACCAGGATGACGTCCCGATCGAGAACCGGGGTGGCCAGGTCCATTGCGATCCCGATGCGCCCGCTCTCCCCGAACCGGTTGAGGCCCAGGAAGTCGACCTCGGATCTCAGGTCCACCGACCGGACCAGATCGGCAGCGAACGGTATCGAGCCCGTCATCACCACGGTGAAGAGGGGTTCCCGTTCGGCATAATCCTCGGTGATGGCCCGGCCGAGCTCGTCGACGCGGGATTCGATGTCTTCCTCGGTCACCACCTCGACCGCATGTTCGAACGCGGTCATCCCACACCGAGGGCGAGGTCCAGCCAGAACCTCATCGTCTCCATCACGGTCTTCGGCGCTGGATCCGGGTTCCGCGTGACCTCGACGATTGGTGGCGGGGCGGGCTCCGGCAAGGCCCGGAGCGGGCTCGGGCTCTCCAGCATCAACCCCTGACCTGCCAGATGGAGGTAGGTCTCCATGTTCTCCAGAGAGACCAGGGGGTCGGGGCTCTGACGGCCTTTCAGGGCGACATAGGGTGAGCCGGTCGAGGCGTCCCCGAAGAAGCCGAGCTCCTCGAACCCGTAGTCGAACAGCTCGGTGGCGTCGGCGAAATGCGCCCTGTCACCATCGGAGCCAAGCAGCACCGCGTAGAGACGCCGGTCCTCCCGCTCCGCCGCCGCCACGTAGGTGAGCAGGGCCTGAGCGGTGAATCCGGTCTTGACGCCCAGAGATCCCTGATACGACCAGAGCATGAGATTCGTCGAGCTCCCGGTGCGGGGTGTGCCGTCGGGCGCCGGAGGGAAGACCAGCTTCTTGGCCGACACCACTTCGGCGAATTGAGGGTGTTCCATCGCCACTCGGGCGAGGTTGAGCAAATCTCGAGCACTCGTGTAGTGGTTGGGGGCATCCAGGCCGTGTGGATTTGCGAACGACGTGTGGGTGAGACCTAGCTCGGCAGCGCGCTGGTTCATCAAGCCCACGAACGCCTCGACCGAACCGGATATGTGCTCGGCGATGGCGGTCGCGGCGTCGTTGGCGGAGTGAATCATCAATGCCTTGAACAAGGCGTCCATCGAAACGGTCTCTCCCGCCACCAGCTCGATCTCCTTCTCACCGGTATTGGCGGCGCGTTCCGAGATCGTCACTGCCTCCGCCGGGAACGAGTTCTCGACCGTTAGCAACCCGGTCATGATCTTCGTCACCGAAGCCATCGCCCGCTCCTGGTCGGCGTTGAGCTCGGCGATAACAGTGTCGGTCGACTCGTCGAAGAGGATCCAGGAAGCGGCCGTCACGTCGGGTGCCTCTGGCGCCGGGAATGTCTCGAGCACGGGTGCCGGGTAGGTGAAGGGAGCTGCCGACACGGGCGCGGCGAAGACGAAGAAGACGAGGGCTAACGCCCCGACTGCCCGAAAGGATCTCTTCATGAAGTGATTTGTTGCTTTAGCTCGACCTCGAGCATGGCGCGATGCATCGCCTGAACCGATCCCCCGCTCAGCTCGAGAAGGTCCATGGCCCGCGCCCTCGCCTCGGGGTTGGTGGCCCTGAGGAGTGGGGCAGCGAGCTGGCGAAGCAGTTCTGCTTCCCTATCGACCGAGAGACGGATGGCACGGAGATGCCTGGCCTCTAAACCCTGGTCCATGAGCCGCTTCGCCTCCGTGGCGACGATACCTGTTTCCGGGGCGAATACCTCGGGATCGCCCATCGGGCGCACCACTCCCACTTGCAGGAGATCGTCCAGCTCTGTCGGGGAGAGCCCGGATCTTCGGAGCAGATCCTCCCGGCTGAGGGGCTCGCCCTTCGACTCGAGACTGGTGGCCGGGACTGCGGTACGCGAGGCGAGATCCTCGCCCCGCTCCCATAGCGTGAGCTTCGACTTGATGACCTTCAGCGGCAGAAAATGGTCACGTTGCTGCTGCAGGATGAACTGGAGTCTGGCCAGGTCCTCCTGGTCGAACTGGCGGTAGCCACTGTCGGAGCGGCCGGGATCGATCAGCCCTTGGGATTCGAGGAATCGGATCTTCGACACGGATACATCGGGAAAGTCGTCTCGAAGGAGGTTGATCACCTCTCCGATGCTCAGCGACTGGCTATCGGTCATCGCCATGGGCGACGACGAAGGCGAATCTCCCGACGAGAACCTCGTCGCCCGCCTTGAGTGTCGCCTGATCGACCCGGGCATCATTCACGTAGGTCCCATTGGTCGACCCGCTGTCCTCGACGACGAGACCGTCGTCATCGGCCACGAATCGGCAATGCTGACGTGACACAGTCACGTCATTGAGGAAGATGTCACTCTCCGGATGGCGTCCCACGGTCGTGTTTCCCTCGGGGAGCAGATAGGTCATCCCGGTCTTGGGCCCCTTCTCGACGATCAGGGCATAACCCGTCACTCCGTCCAGGCTGGAGGCTTCCTCCCTGGTCATGGGGTGGTCGGCCCGATCTTGGATCGGGACGTAGACCACGGTGGGATCACCGTCAACCTCTAGTCGAGGTTCGGGCTGTTCCCCCCCGGGCTCACGCTCATCGGTCACGAAGAAGATGATAGGGAGTTGCCGGCTGTGAGCCCGGCGACCGATTTACTCCGTCAGGTCCCGATAACGAGCGGCGTCGAGAAGGCGGTCGGAGGGCATCTCGCCGTCCACGCTCATCAGCACCAGCCAGCCCTCGTCGTAGGGGCTCTGGTTGACTAGCTCAGGGCTCTGCGAGATGTTCTCGTTCACGTCGGTGATCTTGCCGGCAAATGGGGCGTAGACCTCGCCCACCGACTTCGTGCTCTCCACCTCGACCAGGACGTCGTCCTTGGCCACTTCTTTCCCGACGGGCGGTAGCTCGACATAGACCACGTCACCGAGTTGGTCCTGTGCGTAGTCGGTGATCCCGATCCGCACCAGGGCTTCGCCCACCTCGCGGATCCACTCGTGCTCCTCCGTGTAGAGCAGATCGTCGGGAATCTCCATCAAGCCTCCTCCGGGTCAGCCGAGGACTCTAACGCTGCGAGTTTCGCTCGACTGTCCCCGATGTAGAGGACAGCGACGTACCAATAGAGAACCAGGCCGATGATTCCCAGGAACCATGCCACCGGCCACATGAACCACTCGGCGACTCCCGCTGCGGCGAGATAGAAAGCTGGTATCGCACCGTAGAGGGCGAAGGTCGCCGCCTTCCCCAGGAATCGCACCTCTACGGTTCCCCCGCCACGAGCGGCGAGATTAAGGGCGACAGCTCCCACCAGGATCTCCCGTGTGATCAAGCCCCAGCCGAACCAGGGCGGCAAGACGCCGGCGATCAGTCCTCCGATCACCGCCGAGGCGATCATCAAGCGATCGGCCACTGGATCGAGGATCTTGCCTAGCTCGCTCACCTGCCCCAGACGGCGGGCCAGATAACCGTCGATCCAATCGGTCCAGCCGATGATGAATATCAGCCAGGCCGCCAGTGCGACGTTGTCCTCGATCAGCAGGGCCCACCAGAACACCGGGATGCCAAGCAACCGGACGAACGAGACCAGATTGGGGATAGTGAGGATGCGGTTGCTCGCTGCCGTGTCGGTCACGGCGCGGAGGCTAATTGTCGTGGGTCAGGAGACCGGGGTCAGGTCGTTGAGCCCACCCAGACGTCCCTGAATCCCACCGAGCACTTCGTGCTCTTCGAATCGGACCCGATCGGCCCGGTACCCCTCGATGAGACTCGGGTGATAGAGAACCAGATAGGGAAGGTCACGTGCCAGGGCCTGCTCCATGCCCCACAACGCGTCCTTGGCCTCATCCGGCGCCGCCGCCCGCTCGAATCGGGCCAGGCTGGCCTCGAAGTCGGGGCTGGCGTATCCGGTCGAGTTGGCGACGCCGTCACCGGCGAACAGCCACCGGTGGTAATCGGGAAGTGCGGGGTTGCCAAGCGTCCACCCGAGGACATACATGTCGTATTGACGGGTGCCGGACTCGTCCACCGTGAAGGCCAGGTCGACGACGGTGTCGAAATCGGTGACCACCGGTCTGACGTCGAAGCCGAGGGCCTCCAGAGTGGTCTCGATCCGGCTCGTGTAGTCGGACCGCGCCGGGTCGTACTCGTCGCCCGGCGTCAGGATGGTGAGGGGAGCAGGTGGTTGGCCGTCGATGGTGAGACCAACGCCTGGCACCAGGCTGCCGTCGACCACGGCGGGCGGAGTCTCCCACGCGTAGCCCACGCCCTGGAGACCCGAGATGGCGGCGGGCACACGGGTTTCGAGTGTCTGGGCGTAGGGATCGGAGATCGAAGCCGCTTCGGTCTCGTCGAACCATGAGACGTTGGCGGATGACAACATGGTGTAGGCCGCCGCAGCGTCGGGCACCACCGTCTCTGTCGCCCATCCTCGATCGAGGAGGAGGGCCAGACTCTGGCGAAATTGCGCCTTAGCCATCGGGTCACGGGTCAGGTTGAAGCCGAGATAGCGGACAGCATTGGCCGGGCTGCGCTCGATGGCGACCCCGGGAGTCCCCGCCAGGGCATCGGCGCCCTCGTCGGAGAGACCATTCGGGTCGAGCACGGTGTCGATCGCACCCGTCTTCATGGCCGCGATCGCCGCCGCCTCGTCGCCGAAGATCGAGTAGACGACGTCGGGAATGCCGTCTTCCGGGTAGCCAGGATTCGCCACCGTCTCGATCCGGGTATCCGTGATGGTCACGATCTGGAGCGGGCCGCCCGAGACATCGACGTCGGCGTCGAGGTCGTAGAGAGCTGCGGCAGTGTCGATGCCCTCGGTCTGTCCGGCCCAAACGTGGGCGGGCATGATCGGCGCCAGCCCGAGCCCGTGTGGCCAGAGCCCGAGTCCCGGGCGGCCGGAGAACTCGATCCTCAGCTCGGTTGGAGACTCGGCCACGATCTGCTCGATCTCCTCGGGATAGGAGGCGGCCCAGCCTCCCCCGAGGCCCAGCCGTCGCACCGTCTCGAACGTGTACGCGACATCTGCGGCAGTCACAGCTCGTCCGTCGGACCAGGCGAGATCGTCACCGAGATCGACCCGCACCCGCCACCCGTCTTTGTCCCATGTCGGGAGAACCGGCGCCGATCCGGCGGCCTCGGGGACGAGGGCGTTGGAGGCAGGGTCGATTGCATAGAGAGCCGGCTTGGTTGGGCCGAGAACGTAAGCGTTCCATGCCGTCGGCTGCTCGCCGACGTACTCCCAGTAGTTCGCCGTCGTCACGCCTGACAGCAGCCCGACCCTGTATTCGAATGACGCTTCGGCCTCGGCCGGGCTCGTTGAAGCGTCGCGAGGGGCGGTCGTGCCCACAGGGGCATCGATCTCGGCGGGAGTCTGGTCCTCGGGTCGCATTTGGACGGCCCCCGCGATGACGATGCCGATCAATACGGCCGTCGCACCGATCGCCCTTGCTGTCTTGCTGCGCATGCAGATATCGAATCGGCAGGTCGGAGGTGGTCCTTGACCATCGTTGGCGCATCGCCGGGGCCATTCCTCGTGCGTCTGCCTCCCGGCTACGATTCGCTGATCCTCGACTTCGGGCTGTGGCGCAGTTTGGTAGCGCACTTGGCTGGGGGCCAAGGGGTCGTGGGTTCAAATCCCGCCAGCCCGACTAATGAACATCCGAGACATCCCCATCACCACGATCGACGGGGAGGACACTTCCCTGGGTGAATACTCCGACAAGGCGGTACTGATCGTCAATGTCGCCTCTAGATGCGGTTTGTCGCCCCAATACGAGAAGCTCGAAGAACTGCAACGCAACTACGGGGATTGGGGCTTCAGCGTGCTGGGATTCCCCAGCAATCAATTCCTCCAGGAATTGAGCAGCGAGACGGCGATCAAGGATTACTGCTCTACTACTTGGGGAATCACATTCCCCATGTTCGAGCGGGTGAGGGTGAACGGGCGGTCACAGCATCCTCTGTATGCCGAGTTGACCAAGACGCCGGACAGCTCCGGCAAGGCGGGCCGCATCATCTGGAATTTCGAGAAATTCCTCGTCTCACCGTCCGACGACGTCCGTCGCTATCGCCCAACAACCGAGCCCGACGCACCAGAGGTGATCAGCGCGATCGAGAGCTTCCTATCCAGCCATCCGGAAAAGCAGCTCGAGCAGCAGACGTTTCCTACCTGACGAACGGCATCGGGAACGTCTGATCCATCTGCATCGGGCCACGACGGGTTCGCGGTGGCTCGAAATTCGGCTCTGTGGAGACTCGTCTCGTGGTGAGAGCGGCAGCCACCACGCCACGCAGGGCGAACACGCTCAATCCGCGCATCTCGTCGGCGTCATCAGGGCCGGACCATGCCGACATTCCCAACCCGATAGCGATCACCGAAACCATCCCGATGGATCATCGGCATTTGCGAGCCGGTCTTGAGCACCGGTCTGAGATGTTCAGATCGAGAGAGATGGTCCCAGGATCGAGGCAACCAGAAGCACCAAGGCCAGAAGCATCAGCAGGACCCACTTCGAACGTCTCCAGACTTCCACAGGGCTCCTTTCGACGGGCCCCATCAACCTAGGAGCGCACCCTGAACGTTCTGTGGCAATCGGGCAACGGGCCGGTGAATGAACGAGAACTTGATCGATGGGCTGCTGAAATCGACCGGGTGTCGGCAGCCGGCGACCCCACTCAAGCGAGCGGGTCGATTTGACCCTTTTCGCTCTCGCTCTCGCCCTGCTCGCCGCGCTCATGCACGCCGTCTGGAACCTCCTGGTCAAGTCGAGCGACGACCAGTTGGTGGCGGCCTGGACTGTCGTGGCCGGCGCCTCGATCCTTGCCCTGCCAGTGCTGGCGTTTACCGGGCTCCCCCATCGGTCGGTGTGGGACCTGATCCTCATCTCGACAGGCGTCCAGGTGGCATATGTGTTGACGCTGGCAGCGGCGTACAAGGTGGGTGACCTTTCCTTCGTCTATCCCCTAGCTCGTGGCACGTCCCCAGTGCTCGTGTCCCTCGCCGGAGTCGCATTCCTCGGTGACGAGATCTCCGCCCTCGGTTGGATCGGTGTGCTCACCGTAACCGCTGCCCTCACGTGGCTGGCATGGCGGAGACCGGATCGATCGGGGCTCGCGATGGCTCTGGCGACGGGCGTCCTGATCTCGATCTATACATCGGTAGACGCGGCTGCAGTTCGTGAAGAGGGTTCGGCGCTCTCGGTCATAGCCGCTGAATTCGTACTGCTGGCGGTTGTTCTTGGATCAGTCGTCCTCGTCATGCGGAGCCCTGGATCGATGCTGGGCATGGTCAGGGCCGACTGGCGAAAGGCAGCGGTCGGGGGGTTCGCCACCGGCACCGCCTATTTGTTGGTGATGGTCGCAGCGTTGAGTGCGCCGGTTGGATTGGTGTCGGGAGTAAGAGAGACATCCGTGCTGATAGCTGTGATCGCCTCGAAGCTCGTCCTCCAGGAGGAAGTCACCAGATCGCAGATCGGGACAGTCGCAGCCGCCGTCGCGGGCATCGCCCTCATTGCAATGGGCTAGGTCGGCCAGATGCTCAGATGACGACGAGAGAATCGACGCGGGGAACCACCACCGTCGCCAGACGGGAGGTCTCGCCAGGCTGCTCCCCCACCAGCACGACGCCGGCTGTCCCGGCAGCCCGGGCTGCCTCGGCGTCGACCCATGAGTCGCCCACATAGAGGAGACGAACGGGTTCCACTCCGAGACGGCGAGCAGCTTCGATGAGCGCGGCCGGTGCCGGCTTCGCATCCAGCCCTTCGTCACCTGTCACCACGGCGTCGAGCAACGAGCCGATGGAGAGGGCCTCGATCGCGGAGTCGACGGTGCTTCGGTTGTCGCTGGAGACTATCGCCAGCCGCAAACCCGCTTCGTGCAGCGATCGGAACGTCCCGGTCACATCGCCGAGGGCCAAGAGGTTGCCCTTCTCCCCAGCCAATGCCGACATTTCCCGGGCCTGGTCCGACGACGTCCTGGCGTCGGCCTCGTTCGCCCCATGTTCAGAGAGGGCCCTCATGGTCGTCTCGTACAACTGGCCGACCGTGCCGACGGCGAAGAGCCCACCCGCCACCAGGTGCCCGGTGGCGAGATCCAACCCGAGCTCGAGGGACAAAGTCTCTTCGAGGGCCGGGTCACCCGCACCTCCTGTCATCACCCATGCCAGAGCAGCGGGACCCCATGCCGCATCCAGGTCGATCAGAGTCCCGTCTTTGTCGAACGCCACCGCATCGACATCGAACACCACGTCACCGGCTTTGACCTGTGCCACGCCCGATTCAGACCATCACCCAGCAGGCGTGCGAGGGGAAGGAGACCTGGGTCGCATCTCCCGCCACCGGCAACTCGAGCAGGCGCTCGTTGAAGAGATCGGCGGTGAGCCGACCGCCCTCCACTCCCACCTGCACGCGCACGATCGAGCCGAGGAAGGTCACGGATTCGACCGTGCCTTCGAGGACGTTCTCCTCTGCGGCATCGAGTGTCACTTCCTCCGGCCTCATCATCAGGGACACCTCGGCCCCCTCAGGCGACTCGATCAGTGAGGTGGTGCGGATCTCGCTTCGGCCAACCCGAAGACGGCCTAGGGCAGGATCGGCCACCGTGACCGGGAGACGGTTGAGCTGGCCCACGAAGGAGGCGACGAACCCCGTGGCCGGGTTGTTGTAGATCTCAAAAGGCTCGCCGACTTGCTCCATTTGGCCCTTGCTCATCACCACGATGCGATCGGAAAGCGCCAGGGCCTCTTCCTGGTCATGGGTGACATAGATGGTGGTGATGTTGAGCTGCCGTTGGATCCGACGAATCTCCGCTCGCAAGTCGTCGCGAATCTTTGCATCTAGAGCGGAGAGCGGCTCGTCGAGGAGGAGGAGCTGGGGACGGATCGCCAGCGCACGGGCCAGGGCAACCCTTTGCTGCTGGCCCCCGGACAGCTCATTCGGGTACGCCTTGGCCTTGTCGGGGAGATGGATCAAGTCGAGGAGCTCGGCCACGCGCTCGCTCCGGGCGGCTCCCTCCTCTTTGCGCACCCTAAGGCCGAAGGCGATGTTCTCGGCAACGGTCATATTCGGGAAAAGCGCATAGGACTGGAACACCATGCCGATGTTGCGCTCGTTGGCCTTGGCGTAGGTGACGTCCTCCCCGGCCAGCCTTATGGTGCCCGACGTCGGTGGCTCGAACCCGGCCACCATGCGAAGCGTGGTCGTCTTGCCACACCCGGATGGCCCCAGGAAGCTGACGAACTCCCCGGGCTCCACCTCGAGGTCGAAAGACTCGACGGCGACCACCCCGTTGAACTCCTTGCGCACGCCCTGGAGGCTGAGAAACCCACTCATCGGCGTTTCCCCGATCTGGAGATGAGTGCGATCATCCCCATCGCCGCCCAGGTTATGGCAAAGGCGACGATCGCCATCGCCGACGGTTCGTAAACCTTGCTCCGCGTCAGGTTGGCCATGTAGGGCCCGAAGGTCTGTTGCGCCAAGAACAGAGCGATGGTCAGCTCCCCGATCACTATGGCAAAGGTCAGCAAGGCGCCGGAGAGCACGGCAACCCGGAGGTTGGGGAAGATGACCCTGCGGAGGATCGTCGGCCACCCCGCGCCCAGGCTCTGGGCGGCCTCGGTGAGCGAGCGCACGTCCATGGCTCTGAGGCCGTTGTCCACCGAGCGGAACATATATGGGAACGAAAGGGTCGCATACGCACAGACGAGAAGCACGCGTGAGCTGTCGTACGTGGCCGTGAGCAGCAACGGAGGCCGGCCGTAGAGACGGAGCAGAGAGAAGACCAGCACGACGCCGGGGATCACGAAGGGAAGGAGGGTGATGAACTCGACGACCGGGCGAAGCTTGGGGAGCTTCAGGGTCACCCAATAGGCGGTGGGGACGATTATCAGCAGGCTGAGGAAGATGGCCGCGATCGCGTTGATCACCGACTCGGTGAACGAAGGCCAGAAATTGGCGTCGTCGAAGAGCCGGCGATATGCCTCGAATCCGAGAACTCCCTCGGTCGCCCGAAGGGACCACCAAAACGTCGCCCCCAGCGGCACGAGAAAGTAGAGGGCAGCGACCATGAGGATCACCCACGCCCAGAAGCGGCTTGACTTGGCCAGGGTCGGCGGAGCTTCGGCCTCGATCCCGACCGGGAGCGGCGTGGTGGAAATGGTCATCCCAGCCACCTCTCCGAGCGGCGCTGCAGGACCGAATAGATCACGATGCAGAGCGCCATGATGAACACCATGCCCATCGCGACGGCATAGCCGAGCCCCGGGTTGTTGAGCACGTCTCCGGAGATCTGCTGACCGATGAGCAGGGTGGCCAGCGGGATCGAACCGCCGGTGAGGGCGTACGCCGTGGCGTGGGCACCGAATGCGTTGCCAAACAGCAGGATCATGGTTCCGAGAATCGAGGGGAGCAGGACCGGGAACGCCACACGGCGCCAGTATTGACCAGGGGTGGCGCCAAGGTTCTCGGCGGCTTCTCGCCAGTCCTGTTTCAGCCCGTCGATCGCAGGGAGGATGATCAATACCATCAGGGGAAACTGGAAATAGAGGTATACAACCGCCAATCCCCAGAAGCTGTAGAGGCTGAAGCCGGTGTCGTACAGATCGACGCCCAACCACTCGAACAAGGCGGTGATCACGCCCACCCGGCCCAGCGTGAAGACGAAGGCGGCAGCCAGCGGGACGCCGGCGAAGTTGGAGGCGACGCCGGAGAAGGTGCTCAAACCAGAACGGGTGGAGCGCCCCAGACCGCCCATGGATACCGCCCAGGCGAGGAGGAAACCGAACACTCCGCCGACGAGCGCTGTGAGCAGGCTGAGCCGGATCGACATGCCATAGGCCGCAAGGACGTTGGCGTCGGTTAGCGCCCGGTAGTTGTCCAGGGTCAGCGTCCCGTCGGGGCCCTCCAGACTGCGGTAAGCGAGGACGATCGCCGGCGCGACAAGGAACATGCCGGAGAAGAGAAAGAACGGGACGACTCCCAGCCAGCGCCCGAAACGGGTCAGTGGGGGGCGCCTGGCGCCCCCCACTGCCGTCATCGATTGCGTCCGATCAGCCTCCGCTTGGGCTCGGCTCAACAGTCACACCAACCACGCTCGGCCAACCTTCGACGATGACCGCCTGCGCAGCGGCTATCTCGTCGATCGAAGGGAAGAAGGCGCCCTCGGTGCTGGGCAGCTGCTCAGCGACTTCGGGGGGGATGGTGCCCGCCGCGGACATGGCCTCGAACCTGATCGGGTGGCAGTAACCCGCCGCCCAACCGAGTTGGCCTGCATCCGAGTACAGGTACTCCATCCACAGCTTGGCGGCGTTGGGATGGGGCGCATAGGCGCTGATTGCTTGCACGTAGACACCCGCGATACGGCCATCGAACGGCACCACGGTCTCGATGTCCGGGTTCCCGGCCAACGAGACATCGTTGGCTATCGAGTTGTAGGACCAGTCGATCAGAATCGGGGTCTCCCCGATCCCCACCGTGCGCGAATCGCCATCGATTGGCACGAAGTTGCCTGCATCGTTCAACTGGGCGAAGAAATCGAGCCCGGCTTGGGCCGCCTCTTCCCCGGTCGCTCCAGTGGCGAGCCCTGCGGCCCACACCGAAAGCATCGCGGCGTTCGAGGTGAGCGGGTCGCCTGACAACGCCACCTGCCCGTTGTAGGCAGGGTCGAGGAGGTCGGCGTATTCAGCCGGCGCAGAGGCCACTTCGGCGGTGTTCACCTCGAGGGACAGCACGCCGTAGTAGTCGCCATACCAGAAACCCTCGGGATCCTTGGCGCCTTCAGGGATCTCATCCCACGTCGACACCATGTAAGGCTGGATCTGGCCGGCATCCTTGGCCTGAGGTCCGAAGGCGAGACCGACGTCGACCACATCGGGTGCCTGTGGACCCGGGTTTTCCTTGTTGGCCTCGATCGCCTCCAATTCCTCGGCGGATCCGGCCCCTGGATCGAGCTCGTTGACTTCCAGGCCGTATTCCGCCTTGAAGCCCTCGATCACGGCCCCGTAGCCGCACCAGTCGTGAGGCAGGGCGATCGTCGTGAGTGTGCCCTCCTCCTGGGCAGCCGCAATGAGCTCCTCCATCCCGCCGGCCGCCGCCACCGTGGTCTCCGTGCTCCCGGCCGTCGTCTCCGTGGCGCCAGCCGTTGTCTCGGTCGCGCCCGCTGTCGTCTCGGTGGCGCCGGCGGTGGTGGTCGTATCCGTGTCACCGCCACAGGCCGCCAGCAGCGTCGCCATGACGACGCCGATGATCAGATATCTCTTCATCATTCTCCTTGGTTTAGAAGACCGCCGGCGGATCGTACCCCTGCACCCAGTCCGCCCGCATAGATTCCGGCGGCACACAGAGGAGCTCAGGATGGCCGGCAGGGAAACAGCGGGTGAAAGGTTGGCCGCCGCCTCGGTCTCACTCGGGCGTTCGAGGCAGTCTTAGCGAGCCAGGAGCGAAGGACCGTCGACTTCGATCTCACTGTCAAGGGCGGGACGCTCATCTCGCCTCACGGGCGCCACCTGTCCGACCTGGGAGTGTCGCGAGGACGAATCGCGGCAGTGGGCGATGTCCCGGTTTCGGGGATCGTCTTTGATGCGTCAGGCCTGATCGTTCTTCCCGGGATGGTCGACACTCACGTCCATCTGATGGAGCCGGGGCCGACTGAGCGGGAAGACTTCCCCCACGGCACTAGGGCTGCGGCAGCCAGGGGTGTCACCACGATCGTCGAACACACTCACGCTCGCCCCGTGCGCACGCCGGAAGACCTCGTAGAGAAGATCGGGCACCTCCGAGGACGATCCAATGTCGACTTCGGCCTTGCGGCGCATCTCTGGCCGGAGGACATCCCGGGTATGCCCTCGATGTGGGAGGCCGGTACCTCGTTCTTCAAGGTCTTCACCTGCCCGACCCACGGCGTCCCCGGTCTCGATGCATCGATGGCGGGCCGGGCGCTCGAGATGCTCGGGTCGCTCGATGCGAGTGCATTGGTCCATTGCGAAGACGAGGCTTTGACGGCCCTCGCCGAGAAGAAACTCATCGAGCAAGGTCGAGATGATCCTGGGGTGCTCTCCGAATGGAGGTCCCGCCAGGCCGAGCGGACTGCCATCACCACCATCGTCGCCCTGGCGGCCGCCCACGGTTCCCGCGTAACCATTGCCCACGTCTCCGACGCAGCTGCCGCCGACCTTGTCTCCGTGGCCCGCCGGCGAGGCGCCGATGTGGCCGCGGAGGCATGCCCTCAATACTTTGCCCTCGAGGAGACCGAGGTCGTCGAGCATGGCGCTCTGCGGAAATTCACACCACCGGCGCGGATCCGGGGTGACGACGACAGAGACCTCATGTGGTCCACCCTGAAGGCAGGCGGCTTCTCCCACGTCTCCACCGATCACGCCCCGTCAACCCTTGCCCAAAAGGCGAGCGGTGACATCTGGACGGCGCCGTTCGGGTTGCCCGGGCTCGACACCACCTTGCCTTTCTTCCTCGATGCTGCCCTTCGAGGATTGATCGAGCTCGAGGACATCGCCCGGCTCTATTCGTCGGCGCCCGCCCTGCGGTATGGCTTGAAGGGGAAGGGGTCGCTGCAGCCGGGCTCAGATGCCGATTTCGTCCTCGTCGACCCCACCGGGCAATGGCGTGTCGCGGACGAGGACATCCTGTCAAAGGCCGGGTGGAGCCCCTACTCGGGCCGGGTTTTCCAGGGATCCGTCGTGGCCACGTATCTACGTGGCACGGCGATCGCGGAGAGCGGGCGTCCTCATGATGAGAGGACCGGCATGTTCATCCCCGGTCCCGGGTCCGTCATCGGCTGATTTGGGGCGACCGCTTACGATTCCCGAATGGAATCACAGCATTCTCCCGCTCCCGGATTGATCTCGAGCCAGCCCATCTACAAGGGCCGGGTCGTCGATCTCTCCCTCGACAGGGTGGTGCTCCCCAACGGGAATCAGACCGACCTCGAGATGATTCGACATCCTGGTGCGGCCGTCGTGTTGCCCGTCGAGAGAGGTGAGGATGGGGTCGACTACGCCCTTCTCGTCCGCCAGTACCGGTATGCCGCCGACGGTTGGCTCCTGGAGGTCCCGGGGGGCAAGCTGGACGGACCCGAAGATCCAGAGGTCTGCGCAAGACGCGAGCTGGCGGAGGAAATCGGGCAGGAGGCCATGGAGTTGATAGGTCTCGGCTCGATCTTGACCACCCCGGGGTTCACCGATGAGCGGATCTGGCTCTATCTCGCCCGTGAGTTGAGGGCGATCCCGGGCGGCTCATCGCTCGAGGCCGACGAGGTCCTGGAACTCGAGCGCATCCCGCTCTCCGAGGCCGTTTCCAGAGCGATCGAAGGCGACATCGTTGACGCCAAGACCGTAGCCGCCCTACTCAGGGCAGCAGCCATGCTCGGGATCTGAGCTCAGGTCAGTCTTTCCACCACCCACACGATGCCCTGGACCAGCCGCCACCCCAGATAGGCAACGGTTAGGGCGATCATCAGCTTGAAGCTGAACGGTGCCCGGACCTCCTCCGGTGTCTGATCTGAATCGGTCTCGGGGAGGAAGTCATCGCTCATCTGCGCTCTCCGGCACGGGAGAAGATATGCAGGGGGTTGCCGGTGAAATCGGCCTCATCTCTGAGACGGTTCTCAAGGAAGCGCAGATAGTCGTCACCGAGGGTTCCCCCCGAGATGAACACCACGAAGGTCGGCGGAGCGGTCCCGGCTTGAACTACATAATGGATCTTGGGGCGACGACCTTTGCGGACAGGGGGTGGATGAGCGGCCGCCCACTTCCGCACCGCCCGATTGAGCTGACCGGTGGGGAGACGCGTGACCCGGCCGTCCAGGACAGCCTCGATGGCCCCGGGCAGCCGCTGGATCCGAGCGCCGGTCTGTGCCGACATGCGGAGAACTGGTGCCCAACCGACGAAACCGAAGCGATCCGGCAATGAGCGCTCGGTGAGCTCCTTCTGGTCGTCGTCAAGGGCATCCCACTTGTTGAGGATGATGACCATGCCCACGCCCGCCTGAACGACTTCACTGGCGATGCGCTGGTCTTGATGGGTGACACCCTCTGTGGCGTCGATCAGGAGGAGGGCGATGTCTGCCCCCTCGAGCGCTTCGCGGGCACGGAGAACGGCATAGAAGTCGGCATCCTCGTGGATCTGAGGCTTGCGACGGATCCCGGCCGTGTCGATCAACCGGTAACGGCTCCCGTCCAACTCGACGTCTACGTCGATCGGGTCACGCGTGGTCCCGGGTGTCTCCGAAACGATGACCCGTCGCTCACCCACCAGTTTGTTCAGCAGTGTCGACTTGCCGACGTTGGGTCGGCCGACAATGGCCACGCGTGGAACCTCGTCGTTCGGCTCGACATCGGCCGGCTCAGGAAGCGAGCCGATCACCCGATCGAGGAGCTCCCCCACTCCCCTGCCGTGGTAGGCGCTGATTGGATTGGGCTCCCCGAGCCCGAGACCCCAGAGACGATCGATGTTGCCTTCCATGGCCTCGTTGTCGAGCTTGTTGGCGGCGAGGACCACCGGGATCCGAGCCGACCTGAGCACCGAGATGACCCCGGTGTCGTCATCGGTGAGCTCGGCAGTGCCGTCTACCACGAAGATGACGGCGTCCGCGCCGGATACCGCCGCCTCGGCTTGCTCCCTGATCGACACTCCGATCTGATCTGACGGCTTTATCTCCCAGCCGCCGGTGTCGACCAGGACGAAATCGCGGCCCGACCAATCGCCGTCGAACTCACGACGGTCGCGGGTGACTCCGGGTAGTTCCTCGACCACCGCCGACCGGGACCCGATGATCCGGTTGACCAGGGTGGACTTGCCCACATTGGGCCGACCCACGACGACGACGACGGGAAGTCTGCTCACTGCCGTCGATCAGGCGCTGACGACGTCGAGGGCCTCGGTTGCGGTCCACTCGCGGTCCCTCTGTAGCCAGCCATCCCTTCCCGGGTGACGGGCGGTCACACCTGCCTCGACCAGGTTCTGGAGTGTGGTGACGAACGAACGGAGCTGGGGCGGCAAGGGGAAGTATTCCTGCTCCTCAATTGCCGACCACAACTCGAAGCCCGACACAGGGGCGAGACGATCGATCACCTCCTGTACGAGATGGTCGGGCGCCGAGGCACCGGCAGTGAGCCCAACCACAGACACTTCATCGAGCCACGAATCATCGATGTCATCTGCGGAGTCGATGCGATATGCGTTCACACCGTGATCGCGGGCCACCCTGACCAGAGCCTGGGTGTTGGATGAATTGTGCGATCCGACGACGAGCACCAGGTCACACTCTCCAGAGAGCTGCTTCACCGCCTCCTGGCGGTTGGTGGTGGCATAGCAGAGGTCGGACTTTCGTGACATCTGGAGTTCGGGGAAGCGGATCCGGGCATCGTCCATAACGGCCATCCACTCGTGGACACCGAGTGTGGTCTGGGCCAGGAGAGCGACCTTGCCCGGGTCGGCCGGCGTGTACTGACCGAGCCCGGTTTCGGGCTCTACCAGCCGGATCGAGGAGGGGGCCTCCGCCACAGTCCCTACAGCCTCGTCATGGCCCTCATGACCGACATAGATGATGTCGAAACCGTCGCGTGCCATCCGCTTCACCTCGTGGTGGACCTTGGTCACCAAGGGGCAGACGGCGTCGATGACCACCGCGGCGCGGGTCCCGGCACCGGCGACCACCTCGGGCGCCGAGCCATGCGCGGAGAGCATCACAGGCGCCCCTTCGGGCACGTCGTCGATGTCATCGACAAAAACCACGCCGACGCCTTCGAAGGCCTTCACCACCCATTCGTTGTGAACGATCTCGTGATAGCAGTACACGGGACCCTCGAAGATGCGCGTCATCCACGTCAGGGCCTTGATCGCCATGTCCACGCCGGCACAAAACCCTCTGGGCTCGGCGACGAGGACCCGTTCGATGCTCATGTGTCAATGGTAGGTGGGGCCAGGTTGCAACCGGCCTCGGCCGGGAGACCTCAGCCAGCCGACTCGCGGGCCAATCCGACAATGGTGTCGACCACCTCGTCGACCGTCATGTCCGACGTGTCGATGATCACCGCCCCCTCGGGGATGATCAAAGGTGAGGCCGCACGCGTGGAATCCCTCTCGTCCCTCGCTCTCAGCTCGGCGAGGACACCGGCCTGCTCTTTGCCGGTCTGATCGGCTCGCCGTTGCGCCCTGACTTCCGGACGCGCATCGAGATAGACCTTCACAGTGGCCTCGGGGAAGACCACCGACCCGATATCGCGGCCCTCGACAACCGCACGGTTGTCGTGCCGGGCCACCCACTCCCTCTGGTACACGACGAGGAGACCGCGCACTTCGGGGTGGGTGGAGACCCGCGACGACGCCTCGGTCGAGGCCTGACTCCGGATCTCTCGGGAGACGTCCTCACCATCGAGCAGCATCTTCCCCCCGTCCTGATCGAGACTGATACCGGCGACGACGTTCGCCACATCTTCATGATCGGAGAGGTCGACACCAGCTCTCATGGCGGCAAGGCCGGCCGCTCGGTAGAAAGCTCCGGTGTCGAGACGGGGGACACCCAGACGTGAAGCCACCTCCCTGCTCACCGTGCTCTTCCCGGTTCCAGCCGGGCCGTCGAGGGTCACGATGAGGTCGTTCACGGGCGGGGAGCCTATCTGGCAGGCGGAGAGGGACCCGATCCCCGAGGGTGTCCTTATGGGGGTATTCGGACAATGGGGGCTTGTGGGACCGGGTCGGTCCTCTCCGTCGGGCGCAACCTAGCGCGGCGCGTCCCCGTCGCGTCGACTTCACGCAATCGATTGGGCGATGCGGGCGAGCATTTCCCAGAAGGAGGGCCACGTCTTGGCCACGACGTCGGGATCGGCGATCTCGATCCCGGGCACCCGCAGACCGGCGAGGGCAAACGACATCGCCACACGATGATCGCCATATGTCTGCACCCGGGCCGGGCCCAAGATGCCGGGGGTGATATGGAGGTCGTCGCCGTCGACCGCCGGATCGGCTCCGAGACGGGTCATCTCGGTCGCCAAAGCCACCAGCCGGTCCGATTCCTTGTGCCTTAGCGATCCGAGGCCGCGGAGCCGGCTCGGGCCATCGGCGAAGAGGGCAGCCACCGCCACCGCCAACGAGCCGTCGGGCGATCCGGAGAGATCGACGTCGACCGGGTGCAGCCCGTCGGGAGTGCCTTCAACCGTGGTCTCATCGCCGGTTTGTCTCACCACACAGCCCATCTGTTCGAGCACACGGGCGACCTCGAGATCGGGTTGAAGAGACTCGGATCCGAGCCCTTCGATTGTCACACGGCCACCGGTGATGGCGGCAGCGACCATCGGGTACACGGCCGCCGACGCATCGGGCTCGATGTCGAAGTCAGTCCCCCTGTACCCCCCCAACCCGACCCGATACTGCGGCCCCACCGATTCCACGGCGGCGCCGAATGCCCCCATCATCCCGATTGTGATCTCGAGATAGCGCTGTGAGCCCTCGAGACCGTCCGGGATGACGACCAACTCATCTTGGGCCAATGGAGCGACCAGAAGCAGGGCACTGGCGAACTGGCTGGTCTCATGGGAAGCGACCGTCACCGAGCCACCCGGTAGTGCCCCGGCTCCATCGACGGTCACGGGCAGGTGGCCGTCGACTGAAATCGCCTCGACCCCGAGAGTGTTGAGAGCATCGACGAGCCCGCCCATGGGACGCTCGGGGAGCCGATCCCTCCCAACAACGGTGGTGGTGCCTTCGACGAGTGAGGCGATGGCGATCATCGACCGTGCCGTGAGTCCGGAAGCACCGACATCCACCGGGACGTTCGACGCCCGTAGGTGCCCGCTGGATCCGCTCACCCGCCACGAATCGCCCGAATCGGCGATCTCCACCCCGAGGAGTCTCAGGGCGTCGCGGGCAGCTCGAGTGTCATCGGCCTCGAGCGGCTCCCGCAGCAGCGACTCACCCTCGGCCAGCGCAGAGATAACCAAGGCCCTGATCGTTTGCGATTTAGATCCGGGAGGGCGCACCGATGCGTCGATCGGCCCAGCGGCCGGCTCGATGGACCTGAAGGTCACGGGCGTTCCTCTGTCCCGGAGGCGAGGAGATCCCGAATCTCGATCGCAGACAATCTCCGGGATTGCCCTGGCTTCAGGGACCGGTCGGCGATAGGCCCGATCGCCGTTCTGACCAGAGACATCACCTCAAGCCCCAAGAACTCGAACATGCGGCGGACCTCACGGTTGCGACCCTCCCCCATGGTCAATTCGACCAGTGTCTCCGGCCCTTGCCGACCCACGACCTGCGCCGAAACCGCCCGAGCCGGGCCGTCCTCGAGGTCGATGCCCTCCGTCAGACGCCTGATCTCGCCTTTCCCCGGGCGCCCCTTGACCAGAGCCACATACTTCTTGACGATCCCATATCGAGGATGGGTGACCCGGTTGGCCAGATCCCCATCGTTGGTGAGAAGGATCAGACCTTCGGATTCATAGTCGAGACGGCCCACCGGGTAGAGCCGGCGCGCGGCAGTCACCAGATCGACCACCGTCCGCCTTCCCTGCGGGTCTGAAGCCGAGGAGATCACCCCGACCGGCTTGTAGAGGAGATAGGTCTCCAGATCCGGGTTGACCGGGATAGGGACCCCATCGATGGTCACCTGTTGTTCGGCCACGTCCACCCTGTCACCGAGCACCGCCTCCACACCGTCGATAGCGACCCTCCCCTCGCGGATCGACTCTTCGGCGGCGCGACGTGACATGAGACCTGCTCCTGCGATTGCTTTCTGGACGCGGATTGGATCCGCCATCGCTCACGTCGTCCCGGGGCGAAGGGTCTCCTCCAGGGATTCGACGGTGTCGGCCGGCGGAATGTGATCCGCAAGCGGCGGCAGCCCGGCCACTGACTCGAGACCCATCTTCTCTAGGAAGAGATCAGTGGTGACATATACCGCGGGGTTGCCCGGAATGTTGAGACGCTCTCTTTCCTCGACCAGGCCGAGTCGCTCCAAGGTTCTCACCGCAGAATCGGAGTCGACCCCCCTTATCTCGTTGACCTGGCTTCGGGCAACAGGTTGGCGATAGGCGATGACCGACAGGGTCTCGAGGGCAGCAGGTGACAGTTTGCGGGCCGTGGCCGACGTCGAGAACCGCTCGAGGAATGGATAGGCGTCCGGGTGGGTGTAGAGCCTCCACCCACCGGCCACCTGACGCAGTATCAGACCGCTCTCACGGCCCTCCAGTTCCCGGCCCAACTCGTCGAGCAGCTCTTCGACTCTCGTCTTGGGCAGCTCCAGGACCTCGGCCAATTCGCCGATGGGCACTGGCGCCTCGGTGACGAAAAGCACTGCCTCTACGGCTGCGACCTCCCTCATGACGCCCACTCCGAATTGAGGTCCACGGCTCCAGTGCCCCGATCACGGACCACGATCTCAGACAACCAATCATCCTGAGAGACCTCGATGAGGCCCCAGCGGGCCAACTCCAACAGAGCCAGGAAATACGCAGCCACCTCGACGCCGCGGGTGCATTCGGCGGTCAGCGCCTCGAAGGTGGACATCGTCTCATCGGCCACCCGTGCCCTGATCTCCTGGATCGCCGCCTCAACAGAGGGAAGGTCGAGGTCCAGATGGTCGAGGTCGGGCTCGGCTCCTTCCCGCGCAAAGACCCTGAAGGCCAGAGCGGCCAGACCATCGACGTCGATGGGCACGACCAGCTCCGAGGGTCGAGGAGCGATCTGTTGGTCGAGCCCACCCGTTCGTGGAACGAACCGGTTCGCCTCTTGAAGCCTTCGTTGCAGCACAGCCGCAACATCTTTGAATGTCACACATACGAGAAGTCGCGAGAGGAGCCGATCACGCTCCTCGATGAGAGCGAGCTCCTCGTCCAGATCGAAGACGCCCCTGGTTGGGAGGAGCGACTGGGCCTTGAGCTGGATCAGCGTCGCCGCGATGAGCAGGAACTCCGAGGTGACTTCGAGATCGAGGGCCTTCATGTCGTCGATGAAAGTCAGGTACTCCCCCACTACTTCGGTGAGGCCCACCGCAGTGACCTCCACCTGGTGCTTTGTGATGAGCTGGAGCAGGAGGTCGAAGGGCCCCTCGAAGACTGTGGTCTTGACGTGAAAGGTCATCAGCCGCCTCAGGTTATTCGGCGCCGGGTTTGGCGCCGGTCTTTGGCGGTTGGTCGGCGAGTTGCAGCAGGTTCCAGGTGTCGGTTGGGATACCGAGTGGCCGTTGGCCGTGGTGGTGACGAGCGAAGTCGACGATCACGCCCTCGCAACCCAGGCTCTCCAACTCCGAGGCAGCGGTCTCGCCATGGTCCCGATACAGGCGCCAGCGTGTCGTCAGGGGAAGCCCGAGCCGGATCGCAATCGTGGCAATGGTCCTGCCGAGGACAGCGAGGCGAGCGTGTCTCTTGCCCACGTCGTGGAGCAGCGCGGCCCGGATGACGTCCATCTCGCCGCCTCCGGCGATCGCCACGAGAGCGGCGCGGAACCCGTGACGCTGGTCCGGATCCGGCTGTGAGAAGAAAACCCAGGCCTGGCCACTGTCCAGCCAAGTCTCCACGGCGGCGCGTTCGGCCGCGTCCAAGGCGGTGGCGAACAGGACGTCGATGAATCGACCGCTCAGATGGCCCAGCGAGCCCGGCATGCTTCTAGTAGCCGGCCGCCTTGGCCTTGCATTCGACGCAACGCACCGACTCGGGCCGCGCCTCGAGACGCGCTGCGGGTATGGCCTTGCCGCAGTCCTCACATGTCCCGTACGTGCCGGCGCCGATCTTGCCGAGAGCCTGATCTACGTTGGCCAGCTGAGCCTTCAGCGAATCCACCACACCAAGGACCTCGGTGCGCTCGGCGGTCACGGCCGCAGCATCGGCGAAGCTCCCGCCGAAGTCGATGTCGGCACGGAGATCGCCTGTTTCGGCCGCCCCGAGCTCGTCCAGTTGATGGACGAGATGGGCTCGCTCCTTGCGCAGGGCCTTCTCGGCACCGGCGATGTCCAACGTGGTCATTTGCTCCTCGGGTGGGCCTGGACGTAGATCTCCACAAGATGGGTAGGACTTACCTTCGTGTAGATCTGGGTTGTCGAAATCGTAGCGTGACCGAGCATCTCTTGTACCGTCCGCAGGTCCGCCCCCGCCTCCACCATGTGTGTCGCCGCCGAGTGTCTGAGCACGTGAGGTGAGACTTTCTCTGTCTGGATGCCGGTCTTTCTAGCGTTGTTCCGGACGACATCGAAGATGCCCTGACGGCTGAGACGCCGGCCTCTCAGATTGAGAAAGAGCGGATCGCCCCGCTGGGACGCCTTAATGAGATTCAGCCGGTCAGGGAGCCATCGGGAGATCGCTGTCACCGCCTTGCCCCCGATCGGCACGAGTCTCTGCTTGGCGCCCTTGCCGGTGACAATGACGACCTTGTCCTCGAGGTCGACATGGCCGAGGTCCACTCCCACGGCCTCGGAGACCCGCGCCCCGGTGGCGTAAAGGAACTCGAGCAACGCGGAGTCACGGCGACCCTTGACCTTGGTGATGTCCGGTGCGTCGATCAGATTGAACGTCTCGTCGATCGTGAGGGCTTTGGGAAATGGCTCAGGACGACGTGGCGATTCGAGAAGGAGGGTGGGATCGGTTTGCCTGAGACCCTCCATCACCAGGAAGCGATGCAAACCCCGTATCGCGGCGAGTTTTCGCCCGACTGTGGATGACGCCAGGTCCATGCTGCGGAGGTGGGAAACGTAACCCTCCACCGAGGTCTGGTCCGGCTCCGCCCCCGCGAGGAATTCCAGATACTGGCTGAGATCCCGTCTATAGGCGTCGATGGTGTTGATTGAGAGTCCGCGCTCCACGTCGAGGGCGAGAAGGTACTCCTCGACCCCTTCCGGCAATGTGGGGCTCAAACCGAAGCGAGTGCCTCTCGCGGCGGCACATGCGCGACGCCCAAGCTCTCCGCGACGGCAGGGTGGCACACCGATTTTCCGACCACGTTGATCCCGGCCACCAACTCCGGGTGCCGGTCGACGGCCCCGGAAACACCGTCGTTGGCCAAGGTGACCGCGTATCTCAGCGTTGCGTTCGTCAGTGCGTACGTCGACGTGTGAGGAACTGCTCCCGGAATGTTGCCGACGGCGTAATGGACCACATCATGAACCAGGTAGACCGGGTCGGTATGGGTTGTCTCCCGGGAAGTGGCGAAGCACCCGCCTTGATCTATGGCGACGTCGACGAGCACCGAGCCCCGTCTCATCGCCCGGACCATATCTTCGGTGACCAACTTGGGAGCCGACGCCCCCGGCACCAGGACAGTGCCAATGACGAGGTCGGCATCGAGCACCTCCTCTTCCAGTGTCAGCCGGTTCGAGTGCAAGGTCCTGACCCGTCCTAGATAGAGCGAGTCCAGGGTGCGCAGCTTGCCGATATCGGTGTCGAGCACGACCACGTCGGCCTGCATCCCGACCGCGATGACCGCAGCATTGGAGCCTGCAATCCCGCCGCCGATCACCACGACCTTGCCCGACCTCACACCGGTGACTCCGCCCAGGAGGACGCCCCTTCCCCCTTCGGCCTTCCCGAGAAAGTAGGCGCCCACCTGGGTAGCCATCCGTCCTGCGATCTCGGACATGGGGGCGAGGAGAGGCAGCGAGCGATCCGGCAGCTGCACGGTCTCGTAGGCGATGGCAATGACGTCCCGTGCCAATAGGCCGGCCGCCATTTGCGGATAGGCCGCCAGGTGGAGATAGGTGAACAGGATCTGACCCGGCCGGAACATCTCGATCTCGGAGTCCTGAGGCTCCTTGACCTTGAGGATCATCTCGGCCCCCCCGAAGACCTCGTCGGCGTTGGGAACGATTGTGGCCCCCTGGGCCTCGAACTCATCGTCGACGATGGAAGATCCCTCGCCGGCGCCCTTCTCGATGAGAACGGTGTGGCCGCGCTCGGTCAGCTCACGGGTGCCGACCGGGGTGATGGCTACGCGGTGCTCTTCGGTCTTGATTTCCTTGGGGACACCGACGATCAAGACACGTCCTCCCTGACGCTTGGCACCATCACAGGCAGGCTATCGGCCCAAACCGGGCCGTGCCTCACTCGACCGTCAGGTCGACCGGCTCGGGAAGCACAACCACCTGATCACCACGTGCAGCCGCGGCCCGAACGAGCCCCACGAACAGCGGGTGAGGCGTGTCGGGACGGGAACGGAACTCGGGATGGGCCTGAGTTCCGACGAAGTAGGGGTGGTCGACGAGCTCGATGTACTCGACGAGGTTGTCGTCTGGAGACAGTCCGGACAATCTCATCCCCGCCTTCTCCAGGTCCTTGCGGTAGCGGTTATTGACCTCCCACCGGTGGCGGTGTCTTTCGTAAACCAATTCCTGGCCGTACAGCTCTCGGGTCTTCGAGCCCTCGGCGAGCTTGGCGGCATAGAGACCGAGACGCATCGTCCCACCCTTTTCCTCGACGTCCTCCTGGCTGGCCATCAGGTCGATCACGGGGTGGGGTGTCGTGGAATCGAACTCGGTGCTGTTGGCATCGGTCAAACCGAGGACATTGCGCCCGAACTCGATCACCGAGCACTGCAGTCCCAGACAGAGACCGAGCAATGGCACCTGATTCTCCCGGGCGTACCGGATGGCCTGGACCTTGCCTTCGACACCCCGGTACCCGAAGCCGCCGGGGATGACGATGCCGTCGAGGTCCTCGAGGTAGGAGTCCGAAAGCAGCCCGGTTAGCTCGTCGCTGGGGACCCAGACCAGATCGAGCCCCAGACCCTGTCCCGCGGCCGCGTGACGCAGGGCCTCGGCGACGGAGAGATATGCATCGGGCAGACCGACGTACTTTCCGACTATCCCGATCCTCACAGTCTCGGTGGCAGACAGAGCCTTCTCCACCATCGAGCGCCAGCTGTCGAGGTTCGGCGGGCCGGTGACCAGGCCGAGTCGATCACAGACAACTGCATCGAGCCCCCCGTCGTGGAGGATGAGCGGCACTTCATAGATGTCTCGCGCATCAGGCGCCGCTATGACCGCCCGGGGCTGGACGTCGCAGAAGAGGCTGATCTTCTTCCTGACACCTTCATCGATCTCCCGGTCCGACCGGACGATGATCACATCCGGGGTGATCCCCTTGCTCCGCAGCTCAGCAACGGAATGCTGGGTCGGCTTGGTCTTGAGCTCTTCCGAGGTGGCGATGTACGGGACGAGGGTGACGTGGACGAACATGACGTTCTCCCGCCCGACGTCGTTCCCGAATTGGCGGATTGCCTCCAGGAAGGGGAGGCTCTCGATGTCACCGACGGTTCCCCCGACCTCGGTGATCACGACATCGACGTCCTGTTCGCCGACCCGGCGTATGCGGTCCTTGATCTCATTGGTGATGTGCGGGATCACCTGCACCGTGTCCCCCAGATAGTCCCCACGACGCTCCTTCTGGATGACAGACAGATAGATCGACCCTGAGGTGACATTCGAGGTCCGCTTCAGGTTCTCCCCGGTGAACCTCTCGTAGTGACCGAGATCCAGGTCCGTCTCTCCCCCGTCGTCGGTCACGAACACCTCGCCGTGCTGGAACGGGTTCATGGTGCCCGGGTCGACATTGATGTACGGGTCGAGCTTCTGGTTAACGACTCGGAGACCTCGCGACTTGAGCAGACGCCCCAGGGAGGAGGCGGCGATCCCCTTGCCCAGACTGGAGACGACACCGCCCGTGACGAACACGAACTTGGTGGGAGTCGGCGGGCCGTCGGCTTCCTCAGAGGGGTGCTGGGTGGTGGTTTCTGAGGTGAAAAGTGGCCCGTCCATGACGGGATGCCAATGTAGCACCGATCAGGCTCCGGGCCAGCATCATCGAGAGCGGGCGTCCTCGAGCAGCTCGGCGGCCGCCTCGCGGCCGTGATCACTCTCCGGAAGACCGGCCAGCATCCGGGAGAGCTCGGTCAGCCGATCCTCCCCATCGACTTTTCTCACGGACGCCTTGGGCCCGTCACGCTCGATGACGAAGTGGTCCTCGGCATGGGCCGCGACCTGTGGGAGATGGGTGACGCAGAGCACCTGGCATGACCGGGCCAGGTCGGCGAGCTTGCGACCGAGGGCAATGGCGGTTGCACCTCCGACACCGGCGTCGATCTCGTCGAAAACCATGGTCGCGGCGCCCTCGGCACGCGTGGCCAGTCGAAGGGCGAGCATCAATCGAGACAACTCCCCTCCAGAGGCGACGTCCTGGATGCGCCCTGAAACGAGCCGGTCGTCTGAGGCGAACAGGATCTCGAGCCTGTCGATGCCGGAGGGGCCGGCCTCGACGGTCTCGGTCGTGATGCTCACCGCCGCCGCAGGAAGACCCAGAGCGCCGAGATGAATGCGGGCATCCTCCTCGATCTCTCGGGCCACCTGACGCCGGACGGCGCTCAGATCGGCACCGATCCGGGCCAGCTCATTTTCGGAGCGTTGCAGGAGCTCTTCGATCGTCGATGCCTTCTCGATCAGCTGCTCCAGCTCCGATGCCCGGTGGGAGGCATCGGCGCCGAACTCGAGGACATCGTCCAGAGTCCGGCCGTACTTCCGCTTCAGCTCGCCGAGAGCGGTGAGCCGCTGCTCGACAACCTCGAGGGCCGCTGGGTCCTCGAACGCGCCATCGGCCGCCGCGCGCAAGTCCCGAAGAAGGTCGTGGGCGACCGCGTCCAGACCTTCTGCCGCTGTCATCGAATCTGCCATCTCCGGGTCGAAGGCAGCCATCTTTCTCACCCTGGATACGACTTCACCTGAGCTCTCGACAAGCCGCTCCAGCTCATCGTTTGCAGCAGCCAGGTTCTCGCGAAGCGCCTCCGCGTTCTTCAGTCTCGCCGCCATCGCCTCGAAGCGGAGGTCGTCCCCCGTCACGAGGCCTGCGGCGGCAATCTCGTTCGCCTGATAGCGAAGGAGGTCCAGCTCTCGCTCCAGGGCCGACCGATCTCCCCCGAGACGCCGCTGGTCCTCGACCGCGGATCGATATCGGGCCCAGGAGTCGTTGTAGCGGTCTCGCGTCTTCAGCCCCGGCCCATCGAGCATGCCGTCGACGAGCCCGAGGACGGTCTGACTTCGCTGCAGGAGGAGCCGATCGTGTTGGCCGACTATCTCGAGCAAGCCGCCGATTCGGTCCTCGAGGACGGACGAGGCGGCGAGGGTCCCGTCGATGTATGCCCGGCTCCTGGCCTCCCGGGGGACCACACGCGTGACGCCGAACTCGCCATCGACACCACCGAAGAGACCTTCGGCAACTGCCTCGTCACCGAAGGGACCTACCGCACTCACCTTCGACTTCTCTCCGGTCAGAAGTCGAAGGGCCCCGAGGAGCATGGTCTTCCCCGCCCCGGTCTCACCGGTGATGACGCTGAAGCCCGGCCCTGGGTCGATGGATGCATCCTCGAGGACGCCGAGGTTGGCCACCCGCAGGTGGTGGATCATCGGTCGAGGCCGAACTTGTCAGTGATCAGCCTGGAAAAAGGCCTTGGGCGGAACCTGGCGAACCGCACCGGGCGCTCACCCTGCTCGATTTCGACAGTTCGCCCCGCGCCGAGATGCCCCATATCGATCTTGTCCACACTGACCTTCACCGGGCGGTCCTTTCCCACCACGATCGACAGCCGACTGCTCGCCGGGATCACCAGGGTGCGGTCAAAGAGGGAATGGGCGGCAACCGGGGTGAGGATCAGAGCACTGAGGACCGGGTCGACAAGGGGGCCTCGGGCCGAGAACGAGTAGGCGGTCGACCCGGTAGGCGTGGCCACGATGAGCCCGTCTGCGCGATAGGTCAGGAAATGCTCGTCGTCGACGGCGACATCGAGGTGAATCAGGCGCTGACTGTCAACCTTCTCCACTACAACGTCGTTGACACCGGTGGCGGAGACTCCGTCCACCGTCGCCTTCACCGTCATCCGTTCCGAGACCTCATAGTCGCCGCCGAGCAGACGCGTGATCACCTCGTCCAGGTCGTCGGGCTCGGCCTCTGCCAGGAAGCCCATCGTGCCGAGGTTGAAGCCGAGAACGGGAACATCGTTGACCAGGGCTCGCTGGGCTGCGGCGAGGACAGTCCCGTCGCCTCCCACCGCGAGGACGAGGTCTGGTCCCTCCCCATCGTCCTCGACCACCTTGCCCCCGGCCGAGGCGATGGCCATCCTCAGCTTCTCGGCAAAGACACGTGCATTCTCCGGCCCATGTCGTATCTCGAGGGCGAATTTCATCCAGGCACCTCCAGGGCGATCCCTTCATCGCCTTTGCGTAGCCAGAGTAGGTACTCGACGTTGCCGTCACGTCCTTCGATCGGTGACCGGATGATGCCGAATGCACCTAAGCCGGCTTCCTCGAGGCACCTGATCACATCGCGAACGGACCGTTCCCGCACCTCGAGGTCGCGGACTACTCCACCGTGGCCCACGTTGCCTTTGCCCGCCTCGAATTGAGGTTTCACCAGCAGGATGAGATCCGCCCCAGTGGCGGCCGCCTCTACGAGCTTGGCGGCGACCGCGCACAGCGAGATGAAGGAGACGTCCGCGACGATGATCGGATAGGGGACGTCGAGTCGGCTCATATCGACCGTGCGGAAGTTGGTCCGCTCCAGTGACACGACCCTCGGGTCTTTCTGGAGACGCTCATGGAGCTGGGCTCGCCCGACATCGAGGGCGGTCACTGATTGCGCCCCCCGCTCCAGCGCTACCTCGGTGAACCCTCCGGTCGAGGCCCCGACATCGAGGACGGCCTTGTTCGTCAGGTCCACCGGGAAGGCATCGAGGGCGGCGAGCAACTTGAAGGCACCGCGAGACACCCACTTTCTCTCGTCGGTTACCAACGAGATCGGGGTATCGGCGGAGACGAGAGAAGCCGGCTTGGGAGTGGGCATACCGCCCACAAGAACCTTCGACTCCGCGATCAGGCGCTGTGCCTCGCTGCGACTTTCGGCGAGCTCACGTCGGACGATCTCGGCGTCGAGACGCCTTCTGGTCAGGGCTGCTCCGATTCCTCGAGCAGAGAGCTGAGAAGGTTGGCCAGCTCGGCGGCGGGCTCGGGCACGTCGGCTGGGTCGAGCTCTTCCAGACGGGCGAGAGCTGCCTCCAACTTCTCGATCTGCTCCGGGTTGATGTCCATCACCGGATTATCCCCCAATCGGGCATGGGACCACCAGAGCTTCGTTTCTCATGCCGTGCCCTCATCGACGCGAAGGACTGCCAGAAGCACCCTCATCAGCAGTATCACCGCCAGGGCAAGGCCGATCCAGCCGAGTACCTCATACAGGTCGATACCGATGGCCGCAAACGCTGGTCCACCTTCGGTCCTCAGCAACAAGACCGAGACCAGGCCCACCCCAATGCTGAGAAGCGACAGCACGATGCGATTGACCAGACGCTCGAGGACGCGGACCTCGTGGGCATCGGTGAAGAGTCTCAGCCGGGTCGTGAGACGGCCGTGCTCGAGGAGCGTCGCGATCCGATCCAGATGACGCGGGGCACGACTGAGCAGTGGGCCAAGCTGAGCCCACTCTTGCTGCACCAACTCGGATACCGATCCAGGCAGCATTCGCTCCCGAAACTCGGCGCCCCCGACGTCAGCAATCACGTCGATCAGGGGGTAACCGGGCGACAACTGCTCGACCGTCCCGGCGAGAGTCGCCAACGCACGGAACATCGTGGTGGTCGACCGCGGAAGCGTCATTCGGAGCTTGTTCGTCAGTGCGAGGAGATCGGTGAGAGCGTCCGGTGAAGGGAGACCGGAGCTGATGTCGGCGGCGAGAAACTGGGCGAGAGCCCTCTCGATCTCAATCGGATCCCGGGTCGGGCTGACCGCGCCGATCGAGACCATGGCCTCGTGGAGCAAGGAAGGCTGCTGCAATTTGATCGCGACCAACATCTGAAAAACCGAAGCTCGCTCGAAGGTGTCGAGGCGTCCTGCAATGCCGAAATCGATGAGACCGAGATCGCCGTTGTCGAGGACCAGGACGTTGCCTGGATGAGGGTCGCCATGGAATCTCTCCCCTTTCAGCATGGCCTGGACCTGAGATATGCAGAGTGCATCAGCGAGCAACCGCCCGCGAGCCGGCTCCATCCCGGCCGTCACGGCCGACAGTGGGACGCCGGCCAGCCGCTCCATCACCAGCATTCGCTCGGATGTCAAGGAGGTGATGATCCGGGGGGCGACTACCCGAGGTTGACGGACCATCGCCGCCCCGGCTTCGATGGCATGACGAGCTTCGACGTGGAAATCCAGCTCACCATGGATGACGTCCGAGAACTCATCGACAAGGGACGTGACCTGATAGAGGGCTCCCCACGACGTGCGTCGCTCCGCGGTTCTGGCCAGCCAGCGGGCGATGGCCAGATCTCGCTCCACCTGTTCTCGGAGACCGGGCCGCCTCACCTTCACCACCACAGCACTTCCATCGAGGAGCCGTGCTGCGTGTGCCTGGGCAATCGAAGCCGACCCCAAGGGAGTCCAGTCGACCTCGCGGAACACCTCTTCGATCCCTCGACCGGTTTCCTCTCGAATTGCCTGTGCCACTTGATCCTCGGGCAGGGGTGCGGCCGAGCCGTGAAGACGACCCAGTTCCGCCATCGCCGCCGGAGGGAGCAGATCCGGTCGCGTCGCCAGCAGCTGGCCCAGCTTGATGAAAACTCCCCCCGATTCCTCGAGCGCGACGCGAACTCGACGGGCTAGCTCCTCGGGGCTGCGCGTCGAGACCTCTCCCCGGCGCAGGCCAACCAATGGGGCGAGGCCATTGCGAGCGATTATTCGAGTGACCTCCCAGCCGCGACGGATGATCCCGGCTCGACGACGCAAGGCCTTGAACGGATGGGGAACATGAAGTCCGCGCCGGGCCCTGGGCCGGGCGAAGAGAAGCTCCAGGACGACGATCGCCCCCATCGTGCCGATCAGTGCGAAGGGCAGGGAGAGGGCGAAGATCTCTCCACCTCCGATCTCCGGATCCTCGGTGAAGTCCCGGACCAGGAGGAGGATGGCCACGGTCATGCCGAAAACGACTCCAACGAAGATGGCGAGGAGGGTTCTTCGCCACGTCAACTCGCGGGCTCCGACCAAACCTCGGGCCACCCAGGCGAAGAGCAGCACGAAACCCACGGTCAACAGGAAATCGCCCATGCGCGAAGGCTACGGGACTCGGGAAGCCGCCGTTTCCCCTCCCGCAGCCAGCACCAGTTCCACCGCCGCCGCCAAGTCGGGAACGACATAGTCCGCGTCGAGAGCCTCGTCCGGAGCGGTCACGCCGGTGAGGACGAGGATGGACGTCCAGTCGGGCTCGGCGGCGGCCAGGGCGATGTCGGTGTCGACCCGGTCGCCGATCACCCACGCCGCGCCAATACCCCTCGCCCGGAGCAACGACCTCATCGGGCGGTGTGGCTTCCCGGCGATCTCGGGGCTGACCCCGGTGGTCGTATGCACTGCCGCCACCATCGCTCCCCCGCCGGGGAGCAGACCACCTGCAACCGGATAGGTCGGGTCGGTGTTGGTGGCGATAAACCGCGCCCCGGCACGAACCGCGTCAGCCGCCCTGGTCAATCGCGGGTAGGTGAAATCCCAGTCGAGCCCGACCAGGACGGCTCTCGCTTCCATGGGATCGTCGGTCACCTCCATCCCCGCTTGGGCGAGGGCGGTGGTTATCCCATCAGAGCCCAGCACCATCACCGGATGCTCCTCATCGCCGAGCATTCCCACTGCCGCCTCGGAGGAGGTGACGACGGAGCCTGGTGCGATGGGCACACCGGTCATGGCGGTAATTCGCTCGGCGACGGTGACCGGAGTCTTGGTGCTGTTGTTGGTGGCGAAATACAGGTCGACGCCCGCCGTGACCAGACGTTGCAGGGCAATGTCCGAGCCCGGGAAGAGCTCATCGCCGCGGTAGACGACGCCGTCGATGTCGCATATGACGGTCATCGCGCGGTGAAGAACCGCTCCAGGACCCGTTCGTAGAGCAAGGCCGTCCGCTCGACCGACGCCGCCGACACCTTCTCGTCGTGGCCATGGAAAAGCGAGAGCATCTCGGAGAACTCCATGCGCTCGTCGAAGAGACCCACGCCGTAGCAGACGGTTCCCCTCGTCCTCCAGAAACGGGCATCGGTCGCCACTGTCATCAGGGTCGGCGCCAGATTCCGATGACCGTCCAGGTCCTCGACGGCGTCCCCGATCGCGTCCCACAGGGCATTGCCGACTGGTGACACGGTCGGCTCGCTGTCCATCACCGGGACTATCTCGATGTGACCGGATGCGCTCCCCATCGACTTTCGGAGATGGGCATCGACGAAATCACGGTCCATTCCCGGAAGACCACGTATGTCCACCTGGGCGTGGGCCCTATCCGCGATGACGTTGGTCTTGGTCCCCGCCTCGATCACATTGGGCGAGATGGTGAGATGGGTGGCGGCATGGATGTAACGGGCCAGCGCCGGGTCGTCGACTGCGATCCGGTCGATCTCGTCGTCCAATTGGTCGATATCGGTCAGACGCCGAACCGACTCGGCGTCGAGACCCAGTTCGCCGACAAAACCGAGCCATTCCTCGGTCACCAAGGCCGGGGTGGGGGCGTTGATGACCCCTTCCAGGGCCAAAACCATCTTCTCCAGAGCGTTGTCTGCGCCATAGGGGACGGAACCGTGCCCCGGTGTGCCAGCTGCTTCGAGAAACGACCAATAGGCACCCTTTTCCCCGATCGAGACCGGCACGGTCCGTTGGCTTCCCACCGTCAAAGCCGGGTAGGCGACCTCCGTGAGCAGATAATCGGCGGACACCAGGCTCCAGTGCTCCTCGACGAGGTACTTCGCCCCGAGCCGCCCACCCGCCTCCTCATCGGCCACGGCGGCGAACAGAAGGTCACCGCTGGGTTTCTTGTCCCCTGTCAGGTAGGGACGGACCGCAGTAGCCATCGCCGCGGTCACGTTGAGCATGTCGACCGCCCCACGGCCGTAGACGAATCCGTCGTCTATCCGGGCTTCGAACGGATCCCTCGACCACCCCGCCGGATCGACCGGTACGACGTCGAGATGCGGGACCAATGCGAGCGACGGAGCGTCGGGATCATGCCCGCGAACCCGGTACACCAGCGACTGCCTCCCTGGGACCGGCTCGAAGACCTCGCCTTCGACTCCGATGAAGTCGACCAGCGTGCGCACCGAGCGCACCTCCTGTCCGCTTTCAGGTGAGCCATCGTTCACGCATTGGTTGCGAATCAGCTCCTGAAGCAGCGAGACCGGGCTCATCGAATTCAGCTTATGACCCGGGTCGATTGCCGAGCACCTCGATCAGCTCGTACATGGTCGGGGTAAGCGGATAGTCGCCGGCCCGCCGGAGAGGGATCCACTCTGCCCGGTCTGCATCGTCGCCTGCGATCAATTCTCCGCCGACGATGGAGCCGAGGAAGTCGATCAGGACGATGTGCCCATGCTCGGAGATGTGCTCACCTACCCATATCACCTCACCGATCTCCACCTTCAGACCCGTCTCCTCGGCCACCTCGCGAACCGCCGCCTCGCTCAGCGTCTCCCCGAAGTCGACCTTTCCCCCTGGAACGGCCCAGAGGCCCTTCGATGGCTGATGACCCCGTTGAACCAGGAGAATCCGACCGTCTTCGACCAGGACCACGCCCACCCCCACGAGCGGGCGTTCACCGTTCGTCATCGTGGTGCATGACGATGGACCGGGCCGCGAAGCCCCCAGCTTCGAAGAAGTTCTTGGCCAGGCGATGGCCGGGGAGGACGTGGGCGTCGAACTTGGATATCCCGCGCTCCCGCAGTAGATCCAGCACTAGATCACGCATCTCCTCGCCAAGAGCGACCTCTCTAGCGCCCGGCTCGACATAGATGAGGCGGATCGAGCCGACCTGCTCCCCCTTGGCCTGAGGCAGGATCTCCTCGACCTTGGCCGCGGCGAAGCCAAATGGATAGGCGTCCAGCTCACCTATCACCACAAGACCGTCGGGGTCCTCGAGGAGACGCTCGAAAGAGCGGTCGACAGGCTCGGCGAGACCGTCGGCCAGGGGCCACATCGGGTGAAGAGCGGTCATTTCTTCTTCCAGGCCCCGGTAGAGGCCCACCAGTGAGGGCACGTCCTCGAGATCGGCTCTCCTGGCGGTGACAGTCACCGCCTCCACGAACGCACCCCGCGCACGGCTCGCTGCCAGCCCCACACCGTCACCAGCCTCATAGCCTCCATGACGATCCCGCTTCCCATCTTCGAGGTGCCCCTTGTGCGGTCACGAAAACTGATCGGCACCTCGACGACGCGCAACCCTGTCTCGTGGGCCCGCATCGCCATCTCCACCTGGAAGGCGTATCCCGACGCCTGCGCCTCCCGATAAGGGAGGGCTCTCAGCGCTTCTGCGCGGAAGGCGCGGAATCCGGCAGTCGCGTCACGGGTAGGGATCCCGAGCATGATCCGCGGCGTAGAGATTGCCTCCCTTCGATATGAGGCGACGACTCATCGGCCAATCCGGTGTGCTTCCCCCAGGCACGT
Organism: uncultured Acidobacteriota bacterium; assembly: GCA_963734115.1. Lineage (GTDB taxonomy): Bacteria > Actinomycetota > Acidimicrobiia > Spongiisociales > ZC4RG35 > JARDZU01. Next base: position 59,013 of record CAVTFV010000007.1, read on the forward strand.
ACCGGGATCCGATGGCGAGATCTGCCCCTTCGTCGATCGCCTGCACCAGACGGGGAAGGTCGGCCGGGTCGTGAGAGAAGTCGGCATCCATCTCGATGACGATCTCTGCGCCCTCCGCCAAAGCCTTGTCGAAACCGGCCGCGTACGCCGGACCGAGCCCCTCTTTGTTCTGGCGGTGAAGCACGGAGATCAGAGGGTCCTCTGTGGCGAGACGGTCGGCGAGCTCACCGGTCCCATCAGGTGACGAGTCATCCACCACGAGCAGGCGATAACCGTGAAGGGTGACTGCCTTCGAGATGTCAGGGAGGTTCTCGCTCTCGTTGTACGTGGGGATGGCGACCGTTACCCGGTCAGGCGGCACAGTCCACGCACAGCATTTTCTTGCGATTCGCCAGCTGGCTCGTCCTCTTCACCATGAAGCAATTCTGGCAAACGAACTCGTCCGACCTCTGCAGCTGTGCGTCGACGTTCATGGTCAGCTCCTCGCGGCGGATGGCGCGCAGCTCCTCGGCTTCGTCGACGAGAAGGGCCTCCCCGGCCTCTTCATCGAGCAGCTGCAGCTCCTCGCTCTCCAGCTCTTCGAGTGCCTCGGTCGTCTCTTCGTCCTGCTCCTCTGTCTCTTCGTCGTCACCGGAGTCGTAGTCGGCTTCCTCAGACTCATCTTCCTCTACGAAAGCCTCGTCTTCGAACTCGGGCTCGAGATCGACCTCGTCCTCGAGATCTTCGTCGAGCTCGGGTACGGCGTCCTCGTCCAGCTCTTCCTCTGGCGGGTCCTCGAGCTCGTCTTCGAGCACTTTGGTGATCTCTTCGACTTTTTCTTTAGCCATCGTCCACTCGGCTTTCAGCCCCTCGGCGGCGCGGGAGTATAAGGCGACATCGTCTCAGATCTTGAGACTGATCGCGGCCGGGATAACCCGGCCTTTAACGGCTGTATTCCCCACAAAATCGCCGTCGCATTCGACCGGCCACGGCGGGTCGGTCTCGATGCTGAATTCGGCCGCCGAGAGCCTTCGCACCGCAGGATCACTCAGATGAGTTCCCTTGATCACCTTCGGCACCAGGGCGGCAGCATATGTCTTGCGGCAGTTGATGATCTGGACGTCCAGGGCCCCGTCGACCAGCATCGCCTTGGGGGCGACGTTCCATCCGCCTGCGAAGAACTGGGCATTGGCCAGGATCACCGCGAGGGCTTCCGATTCGATGGTGCGCCGCTGAGTGGTGATCTTGACCGTTGCCCTCGGAAACCCGGGGAGACGGGCCGCGAAGGCCAGCGGGTATCGGGCGGCCCCAAGACGACGGCTGAGAGACTCTGCCGTTTGGGCGGCACCGGCCCCGACACCGGTCTGGGCGACGTTGACGAAATAGCGGAGACCCCAGGTGCCTTCAAGAGTCCCCACATCGATGTCATAGATGTCGTCGCCGATCAAATGGCGCGCAGCCGCGGCCACGTCCTGGGGCAATCCGAAGGTGCGCAGCAGATCGCAACCCGTGCCCACGGGCAACACGCCGATCACCGGCGGAGCCGGCAGCCCGAGCGGCATCAAGGCATTCACAGCCAGATTGACGGTGCCATCCCCCCCGGCCATGGCGAAGTGCGTGGCTCCGGACCTTGCCGCATCTTCCAGCAAAACTCTGGTCTGATCCCGCGAATCGGGGACCTGCAGGTCGAAGTCGAGGCCGAGCTGCCGGAGCAGATCGCGGATCTGGGCGGGTTCGTACGCCTTCCGCCCCGCAGCCCGATTCACATAGACGTGCCACTTGGGCAACTAGCCAACTCCCTGAGCAGCTACAACCCCTCGATCGATGGCCCTGAGAGCGGCCACGGCCTCGTCGCGAAGACCTGGCGCGCTGTCTCGAAGCTGACGCACCAGGTCGACGAGCTGGCGTGAGACTCGAACGAAATCCCCGGGCGCCATGCCCTTGTTGGTCAGGTCGTCGAAGTCGGCGCCCGACGCCCATTGATGAGCCGGGATGCCGAACCCGGGGTCGGGCCGCCGGGTAGGAGTGAGCCGAAGTGCCCGCTCCCGGTCGACCAGGTCCTTCCACAGGAGCTCCAGTTGGTCCCAACGTTCGGCGAGCGCCGCGGTGGGCCATTCGGCCAACGAAACCGTGTCGGTTCTCGGCTCATAGACGAACACGGAAGTCAGGGCGGCGATTTCGGCAGGTTCCAAGCCGTGGAACAGACCTTGCTCCAGGGCTTCGGTGAGAAGAAGGTCCGATTCGTTGTAGATCCCCCTGAGCCGCTGACCTCGCTCGGACAGTTTCCACCCTTCCAGGTAGTCCATGTCCTCCAACAGGCGGCGGATCCCGTTGAACTCCTCCACGAGACCGTGGCCCGAGCTCCTGCGAGCGGAACGATATTGCTCCAGCCGGCGCCGTATCCGCACCGCACGGCGGGCGGCTGCGAGATGCCGGGCCGCATCCGGGCAGCCGGCGACCGGGTGGTCGATTATCGGGTGCTTCCGGATCTCCTTGCTCGACTCGCGTGGTGGCACCCGACGCAATGTGCGGAGGAGGTCCTGGACGTATCGCCGGTCTTTGGGGCGCACTGGAAGGGGGATTTCCAGCTCGGCGACGATCGAGGATCCGTCGACCACATCGCGATACCCGATGGTCGAGACCCGGCCCGATGTGGCTAGAACCAGGTATCGGGCGCCACCGTCCTTGCGGGCCAGTCGTTTCAGGATCACATAGCGTCCGTCGCGGGCGCCGCCTGGTACGTCGACGACCTGACCCGCCCCGAGTATCGACGAGATCCGGTCGTTGTGGCCCTCCGGCTGAGCAGACTCGACGAGCGCCATGTACTCCTCGACGTCACCCCTCTCGCATCGAGCCGTTGCCTCTTCCTTCTCGAGTGAGTGCTCCAGCGCTTCGATTGTTGTCTCGGCGGCGTGCTTGTCGCCTTCGCGTTGGAAGGCGGCGAAGGAAGCCTCCAGAAGCTCCTCGGCTTGCTCCTGGCCGTAATTGGCCACGAGGTTCGCCGTCATGTTGTAGGTGGGGCGGAAACTCGAACGTAGTGGATGCGAGCCGGTGGCGGCCACCTCGGTGACCGAGCCGAAGCGGACGAAGGGCGAGTGCAGGACCACGCCATATCCCTCGACGTCGATTCCCCGGCGCCCGGCCCGCCCCGTCAGCTGGGTGTAGTCACCCGGTCGCATCAGCTCGTGGGTCTCGCCGTTGAACTTGGAGAGGGTCTCGAGCACCACGGTCCGCGCCGGCATGTTGATGCCCAACGCCAGCGTCTCGGTGGCGAACACGACCTTCAGCAACCCCGCCTCGAACAGCTCCTCCACGGTCTCCTTGAATGCGGGGACCAGACCGGCGTGATGAGGGGCAACCCCGGCTTCGAGACTGGCGAACCAGCGGTCGTATCCGAGGACTGCGAGGTCTTCATCCCCGAGATGGGCGGTCCGGGTCTCGGCGATCTCTCGTATCGATGCTCGCTGCGCGGCGTCGGTCAAGCGGACTCCGGCATCGACCAGACGATGGGCAGCGGCATCGCAGCCCGCCCTGCTGAAGATGAAGAAGATGGCGGGAAGCATCTGCTCCTCGGCGAGACGTTCCACGGTCTCGATCCGATTCGGGCTCTTGAAGCGCCGGCGCCGGCCCCTCTCCAGGCCCAGCATGTGCTCGATCCGAGGGTTGGGCCGCCTTCTCCCCTCACGCTCGATGAAGGTAGGGAGGAGGTGGAGAGTCTGTGCCCCCATCCGATCCCGAACCATGTACATCGACTCGAGGGGCACCGGCCGATGATCGGTGGCGATGAGCCGGGTTGGCCCCCGTCGCTCACCGACCCAGGCTGCGAACTCCTGGTTGTTGGAGACGGTCGCCGACAGGCAGACCAGTTGCTGATGCTGCGGGGCGTGGATGATCACCTCCTCCCAAACCGCACCACGGGTCCTGTCCTGGAGGTAATGCACCTCGTCCAGGATCACGAGACCGACCTTGTCGAGACGGGTCCCCTCGGCATAGATCATGTTGCGGAGCACCTCTGTCGTCATGACGACGATTTCGGCGTCCCCGTTGATGACGTTGTCCCCCGTGAGGAGGCCCACCCTCTCCGGTCCGTAGCCCGCCACGAAATCGGAGTATTTCTGATTGGACAAAGCCTTGATCGGAGTGGTGTAAAAGGATCGCTCACCCCGTGAGAGGGCGAGATGGATCGCGGCCTCGGCCACCAACGTCTTGCCCGCCCCGGTAGGGGCCGTGACCACCACCGAATGACCCTCGAACACCGCCTCGGCGGCCTCCACCTGAAAGTCGTCCGCCCGGAAAGGGAGCTGTGCCCAGAATTCGTCGAGCGGGCTCATTTCTCCCCCTGTAGGGAGGAGTACCGCCGCAGGCGGGGAGGGGGGATCATTTCCTGAGGACCAGACGTACCAGCCAGTAGGTGGCCTCGTACATCAGGTAGAGCGGGACCGAGAGGACCAGGAGACTGAACGCGTCGCCACTCGGGGTGATGAGCGCGGCGCCGATGACGATTATCAGGATGGCCCACCGGCGCCCTCGGGCGAGCTGCTTGGAACTGATGATGCCGGCAGCCGCGGCGGCGAAAAGGAAGACCGGGAACAGGAACGCCAGCCCGAACGCGAGCAGGAAGCGAAGCGTGAATGAGTAGTAGTCGCCGAGTCGAAGGTTGGTCTCCACGTCGGGAAAGATCTTGAGGAGGAACTCGAGCCCACGGGGCAAGGTGAGGTAGCCGAACACGACCCCTCCCACGAAGAGGACGACGAGGGCGCCGACAATGGGCCATGCCCAGTTCCGCTCGCTCGAGGTGAGGGCGGGTTGGATGAAGGCCCACAGCTGATAGAGGACCACCGGGCTGGCCAGGATCACCCCTCCGAAGAGCCCGATCCGCATCCAGACCCCCCACTGCTCGGTGGCGGCGAGCGTTTGCAGCTCGTTGGCGGGGGCGGCGGCGTGGAACGGAGCCTCGAGGATGGCGCGCAACTGGTCGGTGAAGATCAGGGCAATGGCGCCCCCGATCAGCACCGCGATGAAGATCTTCACGACCCGCCACCGCAGCTCCTCGAGATGGGCGAGGATGGACTGGGGCTTGTCCTCGATCACTGCTGCGGGCCTTCTTCGGCTGCCTTCTTCTCGATCTCGTCGAGGTCGGCCATGGCGTCGGCCGGGGTGGGGCCGGAGATCGGCTTTGGCCCCTCCCAATCGAGCCGGCTCACTCCTGAGTCCTCGATTCCCTTGCGAACCTCATCGGAGGACTTCTTCAGCTCGTCGAGTGGGGCCTTCAGGTCCTCCCCGACCTGCTTGATGTCGGCTACCTCGGCCTCGAGCCCCCGTCGCAGGTCACGGGCCGCTGACCTCAGCTCCGCAGTCCACTCCCCCAGCTTCTTGGCCAGCTCGGGCAGCCTGGTTGGGCCGAGCACAACGAGTGCGAGCAGGAGAATGATGATGATCTCGCCACCCTGGAGCATTCGGTTGAGGGTAACGGCTACCTACCCATGGGACGCTCCCCACGAGAAAGGGTGGCGATCCCGAGGATCGCCACCCTTTGTGTGTCGAGAGCACCCTGCCCTTGGCGCTCATCGAAGAGATCAGCGTGTGTCAGCCGGCCAGAAGGCGGAATGGATCCGATTCCGCCTCGAGGGCAGCCACGAACGCATCGATCTCTCTTTCGGTGATCGGATCAGGGTTGATGACCTCGAAGGCGACCCCCGTTGCCAACAAAACACTGACGACCCGGGAATTGGCCGGTCTGCGCTGTGGTTCGGTGCAGGTCGGGCAATTGAAGCGGTAGTCACCTTCTCGGCCACCGGGACGCAGCTCCAGCGCTACATCGTCAGGTGTGAGGTGGATGTCACCGCATCGGGCGCACGTTGTCTTGATGGTCGTCATCCCTGGTCTCCGGTCTCCCATTTCAAGAGGGGTGATCGGCAGAACAGGCAAGAATCTGTAGCCCGCCGCCCTAGGTCTCGCGACCCTTATCGGTACCGGTCCTGAAGGGTTTCGGCGATGGCCGCAAGACGTTCCCGGACTTCGTCCCCCTCCAGCAGACGGGCATCGGGGCCGAGGCGCAGCAGGAGACGGGCGGGAATCTCGGCATCCTGAGACGTGAAGCGGATCTCGATCCCGGTCTTGGTCTCTTTGAGGACATCCACGGGGTAGTAGTCGAGGACCCACCGAGCCCCCGGCGAGAGCCTGATCCGGGCAGCGATGTCGTCATCGGACGGCGTGTACCCGATCCCGAGATCGGTCACGTCCTTGGGGCGTTCGAATTCCTCGTCGAGGACCTCCATATGGCGGATTCGATCCACTCTGAAGACGCGCTCCGCATCGACCATTCGGCAGTGGCCCCGGACGTACCAGTTGCCCAGCGTCGTGACCACCGCCCAAGGCTCGATGTCCCGCACCGTCTCTTCCTCGTGGGTCAGAGATCGATAGGTGATCCGGACCACCCGTCGTTCCGTAGCCGCCGACTTGAGGGCAGCCAGATTCTCGGAATCCCCCGACACATCGACGTCGATTGCGGAGCCGGCGTCGGGCAGGAGCGCCCTGGTCAGTTTGTCGACCGCCTTCCCCAGGTCCGGCGAGCCCTGACCCGAGCCGAGGATCGCCATGCCAGCGGCTATCAGCCCCAGCGCTTCCATCGAGGTGAGCCGTGGAGCTCGTGCGAAGTAGTCGGCGGCATCGATGATGACCTCGTCACCGTCGATGTACGCCTCCATCAGATCGCCCGGGGTGTATCCGGGGAGCCCACAGAAGAACACCGTGTTGAGGTCCCGGGTGAGCTCGGATTCTGTGTAGCCGAATCGCTCGATGATCTCACTCACCTTCGCCCCGTCCTTGGCCAGCACGTACGGGATGAGGGCGAGGATCCGGGACAGACGGGTCGCAGTGCGGTCGCTGGTCATCCCGCCGCCTCGACCGCTGCCTCGACCCTTGCCAACACTTCCCGTCTCAACTCCTCAGGGGCGAGGACCTCCGCATCAGGCCCGAAACCGAGCACCCAGCCGATGAAGGCGTCCCGGTTGGCGACCGGCACCTCGACCTCCAAGGCGCCATCGCTGGGAGCCTCGACTCCCAGGTGACGTGCCGCCCACCAGGCCACATCGGGGTCGAACCTCACGGTCGCCTCGACTGTCTCATCGGTCCCCGCCTCCCAGGGGTGTGTGCTCATGGCTCGCTTGACTTGAAAGCCCCTCGGCCGCACAAAAGCCCCCGCCTGCTTGCCAACCTCCAAACCTGAGATGCGATCGACTCGGTAGACCCGTTCGCCATCGGCGGTTTGGCCGATCAGATACCAATGCCCACGTCGGTGAGCGATGCCGTAGGGGTCGAGGAGCCGTCTGGTGGCCGCGTAGTCGAACTCCAGTTTTCGCTGCTCGCTGACAGCCAGGAACAGGTCCCCGAGCACGGAAGCCTCTGCGCCGAGATCGGCGGCGAGGGGCTCGATACCTGCGCCAACCTCCACCCCTCCCAGTTTGAGCAGGCCGGCCAAGCCTGCATTGGTGCCACCGAGACGGACCATCCGCGCCGCAACGGAAAGGGCGACACGCTCCCGCTCGGTGAGTCGCGGATCCGGTATCGCATACTCGTCCGGGTCGATCGTGTACCCGAAATCGATCTCCCACTTGTCGGTCGCCTTCAACTCGAGTGGCACACCCATTCTCTTCAGCAGGTCCTTGTCGCGCTCGAACATGCGGTGGAACGCCTCGTCGCTCTGCTCCCCGTAGCCGGCCACCGTCTGGCGGACCTGATCTGCCGTTACCGGGTAGGGCGAGTCGAGGAGGTAGATGAGAAGGTTGATGACCCTCTCGACGACGTTCTGCATCGGCGTAGAACGTACAACGTAAAACGTACGACGAGAGTCTTTGACGGCTTGCGCTCAAAGACTCTCTATCAGCTTCTCCACCCGCTCGTCGTGTGCCTTGAACGGGTCCTTGCACATCACGGTTCGTTGTGCCTGGTCGTTCAGCTTGAGATGGACCCAGTCCACCGTGAAGTCCCGCTTGCGCGCCTTTGCCGCCTTGATGAAAGCACCCCGAAGTCGAGCCCTTGTCGTTTGTGGGGGCTGACGAACCGCCAGGGCGACCTTCTCGTCTGTGACCACCCGGTCGACGAGCCCTTTGGCCTCCAGGAGGTAATAGAGCCCTCTCTTGCGGTCCACGTCGTGATAGCTGAGGTCCATCATCGACATCCGAGGATCCGACATGGGCAAACCTCTGCGATCGGCGTACTGCTCGAGGAGGCGATGCTTGATCACCCAGTCCACCTCGCGGTCGAGGGTCATCGGGTCCTTCTCCAGGCCGGTGAGCAGGTGCTCCCAGCGATCGATCGCTCCCTGCACCTCTGGTGGGAATCCTGGGCTGCGGGCAAATCTCATGGCCCGGTCGAGATACTCCCACTGGATGTCGAGGGCCGACAGCTCCCGACCGTTGGCCAGCTTGATCTTGCGTCTGCAGGTGACGTCGTGCGATACCTCCCTGATGGCGCGGATCGGGTTCTCCAGGGACAGGTCGCGGAACACCACGTCGCGCTCGATCATCTGAAGGAGGGCGACCATGGTCCCAACCTTGACGAACGTGGCGTATTCGGACATGTTCGAGTCACCGGCGATGACGTGGAGACGGCGATAACGCTCGGCATCGGCGTGTGGCTCGTCTCGTGTGTTGATGATCGGCCGGGAACGAGTAGTTGCCGAGGAGACTCCCTCCCAGATGTGATCGGCCCTCTGGGCGATCGAGTACGCAGTGCCCCGGGGGGTCTGCGTCAGCTTTCCGGCACCCAGGAAGATCTGGCGGGTGACCAAGAAAGGTATGAGGACATCGACGGTCCGGTGAAAGTCCTTGTGCCGGCTGACCAGATAGTTCTCGTGACATCCATACGAGTTCCCGGCGCTGTCGGTGTTGTTCTTGAAGACGTATATCTCACCGCGGATGCCCTCTTCCTCCAGACGCTCCTCAGCCCCGCGGACCAGACCCTCGAGGATCCTCTCCCCCGCCTTGTCATGCGCCACGACGTCTTCGAGGTTGTCGCACTCGGGTGTGGCGAACTCAGGGTGCGAGCCGACATCGAGGTAGAGACGGGCACCGTTCTCGAGGAACACGTTCGACGACCGGCCCCAAGACACAACACGTCGGAACAAGTATCGGGCCACCTCATCGGGGCTGAGCCGACGTTGCCCGCGCAAGGTGCAGGTGACTCCGTACTCGTTTTCCAGCCCGAAGATTCGTCGGTCCACGTAGGCAGGCTATCCCGGGTGAGTGCTTGCCGTTAGAGCAATCTCGTGGCGTGTGCAATAAACCACTGTCACGGTGGGTAATCGCACACGAGAGATGCACACAGGATCCCTTGTGCAACCGACCACCTTCACGGTGGGTAGCTGCACACGAGATCCTTCAGCGGGCGGGTAGCTCGGCGCCGGTGAGCCGACGGAACGCCCTGCGGCCATTCGAATAATCGAGGACTGCCGCTTCCCAGCCCTCCATCTCCCGGCCTTCGGCTTGCCGGAACGCCTCTGTCCCGATCTCCAGCGCACGTTCCAGCGTGAGGTCGTCCTCCCAGACCTCCTGAAGAGCTTCCACGAGTTGTTCGGCCTTGCCCCCTATGGCGACGAACTTCCGCTCGTCGTAGAGCGTCCCGTCATACGAGACGCGGAAAAGCCTGTGCTCGTCGCCCTCCTCGCTGATCTCGACGATGAGCACCTCGACCTCGAATGGTTTCGGCTCGCGGGTGAAGATCACTCCCAGCGTCTGGGCAAAGGCGGTGGCCAGGCCCATAGCGGTCACGTCTTCCCTCGAGTAGAGGTATCCCATCAAATCGGCCTGGCGGATCCCCGCCTTTCGCAGTGTCTCGAACTCGTTGTATCGGCCGACACCGGCGAAGGCGATGCGGTCATAGACCTCGCTGATCTTGTGCAAAGCAGTCGACGGGTTCTCGGCCAGCAGAAGGACACCCCCGGCGTAATCGACGGCGATGATGGAGCGGCCTCGGGCGATGCCCTTACGGGCGAACTCGGCCTTGTCACGTACCTGTTGCTCGGGAGGGACGTAGGGGAAGGTCACAGGATCTGGTCCACTGCTTGTTCCGCGAGAGGGGCGATGACCGAATCGGGCAGCTCCTCCACTCCCTCGGCCCCAATGCGCAGAACGGTCGGGTAGATGCCACGTCTCAGATCAGGGCCACCGGTGGCGGTGTCCTCCTGCGAGGCAGCGACCAGGGCCCTCACCGCCATGTCTGATGCCTCGTCAGCGCTCAGATCCTCTCGATACACGGTTCGGAGAAACGACTTGGCCAATCTCGAGCCCGATCCTGTGCTGCCGAAGTCGACCTCTTCATATCTGCCACCCACGGCGTCGTAGCTGTAGAGCCTCCCCCGCTGCTCCCGCTCGTCGTAGCCGGCGAACATGGGGACAACGATCAGGCCCTGGAAGGCCATGGGAAGCTGACCTCTCACGAGACGGGCGAGAAACGAGGCCTGGCCCTCCAACGAGAGCCGGACCCCTTCGATCTTCTCGTAGTGCTCGAGCTCAACCTGGAACAGCCTCACCATCTCGATGGCGATCCCGGCGACCCCGGCGATGGCAACTGCCGAGTACTTGTCGGCCTGGAATACCTTGCGGATCCGGCGATGGGCGACCAGGTTCCCTTCCGTGGCGCGCCGATCGCCTGCCATGACCACACCGCCCTCGTGACGCAGGGCGAGAACAGTGGTGCCTTCCGGGGCGACCGGAGCTTTCTCCCCCTGAGGGATGTTCAGAGTGGGCTTGGCGCCGAGGGAATCGAGCAGGTCCGTGAAGCTGGATCCGGGGCTCGGCACTTCCATCGGCAGCGGGCCAATGGATCCGATCACTCCCCGCCCTTCTGGACGTAGTTCTTCACGAACTCCTCGGCGTTCTCCTCGAGCACCTCGTCGATCTCATCGAGCAAGTCGTCGAGCGCCTCCAGGTCGGCGTCGCTCTCGACCCGTTCTGCCGGCTGGTCCTCGGACTTCTCGCTGTCTTGATCCCTGGACCGGGATCGGTCTCTGTCGGACATCTGGCTTTCATCCTCCTAGGCGACGCAAAAGGTCGGCCGCATCTTCGGCTTCGTCGATCATGGCCCCGATCAGATCGGCGCCACCTCGAAGTGGTTCCATCATAGGAACCCGTTTGAGATGCGATTCGCCGGTGTCGAACACAAGAGAATCCCAGTTGGCCGCTACCAGCGAGTTGGAAAATCGGGACACGCACCGGCCCCGGAAATAGGCACGGGTGCGGTTCGGCGGATTGACTGCGGCGGCCTCGATCTGGTCGTCATCGAATAGACGACGCATCGCCCCGCGGCCGGTGAGCCGGTGATACAGGCCTTTCTCCAGGTCCACGTCGTGATATTGGAGGTCGAGGGCGCGCAGCTTGGGATCTTCCCAGGAGACGCCATCCCTTTCGATGTATCCCTCGAAGAGCCGCTGCTTGGCGACCCAGTCGAGAGTATCGGCGAGGCGGCCCGGATCGGTGGCCAGGAGGTCGAGTGTCCGCTCCCATTCGTGGATCACCTGGTCCCAGACCGGGTCGTCCAGTTCTTTCTCCACGTATTTGGTCAGCCATTCCAAATAGCGGCCCTGCAGCTCCAGGGCGGTGGCGGTGCCCCCGCCTTCGAGCTCGAGCGGCTTGCCCAAACCGGTGTCATGACTCACCCGCCAACACGATTCCACGGGGTCCTGGAGGTCGAGGGGGTCGGGCAAAGCCCCGTCCTCCAACGCCGAGAGCATCAAGGCCGTGGCGCCGAGCTTGAGGAAGTTCTGGTACTCGGAGAGATTGGCGTCGCCGATGATGACGTGGAGTCTCCGGTATTTGGATGGATCGCCATGCGGCTCGTCACGGGTGTTGATGATCGGACGCTTCAGCGTCGTCTCCAGACCGACCTCTTCTTCGAAGAAATCGGCACGCTGGGTCAACTGGAAACCGACGGCGGGTCGGTCGTTCTCTGAGCCCACCTTTCCGGCGCCGGTGAAGATCTGCCGCGTCACGAGGAACGTGGTGGCGAATCGAATCACATCGCCGAATGGAGTTTCCCGGGACAGCAGATAGTTCTCGTGGGCCCCGTAGGAGTTTCCCTTCCCATCCGAGTTGTTCTTGTAGAGGGAGACCTTCTTCCCGGCCACCTCGGTGGCGGCGTGGGAAGCAGATCGCATCACGACTTCTCCCACCTTGTCGTAAAGGGCTGCCTCCAGCGGGTCGTAGCACTCGGGTGCCGAATACTCGGGGTGAGCGTGGTCGACGTAGAGCCGGGCGCCGTTGGCGAGGACCGAGTTGACCACCGCCCCCTCGGGGTCGACCACCCCGAACGTGTCATGGCCGAAACCCCTGGCGTCGCGCCCCGGGGACTCCTCCTCGTAGGACCACTGGACTTTGACCCTATCGCCCGGGTAGCTGTTGACCACGAGCGAGGAAGCGACCGCTGGATTGAAACCGATGTCCCCCCTGACCACGATGCCGTACTCGGTCTCGGTGCCGAGCACCTTGTGGATCGCCATCAGAGGTATTGACCCGCGGAGACCTTCTCGATCAGTCGACTCTCGTCATCGCCGTCGACCAGCGTCCGGACGTGGACGATCCGCTCCCCCTTCTTGCCGGACACTCTCGCCCAGTCGTCGGGGTTGGTCGTGTTGGGCAGGTCTTCCTGCTCCCGGAACTCCTGTTTGATGGCGGCGGTGAGATCAGAAAGCCGCACACCAGGCTCGCCACCGGCGATCTGGCGTTTGATCGCATCCTTCTTGGCCCGCCTCACGATGTTCTCGATCATCGCCCCCGAGGCGAAGTCCTTGAAGAAGAGCACCTCGCGGTCGCCTGAGGCATAGGTGACCTCGAGGAAGCGGTTCTCGTCCGACTCGGCGTACATGGCGTCGACTGTTTCCTCGATGTAGGCCGCGATGAGCTTCGTCTTGTCTCCGTCGTGCTCCTTCAAGGCGACGGGATCGAGAGGCGTCTCCTCGCTGATGTAGATCTTGAAGATCTCCCGGGCGGCGGAGGTGTCGGGACGATTGATCCTGATCTTCACGTCGAGGCGGCCGGGTCGGAGGATGGCCGGGTCGATCAGATCTTCCCGGTTGGAGGCGCCGATGACCACCACGTTCTTCAGCGACTCCACCCCGTCGAGCTCAGACAGAAGCTGGGGCACGATGGTCGACTCGACGTCCGAGCTGATGCCGGTGCCCCTCGTGCGGAAGAGGGAGTCCATCTCGTCGAAGAAAACGATGACCGGCACGCCTTCGTCCGACTTCTCCTTGGCTCTCTGGAAGATGAGGCGGATCTGGCGCTCGGTCTCGCCAACCCATTTGTTGAGGAGCTCGGGGCCTTTGATGTTCAAGAAGTAAGAGCGGACGTCAGGGCTACCGGTGCGCTCCGAGACCTTCTTGGCGAGGCTGTTGGCCACGGCCTTGGCGATGAGGGTCTTGCCGCAGCCCGGAGGGCCGTAGAGGAGGATGCCCTTGGGCGGGTCGAGCTCGTACTCGCGGAACAGATCCTTGTGCATGTAGGGCAGCTCGACGGTGTCGCGGATTTGTTCGATCTGATCGGCCAGACCGCCAACATCCTCGTAGGTGATGTCCGGGACCTCTTCCAGGACCAGCTCTTCGACCTCGGGCCGCTCCATCTTCTCCAGGATGAGACCGGTCTTGGTGTCGATCCGGACGTAGTCGCCGGGTCTCAGCTTGACGTCGGCCATCGTCTCGGACCGCTGCAGAACTCTCTCCTCGTCGGCGTGGGCGAAGACCACGACCCGTCCGTCGGTGAGAACCTCACGAACCCTCAGCACGTCGCCGGCAGGCTCGAAATGACGGATATCGATGATGTTGAAGGCTTCGTTGAGAAGGACCTCCTGGCCAACCTGAAGCTTCTTCACTTCGACGTTCGGCTGGGCGGCTACCCGGAGCTTTCTGCTCCCGGTCAAGATGTCCAGGGTCCCGTCGTCGTTGACCTGGAGAACGGTGCCGAAGTTGTTCGGGGGCGAGGTCAACTTCTCGACCTCCTCCCTCAGCACACCGAGTTGCTCCCTGGCCTCTTCGAGGACGGCGGAGAGCTTGTCGTTCTGGGTCATGGCACGGTCGAGACGCTCCCGCATGCGGCTGAGCTCGTTCTCGAGGTCCTCCACCCGGGCCGGGGCATCACGGACACGGCGGCGCAGGACGGCGATCTCCTCTTCGAGGGCGGCGACAACACTCCGCAACTGAGTGGCGTCGTCCGCTCTCCGTCCTTCGTCCACGGGCTACCTCCTGGCCTTGGTCGCCTTGTTTAGCAGTATACGAATCGGTCTCTGTAGTTCCCCGGGTTCTCAAAACCGGGCTACTCCCCGATGATGCCACCTAACGACGACAAAGAAGAGGGTCGGCGCCACGGCCCACCGACTTGAGGGTTGTGACCGCTCAGCCCTCCCTCGAGGGAGGGCTGGCGGTCTTTCGCATGAAGACGAGGAAGCCTGTGTGCCCGATCATTCGATGCTCGGGCCGAACCGATCTGCCTGCGACATTCCAGTCGCGAACCAAGAACTCCTTCACCTCGATCTCAGTGAAAACCCCCGTTTCTCGTGCGGTCTCGACTGTGGTCTGAACCTGTGGAACCGTTGGGAGGTAAGCGGCGAGCAGCCCACCGGACGGCTGATGTTGGGCGGCGGTGGTCACGACGTGCCACGGCTCGGGCAGATCGAGGACGATGCGAGCCGGTGCGACGGACTCGACCTCGTCGGCGACATCCCCCACCCGCATCTCGACATTCTCAGGCAGCCGGCCGTACCACTTCTCCACAGCCTTCCTGGCGTGTGCTGCGTGGTCTTCCCTCAACTCCACACTGACCACCTTCCCGGTCGGCCCGACGGCCCGGCTCAGGCCGAGGGTGAGTGCTCCCGACCCGCTCCCGGCTTCGAGCACGGTCATGCCGGGCGCGATGTCGGCATAGACGAGGATCGGGCCGAGGTCTTTGGGATAGACCACCTGGGCGCTCCTCTTCATCTTGAGGGTGAAGTCGGCCAGACGGGGGCGGAGGAGGAGGAGTTGGGCCCCGGTCGATGAGACGATCCAGCTGCCGTCGTCGCGTCCGATGAGATCATTGTGGGGAACGGCGCCCTCGTGGTACTGGAAGGTTCGGTCCGGGGTCAATTCGAGGAGAAATCGACGCCCCTTGGAGTCGATCAAGAGGGCGGCATCGCCCGCCTCCAACCTCATGTCATCAGTGCGAACACCGTGAAGCCCAGTCCAATGGTCATCGAGACGACCACTATCCAAATTACGACCTTGACGAATGTCTTATTCTGCATGCGGTTGGAACTCGATTGACTCTCGATTGATTGGCGGCAACGGTAGACACATGGATTGGCTGTTACGTCTCATTGGCATCAGGGACATTCGCGCCGCGAGCATCGACCGCACGCTGCGCGGGATCCGGACCGGTGATCAACGCGATCTCTACACCGGACTCGGCCTGGCTGCTCTCCTCTATGTGAGGAACAGCAGACCTCGGCGCCGGCTCATCTTCAGCAAGAAGCTGCCAGAGGGTTCGGCCCTCGTCATCCACCATCGGCGAAGCGGCGACCCCAAGATCGAGGTGATCAAACCGCCCAGTCCGCCTCAGACCCGGTAGACCTCGACCAGCGTTCGGTTCCTCGATCCGCGGCGGCGGCCGAAGATGAAGGCAGCGAGGACGAGCAAGGCAATGACGACGCCTGCGGCCACGGCAGTGTCACGAGCAGAGTCCTTGGTCTGGTTGACCGCCGACGCGATCTCATTCGCCTTGGCCTCGATGTCCTGTCTAGTAATCGTCACGTTCTTGCAACCTCCAAGCCACCAATCCGGCTCCACCCGCCGCGACCAGTGCGGTCAGGAATTTGGCCAGCACGACCCACCAAGCTCCCGACGGGAGCCACATCTTCAGCCCGTTGTAGAGGGCGAGCACCAGAAAGAAGGCGCCGAGGCCGAGCACCAGGGCACCGCCGAGGCCCATTCCGGCGTGCCTTCCCAGTCTCTTCGCCGGCTCGAGGGTCTCCTGTCGGAGGTACTCCCGAGACATGTCGATCAACTCGGTGGTGAGCTGCGGGATCTCGCGCGGGTTTGCCATCGTCGGCAAGGCTAACAACGGCTGGACACACCTGAAGAGACCGGTATGGTGCAAGCCCAGTGAATTTCCTCCGATCACTGACCTCATTGGGCCCGAGGTACATGGCCCTGTGGGTCGGCCAGGCGGTAAGTCATTTCGGGACCTACGTCGCCTGGGTCACTCTGCCTTTCCTGGTTCTCGACATCCAGCGACAGACTGGCAACGAATCCACGCTCGATTTCGCCATCACCTACGCGCTGGAGACGGCCCCCACGTTGCTTCTCGGGTTGATCGTCGGGGTGCTGATCGACCGATGGCAACTTCGACCGATCATGATCGGTACCGACCTGCTGCGGGCATCAGCCTTCTTCTATCTCGCCGCTTCCTACGGCTCATATGGCGTAGGAACGGTGTTCGTCGTCGCTTTCCTGGTCGGGTCATTCACGACATTTTTCGATGGAGCCCTGTTCGCTCTGATCCCGTCCCTTGTGCCGAGACGCCGGCTTGCCGACGCCAACTCGTTTGTGGCCGCCAGCCAGCAGCTCAATTTCGCAGTGGGCGCACTCGCCGGCGGGTTGTTTGCCTCGGCCTCGGGCGGACCCGCGCTTGGTCTGTACGTAAACGGGCTGAGCTTTGTGATCTCGGCGGTTCTCCTGGGCTGGGTGGGACGTGTGGCGCATCATCGCAGCGCTGACGACGCCCGCTTGCCGTTCGTCACGGAGGCGATGGAGGGGCTGCGCTACATCTGGAGAGAGCCGAGGCTTCGGGTGACGACCATCGCCGCCGCCGTCCCCAATTTCGTGATGGGCTTCATCGAAGCCACGGTGGTCCTCTTGTTCTCTGTGATCCTGGGTGCGAACAGCAACGCGCAGATCGGCATTCTGGTTGCAGCGATGGGTGTCGGCGGGATCATCGGAGCCTTGATTGCGCCCCAGGTGATCAGAACGACAGGTCTTGGCCGGACCATGACATTTGGCATGATCCTGACCGGTTCGCTCCTGTTCGCAGTGATGTTCACCACGTACGGTCTAGTTCCCCTCGCCCTCAATGTGGGATGGATGATCGGTGTTTCGCTGATCAACGTGCCGCTGGCCACAATCCGTCAGCACTATGCCGATGACAACATGCTGGGGAGAGTCACCACGGTGAGCAGGGCGATCGGATGGGCCACGCTGCCTCTAGGCGCTCTGATCGGTGGCTGGCTGGGCGAGTCGGAAGACAGGCTCCCACTGGTGGCTCGACTATTCCCCACGCTCCTGATCGCCACCGCTTTATGGTTGATCACCACAGTGGTTTGGAGAGACACGTTCGGCCCCAATTTCGAAGGGCGGCACAGCCGGCACAAGGAATCGCCGGCCGAGGCGGCATGAGCGAGACAGCCGTGACGCATCTGACGCCCGAGCAGCTCGAACTCGGCCTGCCGGGCGTGCTCGCCAGCCCCCAGGACGACGGCGTCATCGAGATGATCGTCGTTCGCCCCGAGGAGAACGAGCGGCTCACACCTGAAAGCGTCGGTGTGAGCGCCTTGCTCGGGGTCGATGGCGACCACTGGTCGAAGGGCAAGTATGGGGAGATGGCCGACATCCAGATCGCGATCATCAACTCCCGGCTGCTGGAACTGGTTTCGGGGGGCCGGGAGCGATGGGCCTTGGCCGGGGACAACATCGTCGCCGATCTAGATCTGACTCAAACCAACCTGGTGCCTGGTCAGAAGCTGAGGACTGGCACGGTCGTCCTCGAGATCACCGACACACCACACGAGGGATGCAAGAAGTTCGCCTCACGGTTCGGCCCGGCCGCACTCAGATTCGTCAATGTCGGACCGGCCAAAGAGCTCCGGCTGCGTGGGGTTTACGCCCGGGTGTTGCAGGACGGGATGATCTCGGTCGGCGACCGCATCCAGAAGCTCTGAGTCTGCGGCCCGCGGTGGCCCCGGATCGCATCACGAACTCGGTTTTCGCTACCGCTCTGATCCTGTCTGTCGCCTGCTCCCAGCCCAACGAGGACACGACTTCGCCGTCTCCCTCAGATTCCACGACGACCACTCCTCCGTGCCCACGACGGTCACGAACACGTCACGACCACAACCGCTGCCGAGGCTTTCGCTCCCCGTGTGTTGGTCTTCTCTGAGACAGCAGGGTTCCGACACGATTCCATCCCAGCAGGCATTGCGGCTATCAGCTCGCTCGGCGACGAGCAAGACTTCGACGTCACGCTGAGCGAGGACTCCTCGGTGTTCGAGGCACGGAATTGACGAACTACGAGGTAGTCGTGTTCCTCAGCACAACGGGTGACATCCTTGCTAGCCCGAGGAGGCTGCGTTCGAGGAATTTGTTAGATCCGGAGGAGGATTCGTCGGAATCCACTCGGCCACCGACACCGAGTACGACTGGGCGTGGTACGCAGGATTGATAGGTGCCTATTTCGCCGATCACCCGGCAGTTCAGACGGCCACCGTTCGGTCCACGGAATCCGGTCATCCAGCAGGTGAGGGGCTTCCTGTGTCGTTCGTGAGAACTGACGAGTGGTACAACTTTCGATCTGTCCCCGGCCCGGAGGTCGTCGTGTTGGCAATGCTCGACGAAGCCACCTACGAGGGCGGCACCATGGGTCCCTGATCATCCGATCGCTTGGGCTCAGGAATACGACGGGGGGCGATCCTTCTACACGGCTGGTGGTCACACGATTGAGAGCTACTCGGAGCCAGTCTTTCGCGATCACATCGCCACCGGCATTCTCTGGGCTGCCAGCTCGGGATCCGACAGCTAGGTGGTCTCACGGGCTCGAATCTGATTGGACCCTGATCGTCTCCACGTCACCGGCGATTCCCAGTTGCCATCGATGTCCCGCGAACTCCCACTCAGCCGCTTGTTCGGTGCCCGCCAAATCGGCGTGAGCCTGGCCAAACATCCCGGATTCCTGGACATACGTATCGAGACATTCCTGTGAGCCAGGATGAAGGAGATAACAGAGGTGCACGTACAGGCTCGACACCGCCTCGTTGTGCAGACCGGTCTTGGCCATGAGGGCGTAGACCGACCCGTCGCTCGGGTCATAGGCGCCGGCAAGGACCGCTGATCCGTCGAAATTGTGGAGGAAGCTGTCGAGCGGACCATTTTCCGGTGAGGTCACGACTCCGCCGGTGATGAGCGGCGGGTCCGGCACGGCGTTCCAACCGTCGGCAAGATCATCTAGCGCTATTCCCAGGGATTCCGGCGCGGGGCCCGAGGAAGTCGAGGCAACCGAGGCGCGGTGTGCGGTAACGCTCCCGGCGCCATTCCCATTGCCGCTGAAGGAGAACCCGACCACAAGGACGAGCACCGCTACGGCGGCGGCTGCGCGGTAGATGGTCGGGATCCGGGCAAAGGCAACCCGCCAACCTGCGTCTGACTCGTCATCCGGTTTCTCATCTTCGGACTCGTCGGGAAGTACGAGGTTGGCTGTCGGCTCCCACTCCTCGGCTGGAGCCTCGAGGATCTCGCTCTTCACGATGTCGTATTCGCTTTGTGAGATCTTGCCTTCGTCCAGCATCAGGGCCAGATCTCTCAGATCTTCGAGTCGGCTGCTCACGCTGCTCCCTTGCGGCGACCCATATTCATCGGCAGGGACGAGCGAAATCAGTAGACGAATCGGACTAGTCCGTCACCGATGGTCGGGAATGACGCGGCCAGGATGGCCAGAAATGGCGGGTCACCGACTACTAATGAAGACTGATGGGGAGGAGAGCGGCGTTCCTGGGACTGGCGGTGTTCCTGGCCATGGTCCTATTCGCATCGATGACTCTGTCCAGCGGCCTTCATGGGTGCCGTGACATCATGTCCCGGGTGGTGTGCGAGCCGGGAGCGACTTTGGTAATTCCCCCGAGCTGAGTGGCGATCGCATGGACCGTGGATTGCCATGACGGCAACCCGATGGCCAACCGATACTCGCTTGCGATCGCATGGACCAAGAATTGCCGGGATGGAAATCCCGTGCACACCTGAACGGGTGTGGGGTGAAGTCGAACCCTGGGTTATGGGTGCTCGGCGGTGTCGGAGAGAGGACTCGAACCTCCACGGGGAGTAATACCCCACCAGGCCCTCAACCTGGCGCGTCTACCAATTCCGCCACTCCGACTGAAGCCGGGCGAGTTTACGCCCGTCAGCTGTTCAAGGCGAAGGTCAGCACGAAGGTGCTGAGCCCGAAAAGGACCCCAACGATCACGGTGAGCCGGTCGAGGTTCCGCTCGACGACGGTGCTGCCACCGAGGCTGGAGGTCGACATCCCGCCACCAAATACATCAGAGAGACCGCCGCCCTTGCCCGAATGGAGAAGGACAAGCGCTATTACGGCCAGAGAGAGAATGATGTGGATGACGATCGCGATTGCTTCGAAGACAGCCATAACTTGCCTGATGAGTTTGAGGGATCACACGGTCACCCGTGCGCTCCGAATCGTACCAGCGTCCGTCCGCTTCACCTACCCGGCCTGGCGAGCCACCGCCTCGGCCGCCGCCTTAGCCGCCTCAGGGTCTCCCAGGTAGCGACTCGACACAGGCGAGAAGGAGTCGTCCAGTTCGTAGAGCAGCGGGACACCGGTCGGAATATTGAGGTCGACGATCTCCTCGTCGCTGACACCATCGAGATGTTTCACCAGAGCCCGGATCGAATTGCCGTGGGCCACAACCAGGGGCTCCCTGCCCGCCAGAAGGTCAGGCACGATCGTGTCGTGCCAATAGGGAAGCATCCTGACGACCACATCCTTCAGGCACTCCGTCGCTGGAAGGAGATCAGGGGGAAGGTCCTTGTAGCGGGGGTCGTGCCCGGGATGGCGCTCGTCAGCGGGGTCCAACGCTGGAGGTGGCACGTCAAAACTGCGACGCCAGAGCTGGACCTGCTCGGCACCGTGCTGGTCGGCGGTCTCCTTCTTGTTGAGACCCTGCAACGCTCCGTAGTGGCGCTCGTTGAGACGCCAGGTCCGACGCACGGGAAGGTATTGCCGCCCCATCTCGTCGAGAGTCAGCTCGGCCGTCTTGATCGCCCGCACCAGAACGGAGGTGTGGAGGATGTCGGGATCGAGCCCTTCGTTCACGATGAGCCGGCCCGCCTCACGGGCCTCCCGCTCGCCGAGACCGGTCAGACCGACGTCGGTCCAGCCTGTGAAGAGGTTCTCGAGGTTCCAGGTCGACTGCCCGTGCCGAAGGAGGATCAGCCGATGGGTCATACCCAGTACCGGACGATGGCGGCGAAGCTGTCCGGGTCGAGCGAGGCGCCGCCGACGAGGGCGCCGTCGACATCCGACTTGGCCATGAAGTCTTTGATGTTGCCGGCGTTCACCGACCCGCCGTAGAGGATTCGAACGCCGTCTGCGGCTTCAGGGGAGACCTTGTCGGAGACGCTTTCCCTGATGATGCTTGCCATCGTGCCCGCATCTTCGGGCAAGGCCGTGCGGCCCGTGCCGATGGCCCAGATGGGCTCGTAGGCGATTGCCCCCGAAGTCAGGGCGTCTGGGTCGAGGCGGGCCAGAGAGCCAACGATCTGGGACACGACGACACTCTCCGCCTCGCCTGCCTCACGCTGTTCCAGGGTCTCGCCAACGCAGACGATCGGGTGCATGCCGGCGGCGGCCACCGCCCTGTGCCTTCTTCGCCACGATGTCGTCGGTCTCCCCGAAACCCTGACGTCGCTCGGAGTGGCCCACGATCACATGGGTGACCGACAGCTTGGCCAGCATCACGGGTGAGATCTCGCCCGTGAACGCCCCCGATTCCTCCCAATGGACATTCTGCGCGCCCAGGCCGAACCACAGGCGGTCGGCTTCGATCACCGTCTGGACGGATCGGAGGCACGTGAAGGGCGGGGCCACGACGACCTCCACACGGTCGTAGTCCCTCACCTCGAGGCGGTATGAGAGCTTCTGGACCATCTGAATTGCCTCGAGATGGGTGGCGTTCATCTTCCAATTTCCGACGATCAGGCTCTTTCGCTCGGTCATTGGGTTTGCACCCCTCCGAGGGGAGAAACCGGTCCACCGCTCGAGCACCTTCACGCCGGGAAGCTCGCGCCCCTCGAGGAGCTCCAACCCCGCTCCCCCCCTGTCGACACGTGAGAGATCTCGGATTCGAGGCCGAGGCCACGGACCGCGGCTACCGAGTCGCCGCCTCCGACGGCGGTGTATGCAGTCGCGTCGGCCACTGCCCGGGCTACGGCTTCGGTGCCGGCCTTGAAGGGCTCCCATTCGAACACACCCATCGGTCCGTTCCAGAAAACCGTCTCCGCAGTGCGGATCACCGACGCGAAGAGCTGATTCGTCTCCCTCCCTACGTCGAGGCCCATCCAGCCGGGTTGCATCTCCTTGATATAGGTCACCTTGTGCTCGGCGTTCTCTGCGAACTCGGTGGCGATGACCACGTCCACCGGGAGTATCAACCTCTCCCGCGTGAGGCCCATCGAGGAGCCGCTTCACAGCCTCGATCTGATCATCTTCCACCAGCGAGGTGCCCACTTCATCTCCCTTGGCCTTCAGGATGGTGAAACACATCGCCCCACCTATCAGCATCACGTCGACCTTGGGGAGCAGATTTTCGATCACTCCGAGCTTGTCCGAGACCTTGGCGCCTCCCAGGACCACGACGTAGGGCACCTTCGGATCGACCAGGAAGTGCTTTAACGCCTCGAGCTCGCCTACTAGGAGCGGCCCGGCGACCGACTTGACCAACTCGGCCACTCCGACCGTGGAGGCATGCGCCCGATGCACCGATCCAAAGGCGTCTTGGACGAAGAGATCCACCCCTTCGGCGAGACCGGCAGCCGTGGCTGGGTCGTTCTTCGTCTCCCCCGGGTCGAAGCGTGTGTTCTCGAGCACAGTGATCTGGCCGCCGCTCTCGAACCCGACCTCCTTCTCGGTGAGCCCGGCCATCGCATCGGCGACGGGTCGCAGTGAGAGTGCAGGATCAGGCCCCTCCGGACGGCCGAGATGCGAGCAGACCCTGACCCGTGCGCCGGAATCGACGAGCCGTTCCAGGGTGGGCAGGGCGGCCCTGATCCGGAAGTCATCCGAGATCACACCGTCCTCCATAGGGACATTGAGGTCGGATCGCACCAGGACATTGAGACCATCGACGCCCACGTCGTCGA
Organism: uncultured Acidobacteriota bacterium; assembly: GCA_963734115.1. Lineage (GTDB taxonomy): Bacteria > Actinomycetota > Acidimicrobiia > Spongiisociales > ZC4RG35 > JARDZU01. Next base: position 82,153 of record CAVTFV010000007.1, read on the forward strand.
GAGTCAGGTATTCGGGCATTCGGTGTCAGTCCTCGGTGACGGCCAGTTTCTCCAGCACTCTGCCCAGCTTGAGCGCGTCGTGCTCGGGCCAGTCTGCCGTCTCGTTGGCCAGATCTGCAAAGACGACACGCCACCCGTGACGGGCCGCATCCTCGGTCTCGATCACGACGCGTTCGTGGCCCTCCGGGATTGGGAGTGGCCCATCATGGGCCACGACGATCCCCGGGCCGGTGACCCCGACGTGCTTCGCAAGCGCTTCGAGATGCTCGGCGCCGCTTACGCCAAAAGTCTCAGCATCCTGGGTGACCAGATTGAGGACGAACACCCGCTGGGCCGCCGCCCCCATGATGGCCGGGGCCAGCATGTTGACCTTGAGGGCGGAGAGGATCGACGTGTAGAGACTGCCGGGTCCGATCACGATCTGGTCGGCGGCGGCAACAGCGGCCAGGGCGCGCTGGGTTGCGACGACATCCCTCGGTTCGATGTGAAGCTCGGTGAGCTCGCCGGAAGTATGCGTGATGGTCTTCTGCCCGACCACCTCCATCCCATCGATGGTTGCCGAGAGGATGATGGGCTGGTCTGCCACCGGGATCACCGAGCCCAAGGTCCCCAGCATCCGCTCCGCAGTGGAGACAGCCGACTCGAAATCACCGAACAGATCGGAAAGGCCGGCCAGGATCAAATTGCCCAGCGAGTGCTCGGCCACATCGCCCCCGGTGAAACGGTGTGCGAACAGCTCCGACCACAGAGAAGGCTCAGGTGTCAGCGCCAGGAGACAGCGGCGCACGTCACCTGGTGGCGGGATCCCAAGACCACTGAGTCGCCCGGACGAGCCGCCGTCGTCTCCCACCGCCACCAGCGCCGATATCTCCCCTGCGTAGCACTGAATGGCCTCGAGTGCCGCCGCCTGGCCGTGACCACCGCCCAAGGCAGTCACCACTGGGCCCTCGGGATCGAGGAGCAGCGGGGCTAGTGCCGTCTCGGTCTGGGTCTGTGGTTTCAACGTTCGATGTCGCGGTGACGGACCGTGGCGGTGATCCCGTGTTGGGCCAGCCGGCGACCCAGCTCCTCCGCAATCGCCACGGAGCGATGATGCCCGCCGGTGCAGCCAATGCCCACTGACAGGTATGACTTACCTTCCGCCTCGAAATGCGGGATGAGAAAGGCCAGCATCTCGTCGGCGCGGTCGACGAATTCCTTGGCGGCGTCCTCGTTCATCACATACTCGGCGACGCGCTCATCGGTGCCTCGTAGCGGCCGTAGCTCCGACACCCAGTGGGGATTGGGGAGGAATCTGACATCGAAGAGGAGGTCGATGTCACGTGGTGTCCCGTTCTTGAAGCCGAAAGATCGAATCGACACGCGCATTGGGCGGGCCATTTCCTCCTCGCTGAACTGGGCAGTGAGACGATCGCGCAACTCGTGGGTATTGAGCGACGAGGTGTCCACGATGACGTCGGCCTCTTCCCGGAGGTCGGCGAGAAGCTCTCGCTCCGCGGCGATCGACTCCGAGATCGTGGAGTGGCCGAGTGGATGGGGGCGTTTGTTCTCCTCGTAGCGGGAAACGATGACGTCGTCCTCGGCATCGAGGAACACGACCCGGGTCAGGACCCCCTCCCGGCTCAGCTCTTTCACCGCCTCTCGTAGCTCCTCGATGGGCAGGCCTCCCCTGGAATCGATGACCACCGCCAGGTGCTTGTGCCGCTCCGGGATGTCGTGGGATTGGGCGGCCGGGACCAGCAACCTGGGGGGGAGGTTGTCGATGACCGTGTAACCAAGGTCCTCGAGGACCTTGGCAGCCGACGAGCGACCGGCGCCCGACATGCCGGTGACGACGAGAACCTGAGGGTGATCGGTTGCGGGACGCTCCATCGGTGCTCTCGATCAGTTGTGGAGTGCAGCGTACAGATCGTCGGCCACGTTCCTCGGCACCACCTCGGCCAAAGAATCCGCCTGTACCTCCCTCAGTTTCTTCAATGAACCGAACCGCTTCAAGAGGTCCTTCTTTCGCTTCGGGCCAATTCCGGGGACGTCGTCGAGGATCGAGTCGACCATCGACTTGGAGCGAAGCTGGCGGTGATAGGTGATGGCGAAGCGATGGGCCTCGTCACGGACCTGCTGGAGGAGATAAAGCGCTTCGGCATCCCGGGGAATCCGCACCGGATCGGGTTGCCCGGGCAGATACACCTCCTCCATCCGCTTGGCGAGACCGATGGCCGGAATGTCGATCCCGAGCTCGTCGAGGACCTTCACGGCACGTCCGAGCTGGCCCGCTCCCCCGTCCACCAGAACAAGAGACGGCGGATAGGAGAACCTTCCCTGCTCTGCGACGTTCCGGTCCCTCTCTGCCAGGAATGCCCGGAAGCGGCGGCGGATGGTCTCCTCCATGGCGGCGAAGTCGTCCTGACCCTGGATGGTCCGAATCTTGAATCTCCGGTAGTCCGACCGCTTGGGCAGACCGTCCTCGAGCACGACCATCGACGACACGGTGTTGGTCCCCTGCAATGTCGAGATGTCGAACGCCTCGATGCGAAGGGGTGGCTCCGGTAGGTCCAGGACCTCCTGGAGGGAGCGAAGAGCCTTCGCCCTCGCATTGTGGTCCTGACTGCGCTTGAGACGGTGCCGGGCGAATGCTTCGGCGGCGTTGGTCGCGGTTGTCTCCATAAGACGCCGCTTCGAGCCCCTGGTCGGCACCCGGAGGCTGACCTTGGTACCTCTTCGCTCGGCCAGCCACTCCTGGAGCAATTCCTTCTCGGCAGGTTCGATTTCGACCAGGACCTGGCGAGGCGGGTCGTCCTCCCCATAGAGCTGTCTGATGACGCGCCCCATGAGCTCGGCATCGGTCAGTTCCTCGACACGATCGACGACGGTGCCCAACCGTCCGACGAGTCGTCCCTTTCTGACGTGGAGGATCTGAAATGCCGACTCGAGGTCGTCTCCATGGAATGCGATCAGGTCGAAGTCCTCGGGGCGGTCCGAAACCACGTCCTGTCGGAGCAGGGCTCGACGCACGTCTTCGATCCGGTCACGGTGCCGGGCGGCGAGCTCGAACTCCTGTCGCTCCGACGCTTCCCACATGTGGACCCTGAGATCAGTCAGCACCAGGTCGGTGTCCCCCCGAAGGAAGGCAGCAAGCCCGTCCACCATCTGCTGGTAGTCCTCGGGGGTGACGGCATCGATGCAGGGGCCGGAGCATTTTTCGATGTGATAGAGGAGACACGGTCGTCCCTGGGCTTGCTGACGGTTGAAGAGGGAGTCCGTGCAGGTGCGAACCGGAAACGTGCGGAGAAGCTGGTCGAGGGTCTTGCGGATGGCGTAGGTGTGGGCGTACGGCCCGAAGTACTCGTTGCCCTTCCGCTTGGCGCCCCGCATCACCCTGGCGCGAGGCCATTCGTCGCTCCGGGTAATGGCCAGATATGGATACGACTTGTCGTCGACCAGCTTGATGTTGAAGCGGGGACGATGCCTCTTGATGAGTGAGAACTCGAGCATCAACGCAGCGACTTCGGACTCGGTGATGATCCACTCGACCGATTGGGCGTTGTCGACCATGGCCTGGGTGCGGGGGTGGAGACCAACACCGAAGTAGGACGGCACGCGGCCGCGCAGACTCTCGGCCTTGCCGACGTAGATCACTTTCCCGTGTTTGTCACGGAAGATGTAAGCGCCGGGTTGGTCAGGTATCTCCGATGGTTTTGGTCGATCGAACACGCCTCCTCAGGGTAGGAGGCGCCAACGGCAAGCCAGCAGTCTCGGGATGCCCGCCTGGTCGTCCAGTTCGTGGTGGGGAGCCTCGACGAATCGCTCCAAATACCAACCCGCGGCTGCCGCCGACTCGAGGATTCTGGCGGTATTCCGATGATGGAATAGCATTTGCCCCTCGCCAGCCGGTTCCAACGTGGTCCCCGATGAGAAGTAGTCGCCCGGCCGCCACAAAGTCTCACCATCGGCATCGGTGATCGGGGTCGCGCCGGGCGCCGTTCGAAACGGGTGATTGATCACCAGTGCGAAAACTCCGCCTGGCTCAACCGCCCGTGCGGCTTCCGCAAAGAACCGTCCTTCGTCCTCGATGTGCTCGAGAGCCAAGACACAAAATGCCCCGTAATAGGAATCGTCGCGGAGAAAGCCGAGATCGGGTAGCCGTCCGAGGACGACCGGTCCCGAATCAGCGGCTCGTCGGGCAAGGGCGAGGGTTAGATCGACGCCGTGTGCGGCCGCCCCCGATTCCTTCAGAGATCGCATCACGCGCCCTTCGCCACATGCGAGGTCGAGATAGGTTCGCCCAGATTCGGGCTGTAGGACGTCGAGGAGCATCGGGTTGACCACCGCCTCGTATGCGGGGTCGTCTTCGATCTCGGTGACCCACCATTCGGACAGATCGGACCACGACATCAGTGAATTGTGCCCCTTCGGGCAGCAGCCTCAGTCGCTGAGGACTTCCTTGAACCAGGGAAGGGTCCGCCCGAGGCCCTCGCGCAGCGAGATCTGGGCCTTCCAGCCGAGAATCTTCTCCGCTTTGGTGGTGTCGGGCCGCCGAACCATGGGATCGTCAGTCGGTCGGGGATGGAACTCGATGCCCGGGTGGTTGCCGACCACGTCCTGGACTGTCTCGGCGAGCTCAACCATGGTCACCTCTTCCGGGTTCCCGATGTTGACCGGTCCGGTCTCGTCGGAGAGGAGCAACCTGAGGATGCCCTCCACTTCGTCGTCCACATAGCAAAGTGAGCGTGTCTGTGACCCATCGCCAAAAACGGGCAGCGGACGGTTCTGCAGCGCGGCCTTGAAGAAGGCGGGGACGGCCCGACCGTCATCGGCACGCATACGCGGGCCATAGGTGTTGAAGATCCGGACGATCCTGGTCTCGACACCATGTTCCCGGTTGTAGGCGAGGGTCAGGGCCTCGGCGAAGCGCTTGGCTTCGTCGTAGACGCCTCTGGGCCCGATCGGGTTGACGTTGCCCCAATATGTCTCGGGTTGAGGGTTGACCAGGGGATCACCGTAGACCTCCGAGGTCGAGGCGAGGAAGAATCTCGCCCCCTTGTCGTAGGCAAGACCGAGACCCTTGTGGGTTCCGAAAGCGCCGACCTTGAGAGTGTGGATCGGCCATTTCAAGTAGTCGACCGGTGAGGCCGGCGAGGCGAAGTTCAACACGTAGTCGACATCCCCAGGAACATGGAGATAGTCGGTGACGTCGTAGTCGATCAGGCGGAACTTCCGGTCCCCCATCAGATGGGCCACGTTCTGGGCGTTCCCGGTTATCAGGTTGTCGATGCAGGTGACCTTCGCGCCGGAATACACCAGCCAGGTGCACACATGTGATCCGAGGAACCCAGCGCCCCCCATGACCACGGCGTGCTTTCCCTCCAGCTCCCTGAAGCCACCAAACGCCGACCGGCGCATATCAAACACTTCAAATCCTTCCAAAGCGGTATCAGGCTATATCGGCAGGAACGACGGAGGGTTAAAGCTTCGATGTCGATCTGATTAATGGAAAACTTGAAGCTGTGACTGCGCGTGGCGCATTCCTCAGGTGGGCCGTCGCCGGCTCCGTGGTCGCCGTCCGTTGATCCACCGGGTCCAATCTGTTTGCGGCTTCGGCGGGTTGGCGCTCGGCCATCGATATGTATTCGACGTCCAGGAAGGGAGTGTTCCAGTGGTCCGGAACTCTACGTGCGAAGAGCCTGATGCGGGCTTTCTGTATCTGACTCTTGCTGATCGGCTGTGGTGTCGGCGAACATCAATCGTGACAACATCTCCCGAGTGGCCGCCTTCGTCTGAAGGTGCATCGGTATTGGATAGCGCACCCAAGGACCAATGTCCTCGTCGTGCATCGGATCTGTGAACCTCTGCGGTCCTTCGGCCTGAAGCCCCCCTGGCTCCGTGATGGGAAGGCTCTCGGGGTTTAGGGCCATAGGCAGTGAGCGTTGAACTCTCATTCGGGTGGCCCATCGACTTCGCATGACAGGGGCCTCCACGTACCGCCAAGAGAATGTTGCCAGCACAATCGAGACCGCGATCACGCCCAGCGTGACGAGTTGCCGGTCCCCACTGATTCGAGACCAGCAGAGGAAAAGCACAAGAGGATGCCAGAGGTAGAGGCCATAGGAGATCCTTCCCGCTCGGACCAATATGGGGGAGGCGAGCCAAGCCTGTGTATGAGTAGCCGAGGCCCACACCGCAATACTTCCGAGAATTGCGGCGACAGGTGCGACCCAACGCCCAGCAGCGACGACCTCCTCAAACGATGTCATTGGGTACAATCCGAACACCGCAATTCCCGCCAGACAGAGATTGGCCAGACGACGCGATGGCGTCCATGAATCCTTGACAAGAGCAACGAGACACCCCAATGCAAGGGCGTACGCATTCGTGTCGGTGCCCTGATACGCCCACATGGCATCCGGAACGATGAACCGCCAACTCAACGAGAGGATGGCGGCGGACGCCACCCAAGCCAGTCTCCTTTTCTGCGGTACCGATGCCAAGAACACAAAGAGCACTGGCCACAGCAAATAGAAGTGCTCCTCGACCGCCAGACTCCAAGTGTGAACGTTCACTCCCACGTCGCCACCTGCGATCTGGGCATAGTTGCCGATGTAGAACAACGAGGGCCAGATCGAAGACCATCCTTGCGCAATGGCCACGACACTGAGGTAGGCAATCAGGGCGGGCACCAATCGTAGAACCCTTCGCCCAAAGAACTTCTTGAGGTCGATTCGCCCGCTGGTTTCGTTTTCATTCAACAGAAGGCTGGTGATCAAGAAACCGGACAACACAAAGAACAATGAAACTCCCGGCGCCCCACCGGCAGCGTATGTCTCAGGGAATGCGTGGGATAGGACCACCAGGATTATTGCCAAGCCCCTAATTCCATCCAGGCTGCGCCATCGATGTTGTACTGATGTTTGGTCGGCCATCCGAGTCCGAGCTCCCAAGTCGTTTTACTTTTTGGACGCGTTGAATCCCCGGTGGACGCGTTGCATCCCCGGTGGACGGTTGCATCGTGTGAGAGTCCGGGGACAAGAACACATCGGCGGTCCTCTGCGTGGACCTGAGCTGTTCTAAAGGGCCCTCCGCGTCCAAGGGTGGACGCTCGGCAAGATCGCGTCCGAGCCGGGCCTCCGGACGACCACGGAGCGGGACGTCTAGATCACCGAGGCCAAATCCTCAAGCTCATTTCTGACGGTGGAGTGGGCGAGCATCATTTTCCGGAGAACGCTCGACTGGTGCATCGACCGCTTTCAGCTTCAATCGATCGACGGATTGTGTGAGTTCACTCACCGGGATGTTTCGTCTTCAGCCTCCAACGAGTTCCCGGAGGAATTTTCCGGTATAGCTCTCCCCCACCTGCGCGACCTCCTCGGGAGTGCCAATGGCGAGCACGCGCCCCCACCGCTGCCCCCCTCTGGACCGAGATCGATGACATGGTCGACAGATTTGATGACGTCGAGATTGTGCTCGATCACGACGACCGTGTTGCCGGCATCGACGAGACGTTGCAGGACCTGGAGCAGCTTTCGGATGTCCTCGAAGTGAAGCCCGGTGGTCGGCTCATCGAGGATGTAGAAGGTCCTCCCGGTCGAGCGCCTTCCCAGTTCTGAGGAGAGCTTGATCCGCTGTGCCTCACCACCGGACAGTGTGGTCGCCGGCTGACCCAACCTGACGTAGCCGAGACCGACGTCATACAACGTCTGCAGAACGCGGACGATCTTGGGCTGATTCTCGAAGAACCCGAGAGCTTCCTCGACCGACATCTCGAGCACATCTGAGATGTCATGCCCCTTCCACAGGATCTCCAGCGTCTCCCGGTTGTAGCGCCGGCCTCCACAAACCTCACACGGCACATACACGTCGGGCAGGAAGTGCATCTCGATCTTGATCGTGCCGTCACCGGCACATGCCTCACAACGACCGCCTTTGACGTTGAACGAGAAGCGCCCCGGCTTGTACCCACGTGCCCTCGCCTCGGGCGTCTGGGCGAACAGAGACCTGATCTGGTCGAAGAGCTTGGTATAGGTGGCCGGGTTGGACCTCGGAGTGCGGCCGATCGGAGACTGATCGATATCGATCACCTTGTCGATGTGCTCGATCCCTTCGATTTTCTTGTGCCGGCCCGGCACGACCCTGGCCCGGTTCACCCGGTTCGCCAGGACTTTCCACAGGATCTCCTCGATCAGGGTCGACTTCCCCGACCCGGAAACGCCGGTGACCGCGGTGAACATCCCGAGCGGGAAGGTGACGTCGATCCCTTGAAGGTTGTTCTCGGTGGCGCCGCGGATCGTGATCTCCTCGCCGTTTCCCTGCCTGCGGATGAAGGGGACCGGGATCTGACGACGCCCGGCCAGATAGTCCCCGGTGATGGAGTCGGGCTCGGCTGTGATGTTGGCGAGCGTGCCCTCGGCAACGACGTGACCCCCGTGCTCGCCTGCGCCCGGGCCGATATCGACGATGTGGTCGGCCACCCGGATGGTGTCCTCGTCGTGCTCGACCACGATCAGCGTGTTGCCCAGGTCGCGGAGACGGAGCAGCGTCTCGATCAGCCGCTGGTTGTCCCGCTGGTGGAGCCCGATGGACGGCTCGTCGAGGATGTAGAGGACACCGACGAGACCCGAGCCGATCTGGGTGGCCAGCCTGATTCGTTGCGCCTCTCCCCCGGCCAGGGTCGCCGCCGATCGGCTCAGTGACAGATAGTCGAGCCCCACATCCAATAGGAACTGGATCCTCGCCTTGACCTCCTTGAGCACGCGCTCGGCGATGGCCCGCTCCCGGTCGCTGAGCTCGAGATCCTCGAAGAACTCCTTGGCCTGGCCGAGAGCGAGATCGGAGACCTCGGCGATGTTCCGATCGGCGATGGTGACGGCAAGGGAGATCGGATTGAGCCGGCCGCCGCCGCACGCCTCACAGGGCACCTCCGCCATGTACTCCTGGTAGTACTCCCGAGCCGACTCACTCTCCGCCGACTCGTGACGACGGTTGAGGAACGGGATGGCCCCTTCGAAGGTGGCCTGCCACTGCCGCTTTCGGCCGAAGCGGTTGGTGTACTTGATGGTGATCTTGTCTTCACCGGTGCCGTACAGGATCTTCTGCTGGATTTCATCGGGCAGGTCTTGCCAGGGGGTGTCCATGGAGAAGCCGAACACCTCCCCGAGACCGGTGAGTAGGCGGTGGTAGTACCGCATCCGGTTCGAGGACCACATCGGGATCACGCCCTCACCGAGCGACAAGCCGGGGTCTGCGATCACCAACTCCGCATCGACCTGATATCTGGTGCCGATCCCCGAGCACACAGTGCATGCTCCATACGGGCTGTTGAAGGAGAAGTTGCGGGGCTGCAGGTCCTCGAACGAAAGACCGCATTTCGGGCAGGAGAGGTGCTGCGAGAATGTCAGCGTCGGCCCGTCAACGATCTCGATGTCAGCAGTTCCATCCGTGAGCGTGAGCGCTGTCTCGAGCGACTGGGTGAGGCGTTGCTCCATCCCTTCCTTGCGGACGAGACGATCGACCACGACCTCGATGGTGTGCTGGTGATACCGGTCGAGCTTGATCTCTTCGGTCAGCTCTCTCACCTCGCCATCCACCCTGGCCCGGGCAAAACCCTCTTTGGCCAGGTCGGCGAGGAGACTCTCGTACTCGCCCTTCCGCCCTCTGACCACCGGCGCGAGAACCTGGAATCGGGTGCCCTCCGGCAACTCCAGGATGCGATCGACGATCTGTTGGGGAGTCTGACGCTCGACCGGTGTCCCGTCTTTGGGGCAGTGTGCAATGCCGATCCGGGCATAGAGGAGACGCAGGTAGTCGTGCACCTCGGTGACCGTCCCCACGGTCGACCGAGGGTTACGGGACGCGGTCTTCTGGTCGATCGAGATCGCCGGTGACAGCCCGTCGATGAAATCGACGTCGGGTTTGTCCATCTGTCCCAGGAACTGTCGGGCGTATGCCGACAGCGATTCGACATAGCGGCGCTGTCCCTCGGCATAGATGGTGTCGAAGGCCAGCGATGACTTGCCCGATCCGGAGAGACCGGTGAAGACGATGAGTTGGTTGCGGGGCAGCTCGACCGTGAGGTTCTTCAGGTTGTGCTCACGGGCGCCCCTTACGAGTATCGAGTCGGTGGACACGCTCCGCCTGGTTGGTCGCCTGAGTTACGACAGTGTAATCCAGATCAGCTGCGAACACCTGTTCGTTCGACCGGCTCTTGTGGAGCGAACATCATCAGCACGAAGGCCGTTATCGCCGGGGCGATGGCTCGCGTGATGTCGAAATAGGACTGCCACACCTGCCTGGTGAACACCAGGCCCAGGGCAACGAAGCCGAGGAACGCCCAGCCCACCAAATGCTTCGACATCAAGACTCGACGGGTATACAGAACGAAGAGCACCATGATTGCTATCCCGACAGCCATATCCAATGGATCGGACGCCCAGCCGTCGATGGCTTGAACGAATCCAACAAAAGGCAACCCGATTTCCTGGACTTGGGACACTCCCGACTCCAATCCGATCTGCAGACGGAGGTACAGAGCCCAGAGTCCAACCGCTCCTATCGGCGCGACAAGGGCAAGGGCTGCGTCGCGATTGTCCTTCTGATATCTCCAAAGCCACCAAGCGGACCCCGCAGCAGCAATGAGCATCACCTCGCGTGACAGAGCTGCAAGCACCAGCAGTATCACTCCCCAGGCACGCCGGTCTCGGAGAAACATGGCAACGGCGCCGAACGCAGCCGCCGCCGCAACTATCCCTGCCCCGGAGATGTTCATCTCACTGATGAAACCGAGATTGAAGGCGAAGGTCAGACCCCACCATGAAGACATGCCCATGGACTTCGCGACACTTGCCGTGGCCAGCGTGCCTGCGCCCATCGCCAACACATTCACCACGATGAGTGCCCAGACGATCGTTCCAGGTGAGAACAAGCCTCCGCCGCCCGCAAGCAGTGGGTAAAGCATTCGCTGACTTCGATAGAGCGGCCGATCGAGCACCGAAGCATGAGTCTGCGGGTCGAGGACCAGCGGGTCATTCGCCTGCACGAAGAAGAACTTGCCGTCATGACCCTGGAAGGCGCGTAGGAAGACTTCACCGAGACGTTCCTCGGCGTAAACACGAGTTGGCATGGCTTCTTCGCCGAAGGCAGTGAATAGCGTGGCGTCCCAGTCAGCCTCGGACAAGCTTCGGACAACCAGAACGCTCGAGAAGACGAGGGCAACGAGTGCGACAATCCAGGCACCCTCGAGTGCCTTGCTTACGTTTGGCCGAGCGGATTCGGTCACGGAACCCGGGCAACGACAAGCCAACTCAAACCCTGCCCCACGCCCATCGAATCGATCCTCCTCGCCAATGGGACTAGGAGGTCGAAAGTCTTCGCCTGGGTCGCAGAGATTCGTCCCGCGCCCATTGCATGATGAAGTCGCCAGCCAAGTCCCCCAAACCGATTGAAAGCCTCGACAGAGACCAATTCCAATCCAGCCGATCTGACAATGTCCTCGATGTCCTCCCGATCGAATCGCCGCACATGGCCGGCGGCCCTGTCGGTAGGCCCGAAGAGATGTGTCCCTGCCGGGACCTGGATGAGCACGTTGCCTCCAGCGTCGAGGTACCCGGCAACACGACTCAGCAATTGCTTGGGCTCATGAGAGCGTTGGAGGCCGTCGAAGAGGATCGCCGTATCGAAGCGATCGAGATCCGGCTGGGCTACATCGAAGTCGCTCAAGACCACGTCGAGGTTCTCCAAGTGCCCGAATCTCCGGCGCAACGTCTCGACGTGGACAGGGTCACTGTCTGTGACGAGCAGGCGGTCTCGGTCGAGGAGATGTGACGTAGTGTGACCCGGGCCTGCATTCACCTCGATAACTCGCTCTCCCATATTGCTCTCGAATCGCTCCAGGATCCAGCGACGAAATCTGGGGGCCCTTCCCAACGCCTGACGGGTGACTACAGAATCCTCATTTGTGGCACGTGTGTCGACAAATCGAAACTTGATAATGAGCCACAACGCTTCGACACCGTCACGCCAGCCGATGTTCTTGCCTTCTGCATACGTGCGGCCGTGATAAGAGATCGGGACCTCGTAGATGCGCGCCCCCCACTGCGCCAGGCGGGCGGTCAACTCGGGTTCGAGGCCGAAGCGGTCTGAGGTCAAACGGAGCCTCTTCAGAACGTCCCCGCGGACAGCCTTGTAACAGGTCTCCATATCGGTGAGATTCAGGTCGTTCGCCATGTTTGAGAAAGCCGTCAGCATTCGATTCCCGAGCGCATGCCAGAAGAAGAGGACACGACGGACCTCGCTGGATGCGAAGCGGGAGCCGTAGACAGCATCAGCTTTTCCGTCGAGGATTGGCGCGATGACCTTGCCATATTCCTCTGGGTCATATTCGAGATCGGCGTCCTGGATGATCCCAATGTCCCCGGTCATGCTGTCGATCGCTGTTCGGATGGCCTTGCCTTTGCCCATGTTGACCGGCTGCGCGATGACCTTGATCCTGTCGTCCTGTGTGGCCAACTCACGGAGTATCTCTAGAGAGTTGTCCCGCGAGCAGTCATCGACACATACCAATTCGATCTCACAATCGACCGGCGAGGCCAGGACGCGGTCAACGATGGTGCGCAAGGTGCGCGACTCGTTGTAGACAGGCATCAGGACTGAAAGAGTGGGCATATGGGCAGAAGCCTCTCACAAATATCGGCATCACCGATCATTGCCGAAGTATGAATGTACAAATCCGGATATCAATCTCGATGCCCAGAAGTCAGAGTCATTCAAGTTCCCCTGACGACAGGACGATGTGCTTGGACGATTGTTGGACCGCGCTCCGAAACCGCCACCACGATTGAGATCTCGTAGGACATGAGCATCAAGGACATACTCGACATTCCCGCGGTGTATTTGCTGTGGCAGGCTCCATTCGTCGCCCAGAAGATGGCTCCAGTCGTGGGCTCGGATTCATTCCGCCGGGCTCGCTCCGTTCTCGATGTCGGTTGCGGACCGGGCACCAACACTCGCTCGTTCAATGGAGTACCCGAATATCTGGGTGTCGACCTCGACGAGCGTTACGTCGCGTACGCCAGAAAGCGACACGGCCGAGAGTTTCGAGTCGCGGATGTGACATCGGACATCCCGAGTTCGTCCAAGTTCGACCTCATCTTGATGAACAGCCTCATGCATCACCTGGACGACGCGGGGGTAGGTCACCTCTTAGGTTCCTTACCCAGGCTCCTCGCCGACGACGGCGAGATCCACATTCTGGACCTCGTCCTTGCAGACGAAGGTTTGCCGCGAAAACTCGCTCTCGCCGACCAGGGAGAGTTTCCACGATCCGTTCCGGAGTGGCGGAGCCTCGTTAGCAACACCCTCGAGATTCGCGACATCTCGCCCTTCAACCTGACATTGGGCGGGGTCGAACTCTGGGAGATGGTTCACATCTCGGCGGGCTGAATCCCTTCAACTGCCAGAGCGAAGGGATGGGTTGGTCGATCCGTGAGGATGGCAATCGACTCGATACGATCACTTTCGATAGTCCTCGGGAAATCGTGCCTGCTCGTAAGCCAAGTACCCAATCACGATTGTCGTCGGTCATACACCTCGCGATGGCCTGGCCACAGCCACCACAGATGACCCAAATGGCAACATTCGGGCAAATCGAACAGCTATCGCTGCTTCCATGCTGAACCAGCGGTATGCGAGCTCTGAGAGGAACGATCGACGGACGGCTTCGACTGAAGTGCTCCCAACGTCGACCCCGGCCATCTCCAGCCAACGCATCACCAGTTTCGGTGGGACGAGGCCGGCAAACATATAGCCGATCTGATCGACTTTGAATCCCGACGACTCGAGACGAGCTCGCAACTGCTTCGCTGAATAGCGTCGAAAATGAGCATTGGTCACATCGTGGCTGGACCACAGCCAGCTATAGGCTGGCACTGTCAGAATCAATAGCCCATCGCGTGACATGCAGGCCGCGACCTTGGTCAGGGCGGACGTGTCAGCTTCAATATGCTCCAGGACGTCGAGCATGACCACGATGTCGTAGATCTCATCGATCTCCAGGTCGAAGAGGTCTCCCAGGACAATCCGCTCGTTGATAGCTGAATCAGGTCGGAGAGCGAGAGGATCGATCTCGATTCCGCTCACCTCTGCCGCCCCAGCAGCCGACAGGTGCTCCATCGTCACGCCTGAGCCACATCCGATATCGAGCACAGAGCACCGGGTGAGATCCACTCGGTTCGAGATGAGCTGACCGACGAGCCGGCGCCGAACCTTCCACCAGAAATGGTGCAGCTCGAGGTCGGGATAGAGGCGGACATAAGTCTCATCCATCGTTGACGCCAAACGTCCGTTCGATGACATAGATAGGGCGAGCCTTCACTTCCTCATAGATGCGACCCACATACTCACCAAGGACTCCAAGCATGAGGAGCACGGTTCCCCCAAAACCGATCTGCAGCAACGCCAGCGCGGTGAACCCTTGCGGTGCCGCTCCGGTCCCGATCCGAACGACCAAGGCGTAAGCCCCGAAGACCAGCCCTCCCAGCAAACCAAACAGGCCGAGGGCTGTTGCAATGCGTAGGGGCACAACCGAGAAGGCGAGTATCCCGTCAAGAGCGAGGCCGACCAGGTCGCCGAGGGAGTATTTGCTGGCTCCGCCGGCTCGGTCACTGCGTTCGACGGGAATGCCGACCTGCTTGAACCCGACCCAGGCTCTCAAGCCTCGCAGATACCGTTGCCGTTCGGGAAGACTCGACATCACATTGGCAACATCTCGGGACACGAGGGCGAAGTCGCCCGCGTCTATTGGAATATCGACGCTCGACATGGTCGATAGAAGCCGGTAGTGCAGCGCGTAGGCCGCCCGCATCAGAAACGACTCTTTCCGCTGTATGCGCTGGGCATAGACGACGTCCGCTCCGCCTGCGGTATTCCTGAATGAATTTGCTAAGGACGGTTGGATCGTCCTGAAGATCCCCATCGATCACGAACACAGCATCCCCACGCGCATGGTCCATCCCCGCAGTAACCGCCGCCTGATGCCCAAAGTTGCGAGAGAGCCCGATCACTCCCAGTTGGGGGAACTCATCTCGAAGGAGCAGGAGCTTTCGCAGAGTCGAGTCACGGCTTCCATCATTCACGCACAACACCTCATGCTGATCGGGGAGGGACAGTCCCGAAAGCACGTCGAACACGGTACGAACCGTTGTTTCGACCACGTCCTCTTCGTTGAAAAGCGGGATGACTACAGAAACGGCCGGATATGGTCGCATCGATTGGCCCGTGGTTGGGGTAGTTGGCTCAGTTGACATGGCTGTCCAGTTTCTCAAATACGTCGAACCATCCGAAGGAAGATCTCTCGGGGTATGCCGTCTCAACAATCTCGAGGAACCTGGGTGGTAACGGAGACGAGAAATCTGGTGAACGATTCACCACCACGGCAGATAGCTCCCCATCCAGAACGGCAGCGTCTAGCTCACCGATGCGCCAGGATTCGGCAAGGAAATCGAACAACACTGGCGTGGGATTGGCGGTCCCTGTCAGGAAGTAGATCTCTGGTGAGTCAGGACCGGCGTATATCGGACGCGGGGCGTAAGGCTCGAGGTGATTCACCAATTCCGAATAGAACCCATCGCTTTGCCGGAATATCGATGCCTCCACGCTCGACGTCAAGTGCGACCAGTTCCACCGGTTCAGCAAGTGGCGTCGACACGTAGAGGTAACCCTGCTCGAGTTTGATCGCAACGATCGAGGCGGTCAACAAGAGAATTGCGACAAGCGCCCTGGATCCGTTCGGACCAACGATCCAAACTCCAAGGGCGGTGACGATCCATGGAACCAAGTACAGCGCGTAGATCTTGTTGCTCACCGGGTACTGAATGAATGCGAAGGCCGCCAGCATCAATGCACACAGAAGATGTTCCGTGGTCAGCCGGTTGTGCCATCCTCTCCGCGGCCATCCCTGTCGAAACGGCCAATGGGGCCAGCATGATGAGCACGATCGCCAGCGTCCACCACCAGTGCCAGCCAGTGGAAGCGACGACGATGATCAGGACAACCCATGCGCCCAACACCACCTTCGGGTTGATTAGTCGGTAGACCCAATAGGTCAGGAGTCCTACGGCGCCCAGCAGAAGCAAAAGGAGCAACGGGATCGAACTGCTCCAGACCGCCGAGTCGAACCGCAGTTGAGGTAGTCGAAACCAACCCGAGATCAAGGCATAGCCGTTCCCGGACAGGATGTATGGAATGGCAAATATCCCCACGGGCACGATCACCGCAAGGGAGAAAATGGCGACGGCGCTCAGCGGGACCACGTGACCACCAGGCATCCTCGGGACTGATTCCATTCGGAATCCGACGAACGCCGCCAGTGCCAGGGGAACAAAGAGCAATGCAATTGCGTGAAGAGATGGAGCTCCGGCCAGTAACACACCGAACGAGAGCACGATCAGGGCGCCTAAGGCGACTAGGAGTCTGCGCCTGGGGGAATCGGGACTGATCAGCATGATGAGATAGAGGGCGACGGCCGCCGCAACAAAGGCGCCTGTCGATTTCACAAGGAAACTCAGGCCCGTGAGCACGCCGGCAGCTCCCAGGACCCACGGGTTCCTGCTATCCAGCCACCGCAGGACCAACCAGCCGGACGCGAGGCCCAACGCGGCATTCCACCATGAAGGCATCGAGGCTGGATAGACCGCGAACCCGACCAGCATCGCCGCCACCCCAACTGAAGCCGCCACCACGATCGGCTGAACACGACGTGTGATCCCGAAGGATGCAAGGCCAGCAACAGCCGCGATGACGATGTTGGCGACGCGAAGGCTGCGCACGCTCTCGCCAATGAGGGTGAACACCCCGGCGTGGGCATATGCCTGCAGCCCACCATAGGTGTCGTGGAAATCGACATGGGGCACTTCGCCGCCCAAGACCCTCGTTGCCGCCTGGCCCAGTGTTCCTTCGTCGTGAGGGATCCAGCCCCTGAAAGCCAGCCTGGCGAGAACGACTAGCCCGACGACCAGCAACGCCCAGGCCAACACAGGGTTGTCTAGGAGGCGAGGCCTAGTGAGCTGAGACGAAGCGACAGTGGAGGATTCGATCGTTTTCACCGACGGTATTTGCTTTCTGGCGGAATACCCAATGACGGCGAGGCCGGCTCTGGCGTTTCAACCAGCCTCGGCGACCTCGCGAAGCTCGCGTCTGAGTTCATTGACCTCGTCACGCAAGCGCGCGGCGTATTCAAATCGGAGTTCTTTGGCTGCCTCATGCATCTCGTCCTCCAGGCTCATGATCAGCCTGGTCAGGTCGTCGCCCTCGAGGTCGATCGGCCTGCGCGGCTCGACTTCGCGTCTTCTTCTATCGCCTTTCGGAGCCTCCGACTGAACCAATTCCAGTATGTCTGACACCCGTTTTCTGACCGTTTGCGGGTCGATTCCGTGCTCCTCGTTCCACTCCGATTGGGCCCGGCGCCGCCGGTTGGTCTCGTTGATCGCCCGCTTCATCGACTCGGTCACATTGTCGGCATACATGACGACCTGACCGTCCACATTTCGTGCCGCCCGGCCGATGATCTGGATCAATGAGGTCTCGGACCGGAGGAAGCCCTCCTTGTCGGCGTCGAGGATCGCCACCAGTGACACTTCGGGCAGGTCGAGACCCTCGCGGAGCAGGTTGATCCCGACCAGGACGTCGAAATCGCCGAGCCGAAGCTCCCGCATGATCTGCACCCGCTCCAGGGTGTCGATCTCGGAGTGCATGTACCGGGCCCTGACGCCCATCTCCAGCAGATAGTCGGTCAGGTCCTCGGCCATCTTCTTGGTCAGCGTGGTCACCAGCACCCTCTGCTCCCGGAGGGCCCGTTCTCTGATCTCGTGGAGCAGGTCATCGATCTGGCCCTTGGTGGGTCGGATCATCACCTCCGGGTCGATGAGACCGGTGGGCCGGATGATCTGCTCCACGACCTGGGTCGAGCGGGAGACCTCGAAGTCGGACGGTGTGGCGGAAAGGAACACGATCTGGTTTGCCTTCTCCAGCCATTCGTCGAATCGGAGCGGCCGATTGTCCTTGGCCGACGGAAGACGGAAACCATGCTCGACGAGGACCTCCTTCCGGGAGTGATCGCCCTCGTATTGGCCCCCGATCTGGGGCACGGTCACATGTGACTCGTCGATGATGGTCAGGTAGTTCTTGGGGAAGTAGTCGAGCAGGGTGTAGGGGGCCTCCCCTGCGGCACGTCCATCGAGATGACGTGAGTAGTTCTCGATCCCGGAGCAGAACCCGACCTCACGCATCATCTCCAGGTCGTAATTGGTCCGCATCCGGAGACGCTGCGCCTCGAGCATCTTGCCCTTGCCCTCCAATTCGGCGAGACGATCCTTCAGCTCCACTTCGATCGAGCTGATCGCCTTGAGCATCCGCTCCCGCTCGGTCACATAGTGGGTGGCGGGGAAGACGAACAACTCCGACAGCTCTTCGACCACTTCCCCGGTGACCGGATTCAGCCTGATGATGCGCTCCACCTCGTCGCCCCAGAACTGGACCCTGACGATGGTCTCCTCGTAGGAGGGGAACACCTCGAGCGTGTCGCCCTTCACCCGGAATTTCCCGCGGATGAGATTGACCTCGTTGCGCTCGTACTGGATGTTCACCAGACGCTGAATCGCATCCTTCATTGGGTACTCGACCCCTTGCACCAATCGGAGCAGCTGGCCCATGTACTGCTCTGGGGAGCCCAAGCCATATATGGCCGACACCGAGGCCACGATGATGACGTCGTCCCGGACCAGCAGACCCGCCGTCGCCGAGTGACGGAGGCGGTCTATCTCATCGTTGATCGTGGCGTCCTTCTCGATGTAGGTGTCGGTCTGAGGTAGGTAGGCCTCGGGTTGGTAGTAGTCGTAGTACGAGACGAAGTACTCCACCCTGTTGTGGGGGAAGAACTGTCGGAACTCGTTGGCGAGTTGGGCGGCGAGAGCCTTGTTTGGTGCGAGAACCAGCGTCGGTCGCTGCACCTGCTCGATAGTCCAGGCGATCGTGGCCGACTTGCCTGAGCCGGTGATTCCGAGGAGGGTCTGATAGCGGTCGCCCCGGTTTATCCCCTCGGCCAGGGCTGCGATCGCCTGAGGCTGGTCACCAGCCGGTGCAAAATCGGAGACGATCTTGAATTCGGGCACTGTGGGAGGCTACCGGTGGCCTGGGACAAGATCCGTCCGCTATCCCCGCAGGAGGTAGTCGCCGAGCAGCGCCGCCGCCTTCTCCAGATGGCGGATTTCGCCGTGATTCGGCACCACGACGTCGGCGGCCGCGAGCCAGTCGTCCCTGCTGGGTTGAGACGCCATTCGACGCCGGACATCTGATTCGTCCATGCCCCGTTGCACTGCCCGACGCAGACGGGTCTCGTCGTCGGCATCCACCACGATCATCGACCAGCCCAACGAGGTCTCGAGCAACGGCATCTCGACGACTACGACACCGGAAAATCCCTTCAAATCGGCCTCGATTCGGCCGAAGATCAAGGGATGAGTGATCGCCTCGAGCACCTCGAGCTCTCCCGGGTCGTCGAAAACGATGCTGGCCAGCGCCTTGCGGTCTATCTGGCCTTCGAGGACGACGCCCGGCCATCGCTCGGCGACCGGGGTCAGGCCTTCGCCAGCCAGAACGAGGTGACCGACGGCGTCCGCGTCGACGGTGCGAATGCCTCGCATCCGCCAGTAGCCGGCGAACCTCACTCTTACCGGACCCGATTCCGCCCGTGATCAGCCAGCGCCCGTCCGAGGAACTCATCACCACCGACGGTAGCCTTGCCCCTATGACGGTTTCCGTCCCGGCCCCCTGGGAATTCCGCCTCCATCGGAGTGTCACCATCGGGCAATTCGTCGTCCTGATCTACGCCGTGGTGTTCGATCTGATCTCCGCGGTCGGCTCTCCGGACGGTGCCTCACTCCTGGCGATGGCCCTCGGAACGATCTACGTAATTGGCACCGCAGCCGTTCCCGAGAGCTGGTATCGCCGGCGGTTTGGAGCCGAGGCGATCACCCTGATCGGTGCTTTCCTCACCATCACCGCCATCACCCTCACCGGAGGGCCCAACAGCCCGTACATATTGCTGTCGATGGGACCGCCGATCCTTGCCACGATCTACGGCGGTCTTCGCACCGGGTTGATGACCGGATTCCTCTCGGTGGCGCTCCTGTTTCTGGTGACCATCTCACAGGGAGACTCAGCCACGGCGATCACTGATGCATTGCCCATCATTGGCCTCTATGTCGCTTTTGTCCTACTGGTGACAGTGATCAGGCGTCTCTTGGAGGATGCTCATCGTCAGGCCGGTGAGCTGGCCGAGGCAACGGAATCGGCTACGCAAAAGCTGGAGAACCTGGAGGAGATCCATGGCGTCCTCATCCGCCTGTCTGAAGACATCTCCGCCGGGCGTCTCAATGCCGTCGAGGTGGCGGCCGACACACTGGAGGCGATCCTGGCTCGTATTCCGGGGTCTTCCGGGCGACTCGATTCTCGACGATGAGGAGGGCCCGGTGGTGCTCGCCTCTCGCGGCGTCCCTCCCGAGAGCCCCCACCCCTATGAGGTCCCGCTGTCGACTGCCGACGCGTCCGTGGGCAGTCTGGAGCTCCTCACGCCACAATCGCTCTCGAGACCCGATCTGATCGACATCGAGGCGTTCGTTCAGCCCGTGAGCATCGCTTTCGCCAACCTCCAGTTGCTTCAGAACATCGTCGGTTCGGCCGTCGCCGAGGAGCGGATTCGTCTCGCCCGAGAGATGCACGACGACATCGGGCCTTCGCTCGCCTCGCTGGGATTGGCGCTGGATATGGCCGCGATGCAGCAGGCGGAGCATGCCGAGCTGTCCGCTGACCTCAAGGTCCTGCGCACCAATGTGACCAAACTGGTCGAGGATGTTCGCGAATCTGTAGCCGACTTGCGCACCGCCCCCGGCCCGACCCTCACCGCTCGTCTCCTCCAGTCCACGTCCGGCTTGAATGGTGCTCCTCAGGTCGTCGTCGATCTCGAGGAAAGACGGCCCCCACGGCCCGCAGTCATCGCCGATCTGACCTCGATCATCACCGAGGCCACCCGAAACGCCCACAATCACTCAGGGGGATCGCAGATACTGGTGTCGGGAAGGATCGACCGCTCCTTTGGTGTCTGCTCCGTGATCGACGACGGAACCGGGTTCGACCCAACCTACGAGCCCGATGGCCATTTCGGCCTAACAGGCATGCGGGAACGTGCCGACAAGATAGGGGCGAAGATCAGCTTTCAACCAACTCCCGGAGGAGGAACAACCGTGACTGTGGAATGGGGCAACCGATGATTCGTGTAATGATCGCCGACGACCATCAACTCTTTGCCGAGGGGCTGAGCCAGGCGCTCAACATCCTGCCTGATACTCGGGTGGTCGGCGTGGTGGAGTCGGGGCCTGCGCTCGAGGAAGCCCTGATGAACCAGCCTGCCGAGGTTTCCATCGTGGACATCGAGATGCCCGGTGGGGACGGTATCGACACGATTTCCGAGCTGGGCAGGAGGACCAACGCCATCGTCGTGTCTATGTACGCTTCGGAGGAACAGAAGGAGCGCGCCCAGAAAGCTGGCGCCAAAGGGTTCTTCTCCAAGGGAGTGCCGTTGGTGACCCTGGCCGCCGCGATCAGGGCGGTGGCCGATGGTCAAGACCTGATCTCACTCGACGACACCGAGCGGGACGAGCTTCTGGAGACTTATGGGCAGGCCCGTCTCGACCCGGGAGCGGCTTCGCTTACGGAGCGGGAGAAGGAGATCCTCCAACTCCTTGCCGTCGGCGTTTCGGCCACCGACGAGTTGGCCGAGCGTCTCTACATCTCGCAGAAGACGGTCAAGAACCACCTCGCATCGATCTTTCAGAAACTGGCCGTCAGCGATCGCACCCAGGCCGCCATCGAGGCGATACGTCTGGGCATAGCCCGACCCAGCTAACCGATGTGCAATCAGGGAATAGTCATATGAGCCTTGAGGCCCATGAGCGCTTTCCGGTTGCGGCCCTACGCTGATGCGGGTGAGCAAGGGAGAAGAAATGTACGCCAGGTTGATGAGGTTTCTCACCAATGAGAAGGGTGCTTCTCTTGTTGAGTACTCGCTCCTCGTCCTCCTCATAGCCATTGTGGCTCTCGCCGCGGTGGCCTACTTCGGGAATGAGCTCAGCAGCACATACTCTGATATCAACTCGAATCTGGTGGACGCGGGGTCGTAACGATAGTTCCCGGGACCCATAGGTCCCGGGGGTAGGTAGGGCTACCTTGCCCGATTGCAAGCCAAGGCAACAACCCAAGGAGGGGTTTCATGTTTGCTCTGTGGACCAAATTGACGAGCTGGATTCAGGAAGAGAAGGGTGCCTCGATGGTTGAGTATGCCCTGCTCGTTGTCCTGATCGCCATTGTGGCTCTCGTCGCCGTCCGTCTCGCCGGCACCCAGGTGTCCGGCACCTTCAGCGAGATCGGCTCAGGCCTCGCCTAAGCGTCAACGACTCGAGATGAAAGGGCCCGGTTCTCCGGGCCCTTTCTTCATTTCTCTCTCAAGTTTTCGGTGCGGTGCGCCGATATTTCAGGTGCAAGTCAACATACGCTGACCCAAGGAGGGGCTTCATGCTTGCTTTGTGGACCAAGGTAACTAGCTGGATTCAGGATGAGAAGGGCGCCTCCATGGTTGAGTATGCCTTGCTCGTTGTCCTGATCGCCATCGTCGCTCTCGTCGCTGTCCGTCTCGCCGGCACCCAGGTGTCCGGGACCTTCAGTGAGATCGGCTCCGGCCTTAGCTGAGCGCAGCTCAGAACTGAGCGAAAGCTCAGATCGAACGAAGAAGGACCCGCCTGGCGGGTCCTTCTTCTATGCCATGGGTCGATCGACTCATTGCCCGTTTTCCTGCCTCCCCGTACCTTCGTGGCATCAGGACACGAAACGAACAGGGAGGCACCGTGTCATTGCTGTGGGTGAAGACATCGAGATGGCTGGCCGAAGAGAAAGGCGCCTCGATGGTGGAATACGCCCTGCTCGTTGTCCTCATTGCGATCGTCGCCATACTGGCGATAAGACTCGCCGGCAACCAGGTGTCAAACGCCTTCAGCGAGATCGGCTCGGGTCTGCAGTAGGCCGGATCAGGGCCGCATGACGACATACACATCGTCGTCATAGGTCGTCGTCCAGCCCGCCGACGCCAGCTCGCCGAGCAGATCCTCGTCGGCCCTGAGCAGAACCTGCTCGATCCCATCGCGCTCGAAGACGGGCTCCCAATCTCGCTCGAGGTCTCGCACCTCGACGTATTCGAGCATCCGATCCCCGTAGAGCTCGGCCCGGTCGTCGATGAAGACCAGACGTTCCGGGCCTTCTGACCAGATCAGGTAGCCGCCTGCACTGTCGTCATGGAAGGTCGGCACATCCGCCAGCTCCTCGGCTGCGGCGACCGGAAAGCGCTCCTCATCGATCGAGCCGTCGGATCTGATGAACCACGGCACCATCAGAACCACGAGGGCGAACCCCGCTGTCACCGGTAGCGAAAAGCGTTGGCGCGCTCCGACGGCGAGACCGGCCAGCGCTGTGGCCATGAGCGGGACCAAGGCGATCCAGGCCGGCGGGACGGCTCTGGTGGCGCTCAGCGCGAGTAACAGGAATGGCACCAGGAGGATGAGATGCTTCGGTGTCACCTTGCCCCGGAAGGCGCCGATGACGATGAGCCCGATCCCGATCAGGAACGGGGCGAAGACAACGGAGAGCAACTCAGGGCGTCTCCATTCCGAGAGCAGGGCCAGCGCCGGCCCGGCCTCCGAGAAGTCGAGCAGGAACTCGAGTACCCCAAGGCCGTGGGCGGTGAGGAAAGTGGTCAAGCCGGCCACGATCGCAGTAGGTAGGGCCTTCCAGTCGCTCTCGATGATGATGGTGAGGCCAACGTATGCCAGTCCGATGGCAAAGCTCCCATGGACCGAGGCCCAGATCCAGAACAGGAAAGGAAGGGTCCATCGTGTCACCGGGCGATCCCAGGCGACGACGACCAGGGCGAACAGTGCCAAGGAGAACAGCACCGGCCTGGGCACCAGGAAAGAGATCATCAGCAACGTGGTGAGGGCGACGATGATCGCCGTCGACCACTCGCTGCGCGACCGTCGATACGACACGATGCCAATGGCGAGGAACGTGATCGAGCTGAAGAGGAGCAGCATCGGTGGCACGAAGCCCAGACCCCAATTCGATTCGCCCCAGCTATAGAGCAGCTCGGCGAGCCAGCTCTGTGTGAGCCACCGCTCCCCCAGCATCGTGAATGAGAACGGGTCGGCGACCAGCACCTCCCCCGCGTTCGCCTGGAGCTCCCCGGCCCTGATGTGCCACAGGAACGAGTTGTCCCGGAGCGGTGCCCAGGCGTCGATCACCAGCGCCACGAATGGCACCAGCAGGACGAGATGGGCCAGTGAGAATCGCCGCTGGGACGGCTCCGGCGCCGCCGGAGTCATCAGGTCGAGGCGAAGGCGCCGCCGATAGATATCGCGGCCGGACCCAGGAGAACGATGAACAACGCCGGGAAGATGCAGAACACCAGTGGGAACACCAGCTTCACCGGTGCGGCAAAGGCCTTCTCCTGAGCCCTCTGACGCCGCTTGACCCTCATCTCGTCGGCCTGCACCCTAAGAACCCGTGCGATGGTCACACCGAAAGCCTCGGCCTGGATCATGGCCAGGATGAAGGAGCGAAGCTCGTCGAGATCGGTCCTGTCCATGAGGTGGCGCATCGCATCGCGACGACTGACACCGACCCTCGTCTCCTGGAGCATGCGGAAGAATTCCTCCGAGAGCGGACCCGGGACGGTCGCCACCACACGGGACAGCGCCGAGTCGAACCCGAGACCGGCCTCCACCGAGATCACCAGGAGGTCGAGGACATCGGGCAGGGCCCGGAGCATGCTCTTTGTCCGGTCGTCGATCTTCCGCTGCAGCCAGGCATCGGGGCCGAAGAATCCGAGCACGATGGGCAGGGCGAAGAGGACGATGCGCTGGAGGCCGTCACTCCCGTAGTCGATCAGGAAGAAGCCTGCGAACAGCCCAGCGATGGTCGTCAGCAGCTTGATGACGATGAAGGACGGGGCGTCGAGATTGCCCGGATTCCCGGCGAGGACGATCTTGTGCTGCTTCTTCTCCAGATACCCGACCGGAGTGAAGCGACGAAGGAAACCCGAGACCTTGAGCACGATCGGCCCGATGGTCCGCTGGGCCAAGGGCTTGGCCAGCTCGTCGTCGCGGACGGACCCTGCTGTGGCACGACCGTAAACGGCGAGCCTGTGGTTCATGTCCTCGCGGGCTCGGGTGACCCCGAGACCGACCCAAACGATTACGAAAAAGACCAGCGCCGAGACCGTTACTACGGCGAGGAACTGACCGTCTAGTGCTGTGATGCTCATACTTCGATATTCACAATCTTTCGGAGCCAGAAAATTCCACCGGCCATTAGGACGATCCCAGCGACAATGGCGACTCTTCCCAACGTCGCATCGAGCAAGGGCTGCAGGTAATCGCGGTTGTTGAACCACAGGAAGCCCGCCAGGAAGAAGGGCAAAGAGCCGAGCACGATGGCCGAGATCCGGCCTTCGGCGGTAAGAGCCTTGATCTCGCCCTTGAGGCGGTTGCGGGCCATCATCGTGTCCGCCACCGTCTGCAATACCTCGGCCAGGTTGCCACCGACCTCACGCTGGATCTCGATGGCCATGGTCGGCCCACTCGAAGTCCTTGGAGTTCGTTCGCATGACGATCCCCTCGAGAGCCTCCGGCACCGACCGTCCCAGTCGGGCCTCGACGACCGCTCGACTGAACTCCCGTGCCGTTGGATCCGGCGCCTCCGAGGCCACCGCCTCGATGGCCTGGAGCAGGGAATACCCGGCACGCAATGACGTGGAAAGAAGGGTCAACGTGTCCGGCAGCTGCTTCTCGAACTTC
>CAVTFV010000008.1:0-456119 GCA_963734115.1 uncultured Acidobacteriota bacterium
GGTTCTGCGGCATCGGGTTGAGATGACGCAGGTGGAGAGTCGCCACTTTTCCGCCCGCCAGCCGGACCCTGCGGGCGGCGGCACGGATGGATCCATAGGTCGAGCCCCATCCCAGCACCAGGAGCTCGGCATCCTCATCGCCGGCCACCTCGAGGTCGGGAATGTCGTTGACGATGTTGGCGACCTTCCATGCTCTCGAGTCCGTCATGAGCTGGTGGTTGGCCGGGTCATACGAGACGTTTCCGGTGATCGCCTCCTTCTCCAGACCGCCGATGCGGTGCTCCAGTCCTGCGGTGCCGGGCACGGCCCAGGGGCGGGCGAACGTGTCTATGTCCCTCATATAGGGGAGGAAGGTGCCGTTGGGCCCGTTGGGGTGCTCGGCGAACTGGACGTCGATCGATTCCAGGGCATTCACGTCGGGCAGCATCCACGGCTCTGATCCGTTGGCGACCTGGTTGTCGCTGAGGAGGAGGACCGGGGTCATGTACTTGATGGCGATGCGGGCCGCTTCGATTGTCAGCTCGAAGGCATCGGACGGCGAGGCTATGGCGAGCACCGGGATCGGTGACTCGCCGTGACGCCCGTAGAGGGAGAACAACAGGTCGGATTGCTCCGGCTTGGTGGGCAGCCCGGTTGACGGACCGCCACGCTGGACGTTGATGACGATGAGAGGCAACTCCATCATGAAGGCCAGGGAGATGGCCTCGCTCTTCAGCGCGATGCCGGGCCCGGAGGAGCCAGTGACGGCCAGGCTTCCGGCGAAGGCGGCGCCAATGGCGCTCCCGACCCCGGCGATCTCGTCTTCGGCCTGGAAGGTGCGCACGTCGAAGTTCTTGTGGCGGGCCAGCTCGTGGAGGATGTCCGATGCCGGGGTGATCGGATATGTGCCGTAGAAGAGGGGGAGACCTGACAGCTTGGAGGCGGCGATCAGCCCCCAGGCAAGAGCGGTGTTGCCGTTGACGTTGGTGTAGGTCCCGGGGCGCAGCGCCGCAGGCTTGATCTCGAAGGTGATCTTCGCTGCCTCGGTGGCCTCGCCGAACGTGTACCCGGCCTGGAAGGCGGCGACGTTGGCCGCAGCGACCTCGGGAGTGCGGGCGAACTTCTTCTGGGCCCAATCGATCGTCGGCTGGGTCGGGCGGTGGAACAGCCAGGCGAGCAGGCCGAGGGCGAAGAAGTTCTTGGAGCGAAGCACACTTCGCCCCGACACTCCGGTGTCCTTGACAGCTTCCTTGGTGAGGTCGTCCATGGGGACCTTGATCACCCTGTATCCGTCGAGAGTGCCGTCCTCGAGGGGGTCGGTCTCGTATCCGGCCTTGGCCAGGTTGCGCTCGTCGAAGGCGTCGGTGTTCAACACCAGCGTCCCACCCTGTTGGAGGTCCTTCAGGTTCTTCTTCAACGCCGCCGGGTTCATCGCCACCAGACAATCCGGCGAGTCACCGGCGGTCAGGATGTCGAAGTCGGCGATCTGGACCTGGAAGCTCGAGACCCCGGGGAGAGTCCCCGCAGGAGCGCGGATCTCGGCCGGGAAGGAGGGAAGTGTCGCCAGGTCGTTCCCGAAGAGGGCACTGGCGTCAGTGAACCGTGATCCGGCTACCTGCATACCGTCGCCGGAGTCTCCGGCGAATCGGATCACTACTTTCTCGAGGGTCTCGGTGTTGGTCTTGGTTGAGGGTTCAGCTGTGGCGATCTCATCGGCCACTTGGGTCACATCCTTGGGTTGTCATCAGCACGCGTCTCGCCAGAGCGTTGAATCGAGGTTCTGGTGAGAAGACCGCATCCCGGTTGCCGCGTCATCTCAGTTTATCGGCGTCAGGTGGTACCCGTAGCCATTGGGGCCGGGATGAATCCGACGAGGCCGGAATCCTCGAGAGTTCTACCGAAATCGATGAGAGATGTCTCTGAGCCGAGCGGCCCAATGGCCTGTAGGGACACAGGCGGGGCACCAGTGCCGGCGAGGGGGAGAGCGATCGCCGGGTGCAACGCGTGATTGACCAGGGCGGTGAACCAGGAGAGGACCGCGCGGTAATGCCGGTCACCGATCATGTCTTGGCCGATGATCTTGCGCATCACCGGGGTGGTGGGAGTGATGATCAGATCGACCCCCTCGAACGCATCGGCGAACCGGCTGCGGATCATCGCCTGCCAGGCCCTACCTGCCTCGATCCGGTCCCCGCCGGTGCCCAGACAGTCGTCCACCCTCTTCGCCACGTCTTCGCCATAAGGGAGACCGTCTTCCCTGAATTGGCGATGCACATCGGCGACCTCACCGGCGATGGCATCGATCAGCTCAGGTGCCGGGAGCACGCCGGGCATCGCTGTGTCGGTCACCTGATGACCCATGTCCTCGAGCGCCCGCACCGTCTCCTCGAATGCGCCGGCCACCTCACTGTCCATCGGGGCGGCGCTCACCCAGGGCTCGGGAACACCCAAACGGAGTTTCTCCCGGCGTGGCTGGTCGGCGGTGTCGCCGGACATGACCCGGTACGAGGCGTCGATGGCGTCGATCGAATCGGCGAGCGGTCCCACCGTGTCGACCGAGGTGGCCAGCGGGAAGACTCCGTCGAGCGGGATGCGGCCATGGGTCACCTTGAGCCCGAAGCACCCGCACAGCGCGGCGGGCACCCGCACCGAGCCACCCGTGTCCGTGCCGATGGCGACCGGAGTGATGCCTGCAGCCACGGCCGCCGCCGATCCACCCGAAGACCCTCCAGGCGAGGTGTCCGGGTCCCATGGATTTCGCACCGGTCCGAAATGGGGGTTCTCCGATGAGAAGCCGAAGGCGAATTCGTGGAGACCGGTCCGACCGATCACCACCGCCCCGGCGGCCTCGAGCCGACTCACCACCGGCGAGGACCGATCGGCCTCATGGCGGTAGAACGCAGAGCCGGCGGTAGTGACCCTGCCTTCGTGATCGATCAGGTCCTTGATCCCCACGGGCACGCCGGTCAGGGACCCGATCGGCTTCCCCTGCTCGATGGCGCCATCGATCTCATGGGCACGCGTAAGCGCAGCCTCGTCGTCGATCGACGTGAAGGCGTTCAGATTCTGCTGGCTCGCTTCGGCGGCGCTCAGCGCTCGCTCCACCCTGTAGACGATGCCCGGTGGTGGCATGTCACTCACCACTCACCACTCACCACTCACTACTCGAAGGTGAGACCGCCGGTGTCGGGAACCAGAGAGATCCAGGCCTGGCCGGGGGGCACCGCGATCGTGTTGCCATCGGCATCGGTCAGCGTATACCACTCGGTCTCGGTCTCCCGTGTCCAGGTTCCCTCGACGACCTTGCCATCGGCAAACACCCACGCCTGGCCTGTGCCGACGGTATGCGAGCTGGGCAGGCCGTTGTTCGAGTACTGCTCCGAGACCAGGCCAATCAGGACCGGGAACCCCAGGCGGCCCTCGGTCTGATCTTCATCGCGGAAGTTCGATTCCGCCCCGTCGGCGCTTCGCAGCCAGGTTCCTGTTGCCTGGTCCCAGGTCCAGTCAACGCTCGTTCCCACGAAGTTGACGTGGACTGCATTGGCCGGAGCGGCGTCGGCAGGCATGGGCCCGAACTCCCAGATGGGCCCTGTCGGCGGCTCGTCCTCGTATTGCCTGGCATCGGCATCGGCTCTCAGTCCCGCCGTGGTCGTATAGAGGTTGTGGGGCGCACCACGGAAGTCGACGCGGAATGCGGCCGGAGTCGTCTCGGTTAGAAGATTGATCCCCATCGAAGTGATCATCGACTGGACCCAACCCTGGGCGCCGGAGATCGCAAAGGTCGGCGTGTTGAGGGCCGCCAGCAACGTGGCGTCGGTGGGCCGGCCCGAACGCATCGGCCCCAGGAACTCGGCGTCCGACTGCATCCACATCGTCAGGAACCGAGTGATGCCCTCGACCCTGATCTCAAAGACCATGTCGGCGAGGTTGATCCCGGACTGGGGCCGAGCGAGGGGATGGTTGTCGACTTTCACCGCCAGCAATCGCCGGTCGAGGAGTGCCGCGTCGTCGACCGGAAGCCCATTGATCGGTGACATGGTGGAGACCACGCTGGTCGTCGTCGCCTCTGTCGTGGTCGTGCTCGAACTGGTGGTCGGAGCAGTCGTCGTCGAGGGCTCACTCGTAGTGGTAGTGGCACCTGTCGAGGCGTTCGCGGCCATGAAGATTCCCGTGCCGACGCCGACGACGAGAACGGCTGCCGCCAATATTGAGATGACCTTGTGGGCGCTCACCCACTGTGTGAATGTTGAGAACATGGGGCGGCAGAGTATCGCTGCCCCGTTATTAGACCACTAACGCCCCGCCGGTTATCGGCAACTCGGGCAAGGCGGCATCGGCC
Source organism: uncultured Acidobacteriota bacterium (assembly GCA_963734115.1). Taxonomy (GTDB): domain Bacteria; phylum Actinomycetota; class Acidimicrobiia; order Spongiisociales; family ZC4RG35; genus JARDZU01. The sequence continues at coordinate 4,319 of CAVTFV010000008.1, forward strand.
TGGTCGATGGAGATCGCGAATTCGATTCCTTCGGCGTTCGCCCTCAGCACGTACAGGGCATCAATGTTCACCCCGGCGTCGGCCAAGAGGCGAGTGAGCCGGGCCAGCTCGCCGGGGCGATGGGGGAGTTGTGCGGTGAGGACCGTGCGTTCCTCGGCGTTGAGAGCCGCCTCCTCGAGGACGCGACGCGTCGTGGCGGCGTCGTCAACGATCAATCGGACAGTCCCGTCCCCATCGTGGCCGTAGGCGGCCAGAGCTTCGATGTTGACCCCGAAGGCGGCGAGGGCCTCGGTCAGCGATGCGAGTCGGCCAGGACGATTCTCCATCTGGACCACGAACTCGGTCATTTAGTGACTCTACGCCGGTCGCGCGACTCCGTGCCCACCGGTTGGGTCCGCTGGCTCGACCCTCCCTCTGTTCGCTAGGTACGCGTGCCAGATGATCCGCGCCGCCGCCGCCCGGATCGGGCGCCACGGGAGGGACAGGAGCTCGAGCTCGTCCCCATCGGGCACCGTGATCATGCCAAGCACCTCCCCGGCACCCACCTGGATCGCCCGGTCACCGAGAGGGAACACGTCGGGGAAGCGAAGCGCCGAGAGAAGGTAGACATCGGCGGTCCAGGGGCCGATCCCCTTGAGGTCGAGAAGGGTGTCCCTCGCCTCGGCGAAGGGCATACCGGCCAGGGCATCGAGATCGAGGTCGCCACCGGCCACAGAGCGGCCCAGTTCGAGGAGGTAGGCGGTCTTCTGCCGTGTGACACCAATGCCACGAAGATCGGACTCAGTGGACGCTGCGACCGCCTCGGGTGTGATCGCCCCCAGCAGCCCGTGAACCCGTCGGTACATGGCCGCTCCCGATTCCAGGGAGACCTGCTGTTCCATGATCAGCCAGACCAGCGTGGCGAAGCCGGCGGGCCGCGACCAGAACGGCGGCGGCCCATGCTCCTCGATGACCGCGGCGAACACCGGCTCCTCAGTGGCGAGCAGATCGACAGCTTCGCCAAAGGTGGTCTCGTCGAGGTGGGAGACCATCGGCCTGAGCGTGGCGATTGGCACCGGGCCGAAGCTGCGTGAGTCTGTTGTCGCTACCTCAGGATTGTCCGAAATCACCCATGCCTCATCCGGCCCCAACCGCCTCCCGCCATCGACCAGGTCGCCGGGGACGGCGCCGACCCGCTTGACGAGCCAGAAGTCATCTCGACCGGGATGGGGGAGCGCGACGACGTCGCCGACTTCAGCTCGTCTCGACCCGGTGGCGACGAACTCATCACCCGGCGCCAGAGTCGGTCGCATCGAGTCTTCGGAGACCTGGAAGCGCTGCATGGAAATTCGACCCCGCAGGGTATGGTCGGCTGAGCAAGTCGACAACGAAGGAGTGCCATGCGGCAGACAACGATTGCCCACGCCCACTGCGATCTGTTCTGTGGGGTGTATGACCCCGCCCAGGCCAAGATCGAGGCGATGTCGGTCCTCAAGTCGGCTGAGAAGTACCAGGGGTCCGACGACGATGTCTTCCGGGCCAGGGCCATATCGATCAAGGAAGAACGGGCGGAACTGGTCAAGCATCATCTGATGGTGCTTTGGGTCGACTTCTTCACCGCCGACCATCGCAAGGAGTTCCCCGATCTGGACGACTTGTTCTGGCGGGCGATCCTGCAGGCCGGGAATGCCAAGAAATCGGTTGATCCAGCCGACGGTCAGAAGCTGGTCGACCTCATCGATGAGATCGCCGATGTGTTCTGGAAGACGGACAAGGCGAAGACTGCAGGGGTCTACCCGCCGGGCTAGTCGGAATCCTGCTCGAGGCTTTTCGGCGTTCTTGGGCCTGATCCGGTCGGTCATGCGCTTGGCCCAGGGGACGTCCTTCTCGAGTAGGGCCAGACCACCGAGGATGGCGAGAATGCCGGGCCCGGGCAGGACGAGCATGGCGGTGCCGGCGCCGAGGAGGGCGAATCCTCCGGCCATACGGGCAGCCTTTTCCACTTCCATGTGGTGAGTGTATCGGCCCTGGTCGGTAGGAGTTCAGGGACCTCAGTCGTCGGTGAGAATGTCGAGCTCAGCGGAGCTCGAGAGCGTCGGCATCCAGTTTGGTGAAGAGGGTCCCGACGGTTCCCAGTTCGGAGCCCCCAGCCACCTCAGGTCGCTCCCAACCTGTCACCTCGGCGCCGACCCCGAGCATCTCGCCGAGCCGCGCCGACGTCCAGGGCAGGTAAGGAGAGAGGGCCACTCTGATCCCGCTGATCGCCTGAATCGCGGTCCACAGGATGGTTGCAGCGCGCTCCTCGTCCTCCTTGAGCACGTGCCAGGGTTCCTCGGAGTTGAGATAGGCGTTCACTTCCGAGGCGGCGTCCATAGCCGCTCGCAGCCCAGCCCGTAATTCGATCGCCTCGACATGACCGGCGGCGGTCTCCAACGCCTTGCCGATCGACGCGACCAGCGCCTCGTCGGTCGCGGTGAGCGGCCCCGGCTCGGGCACCTTGCCGCCGAAGTTCCGATCACTGAGCGAGAGGACGCGATTGACCAGGTTGCCCCAGGTAGCGACCAGCTCCTCGTTGATCCTTCGGATCATGTCGTCGTCGCTGAGATCGGTGTCGTTCTGCTCGGGGAGCACAGCCGCGATCGCGTATCGCAGGGCGTCGGGCTCGAGCCGTTCGGCGTACCAACCGATCGAGCGGCCAATCCCCGAAGACTTCGAGGCCTTCTCGCCCTTGAAGGTGATGTACTGGTTGGCCGGGACGTCGGTGGGCAGGTTGAGCCCGCCGTAGCCCATGAGCATTGCCGGCCAGATGACGGTGTGGAACGGGATGTTGTCCTTGCCGACGAAGTAGTACGACTCGGCGGCGGGGTCCTCCCACCACTTCCTCCACGCCTCGGAATCACCGGTCAGCGAGGCCCATTCCTTGGCCGCGCTCAGGTACCCGATCACGGCGTCGAACCAGACATAGATTCGCTTGCCTGGCCCGAGATCGTCGACAGGGACCTCCACCCCCCAGTCGATGTCCCGCGTCATCGCCCGCTCCGGCATCCCCTCGTCGATCATCCCCAATGCCCAGTTCTTGACGTGCCGCCGCCATGTCGTCTTCGACTCCAGCCATTCACGGAGCGGGACGGCGAACTCGGGGAGCTTGAAGAAGTAGTGCTCGGTCTCTCTGAGGACCGGCGTGGCACCGGTGAGTCGGGAGCGGGGATCGATCAGGTCGGTTGCATCCAGTGTGCGGCCGCAGTTCTCGCATTGGTCGCCACGGGCACGGGGGTAACTGCAATGGGGGCAGGTACCTTCGACATACCGGTCGGGCAGAAAACGCTCTGCCTCGGGGTCGAAGAACTGGGTCGACGTGCCTTTGACCAGATAGCCCTTCTCGAGCAGGCGGAGAAAGATGTCCTGGGTGACCGCGGCGTGATTCTCGGTCATCGTCGTCGTGAACAGGTCGAAAGAGATGCCAATAGCGTCCCAGTAGCCGAGGATCTCGGGGTGATACCGCTCGACTACCTCGCGGGGAGTGATCCCCTCTTCATCTGCCTTGACGGTGATCGGGGTGCCATGGGCATCGGATCCGGAGACCATCAGCACCTCGTTCCCGGCGATGCGGTGGTAGCGGGCGAATATGTCGGCCGGCAGGTAGGCGCCACCGAGATGGCCGAGATGAAGCGACCCACTCGCATAGGGCCACGCCACCGCGACCAGGATCCGCCGACTCATGATTGGAGGGTAAACGCGACCCAGCTGTGTCACTCGGCGATATCGACGCCGGGGACGGGGACATGGCGGCTGGAGCGCTCGGTGACGATCACGCCGCCGATGATGAGAACGGCGCCGACGACCACGGCGGGGGTCAGGGTCTCGCCGAGGAATATGACCGCCAGAGTGACCGCGACCACCGGGACGAAGTACGCGGCCACGCCGAGCCGTGCTGCCGGATTCACCTCGGCGGCGATCAGGAACGAGGTGAAGGGGATCGCCGTGGCGAACAGGCCCAGGGCGAGAAGCAAGACCCACTGCTTCGTCTCGATCGACGACAGCGGGGTCGTGTTCAGGAACGGCATCGCAAGCACTCCGAGGATCGTGGCAGTGGCGAACTGAGGGATCACCAGCCGGTCCCCGCCCACCTCGAGGGCGAACCTGCGTGTGAGGGCCCCACCTGTCCCGGCCAGGACCACGCCGATCAAGCTCAGGCCGACACCCCGCCAAAGATTGCCGACACCTTCGACGGTCCCGCCCCCCAGGCCGACCAGGATCCCGGTCCCGACCAGGGAAGTGATCAAACCGGGAATCGATCGGGGGTTGAACCGCTCACCTTCGACGAGGAAGTGGGCGGCGCCAACGGTGGCGATGGGGATCAGGGCGATGAGCAGCCCACCGATGTTGACCGGAAGCTCTTCGAGCCCGAGGGTGAAAAGGGTATTTGGTATTACGAGGGCGATCGTGCCAAGGACGACGCCTCTCGCCCAGTGGCGTCGCTCGAGCCCACGGAAGCGGGTCCAGAACAGGGAGACGAGGAGGAGCACAACCAGGGCGACGCCGAAGCGCATGGGCACCACGACGAACGGCGACACGCCACTGGTCAGCACGGCCCGGGTGAGGACCGCCGCCGAGCCCCACCCGAGGATCGCTGCCACGAGCGGGGTCCAGGGATTCATGAGGGCGGGACGGTACAACCCGGATTCCCGCTCAAAGTTAAGGCTGGGGTCACCGATAACGTGTCCGTATGAAGCGTCTCCTTTGTCTTGCCGCGGTGCTCGCAATCGCGCTCGCCGCATGTGGCGAGCCGACTCCCGAGGCCATGCTCCTCTCTTATTCCCTGACTTCCGGGGACGAGTTTCAGTACGAGGTCGGTCTCGAGCAGCACATCGAGATGACCGCCTCGGGCGACGCGGCCATGCTGGCCGGCGAGGATGTCCCGGGTGAGGCCTCGGTCGACATCGCCGGAACAGCCACGTTCACCCACGCCATATCCGACGGGCCCGAGCCAGGCACCCACGAGGTCCACATCACCGGTGAGTTCGCCGACGTCAGTGTCACCGGGACGATGGACGGGGAGCCGGTCGACTCCAGCGACATTCCTGATTTCGCGGCGATGGAGCCGATCGATGTGACCGTCGTTGTGGACGAGCAGGGCAACATCATCCACGAGGGCGGCGACATCGACGACCCGTTGGGCGGGATGCTCGGCGGCCTCGGGGCCTTGGGCGGCGGCGCCAACCCGGCTCCCGGCATGGATCCCGGTCAGTTCGTAGGGCCCCCGCTGCCCGACGAGGAGGTGACGGTGGGGGACACCTGGAGCGACGAGATCGAGACTCCCGGTCTCAGCGAGGACCCGATTACGACCAGCATCACCAGCACCGTGACCGGCGTCGAGGAATTGGATGGGGTCGAAGTCCTCGTCATCGACAGCAACGCCACCACCTCATTGATCGAGTTCGATCTCGCCGAGTTTTTCGCCGGCATGTTCGGCGCAATGGCTCCCGAGGGCACCCCGTCTGAGGAGACTGCCGAATTCGAGGCGATGATGGATCAGATTCAGTTCCTGATCAGCGTCGACGACAGCACTGCCGACAGCACGACCTGGTTCGACGCCGAGGCGGGGTTGGCCAGACAGTCGGAGACGGCGGCCGCAAGCAACATCTCGATGGACATGAACATCCCCGATGAAGAGACGGGCGAGATGTCAGGTTTCGTCATGGACATGACCCTCGATCAGGACGTCACCTACCGTCTGATCAGCGGTCCCACTGGCTGATCTCTCCTATGGAGCGCTGCGTCTAGCGACGAGCGCTGCTGGTCAGCTGGCGCCTGACCACGCTTGAACCGACGATGCTCGCCCCGAACCAGAGCGTGCAGTCGTCGATCACCGCGTAGAGGAGATCGTGAAGCATGCTGTCGGGGTCGGGGATGCATGCCTCGCTTATCCCGGTTACAGAGACATGGACCATGCTCCGGGCCGAGCGACGCTCAAAAGTCTTGGGTTCGATTTGCACTCGGCTGATGAAGTCCTCCGCCCAGCGCATCGCGTGGGGAACACCCGACAGGGCCCGGTCGAGGTCATCGAACAGATTCCCGGCGTCGAACCTCGACGATGACTGTTCGTCGAGGGAGGTGAGAATCCGGCGGGCGGCCGAGCAGCCCTGTCGCCAGCGCCCGCTGTCGTGGCTCAGCAACTACGGGAAGGGCGACCACTCCACATCTTGCAGCGATCCCGACGTCGACACGGGGGTCGTCCCCGTTGAGCCCCACTACGGACGGGATCAGCGGGGCCAGCCGTGATCGACCAGCATCGGTGGTGTGATCGTTGATGTCCCTGGCGACACCGGCGAGGAGGGGATGAGTACACCGGGGGTGATCGCTCCATCGCTCGCCTGCGAGGAAAGAGGCGTACTCCATGAAGCACGCCCCCTTGCGTGGGCTCCGGTGTTTCCCTCTCGAGAGCACCGGAACCAATTCGGGCGTCTCCAGCCGGATCATTGATCCGAGACTACCGAACGTGCGGAGCCCAGGGAAGCGTCTGCCTATCGTCCGGGTGCCAGTGTCCCCGGAAGGAGTGTCCATGACCCACAAGAGAACCACGGCCCGGGAATTCCACGACGCCGGCGGAGTCGACGACTGGCGGGTCCTCTACTGGGGCGCGTATGCCTACTTCCGCATCGGGTCGTTCGCCCAGGGAGCGAGGTTCGTCGCTGCGATCGCTGATGTCGCCGAGGAAACCGGGCATTACCCGGACGTGGACCTTCGCCCCGAAGGGGTCACGGTCCGGACCTTCTCACGTCAGGACGGGGCCTTGAGCGAGAGCGACATCGCGCTCGCCAGGCGTATCTCGGAAATGGCTGGGGAGCTCGGGCTCGATCCTGACCCGTCACAGGTGCAGATGGTGGGCATCGCCGTGGCCCAGGACGCAGCAGCCGACGTCCGACCGTTCTGGTCCGCGGCCCTGGGGTATGAGCATCTGGGAGATGAAGATGCGATCGATCGACACCGGCGCAATCCACATCTCATCGTTCCACGCGCTCGAGCCATCCAAAGCCGGCCGTGGTCGGCTTCACATCGACATCGCGGTACCGGCCGATCAGGCTGAGGCGCGAGTCGCGGCTGCCCTGGCGGCGGGCGGCCGGATCGCCGACGACTCGCACGTGCCCGAATGGTGGACTCTTGCTTCCCCTGAGAACCACGGCGTCGACATCGCGGCCTGGCCCGACTTCGAGAACGACGACGACGATTGACGTTGAGAAGTGCCTATTTCCGGGTGCGGCCGGAGACCGCGATTCGCCACAGGTAGGCGCTGAACCTGGGCATCTTGGCCGGCGGGGCCGGCTCGGGCTCTGCAGCGACCGGGATCTCATCCTGGACCGAAGCAGTGGTCGGCTCCTGGAATGGAGCGGCTCTCATCTCGGCGAGACGTTCGCGAAGAAAGGTTGCTTCGGTCTCGGCGCGGGCAGCGCGCTCCCTGGCCTCCGCGAGCTGCTGGCCGGCTTCGTGCAGGTTCCCCAACTGGTGCAGCATCTTGTCCCAGGCCTCGATCGGGACCAGCATCGTGCCTGGGGGCGGAGGGGCCTGTTCTTCCTCGACGACCGGGGGTGACGCGGCGTCAAGCGGAGGAGGTGGCTTCGGCCGGGTCTCGACGATCGGGTGGCCAAGTTGTCGGGCGCGTGCCCGAACACCCTCCAAAGAGACCATCCGGTGGGTCCCATCGGCCGATTCTTCGAGGGCGGTTGGCACGCGGCCCTTTCTGGCCCAGTTGCGGATCGTCGAAAGTTGGACGCCGGTGGCATCGCTTGCTTCTCGAAGAGTCATCCAGTCTCCTGCTGCCGGCCTTACCGCGGCAGGAGACTGGTTCGACGAGGTGCGAAGCGCCTCGGTCTCCCAGAGGAACGCGGGGTCCCGATTGGCCATCGTCGCATCATAAGAACATCAGGCGGCCGGGGTCTTGGCGTCGGGGCATGTTTCTCCCCCGTAGGGGGGAGTACCCGGCGCAGCCGGAGGAGGGGGGATCTTTCCTAGAGTGGGCCCGGTGAGGAGGTCGAACCCAACTCGATGACAGCACCCGCCGGGCGTCAATCTCCCTCTCCAAGGTCTCCCTCCGAACAGGAGGTTCGCTCACTCGTCGAACGTGTCCTCGATGGGGTCATCGCCGCTGATCCATCGCCTGCTCCAGAGACCACGGATGTCCTGCCCGCTGAAGCGGCGCTGGAGGTCAGCGACACCATCGCCATCGGTGCCGACCACGGCGGCTTCCCGCTCAAAGAGAAGATCGGGTTCAAACTCAAGGAGGCCGGCTACGAGGTGCTGGACTGCGGCACAGACAGCCATGAAGCGGTCGATTACCCGGATTTCGCCCACGCTGTCGCCCGAGAGGTCGCCTCGGGCGCCTGCCGCTACGGGATCGTCGTCGACGGGGCGGGGATCGGCTCGGCGATGGTCGCCAACAAGGTGCCCGGGGTCCGCGCCGCCCTCTGTTACGACCTGTCCACGGCCCGCAACAGTCGGGAGCACAATCACGCCAACGTGCTGACACTTGGGGCCGGATTGATCGGCGAGGCACTGGCCTGGCAGATCGTCGAGGAATGGCTTTCGGTGGACTGGGGTGGCGACCGGCACGCCCGACGGGTTGCCAAGATCGACGAGATCGAGCGGCAATACTCCAAAGCCGAGATGAGCCAGGGCCACCGATGAACCGCGACGCTCTCGTCGAGGCGGTCACCCGCGAGGTGCTGGCCGCCCTCGCCAGCGGCAACGACGTTTGCGACACCGGCGAGAAGGTCCGTGAGGTCGTCGCCAACGGCGCCGATCGGGTCGCTTTCCATGGCGAGGCAGCCGAGGTGCCTCTGGATATGGCCCGCTTCATCGACCACACGCTGCTCAAACCAGAGGCGACCGCAGCAGAGATCGATCAACTTTGCCGTGAGGCCGAGCAATACCACTTCGCCTCGGTTTGCATCAACCCGACCTGGGTGAAGCGGGCAGCCGAGAACCTGCAGGGGCACATCGGTCCCCGTCTGCACCGTGATTGGATTCCCGTTGGGGGCCACCACGCCCGAGATCAAGGCGATGGAGGCGCGTCGGGCGCTGCGTGACGGGGCCCGGGAGGTCGACATGGTGCTCAACATCGGCGCCCTCAAGTCCGGCGACTATGACCTGGTGGGGACCGATATCGAAAAGGTCGTCGACGCCGCTCACGACGGGGGCGCGCTCTGCAAGGTCATACTGGAGACGGCCTTGCTGACAGATGAGGAGAAGGTCATTGCCTCCTCGCTGGCAAAGAAGGCCAGGGCCGACTTCGTCAAGACCTCGACGGGCTTCGGTCCGGGTGGGGCCACGGTGTACGACGTGGCCCTGATGCGGGAGACCGTGGGCCCCGAGATGGGGGTCAAGGCCTCGGGAGGGGTGCGAACGACCGGGGATGCCGAGGACATGATCGCTGCCGGGGCGACCAGAATCGGGGCCTCGGCCGGGATCGAGATCGTCGGAGGGAAGGACGGAGGCAGTGGCGAAAGGTATTGAGCTCAGGTCGTTTGCATTCCTGGACAGCCTCCAGCCGCAGTACGCCGCCTTCCTGGGAACCGTGGCCCAGGGCTTTCTCCCCCTGGCCGGTGACGCCTCTCTCTGGATCGAGGTAGCTCCCGGGATCGAGATCAACCGGCTCACCGACGTCGCCCTCAAGGCGACCTCGGTCAAGCCAGGCCTCCAGATCATCGAGCGCTACTACGGGGTGCTCGAGGTGCATTCGCCGGACCAGTCGGATACCCGGGCGGCGGGAGAGGCCATCCTCGAGGGGATGGAGGCCAGCGAGGACGATCGGATCAAGCCGCGCATCCTCTCGTCGCAGATCATCCGCCGGCTCGACGACCACCACGCCCAGCTCATCAACCGGACCAGGCATGGCCAGATGATCATCCCGGGCCAGACCCTCTACGTCCTCGAGTGTGAGCCGGCCGCATACGCGTCTCTGGCCGCCAACGAGGCGGAGAAGGCGGCGGAGATCAACGTCCTCGAGGTGCGCAGCTTCGGCTCGATGGGGCGGGTCTACCTGGGTGGCGAGGAGCAGGACATCGATGTCGGATGGCAGGCGGCGGTGGCGGCCCTGGAGGGCCTCACCGGGCGGGACGCCGGGTCGGGATGAGCCAATTGAGTCGAACACAAGGAAAGGAGGAGCTTCATGGCTGAAGCTCTGGGAATGATCGAGGCACGCAGCTTCCCGGCGATGGTGGAGGCGGCAGACGCCATGGTCAAGGCGGCCAAGGTCGAATTGGTGAGCATGGAGAAAACGGGTGGCGGGTACGTCACCGCTGTTGTGCGTGGTGACGTCGCCGCGGTCAAGGCGGCCGTCGACGCCGGGGTTCGCGGAGCGGAGAAGGTGGGCGAGGTCATCGCCACCCATGTCATCGCCCGGCCTCACGTCAACCTCGACCTGGTGCTGCCTCTGGGCCGTCAGGATCAGGCGGAAGACGACCTCGGCTAGCCGAATCCACCCCCGAACCGGGCAGGAGATCACACCGTGCATCTAGGCCGCGTCGCCGGGACCCTGGTCGCCAGCAGGAAGGAGCCCCTCATGGAGGGGATGAAGCTGCTGGTCGTCCGTCAGCTCGATGCCGACAACGCCGAGACCGGCAGCTATGTGGTGGCCGTGGACGCGGTCGGCGCCGGCGAAGGAGAGATCGTCCTCTACGCCTCGGGCAGCTCGGCCCGGCAGACCGAGATCACGCGTGACCGGCCGGTCGACGCCGTGGTCATGGCGATCGTCGACTCATGGGACGTTGGTGGCGAGGAGCGATACCACAAGGGCCGGGAGGAGGGTCGCACCGGATAGCGATGCTGAGCGACAACGAGATCCAGGCCATCATCGAGCGGGTCCGGGGCCGGGTCGCCGCCGCCGAGGTCTCGGGGCGAGCGGCGCCGGTGCTGCGCGCCGCAGACGATCTCGCCGTCTCGGAGGTCGAGCTCGGCGACGGGATCCACCCCGACATCGACGCCGCGGTGACCGCCGCCCGGACCGCCTTCGTCGGCTACCGGGAGATGGGTCTGGAGGCCCGGAAGACGATCGTCGAGGCCATGCGCGCCGCGATGCTGCGCGAAGGGGAGAGGCTGGGCTACATGGCGGCCGAGGAGACCGGCCTGGGACGCGGGGAGGACAAGGCCATCAAGAACCGGCTGGTGACTACCCGGACGCCCGGCCCCGAGGACCTCGAGCCCCAGGTCGTCACCGGAGACTCGGGGATGATGGTCACCGAGTTCGCTCCGTACGGCGTCATCGGCTCCATCACCCCCACCACCAACCCGACGTCGACGATCATCAACAACTCGATCGCGATCGTCTCGGCCGGCAACGCCGTCACCTTCAACGTCCACCCCAACGCCCGGATGGTCTCCGTCGAGAACGTCCAGCTGCTCAACCGCGCCATCGTCGGCGCCGGCGGCCCGCCCGACCTGGTCACCGCGATCCCCTCTCCGACCCTCGAGTCGGCCAAGGAGCTGATGAACCACCCCGAGGTCAGGGTGCTGCTCGTCACCGGGGGCCCGGGCGTGGTCAAGGAGGCCCTCAAGACGAGCAAGAAGGCGATCACCGCCGGGCCGGGCAACCCGCCGGCGGTCGTGGACCAGACCGCCGACATCGAAGCGGCCGGCCGGGCCATCGTCCGCGGCGCCTCGTTCGACAACAACGTCATCTGCACCGACGAGAAGACGACGATCGTGGTCGACACCGTCGCCGACCGGCTGGTCCAGGCGATGGTGGCGGCCGGCGCCTACCGGCTCAAGGAGCACGAGCTGAAGCGCCTGGAGCGGGTCATCTTCAAGGAGATGGGGCCGCCGGAGAAGCCGGGGATGATCAACCCGGAGTGGATCGGCAAGGACGCCGCCAGGATCCTGGCCGAGATCGGTGTGACCACCGGGGAGGACACCCGTTTGCTCGTCGCCGAGGTCCCCCGCGAGCACAACCTGGTCTGGACCGAGCAGATGATGCCGGTGATGCCCGTCGTCCGGGTCAGCAACGTGGACGACGCCATCGATCTGGCGGTCCGATCCGAGCACGGTTTCCGGCACACCGCCTCGATCCACAGCACCAATGTCGAGACCATCACCAGGATGGCCCGGGCGATGAACTGCAGCATCTTCGTGGCCAACGGCTCCAACTTCAACGGTCTGGGCGAGGGCGGGGAGGGGTTCACCTCCTTCTCGATCGCCAGCCCGACCGGGGAGGGATTGACCCGGCCTCGCACCTTCTCCCGGGTGCGGCGGGTGACCGTGGTCGGGGCCTTGCGCATTGTCTGAGCTCGACTCCGCAATCGCGCTGTTCGAGTTCGAGTCGATCAGTGCCGGCATCGTCGCCGGGGACGCCATGGTGAAGACGGCGCCGTTGGGCGCCATCTATGCCGGGACGGTCCACCCCGGCAAGTACCTGGTGCTGGTGACCGGCGATACGGCCAGCGTCGATGAGGCGGTGCGGGTGGGCAATGGGGCCGAATCGCTGTCCGACATGGTCTTTCTCCCCGATGTCCATCCTGCGGTGGCAGACGCGGTCACCGGGAACATCTCCCTGGCAACGGTCGGTGAAGAGTCTCTCGGCGTCGTCGAGACGACCACGGTGGCGGCCGCCATCGATGCCGCCGACGCAGGGGCCAAGGCGGCGGAAGTCGACCTCGCCGCCATCCGTCTTGCCGACGGGCTGGGGGGCAAGGGCTATGTCCTCTTTTCTGGGGTGGTGGCAGAGGTGGAGGCGGCCCTGGCCGCGGCCGTCGCGAGGGCCGATGGCCACGGCGCCCTGGTCCGCTCCGATCTCATTGCCCAACTCCATGGCGAGATGGCCGAAAACCTCCGCACCGATCTCCGATTCCTGAGCCGCCTGTCGGCGCCGCCCAACGGGGGAGAGTGAGATGCAGTTGGGTCGTGTCCTGGGCAGCGTGGTGGCGACCGAGAAAGCGCCCGGTCTGGAGGGGATTCGATTTCTCATCGTGCAGCCGCTCGACAAGGGGAGCCGGCCCAAGGGCGAGACCCTGGTCGCAGCCGATGCCGTGTCGATGGCCGGGCCTGGAGAGTTGGTCTATTTCGTCGCTTCCCGGGAGGCGGCCGAGGCGTTGCCCGAGAGGTTCGTCCCTGTCGACCATGCCATCGTCGGGATCGTCGACGATGTCAACGTCGAGGAAGAAGAATGAAGGTAGGGCGAGTTGCCGGGACGGTGATCTCGACGATCAACATCCCGCTGCTCGACGAGCACCGACTTCTCCTCTGCGACGTCGAGGACATCGATGGCAAGCCCTCGGGTTACACGATCGCCGTGGATGTGGTCGATGCAGGAGTGGGCGACACCGTGCTGATCCTCGACGAGGGAAGTTCTGCCCGGCAGATACTGGGTCTCGATCACGGCGCCATCCGCGCCGTCGTGGTGGGCATCGTCGACCAGTTGGTGGTGGACGGCGAGGTCCGGGCGATCGACTAGACGCCGGACTCCGAATCGGTGTTCGCCTCGATCTGTTCCGAGTCGCTGACTGTCTCGATCTGCGGGCTGCGCATCGGCCGCGTCCCGGGCCTGTGCCAGCCACCAGAGGATGAGAGCGAGCAGGCGCGCCGATCACGAGGAGGGTGACCCATCCGAATCCGATGAGGAAGAGAGCGAGCAGGGCGATTGCGACCGCACCGATCCTGAGCAGGTCGTAGTGACCGGCGATCCATCCGTTCATGCCCCCGGTCTCCGAGCTCCCGGGCATGACGGTGCTCATCTTGTCGCCGGTGGTGGTGACCCACTGGGGTCGGCCGACGAGATAGAGCACCAACGCGACGACCGTCGAGATCACTATCACGGCGATTATCCCGTTGCGCAGACCGGAGAGAAGGTGCCCGAACAGGGTGGCGGCAGTTTCTCCCGCAACCGGGTTGGCGATCGCGGCGACCAGCGCGGACTCGACACGGTTGAGCACCGCGGCAGAAACGACAAACGCCACCGCTATCCCGATCGCTAGTTGGATGCCGGTGCGGCGACGGGTCTGCGACACGAACACCGTGACGACGATCAGGATGATGGTGAGGATCACGATGCCCCATACCCAGCGGTCGATTCGGTCGGCGGTCGCCTGGGCCGCGGTCAGCCGCTCCTCGGACATAAGCGTGATCTGCCCGAAGTCGTCGGGAACCCGGTCTCCTAGCGACTCCTTGAACTGGGCTACTGCCTCGCGGTACCCGATCGGAAATCGCATCCGGCACGTTCACATCGGGCAGTACGTCGCGCAGCTCCCCGACGACCTCCTGCAACACCCGGGCGATGATGGGCAGCGTGTTGAGCCGAACCTCGCCTTCCACGATGGAGATGTTGGGGGTCTCCTCGATGTCTCCGGCGATCAGGGCCGTCGCCCCTTGGTGGGCCCTTCGCACCACTTCCGGGATGAGCTCCTGCATCGCGTTGGACTCCATCACCTGGTCGACTCTCATCTCGATGCGCCCGTTGAGCTCATCGGCGATGGGACCCGCCAGTGCGGCCAGGGTTGGGCGATCTATTTGGCCGAGAAAGCCCAGCGTCCCCTCGTCGATACCGAGCAATCCGAATAGAGCAGAGGTGAGGAACGCGTCGAGGTTCGCCAGCGGCTCCTGTAGTCGCTCCTCGAGGGCGAGGGCCCCGGTGATCTCGTCGGTGAGGTAGTCACCCAGAGCGGTGGTGAACTGGGGGTCCTCGATGGCCGGCTCGATGGTCGCCATGAAGACGTCCGTGTCGAAGACCGTGCGATGGGCCCACACCGCCACCGCCGAGATCACCACGAAAATCGAGGACACGACGACGAGCAGGACCGCAATCCACTTGCGTGGCACGGAACTTTCCGTCGTCGTGTCGCTCGTAGCGGTGGTCAAAGGTCGATCAGACGCCCTTCACGATATCCCGGCCATGTGCCGTCAACGCCCAGATCACGAAGATAGCCGAGGCGGCGATGAGCCCGCCCCAGATCGGGTAGTAGGGAAGCCAGGCAAATGCTGCCACGGCGCTGACCACCGCCAGGATGACGCCGATGGTCCTGGCCCATACCGCACCGCTGAATATTGCGACGCCGGCGAGGATCACGAGCACCCCGAGGATGAGATGGATCCAGCCCCAGGTGGTGACGTCGAGCTGGAAGACATATTCCTGACCGACTACATAAAACTGGTCTTCGAACAGGGCGACGAGACCGGCGATGGCATGCCAGAAGCCGATCATGATCATCATCAGGGCGGCAAAGGTGGCCCATCCGACCGCCCAGCCACTGGTTTCTCGCTCCGTCATTGATCCTCCTGTTTGGATTCAGGCCGATTCTCCACGACCGCCCTCAAAGAGTATTCACCCGATCTAAGCGATTGTGGGCATGTCGAAGGCTGTAGCATCGCCTCAGACTGAATAGTTGGCCGTCTGCAAGAGCCAACAAAACTAGAAAGGTGGCGTCGTGCCCTCTAATGGATCTGTTCTGGAGCATGCTCTGGTTCTTCCTGTTCTTTGCCTGGATCTGGCTGCTCATCACGATCTTCTCTGACATTTTCCGCAGCCCCGACTTGAGTGGATGGGGGAAGGCGTTCTGGACGATCTTCGTCGTGATCCTGCCCTGGCTCGGGGTGTTGATCTACCTGATCGCCCGTGGCGGCTCGATGCAGGAGCGCGCCATGGCCCAAGCGGTGCAGCAGGAGAAGGCGCAGAGAGAGTACATCCAGCAGGTGTCCGCTTCGAGCGGGGGATCTGCCTCTTCTGCCGATGAGCTGAAGAAGCTGGCCGAGCTGCAGAGCTCGGGTGTCATCAGCGCCGAAGAATTCGCCGCTCAGAAGGCCAAGATCCTCAGCTGACCAAGCCTGCCTCGATGCCCGGGTCCTTCATGGCCCGGGCATCGTCGCGTTCGGGTCAGCCGATCTCGTCGAGGGCGAGATTCAGCAGCAGGACGTTGACCCCTGGTTCGCCCAGGAAGCCGAGGTCCCGGCCGTCGGTGTTCTCCTCGACCAATTCGATGACCTGATCGACGTCGAGACCGCGGTTGTCGGCGACCCTCTGCGCCTGGATCCTGGCGTTGGACAGTGAGATGTGGGGGTCGAGCCCGGAGCCAGACGAGGTGACGGCGTCGACCGGGACGGGGGCATCAGGCTCGAGCCCGTTCATCTCGCGATAGGCACGGACCAGGTCGTCGACACCACGGAGGAAGCTCTCGTTGGTCGGCCCGAGGTTCGATCCGGTGCTGTAGGTGGGGGCGTAGCCGGCAGCCGACGGCCGGGGATGGAAGTACTCGGGCGCCGAGAAGGGCTGACCGATCAGGGCTGACCCGAGCAATTGCCCGTCACGTTCGACGAGGGAGCCGTTGGCCTTGTCTGCGAATAGCCCCTGGGCGACGCCGGTCACGACCAGCGGATAGGCGAGGCCGGTGATGATGGTGAAGACCACCAGCATGCCGAGGGCGGGAAGAAGCTGTCTGCGCATCATGAAACTCCAATTGCGACGATGAACAGGTCGACGATCTTGATGCCGATGAACGGGGCGACGATCCCGCCGAGCCCGTAGATGAGAAGGTTGCGGCGCAGCATCGCCGCCGCACCCTCCGCCCGGAACCTCACGCCTCTCAGGGACAGGGGTATCAGCGCCACGATGATCAGGGCGTTGAAGATGACCGCCGACAGGATGGCCGATCGCGGCGTCGCCAGTTGCATCACGTTGAGCCGATCGAGCACCGGGAACACCCCGGTGAACATGGCCGGGATGATGGCGAAGTACTTGGCGACGTCATTGGCCACCGAGAACGTGGTCAACGCGCCCCGGGTGATCAGCAGTTGCTTGCCGATCTCGACGATCTCGATGAGCTTCGTCGGGTTCGAGTCGAGATCGACCATGTTGCCCGCTTCCTTCGCGGCCTGGGTCCCGGTGTTCATGGCCACCCCGACGTCGGCCTGGGCGAGGGCAGGTGCGTCGTTGGTCCCGTCGCCGGTCATGGCGACCAGGCGGCCACCGGCCTGCTCCCGACGAATCAGCGCCATCTTGTCCTCGGGGGTGGCCTCGGCGAGGAAGTCGTCGACACCGGCTTCGGTCGAGATGGCCCTTGCCGTCAGAGGGTTGTCACCGGTGATCATCACGGTGCGGATGCCCATGGCCCGCAGCTGTTCGAAGCGGGTGCGCATGCCCTCCTTGACCACGTCCTTGAGGTGGATGACGCCGAGAATCGTGACCTGGGGCCCGCTTCCCTCGGCGACCACGAGGGGGGTCCCGCCGGCCACGGCCACACCCTCGACCAGCGGGTCGAGGCCGGCCGGGATGCTGCCGCCTTGCTCGGAGACCCATCGCTTGACGGCTTCGGCGGCGCCCTTGCGCACGGTCTGGCCGTTGAGGTCGATGCCGCTCATCCGTGTCTGAGCTGTGAACGGGACCAGGGATGCCTTGGCGACGTCCCGCTCGCGGAGGTTGTACCGCTCCTTGGCCAGGACGACGATCGATCGTCCTTCAGGGGTCTCGTCGGCGAGACTGGCCAGTTGGGCCGCCGCCGCCAGCCGTTCCTCCTCGATCCCGGGAAGGGCGAGAAACTCCGCCGCCTGGCGA
This sequence comes from uncultured Acidobacteriota bacterium, assembly GCA_963734115.1. GTDB lineage: Bacteria > Actinomycetota > Acidimicrobiia > Spongiisociales > ZC4RG35 > JARDZU01. Next base: position 21,825 of record CAVTFV010000008.1, read on the forward strand.
TTGCCCAGCGTGACCGTCCCCGTCTTGTCGAGGAGGAGGGTTGAGCAGTCCCCGGCCGCCTCGACCGCCCGGCCCGACATCGCCAGCACGTTGTGCTGCACCAGGCGGTCCATGCCGGCGATGCCGATGGCGGAGAGCAGGGCGCCGATCGTGGTGGGGATGAGACAGACGAGGAGAGCCACCAGGACGATGACCTCCTGCTCCGCATTGGAGTAGATGGCGAACGGCTGCAAGGTCACCGTTGCCAGCAGGAAGATGATCGTGAGCACGGCCAGGAGGGTGTTGAGAGCGATCTCGTTCGGTGTCTTCTGGCGATTTGCGCCCTCGACGAGCGCGATCATCCGGTCGAGGAAGGTCTCGCCGGGGCGGGCGGTGATGCGCACCACGATCTGATCCGACAGGACACGGGTGCCACCGGTAACTGCAGAACGGTCGCCACCGGCCTCGCGGATCACCGGGGCCGACTCGCCGGTTATGGCGGACTCGTCCACCGAGGCGATGCCTTCGATGATCTCGCCGTCCGAGGGGATCATCTCGCCCGCAGAGACGACCACGACGTCGTCACCGTGAGGCCTGGACGATGGGACCTCCTCGATGCTCCCATCGGACCGGCGCCGGTTGGCGATTGTCTCGGCCCTGGTCTTGCGCAATGCGGCGGCCTGGGCCTTGCCCCGGCCCTCGGCCATGGCTTCGGCGAAATTGGCGAAGAGGACCGTGAACCACAGCCACGCCGCCACCAATCCGGCGAACAGGTTGTCCTCGGGCCTGGCGTCGCTCAGGTCCTGGAAGAAGATCAGAGTGGTGAAGACGCTTCCAACCAGGACCACGAACATGACGGGGTTGCGAGCCTGAACCCGGGGATCGAGTTTGCGGAAGCTGTCGACGATCGCCTGTCGCACGATGGCGGCCTCGAACAACGGCCGCTTTCCGGACCGGCGACCGTCGGTCGTGGGTTCCGGTGATGTCTGGGTCTGCATTGTTTCGTTTGCTCCTAGAGGGAAAGCTGTTCGACGATCGGGCCTAGCGCCAGCGCCGGGAAGAAAGTGAGGCCGCCGACGATCAGGACGACTCCGATGACGAGGCCCACGAAGAGCGGGGTGTGAGTGGGGAAGGTCCCGGTGGTGGCCGGCATGACCTGCTTGCGGGCCAGAGCCCCGGCAATGCCGAGGACAGGGATGATCAGGAAGAAGCGACCGATCAACATGGCGATCCCGAGCGTCGTGTCCATCCAGTCCGTGGCCGCCGTGATCCCGGCGAAGGCCGATCCGTTGTTGTTGCCGGCGGACGTGAAGGCATAGAGGATCTCGGAGAGCCCGTGTGGCCCCGGGTTCCAGATGGTCGTGTTCAGCACCGAGTCGACGAACATCGAGGCGGCGGCGAAGCCGAGGACGGCGGTGGGCATGGCCAGGATGTAGAGCGCAACCATCTTCATCTCGCCCGCCTGGATCTTCTTGCCCATGTACTCGGGTGTCCTCCCCACCATCAGCCCGGCGATGAACACCGAGAGGATCGCCATGATCAGCAGGCCGCTGAGACCCACTCCGACGCCGCCCGGGCTGACCTCGCCGAGCATCATGTGGGAGAGCGGGACCGCACCTCCCAACGGGGTGAAGCTGTCGTGCATGGAGTTCACCGAGCCATTGGAGGTTCCGGTGGTGGAGGCTGCCCAGAGCCCGGAGGCGGCGGGGCCGAATCGGATCTCCTTGCCCTCGGCGTTTCCGCCGGCCTGTTCGGCGGTGGTCGCCTGCGTGGCGCCGAGGGCATCCAGACGCGGGTTGCCGCCGGCCTCCAGGCCCATGGCCAGCAGCGAGGTGCCGAGCCAGACAATGAACATGATGGCGAAGATGGCCCGACCCTGGCGACGATCCCCGACCATGTCGACCAAAGGTGAAGGCGAAGGCGAACGGGATCACCAGGATGGACCACATCTCGACGAAGTTGTTCAGCTGGGTCGAGTTCTCGAACGGATGAGCCGAGTTGACGTTGAAGAAGCCGCCGCCATTGGTGCCCAGCTGCTTGATGGCGATCTGGCTCGCTACCGGGCCACCGGGGATGAGCTGTTCGGCTCCCGCCTCGACCGTCTGGGCCGCGGTGAAACCGTCGAAGTTCTGAATGACTCCCTGACTCACCAGGACGATCGCGACCAGGAGAGACAGGGGGAGGAGGATGCGGGTCGTGGAGCGGGTGAGATCGACCCAGAAGTTGCCGATCGTCGATGCCCTCCGCCGTGAGATGCCTCGAATGAGGGCAGCCACGGTTGCCATGCCCGCCGCGGCGGACACGAAGTTCTGGACCGCGAGGCCGGTCATCTGGGTGAGATGACTCATCGTCGCCTCGCCGCCGTACGACTGCCAGTTGGTGTTGGTCATGAAGCTGACCGCAGTGTTGAACGAGAGGTGGGGGACGACGGCCGGCATATCCGTCGGGTTCAGCGGGAGCGACGCCTGGAAACGCTGCAGTCCGTAGACGGCAAGGAAAGAGACGATGCTGAAGCCGAGCAGCGAGTAGGCGTAGGCGGTCCATCGCTGCTCCCGGGTGGGGTCGATGCGACACATCCGATAGATGAGCCGTTCGATCGGGAGGAAGAAGCGATCACCGGGCGAGCGTCTCGACATCGCCGTATATCCGTGCCATGTATCGGCCGATCGGCACTGCGGTAACGAGTACCACCGCGATGAGTACGACGAGCTGTAGCCAGCTTGCGGCGGACATCAGAACTTCTCGGGGAACAAGAGGGCGGCGACGAGGTACCCGGCGAGCAGGACCGCGATGACCAGGCCGACGATGTTGTCGACGCTCATGAGGTCAGCGCCTCCTGCGATTCCACCTGGGCTTCCTCTTCGGCCTCCTCGGCGGCCCGGACGATTCGGTCCAGACCGCGCACATAGGCCACACACAGCCCGAAGAAGGCGATGGCGGCGGCGATGAATGCGATATCAGCCATGGGCACAGGTGTACATCCGCTCCCGGGCTTTGGGAGCGGTCTTGACGGGTTCCTATCGGGTGAACCGGCCGGTTTGACCGGCTCTTAGCGCGAGGCCGCGCGGAGTCAGCAGAGAGCGGGCGCGCGAGCCGTGTCCCGCCCCGCTAGTGCAGCGTTGGGAAGGGGGGAGGGCCCGCTAGGAACGCGTTAGTCGAGGAGCGATAGACCGGTTGCCGTCGTAGCTTTGGGGTAGGACGCGAACATATGAAAATGAGAACTACCCGGAGATCGAAGCGATGCAACTGCGTATCGACCTGATCCCTCTGGCCGGCGCCATCGTGTTGATGTCGGCGTCGACCACGATGGCGGTGGTTCTCATTCGGAGCATGAATCGGGCGCCAGGGGAGGCCGCCCCGTTGGGGACGACCATGGGTCTCGCTCTGGTCGTCGCGATCTGGCTCATCGGTCTGGCTCTCCTCTTCCAGGGGCTATTCGAATGAGCACCAGCAGGCAGGTTCCTTCGACCACGGAAAGCCCCGGCGTTGCTCCTCGTCATAGGCCGCGCCCTGCTGGGAATCGTCATCGGGACGGCGGCTGCCTGGGCCTTCGTCCCCGCCGAGACGGCTCAGGCCGTCATCGCCATCGCCCTTCCCCTGATCGCAGCCTTGACTGCGTGGTATGGCGGTAGGGAGATGGGGGCGGCGGCAGCGATCGCCGCAGCCCTCTGGTTCGGCTTCGCCCACACCGAGCCCCGCTTTCACACCGAGATCGCGGCGCGCGCCGATGTGATCCTCACCCTCGCCGTGCTCGTCGTCGGGATCCTTGCCAGCGAGCTCGCCGATGCCCGGCATCGGCTGCGACGGTTGCGCAGCGATACCGTGAAGAGGTGAGCACGGGCAAACTGAGGGTGTTCCTGGGCGCTGCACCTGGTGTGGGCAAGACCTATGCCATGCTCGAAGAGGGACATCGTCTTCGCTCCCTGGGCAAGGACGTGGTGATCGCCTACGTCGAACCGCACGCCCGCACCGACACCATCGCCATGATCGGCAACCTGGAGATCGTCCCCCGACGACCGATGGAGTATCGAGGGTCGACATTCGAGGAGATGGACCTGGACGCTGTCCTGCGACGGGCTCCCCAGGTTGCCCTGGTCGACGAGCTGGCCCACACCAACATCCCGGGCTCACCAAACGGGAAACGTTGGCAGGACGTTGATGCGTTGCTCGAAGCCGGTATCGACGTCTTGAGCACCCTCAACATCCAACATCTCGAATCCCTCAACGATGTCGTGTTCGAGATAACCGACATCGTGCAACGGGAGACGATCCCTGACGAGGTGGTGCGCCGCGCCAGCGAGATCGAGCTCGTCGACCTGACCCAGGAGGGCATACGCGAGCGGATGGCCTCGGGCAAGATCTACCCGGCGGAGCGGATCGACGCCGCCCTCGGCAACTACTTCCGGCCCGGCAACCTGGGGGCGCTGCGCGAGTTGGCGTTGTCGTGGACCGCCGAACGGGTGGACGAGGCCGTGGCCAAGTACCGCAGCATCCACGGCATCGACAGCCAATGGGAGACGAGGGAACGCGTCGTCGTCGCTATGGCAGGAGCCGTCGGGGGAGATGACATCGTCAGGAGAGCGGCGCGTCTCGCTATGCGCTCTCGCGCCGACTTGCTCGGCGTGTTCGTCCGGCCCACTGACGGCCTGACGGACGACACCAGCCTCGCACTCGCCGCCCAGATCCAGTTGCTGCAGAGCCTCGGTGGGAGATATCACGAAGTTGTTGGCGACGACGTCGCCTCATCCCTCATCGCCTTCGCCAAGGGCGAGAACGCCACCCAGCTGGTACTCGGCGCCGACGCGACGTTCCCGACTTCAGGAGCTCATGGGTGGCTCACCAGTGGCCCGGGTGGTGCGCAAGGCAGGCGACATCGACATCCATGTCATCTCGTACGAGGGCGCCAGGCCGAGACGGTTCCGGCAACAGTCGCGCCAACTCCTGAGCCCAGCGCGGCGACTCTCCGCCTGGGCCTTCGCCATCCTGGGGCCGCCGCTGATCACCTGGGCGCTCCTCACATGGTTCGACGCCCCGCTCCACAACGTCCTTCTGGTCTATCTCCTCGCCGCGGTGGGCGCAGGTGTCCTCGGCGGCGCTCTTCCCGCTGCGGTCACAGCCATCTCCGGGTTCTTTCTAGCCAATTGGTTCTTCACGCCTCCGGTCCGGTCTTGGACCATCAACAGCGCCGACAACCTCTTCTCTCTATTCGCCTTCCTTTTCGTCTCGTTGGTCGTGGGGCTCCTCGTCGGGCATTCCAGCCGCCGCACCGCCGAGGCGCGGCGGGCCAGGGCCCAGGCCGAGGCACTGGCTGTCACCGCGGTCGGAGGGCACCCGGTCTTCGGCACAGATGAGCGCGGCCTGGTGCGTCGAATCAGGGAGACCTTCGGGCTGGAGGCGGCCAGTGTCCTGCGGCGTGACGGGGATTCATGGGTGACCCTCGCCTGGGACGGCGATGTTGTCCTCGACCGGCCCGACAAGGGGAGCGAGATCATTGATCTGACGGGGGGCGCGGTCCTCGTGATTCTCGATGGGCATCTGACGACCGACGATCGTGCCGTACTCCGAGCCTTCGCCGCCCAGATCGTCCAGGTCTTGGAGAGGGAGGAGTTGGAACGGGAAGCGGGCTCCGCTGAGGCGATGGCCGAGACCGATCGTCTTCGCACCGCTCTCCTTGGGGCGGTGTCCCACGATCTGAGGACCCCCCTCGCCACCATCAAGGCCTCCGTGACCAGCTTGCTCGAGACCGGTGTCGAGTGGACCCCGGATCAGACTTCGGCGTTCCTTCGGGCAATCCTCGAGGAGACCGAGCGGCTGGACCGGTTGGTAGGACGGCTCCTCGACGCCAGCAGGGTCCAGGTCGGGGCGGTCCATGTGTTCTTCAGGCCCGTCGGCTTGGAGGAAGTGGTAGCGGCCGCTCTCGGCGGGCTAGGGGCGGGTAGGGAGAGGGTCATCGTCGACATCCCGGAGATCGCTGCCTGAGGTCCAGACCGATCCTGCCTTGCTGGAGAGAGCCGTGGCCAACCTGATCGAGAACGCGTTGATCTGGTCTCCGAGCACCGAATCGGTGAGAGTGAGCGCAGGTGAGATTGCCCGCCGCATCGATCTCCGAATCACGGATCGAGGGCCTGGCATCCCTCTCGACTCACGCGACGCGGTCTTCCAGCCGTTCCAACGGCTCGGCGACTCGCCGAGGAGTGAGGGCGTCGGGCTCGGGTTGGCAGTGTCCCAGGGCCTGCTCGAGGCGATGGGCAACGAGTTGATCATCGAGGACACACCGGGGGGCGGCACCACGATGGTCATCGGGTTCAAGATCGCCGGCCCCATCGATATCCCCGGCCCGCTGATCACGGAGGCTCATGTCTAGCGAAGCCCGGATACTGTTGGTCGATGACGAGCCGCAGATCCTGCGCGCCCTGGCCATCAATCTGAAGGCGCTCCGCTACCAAATAGAGACGGCTCAGAGCGGCGAAGAGGCTTTGCAGAAAGCGGCTGCCAATCAGACCCGATGCGGTGATCCTCGATCTCGGGCTCCCCGGGATCGACGGCGTCGATGTGATCCGGGGTCTGCGCGGCTGGTCTGACGTCCCGATCATCGTGCTCACGGTTCGGGAGGCGGAGCGGGACAAGATCCTGGCCCTCGACGCCGGCGCCGACGACTATGTGACCAAGCCATTCGGCATGGGGGAGCTCCTCGCCCGTCTGCGGGCGGCCTTGCGACGGGCGGCGCCCGACGACTCGGATGCCCCAATCATCACCACTCCGGACTTCACCATCGATCTGTCGGCGAAGCGCGTGCTCGGTGCCGACGACACCGAGGTGCGGCTCACACCCACCGAATGGGGCATTGTCGAGGTGCTGGTGCGAAATCACGGGAAACTGGTCAGTCAGACCCAATTGCTGCACGACGTGTGGGGGCCGCAATACGGGGAGGAGACCAACTATCTGCGGGTCTTCATGGCGCAGGTGCGTCGGAAGCTGGAGCCCCAGCCGGGGAACCCGCGTTACTTCATAACCGAGCCCGGGATGGGATATCGATTCGAGCTACCCGAGCCTGGGGAGAAAGTTGTTTGAGATCTGGCGACGCCGGGTATGACCGGCGCCTTGGAAAGTCAAGAATGTGGGACGGACCTGGAAACAGCTCCCGCCTCCCTCGGCGAGCAATAGCCCCACCCCGCCCGGTCCGTCCCGCTTCTTGACCTTCCGCGACCACCGTTTACCTCAGTAGTACTCGAGGTATTCGGCGATCTCCCAGTCGGTCGTGTGCTGTCTGAACCTTTGCCATTCCGCCCGCTTCACGGCGAGAAAGCCCTCGACATAGGCGGGCGAGAAGGCCTCGACGAAGTCCTTGTCATCCTCCAGAGCGTCGAGCGCCGCTCCCAGATCCGGGGGGACGGTCACGTCCGCATCGGCGCCCGAGATGCAGTCCTGGGTCTCAGCCGGAGGACACTCCAATCCCTTGGTCACCCCGCGTAGCGCCGCTACCAGCGTGGCGGCCGTGGCGAGGTGGACACCGGCTGCGCCGTCGGCGAGTCTGTGCTCGAGCCTCGTGCGCTTGGCCACGAGCTGGTGGGACCCGCAGGGCCACTCCGCGATGGTCATAGCCCCAGTTGGCATAGAAGCCATTCAGTGATCCGGGTCGCAGCCGTTTGTAGGCGTTGACGGTTGGGGCAACCAGGCCAGACATCGAGACGTGGTCGCGGACTATGCCGGCGATGCATTGGCGGGCCAGAGGGCTGAGTCCGTCCGGCGCCGATGGGTCGGCGAGGGCGTTGTCCCCGTCGTCGTCGAGGAGGGAGAAATTGACGTGGATCCCGCTCCCGCCTCGATCCGTGATCGGTTTGCCCATGAATGCGAGCATGTACCCCCGCTTGGCCGCCACGTCTCGGGCCATCACTTTGAACAGGAAGGCGTCATCGACCGACTTCAACGCCTCTCCATATCGGAGGGTGAGCTCGAATTGGCCGTCGTCGTACTCGGAATTGACCGATTCCAACTCGATGCCCATTGCGTGAGCGGTCTGCATGATCTCTTCGATCGTCCCGCTCGGGTCGACCGCGGTCCCGGTCCCGTACACGTATGACCCCGGGGTGTGAATCGGGTTCCAGCCCCGATCCCCGTCCGGTTCGAAGAGAAACGCCTCGAGCTCGAGCCCGACCATCGGGTTGTAGCCGGCGGACCTCCATTCGCCGATGACGCGCTCCAGGATCGATCGAGGGGCGAGCTCGATCGGCACACCGTCTTTGCTGATGGAGGCCACCACGACACCGGTGTCCTTCTCCCAGCCAGGCCGGATCGCTTCGATATCGAATCGCGCCTCGACATCGGGGAAGCTCTCGTGATGCGCTCCCGGAAACGCGATCATCTCCCTGTTCAACTGGAGCGAGAACAACGCCACGCAATGGTTCGAGCCTTCGGAGGCGCGGGCCGCCGAGAGGTATTTGCCACGGGCCAGGCCCAGATGGTCAGGCCATAGGAAGCGGACGCGGGAATAGGGGAGGTCGGTCACTCGCCCAAACACAGTATCAAGGGACGTCTGGGTGCGACAGACCTGTTTGTGGGGGTCGTTACCCTGCACCCCCGTGCGCACTCTCGTCGTCGAACACGATCCTCTGTCCACACCGGAGCGGGTGGGCGCCCATCTGGAGAAGCGTGGCGCCACGCTCATTCCATTCGTAGTGGTCGAGGACATCGGGGACCCGGCGGTGACCGCCACGTTTCCCGACGACCGATATGACCTCGTGGTCCTGATGGGCTCTCCATGGTCGGTCTACGAGGATCGGGTCCAGGGATGGCTCGCTCCCGAGCTTGACTTCATCCGGAGCCGCATCGGTGCCCGCGTTCCCATGCTGGGTATCTGTTTCGGGGCCCAGGCGATGTCTGCTGCCCTCGGCGGGAAGGTCAGCCACGCCATCAGACCGGAGTACGGATGGACTGAGGTCGGCTCGGCTACAGAGCAGATTGCCGAGGGTCCGTGGTTCCAGTTCCACCACGATGAGTTCACGGTGCCCGAAGGTGCCGTCGAGCTGGCACGGAATGAGTCCGGGGTCCAGTCCTTTCGCACAGGTCGGGCCCTCGCCGTCCAGTTTCATCCGGAGATGTCTGGCGATCTTCTCGCCTCGTGGTGTCGGGAGGAGGGGGGTGCCCAGGAGTTGATCGCGGCGGGTCGTGACCCCGACGAGCTCATCGAGGAGAGCCGTTATCGGGAGGTCGAGTCACAGCCGGGGCTGGAGCGGATGCTCGACTGGTTTCTCGACGAGGTGGCCGGGGCCGATCAGATCAGCTTGGGGGAGGGGTAAGTCAGGTCGGCCATCACGTCCTCGAAGGGGAGATCCAACTCGAGAAGATAGAACGGTGGGTTGGGCTGCCGCCGCTTCCTCCGCAGGCTCTGGAAAAATCTCAATTCACGCCTCCTTGCCCTCGGTGAGTTTCGAATAGCTACTGACAACCGTACCCAGGTCGGTAGTGCATTGCAACTCGAAACTCGCTAGCCTGACCTCATGTCTCGAAAGTCTCTTCAGCATCTCGAGTGCGCCGTGGCCAACACCGTCGAGATGGTCAACGACTCGTGGACGATCCTCATCCTGCGCGACGCGTTCCTCGGAGTGCGGCGGTTCGACGAGTTCGTCAACGACCTCGGCATCGCACGCAACGTTCTCGCCGACCGACTCGAGCGTCTGGTCGCCAACGGGATGCTGGATACCCAGCTCTATCAGGACCGTCCTCCCCGGCACGAGTACCGGCTCACCGAACAGGGCAAGGACCTCTTCGATGTGCTCATGACTCTGTGGAGTTACGGCGAGCGCTGGAAGCCACCGGCAGGGAGTGAGCGGCAGAGAGTCGTCCATGTCAGTTGTGGCAACGAGGCGCAAGCGGTAACCCATTGCGCCCATTGCGGCGAGAGACTCACCCGACGGGATGTCCGCATCGAGCCCCCTCTTCCTGTCGTTCGTGACCGCGCCGACGAGGTGATGGTCGCCGCGACATGACCACCTCGATCGACTACAGGACTTGTCCACTCTGTGAGGCGACCTGCGGTCTCGAAGTCACGCACCAAGACGAGAGGGTCATCAGGATTCGGGGAGACCGCGAGGACGTGTTCAGCCATGGGTTCATCTGCCCCAAGGGCTCGACGCTGGGCAAGCTCGACGAGGACCCGGACCGGGTGCGCGTCCCGCTGATCAAACGAGACGGCGTTCATGTCCCGGCGACGTGGGACGAGGCATTCGCCCTGATCGAGTCGCGTCTGTTGCCCATCATCGCCGAGCATGGGAACAGCTCCGTCGGGGTCTATCTGGGGAATCCCAATGTCCACTCGATGTCCGGCGTCCTCTACCCGAGGGCTCTTCTCAAGATGCTCGGGACCAAGAGCATCTTCACCGCAGCCACCGTCGACCAGATGCCGAAACATGTCTCGTCCGGTCTCATGTTCGGACACCCCGATCTCATCCCGGTCCCGGACATCGACCGCACCTCCTATCTCCTCATGCTCGGCGCCAACCCGTACGAGTCGAACGGGAGCCTGGCCACGGCGCCCGACTGGCCCGGTCGTCTGCAGGCGATCCGGGAGCGCGGGGGCAAGGTCGTCGTTGTCGACCCGAGGCGTACGAGAACCGCTGATGCCGCCGACGAGCACGTCTTCATCCTTCCCGGGGCGGATGCATTGTTCCTCTTCGCGCTTGCCAGTGTCCTGTTCGAGGAGGGTCTGGTCGATCCGGGTGACCTGGATGGTCACGTCGCCGGCATCCATGAAATGGCGGCGGCAGTCGAGCCCTTCACCCCTGAGAGTGTCGCCGAGGCGACCGGTGTGGAAGCCGGACGAATGCGGAGGCTCGCTCGGGAGCTCGCCTCCGCCGAATTCGCGGCCGTGTACGGCCGGATCGGGACTCACACCGCCGAGTTCGGGACCATGGCGTCCTGGATGGTCGACGTGCTCAACACCTTGACCGGGAACCTGGACCGGCCCGGCGGGGCCATGTTCTCCCATGCCGCCCATGAGCAGCCAAGGACGCCGAGGGGCTTCCAGGTGGGGAGGTGGCAGAGCCGGGTGAAAGGGCTCCCCGAGGTCAGGGGGGAGCTCCCGGTGTCGACATTGGCCGACGAGATCCTGGAGCCGGGTCCCGGGCAGATTCGAGCCTTTGTCACCATCGCCGGCAACCCGATTCTTTCCACGCCCTCCAGCGATCGTCTCGATGCCGCCCTCGCCGGCCTGGAATTCATGGTGTCGGTGGACATCTACCTCAACGAGACGACGCGGCACGCCGACGTCATCCTTCCCGGCGCCTCCCCGCTTCGGCGGCCCCATTACGACTTCGCCTTCAACCAGCTCTCCGTGCGCAATGTGGCCAATTACTCGCCGCCGCTGTTCCCGCTGCCCGAAGACACTCCCGACGAGTGGCAGGTGCTCCTCCGGCTCGGGGCGACGGTTTCCGGACAGGGGAGCGACGCCGACTTGGACGCGTTGGATGACGGCGTCTTCGCGATGATGGTTGGCTCGACGGTCGGCAATCCCCAGTCGTCGATCCACGGGCGCGATCCCGAAGAGATCTTCTCGGCGACCACCGGGGACGGCGATGATCTTCTCAGGGGCCCGGAGCGAATGCTCGACTTCCTCGTCCGCACCGGCCCCTATGGCGATGGGTATGGGGCCGATCCCGAAGGGTTGACCTTGGACCGGCTGATAGCGGCGCCGCATGGGATCGACCTCGGCCCGCTCCACTCCCGTCTGCCCGGAGACCTCTGCACCCCATCGGGGAAGGTCGAGCTGGCACCCGAGTATCTGTTGGCGGACGTGCCGAGACTCCTCGGCTCGGCCGGCCGTTCGCCCAACGGCGGCTTCCTCCTCATCGGACGCAGGCACATCAGGTCCAATAACTCGTGGATGCACAACATCGACGTCCTGGTCAAGGGGAAAGAGCGGTGCACCCTTCAGATCAGCGACGAGGATGCGCAGCGGCTTGGTCTGAGCGGAGACGCCCGCGTCAAGGTCTCTTCCACAGCAGGGACCCTCACTGTCCCGGTCGAGATCACCGACTCGATCATGCCCGGCGTGGTCAGCCTGCCCCACGGATGGGGTCACGACCTCGAGGGCTCGACCCTCTCGGTCGCCGCCGAACGACCAGGGGTCAACACCAACCGCCTCTCCACCGGCGCCATGGACCCAGCCTCCGGCAACGCCATCCTCAACGGGATCCCCGTCGAGGTGGTCCCCGTCTGAACTCAACCCGTTCTCGCGGACCGTTCTCGGCGATTAACCCGATGTCGATGCGCGAAAACGGGTTGCTAGGTTGCGCTCATGGAGACATGGGATGCCATCACGGCGCGTCGCGCCACCAAGGAGTACGACGACGCGCCGCTCGCAGAATCGGACCTGGAGCGGATCCTCGAAGCAGGTCGCCGCGCCCCGTCCGGAAGCAACAACCAGCGATGGGATTTCATCCTGATGCGGGATCGTGCCCAGTTGGAGAAGATCTCTCATGTCTGGCAAGGCGCCGGCCACATCGCCAACGCCGCCGCTGCTGTGGGCCTGGTTGCCCCGTTCAGTGACGACCTGCGCCTCACCGCCGTGATCAATTACGACCTGGGACAGGCGGCGATGTCGATGATGATTGCAGCCGCCGATCTCGGGATCGGGAGCAGGACCGCCTCGGTCCACGACTACGAGCTTGCATCCGAGATCCTCGGTCTCCCCGCCGACCGGCGCCTCACCTGGATGCTCGGGCTCGGTTATCCAGGTGACCGGCCGCTCAAGCCGATCAAGAATCCGGCCCGCCGACCGTTCGATGAGGTTGTCCACCGCGATCGATGGTGAAATGATGGACCCGTGGATCAGATCAGTTACTCGATCCCGATCGACGGCCCCCTCGATCTGAAAGCCACCCTTCGTCCTTTGCATGGGTGGTTCGCGGATGACGGCTGGTGGCTGACAGCGCGCACCCCGCTTGGTCCGGGCTCGCTTCGTATCAGACGAACCAAGGACGAGCTCCTTGGTGATGCCTGGGGGACCGGCGGGCCATGGCTGCTCGACCGTCTCGGCGGCATTGCCGGACTCGCTGACGACCCGACGGAGTTCGAGACCGATCGACGCGGTGGTAGGGGAGCTTCATCGACTTCACCCAGGTTGGCGTTTCGGGAGGACTGATCTTGTGTTCGATGCCCTGGTCCGCGCGATCTGCGGCCAGAAGGTGACAGGTGAACAGGCGACAGCCGCGCTCCGGGGTCTGCGGCGCCATTTCGGTGACCCGGCGCCGGGGCCGCGAGAGCTCCGTCTGCCGCCCGATCCGGAGCAGATGGCACGAGCCCCGTACTGGGTCTATCACGGGCTGCACCTGGAGAAGCGACGGGCTGATCTGCTCAGACGGGTTGCGGCCTCGGTGGTCCGCATCGACAAAGCGAGAGACGCGACTCCCGCAGACGCCGCGGCTCAGCTGGTCTCGATCCAGGGAGTAGGTCTGTGGACGGTGTCCAAAACACTTTCGATTTCCCATGGCGACGCCGATCAGGTCGACGTAGGCGACTTTCACCTCAAGCACATCGTGGTCTATCACCTGACTGGAAGGCCACGTGGCACAGATGAGGAGATGCTGGAGCTGCTCGAGCCATTCCGCCCGCACCGGGGACGGGTGACCCGGCTCCTGCACACCCTCGGTCACGAGCCCAGCTTCGGCCCCCGCGTTGCAGCGAGGGACATCACCCGGAGCTGAGTGAGGGTTCCTCGGGCACCCTACGATCAGCGCCGATGATCACCTATCGCACCGGAAATGACATCGACCTGGACGAGATGATCGAGCTCTACGTCGACTCAACCCTCGGCGAGCGACGCCCCGTCGGGGAGCGGGAGCGCATGGCCCGGATGCTGAAGGACGCAGATCTGGTGATCACTGCCTGGGACGACGACCTGATGGTCGGGATCTCGCGCTGTGTCACCGACTGGGTGTACTGCACGTATCTCTCCGATCTCGCGGTTCGCGCCGAATACCAGGGGCAGGGGATCGGCAAGGAGCTGGTCCGTCTCACCCGAGAGGCGACACCCGACGCCTCAGTGATCCTCCTCGCCGCCCCGGCCGCGGTCGACTACTACCCCAAGATCGGGATGAAACGTCACGAAAGCGCCTGGGTCCTTTGGCCGGGTGAGAGGCCCGTCTAACCGCGCTCCAGCCAGGCCACGATCAGGTCCCCGACGATGTCAGGGTCGTGCATTTCGTTGTGGCGGGCTCCTTCGACGACCTCGACCAAGGCCTCGGACCCGGCCGCGTTCAGTGCTTCGGCGAAGTCGGTGGCAAAGCTGAGATCGATCAAACCGTCCTCTTCGCCGTGCATGAGCAGACTGGACAGGTCGGGGTTGTTCGCCGCCTGATTGAGTGGATTCCCCGCCTGCCACAACTCCGGATCCTCGTTCGGTGGGACGCCGAAGAAGGGCACGATTAACGGCCCGACCCGGGCCACGTCGTAGGGGCCTGCGAGGCCGACCAACCGGTCCGGGATCGTTGGGTCGGTTACCGCACACCCCTTGCCGTACACACCGACGTCAAGAGCGGCGAGTGCGGCCAGATGTGCCCCAGCCGAGTGCCCCACCACGGTGACGCTGCCATCGCTGTCGGGATGATGGGCGGCATTTCGCACGGCGCAGGCGACATCGTCGACAGCCACCGGGAACCCCGGCTCGCCGTTGGCCAGGGCGTACGCGGTGTTGACGGTCAAGAATCCCGCATCAGTCAGGAATCTCGCCAGGTCGGTCATGAGCTCTGGCGACCCGCCCACCCAGCCGCCGCCGTGGACCAGGACCACAGCGGGAAACGGTCCCTCCCCCTCGGGCACATGGATGCTCAGGCTCGCATTCGATCGTTGCGTGGTTGTCGTGCCGAACGACATGGCTGTGTCCGAAGACGGGACGGTCGTGTTGGTGACCTCCGCCGGTGTTGGTCCAGTCGTGTCCGGCTCTGACTCCGAGGCACAGGCCGAGACGACCAGCACCATCAGGGTGAGCCAGGTCAGCCGATCAGCGACGCTGCGTCTCGATCCAGGTACCACTCGACCTCGGCTTCCCCGTCGCCCAGCCGTCCGGCCGGCGTCGTCCCTTCGAAACTCGCTCGCACCGCCGGCGCCTTCACGACGCCGACCGCCAGGACCATGAGCAGCCGCGCCTGCCAGAGGAGCTTGAAGGTGGCGGTGAGCCTCTGCTCGTCGAGAGCGGGCACGTAACTTGCCACGAACCAGCGTCTCGGCTCGTTGAGCGCATCAGTGCCGGGGAACAGGGAGGCCGTGTGCCCGTCCTCGCCAACTCCGAGCAGGACGACGTCGGGCCGGCCGCCGCCGTGGATCGACCTGAGCCGCGCCTCGTAGTGGGCGGCGGAGTCCTCGGGCTCGATCAGCTCGTTCCACTTCGGGCGGTGAAATACCGCGTCGACGTGATCGAGGAGGACGTTCGACGCCATCCTCCCGTTCGACCGCTCGTGGTCGGGGGGCACCCATCTTTCGTCAGAAAGCCAAGCGTCGACCCTGTCCCAGCCCGAGGCCCGGCCCCTCAATTCCTTGTAGGTGGCCTCCGGGGTCGAGCCGCCGGCCAGGCCGAAGGAGAATCGACCGTCCGACACAGCGAGAAGGTCCGCCACCCTCTTGGCAGCTGCCTCGGCCACCTCCTCGGGCGTCTCGTGGACCATCGCCTCCATCGAACCACGGTACCTGTCCTACATTTGGCCCATGGCCACCACCACCACGGTCACCTGGCCCGGAGGCCAGGTCTCGGGGCGTCTCACCGGCTCAGGCGCATTGGGTGTGCTCTTGGCCCATGGGGCGGGCACGAACCAGGACCACCCATTCATGACCTCCCTTCGGGACGGACTGGCCGGGGTCGGTTACACAGTGATGACCTTCAACTATCCCTACACCGAGAGGGGCTCCAAGAGCCCCGACCGCGCCGAGAGGTTGGTCGAGGCTCATCGCGCTGCTGCCGAATTCCTCGGCGCACGCGTCGATCATCTATTCCTGGCCGGGAGATCGATGGGCGGTCGGATGGCGACATATCTCGTGGCAGAGGGATTTCCGGCCGATGGGGTGATCCTCTATGCATATCCGCTTCACCCCGCGGGCCGGGAAGATCGGCTGCGCGTGGCCCATTTTCAGGATGTGCACGTCCCGTTGCTCTTCTTCCAGGGGACGCGGGATGCCTTGAGCCGGATCGAGCTCTTCGAGCGTCACATCAGGTCCCTGCCCAATGCCAGCGTGGAGCTGCTCGAAGGGGCGAGCCATTCTTTCCGCGGAGGCGGGTGGACCGAGGAGGCAATGCTGGACCGTCTCGTCAATGGCTCAAAGGCATGGATCGAGACTGTCTCGTCTGGCACAAGCCACGTAACCGGGCCATAATTAGGCCCTCACCCACCTCATCGAGGAGCCTTTAGAGATGTCTTCGCAAATCACTCTGCGCGCCGAGACGGGCCGGCCCACCGGCTCGCGCGAGTCGCGTCGTCTCCGTCGGACGGGGCGCGTGCCGGGCATCGTCTACGGCAAGGCCACAGACCCGATCAATGTCGCCGTCGACGCCCACGACCTCCACCTGGCTCTGCACACCGAGGCAGGCGCCAACGCTCTGATCAATCTCGAGATCGAGGGCCAGGACCTGGTTCTGACCATGGCCCGGGTCATCGAGCGGCACCCTTTCCGCAACGAGTACCGCCATATCGACTTTGTGACCGTCTCACTGGACGAGACCGTCCACGCCGAGGTCGTCATCCATTTCCTGGGGACGCCGATCGGAGTGATCGAGGGTGGCGTGCTATCGCCGAGCAAGACCCACGTCGTCGTCGAGACGCTGGCGACCGCGATCCCGGCGGGCATCGAGCTCGACATCTCCGGGGTGAACATGGGAGACGCCTTGCGTATTGCCGACCTTCCCGAGCTGGAAGGCGTGATCTACACCGAGGATCCCGAGACGGTGCTGATGAGCGTCACCGCCCCGGCCGCCGAGATCGAAGAGGAGCCCGAAGAGGTCGAGGGCGAGGAGATCGAAGGGGCGGAGGACACCGAAGGTGAGGAGCCCGATGGCCAGGCTGAGGAATCTGCTGCGGACGAAGCCGGGGGCGAGTCAGGCGAGTAGCCCGGCACGGGCCGTCATCGGGCTCCGCAACCCAGGGTCGGACTACGAGGGCACCCGTCACAATTCGGGATATGAAGTACTCGCACGCGTGCTGGAGAGGGCCGGCGAGAACTTAGGGCGGGGGCCCTCCCGGGTGCAGGCCCAGGTGACCCAAGTGGGCGTAGGTGAGGGCCGGGTTCTATACGCCGTTCCGATGACATACATGAACGAATCGGGTCGTGCCGTGCGCACCTTGCTCGACTATTTCGATCTGTCAGCGTCCGATGTCCTGGTCATCCACGACGACATCGACCTCGCCTTCGGGCGTCTTCGGCTCCAGGTGGGTGGTGGTAGCGGTGGCAACAACGGGGTCCGCTCCATCGAGTCGGCCCTCGGCACCAAGGACTTCAACCGTCTCAAGCTCGGCGTCGGCCGCCCACCGGGGCAGATGGACCCTGCCGATTTCGTGCTGCGCCGCTTCACCAAAGCGGAGCGATCAGAAGTCGAGCTCATGATCGACGATGCCGCCGACATCGTCGAGCTCTGGCCAGCCGACCCGGCCCGGGCCCAGGAGATGGCTGCTCATAGGGGGCGGGAGCCTCGTTAGCCTCCCCCGATGTCGGCGTCCAAGATCCACGCCCGATTCGCACAGAGGCATCAGACCGGCTGCTTCGTGATGCCCAATGCCTGGGACGTCGGATCTGCGCGGATCCTGGCCTCGCTCGGCTTCGAGGCGATCGCGACCACCAGCTCCGGGCATGCAGCCTCGTTGGGGCGGATGGATCAGCGGGTCACTCTCGAGGAACTGCTGGCTCACGTCGGCGCGCTGGTGGATGCGGTCGACGTGCCGATCAGCGTGGACGCCGAGCGATGCTTCGCCGATGATGCAGCCGGTGTAGCAGTCGCCGTGGAGCGAATCGCTGCCACCGGCGCGGCCGGGGTGTCGATCGAGGACTACGACCCTGACTCCGGCATCGACCCAGTTGACGTCGCAGTGGAGCGCGTGGCCGCCGCGGCGGAGGTGACCAGGTCGGCCGGGATGGTGCTCACCGCTCGTGCCGAGAATCACCTCTATGGGGTCGATGATCTCGAAGACACCATCGCCCGCTTGACCGCCTATCGGCAGGCGGGAGCCGATGTGGTCTATGCGCCGTGGCTCGCCGACATCGCCCAGATCGGAACGGTCGTCACCGAGACTGCGGCTCCGGTCAATGTGCTGGCCCGCGTCGACGGGCCAAGTGTCGCCGAGCTAGGTGACGTTGGTGTCCGCCGCGTGTCGACCGGCGGAGCCCTGGCATTTGCTGCGTACGGGGCGATGGCCGCCGCGGCCCGTGAGCTGCTGTCGGACGGCACCTCGACCTACATAGGAAGCGGGCTGTCGATGGACGATCGCCGGGCCGCCTTCGACGGATAGGAGATCGTCTTGCCCGATCTCATCGGCGCCCTCGACCAGGGGACCACATCGACCCGTTTCATGATCTTCGACCACGACGGAACCGTCGTCTCGCTCGATCAGCGAGAGCATCGCCAGATGTTCCCCCAGCCCGGATGGGTGGAGCACGACCCGGTTGAGATCTGGTCGAAGACGACGTCGGTGATCGAGGGCGCTCTCTCCCGGGCCGGCCTGAGGGCATCTGACCTGGCGGCAGTGGGTCTCACCAACCAACGGGAGACGACGGTGATATGGGACCGGAGAACCGGCGAGCCCGTTCACAACGCCATCGTCTGGCAGGACACTCGCACAGCCGAGCTGTGCAACGAGCTCGCCGGCGATGAGGGACCCGACCGATTCAGAGCGAGGACTGGTCTTCCCCTGGCCACCTACTTCTCCGGCCCCAAGGCGCGACATCTGCTCGATCACCTCGATTTGCGAGAGGCAGCCGAACGCGGGGAGCTCGCCTTCGGGACCATCGACTCCTGGATCGCGTGGAATCTCACCGGTGGCCCGGACGGAGGGCGTCATGTCACCGACGTCACCAATGCGTCGCGCACGCTCCTGATGGACCTGGCGACGACGACCTGGGACGCCGACTTGAGCATCGAGATCGGCGTGCCGAGTGCGATCCTCCCCGAGATAGTCCCTTCGATCGGGATCGACCTCAAGTGTGTCGGCCCACTGAGCGGAGTCCGGCTCGCCGCGATCCTGGGCGATCAACAGGCCGCGCTCTTTGGCCAAGCATGTTTCGCCCCCGGCGAGGCAAAAAACACCTATGGGACAGGGAATTTCATGTTGCTCAACACCGGGGAGAGCCCGGTCAGCTCCGAGGCGGGGCTTCTGACGACTGTCGCCTACCGGATCGCCGATCAGCGCCCCGTGTTCGCCCTGGAAGGCTCCGTGGCGGTCACCGGATCGTTGGTGCAGTGGCTTCGGGACAACCTGCGGCTCTTCGACAACGCCTCGGAGGTCGAGACCATGGCCATGTCAGTCGAGGACAATGGCGATGTCTATTTCGTCCCGGCGTTCTCCGGTCTCTTCGCCCCTCATTGGCGGCCGGATGCCCGGGGTGTCGTCGTCGGCCTGACCCGTTTCGCCGAACGGGGGCATATCGCGCGGGCCGCCCTCGAATCGACGGCCTTCCAGACCCGGGACGTCCTGGATGCGATGGTGGCCGACTCAGACGTCGATCTATTGGAGCTTCGAGTCGACGGTGGAATGACGGCGAACGGCTTGCTCATGCAGTTCCAGGCCGACGTCCTCGGAGTGGACGTGATCCGGCCGAAGGTGGCCGAGACAACCGCTCTCGGCGCCGCCTATGGAGCCGGGCTCGCCGTCGGGTATTGGTCGAGTCTCGACGAGATCCGCAGCCTTTGGGCGGAGGACGCCCGCTGGTCCCCGGCGATGAGTGACGAGGAGCGCGCTCGTCTCCACGGGCGTTGGCAGCAGGCGGTGGAGCGATCCCTGGGGTGGGTCTGAGCATGTTCGATGGATTCGATCTGGAGATGTTGGATGTGGGTGAGATCGAGGTCCGGGTGCGGATTGGTGGGGCCGGGCCGCCTCTGCTCTTGCTTCACGGCAACCCGCAGACTCACGTCATGTGGCATCGGGTCGCCCCTGCCCTGGCCGAGCGATTCACCATCGTCGCCCCCGACCTCCGTGGCTATGGCATGACGTCCAAGCCCCCTTCCACGCCGGCCCACAGCCCCTACTCGAAGCGGACCATGGGTCGCGATCAGATCGAGCTCATGACGAAGCTGGGGCACACCAGGTTCTCGGTCGCCGGGCACGATCGAGGGGCGAGAGTGGGCTACCGGATGACCCTGGATCATCCCGAGGTGGTCGACAAGCTCGCTGTCCTCGACATCATCCCCACGGGAGAGATGTTCACCCGCGGTGGCCGGGAATTTGGGCTCAGCCACTATCACTGGTTCTTCCTGGCCCAGCCGGCGCCATTGCCCGAGACGCTGATCGGGTCGGACCCCGACTGGTACTGGCGGTGGCATACCACCAGAGGACCTGACACCAGTTTCTTCGCCGATGGCGCGCTGGAGGACTATCTCGACTGTTTCTCTGACCCCGAGACCATTCGTGGGATCTGCGAGGATTATCGGGCCGGCGCAACGATCGATTTCGAGCACGACATGGCCGACAAGGCGGTCGGCCGAAGGATCGAATGCCCGCTTCTCGTGCTGTGGTCCGGCCGGGGCCCGATCGACGACTGGTACGACGTCCTCGAGGTCTGGCGCGAGTGGGCCGACGATGTCCGGGGCTGGGCACTTCCCTGCGGGCACTATCTCGCCGAGGAGGCTCCGGACGAGACCGTCGAGGCACTCATGGCCTTCCTCTCTGAACCGGAGCCGTCGATAAGATCGGATCGGTAGTCGAGGAGGACACCGATCTCAACGCCTGACATCCTGGCGCTCTCACGGATCCTTCTCGTGCCGTTCATCATGGCGTTCACGCGGTCGGACCGGATCGACAACGCCCTCGTGATCGCAGCCACTCTCTTCGCGGTCGCCGCCTTCACCGATTTCCTCGACGGCTACCTCGCCCGAAAGACCAGCGGCGGCACTCTGCTCGGAGCCTTTCTCGACACCACCGCCGACAAGATCCTCATCACGGGGACCCTCCTCGCTCTGGTCTCGATCGATCGGGTCTCGATCTGGCCCGCATCGATCATCATCTTCCGCGAGTTCCTGGTGATGGCGCTGCGTGGAGTAGTGGCGACACAGGGAGGTCTCATCCGCCCCTCGACCTGGGGGAAGATCAAATTCATCACCCAGTTCGTCGCCATCTTCCTCGCCTTCTTCAGACTCGCCGATCGCTGGGGCCCCTGGTACCTCGACCAGTGGGCGATGCTGATCGCGGTCATCGCCACGGTGGGATCGGCCTGGGGATATATCTCGGCCTTCTGGCACACGGTTCGCTCGGAACCGACTCCAACCCGCACGTGAAGGTCGGCGTAACCGGGGGTAGCGGTGTGGTGGGCCGCGCCTTGGTCCAACATCTGGTCGAGGAAGGGCACGAGGTCAGCGCGCTGGCCCGAACGCCGGCGTCCGCCACCGAACTGACGGATCTCGGGGTGACGCCGATCGAAGGTGATGTGCTCGATCCTCCCACCCTTCGCCCTTTCGCCGAGGGAAAGGACTGGGTCTTCCATGTCGCCGGAATCAACCAGATGTGCTCCCCGGACCCCGACCTCATGGACCTGGTCAACATCCAGGGCACAACCAACGTGATGGAGGCGTGCCGCACCGGCGGGGTGACGCGGATGATCCACACGTCCTCGGCTGCTGCCGTCGGTGAGGCCCATGGGACTCTCGGCACAGAAGACAGCCGTCATCGGGGAAGCTATCTGTCGAGGTATGAGAGGTCGAAGCACCTCTCCGAGAAGCTCCTGTTCGAGGAAGCAGGCGATCTCGATGTGGTGGCGGTGAACCCCTCGTCGGTGCAGGGTCCGGGTCGGGTAACCGGGACCGGCAAGCTGATTCTCGACCTGGTCAATGGGAGCCTCCCCTTCCTAGTGGAGACCACGGTGTCGATCGTCGACATCGACGACTGCGCTCGCGGCCACCTCCTCGCCGCCGAACACGGAGTTGCCGGTCATCGCTACATCCTCAACGGGTCTAGCTCGCCCATCTCCAAGCTGGTCGGACTCTTCAACGAGGTCACCGGCGGGGATTTGGCCCCCAGATTTCTTCCCGGCTGGGTCGCGTCGGCAGGCGCAGCCCCAATCGAGCTCGGGGCGCGGGTGACGGGACAGCGCCCACCCATCTGTCGTGAGATGGTCAGGGTGTTGCGGGCGGGTCATGCCTACGACGGAAGCCGGGCCACCCGGGAACTGGGCCTTTTCTACACCCCGCTGGAGACCACGATTACCCGCACCGTGGATTGGTTCCGCGAGCAAGGATTGCTGGTCTGAACCACAGGTACCATCGGCCCCCCGATGGTTGCCCCCCTCGAGCCACTCCTGTCTGGTTGGCGGTCCGCCCCTCTGCCCGATCTTCACGGCACCTGGTCCGTGCCGACGGGCGGGCGCGCCTTCGCCCTCGCCGGTCTCGCCGACCAGGTCGAGACCTCCTTGCTCGTGGTCGTGCCCGGCGAGCGAGATGCTGAGGAGCTGGTCGATGACCTTTCCTTGTTCCTCGACAACGTATTGCTCGCCCCCGCCTGGGAGACGCTTCCGTTTGAGCACGTGTCACCGAACATCGGCACGATGGCGCATCGGTCGGAGGCGAGGCACGCGCTGGAACAGAACGAGCCGGCGATCGTCGTCACGAGCGTCCGGGGTGCGATCCAGCGTCTGAGCCCATCCCCCCACACCCCCCTGACCCTGACTCCCGGCGACGAGGTCAGCATGGATGCCCTTTCCCGTTCGCTGGCCGACCTCGGTTACGCCCGTACCGACCGGGTCGAGGCTCGGGGAGAGTTCGCAGTCAGGGGCGGCATCCTCGACGTGTTCCCGGCGCAAGCTGACAACCCGGTGCGGCTCGACTTCTGGGGTGATCAACTCGAGGAGACCCGGGCCTTCTCGGTGGCTAGCCAACGTTCCGAAGACGTCGTGCCCCGGCTCGTCGCGTTTCCGGCCCGCGAGGTGCGGCCCGATCCATTGATTCGCGATCGGGCCGCCCAACTGGTCCGGACCGAGCCGTGGAGCGCGTCCACCTGGGACCGGATCGTGGAGGGTCAGATCTTTCCCGGCATCGAGTCGTGGCTCCCTTGGCTCGCCGAGCCGACCTCCATGATCGACGCTCTGCCGAACGAGGCGGGGTTGGTCGTTGTCGAGCCAAGCCGCGCCCTCGATCGCGCCCGTGAGCTGGTCAAGGAGGAGTCCGAGCTCGCCGCCGCTCTGGCACCGACTTGGGGCGACCAGGCGCCGGTCGCCGGAGAGCACCCGGCGTTGTTCCTCGATCTGGAGGACAGCCTCGCCGGTCGGGCTCATCTGCGAATGCCCTCCAGCCCCACGGGCCCCGACGTCATGGTTCTCGAAATCAGCGCTCTCGATGCGATCCCAGGGAGCCCCGAGTCGGTCGCTGCTGGAGTGGGGAGGCTGTTGGGCACGCAGATCGACACGGTGATAGCCATGGATGGTGAGGCCGCAGCCGATCGCGTGGCTGCGGCGCTGGCCGAACAGGGGCTCGTGCTCGACCGTTTGCCGGCCCTCGTGACGCCGAGGTCGGCGGTAATCCCCCTCGGCATCCACAAGGGCTTCGTCGCCCCGTCGATCGGTGTGGCGGTCCTCGGCGAGCAGGAGATCGCCGGCCGTCGGCGGGCCCATCGCCGACCTGGTCGATCACGGGCCGAAGTCGGCCAGCAGTACTGGGACCTGACCGAAGGTGACTACGTCGTCCATCACCGGCACGGGATCGGTCGATTCGAAGGACTGGTGTCGCGAACCATGGCCGGAGTCGAGCGTGACTATCTGATCGTCGCCTACGCCGGCGAGGACCGGCTGTACGTGCCGACCGACCAGCTGGCTGCCGTCAAGCAGATACACAGGGGGCGAGGCTCCCCGGGTCTCCCGCATGGGTGGAAAGGACTGGTCGGAACAGAAGACCAAGGTCCGCAAGGCGGTGGCCGCGGTGGCCGAGCAGGTGGTCGAGCTGCATCGCGCCCGAGCCGCGGCGGCCGGCTACTCCTATGGGCCCGACACGCCCTGGCAGCGGGAGATGGAGGCGTCGTTCCCGTACGAGGAGACGCCCGATCAGATGTGGCGATCAACGACGTCAAGGCGGACATGGAGGCCGAGCGTCCGATGGACCGCCTGGTCTTCGGCGACGTCGGGTTTGGCAAGACCGAGGTGGCGATTCGGGCGGCTTTCAAGGCGGCCATGGCGGGAAAGCAGGTTGCGGTGCTCGTCCCACGACGCTCCTCGCCCAGCAGCACCATCAGACCTTCACCGATCGATTCGAGCCTACCCGATCAGAGTCGAGGTCCTCTGCCGTTTCCTCACTCGCCAGCAGCAGAGGGTCGTCGCAGGGCTCGCCACCGGGCGAGGTCGATGTCGTGATCGGCACCCATCGCCTCCTTTCCGAGGAATGTCACTGGAAGAACCTCGGCCTCGTCGTCATCGACGAGGAGCAGCGGTTCGGGGTGGCCGCCAAGGACGCAATGCAAGAGGCTCAAGATCGGAGTCGACGTCCTCACCCTCACCGCGACCCCGATACCCGAGGACGCTGGAGATGGCGCTGACCGGGATCCGAGACGTGAGCCACATCCGGACCGCGCCCGAGGATCGCCATCCGATCCTGACCTATGTCGGGCCCTCGACGAGCAGGCGGTCTCGGCCGCGATCCGGCGGGAGATGTTGCGGGAGGGCAGGTCTTCTACGTCCACAACCGGGTGGCGTCGATCGATCGCGCCGTGGCCCGGCTGCGCAACTCGTCCCCGACGCCAGGTTCGTCGTCGCCCACGGCCAGCAGTCGGAGGGTCAGCTCGAACAGGTCATGCTCGACTTCTGGAAGCGGCGAGTACGACGTGATGGTCGCCACCACCATCATCGAGTCGGGTCTCGACCTCCCCCAGGTCAACACACTCATCGTGGAGCGGGCCGACCTGCTCGGACTCGCCCAGCTCTATCAGCTGCGAGGGAGGGTGGGACGCAGCAGCCAGCGGGCCTACGCCTATCTATTCCATCCCGCCGAGCAGTTGCTGAGCGAGGACGCCCACCGGCGTCTGGAGGCCATCGGCGAGGCGACCGATCTCGGATCAGGGTTCCACCTGGCCCTGCAGGACCTCGAGATCAGGGGGGCCGGCTCGATCCTGGGTGAGGTGCAGAGCGGTCACATCTCGGCGGTGGGCTTCGATCTGTACGCCGAACTGGTCGCCGAGGCGGTTTCGAAGCTGGAGGGCAGCGAGCGGTGACCACCGCGCAAAGAGGTCCGAATCGAGCTGCCGGTGGACGCCCATCTTCCGGATGACTATGTCGCCGACCAGGGCTTGCGACTCGAGGCCTATCGACGGCTGGCGACGGCCACCACCAACGCGGAGGTCGACGACGTGGCGGCCGAATGGGTCGACCGGTTTGGACCGCTGCCGCCAGCGGCCGCGGCCCTCATCTCGATCGCCCGGCTTCGGGTCGAGGCCTTGCGGGTCGGTCTCGAGGAGCTGGTCCAGCTGCGTCACGAAGTGAGGATGGGGCCGGTCGACCTGAAGAGCTCGCAGGAGGTGAGACTGAGGCGTCTCCAGCCTCGCTCGGTCCTCAATGCCCAGGAGGGTGTGATCTTCATCCCCGCTCCCCCTGACCTGGTCCCCGGTCTGATCTCGTTCCTGCGCGAGATGTGGGATTGGAGTAGCTGTTGCAGGTAGCAGGAACCTGATACTTACTACCTGCTACTTAGTACTCTCTCCTCTCCCCCCTTTCGAAGGATTCCGTCTTGAAGAAGCTTGCATTACTCATGGTCGTGGCCGCCCTCGCCTTAACCGCCTGTGGAAGCGGCGGTAGCGGCGGCGGCGTCGCCGCAACCGTCAACGGCACCGACATCACCGTCGCCGACGTCGAGGCGCTGATCGTCGGTGACGAAGCCGAGATCCCCAAGGCAGACTTTGCCGGAGCCCTCGGCTTCCTGGTCCAGCAGCAGATCATTTCCGACGCCGCCGAGGCCGAGCTGGGGATCGTGATACCCGAGGAAGAAGTCACCGCCGAGGCCGACTGCGCTCTTCGAGGAATCGGCGAATGGCCAAACACGCGAGGAGTTCCTCGAAGCGCAGCAGATAACCGAAGAGTTGTTGCACAAGTTCGCCCACAGCCAGTTGCTGGTGGCGGAGATCGGCGAGACCTTGAGGCCGATGTCGAAGCACCCACCCAGGAGGAGATTGATGGGGTCTACTGCTCCTCGCACATCCTGGTTGCCACCGAGCAAGAGGCCAATGACGTCCTAACCCGGATCGAAGCCGGTGAGGAATTCGCAGCGCTCGCCGCCGAGCTCTCGACTGACACCGGAAGCGGCGCCCAAGGTGGCGATCTCGGCTGCTCGACCCCGGACGTCTATGACCCCGCATTTGCCGCCGCCCTCACCGCCGCCGAGGTCGATGTTCCCACCGACCCTGTCGAGAGCCAGTTTGGCTTTCATGTCATCCTGCTCCGGGACGACGAGGAAGCGGCGATCGAGTCACTGACCACGACCGCGGCGAACGAGGCGGCCAACACCTGGTTCACCGATCAATTCGAGGCCGCCGAGGTGACAGTCGACGAGACCTATGGCACCTGGCAGGCGACCCCGCAACCACAGGTGGTTCCCCCGGCCGAGTGATAACGATCACCGGCCTCGGCCCCGGCGATCTCGACCGGATCCCGGCGGCGGTCCGCTCGATCTTGCTCGATCCTGGCCGGACGGTGATCGTCCGGACCGTACAGCACCCGGCTGCCGAACAGCTGGCCGCGCTCGAGGGAGATCGTCAGCTGTGATGACCTCTACCTGGGTGGGGAATCCTTCGACGAGGTCTACCGGGCGATCGCGGACCGGGTTCTGGAGACGGCGTCGAATGGCCCGGTGGTCTACGCAGTGCCGGGCAGCCCTCTGGTTGGTGAATTCGCGGTCAGGATGCTGCTGGATTCGGGCGTTGAGATGGAGCTGATCCCTGCCGAGTCGTTCATCGATGCAGTGCTCGAATCGGTGGGCTACGACCCACTGGACCGAGGGTTACAGATTCTCAACGGCCACGAGCTGCCGCAGCCACTAGTCCTCGACAAACCCACGATCATCGCTCAACTCGATCGGCCCGAGGTGCTCGCCGATGTCGCCGCACAGATCGGACGCGTCCTCCCTCCGGAGGCGCGGATCCTCGTGCTGGCAGGTCTGGGTGCCTCCGACGCAGTCCTCGTTGAGACGTCTCCCGACGATGTCGATCCGGCCCTGGCCGGGTACAGGACCTCGGTCTACATCGACACCGACCCGGGAGGGCTGATCGGCGCGGTGCGGACCATGACAATCCTGCGCGAGGAGTGCCCCTGGGACCGGGAACAGACCCATCAGACCCTGGTCAAGTACCTGGTCGAGGAGACCTACGAGCTGATGGACGCCGTGGGCAGGCTCGACTCCGAAGGCACTGATTGGGTGGGGTATGCCGCGGTCGAGGACGAGCTGGGTGACGTCCTTCTTTCTGTCCTCTTTCACGCCGCCATAGCCAGGCAGAACGGCGTTTTCGACATCGACGACGTGGCCGAGGTCATGAGGCAGAAGCTGGTGCGGCGCCATCCTCATGTCTTCGGGGAGGTCGCCGTCGATTCCGCCGCAGATGTGAAACGGAACTGGGATCAGATCAAGGACGAGGAGAGGGGCTCCGGGCGGGAATCGCAAATGGACGGCGTCCCGAGCGCCATGCCCGGCATCCAGCGTGCCTCGAAGGTCCAGAACCGGGCGGCCAAGGTGGGGTTCGACTGGTCCGAGGCCTCGGAGGTCCTGCCCAAGATCAGAGAGGAGCTCGAAGAGCTCGAGGCGGTTCTCGTCGACCCGGTCGAGGCAGAGTGGGAGCTAGGCGATGTCCTGTTCTCGGTGATCAATTTGGCCCGTCATCTCGGAATCGACGGCGAGCTCGCCCTGCGCGGCGCCGTCGACAGATTCGAGACCCGATTTCGAGCCATGGAGGAGATGGGCCCGATGGCAGGTCTGACACTCGACGAGCTCGACGCGCGCTGGGAGCAAGCAAAGTAATGGCGTTGTTCGGTTTGCGCTGTACGTTGTACAAGCCGCCGGACCCATAACCCGCCACCCGGAACCCATCATGACCCATTCCAAGATCGAGCGCGTGGTCGCTCGCCAGATCCTCGACTCACGGGGCAACCCCACGGTGGAGGCCGAGGTCCATACCTCGGGAGGCGGTTTCGGACGGGGCGCCGTGCCTTCGGGTGCGTCCACCGGGACACTCGAGGCCGTCGAGTTGCGCGATGGCGGTGAGCGCTGGGCGGGCAAAGGGGTGGCCAAGGCGGTCGGGAACATCGTCGACCTGATCGGGCCGGCCCTGGTGGGGATCGATGTCACCAATCAGGAGCACATCGACCAGACCATGATCGACCTTGACGGGACGACCACCAAGGGGAAGCTCGGCGCCAACGCCATCCTCGCGGTTTCATTGGCCGTGGCCAGGGCTGCATCGTCAGCGGTCGGCCTGCCTCTCTATCGCTACCTCGGTGGCCCGGCGGCACAGGTCCTTCCGGTGCCATGTCTCAACGTGCTCAATGGCGGTGCACACGCCGCCAACTCGGTCGACATCCAGGAGTTCATGGTGGTGCCCGCCGGCCTCCCTTCCTTCTCCGAGGCACTTCGCGCCGGCGTGGAGGTCTATCACGCCCTGAAGAAGGTGATCGCGGGACGTGGCCTCGGGACCAACGTCGGGGACGAGGGCGGATTCGCCCCGGACCTGCCCACCAACGAGGCGGCGCTGGAACTGCTCGTGGAGGCCATCGACGTGGCTGGCTACAGGCTGGGTGAGGAGATCTCCCTCGCCCTCGACGTCGCGGCCACCGAGTTCCATCGGGAGGGTCAATACCACCTCGAAGGCGGCGAGTTGGACTCTGCGGAGATGGTGGACTACCTGGCCGGGCTGGTGGAGCGCTATCCGCTGGTTTCGGTCGAGGACGGAATGGCCGAGGACGATTGGGAGGGTTGGAAGGCGCTGACTGATCGTTTGGGTGAGGGGATCCAGTTGGTCGGCGACGATTTGTTCGTCACGAACGAGGAGATCCTTCGCAAAGGCATCGCAGAAGGCGTCGCCAATGCCATCCTGATCAAGGTGAACCAGATCGGATCCGTCTCCGAGACCCTGCACACGATGGGCGCTGCTCGAGGGCCTCGTACGCCACGATGGTCAGCCATCGGTCCGGCGAGACCGAAGACAGCTTCATCGCCCATCTCGCCGTTGCCACCAACTCGGGCCAGATCAAGACCGGCGCCCCGCCCGCGGCGAGCGAACGGCGAAGTACAACCAGCTTCTCCGCATCGAAGAGTCGTTGGGTGGCGAGGCTCGGTTCGCCGGGTGGGACAGCTTCCGGAGGGTCGGTTGACGCTCATTCGACGTCCCGGTGTCGCCCTCGTCACGCTCCTCTTCCTGCTCCTCGGCGCTGCTTTCATCACCCAGGTCGTGCCCTACCGGCAGATAATCGACTCGCAGCGCCAGGTGACGGCGGCTCAGGAGCGGCTGGCCACCCTCGAAGAGGACAACGCGGCCCTCCAGGCCGATGCGGCCGCTCTCAACACGGACGAAGAGATCGAGAAATTGGCACGAGAGAAGCTCGGCTACGTCCGCCCTGGTGAGACCGCATATGTCGTTCTCGATCCGCCCGGCTCGAACCAGGTTCGCCACTGCGGAAGAGGTGCTCGTCGTCGACGACCGGACCTGGGTGGATCGGATCTGGGATTTCCTCACGGGTGAAGACCTAGATTCCGAGGGATGACCCCTTCCGATGACCGACAGGTCGTCGAGATCCAGTTAGGGCGCCCGATTCGGGCTGACTCCAGCCCGGTCTCGCGCTGTCACCTCGGGCTTCCGGTGGTGGTTCGGGTCCCTCCGATCCTCGACGACGGGACACCGTTTCCCACCCTCTACTGGCTGTCTTGCCCGCTGGCTGTCGGCCGCGTGGCACGGCTGGAAGGGGCGGGCGGGATCAAGCGTCTCGAGCGCAGGGCCGAGGCAGACCCGGATTTCGGCACGCGGCTCGCCGAGGCCCACGAGTCTTATGAGGCCGAGCGAACGACGCTGCTGCCATCGGAGCCGTCGAACGTCCCGTCCGGAGGTGTGGGTGGCACGCGGACTGGCATCAAGTGCCTCCACGCCCACTATGCCCACACCCGGGCCGGTGGTGACAACCCCGTCGGTGAGCTCGTGCAGGATTGGATCGAGCCATTGGATTGCACCGTGCCATGCGTCCTGGAAGGGGAGATGAACCCGGAATGGGTCGCCCGCCCGTGAGGGTGGGAGTGGTGGACATCGGGACCAACTCGATGCGGTTGCTGGTGACGGATGGGACCCGAGAGATCGGCCGTTGGGTCGAGGTCACCGGTCTGGGCCGAGGAGTCGACCGATCGGGCGTGCTATCTGCCGAGGGAATCGAGGAGTCGCTGGCCGCCCTGGCCCGGTTCGGGGAGGAGATGGAGCGGGCAGAAGTCGAGAAGCGGGAGGCGATCGCCACTTCGGCCTCGAGGGACGCTGCGAACCGCGAGGCGTTCTTCGACCTGGCGGAATCCGCCCTCGGTGTGAGGCCGATACTGATCAGCGGAGAGGAGGAGGCACGTCTTTCGTTTGCCGGCGCCAGCCATCAGGTGAACGCCGCCGCCCCCATCGTGGTATCGGACATTGGTGGCGGCAGCACCGAGTTCGTGACTGTCGATGGCGAAGTGTCGGTCGATATCGGCTCGGTCCGTCTCACCGAGCGAGTGATCCCGACTCGCCCGGCGCCCTCGACCGAGTTGGAAGCGGCACGCTCTGTGGTTGCCGGGCTCTTCTCAGCCGTCGATCTCGAACCGGGCACCTTGATCGGCGTGGCCGGGACCTGGACCAGTGTCGCCGCGATCGCCCAGGGCCTCCCCGCATACATGCGGGACCGTGTGCATGGATACCGGATGAGTCGCGACTCGCTGGCGGTCACGGTCGAATCACTGGCCTCGAAGACCTTGACGGAGACGGCGGCCATTCCCGCGCTCGACCCCAAGAGGGCACCGGTGATCCTCGGGGGTGCCCTGGTGGCCGAAGGTGTCATGGACATCCTGGGCATCGACGAGGTGATGATCTCGGAGCACGACTCCCTCGACGGTGTCGCATTGGACCTGCTGGCTATAGCCTGAGGGTGCCCGGCCCGGGTGGCGGAATGCAGACGCGAGGGGCTTAAACCCCCTTGAGCCGAATCGGCTCGTGTGGGTTCGAATCCCACCCCGGGCACTTGGGGCGCGTCGATGACCAGAGAGACGAAACCTCATGCGAAACCCCGACGTGGATGCATGGTTCGAGACCAAGCAGCATCCGATGGAGGAGGCAATGCAGGCGGTGCGCAAGGTGACGCTCGAAGCGGATTCGCGCATAACCGAGTCGATCAAGTGGTCGACTCCGACCTATTCGTATCAAGGGAACATCTTCAGCTTCAACCCGGCGAAGAAGTTCGTCAGCCTCCTCTTTCATACTGGCGCCCAGATTCCGGGGGTCCATCCGGCGTTGGAGGGTGATACCGAGACGGCGCGAGTGATGCGATTCTCCGACCCCGAAGACGTGGAGCGCCGCGCCGACGCGTTGGTCGACGTGCTCCGGGCATGGTGCCGATGGAAGGACGAGTCGTCGTCCTGAGGGGCTAGGTGGAACGGTCAGCGCCGTTCGACGACGGCGCCCTACAAGTGGAGAGAGGTCGTGGGACCCGGGCCGGTGGGTGGGGGAGGGGAGAGGAACCGGGCCCGGGCCCCACGAAGCGCGTGGAAGATCTAGTCCCTGAGATTCTCCTTTCCCACATAGATCAACCCCGTAGCTCACAAGTGTAACCCCTCCCGGGGTGCTGCCCCAGACGAGCAGCGGTAGCGTTCTCGGGTGGCCGAATACCCATCCGAATACGAACTGGACGTTGCCCTTCGGGACGGCGGCGGAGCGCGGATCCGGCCGATCAAGCCCGGAGACGGGCCCCTGCTGGTCGAGTTCTTCGAGCGACTCGGCCCGGAATCCCGTTACTTCCGATTCTTCAGGATCAAAGAGACCCTCGAGCCGAAAGAGGTCGAGTTCTTCACGAATGTCGACTACTCGGATCGAATGGCGCTGATCGCAGTCCTTGACGGCAGGATGATCGGGCTGGCCAGCTACGACCGTGAGCCGGAGAAGAACGGGACAGCCGAAGTGGCCTTTGCGGTGGCCGACGAGCATCAGGGGCGGGGCATCGGCACGCAGCTCCTTCAACTCCTGACCAACCACGCCCGGTCCCATGGGGTCGAGCATTTCGAGGCATTCGTGCTCCCCGAGAACCGGCAGATGATGCGGCTCTTCCGCAACTCGGGTTACGAGCTGACCCGCACCATCGACGAGGGTGTGTTCACGGTCGACTTCCCGGTGGCGGAGAGCGACGGCATGCTCCAGGCAGAGTGGGAGCGGGAAAAGCGGGCGGTCGCCGCCTCGATACTCCCGCTCTTCTTTCCCCGGTCGATAGCAGTGATCGGGGCCTCCAGCGACCCCTCGTCGATAGGGGGCCGCCTGTTCCGAAACATCCTCAACGGAGGCTTCACCGGACCTCTGTACCCGGTCAACCCCAAGGCCAAGGTCATCGGATCGGTGCGGGCCTACCCCACGATCGGCGAGGTGCCAGACGAGGTGGACCTGTCCTACATCGTCGTCCCCCAGGCGTACGTGATCGATGTTGCCCGGCAGTGCGCCGCGTCCGGGGTGCGGGGCATCGTGGTGATCTCGGCCGGGTTCTCCGAGACCGGTGAGGAAGGAGCGAAGCTCGAAGCCGAGCTTCTCGGGATCGTGCGGGATTCAGGGATGCGAATGGTGGGGCCCAACTGCATGGGTCTTCTCAACACGGCGCCGTCGGTCCAGCTCAACGGTACTTTCGCCCCGGTCTACCCACCCGCAGGCAATGTGGCGATGTCCAGTCAATCCGGGGCCCTCGGAATCGCCATCCTCGACTACGCGACCCGCAACAACATCGGGATCTCCCAGTTCGTCTCTGTCGGGAACAAGGCTGATGTGAGTGGCAACGACCTGATCCTCTCATGGGAGGACGACCCGCAGACCGACGTGATCACCCTTTACCTGGAGTCGTTCGGCAATCCGAGGAAGTTCTCGAGGATCGCCAGGCGGATCGGTCGTCGGAAACCGATCATTGCGGTGAAATCGGGCCGCTCCGAGTCGGGGAGCCGGGCCGCGTCGTCCCACACCGGTGCACTTGCCTCGTCGGACGTGGCGGTGCAAGCCCTCTTTCGCCAGGCGGGCGTGATCCGGGTCGACACCATCGAGGAGCTGTTCGCCGCCGCCAACCTCCTCGCCCGACAGCCGATCCCTGCCGGTGGGCGAATCGGGATCGTCACCAACGCCGGTGGGCCAGGGATCCTCGCCGCCGACGCGCTCGAGGCGAACGGGCTCACGCTTCCCGAGCTCTCAGAGCCACTCCAACAACAGATCGGCTCAAGGCTGCCCGTGGAGGCGTCGACCAAGAACCCCGTCGATCTGATCGCATCGGGAGGACCTGGTGAGTTCGAGCATGCCACTTCCCTCCTTCTCGAATCGGGGGAAGTGGACGCCGTGATGGTCATCTATGTCCCGGTCACGCCGGAGGGCGCACAGGACGTAGCCGCGGCGATATCCCGATCGCAGCTCGCCCACGAGGGAGAGGTAACGATGCTCTCCGTCTTCATGCAGACCGGCGAGGTGGCGCATTTCCTGGGCGGATCCGATGGCGGTCGCGCGGTGCCCACCTATCTCTTCCCCGAGTCGGCTGCCCTGGCGCTGGCCCGGGCGGTCCGCCATGGGGAATGGCGTCGGCGCGATCCTGGAATCGAGGCGAGACTCGATCCCGAGCTGGAGGCAGCGATTCGGAGCGTGGTCGACGAAGCACTGAAATCGGTGCCGGCCGAAGGGGGGTGGCTCGACCCGGACATCGTCGACGCCATCCTCGAGAAGGCAGGTCTCCGCGTCCCCAGATCCAAGGTCGTGGGATCCGAAGACGACGCGATCGAGGCTGCCGCTGGGCTCGGTGGGCCCGCGGTCTTGAAAGTCATCTCGGAGTCAGCGCTGCACAAGTCCGACGTCGGTGGTGTGGTCCTCGGTGTCCAGGGCGACGATGAGGTGAGGTGGGCCTATCAGCAGGTGACGGCAGCAGTCGACGACGTCGATGGTGTCCTGGTCCAGGAGCTCGTCTCGGGCGGACACGAAGTGCTCATCGGCATGACCCTGGACCCAAATTTCGGCCCTCTGGTCGTCTTCGGATTGGGCGGGATCTATGTGGAGCTCCTTCAGGACGTGGCTTTTCGCATCCACCCGCTCACCGATGTCGACGCTTCCGAGATGATGCGGGAAACCAAGGGGTTCCGGCTCCTCGAGGGTTACCGGAACCAGCCGCCAGGGGATGTGCCTGCCCTGGAATACGCGCTGATGCGGGTCTCGGGCTTGATCAGCGCAGTGCCCGAGCTGCTGGAGATGGACCTGAACCCCGTCAAGGTCCTCGAGCCGGGGCAGGGAGTGGTCGTGGTGGACGCTCGAATGAAGATACGACGTGTCGAGCCGGCGAGGCATCCCAGGATGAGGGACCTCCCCGGCGTCACGTCACGAGGGAGGTGAAATGTCGTTCTTGAAGACCGTGCCCGAGGAGGAAGCCGAAGGAGACGTGGCGGCGATGTATGTCGCCGACATCGAACACAACGGCTATCTGCCCAACTACAGCCGAATCTTCTCCCTGCATCCCGGTGCCTATCAGGCCTGGGGCGGCTTGATCCTGTCGATCAGGGGGGCGATGGACAGGAGACGCTACGAATTGGCGACGATGGGTGCGGCCAATCAGCTCCGCTCCACCTATTGCAGCCTGGCGCACGCGTCCGTCCTCGAGGAGAGATTCCTCGAAACGGAAGAGCTTCGAAGAATCGTGTCGGGCCAGGCTTCGACGGTGTTGTCCGATGTCGACTGCGAGATCGTTGCCTTCGCCAAGAAAGTTGCCGAAGACGCAACGTCAGTCAGCGAAGAGGACATCACCCGGCTCCGCCAGGCAGGGCTGACCGATCGTGACATCTTCGATGTGGTGCTCGCCGTGGCTGCCCGTTCGTTCTTCACCAAAGTGCTCGATGCAACGGGAACCCTCGCCGATGCCGAATACAACGAGATGGACCCGGAGCTCCGCGAGGCGCTAACGGTGGGCCGGCCCATCGCCGGCGAGTGAAGAGCGTGTGCAGATGGGCACCTGTGGTGTGTCCGGCTGCACACGCAACCGCCGCCCTTACGTCCGGCCACCGACCTCACAACTAGCCTCGGCCAATGGAATTCGTCGAAGTCACCAGGGAAGAATCGGTCGCCGTCGTCACCCTGAATCGTCCTCCGGTCAACGCCATGACCGAGGATTTCGCCCGCGAGTTGGGGGAGGCTTTCACCGAGTGCGCCGACCCCGAGATCAGGTCGGTGGTGGTGACCGGGCAGCCCCATTTCGCCGCCGGGGCCGATATCAAGGGTTTCCAGGCATCGTTCGATGCCGGGGTCGAGGAGCGCAGTGCGTGGACGCTCCAGGAGTCCATCGGGATACTCGAGTCACTAGAGAAGCCGACCATCGCCGCCGTCCACGGGTACGCATTGGGTGGAGGTCTCGAGCTGGCGATGGGGGCGGATTTCCGCTTTCTCGCCGATGACGCTCGAGTCGGCCAACCCGAGATCCTGCTTGGTCTCATCCCGGGAGCCGGTGGAACGCAGCGCCTCGCCCGGATCGTCGGTTACCAGCGGGCGAAGGAGCTGGTCCTCACCGGTCGCCAGGTAGACGCCGAGGAGGCGCTGGAGATCGGGTTGGCCGACCAGGTCCTCCCTTCCGCCGAGCTGCTCGACACCACTCTCGAGGCCGCCCGGGAATGGGCGACCAAGGCGACGCGGCGCCGTCGCTACAGCCAAGACGGCACTCAACACCGGCTTCGGCCGCCCCGTGAGCGAGGGGCTTCTCATCGAACGGGACGCCTTCAATGCGTCCTTCCAGACAGAGGATGCTCGCGAGGGTGTCGCCGCCTTCATCGCCAAACGCGAGGCTGATTTCAAGGGCCGCTGATCTCCAGTCGCGTCTTCAGCCGCATCAGACTTCCCCGCCAGATCCGCCTGAAAATCGGCCGCGCAACCGCCAATCCCACCGGCCCACCCATCCACCACGGGAAGCGGAGATCCTCAACCCAGCGCATCTCGGTGCCGTCCCCAATCGGCCCGATGTCGAATCGTCCGAATCCCTTCACTGACCCGACGTGCTCGACGACGATCGTGCGCTCCACTTCCCATCGGACGACCTCCATCACATCCGTGGCTCGGAGCGAACCGACTCGGGTGGCGGCCTCGATCCGGGTCCCGACCCCGGTGGTCTGGTCGGTGAGGAACCGAACGGTGGCGGCATCGTCCATCCACTGCGGATGGGAGCCGAAATCGGCCAGCTCGGCCCAGACCCGTGCCGGCGGGGCGGAGATCAGTATGGAGACTTCGATCGGCCTGGCCACGTCGTGAATCGTGACAGCACTCTCATCCTGCGACAATTGAAGGCGACATGATCTATCTCGACCATGCCGCCACGACCCCCATGCGTCCCGGAGTGTGGGAGGCGATGCGCCCCTATGCCGACGACGTGTTCGGCAATTCGTCCGGCGTTCACGAGGTCTCGAGACGGGCCAAGAATGCCCTGGAGGAGGCGAGGGAGAGGATCGCTGCCGCCATCGGCGCCGGGCCCCGGGAGATCGTCTTCACCTCAGGGGGCACCGAGTCTGACAACCTTGCCCTCAAGGGAGCCTCGCTGAGCAGCAACCCGCGGCGTGGTGTGGTCACAGTCGTCACCGAGCACGAGGCGGTTCTCGAAACCACCGACTTCCTGCACCGTCTCGGCGTCCCGACCAGCGTCGTCGGAGTCGACGGACAGGGCCGCGTGGATCTTTCCTCCCTCATCGACGCCGTCGACGCCAACACCGCAGTCGTCTCGGTGATGTGCCTCAACAACGAGACTGGGGTGATCCAGGACGTCGCGGGAATCGCTTCGGCCGTCGAGGAACAGGAGCCTGACGTCTTGTTCCACAGCGACGCGGTGCAGGCCTTCTCCTCGGAGAACATCGATGTAGATGCCCTCGGCGTGGACCTTCTCACCATCACCGGGCACAAGTTCGGCGGGCCCAAAGGCGCCGGTCTGCTCTATGTCCGCGAGGGCACAGCGCTCGAGCCGGTGCTCCACGGTGGGGGTCAGGAGCTGGGGCGTCGGTCAGGGACACATGATGTGGCCTCTGCTGTCGGCCTGGCCACCGCTATGGAAGCTGCCCTTGCGGACCGACCGCGGTTTCGCAGCCAGGTCGGTCAGATCAGGGACGACTTCGAGAAGCGAGTCCTGGCCCGGGTGCCCGATGCCATCGTCAATACGCCCGAGGCGGGCCGCTCCTCACATCACCTCAATGTCAGGTTTCCCGGGGTGCGCAACGAGACCCTGCTGATGCGTCTCGATCGGGCCGGCGTGGCGGCCTCTGCAGGCTCGGCCTGTCAGTCCGGCGCCTCGGAGGTGTCCCATGTCCTCGAAGGGATGGGCCTGAGCCCGGACGAGGCAAGGGAGAGCGTTCGATTCAGCTTCGGCTGGAACAGCACCACCGACGAGGCCATGGACGCCGCCACGATTCTTGTCGACCTGATCGAGGAGTTGCGATGAGAGTCCTCGTCGCCATGTCAGGCGGCGTCGACTCGTCGGTGGCTGCGGCTCTGATGCGACAAGGAGGCCATGACGTAGTCGGGGTCACCCTGAAGCTGTGGTCGGGGCCCAACGGGGAGGCTCCGACGGCGGGATGCTGCACCGTCGCCGACGCCGAAGACGCCAGACGGGTGGCCGCCCAGCTCGACATTCCGTATTACGTGCTCGATTACACCGACGAGTTCCGGGATGGTGTGGTCCATCGCTTCGTCCGGGACTACGGCTCGGGTCGCACCCCCAATCCATGCATCGAGTGCAACCGGACCGTCAAATTCGACCGGCTCCTCAACGGCCTGGCTGATTTCAACTCCGAGGTCCTGGTCACAGGGCACCACGCCCGCACTCTCCACCTCGACGGCTCCTGGCAGCTCCATCGCGGGAAGGACAGGGCCAAGGACCAGTCGTACGTGCTCTCCATGTTGGCCCAAGCCGAGTTGTCGAGGATCAGGCTGCCGGTGGGTGAGCTGACCAAGGCGGAGGTCCGATCGATCGCGGCCGAGATGGGATTGCGCACTGCCGACAAGCCCGAGTCGATGGACATTTGCTTCGTCGGGCACCGCGATTATCGGGGCTTTCTCCGCGACACAGCGCCGGAGGTATTCGAGCCAGGCCCGCTGGTGGCGAGCGACGGCACGGAGCTGGGGAGTCATGACGGGATCGTCGGGTTCACCGTTGGTCAGCGTCGTGGTCTGGGAGTCGCCGTCGGAGAGCCGAGGTTCGTAGTTCGAATCGACCCGGCCTCGTCGACAGTGGTACTGGGGCGTCGCGACGAGCTAGCGGTCGCCGGTGTGAGCCTCGGCCAGCTCATCTGGACCGAAGGAGCTCCATTCTCGGGTCAGGTCATGAGCCAGTACCGGGCCCATGGCGAGCCGGTTCCCGCCACGTTGCATGACGATCGGCTTCTCTTTGCCGAGCCGCAGGAGGCCGTGGCGCCCGGTCAGACCGTGGCCTTCTATGACGAAGATCGGGTGCTCGGTGGCGGGCTCATCGTCGAGACTTTCGTGTGACACCCGGGCGGTAACGTCGGCGACATGCCCGAAAGTGCAAGCCAGATCGAGGAGTTGCGCTCCCAGGTCAACGAGCATCTGTACCGCTATCACGTGCTCGACGATCCCATCATCTCGGACGCCCAGTTCGATGCGCTCATCGCCGACCTGCGTCGCATCGAGGAGGAAAACCCCGAGCTGATCACACCGGACAGCCCGACCCAGCGAGTTGGGGCGCCGGTGGGGGACCTTTTCGCACCCGTTCGGCATCTCCGTCCCCTGTTCTCGCTCGACAACGCAGACTCCTCCGAGGTGCTGCTCGCCTGGGAGCAGCGCATGGAGCGCCAGTTGGGCAGAGCGCCGGTCGGATACGTCGCCGAGTTGAAGATCGATGGTCTCGCCGTTGTCCTCACCTACCGCGACGGTGTCCTGGCGACAGGGGCAACGAGAGGTGACGGAGTCACCGGTGAGGATGTCACCGCCAATCTGCGAACGATCAAGTCGGTGCCCCTGCGACTGCTGGGTAAGGACCATCCGGCGGTCCTCGAGGTTCGCGGCGAGGTCTACATGCCGGAGAAGGCCTTCGAGGAGCTGAACCGACGACAGGCCGAGGCGGAGGACAGGATCTTTGCCAATCCACGGAATGCCGCCGCCGGCTCGGTCCGTCAGAAGGACCCCACTATCACCGCGTCGCGCAACCTGGCCATCTGGGTCTACCAGTTGGGTCTGGTCGAGGGTGGGCCGGCATTCGAGACCCACACCGACACCATGCAATATCTGCGTGACGCCGGATTCAGGACCAACCCGGCGAGCGAGCGATTGGGCACCATCGACGAGGTGCTCGACTATGTGGAAAGGGCCGAGAAGGGGCGTCACGAGACCGGCTATCAGACCGATGGCGTGGTGATCAAGGCGGACTCCTTGGCCGATCAGGATTCCCTCGGCTTCACCTCCAAGGCGCCGAGATGGGCCATCGCCTACAAATTCCCGCCCGAGGAGCAGGTCACCTTGCTCAAGGGGATCCAGATCAACATCGGGCGTACCGGGGCCGCCACCCCGTTCGCCGTTCTCGAGCCGGTGTTCGTCGGTGGCGCAACCGTGGGGCTCGCGACTTTGCACAACGCCGACCAGGTGGCCCTGAAGGACGTGCGGGTGGGGGATCAGGTGATCGTCCGCCGCGCCGGCGATGTGATCCCGGAGGTGGTCGGCCCAGTCGTAGCGGCCAGGAAGGGCAGGCTGAAGAAATGGTCGATGCCGGCCGTGTGCCCCTTCTGTGGCAACCCCATCGTGCGGGTGGAGGGCGAAGCCGTGGCCAGATGCACGGGCGGTTTCGATTGCCCTTCCCGGGTCCGGGAGTGGCTGTTCCATTTCTGCTCCCGGGGCGGCATGGACATCGAGCACATGGGCTACAAGACGATCGATCTCCTTCTGAGCGAAGGTCTCGTGACTGACCCGGCTGACATCTTCACCTTCGACGTCCACGAGCTGCGGGGTCGTGAGGGCTGGGGCGAGATCTCCGTGAACAACCTGAGCCGGGCGATCGAGGCCGCCAAAGACCGGCCGGTGGCGCGACTTCTCACGGCGCTGGGCATCCGGCACGTCGGCGGCACCATCGCCCGGACCCTGGTCACGGCATTTCGGGGGCCTCCCCGCTCTGATGACGGCGAGCGAAGATGAGATCTCGCAGGTCGAGGGGATAGGCCCCAAAATCGCTCTTGGGGTGGCCGAGTGGGCGGCGGACCCGGTCAATCGCGATCTGGTCGCGAACCTGGGAAAGGCCGGAGTGCGCTTGGAGGACGAGGGCGAGGCCGGGGTTGCCGGTGACCTGTTCGCCGGGGCGACCTTCGTCGTCTCGGGCACCGTGGAGGGCTTCACCAGGGAGGAGGCCCAAGCTGCTATCGAGCAGCGGGGGGGCAAGGCAACAGGTTCCGTCTCGTCGAAGACCACCGCGCTGGTCGTCGGCGAATCCCCCGGCGCCTCCAAATCGCGCAAGGCCGAGGAGCTGGGGGTGCCCATCATCGATGGCGAGACGTTCAAACAGCTCCTGGAGAAGGGTCTCTCAGCGCTGCCGGATTAGGCCGCCTGGTCCCTGGCCAGCTTCACCACCTCTTCGAGCACCGTCAGATCCAGATCGTCGGCCCTCTTGAAGGTGATTGCGGCACTGCGGACCTTCACCTTGCCCAACCGATCGGCGTATCGCTGAATCAGGTAGCCGTCCTCATCGCGGGCATTGACGTAGATGCTGTTGTAGTTCTTCTGCGGGGCGAGGCCGACAACGAACCACTCGACCGTCTCCTTGCCGGGCCGTTCGTAGATGAGGTCTCCGTAGCCGATGATGCTCTGCTCGGTTCCTCCCCAGAACTTGCCCCCCCAGAGCACACGAGAGTGGCCCTCCATCACTTTGCTCAGTACGGAATCGACCCGTTCCATGTCGGACCGCGGCGGGTCAGGGAGCGAGGCGATGAATACGTCGGGGTGGGTTTCTGACCGTTCGATGGGAGAAATCTACCTCTTCCAACCCTGGTGTCGAATTGGTGTCTTGACAGACACCACAACTGGTGTCATAGTGGTGTCATGAATCTGATCACCACATGTCGAGACCCTTCGTCGGGAGCTCTTGATCGCCGCCGAGGCCGGTGGTGACGAGGCCCGCTCCCTGGCCGAGCGTCTCATCACGCCGCTCGACTCGGCCACCCGGCTCGTTCTCTTGGATGCCCTGTCCGACGCCGCCAGCGAGATCACCAGTGAGCTCGCTCCCGGGTCGGTCGAGGTGCGTCTACGCGGCCGCGAGCCCGAATTCGTGGTTACCCAGCCACCCGCCGAGCAGTCCTTCGAAGAGGCCAGGGAGGTGGAGACCACCGCCGCCTACTCGGGTGAGATCGATGAGAGCGGGGCATCACGCACCACCCTTCGCTTGCCGGATCACGTCAAGGCCAAGGTCGACGAGGCTGCCGGCCGGGAGGGCGTCTCGGTCAATGCCTGGTTGGTGCGGGCCGTCGTCGCCGCCCTGGAGCCAGGTGCTCGTGATCGTCGTCGCAGTCCCTCGATGGGGCAGCAATACACCGGATGGGTGCAGTAGCCATGTCGGTTTTCGAGACACCCCAGCCGATCTCCGCGACGCTCGATCTGAGCGTGGCCGACGTCAGGATCATCGCCGGCGACCGTGCCGACACCGTTGTCGAAGTGCGCCCGACCAACCAGACCAGGAGCGCAGACATCAAGGCGGCCGAGCAGACCCGTGTCGAGTACTCCAATGGCCGTTTGTCGGTCAAGATGGCAAAGGAATGGACCAGGTTCACGCCATTTGGCGGCGTGGCTTCGGTCGACATCACCATCGAGCTGCCTACTGGCTCCGCAATTCATAGTGAATCCGAGATGGGGTCATACGACGTCGAAGGCCGTCTCGACGAATGCCTTTTCGAACTGGAGCGGGCAGCATTCGCCTCGATCGGACCGGCCCCCTCAGCGCCAGCACCGGTATTGGCGAGATCATCGCCGATCGAATTGCCGGTGACGCCGAGCTCAAGACCGGGTCGGGCCAGGTTCGCGTCGGCTCCGTCGACGGGGCGACAGTCGTCAAGAGCGGGAACGGCGACACCAGGATCGGTGAGGTCGGCGGCGACCTGCGGGTCAGGACAGCCAACGGCGAGATCGTCATCGGCCAGGCTCGAGCTTCGGTCGTCGCCAAGTCCGCCAATGGCAGGATCCGGATCGGCGACGTCGTCAGCGGGACGGTCGTGATGGAGACGGCGGCCGGCGAGATCGAAGTCGGCATCCACGAAGGCACCGCCGCATTCCTGGACGTGAAGACGCACCACGGCAACGTGCGCAGCTCTCTGCAGGCCTCCACGGCTTCGGAGCCGTCGGGCTCGACCGTCGAGGTGCGAGCCCGCACTTCCTACGGCGACATCCTCATCACCAGAGCGCCTGCCTAGTCACGCAATCACAGAAAAGGAGCAACTAGCCATGAACGAAGCAAATGCAATCGAGGTGAAGCACCTCGAGAAGGGATACAAGGACGTACCGGTGCTTCACGACGTCTCGTTCGAAGTGAGACGGGGCAGCGTATTCGCTCTACTCGGAGCGAACGGGTCGGGCAAGACGACCACGATCAACGTCCTGAACACGT
The DNA here is from genome assembly GCA_963734115.1 of uncultured Acidobacteriota bacterium. Taxonomy (GTDB): domain Bacteria; phylum Actinomycetota; class Acidimicrobiia; order Spongiisociales; family ZC4RG35; genus JARDZU01. The sequence goes on from CAVTFV010000008.1 coordinate 64,776, forward strand.
TGATCAAGGCCGACGGGGGCAACGCGACCGTCGGCGGGTTCGACGTGGCGACCCAACCCGACAGGGTCCGGGAGGTGATCAGTGTCACCGGCCAGTCGGCAGCCGTCGACTACATGCTCACCGCTCGGGAGAACCTGGTGCTGATGGGAGAGTTGCGCCACATCGCCGATCCCCAAGGGGTTGCCTCTTCCTTGCTCGACAAGTTCGACCTCATGGATGCGGCGGACCGTCGTCTGCTCACCTTCTCGGGTGGGATGGGGCGCCGGCTCGACATCGCCATGAGTCTCGTGGGCGAGGCGCCCATCATCTTCTTCGACGAACCGACGACCGGGCTCGACCCGCAGAGTCGGAACGACATGTGGCTGACCATCCGGGACCTGGCCGGGAAGGGGATCACCATCTTCCTCACCACCCAGTACCTGGAGGAGGCCGACCGTCTCGCCGACCAGATCGCCATCCTGCACGGAGGCCGAGTCGTGGCCGACGGGACGCCGGAAGAGTTGAAGGCGATGGTGCCGGCCGGGCTGGTCGAACTGGATTTCATCGACGAAGCAGATCTGGCGGCGGCTCAGAGAGCACTGGGGGATGGGTATGAGCTGAGCCATTTGGATTTGAAGCTGGTTGTCGCCGGCAGTGGCTCGGTGGCCGACATGGCCGACATGTTCATCAGGCTCAACAACGCCGGTCTCGAGCCAACCGGATTCAATGCGAAGGCACCGACTCTCGACGACGTGTTCTTCAAGATCCTCGGAGAAGACAAGGAAGAAGCTCATGCGAACTCTCACTGACACCTGGACCATGGCCAAGCGGAGCCTCCGCCACACGACTCGCAGCATGGACACGATCATCACCGTCGTCCTCACGCCGATCGCCCTGATGCTGCTGTTCGTGTATGTGTTCGGCGGCGCCCTCGGGCCGCAGACCTCGGTGGGCTATGTCGACTTCCTGACCCCAGGCGTCGTCGTCATGACGGTGATCAGTGGGATCGCCTACGCCGCCTTCCGTCTCAGCATGGACATGCAGAAGGGGATCATCAGCCGCTTTCGGACCATGCCGGTGAGACCTTCGTCGGTGTTGAGCGGTCAGGCGATGTCGTCGACGGTTTCCAACCTGCTCTCCTGCGTCCTCGTGCTCGTGGTGGCATTCATCATCGGGTTTCGCCCGGTTGCCTCCCTTGGCGCCTGGTCGTTGTTCGCCGGCTTTCTGATCCTGTTCATACTGGCCACCACTTGGCTGGCCATGTTCTTCGGCCTGATCGCCAAGACTGTCGAAGGCGCCGGCGCGTTCAGCTACATCCTGATCCTGCTGATATTCATCAGCCCGTCGTTCGTGCCGACCGCCTCGATGGCGCCGTGGCTGAGGAGCTTCGCGGAGAATCAGCCGCTGACGCCGATAGTCGAGACGATTCGCTCACTCCTCATCGAGGGAACACCCGGGCTGATAATGGTGGATAGGCCTGCTGATATTCATCAGCCCGTCGTTCGTGCCGACCGCCTCGATGGCGCCGTGGCTGAGGAGCTTCGCCGAGAATCAGCCTCTGACCCCGATAGTCGAGACGATTCGCTCACTCCTCATCGAGGGAACACCCGGTTCTCGAATTTGGGAGGCACTGGCCTGGGCGACAGGGATCCTCGTGGTCTCCTACACCCTGGCGCTGGTCGCCTATCGCCGGAGCGAGCCGATTCCGGCCCCGCAGTAAGAGCGTGTGCAGTAACCTCGTCATGAGACTCACCCGACCCGGAAGGTCCATTCGTACTCTCCCGGGTCGGGGAGGCCGCTGATCGTGTCCCACACGACCCGCACGGTGTGCTCGCCGGGGACCCATTCGGTGATGGTCGGGTTCTGAGGCGACGGCGACCACCGGTAGACCCCTGTGCCCTCGACGAAGACAACATCGGTGACCAGCCAGTCGTCGATGTAGATGTCTGCCCGGTAGGCAACCGGCAGATCGACCTCGACACTTGTTTGAGGGGGGACCAGGTCCCCCGGGTTGGGAGAGAGAGCCTCGATCTCCTCGGGCAGCACCAGCTCGTCTCCGCTCCTGTTGAGGGCGATGCCGAATGCGATGGCCGCCACGGCGAGCAAGCCGAGCCCGATGTAGAGAAGTCGATAGGGCATCGGCTGGCACCGTAGCGGTGAGCGGATGCAATTACCCTGCCGCCAGAACCGACTCAGGGAGCCCATTGCCCGACCAAGACACCATACGTGCCGCCTTCTCTGGCGAGGTCGACGCCGAGACCGCCCGCGAAGAGGTGGAGAGGACGATCGCCGGCCTGGACCGGGGTGAGGTGAGGGTTGCGGAGAAGGTCGACGGGGATTGGGTCGTCAACGAGTGGGTCAAGGAGGCGATCCTCCTCTACTTCCGCCTTCGGGAGATGGACACCTTCGAGATCGGGCCATATGAGTACCACGACAAGATCCCGTTGAAGACCGGCTTGGCCGACCAAGGGATCCGGGTGGTGCCGCCGGGGACGGTGCGTTACGGGGCCTTTTGCGAGCCGGGGGTGATCGTCATGCCGGGCTTCGTCAACATCGGTGCCTACGTGGGCTCGGGCACGATGGTGGACACATGGGCCACGGTCGGCTCCTGCGCCCAGATCGGACGGGACGTCCACCTCTCGGGCGGCGTCGGAATCGGCGGGGTTCTGGAGCCACCGGGGGCGCGCCCGGTGATCGTCGAGGACGGCGCCTTCGTTGGCAGCCGGTCGATCGTCGTCGAAGGGACGATCGTCGGCGAGAAGGCGGTGTTGGGCGCCAACACCGTCCTGACAGCCTCCACGCCCATCATCGACGTGACCGGCCCCGAGCCAGTGGAATTTCGAGGTCAGGTCCCGGCCGGGGCGGTTGTCGTTCCCGGCACCAGACCCAAGGAGTTCCCCAGCGGGACCTACGACCTCACTTGTGCGCTGATCATCGGCAAGCGGACGGCGGCCACCGACGAGAAGACCGCCCTCAACGACTTCCTCCGCGAGCTGGACGTCCAGCTTTGACCGATCTGGTCGAGACGGTCACCTGGCTGGTTGACATCCCGTCGGTCACCGGCGAGGAGGCCGCTCTTCGTGACGCCATCGCCAAACGTCTCCACGAGATGCCACAGCAGTCGATCGTCGACTCTCTGGTGGTCGGTGAGCCCCGCCAAGGTGGGGTGATGCTGGTCGGGCACCTAGACACGGTGCCGCTTCAAGGCGACGTCGGGGCCAGGCTCGAAGGTGACAGGGTCCATGGTCTCGGTGCGACCGACATGAAGGGTGGCCTGGCGGTGATGGTCCACCTCATCGAGGTTCTCGGCCCAGGAAAGGTGACGTGCGTCTTCTATGCAGGCGAGGAAGGGCCCCTGCCCGGCAATCAGCTCAGTCGTGTTCTGGACGAAGCGGCCTGGCTGAAGGGATCGTCGGCAGCCGTGGTCCTGGAGCCCACCGATCGGGCGATCGAAGCGGGGTGTCAGGGCGTGATCAATGCCGATGTCGGCTTCATCGGTCAACCGGCACACTCGGCCCGGCCCTGGCTGGGGGAGAACGCAATCACGAAAGCGGGCGAGTTTCTTGTCTTCCTCGGCGGTCTCGAGCCCGAGCCACACCTGGTCAACGGTCTCGAGTTCCTCGAAGTCATGTCCGTGACGGCGGCACATGGCGGCGTGGCCCGGAACGTCATCCCCGGTGAGTTCGTGATGAACATCAATTACCGCTTCGCTCCGGATCGGTCCCACGATGAGGCGGTGGCCCGTCTTCACGACGTGTGTGCCCCCGCCGACAGAATCGAAGTGACCGACGTCGCGCCGGCCGGGTCGGTAGACATCGATCACCCGCTGTTCCGGGCTTTGATCGAGAGCACAGAGGCACCGGTGCGGGCAAAGCAAGGGTGGACCGACGTGGCCCAGCTGTCCTCCGCCAGTCTCCCGGCGGTGAATTTCGGTCCGGGCGAACCGTCCCTTGCCCACAAGCCGGGTGAGTCGGTCCGAGTCTCCGACCTGGACTGGGCTTACGAGTCGCTTCTGGACGTGCTTCGCTGACGTCCGAGTAGCAGCCACAGCGCCCATCCGATCAGTGCCGCCCAGACCAGACCGGGCCGGGCCAGCACCAGGACCAGCCCGAGGCCGGCGACGATCAGTGTGGGGAGCGACGGCTTGCGGATCGACGGCAAGATCAAGGCCACCGCACCTAGCACCGCCCCGACTCTGATCAAGATGCCGCCGAGGTTGCTGCCGCGACCCTGGTCGTTGAAGAGAAGCATCGCCAGACCCATCCCGATCACCACCAACCCGACCGCCCCCATGACGATGGCGGTACTCCTGAGCTGGTTCTTCTGGGCCACAACCCGAGCGTAAACGGTGGATCGGCCGACGAGAACCGACTCTTAGACTCCGCAGAGATGCCGATAGAGATCGATATTGCCCATGTCGCGCGGCTGGCTCGGCTCAGTTTGACCGACGAAGAACTCGAGTCGTACAAGACCCAGCTCGGGGTGATCCTGGAGCACGCGGCGAGGGTCCAGTCCCTGGAGGTCGAGCCGAACGTCGAGGCTGCGCACCCGCTGGGTCTGACCAACGCGTTCCGCGAAGACGAGTTGGGTCCGTCCCTCGATCGAGATGAGGTGCTGGGCCAGGCCCCGGAAGCCATCGATGGGCATTTCGTCGTGCCTCCGGCGATGGGGATCGAATGATCGCCGCCAGCGTTTCCGAAGCCGGGCGCCTCATTCGCTCCGGTGAGACATCGGCAGTGGCCTTGCTCGAGGAAGCCATCGACATCGCCTCCCGGACCGAGGCACAGCTGCATGCGTTCCTGACCATCGACAGCGATGGGGCGAGAGAGGCTGCAAGGCAGGCCGACGCCGATCTGGCCGACGGGATCGATCGGGGCCCTCTCCATGGCATCCCGGTCGCCCTGAAGGACAACATGTGCACGCGGGGTGTCGAGACGACGGCCGCCTCACAGATCCTCGCCGGGTACGTCCCTCCCTACGACGCGACGGTGGTCACCCGGCTGCGAAGCGGTGGCGCCGTGATCGTGGGCAAGACGAACCTGGACGAATTCGCCATGGGCTCGTCGACCGAGAACTCGGCGTATGGCACCACCTACAACCCCTGGGACCTGAGCCGTGTCCCCGGCGGATCGTCGGGTGGCTCGGCGGCCTCCGTCGCAGCCGGATCGTCGCTTCTCGCCTTCGGCTCCGACACCGGAGGCTCGATCCGCCAGCCCGCCTCCCTATGCGGTGTGGTGGGGATGAAGCCGACTTACGGCACGGTGAGTCGTTACGGATTGATCGCCTTCGCCTCGTCGCTGGATCAAATCGGCCCCTTCGCCAGGACGGTGGAGGACTCGGCTCTCGCCCTGGCCTCCATCTGGGGCTACGACCCACTCGACTCCACGTCGTACCGAGGTGAGTACCCGAATCCCAGCGCCGGCCTCGATCGTGGGGTGGCCGGGCTCCGCATCGGGGTGGTGACAGAGCTCTCCGGAGAGGGCTTCGAGCCCGCGGTCGAGGCCGCGACGACGGACATGGTGGCGAGGCTGGAGAAGGAAGGCGTCGAAGCGATCGAGGTGTCGCTGCCCACCTTCGACATCGCCCTGTCCGCCTATTACCTGATCGCCCCGGCCGAGGCTTCCTCGAATCTGGCCCGCTTCGATGGGATCCGATACGGGCTCAGGGTCGACGGGCCGACCACTGAAGAGCTGATGGCAAGGACGAGGGCAGAGGGCTTCGGTCCAGAGGTGACCAGACGTGTCCTCCTCGGCACCTACTCCCTTTCCGCCGGGTACTACGACGCCTTCTACGGCCAGGCGCAGCGCGTGCGGGCTGCGATCCAGGAGGATTTCGCTCGTGCCTACGAGAAGGTCGATGTGCTGGTCTCGCCGACCAGCCCGACCGTCGCGTTCGAGGCTGGTGCCAGGACCTCCGACCCGCTTGCCATGTACCTGTCGGACATCTGCAACATCCCGGCCAACATGGCCGGCCATCCTGCGATCTCCGTGCCGGTGGGACTCGACGAGGCGGGTCTGCCCATCGGGTTTCAGGTGATGGCCCCCGCTCTCGGTGAGGAGACGATGTACCGGGTTGCAGCCGAGGTGGAGCGTCTCGCCGGCTTCGAGATCTCCCCAGGAGTCCTGGAGGGTGCGGCATGAGCTGGGAGCCGGTCATCGGGATCGAGGTCCACGCCGAGCTGATGACCGACTCGAAGATGTTCTGCGGCTGCGCCGTTGCCTTTGGTGGCGAGCCCAATACCAGGGTCTGTCCCACCTGTCTCGGCCTCCCTGGCGCCCTCCCGGTAACGAATCGGGTCGCGATCGAGTCGATCATGGCGATCGGCCTCGCCCTCGATTGCCAGGTCTCGGAGCGCTCGGTGTTCCACCGGAAGAACTACTTCTACGCCGACCTACCAAAGAACTACCAGATCTCCCAATTCGACGTCCCGGTCTGTCATGACGGGCATCTCGACATCGAGGTCGACGGCGAGACCCGCCGCATCGGCATCGAGCGCGCCCACATGGAAGAAGACACGGGCAAGTCGACCCATCTTGGTGTCGGCGGTCGAATCCACGCCGCCGAGGGCACTCTTCTCGACTTCAACCGCTCGGGCGTGCCCCTCGTTGAGGTCGTGTCGAGACCGGATCTGCGCAGTGCTTCTGAATCCCGGGTGTATGCACAGGAATTGCGGTCGATCGTCGCCGAGCTAGGAGTCTCGGACGCCAGATTGGAGGAGGGGTCGATCAGATTCGACGCCAACGTGTCGATCCGGCCGGAGGGCGAGGATGAATACGGCACCAAGGTCGAGATCAAGAACATGAACTCGTTTCGCTCGTTGGAGAGGGCCATTGCCTTCGAGATCGAGCGCCAGATCGGCGTGGTCGAGTCGGGGGTCGAGGTGATCCAGGAGACCCGGCACTGGGACGAGGAGACCGGAGTGACTCATTCGATGCGGGTCAAGGAGGGCTCCTCCGACTATCGATACTTCACCGAGCCCGATCTGGTGCCCATGGTGATGACCCCGGAGTGGGTGGCGGGCATCGAGAACCGGCTCCCCGAGCTGCCCGCACAACGCCGGGTCCGATATGCGGCACAAGGGCTGAACGAGGGCACCGCGGGCGTCCTATCCGCCCTCGACGCCGATATGCGCCGGCTGTACGACGAAGCCGTCATGTCCGGGGCTGCTCCAGGGTCGGCTGCCAACTGGATCACCGGGGAGGTCGTGGCCTGGCTGCGCAAAGCCGAGGTCGAAGCGCGTGATGCAGCTCTCGACGGGCCCGGACTCGCCGAATTGATCGAGATGGTGGACGAGGGGTCGGTGTCGAGCTCAGCCGCCAAGGAGGTGCTCGACGGTGTTCTTTCCGGCGAAGGTCCCCCGAGGGAGGTCGCCGAGAGCCGGGATCTCCTCCAGGTGAGTGATGCCGGCACCCTCGAGACCGCCGTCGCCGAGGTTCTGGCTGCCAATCCCCGGGCAATCGAGGAGTTCCGCGCCGGCGAGGAAAAGGTGGTGGGTTTCCTCGTCGGCCAGGTCATGAGGGCAACTAGCGGCAAGGCCGACCCGCGGCTGGTCAACCAGCTCATCAGGGAGAAGATGTCGGGCTGATCCGCAACGGTTAGCGTCGATCTCATATGCAACGCCACACAAAGATCATCGCGACGCTCGGGCCTGCTGTGGCCTCGGCGAGCGGGATCCTGGCCCTCGTCGAGGCGGGGATCGATGTGGCCCGGCTCAACTTCTCGCACGGTGATCACGAGATCCATCGCGCCATGGCCGGCTGGGTGCGCGACGCAACCCGGGAGACGGGGCGAACAGTGGCCCTGATGCAGGACATACAGGGGCCCAAGCTCCGGGTCGGCGAGTTCGCCGATGGGAAGGTGACATTGGAGCCCGGCCGCGAGGTGACCCTCGTGGCTGATGGGGCGGTCGGCAACGCCAGCGTGATCCCGGTGGGATACGAACCGTTGCTTCAGGACGTCGTACCCGGGGACCGGGTGCAGCTCGCCGACGGGCTCATCCGATGCGAGGTGGTAGACCGGACCGAGGCCGGTCTCATCGCCGCGGTGCGTGTGGGGGGGGTCCTGTCCGACCACAAGGGAGTGGCCTTCCCGGACAGCAAGCTGACGCTCGAGATCATCACCCCCAAGGACGAGGTCGATCTTGCGTTCGGTCGGGAGCTGGGGGTCGACTATGTAGCCGCGTCGTTCGTCCGTAGCGGCGACGACGTCCGGAGCGTCGCGGAGCTGGCCGGCGACGCGCCGATCGTCGCCAAGATCGAGCTCGCCCAGGCCTACGAGAACCTCGACGACATCATCGGCCCCTCCTCGGCGGTCATGGTGGCCCGGGGTGACCTCGGGGTCCAGCTTCCACTGGAGCGGATTCCCCTCATCCAGGCAGAGATCCTCAAGAAGACGAATGCGGCCGGCCGCATCTCCATCACGGCGACCGAGATGCTCGAATCCATGACCAAGAGCCCCCGGCCCACCAGAGCCGAGGTGACAGACGTGGCAAACGCGGTGATGGCCGGCACCGACGCCGTGATGTTGTCGGGCGAGACCGCCGTCGGCGACTACCCGGTGGAGACTGTCACCGCCATGGCCTCGATCTGCGTGGCAATGGAGGAGGGCACGCTTTCGACTCGCGGGCACCACTCCGTACCGTTCGTCGGCGACGGCAACACAGTGGCCTCGGCGGTTTCCCAAGCGGCCACCGAGATCGCGGACAACCTGGAAGCCGAGACGATCGTGGCCTTCACCGAGTCGGGAAACACCGCAAGGCTGATCTCCAAGTACCGCCCGGAGGCACGGATCGTGGCCTTCACACCGAACGAGACGACTCTGCACCAGATGGCTCTCTACTGGGGAGTGAGCCCTCACCCCTTCGAGCGCCGCACATACACCGACGAGGAGCTGGCTTCGGCCGCCGACATCCTGGAGCGGGAAGGAGTGGTCACCAAGGGGGATCGGGTGGTCATGGTGGCGGGGGTGCCTCCCAATGTCCAGGCCTCCACCAACCTGGTCAAGGTCCACGTGATCGGCGAGACCTCCGGCGGACTGGGGTCCTGAAATCTCCCCCTCCGTCGCCTCCGGCGACACCTCCCGCTACGGGGGAGGAACTACCCTGCCCACCCTCATGGGCCAGACCGTCATCGTCAACGAGGTGAAGGAGCTCGGTGAAGTCCTGCTTCTCGACACCGATCGCAGTTTCACCGGTCAGGACGGAATGGTGATGTCACCCTCCACCCGGGGTCACGCGGTTCCGGGGGTCCTCGCCAACGAGCTGTTCGATCTCGGTCTGGGCGTCGATCACATCTACGTATTGCAGAACACCGTCAGCGTTAGACGTCCCGGGGGATGGGACGAGGAGAGCAAGATCGCGGTGACCACGGTGGTCGAGCGATTCCTGCTCTTCTACGACGAATCCTGAATAGCTTCAGGGCGCGACGGTGGTCGGAGGGACGGTCGTAGCCGGTGGCACGGTGGTCGGAGGGACGGTCGTCGCCGGTGGCACGGTGGTCGGTGGCACGGTCGTGGGTGGAACCGTTGTCGGAGTCGGGCAGACGGTGGTGGTCCCGGGGACCATGCAGGGGTGCACCTCATAGACGGCGAACCTGGGCGCGTAGCGCACTGTCCACTCCTGTTCGGCGACTACCTGGTTTTCGTCACCGCCGAGCAGGATGCGCCGGGTGACGGTCACACTCCAGCCGCCGAGCTCGGTTTGGGTCTGGTCCTGCTGGTTGACACCGAATTCGGGGTTTGGCTCGTATCGGGGCTCCGGAGGGTCGGTCAGAGCAAACCGGTCAGATACGGATCCCTTGACATGCAGCGCGTTGGGGCCACCCTCCTGATCCACCCAAGCCCGGCTCTGACCATCCGATTGCTCGCCTTTGAGGGTTCGACCTTGATTCTCTCCAAATATCCGGACCGTGATCGAGGTGTCGGTGTACGTGGTGTCGATGAGGATTCCGTAGTCGGTGTTGTTACGGAACTTGAGGTCCGGACTTCGCCAGTTGAGCGTTGCCTCGACGCCTTCGGGGTAGCGAGAGAAGTAGTAGGAGTGGGGCTTGTGCTCGACGTCCTCGTAGCCACCCCAGAAGACGGCGTTGTACATCGTCGTGGTGAACTGGCTGACCCCGCCGCCCACCGTGTCCTCCACCTCGCCGGCGATGATGGTGCCGGCCGGGAGATAGCCATCCTCCACTGTTCGCTGCCCAACATGGTCGTTGAGGCTGAAGGTCTGCCCCGCGGCCACGATGGTCCCATCGACCTCATCGGCGATCCGGTGGATGTTCACGACACGGTCCTGGCAGCAGTCGTGGTAGGTCGTGAACTGCGCCACCAGGTGGTTGATGTTGAGGCTCTCGAGATCTTCGGTCGTGACCTCCGGCTCTGCGGCCTCGACGAGCGGGAGCTCTCCGGTGCGCTCTGACGTCATCGCCGCATCGGTTAGTCGCACCGCGGTCTCCTCGGCGTCGATCTGGGTGCCACTCGCACCGGGGACGATCGCGATGCTGTCGCCCGAGATCTCAAAGGTCGCGTTCACCGGCTCCGCCTCGACCTGGTCCCGTATCGAGTTCAGATAGCCGTCGATCACGGTCGGATCGAAGGAGTTGACGATGCGCGGGTCGCTCTCGGTGACCGTCTCGGATCGGAACGCCTCGGTCAGCTGGTCGACGGTGAAGACGACGTCCACCTCCTCATGGTCGAGTTGGATCGGCTCGACCAGCATCTCTTCGGCCTGGTCGACTGCGCGATCGACGTCTTCGTCGGTGAGCACCGGCACGATGGTCGTAGTGGGGATGGAGGTCTGCTCCGGCTCGAGAGCAAGCAGGCTCGCCTCGACGATGGCGCGGGCGGGGGGTCGGTCGACACCCGTGCCAACCTCCGGATAGACAGGCGTCGGGCGGCCATCGGTGAGGACGACTCCTCCTGGCGACGGGGGGAGCGCGATCACCTCGGTGTCCCACATGTCGAACACTTCACCGATAGCCACGTCGTCTATCGAACCTCTGACCGGCACTTGCACCGTCTCGAAGATGTGGCTGATCCACCAGGCGAATTCAGAGATCACATTGCCGTTGCGCCCTACTAGGAGCGCCTCATCGGCGATCGCCTGCTCGTTGATGTCGAGCCCGGCTTCCGGGGGCTGCATGCTGACGAACTTGCCCTCGATGTTGAACACCGCCGGCCGGCCCATGTACTCCTCTTCCACCGCCAGCAGCGCGCTCAGGGCTTGCTCTTCGTCGAGACCGCCGATTTGGGTGCCGGCGACTTCCACCCGGCCCATGACCTCACCCCGAGAAACGAGGCGCGTCAAGCCGTAGGCCGCCAACAAGAGCAGCACGACGCCTGCCGCACCCACGATGAGCGCGCCAAGCGGCGACCTGACTGCGGAGAGATACTTTTTCATGGAAAGGCCGCCCCAAAACGACCTTGTGCCCGGGGCCAGCGATGGTAATGAGCACGCAACGCTTATCCGAAAATGTGACAGGGGCCCTCTGTACCCTCGATTTCGAGTGACGATCCAATTCCCGGAAGTGGTTCGTGGGGACCCCATCAAGGTCTCTGCTTCGACCTACGTCACCTTCAAGAAATGCCCGGCCCAGGCCGGGGCGAGATTGCAGGGGATCTACGGCCCGGATAGCCGCCAGTCCTTTCTCGGGATCCTGGCCCACCGGATCTTCAGCCGACATCTGACCTCGGGCTCGATCCCATCGGACGACTTCGTGCAAGCCTGTCGCGAGGAGATCGGCGGCTCCGGCCTCAACAACAAGATGGCGAGCATCGAGATGCGGCCGTCGGCTCTCGCCGGCGTGATCGAGGAGGTTCGTGGCCTCTACGAACGCTTCACCAGGCTGCCGACCGAGGGGTTCGAGGGGTCGGAGCACAGTATCGAGGTCGGCGTGGCCGAAGGCGTGGACCTGGTCGGCACCGTCGATGCCGTGTACCGCGAGGACCTGGGTGGGTTCCGTCTGGTGGATTGGAAGACGGGCGAGCTGACCGACCCCGAGGACCAACTGTTGTTCTACGCGCTGTTGTGGCTGCTCGATCGTGGGGAGTTGCCGGCGTATGTCGAGGCGGTCTCAGTGAGGACGGGGGAGCGGTATCGGACTGTGCCGTCCTCGGAGGACGCGGGGAGGGTGGCCTCGGAGGTCGGGGGATTGGTCGATGTCCTCCGCATCGCCTGGGCGACGGGAGCCGATCTTCCCCGGACCGGGGGCCCCTGGTGCCGGTATTGCCCGCTGCTCGAGGATTGCGAGGAGGGAAAGTCGGTCGGAGCGCTACTCGAATGAGCAACGCCCCGACCTCTAACCGATCAGCAGCAGCGAATCCCGTCGCCGCCGCCGCAGCAGTTGCTGTCATCGAGAAGGATCATCGTTGCTCCCTTCGTATCGATGATCTTCGATATATCGATCCTCGTCGATATATCGACTAATGTCAATATGAGAATGGAATGCTGCCAGCCGATCTTCGACGGGGTAATCGAGGAAGAGGGCGCCACACGGACCGCTGCCATGTTCGCCGCATTGGCCGACCCGGTCCGTCTCCGTATCGTCTCGATGCTGGCGGCGGCCCCTGAGGGGACGGCCTGTGGCTGCGAGCTGGAAGACCCCCTCGGCGTTGGCCCAGCCGACTGTGTCCCATCATCTCCGCATTCTTCGGGAGGCAGGTCTCGTCGTTGGTGAGAGGCGCGGCCGATGGGTCCACTACCGCGTCGGTCCCGGAGCGTCTCGACGAGATCAGGATGTCCTTGAGCCCACCCGTTCTCGAACCGGTCTAGCTCACTCTTTCAGCATCTCGAACAGACGGGTCACCGTGTTCCAATTGCGAGCGGTGCCGGTCACACCCAGGGTTTTCTCGAAGTACTTGAGATCGAGCTTGGAGCGCCCCGAGCCGGCCGGCCCGTACTCGACGAAGATCTCCCGGCCCGAGACCGAGAACCGATCGGCCGGCGAGCGATTGGGATCGAGCGATGCGACCCGATCGGCCGCCGGGGTGTCCTCGAGGAATACCGCGTGCACCATGGTGGGGTTGGTCTCCGCCCCGAGGAATGGGTTTGAGGCGACGATCTTCGCCATTTGGTCACGGTCCCGGACCATCACCCGGATGCTCAACCCGAGACCACCGCTGATCGCCTTCTCGATGACGCCGGCAACGGCATCGGAATTGCCGGACGGCGCAGTCACGATGACGTTCCCGCTCTGGAGATGAGTCCGGATCTCCCCGAGGCCCTCGTCGGCGAGCAGTGATCTGAGCTCGCCCATCGGCACTTTCACCCCTCCGACGTTGACACCGCGGAGCAGCGCAACGACACGCGCCGTCCTTCTCAGGCATCGATTTCCGACACGTAATGCGTCGAGCTTGGGCCACGGGGAGCTCTGATCCCGCGATGCTCCCAGTCCCCGCCGAGTGCGGTCGAGGTCACCTCTTCGGAGTCGCTGGGTTGCGCCCCAACGGCCGCGTCGATCGCTTCCGGCCCTTCGACAATGGTGTTGGTCAGCTCGCCGAGGCCTTCCACCACGACCGTGACCACGTCACCGGGCTCGACGGGCCGTGACCCGGCAGGCGTCCCGGAGAGGATGATGTCGCCGGGCAGCAGGGTGATGGTCCGGGCCAGGTCCGCCACGAGGTAGCCCATCTCCCATTCCATCTCGTCGGTGGACCCATCCTGGCGGATCTCCCCGTTGACCGAGGTCGAGATCCGCTTCCCCCTGAACTCCCAATCCGTTACGAGTCCCGGGCCAATCGGGCACAGCGTGTCCGAGCCTTTGACCCGGAGCATCGACCCGGCGTCGGTGTCCCGGAAATCGTGCAGCCCGAAATCATTGGCGATGGTGTAGCCGGCGATACGAGACCCGGCTTCACTGATCGTGACGTTGCGACAGGTCTCCCCGATGACGATGGCGATCTCCCCCTCGTAATTGAGAAAGCGGCATCCGGCAGGCCGGACAACGCTGCCACGGTGGGAATTGAGGGCGCTGGTCGGCTTGTGGAAATAGGTGGGCGCCGGTGGAAGCTTGGTCATGAACTCCTCCACACGGCTGCGGTAATTGAGGTGGACGGCGATGATCTTCGACGGCTCGACCGGGGGCAGGTGGGCCGCGTCGTCGACCCCGACCTTCCGACCGTCACCCGCGACGAGATCCTCGCCATCCCTGACCACGTGGGTGGCCACACCGTCGAGGAGGATCCTTCGGTATTCCGGCATCCCGCCCCACGGTACAGACTGAATGCCTGCGATCATGTCGGCACATGTCGACGAGCACTCTTCACCAGGATCCGGGTGAGGCCCACGCCGACATCACGTCCCACGACACCTTTGTGCGCTCTGTGCCTCATGCCACGTTCGCCCGGATGCGCCGCGAGGAGCCCGTGGCCTGGGTCGAGGAGAGCGATGGCCAGGGCTTCTGGGCCTTGACCAAGCATGCCGACATCTCGGTGGCCAGCCGCGACTTCGGGAGATTCACGGCCTCGAGGGGGATCAGGATCGAGCAGATGGCGCCCGACGAGCTGGAGGCGCGACGCACGATGATGGAGTTCGACCCGCCGGAGCACGCCAGGCTGCGGCGCCTGGTCCAACCCGGGTTCACGCCGAAGGTGGTGGCGACCTACGAGAGCGCGTTCCGGATCCTGGCCGGTCAGGTCCTCGACCGCGTGATCGGCGCATCGGCGAGTTCGACTTCGTCACCGAGATCGCCCGGGAGCTGCCGATCAGGCTCCTGTGCCGTCTTCTGGGCGTTCCCGAGACGGACGCCATGCAGTTGGTGGGCTGGGGGGATCAGATGATCTCCAACGCCGACCCCGAGTACACGCCGGTGATCATCGACAAGATGGACACGGAGGAGTTCCGGCTACTGCCGTTCCGGTCGCCGGCTGCCCTCGAGGTCTTTCGCTATGCCGAGGACATTGCGTTGGAGCGGCGAAACGATCCGGCCGACGACATCGTCACCGCGCTCCTCACCGCCGAGCCAGACGGCCAGCCGCTCACCGACCTGCGAGTTCAAGAACTTCTTCACCCTGATGATGGTCGCCGGGAACGAGACGACCCGGCACACGATCAGCCATGGCCTGATCTATCTGACTCGACCATCCCGAGCAGATGGAGCAGCTGCAGGATGACCCGGCCGGCCTCTCCGCGACCAGCCACCGAGGAGATCCTCCGCGCTTCGTCGGTGACCATGCATTTCCGACGCACCGCCACCGAAGACGTGGTGATGCGGGGGAGGACCATTCGGTGCCGGCGACCGGGTGGTCATGTGGTACCCATCGGCGAACCACGACGAAGAGGTGTTCGAACGACCCGTTCACCTTCGACATTCGGCGCCGGCCGAACGACCATCTGACATTCGGCACCGGCCGCCACGTCTGTCTCGGCGCCTCACTGGCCCGGCTCGAGGTGCGGGTCGTGTTCGAGGAGTTGTTGAGCCGGGTGGCTTCGGTCGAGATGACCGGCCGGCCAGACCGTCTCCGCTCCAACTTCATCAACGGGATCAAGCATCTCCCGGTCAGGGTCATCACGATCTGAAGCCCGGCCCTAGAGGTGGGTCAGCAATAGCCCGATGGCGAGGGCGACCGTGGTCCAGGTCAGCAGGCGAAGCGGCTTCTCCCAGGTTTGCAGCAGCTGTCCCCGGTCCCAGGACCGGTCTCCGTCGAAAACCGTGACCGACTCGAGGGTGCTCCTCCTGACGAATCGGGCCGGTGTGCTCAGGGACCGTTGCGCCAGGCTGAGCAAACATGCCATGGTCGCCATGACTATTACGGCCGGCGTGATCGCTCCGGTTTGGGCCCAATAGCCCACCAGGAGAGGAAAGGCGCCCCAGGCGAGGCCGAAACCGAGATCGGTGTGGAGAAACGGCCATTCCAGGGCATAGCCAACGGCCAGGAAGATGCCTGCGATTGCCCAGAGCAGGACCCAGGGCGAGACGACAACAGCCCCGACCAGGGCGATCGCCATCGATGCGACCATTGCGCCGATGCCTATCGACCACAGCGCCCGGTCCGAGATACGTGTCCCCAGGGGTCTGCTCTTCACCTCGTCGAGAGCGTGGGCTCCCACCCCGAGCCCGATGGCGAACGCGGCGATGGTGCCGCCGAGGATGAGCCAATCGAGCTCCGCGGCCAGAGCAGCCCCGATGGGGACGTAAGAGAGATGCCACAAGGTGTAGGGGACATGGAGAAGGGATACGAAGTCCCCGGTGACCGAGCCGGTCGGCGCATAGAAGGCAGGCCGCCGATCGCTCACGGTCCCCCGACCTCCGAATGGAGCGGTTTCTGCGCCCACATCACTAGACCCCCGCCAAGGGAGAGACGCTCGAATCGGACTCCGGTCAGACCAGCGGTCTCCCAGATCGCGGCCAGCCGCTCCGGCGGATAGCGATCGGCGAATTCCTCGATGTTCGGGCCAAGGAACCGTCCCACCTCGGGCCAACCCTCACCGGCCAGAAGCCCGGCGCCGGGCAGCACGAGACGGGTGTAGAGCCACCAAAATGGCCGCCATATGCCCCTCGGCAGGCCGAATTCCACCATTCCGATCCGGCCCCCGGGTCTGAGCACACGGGTTATCTCGGTCATGGAGTCCTCAACGTTTGCCACGTAGCGAAGGAGATAGCCGAACGTGACGAGGTCGAAGCGGGCGACGGCGAACGGGAGCCACTCCGCCGACCCCAGAACCCCGGTGGCGCCACGGGCGACGGCCGGCCCCAGCATCTGAGCACTCTGGTCGAGTGAGGTGACCGTGGCCCCGCCTTGCTGGAGGAGGCGTGTGATCGAGCCGGTGCCGGCTGCGATGTCGAGGGCGACATCTCCCCGGCGTGGGGCGATTGCCTCGACCATATGCGCCCGCCAGCGACCGTCCTGGCCCATGCTCAGGATCCGGGCCCACCGCTCGTAACCGGGGGCGAGGGGGGCGAACAGCGCTCGTGCTACGCGAGGGGGAGTGGCGGTCACCTGCGGGACGGTACCGATCGTCACGGCGGGGTTGTTCATCTCGGCCATGGCGCCAGCCTGCTCGCACCCACGATCATCGGCTCACTTCTTCCACGGTTTGCGGTCGCTCCCAGCCGTGGCACGCACCGCCATTCACGGGCCCCTTCGGTGCCGACGATTGGTTTCGCGTGCCCCCTTTCGTGGAATAGGGGAGGCATGGTCAACCGGATCCGTCTATTCCTCGGGTTGGAGGCGGCGATATTCATCGCCGCCGCCCTCATCCATTTCGAGGTCGTTCTAGACGGCTATTACGACCGCGAGGCCGGGATCGCGGAGAGCGTCATCGCTGTCGTCCTCCTGATCGGTCTGCTGACCAGCCTGCTGCGACCCGCCGGCACCAGGCGGGCAGGCATCCTCGTCCAGGGCTTCGCGTTGGTCGGCACCTTCGTCGGCGTGACTCTCCTCGTCACCTTGGGCCCACGCACCACGCTGGACATCGTTATCCACCTCGTCATGGTGATAGTGCTCGTGATCGGTCTGATTTTCACGGTGCGCACACCCCGCACTGTTTCTCCCCCTGAAGGGGGGAGTACCGGCGAAGCCCGGGAGGGGGAGGGTTTCGCAGCGGGTCACAACGGGTATCTGAGCGGTGAACAGGAGGTAGACATGCAAACCATTCATGAAGTAATGACAAAGGATCCACTGACAGTCGACGAGAGCGCGCCCGTCAGCGAGGCGGCACGCATCATGCGTGACGCCAACATCGGCGACGTCCTCGTCACCCGCCCCGATGGCAGCGTTTGCGGGATCGTGACCGACCGCGATCTTGCGTTGAGCGTGGTTGCCGAAGGGAACGACCCGACCTCGATGGTCATTCGCGATGTCTGTAATCACACTGTCGAGTCCGTCGAATCTGGCGATCCGGTGGCCAAGGCCGTCAAGGTGATGAGCGGGAGTGCCATCAGACGGCTCCCCGTCATCGACGATGGCCGACTCGTCGGCATCGTCACACTGGGCGATCTCGCCATGGATCGGGACCCGGGCTCGGCGCTCGCCAGCATCAGCGAAGCCCCGCCGAACAACTGAGCCCGCCCGCAGACCCGCAACTGAGTCCCTCCCGACCCGCCTTGGCTCAGCCGATCAAAGCCTTCTCGATCAGGTCGATGGCATGGTCGAGGTGATCTCGGGTGGTCCGCCGGTTGAGGATGGCGAAACGGAGCACGAACCGCTCATCGATCGTCGTCGGTGAGAGATGGACCACTCTTTCCCGGTTCATCGTCTCCAGGGCGAGGCGCCCTAGGGCGTCGTCTTCGAAGCGGAATGCGACAACAGAGAGGTCAGGTTTCCACGGGACCTCCAGGCCGTCGATGTCCAGCAGACGTCCGTAGGCGTATTCGGCCAGATCGAGACTGGTGTCAAGCGCGTCACGGAATAGAGCCACGCCGTGGAGATGGAGGGGGAGCCACATCTGGAGGGCCCGAAACGGCCGGGTCAGCTCCGGGCCGAGTGAGGCGATATCCCGGATCCCCGAATCGTGGTCCTCTTCTCGCAGGTAGGCGCCACGACCCTGATTGGCGTCGATCAGGTGGGACTCGTCACGCACCAGCAAGGCGCCCACCCCGAATGGGACGGAAAGGCCCTTGTGCGGGTCGATCGCGATCGAGTCGGCTTGCTCGATTCCGGAGAGGGCGTCACGACCCCTCGAGGTGAGCTGGAAGAAGCCGCCATAGGCGGCGTCGACATGAAGCCAGAGACCTTCACTCGCGACGACTTCGGCCAGGGCTGCAAGCGGGTCGATCGTGCCGGTATCCGTGGTCCCGCCTGACCCGACGACCAGGAATGGGTCACGTCCGGCAGCCCGGTCCTCGGCAATGGCAGTCGAAAGCGCAACAGGGTCCATCCTCAGCCCGTTGTCGATGCCCACAGCTCGGATCTGGTCCTTTCTGAAGCCGGCGATACGGGCCGCCTTCTCCACCGAATGGTGGGTATGCCGGGTGACGTAGATGACGCCATTGGTGAACTCGTCGCCAAGCCGGGCAGTCCGAGCCGCCACCACGGCGGTCAGGTTGGCCATCGAGCCACCCGAGACGATCAGACCCGAGGCGGATTCACCCATTTCGAACAGGGAGGCCATCCACCTCACCGTCCCGTGCTCGATCGCACTCATGCCCGGCGCAGCACCCGAGACCCCGGTGTAGCGATTGAGCCCGGCCGCGAGGAACTCCGCCAACGCCGCGGTGTAGAGGCCGGCATTGGGGATGTAAGAGAGATGCCCACCGGAGGGGTGAAACACTCCGGAGCGCCCTGCTTCTTCGACTTCGGCCAGGATCGATTCCAGCGAGCGACCCTCTTCGGCGGGCGGGGCCATCAGACGAGCCGCCAGGTCGTCATCCAATTCGACTCCGGAGGCCTGCATCGTGTCGGCCCGGTCGAACCAGTCCTGGAGGACGCCAAGGACGCTCTCCGCCAATGCGGCGCGTTCCTGGTGCCCCGGTTCGAGAGTTCCCGACATCGAGGTCAAGGTAGCCCGGGTCAGATGTCTTCGCCCACCCCGGATCCGCCCATATACGATCATGCGATCTACAGCTTGCAGACCATCTGATGTCGGGTTTTCTCTTCCCCCGCACCCCGAGCGGCCGGTCTTCCCTGATTCCGCCGCCGCCGTGGCACTACTCGGGCGAGATGCTCACCGTCGAATACCGGACTGACCCGGAGCGAGTCGCCGAGCTCCTGCCCGAAGGAGTCGAGCTCGCCTCCGAGGACCCAGGGGCGGTGGCCCTCATCTGGGCCGATTGGCAGAGCTGTGGCGACAGCTTCGAGGAGCTCCTCGACCCTGCGCGCTCCCAGTACAAGGAGTGCTTCGCCGTGGTCCGTTGCGCGTGGCGTGACGAGACCTGGAGCCGTTGCGTGTTCATCTGGGTCGACAAGGATTTTGCCTTGGTGCGGGGCTATCACCAGGGTTATCCCAAGAAACTGGGCAGCATCTGGATGACCCGTCCGATCACGGTGGGGAGCGCCGGGCCACGGCTCGAGCCCGGCGGGAGTTCGGCGCGACGCTGGCGGCGGCGGATCGGCGTCTGGCACAGGCTCTCGTCACCCTGCAAACGCCTGGCGCCAGTCCCGGGTTCGTAAACGGGCACCCGATGCTCCACAATCGATGGTGGCCCGCCATCGAATCCGATGGGACGGAGTCGCTCGACGAGCTGGTGACCATGCAGGGCTATGACGGCGAGATCAGAGATGTGTGGAGCGGCTCGGCCGAGCTGGAACTGTTCCCGTCACCCGCAGACGAGTTGTCGCTGCTGCCGCCAAGAGAGGTCATCGGTGGCTACTTCCACCGGGTTGGTGTTTCATGGAAAGGCGGCACGACACTGCGCCGCACTGTGCCAATGGAGGTTGATGGTCAATGACAGCGATCCTCGATGAGCTCAAGGAGAGTGGGAAGACCGGTCTCTACATCGGTGGCTCCTGGTCATCGGGCGCCGGCGAGCTGGCCGTGGTCGACCCTGCGACCGAAGATGTGCTCGTAGATGTCGGCCTGGCCGAGGCGAGCCACGCCGCGGATGCAGTCGATGCAGCCGCGGACGCCTTCGGCGCCTGGTCGGCCACGGCGCCGCGTGAGCGCGCCGAGGTCCTTCGGCGGACCTTCGAGGCAATGCGCGAGCGCGAAGACACCTTGGCCGAGCTCATCGTCCTCGAGAACGGCAAGGCGTTCCCGGATGCCCTTGGCGAAGTCCGTTATGCCGCCGAATTCTTTCGGTGGTTCTCCGAGGAGGCCCCCCGGATCGGCGGCGAGGTGCGTCTCGCCCCGGCAGGGGACAAGAGGATCATGACGGTCATGCAGCCGGTCGGGGTCAGCGTGATGATCACTCCCTGGAACTTCCCGGCGGCTATGGCGACCCGCAAGATTGGCCCGGCTCTGGCCGCCGGGTGCACTGCGATCGTCAAGCCCGCATCGGACACCCCACTCACGACCCTCGCCGTGGTCCACCTCATGGAGGAGGCGGGCCTCCCGCCAGGCGTCGTGAATGTCGTCGTCGCCAGGGGGTCATCTGGTGTGATCGAGCAGATGTTGCATGACCCCAGAGTGCGCAAGCTGTCGTTCACGGGGTCGACGGAGGTCGGTCAGACATTGCTCAAAGTCGCCGCAGACCAGGTGCTGAATGTGTCGATGGAGCTCGGAGGCAACGCTCCATTCATCGTGTTCGAGGACGCAGATCTAGATGCTGCGCTGGAAGGTGCGATGGTGGCCAAGATGCGAAATGCAGGCGAGGCCTGCACCGCCGCCAACCGATTCCTGGTCCACTCCTCGGTGGCGGAGGAGTTCACTTCGATGCTGGCCGG
Organism: uncultured Acidobacteriota bacterium; assembly: GCA_963734115.1. Classification (GTDB taxonomy): domain Bacteria; phylum Actinomycetota; class Acidimicrobiia; order Spongiisociales; family ZC4RG35; genus JARDZU01. Next base: position 86,004 of record CAVTFV010000008.1, read on the forward strand.
CGCCATGGGGGGGATGAAGCTCGGGCCCGGGATCGACCGCAGCAATCAGGTTGGTCCGATGATCAACGAGCGATCGCGTGACGACATCGCCAAAATGGTCCAGGAGGCGATCGATTCGGGGGCGACAGTCGCTGTCGGGGCCACGGTTCCGGACCGCAAGGGGTATTTCTACGAGCCGACGGTGTTGTCGGGTGTCTCCCCGGACGCATCCATCCTCGACCAGGAGATATTCGGGCCCGTTGCGCCGGTGGTTGGATTCGACACCGACGATGAGGCAATCGAGATGGCGAACGACACGGTTCACGGTTTGATCGCCTACGTCTATACCGGCGACCTGGCCCGGGGCCTGCGGACGGCGGAATCCCTCGAATCGGGGATGGTCGGGCTCAACCGCGGCCTCGTCTCCGACCCGGCTGCTCCCTTCGGCGGCGTCAAGCAATCCGGCATCGGCCGCGAAGGCAGCCACGAGGGCATCGAGGAGTTCCTCGAGACCAAGTACATCGCCACCAGCTGGTAACGCGTTTCCTCCCCCAGGAGCGAAGCGACGGTGGGGGAGGTCGGCCTCGTAGGGCCGGAGGGGGTTGCTAGCTAACAGTCCCTTGGCTGATCTGGATTGTCTTGAGGTCGGAGTGGAAATCGAGGGCGTAGTCGCCGCCCTCCCGGCCGATGCCCGAGATCCCGATGCCACCAAAAGGCGCGGTCAGATCACGAACCAGATAGGTGTTGATCCAGATGGTCCCCGCTCTGATCGCACGACCCAGCCGGTCGGCGCGGGCCTCGCTGCCGGTGTAGACGATCCCCGAGAGGCCATACGAGGTCGAATTGGCCAGCATGACCGCCTGTTCCTCGTCGGCGAAGGTCTGGTAGGTGAGTACCGGGCCGAACACCTCGCGTTGAACGATCTCTGAGTCATTCCCCAATGGTTCGATCAGCGTCGGCTCGTACCACAGCCCGTCCTGCTTCCATCGTTCGCCACCCCGCACTACCCGATCACCGTGCCGTCGGGCCCTTTCCACGAACCCCTCGACCCGGGCCAGATGGTCGGGGTGGATGAGGGGGCTGACCGTGGTCCGAGGGTCACGGCTGTCGCCGAGCACATGGGCATCGGTATGCGTGTTGAACAATTCCAGGAATTCCGTCGACACGCTCTCCTCGACCAGGAGCCTGGTGCCGGCCAGGCAAGTCTGGCCCGAATCGTCGTATTGACCGGCCGCCTTCCGGGCGGCCGCCTCCACGTCGGAATCGGCGAAGACGACAAGTGGCCCTTTCCCGCCGAGCTCGGCCGTGAACGGGACGATGTTCCGACCCGCCGCCACCCCGATGTGGCGCGCCGTTTCCGGCGACCCGGTGAACGAGATGCGTCGCACGCGCCGATCGGAGACCAGGGCGGCGCCGACCTCCTCCCCGATCCCCTGGACGATGTTGAGCACTCCCGGTGGGATCCCGGCTTCGGTCGCCAGATCTGCCAGGAGCGAGGCCGACAGCGGCGCCCATTCTGCCGGCTTGAGGATCACCGTGTTGCCGGCCGCCATCGCCGGGGCCAGCTTCCACGTCGACAGCAGCCACGGGGCATTCCAGGGGGTGATGATCACGGCCGGCCCCGCCGGCATCCTCTCCACCTGGTTGTCCGTGCCTTTCGACGACCAGCGACGTCCCTGATAGGAGACGGCGAGATCGGCATAGTTGCGGAAGTTCTCCGCCCCACGGTGGATGACCCGAGCTTCGAGGCTCTCGAGCAGCATCGCCATGTCGACGCACTCGACGCGGGCCAGCATGGGGATGTTGGCGTCTATCAGATCGGCCAAACGATGTAGCGGCTCGGCGCGCTGTTTGGGCGTGAGTGAGGCCCAGCCCGGAAAAGCGTCGACAGCCGCGGTGACCGCCTGATCGGCGGTCAGCGGGTCGCCACGGGCGATGTCGGCCAGATGCCAGTCCCAATCGAGTGGCGATCGCACTTCGAAGGTGGCCGGTGAAGACACGCGTTTGCCCCCGATGAAGTGGTCAGGGGACACGGCCGTGTCGGAGATCTCGACTCTGGTGGAGGGCATGGGGATCGTTAGCTAGCTAAGGATATGCTGACGGGAGCACATGCCTGGACCCATCCATGACCACGATGAGGATGTCGTCCTCGAGGCGGAGCGCGACATCCGTTCCACACTCGGGGACCGAGCCCTCGACTTCGAGGCAATGCTGGCCGTCTCCAACATCTATCGAGCAGCCAACGCCGTGCGCAACCGGATGGAGCGCGAGGTACTCGGGTCTGCCGGCCTCTCGTGGGGTGGCTTCACCATTCTCTTCGTGCTCTGGGTCTGGGGGGAGCGGGAGACCGGCCAGCTGGCCGAAGATTGCGGATTGGCCAAGGGCACGCTGAGCGGCATGCTCACCACCTTGGAGAAGGGTGGCCTGGTCGAGAGGTCGCGCCATGCGGAAGATGGGAGACGGGTGGTGGTGAGACTTCTCGAAGTGGGTGTCGACACGATCGAATCGGTGTTTCCCGAGTTCAATCGTTATGAGGCCAAGTTCACCGCGGACCTCGATCACGAGGAGCGTCGGGAGCTGGCCAGGCTCTTGCGCCGGGTCACGGCGACCGCCGACGGGGCTCGTCTCATCGCCGAGTGAAGCCCGGGGCCGGTACCATTCGTTAGGTAGCGAACGGCCCGAGGAGGGATCAAATGGGCGAGATCGTCGGCGCCGGCCTGATCAGCCATGCCCCCACCATCATGTTCGATGAGGCGACCCGTCTCGAGATCAACGACGGCAAGGAGATCAGCTTGGTCCCCGGTCTGGTCCGCCTGCGGGACGAGGTGTTCGACCGGCTCGAGCCCGACACGATCGTGATCATCGACTCCCACTGGTTCTCGACCGTGGAGCACCTCTTGTCGGCCCAGGCTCGGCGGCAAGGCATATTCACGTCCTCCGAGCTGCCCCGTGGGATGGCGCAGATCCCTTACGACTACCCCGGTGACCCTGAGCTCGCCAAGCTCGCCGCAAGTCTGGGTGAGGAGTTGGGAACCCCGACTTACGCCTCCGAGGACGACCATCTCCCCGTCTACTACGCCACGATCAATCTTCTCCATTACCTGCGCGACGACGAGAACATCGTTTCTGTGTCGGTGGTCCAGACCGGCGAGACCGATGACTTCATGACCATGGGAGAGGCGATCGGGGAGGCGATCGGGCGACTCGATCGAAGGGCGGTGGTGCTGGCCTCAGGAGGAATGAGCCACACCTTCTGGCCCTTGAAGCAGATCTCCAAGCACGAGGCATCCGATCCAGTGCACATCATCACTCCAGAGGCGCGGGCCGCGGACGAGGAGCGGCTGGAGTGGATGATCGCCGGTGACCATGCCCGGATAGTGGACACCATGGGCGAGTACTTCGCCCATTCGCCGGAAGGTGCCTTTGGCCACTATCTGATGATGCTCGGCGCCATCGGAGGCCGTGACTGCAGGGCACCGGGGGAGCTCTTCTCCGACTACGAGAACGCCACCGGAACCGGTCAGGTCCATGTCTGGTTCGACCGCCCTGCAGGGGGGCTGGGTGAGCTGACATCGGAACCGGAGTGGCGCGTGCCAGAATCCCGGGAGCCGTGGACAAATCGACTCGAGACGATCTGGCAGGTGACCTGGAGTATCTCGCGTGGTCACTAGAGACTCTCCCGATCACCGAGGTCCCGGAGAACGGCAGGCTGATCGCCAAGCGGGACTGGATCATCCGCACCATTCGCAAGTACCTGATCCCCCGGATGGGCGATCCCACCGCTCCTCTGATCGTGGTATTCGCCGGGCCGACCGGTGCCGGCAAGTCGACACTCCTCAACTCGGTGACTGGGGCCGCTCACACCCTCGCAGGCCCGCTCCGACCCACCACGAAGGACCCCTTAGTCTTGTCATCGGAGACGAGGGCGGACGAATATCGGAAAATCGGAGGTGTCGACTGCGACGTGGTCACCGGTCGCGCCCCGATACTCGAGGAGTTGATCCTCGTCGACACTCCTGACATCGACTCGACGTCGGTCGAGCACCGCGCCATGGCCGAGACGATGATCGACAACGCCGACGTCGTGGTCTATGTCAACTCCGCCCTTCGCTATGCCGACCTGGTGCCTTGGGAAGTGCTTCGTAGGGCCCACTCGAGAAGCGTCCCGGTGATCCAGGTGATGAACCGGATTCGCGGGTCGTCACGGGGTGCCCTCGCCGACTATTCGTCGAGACTCGACGCGGAGGGGCTGGGATCGGAGATCGTGGGCGTCCAGGAGCATCACATCGGCCCTGGGGCTCAGACACTCCCGCCTGCGGCCATCCAGGAATTACGAGACCGGTTGGTATCGGTCGTCGACGCGCGACGTGCCGGTGCGGCGAATGTGGTCCGCTCGGTCTTCGAAACGACTGTCGACCAGACCCGCCAGGTGATCGACGACGCCACCGCTTTGCTCGACGAGACGGGCTTCACGACTGCCCATGTGAAACACCTGCTCGATGTCGATCTCGGACGGATAGGCGTGCGTCGCGAGAACATGAAGGGGGCCGGGCTCGACCTCCGGCCACTGGCAGATCTCGGTCTCCGCCGCTTTCGCACCAAGGGGATGATCCGTCGCCGGTTGCCGTCGTCTGCCGAAGTCGCCAACAGTCTGTCCCTGTTCGACGAATCGGTGATAGCCGCCGTCGACGCCGACATGCGCCGGCAACTACACGCCGGCGGTCTGATAAATGGCGATGAGCGCAAGCGACTCCTCGCCGACACCCATCTCGCCACACGGACCGCCGTCTCAAAGTGGAGGGCCGAGATCGGGGCCCTGCCCGCGGTGGCGGCGTCGCATGACCCACCCTTGGTGTCTCTGATCCTGGGGGGCTGCTGCTTCGACATGCCCGATGGGCGTCTCGAGGAGGTGGTCAGGCTCCTGGCACCGGCGATCGAACTATCCGAATTGGCGCCCGATGTGGCGGCAAGCCTCGCCGAGCGCCTCGTCCCCGTCTATGCCAGCGCCGAATACCGCGTTGTCTCCCGGATGTCCGTTGCCGCCGTCTCGCGGCGATCGATCGATCGGGTCAGGGCATCGAGGTGGGCCGTGATCGCGAGGTCTTCTTTCGCCAATGCATGACGCGCTTGTTGGCCTTCTCGACAAGGTCGACACGGCTGTGGCGGAGTCGGCCGGGGCACTCGACCGGACCGAGGTGGAGTCGGTCGCCGCACTGGCACGAGAGACGAGGATGAGGCTGTCCTATCCCGAGTCCATCGTCGTGGTCGCGCTCGCAGGCGGCACCGGATCAGGCAAGTCCAGCCTGGCCAACGCTATTGCAGGCGAGGAGGTGGCGTTGACCGGCGGCATCCGCCCGATGACCTCCGAACCTCTGGCGCTGGTGCCGGCAGGTGGCGGCGACGCCCTCGGCGGGTACCTGGACGAGCTCGGGATCTCTGACCGTGTCGAGTACGAGGGACCACCGTGGTTGTGCCTCCTCGATCTGCCCGACAACGACAGCGTCGAAGTGGAACATCGCCACCGGGTCGACGCCCTCCTTCCCCGGGTCGACATGGTGGCCTGGGTAACGGACCCCGAGAAGTATCGGGACGCGGTGCTTCACCACCAGTACATCTCGGAGATGTCCCGTTACCAGGAGCAGTTCCTCTTCGTCCTGAACCAGATCGACCGGCTGGACGCGGAGGACGTGGATGTCGTCGTCGACGACCTGGTCAGGGCACTCCGCGAGGACGGGATAGTCGACCCAAAGGTGATACCCACCGCGGCCAACCCGGTGGCGGGGCCACCCGATGGCGTGGACCTGCTGATCGAAGCATTGGAGGCGGTGGTGGATCGGCGCCAGGCGGTGAATCGCAAGGCGCTTGCCGACCTCGCCGGCGCCTCCTCGCAATTGGTGTCGTCCTCCTCGATGGCACATGCCGTCGACTTCGAGAAGCAATGGGCCGACGAGGTCGCGTCTGCCGTCGACCTGGCCATCGCCGGTAGAGCGGCAGGCGGGGGACATGATCTGGCCGAGTACGTGACTCATCTCGCAGCCGAAATGGGCGGCGAGACCGAAAATCGCCTGCAGGACCTTGCAATCGAGACTCACGCGTCCTTTCTCAGGTGCGTCGCCACCACCCTGGACCCTCCCACCGAGAGCGGGCGGTCCTGGTTGAGACGCAGACTGAGCGACACTCACCGCGGCGGCGACAAGGGCCGCGAGGACCTGACGGCGAGGGTCGATCTGGAGATCGGTGGGCCGATCCGAGACCTCCTGGTGCAGAGGGGCCGGGCCCATGCGGCGATCACCGATCTGGCACTTGCGCTTGGAGATCTGGAGCGAAAGTCGGGCTAGCTAGCCTCGCTCGGGATGAATGTGACGGCCACGAACCCACCGCTCGTGACCGCGATCGTTGTCTTATCCGGCGTCGTCCTCTATCTGATCCTGGCCGGCATTGGCGCCAGATTCGTCGATCGGGTCCGGGAGAGGACCCCGGAGTCGGCTGCCCGGGTGGCCACGCTCTGGGTGATGGTGAGACGTGTGATCCTCATCGTGATCGTCGTGCTGGTGATTCTCATGGTGGTCGACATCTGGGGCCTCAACATGGCTCCCTTCCTGGCAGTTAGCACCGCCATCGCCGCCGCACTCGGGTTCGGCGCCCAGAACCTGGTCAGGGATGTGATCGCCGGCTTCTTCATCCTCGCCGAAGACCAGTACCGCATCGGTGACACAGTGACGATCGCGGCCACCACGGGGAAGGTGGAGGACATCCAATTCCGTGTGACGGTGCTTCGTGATGGCGAGGGCAATGTCCACTACGTCCCGAACGGGCAGATAACAGTCGCTTCCAATCTCACCAGCCTCTATGCATCGCCGGCTATCGACGTGAGGATCGGCTACCAGGCCGACGTCGACCACGCGATGGAGGTGATGCTCGACGAGCTGACGCGAATGTCTGCTGAATCACCATGGTCCGACATGATCACAAAGGAGCCGCAGATGCTCGGAGTTCAGGATCTGGTGGGCTCCGGCGTGCTGATTCGGGCCCGGCTCACCACGGTTGCCGAGCAGCGCTGGTCGGTGCAGCGTGAGGCGCTGCGAAGGGTGAAGAACCGATTCGCCGGAGAGGGCATCGACATCCTCTGATGCTCAGTCCGGGACCGGTCGGGGCCCGGCAACGATTCGGAGGGAGCCCGGGACCCACTCCACGAGCCCGCCGTCGACGAGACCCAGCGCCTCACCGTCGGCCTGGGCGGCCACCGGTGGGTCGGCGGTGATCTCGATCCGCTTGACATGCGGGACGACGCTCACGTCGGGGATGGCGTCGAGCTCGCCGTTGCGAAGCAGCGTCGTGACTATGCGCGGGATCCGACGGCGCGGCAGCCGTCTGATGCTGAGCAGGGTCATCGGGTCTGGTCGCTCCGGCGACACGCGAAGTGGGATCGCCCCGAAGTAGGTGTAGATCTGGCGGAACTGAAGCAGGGCGGCGATTGTCATCTCCTCGTCGTCTTCGTGGGTCACCCGAACGTGAGGCTTTCGCCGCGGGAAATCCTTGAGGGCGACGCCAAGAGTGGTCCGGGCGTAATGGAGCGAACCGAATCGGTATTTTCGGTACGGATCTTTCTCCGCTTCGAGCACCACCGCGGCATCCAAACCGAACCCACAGGCGAAGACCGCGTGGTGCATCGTCTCCACCGAGCCGCGGGTCAACATCATCCGCGCTGTTCCTGTCGTTACGGGAGGTTCCTCGCCTTCGACGATCAACCGGGCGGCTTTCGCTGGTTTGGCGGGGACTCCGAGCAATCGGGCAATGACATTCGTAGTCCCGACCGGGATGATGCCGAGGGCGGCATCGGTCTCGACCAGGCCTTGCGCAACGTGGTGGACGATGCCGTCCCCGCCCATTGCGACAACGATGCGTGCGCCGTCCTCGACAGCTTGTGCCGCCTTGATCTCAGCATCGGCCGGGCTCTCCGGCCAGACCGTCTCGACCTCCGCGACCCTTCCCAGGACCGACATCACCGCCCGATGGGCGCCACCCGTGAACTGTGACGCCGAGGGATTGGCAACGACCACGATGCGGTCCATTGGCAGCGAGCCTACAACCATTGGCCGGTCGTTACCCTCCCGCACCGTGACAGACTCGGGACCGAGATTTTCGCTGGTGTCAGGCGAGGGTGACGGGGCCATGCTCGGCCTCGCCGCCGGCGACACCGCCGGCGGGCAATGGGAGCTCGGGTACAGCGCGATCACCGAGCAGGCGACTGTGATCGCCTACCAGCTGATCGAGAGCGAGACACTGGATCTCGATGCCGTGGTGACCGCGCTTCGGGAGTTGGACGGGTCCGACGAGGAGGAGCCGGTTTATCGGGCCGAGAGCCCACAGTTCCGCGCCTGGCTCGACAGGGCGGCGGCCGGGCGGCCGGTGCCCGAGGAAGATCCGTCTCTCGATTCCGCGCCGAGGGCGGTCCCGCTCGGAGTGGTGCATCGCCGCGATCCCAGCCGCCTCCGTGACCAGGCTCTGGCGCTGGGGAGGCTGTTTCACGATGACCCGCAGTCGATCCTCAGCGGCGTGGCTGCAGCAGGCGCCGTTGCTGCGTCTTGCTTCGGACAGTCAGGGCGCGATCTCATCACCGGGATTGTCGAGATCGCCGAGCCGGCCGCGGCCAAGCTGGAGCCCGACCACGTCTCGGGTGCCGAACCGGGTGACCTGGTCGAAGACTTGCGCCGGATCATCGGGCACGTCGGCGTCAGCGACGGTGACGAGGCGCTCGCCATGATCACCGACGGGGGTGATCCAGCCCCCTGGGACCAGGTAAGGGCAGGGCTGCTCCTATCGGCTCCTGTGGTGGACCGCTCACACCTCCCGGTGGAGCAAGCCGCCAGGCTCGGTGGCAGCCCCCTGGCTGCCATGGTCGGCGGGATTGTCGGGGCTCGCGTTGGGATTCGGGCCTGGCCTTGGGCGTTCGCCAACGACACATGGTTTGCTGAGATCGGGAGGAGGCTGGTGCGCGGTCCCAACGAAGTCCGGGACCTGCCCATTCCCTACGCCGTGGAGCACCACCTCATATCAGGGGAGCGTCAGGGGCTGTACTGACGATCGGGAGATCGGCGACAGGCCAGACGCGTTCCGAGTCGTCCACCTGTCGCAGGACCCACCAGCCGATTCCGATGAAGCCGATCAGCGCCCCCATCGCCACCCGGCGCCCGAGCCCGATCACGTCCACGATCAAGGCCCATGTCAGTGGCCCCAGGATGGTGGCGAATCGGCCCACCGTGGCATAGAGCCCGTAGAACTCACCGAGGTGGCGTGGGGGCGAGACCCGGGTCATGACTACCCGATCGGCGGTCCAGGTCGCTCCGAGTGCTATCCCACCCAGCGGCCCGATGGCCCAGGCCAAGCCGGTCACACCGGTCACCGCGGCAGCGATCCCGGAGCCGATGGCGACCATCCACAAGACAAGCACGGCGCGCAGGACGCGAATCGGCCCGAGTCTCTCCACCAAGCCGCCGGCGACCAGTGCGCCGACGACGGCGGCTGCGATGGCGACAACCAGCAACCTGGTGGCGAATTGGCGGTCGAGGCCCAGCTCCTGGATGACGAAGATGGTGAGGAAGCCGCCGATGAGGGTGTTGATCGCGTCGGTATAGAGAAACCGCCCGACGAGGAATCGGACGAGGCCGTCGTAGGTGCCGGCCAACCGCCATGAGGCGACCAACCGTCTGCCGATGTCGCGTGGAGCCGGGAGCGGTGCATCGTCATGACCGCCGCGTTCCTCGATGAAGAAAAACGCGGGCAGGGCAAGGATCAGGAAGGCGAGGGCTAGAGCCAGAAACGTGGCGGCGTACGACCAGCCGAGCACATCGAGGGTGACCACGCCGATGCCGACACCGATGAACGAGCCGATGTAGCCGATTCCCACCCCGAGCCCGGAGATGCGGCCCCGGTTGGCCGGGGTGCTGACATCCACCAGGAGGGCGTCATATACGACCGCGCCGACATTGAACGCGACGAGGGCCAATCCGAGGAGGGCGAGTGAGAGACTCACGGGGCCCGAGGCGAGGAGGGAGGTGGCGGCCACACAGACGATCGTTGTCAGCGCCAGGGTCGGCACCCTGCTGCCCCGCACGTCGCTGCGTGCCCCGGCCCACGGTGCCAGGAATATCACCAATGCCGCGGCGCCGGCCTCGACCAAGGCAAGTGCGCTGTCGGGCTGGTCGAGCGAGGTGAGCCAGTCGGGGAAGTAGAGCCCGATGACACCGAGAGCGAAAATGGTGTTGGCCAGGTCGTAGACGACCCAGGACCAGACGGACAACCGGCCCGGGGCCGTCCCGCGACCGGTCATTTCAGCGGGTCATTTCAGAACGTGACGGCCACGGATATCAGCTCCTCACGCCCGAGCAGCCCGGCCGCTGCCTGGAGCGCACGGGATGATTCGGCGAGAGGGAACTGATGGGAGACGAGATCATCGATTCTGGGGTCGGTTTCGATCTGGCGTGAAGCCCACTGATACCCGACCGTCGAGGCCCCCATGGCGCCCCTGACAGTGAGTTGCTTGGCCACGAGCACGTCGCTGATGAAATGAAAGGCTCGGTTGCCCTTGGTCGATGCCAGGATCACGCGCCCGCCGCTGCGGACGAGGTCGAGCGCCGTGAAGAGCGCCTCAGGGTCGTCAGAGGTCACATCCAAGACGATGTCCGGCCTGCACCCGATCGCCTCGGCGATGGCGCCGCCGACGTCCTCCTTCTCCGCGTCGATGGCAAGGTCGGCACCGAGCCGCTTGGCCAACTCGAGACGGTCCCGATCATGAGACAACCCGGTGACGCCCACCCATCCGGCCCCCGCCGCCTTGGCAGCGATCAGACAGGCGAGCCCGCGCGGCCCGGGCCCGAGGATGAGCACGTTCTCGCCGATTTGGAGATTGGGCAGCTCTACGGCCCAGGTGTGCCCTGCCGCCAGCGGGTGGACGAAGGTCCCGACCTCGGCCGGGACGTCATCCGTGAGTGGGTGGAGCCGGGCGGCCGGGTCGATGTAGAGGAACTCGGCGAGACCACCCCAGAGACCCGGGGGCTCGATGGATGGGATGAAGCCGTACGAGTTGGATGGGCGGCGGCGGACACAGGTCGCCAGGTTGAGCTTGCAGCGATGGCATTCCCCGCAATGGATCCGGGGTTCGACCACGACCCGGGTCCCTACCGGGAATGGGATGGATGGAGCGCCACGAGCGATCCTTCCCACCACTTCGTGCCCCGGTATCAACGGGTAGACGACGTCTTTGGCCTCGCCCTTCCATACCTGGACGTCCGCCCCTGAGATCCCGGTTGCCTCGACTGCGAGCCAGCCGCCGTCGAGACCAGGTCTGGCCGGCAACTCGGTGAGCGAGAAGTGACGAGGCTCAACGAGCATCATGGCCCGCGTCTGTCGTGCCTTCCATCGCCGGCGAGTGTAAACCCGGTTCAGATCACGCCGGTCAACCGGCCAGGAGACGGCCGATCCGCTCCATTCCCTTTTCGATCTCGGCTTCTCCGGTGGCATATGAGAGACGCAGGTACCCAGGCACGCCGAACGATTCGCCGGGTACGAGCGCTACTCCTGCCTCTTCGAGGATCACCGTCGCCAGCTCTGACGTCGACGACCAACGTCCCTTGAGCGCGCCGGTCACGTCCGGGAAGACGTAGAAGGCGCCCTGGGGCTCGACGCATCTGATCCCCGGGATGTCGCTCACCAGCGAAAACATGAGCTTTCGCCTGCTGTCGAACGCCTGGCGCATCTCGTCCACCGTGTCTTGAGGCCCGCGCAGCGCGGCCAGGGCGGCGTGCTGGGCGACGTTGTCGACGTTGCCGGTGGCGTGTGATTGATGGCTGTTGGCAGCGTCGATGATGTCGGAGGGGCCGACCATCCAGCCCACCCGCCAGCCGGTCATGGAGTAGGACTTGGCCACCCCGTTGATGAGGACCCAGTTGTCGAATCGGGGCGTCACTGCTGCTATCGATGGGGCGACGTCGGTGAAATAGGTGAGACGCTGATAAATCTCGTCGGCTAGCACCCAGACATCGTTCGCTTTGGCCCACTCTCCGATGGCACGCGCTTCTTCCTCTGAATACACCGCTCCGGTCGGGTTCGAGGGTGAGACGAACACGAGAAGGCGTGTCCGGTCGGTGCGCGCCCGCTCGAGGCTCTCCACATCGACCTTGAACTCATCCTCGATTCTCGTCGGCACCGAGACGGTGACTCCGCCAGCCAGATCGATGCCCGCCGGGTAGGTGACCCAGTGCGGCGATGGGAGCAGGACCTCGTCGCCTGGATCGAGAAGGGCGGCGAATGCCTGGAACACGGCCTGCTTCGCCCCGTTGGTGACCATCACCTCCGACCAGTCGACCTCGACTCCGGAATAGCGCCCGACGTCCTCGGCGATCGCCTCGCGGAGTGGTCGCAAGCCAGCCGAGGCGGTGTACTTGTGGTTCTCGGGGTCGAAGCAGGCGCGAGCCGCGGCGGCCACGACGTGCTCCGGTGTGGCGAAGTCCGGCTCACCTGCCCCGAAGCTGATGACATCGAGGCCCTCAGCGCGCAGCTCCCTGGCCCGTGCGCTGATGCCGAGGGTGGCGGAAGGGGGAATGCTGCTGAGTCGGTCTGAGGCGCGCTTCATTGTCCTGTGAGGGTCATCGGGTCAGGGGTGATCGACCGGCTCGGTCAGCCGCCCAGCTTGTCTTGGACGTCGTCCACGGCACCTTTGGCGGCGTCAGTGGTGTCTGCGGCGGCATCCTTCGCGCTGTCAACGGCCTCAGATGCCTCGTCCTGAGCGCTGTCGACGGCGTCAGATGCCTTGTCTTGGGCGCTGTCAACCGCCTCCGAGCCCGTGTCCTTGAGGTCATCGACCTTGTCGCCGGCCTTGTCCATGGTGTCCTCGGCGAAGTCCTTGGCCTTGTCGACGTACGGCTCGGCCTTGTCCACGAGATCGGAGCCTTGCTGCGCGGCCTCGTCGGCTATCTCGGCGCCCTCATCCTTGGCGGACCCAAACCATCCTTTGATGGTGTCCATCAGTCCCATCTCATGTCCCTTCTCGAGTCGGGGCGCCAATCGTAGGTGACAGGAGCCGGGCGTCGGCGCGACAGCGTTATCGGACGAATGCAGGATCAGAGGCGTCCCCTTCGGCTAGCCAGAGGACCACGTCGTTGTCGCCGGGGTGCAGGAGCTCGGGCGGGATCATCACCTCGTATCGAGCGGAACGGCCATCCGGTTCGAATACGCGTGTAACCGCTCTCACCACGCCGTCGACAGTGGCCACCACGATCTCCTGACCCCTCGCTTCCCGATCGAGGGTCAAGGTGCCGGAAAGGAACACGGGAAGGAGGTCCGGCTCGGAGGGGATGTCATCAAGCAGGTCCTGCTGCCTCACCCTCACCATGACCGCTTCCTCGTCGTTGGCAGCTGCGGCATCAGACAGCGGCCGGCCGAGCCACTCCTGCCATCCCGGCGGAGTGAGCAGCCAGGGGTTTCCTTCCGGGAACCAGGTCTCCTTGAGACCCGCAGCGGCGAGCTTCTCTTCACCGCTGACGCCAATCGAGACCGGTCCTTCCCGCCCCACCATGACCGATTCGGTTCGCTCGGATCGTTCGGGGTCGAGAAGCGAAAGCCCTTCCATCCCCCAGGGAACGTCGGTGCGGGTCACCTCGCCGATGGTGGGGAGGATGTCGACTGTCTCGGCTCTGGCGTCATCGATTGTCCCTGGCTCGACCCCGTCTTGCCCGATGGGGTACTTCACGAACAGCGGCACCGCGGCGATCGTGCCGATTGTGTCCTCGCTGATCAGACGTTGGTTTTCTACTCCCGGGCCGATGGTGATCCCGTGGTCGGCGACGACCATCACCAGAGCCTCGTCGTAGACCCCTTCCTCGCGCAGCCGGTCGATCACCGTGCCGACGACGGTGTCCGCATACTGGGTCTGGAGGATGTGCCGCTGGTAGCCCTGACCCACCAGCCACGCGTCGTTGGTCCAACCCATCCCTTGACCTCCCGGAGAGCTGCCGGCACCGGTCCGGTGGCCATCGGCGGTCACTTCCCACGGGTGATGTGGATAGAGGAAGTGCCCGAAGCGGAGGGCGGGCTCCGCCCCGTCGAACTCGAAGGTGTCGAGGAGTCGGTCGACTTCGAGCCTCCGGTCGTCGTCGACGTTGGCCAGGAAGCGGTCGATGATGTCGAAGCTGGAGCGCTCACCTGTTGTGAAATTGCCCCAGGTCTGGTCGATCGGGGGCAGATCATCCGACACTTCGCGTGGTGTGGTGAGATGGCCGTAAACGACGGCGGAGTCGACACCGAGCCCGGCCCATCGCCTTGGCCAGGGGTCGATCCGCCGGCTCGAGTTGCTGCACGCAAAGTCCGGGCAGAGATTGGTGACGGTCTCCACGGCGGCGATGTCATACGCGTCCGAGAAAAGGGTGAACAGATTGAGCGGATGGTCAGAGGAGATGGGAATGCTCCCTTCGTCCGCGCCGACCCCGCTGAGGATGCTCGGCAGGGCCTCTTCGGTTTGCTGTCGGACTCCGACCGCGTTCCGATACCAGACGCCGTCACTGGCCAACTCGGCGAAATTGGGAAAGAGGTCGGCGAGGAGATTGCCTCGAGAGTCGATCATCGTGGCCACCGGGAACTCATCGAACACGAGCAACACGATGGGCACCGGGTTCTGGATCTCGCCGGTCTCGGGCAGATCGCCCGAACGCGCCAGTGCCACATCCCCCGACGGGGTCATGAACAGGAACCAGGCGGCAAATAGCGGCACGGCCCATGCTGCGTAGATGGTGCCCGTCTGGACGATCGGGAAGGCCAGGAACGCACATGCGAAGACGACTCCGGCGGCGACCACAACCACTCCGAATATGACGGGAGAAGTGTCGCTCCCGAAGACAGCTACCCAGGCGTTCGCCACGAAGAGGGAGAAGAGTGCGCCGATGACGACGGCGTGACCGATGCCCGCGGTCCGGGGCCCGATCCATCGGAGCGCGAGCACTGGAAGCGAGAGCAAGGTAGGCAGTAGGAGGAGCACGGCCGGGAACAGCAGGACATCGATCGCGGTGAAGCCCCGCGCTATGAAGAACTCCGGGTTTCTCCCGAGAAGGTCGAGGACCGGCTGAGCCAGGGCAAAGGCACCTACCGCTGCCAGCGACAAAGGCACCGTCAACCAGGGCGACGAGCCCAGCCGCGCCGGCTTCATCGCGGCTCGAGTGCGAAAAGAACCCTCGTACCCGAGGACAGACGACGCTCGTCGATGGTGACGAATGACTCGTCGATGATGGTCCGGAACTCCGACTCCTCGCCTCCTGGGTGAAGCTCGTGGGGGAGCTTGTTGCCGATGAGCTTGATCACCATCTCGTCTGAGGGTGAGACGAACTCGACGACGACGGGGCACCGGAACGAGGCCAGCCATCGCACGACCTCGCGCGGAGGGATGCTCGCCCCGTAGATCAGGTGGTGGATGACTCCGTAGGCGATGATCAGATCGGGGCGGGCGCGCTCCATCAACGAGCCTCGCTCCTGTCCCGCCCAGCCCTGGGAAGGTGACGGGTTGGCCAGCTCGGTGAGGGCGACGGCGACGCCGGTGCCGGCACTGCCCCGATAGACCTCGTCGAGCACCGGCTCGTAGCTGTCGATGGCGATCGCCAGAGCGCCGTTGTCGGCGGCGATCCGAGAGAAGTGCCCGTCGTTGGCGCCAAGGTCCACAACCCGCCTGGGTGCGAACTTCTTCATGGCCGCGTCGAGAAACTCACTCTTCGAGGTCCGGTCACGGGTGACATGGCTGCAGTCGACGTAAGTCGACCATCCCGCCTCACCCTCATCCCACCTGAGGGAGCCGACCAACGATCGCAGCTTCCTCACATTGGCGAGGATCAGGTCGGCGGTGAAACCGGCCTCGCTCAACTCCTGACGCACGGAGCGATCAGCCATCTTGGACTCCATGCGGGCCTGGAGCCGGACATGGAGCAGGGCGCTGGTGTTGAAGCGCTTCTTGCCGGCGAGGAGCTTCGACATCTGGGAAGGCGTCGGACCTTCGAGGTCTCCGCGCAGCCACGGCTGGAAGGGGACGCCGACCCAGGCTCGAAGCATCAGGGGGAAGAGGAACTGACGGGTGAACTGCCGATACCCGATCCAAGGCTCACCCTTGCGATAGGGCTCGAATGAGCCGATGTCGATGAACTTCGGTCGCCCATCGACGAACTGGATGTTGTAGGGGGTGGCGTCCTTGATGGTCAGTCCCACCGAAAGGGCTCCCTCGAGCAGATCGAGTTGGAGAAGCGCGGCGTCCCGCAGCATCGAGAAGGTCCACTCGTATGGATAGGTGATCAGATCGAGACGGGGATGCACCAGAGCTCCTGCGCTGCCATCGGGTGGATCGATCTCTGCCGCTTCGATCAGGCGGCCGTCGGCCACCGCATTGCGGAAGAACTCGGTCGCCGACAGGGCGCGCCAGCCTTCGAGCCCTCGCTCGTCGAGCAGACGCATCACTTTGTCGCCATCGATGACGACGCGCGAAGCCGGATCACGGAACGATCCTGGGTCAGGTGTGGTCAATGCCCGGCCATTGTTATCTAGATCGGAAATCAAGCAAACAATCGAGCCGTGTTGGTCAGCCGATGTAGCGATGGCGCGCCACGACTGTTCCCGAGTCGTCCAGGACCAGGATCATGTCTCCCCCGTTGTTCCACACCGAGCTGTTGCCCGGGTTCCAGCACTTGTCGGCGCTCGTCACGATCAGACCGTCCTCTGTGATCACTGCGTCGCCGGCCAAGTGACAACGGTGTTGGGACGATTCGTCACGGATCGTCCAGCCACCCGCGGCGACGGTTTCCGTGCTGGTGAGCGAGACCCTTTCCTGGTCCAGGACTTCGTCATCCGGGCCTGACGGGTCGAACACGGAGTCGATCGTGATCTCAGGTACGGGCGCCGCCGAACCGCAGACGGTCGCCGACCACAGACCCACACCTGCCTGATAGGCGCCCTCCTCGGCAGCGATGAGGGCCTCACCATGGGGATCGCCCTCCTCCGGTGGCGTGGTCGCGATGGCGAAACCACCGCTCACCAGATCCTCGTTGACCAATAGCCCATCGAGCCATACATGAGCCAGGGTCCGGTCGAACTGGTCTGTAGAGATCACCTCGAGGCCGACCGACTCGCCCTCGACCAGGCCGGTGAGATGGTCGCGCGACTCCTGATAGTGACACTCGTCCTCCTCGGGGGCGTTGACGCCCATGAGTCGTACCTCGACGTCAGAATTCTCAGTGGCGACCACCGCGGAATCACCATCGTTCACCCGTTCGACACGTCCGGGGATGAGGTCTTGGGGAGCGTCCCCGGCCCGCTCTGCTTGTCCCGGTGGTTGGCACGACGAGAGGAGGATGGCCAGGATCAAGGCCACGGCGGGCCTGGTCAAGTGTCCCGCAATCTCCGCAACTCCTCTTTCTCGTCACGACGCCGTCGCCGTCTCCTGCGGTAGCTGACGCCGATGAGCTCGGTGAGCAGGATCACGACGCCGATGGTGATCAGGATGACGATGGCAAGCGGGTGCTCTCCCTCCATCCATAGGAACCTGACCGGCACGGGATTGGTGTTCTGGACCGCGAACACGATGACGAGGGCGATCCCGGCAAACGCCAGGATGGCCCCCCACGCGACACCTGTCGTTTCCGGGCGGCGAGTCTGAGCGTCGATGGTCTCGGGCTCGACAGGAGGCTCGACGTCGAACGGGTCCTGATGCTGGTCGGTCATCGGATCGATCCTATGTGATGGCTGCTGGAGTACGTAACGCCTCCCGATTGCGTCGGCCCTCGTCGATGTCGACCGATCTGAACAGGACACCGCCCACCACGAAGAAGATCGCGATCGAGAGAATCGCCAGCCGTGCCGAGCCGGTCACTTGCCGGACGAAGGCGAATGTCCACGGTCCCCAGATGGCACTGAACTTGGAGAAGACCGAGTAGAAGCCGTAGAACTCGGCTGAATGCTCCTCTGGGATCATCGATCCATAGAGGCTCCTCGACAACGCCTGGGTGCCGCCGAGGACGAAGCCGATCACCACTGCCAGCGCCAGGAAGGGCACCGCCGCCCCGGATGGGAGGAAGAAGGCGGCAAGGGTCACCCCGGACCACACCACGATGCTGATGAGAAGAGCTCGCTTGGTGCCGACTCTGTTGGCGAGCCGTCCGAAACCCATCGCACCGAAGTAGGCGATGAATTGCACGAGGAGCACACCGACGATCACGATCGTGAGGCCAAGATCCAGTGTCTCGGTGGCATAGACCGCGGCCAGGGCGATCGTGGTCTGCACCCCGTCGTTGAACAGCATGAAGGCGATGATGAAAACGAGTAGGGGCCGGTTGTGAACCACCTTCTTCAAGGTGGCGAACGTGCGGCTGAACCCGAACCGGGTGTATGCCCGCCAGGTGGGCGTGGCACCACCGGTCAGCTCCTGGGACACTCCGACCCGGGGTATGCCCTTGAAGGCCACCAGCCCGAATCCAAACCACCAGAGCCCTGCCGAGCCAATTGCGATCCTGGTGGCCAGGGCCGTGTCGATCGGGATGAGGCCATCGCTGAGCTGGATCAGAGCGAGCGATAGGAGGAGATGCAGCCCGCCACCGAGGTAGCCCCAGGCATATCCCCTCGAGCTGACCATGTCGATCGTTTCGTCGGTGGTGAGGTCGGGGAGGAACGCGTCGTAGAAGACGTTGGCGCCGACGAACCCGAGGTGGGCGAGGAGGAAGAGCCCGAGAGTGAGCATCACGTCACCGGTGGCGGCGAAGAAGAGGAGGGACGTGAAGACGGCGCCCCACAAGGCGAAAACCACGAGAAAGCGCCGTTTCGATCCTGAGAAGTCCGCGATGGCGCCAAGCACCGGCGTCGCCAGGAACATGATCAACGGGCCTGCTCCCACGACGAGGGCCCACAGGTCTTGACCGGTCCATTTGCGCCCGACGAGGTCGAAGCCGCCGTCGCCCACGACCTCGGCGGCGAAGTAGGCGGGGAGCACCGCGGCGAGGATCGTGGTGGCGTACGCCGAGTTGGCCCAGTCGTAGGTGATCCAAGCCCGGATGCTCCCCGGATCGTTCTGGTGCTCGGCGGCCACGATTGGCCGAACCTAGACCTAGCGTGCCGGAGATGCGCCGCCTTCTGATCCCCCTCTTGTGCGTGCTGGCCGCATGCACCGCGGAGCCGGAATCGGCGTCGACGACTGCCACCGAGACGGTTCCGACGACGTCAGTTACGACGATCGCGACCACGGCCCCTGCGACATCAGGGTCGACGACTGAGGCCACGACCACGAGCACCGAGCCACCCACCACCTCGACAGTGGCGCTCGACGACACCGTCCTCGCCTACCAGGCGGTGGCCGACATGAATTTCCCGGTCCAGCTCACCGCGAGACCTGGCGAGTCCCATTCCTACGTCGTAAACAAGGACGGGCGAGTGTGGCTATACGACGGATCGGCGATTGCCGCGACGCCTGTGCTCGACATCCTGGAGAGGGTCCGCAATGACGCCGAGCAGGGTCTGCTCTCGATGGCTCTCCACCCCACCGACCCGGCGCGGTTCTATCTCCACTACTCCGACACCGCAGGGGACACCGTCGTCTCCGAGTTCACGTTCACCAGCCCGGAACAGGCGGATCCGGCCAGCGAGCGGGTGTTGATCCAGGTCGATCAGCCGGCGGCCAATCACAACGGTGGGATGCTCCAGTTCGCCCCGGACGGAGCCCTGCTCCTGGGGCTAGGCGATGGTGGCGGTGCCGGCGACCGGTTCGGAAATGGCCAGAACCCGGACACACTCCTTGGTGGCCTGGTGAGCATCGATGTCGACACTGGCGAGGCCACCAAGTACGCCATGGGGCTGCGCAACCCGTGGCGGTTCTGGATCGACGGAGAGACCATCTATATCGCCGATGTGGGCCAGAACGCTCACGAGGAGGTCTCGGTCGTTCCGCTGCAGTCCGGCCACAACTTCGGCTGGCCCATTCTCGAAGGGCTGAATTGCTTCAGCTCTTCCGACTGTGACGGGACCGGGATGGTGACACCAGTCGTCGAGGTGGAGCACGGCGACGCCGGCACCTGTTCCATCACCGGCGGCCCGGTCTACCGCGGAGCCTCGCTTCCTCAGCTCCGCGGGCACTACTTCTACTCCGACTATTGCGGCGGGTATCTGCGCAGCTTTCTCCTCGCAGATGGAGCGGCAACCGAGCTTCGAGACTGGTCCGATCAGGTCGGGGTCCCCGGTCAGACCACCGGGTTCGGCATCGACGGGGCGGGCGAGATGTACGTCACGACGACCAACCAGTTGCTGAAGTTGATTGCGGGCGGTTGAATCTCGGCCGATAGTCTCGGGCGCCATGCCGACGCTGTTCACTCGCATAATCGAGGGAGAGATCCCCGGCACGTTTGTTTGGCGTGATGACCAGTGCGTCGCATTCCTCTCCATCAATCCCTTGCGACGGGGGCACACCCTGGTGGTGCCGAAGATGGAGATCGACCACTGGATCGATTGCCCGCCCGAGCTGTCGAACCACCTGTTCACTGTGGCCCGTCACATCGGCGCCGCTCTACAGACGGTCTTTCAGCCGACCCGGGTCGGTTTGATGATCGCCGGTCTCGAGGTTCCCCACATGCATATCCATGTGGTGCCGATGGACGGCATACACGACCTCGACTTCTCCAATGCGGCCACCTCGGTCGAGCGTGAGGACCTCGAAGCTGTCGCGGATGCGATTCGCAACGAGCTCGAGTCCATGGGATCGCCCGGGGCCGGCAGCTAGGTGGAGGTGATCCTCGGGGGCATCAGCTCCCTTCTCTACGGTGTCGCTGATTTCCTGGGCGGCGAGGGAGCCAAACGCGCCCCGGCGGCGGCCATCGTCCTCTGGGCGGGCGTGATCAGCTTCCCCATGATCCTTGTGGTCGCGCTGCTCATCGGTGGCGACGCCGGCCCTCCCGACCTTCTGCTCGGAGCCGCAGCCGGGATCGCCGGCGCATTCGGCCTCGTCTCCCTGTTCGCCGGGCTCAGCCGGGGCAACGCCGCCGCCGTTGCTCCCACCGCTGCCGCCATCGCTGCCGTGCTCCCCGTGATGGTGGCGATCATCGACGGCGAGCGGCCCAGTGCGCTGGCCTGGGTCGGGGTGGTGGTTGCGGTCCCGGCGATCGTTCTCAGCTCATGGGTGGCGGACCCGGGCGAGACTCCAAGGGGCAGATTCGGATACGGGCTGGCTGCTGGGCTCGGATTCGGTGGCTTCACATCGATCATCGGGTTCACCGATCCCGAGTCGAATCTGCTCCCGCTCATCACCTCTAGGGCCGCGACCATGCTTGCGGTCCTTCTGCTCACGGGTCTCGGTGTCTGGAAGCTCGTCGGATTTGGGTCGGTGCCCCGGCGCCTGGTCCTGGGGAATGCCGTCCTCGATGTGAGCGGCAACGTCGCCCTCCTGCTCGCCGTGCGGGCCGGCTCGCTGGCCCTGGCCGCGGTCGCAGCCTCCTTCTACCCGGCGGTCACGGTGCTGCTCGCCCGGCTGGTGAACGCCGAGCATCTCCGCACACGGCAAATCGTTGGGCTCGGGCTTACCATCCTGGCGATGGCAGCCATCGCCGTGGGCTGACGATCAGCCTCGGACCACCAGCCAGGTTCCCCCGACAACGAGAACGACGCCGACAACACGCATCGCGTCAAGAGAGCGCCCGTCTCCAAAGAAGCCGAAGTGCTCGATCAGGGCGCCGAGGATGAGCGTGGAGGCGGTAAACAAGGTCAATCCGGCCCCGAGCCCCAGACTGGCCACGCTGAGACCCAAGGAGGCCACCACGACGAGACCCATGAGACCGGCCCCATACACCCACCATGGCAGCGTCCTCAGCTCCGATAGCCGGCTGCCCTGAAATGCCAGCATCAGGATGGTCACGGCCAGACCACCGCCCGCGTAGGTGACGAAGGTCGATGCCAGAGTGCCCACCCGCTCTTCCATCACACCGAGGAATTGTGACTGGAGCGCCCCGGCCAGGCCGCCGAGGACTGCGATCAACACCACGACTATGAGTGTCATCTCACTCGCCAGGATGGTCGCTTCGGTTCCGATGGACGTGGATCTGCCCGAACCTACGATTGGGACATAGCCGAGTCACCCGTCCGAGCACGGTCGTTCCGCCCCGCCGTGGCCACGCTTCTTTTCCTGAAGCTGGTGGCCAATATCGGCTTTCGATTCGTGTACCCCTTCTTGCCAGCCATCGCGCGGGGTTTGGGCATCGATCTGACCCAGGCCGGCGCGCTGGTATCGGTGCGGTGGGTCGGGGCCCTGACCACGCCGGCCGTCATGTCGTTCTCCGCGAGCCGGGGTCGAAGCCGTCGCCTCTTGGTCGCCGGATTGGCCATCTTCGCTGTCGGCTCGATCGTGACCGCATGGACCGGTGTGTACGTGGGGGCGGTAGTCGGGTTTGCCCTCCTCGGTCTGGCCAAGCCGATGATCGACATCAGCTCTCAGGTGTATGTGTCCGAACGCGTGGCCTACGAGCAGCGTGCTCGCTATCTCGGGATCCTCGAGATCGCCTGGGCTGGTGGGCTCTTGATCGGGGCTCCGCTTGCAGGATGGCTGATCGAGAACTGGAGCTGGGAGGCCCCGTTCTGGGCGGTTGGCTTCCTGGCGGTCATTGGCATCGGGTTGGCCATGTTCTTCCTGGACCAGAAGGATGACCTGTTCTCCAGCGTCATGGCGGCGGACAGCCCCGGTCGCCAGGTCTTGCTGGTCCTGGCGACGGTTGCACTCTTCGCCTTCACTCATGAGTCGTTGCTCGTCGTGCTCGGAGGATGGCTCGAGGGCAGTTTCACCTTGAGTCTCCTCGCTCTAGGGGGCGTCGGCACTCTCATCGGGGTGTCTGAGCTGGCGGGTGAGGTGTCGATGGCCACCTTCACCGATCGCATAGGGAAACGGAATTCGCTCGCTCTCGGGCTGGCTGTAGCCGCGGCGGCCCTTCTGGTGCTCTCGACGGTCTCCGAGCAGTTGCTACCGGCCATGGCCGTCCTGGTCGTCGTGAGTGTCGCCATCGAGTTTGGAATCATCTCGGCCATACCGTTGACCACCGAGTTGAGGCCTCGAGCCCGAGCGCGGGTCCTCTCGCTCCTGATCGTCGCCAGCGGGCTGGGGCGAATCGTGGGGGATCTCGTCGCACCGCGGGTGTTCGCTGCCGGTGGGATGCAATCCGTCACCGTGATGGCGGCGATCGTCGCTCTCATCGCATTGACCGTCGTTCTGGTGGGCGTGCGCGAGGTCGAGCCCGGATCCGGGGATCAGGAGGATCCGGCGGCAGTCGCTTCGTAATGTCGGATCGTCGATTCGAGATAGGTCATGGCAGCGTCAAAGCCCTCGCGGGCCTGATTGGTGGTGTAGGCCAGCACCCTGGTCAGCCAGAGACGAAAGGCCAGTGACTCCCACGCAGGATCACCGAGAGCAAATCCTTCCATCAGGAACCCGTGCGCCACAAACCAGCGGTCGGCGTCCATGAGCTGGAAACTCGGCCGGGTGGGATCGTCGAGCAGGAGACCGAACAGGTCGTCGGGCAGGCGCTCGGCGATACCGATCTCGGCAGCGGTCCATGCGCTTTCGAGCAGACGGACTGTGCGCTCCACGTCATAGGCCACGATCTCTTTCAGGTCATCCGGGACCGGGGCGGGCGGGTCTGTGCCGTGTATGGCATACGGCGCGGGGCCCGGTCGGCCAGACAGTGACGCAACCGCATCGAGACACTCGATCAGCATCTCTCGCAGCTCGTCGAGCGACCCGTAGAGGGCGTGTCTCTTCCCGTCGGCGACATGGTGCTCGTACATCCCAAGGTCCATGACCGAAGTGGCGTAGGTCAACACCGTGTCGATCCCCCAATCGGAACGGCTTCGCACCAGATCGGACTCCGCCAGTGTTTCGACCGCGCTCCTGGCCAGCATGACTTCACCGCCGAGCGGCTGATCGAGGCGCGGGAGGAAGGTTCCGGGGAACAAGCGTGCGAGGGCAGGTCTCGTGATCATCCAGGTGATCATGGCGTCGGTGGCAGCCCTGGGGAACCTGTGCCTCACGACACCGAAACCGCGGTCTGCCGCCGCCTCGGCCCCGTCGATCCAAGACGCGTCGAAATTGGTGATGTCGGCGTCGTAGAAGTGGACGCGGTCACGACCCTGATCGGCAGCGAGAGCCAGCGCTGTGTTCATCGCGTCGCCCTTGCCCGATCGATAGCTGCCTAGTCGCTGCTGGATGATGACCTCGACCGGTTTGGCATGGGCCTGGGACACTGCTGCGGCCGATGCCTGCACCGCGATTTCGGTGTCGCCCGGCTCCGACGCCACGGCCCAGACCTCTCTGATGGCCGGGTGGGCCGCCGCGATGGCCAGGTTGGAGGCGACCAGGGACGGCTCCTCCGATTTGAAGGGGAACACCGCCAGGCTCACCCGACGAGCCTACGTGGCCCCCCGATCTGTCCCATGGCGGGTCTACTCTCGGCCGGATGGAGGAGATGGTCGGTCGTGTGCTGGGGACCGTCGACGCCACACCACTCGAGTTCTGGGTCGGGGTGGCCGACGGCGAATACCTGGAGCTCGACGATGTCGTGGCTCTGGAGCGTGTCCTCCCCACCGGTGAGCTCGTAAAGATCTTCGGGACCATCAGTCAGGTGCGCGCCCGCCATGAAGGCGCTCGATTCGACTCGGATGTGTTCCTGATCGAAGACGGGGTGTTGCCGGCTGAGGTGATGGAGGCAGCCCAGGTCACGGCCACACGGGTCGAGCCCGAGATCTTCGTGCCGCCACGACCCGGCCAGCCGGTTCGCAGGGCTCATGGCAAGGAGCGCGACCAGGCCCTGTTCTTCGATCGGATGGAGCGCAGGTTCCCGGTCGGAGCTTCGCGCAACGGCGAGCCCCTATACGCAAACTTCGAATTCATCAATGGGCAGCGCGGCGCCCATGTCAACATCTCCGGGGTCTCCGGTGTCGCCACCAAGACCAGCTACGCCACCTTTCTCCTCCACTCAATCTTCACCTCCGGAGTGCTGGGCGCGGCCGTGGTCAACACCAAGGCACTGATCTTCAACGTGAAGGGCGAGGACCTCCTTCATCTCGATCGGCGCAACACCAGCCTCGACGAGGACGCCGAGCGTCTGTATCGGTCCCTCGAGCTTCCGGCGCAGCCGTTCGGGTCGGTGGGTCTCTTCGCCCCGCCCCGGCCCGGGTCCGATCGGGCGGTGGCAGATGTGAGCAGCCGTTCCGACCTGACGTCGTTCTTCTGGACCCTGGCCGAGTTCTGCCATGAGGACCTGATGGTCTTCCTGTTCGCCGATGCCGAAGACGAACGTGCGCAATACACGATGGTCGTCTACAACGTCATGGCTCAGCTCCGTCATGCCGAGCCGGCCGACGGAGGGCGCGGTCCGCATCGAGGGGGAGACGGTGAGGACGTTTCGGGACCTGGTCGACCTCGTCACGCGGAAGGTCCAGGAAGAGGAATCACGGAACGACTGGGCCGGTCCGCACATCGGAGCTGGCACGGTGAATGCCTTCGTGCGCCGGCTTCAGGGAGCAGTCCGACATGTGGAACGGCTGATTAGGGGAGACATCGCCAACCCGGATCGGCACCGCATCGACGTTCAAGGCCATCAGGTGACGGTTGTGGACCTGCACAATCTCAACGATCGGGCGAAGCGTTTCGTCGTCGGTGTGGCTGTGCGCCGTGCGTTCGAGGACAAGGAGAGGGCTGGTCAGTCCGACGAGTTGCTCTTCCTGGTCCTCGACGAATTGAACAAATATGCCCCGAGAGAGGGGGCAAGCCCGATCAAGGAGGTGCTGCTCGACGTCGCCGAGCGCGGCCGCTCCCTGGGTGTGATCCTGATCGGCGCCCAGCAGACGGCATCCGAAGTGGAGCGGCGGATCATCGCCAACTCGTCGATACGGGTGGTGGGCAGGCTCGACTCGGCGGAGGCGTCGCGGGAGGAATACGGCTTCCTCCCCGCTGCGCAGAGACAGCGCGCCACCATCCTCAAACCGGGCACGATGCTGCTGGCCCAACCTGAGATCCCCGTCCCTCTCGTGCTCGAGTTCCCCTTCCCGGCATGGGCGACTCGAGCCTCCGAGGCGGGTCGGCCACCCGGCGAGATCGATGGTCCCGCCGACCCCTTCGAAGACCTCTAGCGACGGGCCACTTGGGGCTCCCAGGAAGTGTCCCTGCCCTGACCTACGATCGGGAGCGATGACCTGCTCGGTCCCACCATGAGACTGCTCCATACCTCGGATTGGCACGTGGGGAGGAAAATCCGTGGCCGCTCCAGGGCCGACGAGCATCGGGCCGTCCTGTCCGAGATCGTGGAAATTGCCCAGGACCGGCGTGTCGACATCACACTGGTCGCCGGCGATCTATTCGATGTCTCCTCCCCCTCCCCGGAGGACGAATCGATTGTCTACCGGGGGCTTCTGGACCTCGCCGAGGTGGGGCCAGTCCTGGTAGTGGGGGGCAATCATGACAGCGCCGCCCGGCTGGAGGCAGTGAAACCACTTCTCGACCTGGGTCGGGTCACCGTCGTCGCTCGCCCGACGCGCCCCGCCGAGGGCGGGGTCGCAGTCATCGAATCGCTTGGCCTCAAGATCGCTTGCCTCCCGTTCGTCTCGCAGAGAGGCATCGTCAAGGCGGCCGAGATCATGGATCTCGACCCCGATCAACATGCGCAGGGCTACGAGGAGCGGCTGAGAAGGATCATTACCGGTCTGACCGACGACATGGGTTCCGACACGATCAATGTGCTCACCGGGCATCTCACCGTTTACGGGGCCGAGAGTGGCGGTGGTGAGCGGGAGGCCCACATCTTTGGCTACGCCATCCCTCCCCAGGCATTCCCAGGGAGCCTCTCCTATGTCGCGCTGGGTCATCTCCACCGTCAGCAGAGGATCCCTGCCTCCGCTCCGGTTTGGTACAGCGGGTCACCGATGCAGCTCGATTTCGGTGAGGTCGGTGATCAAAAGGGAGTCCTCGTCGTCGAGGCTGAGCCGGGCAAGCCGGCAACGGTTGATGGGATCCCGTTGGAGGGCGGGATCCGCCTCGTGCAGATACGCGGCACCCTGGAGCAGGTCATCGCACTCGCCCCGGATGTGGAGGGGTCATACGTGAAGGTCCTGCTCGACGAGCAGGCGAGGGCCGGGCTCAACGAGGAGGTGCGGGAGGCGATCCCGGGGGCGGTGGATGTGATCATTGCCCAACCGGAGGACACGTCTCCCCGGGATCGAGTCGAACATGTCGGCCGGTCGCCGACCGCCTTGCTGGAGGCCTATCTCGCATCCAAAGGCGTCGAGGACCCTGCAGTCGTCGACCTGTTCAGGGAGCTCGAGGAGGAGGTCCTTTCCGGGTGAGACCGAAGCGCCTGGTCATGGAGGGATTCCTCGCCTACCGGCGCAAGACCGAGATCGACTTCACCGATGCCGACCTCTTCGTCCTCTCCGGCCCGACGGGATCGGGGAAATCGAGCGTCATCGACGGGATGACCTTCGCTCTCTATGGGGCGATCCCGCGCGTCGGGAAAGGCTCGGTGGCGCCCCTCATCTCGGCGCAGGCCGACACTTGCCGGGTCGAGTTCGAGTTCTCGGTTGGTGACGAGACCTACACCGCCGTCCGGCTCATGGTGCGGCAGGGCTCGGGGGCATCCACAACCGAGGCCCGGCTGCTCCGTGGTGAGGGTCAAGAGGTGCTGGCGGGGACGGCTGACGAGGTAACCAATGCCGTGACCGACCTGCTCGGTCTGCGCTACGAGCATTTCATCAAAGCGGTGGTGCTGCCCCAGGGCGCCTTTGCCGACTTCCTCACAGACAAGCCCAGCGATCGTCAGGCCCTTCTCGGTGCCTTGCTCGACATGGGTCTCTACGAGCAGGTCATGCAGCTCGCCAACCAGCGGGCCAAGCTGGCCGAGGCGAGGGCGAAGACGGTGGATGACAGTCTGTCCAAGCTCGAAGTCGCCACCCCGGAGCAGATCGAGGAAGCGCAGCAACGTCTGGGCGACCTGGCCCGTGCCAGAGTCGACCTCCCGGCCCGTCTCGAGGAGATAGGCCGGCTAGAGACCCTTTTGGGCGAGACACGGTCCAGACATGCCGAATCGGTGGAGAGCCTCACCCGGCTCAGGTCCATCGAAGTGCCCGACGATCTGGAGACTCTCGACACGGACATGGCGGCCGCCGCCAAGGATCTCGAAACGCTCGAGAAGGAATTGGCCAGAGCTGTCGAGGCGGCCAAGGCGATCGATGCGGACATGGCGGGACACCCTGAGCTGGCCAGTCTCGAGACGGCCAGGACCGACCGGCTCCTGCACCGGGATCTTTCCGACCGCAGATCGGAGCTGAGTCTCGAATCCCTCACGACGGCCGTGAGCGAGATCACCGCCAATCGCGATGAGAAACGTCTTTCACTGGAGGTGCTCCGTGTCGAGCACGCTGCTCACGACCTGCGTCGAGGGCTCGCCGAGGGTGACACCTGCCCGGTGTGCCGGTCGGTAGTGGCCACGTTGACCGAAGAGGCAGATGGGCCGGACATCTCGCTCGACGAGCTCGCCACCGAGCTGCGCGAGCTCGAGGGGCGGGCGGATCGCGCTCGGGACGGTCTGAAGGAAGCAGAGGGACAGGCAAAGCAGATCGATCGTCAGCTCGAGGAAGTGGGTGGGCGTCTCGAGGGAAAGCCGGACCTCGGCGCCCTCGATGAGGCGATCACCACCGTCCGGGCTTTGGTCGAATCCAGGCAATCCGGCGAGAAGGCGGTGACGCAGGCCGGCCTCGCGGTCGAACAGGCACGTCTCGCCGTTGCTGAGCTCGACACGCGGCTCGGGTCTTCGTGACGCGCTTCTCGCCGTCAGGGACCAGATTGCGGACGAGAAGCCGCCTCTACCCGATGATGACGCCATCGAAGCCTGGCGGCAGTTCGCAATATGGCTGGGGGAGAGAACCGCATCGCGCCTCGTGGAGATGGCCGATTTCGAGAAGGCCGTCGTGCCGGCGACCGATGCATTGGAGGAGGCGAAGGATGAACAGCGATCCTGGCTCGAGCTTCTTGGAATCCCCTCGACCGAGTCTCCCGATCGCGACCTGGCGCTGGCGGAGGAGCGCCGGCGCGCCGAGATCGAGGAGATGGAGAAGACGACGGCCCATGCCAGGGAGCTGAACGAGGAGTTGGCGCTGGAGCTGGGTCATGCACGTGTCGCTTCGTCGCTGGGAAACCATCTCAAGGCGAACAACTTCGAGGCGTGGCTGCTCGAGGAGGCGATGGATGTGCTCATCGATGGGGCCAATCGCTTACTCGACGAGCTGTCGGGCGGCAGCTACTCATTGAGGGTCAGGAAGAGCCAATTCGAGGTCGTGGACCATCGCAACGCTCGGCTCACCCGATCCACCCGCACGCTCTCGGGTGGCGAGACGTTTCTCGTTGCCCTCTCCCTCGCCCTGACGATGGCCGAGCAGTTGGCCGAGCTGACAGGGATGTCCTCCCGGTTGGAATCGGTGTTCCTGGACGAAGGATTCGGCTCACTCGACCAGGAGTCTCTCGATGTGGTTGCATCCGTGCTCGACGAGCTGGTCGGCCGTGGCCGGACCGTCGGCATCGTCACCCATGTGCGTGAGCTTGCTGAGCGGATGCCCGTCCGCTTCGAGGTGACCAAGGGCCCCGAGACCTCGTCGATCGTGAGGGTCGGGGAATGAGGGTCCCCCCTCCCCGGCTGCGCCGGTACTCCCCCCTCCGGGGGAAGAGATGAGGTTCACGGTCGAAGCATGGGACCCCGACTATGGCGCGCCATCAGAGGCGGATCTGGTCGATGCAACAGAGAATGTCGATCCCTCCGTGGAGGTGCCCGCTGAGCAGTGGCGGCCGATGCCACCCGAAGGCGACCCGGCCCCGGACATCCTCTTTGTCGACGGCGTGCGCCGGGTCGATGCCAATCTCTGGATCGACCGTGCCGGGATGTTCCCGGGGTTTGGATTAGCCGCGACCTTCGCCGCCGGCGCCGTTCGCTGCAACAGCATGGCCCGGGTCGTGGCCGCCGAGGTGCGGCGCGGTGTCTTCACCGGCGCCGACGCCGAGTCCGTGGAGACCGGGGTGGGGACCTACGAGATCATGAGCACCAAGGGATCGACTCCCGAGGAGCTGTGGCTGGGGATCCAGGAGAGAATGGGCGATCTCGAGGGCGTGGTCGCCGAAGCGCACGCCGACGTCGCGCTTGTCGTCGTCGACGGGCCGCTCTCTCATCGCAGGCATGTCGAAGGGGCAGTGGGCTATGTGAAGACCCAGCACGTCCAATACTTGCCCGAAGAGCTGAGGGGCACCCTTGGGAGCCTGCCGGTCGGGTGCCGCACGCCACTATTCCTGACCACGACCTCCTGGAGCAGGTTCTCGTGGTATTTGAGACTGGCCAACGGGACCGGGCCTGCCGGAGGGCTGGTTCGGTGTGAGGTCAAGGCTGACATGACCGTCGCCGATGCAGCGCGTCGGGCCAACCTGGTGAGTGCCTCGCTGCCTCGCTATGCATCTGCCCGGCACAAGGACCCGCGTGCCCCCCAAAACCTCTATCCGATCGGCGGTCTGGAACGCGAGCTTCGCAGGCGACTAGGTGATCGTGACCTGGCGATGAGGGCACTGAGGCGGGCGGCCGCCGCCTGACTCTCAGGCCGCGTCGTCGTCCTCCAAGACGGGAGCGGCCACTGCCGAGGGCGCCGCTGGTGTTTCCCGTCTCGAGGCGAGGAAGGCACCGGCGATGACGAGCAGGGACCCGACTATGGCAACCGGCGCCACGATCTCATCCCGGAATACGACTCCGAGGACCAGGGCCACCACCGGGATCAGATAGGTGATGAAGCTGGCACGGGTCGGGCCGACGCTCCCTGCCAGTCCTCCCATGATGATGTAGGCGAGACCGGTCCCGAGAAGGCCAAGGGCCATCAGGGCGGCGAGTGAAGCCCAGTCGAACGTCGACCGAGTGAGGCCGTACAGCCCGTACGGGGCGACGAGGACTGCGGCTACCCAGAGCATGCGTGCCATGACCGGGATCGACCCATAGGCCTGTTGCAGCGGCGTGACGATGTTGGTGGCGAATCCGTAACAAATGCAGGCCACCAGCACAAGGCCCACGCCAAGGGCGGCAGTGTTCCCCGACTCTGCCGAGGGGAGTGCGATGGCCAGGATGCCGACGAAGCCCACGATCAGACCGGCGATCTGGAGACGTCCGGGTAGCTGACGGAGCAGGACCGAAGCGATGATTGCGGTGAAGATCGGCACCGCGCCATTGAGCATCCCGGCGACTGCGGAGTCGATCCATTGCTGCGCAATCGGGAAGAGGGTCAACGGTATGGCTACCCAAACCACGGCGAGAAGGGCCACCCGTGGGCGATCCTCGCGCCGGATCGGGGCCGATCGAGCTCGGGGGAGCGTGGCCATGAACAGAGCGCCGAAACCGACCCTCATCCAGGTCACCAGACCCGGGTGAAAGGCCTCGAGGCCTACTTCGATGAACAGGAACGACGCGCCCCAGATGAGGCCGATCGACACAAAACGGGCCCAGTCGCGGCCGGTGAAGGCCTCACGATTGGTGCCGTGGGATGTGGAGAGCAGACGGTTGGTCATATCTCTAGAACGCCGGTTTCCCTACCGCAGTTGCGCTCATTCAAGAACGCTTGTAGGTGATCAGATAGTCCGGGACTTCGACATTTGGCTCGAGGTCCGGAGACGGCTCCGGATCTCCATAGACCGTGGTCATCGGCACTACACCCGCCCACACCCCTGTGCCCAGGTCGGCGACGTCGTCTTCGGGCGGCCCTGCCGACACCTTGGCCGAAATCGTCTCGAGGGGGACCGCCACTACTGCGGTCTTGCGCAACTCGATGTCAGTGGGAGGCCTGATATCGGCGAGTCGGCCCGGGATCAGACCCTCAACCATCAGGTCGAGGGCTCGTCGGTGGGCGTCCCCGGTGAGGACGGTGCCGTGTCCATGGATGACGACGGATCTGTAGTTGACCGAGGATTCGAACCCGCTCCGGGCCACGACAAGCCCGTCGACGAGTGTCACCGCGATGCTGAGCGGCGATCCCCGGCGCGCAGCCGCGGCGATCCCCGACGCAGTCGACCCATGGAGAAGGCATGTGTCGCCGTCGCGCATATAGAGGGTCGGGATCACCACGGGCCGGCTGTCGATCAGATATGCGACGTGACAAACGAAACCCTCGTCCAGGATGGCGTCGATGACCGCTCGATCGTCGACAGACTTCTCGGGCAGGCGGTGGATCGTGGCTGGCGACCTCGCCATCTAGCTCTCCGACTTCGGGTCACGGGTCATCAGGCGCAGGACGGCGTCGCGGGGGTGCATCCCCTCGTATAACACCATCCCGACGTGGGCAGCGATCGGCATATCGATCCGGTGCTTGGCGGCCAGGTCGAGGACGGCGCGAGTGGTCTTGATCCCCTCGGCCACCATTTGCATCTCGTCGACGATCGCATCGAGTGTCTCTCCTCGGGCCAAACCGAACCCAACGTGGTGGTTCCTGCTGTTTGTTGAAATGCAGGTCGCGATCAGGTCTCCCATCCCGGCCAGCCCGGCGAAGGTCGACGGGCGCCCACCCAGTGCAGTCCCCAAACGTGTGACCTCGGCCAGGGCGCGGGTGATGAGGGTCGCCCGAGTGTTGTCACCGAATCCGAGGCCGTCAGACATGCCTGCTGCGATTGCCATCACATTCTTGAGCGCCCCCCCCAGCTCGCATCCGAGAACGTCGTCATTGGTGTAGACGCGAAAGGTCGGTCCCATGAACACGCTCTGCAGGGAGACAGCCGCATCCGGGTCTTGAAATGCGATTACGGCAGCCGTTGGCTGACCTGCCGCGATCTCCGAGGCGAGGTTGGGACCTGTCAGGACGCCGATCCGCGCTTGGTCGTGGCCAGGGGAGACATCCGAGATCACCTGGGTCATCGTGGCCAGCGTGTCTTGTTCGATTCCCTTCGTCAGGGAGAGGATCGGGACTGCGGCATCGATATGAGGAGCGGCTTCGGAGAAGACATCACGGAAACCGTGTGACGGGACAGCCATCACCACGGCGTTGGCGTCTGCGACGGCTTCGGCGAGGTCCGGAGTGGCGATGAGGCCGTCTGGCAGGGGGTGATCGGGGAAGTAACGCGGATTCCGGTGCTTCTGGTTTACCCCATCGGCCACTTCGCTCTGGCGAGCCCAGAGAATGGTTGGTGTGCCGATCGCGGCCAGGGCTGCCGCCGTCGTGCCCCACGACCCGGCTCCTATCACTGCGATCCTGTCCATCGGAGGCGACGCTAGTGGGCAGGCCCGGGCCGCTCCCTAACCTGCGATCGGTGGCGCTCTCCATTGGCATCGTCGGTCTCCCCAACGTCGGCAAGTCGACTCTCTTCAACGCGCTCACCGATGCCGGCGTTCTCGCCGCCAATTATCCCTTCGCCACGATCGAGCCCAATACGGGGGTCGTTCCCATACCCGACCCGAGGCTCGAGGTCCTGGCCGGCATCTTCGACTCGGAGAAGGTCATCCCGGCCACGGTCACCTTCGTGGACATCGCCGGGCTGGTGAAAGGCGCCAGCGAAGGGGAAGGCCTCGGTAACCAGTTTCTGGCCAACATCCGTGACGCAAATGCGATATGCCACGTGGTTCGGGGATTCAGCTCGCAGAGCGTTGCCCATGTCGACAACGAGCTCGACCCGAAGAGGGACATCGAGACCATCGAAACCGAGCTGGCCATCGCCGACCTCCAGACGATCGACAAGCGGCTGCCCCGCCTCGAGAAGGAATCGACGATCGATCGGACGCTCATGCCGCGGGTCGAGCTGCTCAGAGACCTGCGGTCGGTGGTGGCGTCGGGGCGTGTGGTGAGCAGTGTCCCGTCGATGATGGCGCGGAGCTCCGAATTCGCCGACCTCCATCTGCTCACCGCCAAGCCTGTCATCTATCTGTTCAATTTGGACGAGGCCGGTCTGCGCGATGCGGCTCTACGCAGCCGTCTATCCGATCTCGTGGCACCATCCGATTCGCTGTTCGTCGACGCCCAGATCGAGGCCGAGATGGGCGAGCTCGACGAAGCGGATCGTCGCGAAATCCTCGCTTCGGTGGGACAGGACGAGCCCGGTCTGAATGCCGTGATCCGTGCCGCCTATCACACCTTGGGTCTGCAGAGCTTTCTCACCGCCGGCGAGAAGGAGGCCCGTGCCTGGACGATCCGGTCCGGGACGACCGCCCCTGAGGCAGCCGGCGCCATCCACACCGACTTCCAGCGAGGGTTCATCGCTGCCGAGGTAGTCGCTTATCAGCCTCTGGTCGAGGCAGGCTCATGGCAGGCGGCCAAAGCAAAGGGCCTGGTCAGGACCGAGGGCAAGGCCTACGTGATGCGCCCCGACGACGTGGTTGAGTTCCGCTTCAACGATTGCTGACTCCGAGGTCGGCCAATTACACTGGCCTTGCCATCGACGCCGAATGGGAGAGCCCCTGGTCGGCAGGGGCGCCGAAGGGGCAACTCCTCCCCGGAAACTCTCAGGCACTTGGACCGTTCGGTCGAGGCATCGCTGAAGACGTCCGGAGATTCTCTGGAAATGTCGACAGCGGGGGAGGGCATTGCACCTGAGGAGACAGATGCCCAACCCAAACGAGCGGTTCGCCGACAGGCACATCGGACCCCGGCCAGACGACATCGACAAGATGTTGGCGACCATCGGCGCGGCCACGCTCGACGACCTCGTGGCCGAGACCATCCCCGACTCGATCCTCGACACCGACCTCGATCTCCCGACGGCCCTGTCCGAAGGCGAGACGATCGAGAAGTTGCAGGACCTCGCATCCCGGAACGTGGTCATGACCTCGTTGATCGGCTTGGGTTATCACGACACCATCACCCCACCGGTGATCCAGCGCAATGTGTTGGAGAGCCCGTCCTGGTACACCGCCTACACGCCCTATCAGCCTGAGATCTCCCAGGGTCGGCTCGAGGCGCTGCTCAACTTCCAGACGATGGTCTCCGATCTCACAGGTCTCGACGTTGCCAACGCCTCGCTGCTCGACGAGGCAACTGCAGCTGCCGAGGCGATGGCGATGTGCCGCCGTCTCGCCAAGAGCGACCGGTCGGTTTTCTACGTCGATGACGATTGCCATCTCCCCACCGTCGAAGTGGTGAAGACCCGGGCCGAGGCGGCCGGCATCGAGATCCGGATGCTCTCCGAGGGCTTCGACGCGATGTCGCATTTGGCTTGCTCCTTCAGTATCCGGGATCTTCAGGTGAGATAAGAGACCACCGGGCCTTGGTCGACGAGGCGCGGGGAGCCGGGGCGCTGGTGGCGGTGGCTACCGATCTGCTCGCCCTGACACTGCTCACTCCTCCCGGGGAATGGGGTGCTGACATCGCGGTGGGCTCGGCACAGCGTTTCGGCGTGCCCTTGGGATACGGCGGGCCCCATCCGGGGTTCATCGCCACGAGAGATGAGCACGTCCGGGGCCTACCGGGACGTCTCGTCGGCGTGTCCCACGACACCTCGGGTCGGGTTGCCTATCGACTTGCCCTCCAGACACGAGAGCAGCACATACGGCGGGAAAAGGCCACTTCCAACGTGTGCACCGCGCAGGTCCTGCTCGCGGTGATAGCCGGCTTCTACGGATGCTGGCACGGGCCACTTGGCCTGAAGGAGATCGCAAAGGAGACGCACCGGCTGACGTCGTCGACCGCCGCATCGCTGCGCGCCGCCGGATATGAGGTGGTGAATCGGTCGTGGTTCGACACCATCACGGTTGCCACCCCGGGGAGAGCCGAGGAGTTGATCAGTGAGGCTCTGCAAGGTGGGATGAATCTCGGGCGAGTCGACGACGATCACGTGCGGATCGCCTTCGACGAGACGACCAACGAGCAGATCGTCGAACGGCTCCTCGATGCCTTTGGCGCTCGCATGGTCGACGGAGAGGACGACGTCTCGATTCCGGTCGATCAGATCAGGCAATCGGAGTTCATGAGCCACCCGGTGTTCAGCCTGCACCGGTCGGAGCACTCGATGCTCCGCTACTTGCGACGCCTGGCCGACCGCGACCTCGCCCTCGACCGAAGCATGATCCCGCTTGGGTCCTGCACGATGAAGCTCAATGCAACGACCGAGATGATTCCGATCACCTGGCCAGAGTTCTCCCGGATCCATCCATTTGCGCCCGAGGACCAGGTGGCGGGGTATTTGGAGCTGATCGATGACCTCGCCGGGTACCTGTGCCGCATCACCGGCTACGACGCCGTGTCCCTCCAGCCCAACGCAGGCTCCCAAGGCGAGCTCGCCGGCCTGCTCGCCATCCGCGCCTACCAGCGTTCGATCGACGAGGGATATCGGGACATCTGTCTGATCCCGTCATCGGCGCATGGCACCAATGCTGCCTCGGCGGTGATGGCCGGCATGAAGGTGGTGGTCGTCGCCACCGATAGCTCAGGGAACGTCGATCTGGCCGATCTCGAAGCCAAGGCGTCAGAGCACTCGGAGCGCTTGGCCGCGGCGATGATCACGTATCCCTCGACCCATGGCGTGTTCGAGAAGGGCGTGCGGCGGCTCATCGAGATCGTGCATGAGCGCGGCGGCCAGGTCTACGTCGACGGTGCCAATTTGAATGCGATGGTGGGCCTGTCCAAGCCGGCCGGCTTCGGTGCCGATGTCGGGCACCTGAATCTTCACAAGACCTTCACCATCCCCCACGGGGGTGGTGGCCCCGGTGTGGGGCCGGTCGGTGTCAAAGCGCATCTCGCCCCATTCCTGCCCAACCATCCGCTGAGCCTCAGGGCGGGCCCCTCGACCGGAGTGGGGCCGATCTCGGGAGCTCCGTTCGGGTCGGCGGGGATTCTCCCCATCCCCTATGCCTATATCCGCCTGATGGGAGCGGACGGCCTGCGGGCAGCAAGCAAGGTGGCGATCCTCTCGGCGAACTACCTCGCCCGGCGTCTCGATCCCTATTTCCCCGTTCTCTACACCGGGACGGGCGGGCGCGTCGCTCATGAGTGCATCGTCGACGTGAGGCCGATGACGAGGACAGCGGGCGTCACCGCAGAGGACATCGCCAAGCGGCTCGCCGACTACGGATTCCATGCGCCGACCCTCTCATTCCCGGTCGCCGGCACGCTGATGATCGAGCCCACCGAGTCCGAGAGCCTGGAGGAGCTGGATCGATTCGTCGAGGCGATGGTCGCCATCCACGCCGAAGTGGGCCGTGTGGAGTCGGGAGAATGG
The DNA here is from genome assembly GCA_963734115.1 of uncultured Acidobacteriota bacterium. Classification (GTDB taxonomy): domain Bacteria; phylum Actinomycetota; class Acidimicrobiia; order Spongiisociales; family ZC4RG35; genus JARDZU01. The sequence goes on from CAVTFV010000008.1 coordinate 123,226, forward strand.
AGCCGCGACGACAACCCCCTCCACAACGCTCCCCACTCGGCCGAGCAGGTCGTGTCCGACGAATGGCCTCACACCTATTCCCGAGAAACCGCAGCCTTCCCGGTCGCGTCGCTCCGGGTCGACAAGTATTGGCCGCCTGTGGGTCGTGTAGATGGGCCTGGCGGCGACCGAAACCTGGTCTGCGCCTGCCCGCCCCTCGACGCCTACGAATGATTCTTGGCTTGACATTCCACCCACGAGTGGGATCTTGATGGACTTCACGGGCGGGTAGGGATGCAGAGGTGACGGTGTCAGGGTGAAATTCACCGGTCAGGTGAGGGTTCCGGAAGTCGACCATCCGGGAGTCCCAGCAACGATCGTGGTCGAAGAGGGCCAAACCGAAGTTTTTCTCGAAGGGGAATCGCTGGGTCGTTGGTCCCTGTTCGACGTGCGGGCAGCGCGTCTCGTTTCCAGCGCCTTCTCCCTGTCACTCGACGGGGAGGAGATCACATTCATCGCCGATGAGCCTGTCGACTTCGCCTACAAGGGTGTCGATCACATGGCGGGGGTCTGGGCTCGTTACAAATCGATGACGATTCCCCGTCGTGTCGTAGCCGTTGGCCGCTCCCGCCGCGGGACGATCCCGTCGCGGATCCCGGAATTGCGCGACGCGATGTTGCAGAACCTCCAGACCGTCGGCCATGCCGCTTCCCGTGTGGCCTCGATGGACATCACGACCGCGCCTGCGGAGGTGTCACCCTGGACCAAGCGGATCGATTCCTACTCCAATGTGCCCGACCCAATCGACACCGATCGAAAAGACCCCGATCCCCTCGAGCCTGATCCGGTTCTCAACGGCGCGATGGCGGCGTCTGAGCCCGAGAATACCGAGCCCGAGAACACCGAGCCCGAGATGGACGGGCTCGAGATGGACGAACTCGAGATTGCCGAGCCTGGTGCTGCCGAGCTCGAGGACGCGTCGGATCCCGAACCGGTGCTGATCGAAGACGAGGAGGCGTCGGCGTTCGCTCCCGAGCCGGAGTCCCCGCTAGCGGCGACGGTCATCGGGGGGGTGGAAGCGGTCGAGGATGCGGGGGCCGACGTGCCCAGGGCGGCACTACGACCAGGCCCTGGTCTCATCCCGAGACGTGTCGAGCGCACCCCGGCCAAGGAAGAGGCAGAGCCCGCCTGGGACGAGGCCTGGCTGGAACCACCCCTCGAGGATGAGCCGTATGACGACGTCCCTCTTGATGCCAACCTGGTGTTCGCCGACGAGGACCCGCAGGTGGACATGCCGGAAGCGGCCGACGCCCCGGTGACCGAGGCGGATGAGGGTCCGGTCGAGGAAGTAGCGATCTTCGCCGAAGAGACTCCCCAGCAGTCGGAGCCGTCTTCCCCCACTGCGGACGAGTCGGCGGTCGATGATGCCGGCGCTCCATCGATAGAGGATTGGATGGTGGTAGCGGCCGCTGAGGAGACCACAAGGCCCGAGATGGTGGTGGATCTCGATCATCTCCATATCGACGAGGCGACGTCTCTCGAGCCCGACCTCGAGCTGCTCTTCGCCGGCGCCCCCGCACCGGAAGGTGAGAAGAGCGGGTTGCTCGGCGCGGTCCGGTCTGCTTTCGCCCGCAACAAGACCTCGCACGAGCATGAGTTCGTCGAAGCCCCCGGTGGCATTGGCATTGTCCGCCAGATCTGTGCCGACTGCGGCTACATCTCTATTGGGGTGTCCGACTGATCAGCCAACGCCTGTCTTGAGAACCATCACGATGACGGCCACGATCAAGAGGACAATCGTTACCACTCCCCAGACCGCCGCTCGCTTTCCGTCCTCGGCAGCGGCGGCTACGTCCCCCGACTCGAGGGCGGCGACAATCCTCTCTCCACCCGGGCGATGGACCAAGCCACCGATCAGCCCGGCTGCGATCACGATGCCGATCCCGATCGACACGAAAGTGTCGCTCCAGTCGTAGACGTCGCTCACGATGACCAGGCCGATGCCGCTCAGGGCGGTCAGGAGCCCGGCAGGGTTGAAATAACGGGTCCCCGCCTGTGCTGCCACACGGGCCCAGGCCAGAGGAGCCCCCTCGACTCCACTACGTGCCATTCGTGGGGCGATGAAGCCGTTGAGGAGGCCGCCGCCGATCCATGCCGCCGCAGAGAGAATGTGGATGATGAGTAGCAGGTCGTTCATCGGAGCGCGTCAGCAACGTAGCACGGACGGGGCACCGGCAAGGGGTACCCTCGCCAGGTGAATCCCTCGATCCGGCCTGTGATCCTCTCCGGCGGGTCCGGCACGCGTCTCTGGCCCCTTTCGACCAGAGATACCCCAAAGCAATTCCTCGAGATCCTCGGTGAGCCGCTGTTCGAGGCCACGCTGGGTCGGGTGGAGGAGCTCGGTGTGGGCGGCACCATCATGGTTGTGACCGGGGCCGATCAGCTTCCGGCGGTGGAGAGGTCGCTGGCCAGCAAGAACATCGTGGGGGCGACGATCCTCGTCGAGCCGACGGGGAGGAACACCGCACCGGCAGTGGTGGCAGCGGCCCTGTTGGCGGATCCCGAAGACGTGCTCGTGATCCTGCCCGCGGATCATCTCCTCACCGAAAGCCGGGCATTTGGCGAGGCAGTGAGCCAAGCGGTCGCGTTCGCCCGTGACGGCGCCCTGGTCACTTTCGGCATCGAGCCGAGCCGGCCGGAGACCGGATACGGCTATATCGAGAAGGGCGAGCCCGTGGGTTCCGGGTTCCGGGTGGAGAGGTTCAAGGAAAAGCCCGACGAGGAGGAGGCGGCCCGTCTCGCGGCAGACGGCGCCCATCTGTGGAACTCGGGGATGTTCGTGTTCGGCGCAGGTGAGATCCTCACCGAGGCCCGGCGCCAAGCTCACGAGATCGTCGCATCGGTGGAGTCGGCTCTCCCCGCCGGGCGAACCGGGACCGTCTCAATTGGAGAGGGCTTCTCTGGGGCTCCGGCGATCTCGATCGATCACGCCATCATGGAAAAGGCGCAGAACGCGGTCGTCATCCCCTTGGACGCCGGATGGAGCGACATCGGCTCGTGGCACTCTGTCTGGGAGTCGAGCGACCGCGACGAAAACGGCAACGCCTTCATGGGGGATGTGGTGGCTCTGGACGTAGCCGACAGTTACGTTCGATCCGGTTCGAAGACGGTGGCCATCGCCGGGCTGACGGGAGTCGTGGTCGTGGTGACGCCGGATGTGGTCCTCGTTGTCCCTAAGGAGAGGTCCCAGATAGTGCGTGACCTCGCCGCCGGATGGGAAGCGGGTCGGCGAGCCGATTGAAGCTCTGGCCAGGCGCTCCATACCATCGCCCGCGATGAGGCGTGTGGCGATCGTTGCCCTGTTGGGTGTGCTTGTCTCCTCATGTGTGGGGCGCCCCGATGCCGACGCAACCGGGGAGGAGATCTACCTCCAGCTTTGCTCCAACTGTCACGGCGACCAGCTAGAAGGCGGCATTGGCCCACGCCTCGGTCCGGGCTCGAACGCCGCCGAACAGCCGGATGATTTTCTCCACGTGACCATCACCGAGGGACGCGGCCGGATGCCATCTTTCTCGTCATCCCTAACCGACGATCAGGTGAGCCGGCTGATCGACTATCTGCGGGAGGCCCAGGCCGGATGAGCGTCGTGCTGGAGGCCCTCGAGCTGTATCCGATCCGGATCCCCATGCGTCACCGTTTCCGTCGGGTCGATCACCGCGAGGCTGTCTTGATCAAGGGCCCCGCCGGTTGGGGAGAGTTCTCGCCCTTCCCCGACTACCCGCCAAACGTGACCACCCGGTGGCTGGCTGCTGCCCTCGAAGCGGCCTGCAGCGTCCTCCCCGAGCCTGGCCGGGCCACTATCCCGGTCAATGTGACAGTTCCGGCGGTGACGCCCGATGTGGCCGCCCGGCTCGTCCTGGAATCGGGGGCGGGCACAGCCAAGGTCAAAGTGGGAGAGCCGGGACAAAGCATGGAGGAGGATGAGGCCCGTCTCGCCGCGGTCCGGGCCGCGATCGGCCCCGAGGGCAAGATCCGCATCGACGTCAACGCGGGCTGGGACCTCGAGACTGCTGCGACGCGTCTTGCCTCCTATGCCCGATTCGACCTCGAGTACGTCGAGCAACCGGTCAAGACCCTGGAGGAGATGGTCGAGCTCAAGCAGCTGACCGATGTGCCTCTCGCCGCCGATGAGCTGGTTCGACTGCGACCGGACCCGTTGGAAGTGGCGTCTATGGGCGCCGCCGACATCCTCGTGGTGAAGGTTCAGCCTTTGGGCGGTGTGGCCCGGACCCTCGACATCGCGGCTCGAGCCGGGATCCCCGTTGTGGTGTCGTCGGCATTGGAGACCTCGATCGGGATCTACTCAGGGCTCCTCGTCGCCTCCCTGTTGCCCGAGCTCTCCTTCGCCTGTGGCCTGGGCACCGTGTCGCTGATCGAAGGCGATCCGACCCGCCTCCCCCTCGTCTCGATGAACGGTGAGCTGGAGGTTCGCCGTCCCGAGCCCGACCCCGAATTGCTCGAGCGTTGGCGACCCGATCGGGATAGGTCCGCCGAGCTCCTGCGTAAAGTCCGAAACGCGGCCGAGGTGCTCACTTGAGATCGCGAGACCCAAAATCGAGACACCACTGACACAGCCCAATCCCAGCACGGCCCAGGCCCGGGCCATAGTCGACGAGCTGCACCGGCATGGTGTCGACTATGCGGTCATCTCGCCCGGTTCCCGGTCAGCCGCCCTGGCCATCGCCTTCGAAGAGCACCCTGGAGTGACGACGAGGGTCGTCCTCGATGAGCGCTCCGCAGCCTTCCATGCTCTGGGCCGAAGCCGGGCGACGACGGCGCCGGTGGTCGCCCTGGCCACTTCGGGGACGGCGCTTGCGAACTACATGCCTGCGGTGGTCGAGGCCGACCTGTCACTCGTCCCCCTGATTCTGATCTCGGCCGATCGCCCGCCGGACTTGCTCCACGTCGGGTGCCAATCAGACCATCGACCAAGAGGGGATCTTCGGGGCAAAGGTCCGCTGGTCATGCGCCGTCCCACCGTCCGAGCCCGGTCTCGATTCGAACGGCTATTGGCGGTCGACGGTGTCCCAGGCGGTGGCGCGGGCCAGGGGACATGGCGCGCGGCCCGGGCCGGTCCATCTCAATGTGGCATTCCGTGAGCCAACCCTCCCCGTGTCCGATGACGGGAGGACCCGGGCCGAGCCCTATCCCTTCTCGATCGAGGGGCGGCCGGGCGGGGAGCCGTGGCAGCATCACGAGCGGGTGAGGCCGGCGGGCGCGGCGTTCGTGATGGGCGGGCGCGGCCTGGTGGTGGCCGGCGAGGGGGACTTCGACCCGCAGGAAATCTTCACTGCCGCTCGCGGCGCTCGGCTGGCCGGTCCTGGCAACGGCAACCTCGGGGCTCCGCGTCTACGACGTCGTCACGACCTATCACCATCTGTTGGTCACCGGCGTGCCCGCCGCGTTGCGGCCCGATCTGGTGGTCACGATCGGTCGAACCGGGCCTAGCGACCGCCTCGGATCGCTCACGTCGCTACCCGTGCCTCAGTTGCAGATCGACCGCTGGGGGGCATGGAACGACCCCAAGCGGCATTCGAGCCATCTGCTCCAGGCGGATCCTGCGCAAACCCTCGGCGGCTTTGACCCGGCTCCGGACGATCGTCTGCTCCGGTCGTGGCTCGAGGCAGACATCTCGATGAGGTCGGCCCTCGACGACGATCTCGCCGCCGATGAGGTACCCACCGGTCCCTCCGTCGCCCGAGCCCTCGCGCAACTCGACCCGGCGATGCTGATTGCGGCATCGTCGATGCCAATCCGGGACGTGGACGCGCACGTTGCCCGGACGGCCAAGGTCATCGCCAATCGCGGCGCCTCGGGCATCGATGGTTTCGCTTCGACGGCATTGGGCGCCGCATCGGCAACGTCCGGGGCGCTGGCATTCGCCGGTGACCTCTCGTTTCTCCATGACATCGCCGGGCTCGTGGTCGACAAGATGGGGGATGTCGTGTTTGTAGTCGTCGACAACGGTGGCGGTGGTCTATTCGACCTGCTGCCACAAGCAGAGCACGCCCCTGCCTATGAGCGCCTGTTCGTCACTCCCCATCATCTCGACCTGAGCCGAGTCGGGTCCGCCTTCGATGTGGTCGCCTCCGTAGTGGACGATGTCGCCGATCTGGGATCGACGATCCGGAGTTGTCTCGACGCAGGCGGCCCTCATCTCGTGGTGGTTCCGGTCGATCGTGAGGCCGACCTCAAGGCTCGACGAGGACTGGACGACACGGCGCGCGCCATATCCGCCGGCCTCAGCTGAGCCCGAGTGCTCCCAGCATCGGCCGCAACTTGATCTGGGTCTCTTCGAACTCCATGGCGGCATTGGAGCCTTCGACGATCCCGGCGCCGGTATAGAGGGTCACAGCATCACCATCGATCTCCCCGCAGCGAAGGGCGATCGCGAACTCACCATCGCCCTCCCGATCGAACCAACCCACCGGACCGGCGTATCTCCCACGCTCGTGGACCTCGAGCTCGCGGATCAGCTCGATCGCCGTCTTGGTCGGGGTCCCCGCCACGGCCGCGGTCGGATGCAGGGCAGCCAGCAAGTCGGACACCGTGGTCCCCGCGCGGACGTCACCCTCGAAGACCGTCGACAGGTGCTGGATGTCGCCGTAGGTGGCGACCGATCTATCCGATCGCCCGAGACGGGTGCAGAAAGGGGTCAGGGCTGTGTCGACCGAATCAGCTGCAAGAGAGTGCTCCCGCGTCATCTTCTCGGTGTGGAAGAAGCCGGCCGATTCGGGGTCGGCCGGATCGGCGGAGCCTGCAAGCGAGATCGACCGGACTCTCCCCGCTGCGAGCGAGACGAGCAACTCCGGGCTCGACCCGACAAAACCGTCGATCAGGAATGTGTGAGAACCGGGCTCGCTGCGGGCGAGACCAGAGAGGACGAGGTGGGTGGGCACCGGGCTTTCGAACTTCGCTTGGACTGGTCTGGAGAGGACGACTTTCTCCACCTCGCGCTCCCGAATCGCATCGAGCGCCTCATCGACCAGGCTCATCCATACATCGAGCCCGCCGTCGCCGAGATGGCCGTCAGGGAGCGACGTGGGGGAGGCAGGCGGAGGGAGGTCGTCGGGATCGCCGATCAGGAAGCTGGTCGCATCTGTGTCGACCTCGATCAGTGTCCGGGGGATGATCACGACCGAGCCCGGCTGGTTCTCGTCGAAGGTGAAGCTGGCCATCGCCAGCGGGGCGTTGGTGGCAGAGAGTCTTCGCAGGGCCCGGTCGAAGCGATCGACGCCGGTTCCGGCGTCGATCCTCGTCGAGACCCCCCAGCCGAACAGCGCAAGGCCGCGACGGATCCATGCCGAGTCAGGGGCGCGTGAGAGAGCGTCGCGCACGCCCGACTCGAAGACTTCAGCTGTCATTCCAGTTGCAGGCTAGGACCGGCTCGACGGCCTCGATCCCGGCCAGCTCACGGGCGACCTGGCGGAACCTGCTCCGGTTCGCCCGAGGTCGCCAGCGTCAGCCGTCCCGAGCCTCCGGTGTCTGAGGCCACTCTCCTCACCTGGCGAGCCACCGCCGGCGCCGGGTCCACGATCCTCACGCCAGGCCCCGCCACGTCCTCGATCAGAGGAATCAGGAAGGGGAAGTGGGTGCAGCCCAGGACCAGGGTGTCGGCGCCGCCGTCGAGGATCGGGGCAAGACAAGCAGCCACCTGCCGTCTCGCCTCGGGCCCATCGACCTCTGCTCTCTCCACCAGCTCGACCCATCTCGGACAAGCCCGGGTGAGCACCGTGGCCCCCGTCGCATGCCGTTCCAACACCGAGGCGAAGAGCTCGCCCTGGAATGTTGCCGCGGTGGCGACGACGCCGATGACACCTGTGGCACTGCTCACTACAGCCGGCTTCACCGCCGGCTCCATCCCCACGAAGGTCACATCGGGGTGGTCGGCGCGCAGGGCGTGGAGGGCGGCGGCCGATGCGGTGTTACAGGCGATGGTGATGGTCGTGGCGCCTCGATCCAGGAGCCACCGGGAGGCTTCCTCTGTCATCTCGGCGACCTCGCCCAGCGTTCGCACCCCGTAGGGGGCACGAGCCTGGTCGGCGAGATAGAGGAGATCGGCGGAGGGCATCTCACGCCGAATCTCGTTCAGGACGCTCAATCCGCCGACACCCGAATCGAAGACCCCGATCATCGGCGTCATCTCAGCAGGGCGGAGGGGGGGCCGGTGGTACCGTCGCCGGTGAGAGGAGGTCTGGCTTGAAGATCGACGGCTCGGTGGCGCTCGTCACGGGTGGTGTGTCCGGTCTCGGCTTTGGTGCCGCCTCTCGTTTCGTTCGGGTCGGGGGATCGGTGGTCATGCTCGACATCGACGAGGCGCATGGCGCTGCGGCTGTGGACGCGCTGGGGGAGAGCGCCCGCTTCATCCGCTGCGATGTGCGCGATCCTGGAGGAGTCGTCGATGCGGTGGGCAGAGCTGCCGAGGAGTGGGGGCGGATCGACATCCTGGTCAACGCCGCCGGCGTGGCGCCGGCGCAACGGCTGATCTCGCGTGATGGTGAGCTCTTCGATCTCGATCTGTTCAAGTTCGTCATCGACGTGAATCTGATCGGCATGTTCGACGTGACCCGAAATGTGGCCGCGGTCATGTCTCAAAATGATCCCGGCGTCGACGGGGAGCGGGGAGTGATCGTGAATGTGGCCTCGATCGCAGCCTTCGAGGGCCAGATCGGGCAGGCTGCATACTCCGCGTCGAAGGGCGGGATCGTCGGGATGACCCTGCCCCTCGCCCGCGATCTAGCCGGTATCGGCGTGCGGTGCGTGACCGTGGCTCCGGGAATAATGGACACGCCCTTGTTGGCCGACGCCCCCGAGGAGCTCAAGGAATCCCTGGCCGCCCTGCACGTCTTCCCCCGGCGTCTCGGCACACCCGAGGACTTTGCCCATCTTGTGCAGTCGATTGTGGAGAACCCGCTTTTGAATGGTGAGGTCATCCGTCTCGATGCCGGGGCGAGGATGCCGCCGAGGTGATCGTTCGGTACCAAAAAACCTCTCCCTGACACTATGTGTTGCTCGCTGTGGGTGTATATGCTCCCTGCTTGACGGGCACTAACCGGCCCGTCTGCCCAAAGGAGGGAATCCATATGAAGAAAGGACGACAGAGGAGCGCGCTTGCCGCTCTTCTTGCGTTTGGACTGTTCCTTGCGGCTTGTAGCAGCGGGGAACCAACAGAAACTACGGAGGCGTCGGGCGACACGACGGCGACCACCGAAGCAACTACAGAAACCACGGCTGCGCCCACGACCGAAACCACCGAGGCCGCCGCGGCCGGCGATGGGATCGTGACGTCGTACATCGGCGAGCCGGAGTTCTTGCAGCCCCCGCAGACCAACGAGTCGGAAGGGAACGCGGTGCTCAGCGCCCTGTTCCGTGGTCTGATCGATTACAACCCGGAGACCAGTGAGCCCGAGTTCACCGGTGTCGCCGAGTCGATCGAATCACCCGATGACGGTCTCACCTGGGAGGTCGTCCTCAAGGACGGTTGGACCTTCCACGATGGCACCCCGGTGACAGCTCAGTCGTTCGTCGATGCGTGGAACTACTCGGCATACGGGCCCAACGGGGCCCAGGTGAATGGGTTCTTCGCACCGATCGCCGGCTATGCCGAGCTCCAATGCGGGACGGTCACCGAGCCCGACCCGGAGACCGGTGAGGACGTCGACGTGGCCGATTGTGAGGGCCAGCCCCCGGCGGCCGAAGAGTTGAGCGGTCTGTCGGTCACCGACGACCTCAACTTCACGATCACCCTCGGCGCCCCCGAGTCGTTCTTCATGACCCGACTCGGCTACACGTCCTTCTACCCGCTGCCGGAGGCGTTCTTCGCCGACCCGGCCGCGTACAACGAGGCGCCGATCGGCAACGGTCCGTTCATGATGGACGGGTCGTGGGAGCACGACATCGAGATAAGGACCGTCGCCAACCCCGACTTCGCAGGTGACGACCCGGCCCAGATCGAGGGTCTGACCTTCAAGATCTACTCGGAAGTCGATGCCGCCATGAACGACCTGATGGCGGGCAACCTCGACATCGTCGATGCCCTGACCCCCGAGCGAGCGGCCGAGGTGATGGGAGCGATGCCGAACAGCGGTGAGTCGCCGAGTTCGTCGGTCAACTACCTGAACATCCCGATGTACCTTCCGCAGTTCGAGAACCCGGATGTGCGCGCCGCGTTGTCGATGGCCATCGACAGGCAAACACTGGTCGATAGTCCGATCTTCAACGGCACCCGTGCCCCGGCGTTCAACGTCCAGTCACCGGTCATCCCCGGCTACCAGGAGACGGTCTGTGACAATTGGAGCTATGACCCCGAGCAGGCAGCTGCACTGTGGGAGTCGTCCGGTGGGATCGAGGGGCCAATCACGATCTGGTTCAACTCGGGTGCCGGTCACGACGCTTGGGTGGAGGCAGTGGTCAACATGTGGGCCGAGACCCTCGGGATCGACCCGTCCACGGTGAGCTTCGAGCAGCTCGAATTTGCCGACTATCTGCCCCTGATGGACGCCGCGGAGTTGACCGGGCCGTTCCGTTACGGCTGGGGTATGGACTACCCACATCCACAGAACTACTGGCAATTGTTGCTGGACAGCCGTTACTTCCCGCCCGTCGGGTCGAACAACTCGTTCTACAACAACCCGGAGTTCGACGCCAAGGTCGACGAGGCCAACGCGGAGGCGGACATCAACGACGCCATTCCTCTCTACCAGGAGGCGGCGGCGATCGCCTGTGCCGACACCCCCATGATCCCGATGTTCTACGGGCTCAACCAGTACGCGTGGAGCGACAACGTCGACGGCGTCTATGTCGACGCCTTCGGCAACATCGTCTACACCGAGTTGACGCCAGGCGGCTGAAAACCGATGGCGACGGCAACGTTGCCGAATGTGGAGCGGCATCCTCGCGATGCCGCTCCACACTATGGTTCCATTCGGTGGCGAGGATGGGGGCTTCGACCTTCGGGACGGAGGAGGCGATTGGATGAAGACTGACCGATGACGAGCTACATCATCCGGCGAGTCGGGCAATTCGTCCTCGTGTTCTTCGCCGCGACCTTCCTCATCTTCTCGATGGTCTTCGCCATTCCCGGTGACCCGATTCGGGCTATCGCAGGCGAAAAGCCGATGCCCGACTCGCTGCGCCAGACCCTAACGCAGCGGTACCACCTCGACGAGCCGTTTCTGGTTCAGTACTGGTACTACGTGACAGGGGTCGTGCAGGGCGACCTGGGCGAGAGCTTCAACCAACGGCCGGTGCTCGACATCATCAAGGAGAGATTCCCCAGGACTCTTCGCCTCGCCATCTACGCCTTCGTCATCGAAATGGTGATCGGGGTCACCGCCGGTGTCTGGGCGGGGATTCGCAAAGACAAATTCTTAGATTCATTGGTGAAGGTGAGCACGGTCGCCGTCATATCGATACCCATCTTCGTGCTGGGGTTCATGGCCCAGCTCTTCATCGGGGTGAGGCTGGGCTGGCTTCCGGTGACCGCGGGCAACCCGCCCAGTCTCTACGGGTATCTTCTGCCGGCCATCGTGCTTGCTGCGGTGTCTCTGGCCTATGTAGCCAGGCTGACCAGGTCGAGCGTGGTGGAGAACCTCCGCTCGGACTACGTCCGCACCGCCAAGGCAAAGGGGCTGAGCCAGCGCCGGGTGATCGGGGTCCACACCTTCCGCAACTCGCTCATCCCGGTGATCACCTTCCTCGCCATCGACCTCGGGGCGTTGATGGGAGGGGCCATCATCACCGAGTCCATATTCAATGTCCCCGGAATCGGCCAGGCGTTGTACCAGTCGGTCCTCGGACAGGAAGGGTCGGTGGTGGTGGGGATCGTCACCCTGCTGGTGATCATCTACGCAGTCGCCAACCTGGTGGTGGACGTCATGTATGCCATGCTTGACCCGAGGATTCGGTATGACTGACACGACCAACAAGCCACCGACGGAGGCAGTCCTCGCACCGGACATCGCAACTCCGGAGGTCGTGCCCGCCCAGGCGCCCAAACAGGACAAGCCGGCCAGTCTCTGGTCCGACGCGTGGAAGGAGCTCCGCCGCAAGCCGAGTTTCATCATCTCGGCCCTTCTCGTCATCCTGATGGTGATCATGGCCGCCTTCCCCACCCTCTTCACCTCGGTCAACCCCCGGGAATGCAGTCTCATCGACGCTCTTCAGCTTCCGAGCTCCGACCATCCGTTCGGCACCGATCTGCAGGGCTGCGACTACTACGCGCGCACCATCTGGGGGGCACGGACCTCGGTCGCGATCGGTCTGATCGTGACCTTCTTCTCGACGATCATCGCGGTGACCCTGGGATCCGTGTCCGGCTACAGAGGTGGCTGGCTCGATTCGGCGCTCTCCAGGTTCACCGACATCATGTTCGCCATTCCGCTGATCCTGGCTGCACTCGTGATCCTCAATGCGCTGGCCGGCAGCCGGGGTGTCTTGCAGGTATCGGCCGTTCTCATTGCTTTCGGATGGCCCACCATGATGCGGCTCATGAGGTCGTCGGTGCTGTCGGTCAAAGAACTCGACTACATCGACGCCGCTCGTGCCCTGGGTGCCAGCGACTGGCGCATCATCACCCGCCACGTCCTAGCCAACGGGATCACGCCCGTCATCGTCTATGCCACCATCACCGTGGGGGTAATCATCTCGGCCGAGGCCTCCCTGTCCTTCCTCAACGTGGGTCTGCAGCTGCCCGCGATCTCGTGGGGGCTGATGATCAATACGGCACAGAACCGCATCCTCGCTTTCCCGCACTTGTTGTTCTTCCCAGGGCTCTTCCTCAGCCTGACCGTCTTCGCATTCATCCTGATGGGTGACGCCCTCCGCGACGCCTTGGATCCCAAGCTGCGATGACGAAGGTCACGCCGCTAGACACAGCGTTCGACCCCCACGCCGCTGACACCGCGGTGCTCCTCGATGTCAAGGACCTCGAGGTCGAGTTCCGGATGCGATCGGGCACGGTAAAGGCGTCGAACAAGGTCAGCTATCAGGTGGACAAGGGGGAGACCCTTGCCATCGTCGGGGAGTCGGGCTCGGGGAAGACCGTCAGCGCCCAGGCGATCATGGGGATCATCGACTCCCCTCCTGGTTTCGTCACCGGTGGCGAGATCCTCTTTCGGGGCAAGGACTTGCTCAAGATGGAGGAGAAGGAGCGCCGTCAGATCAGGGGCGATCGGATCTCGATGATCTTCCAGGACGCCCTCACCGCGCTCAATCCGGTGTTCACGGTGGGCTGGCAGATCGCCGAGATGTTCCGCAAGCATCGGGGCATGTCCAAGTCCGACGGCTACAAACGTGCCGTCGAGTTGATGAATCTCGTTAAGATCCCTTCGGCCGCCGACCGAGTCAACGCCTATCCGCACGAGTTCTCCGGAGGCATGCGTCAGCGGGTCATGATCGCCATGGCGCTCGCCCTCGATCCCGACGTATTGATCGCCGACGAGCCGACCACCGCCCTCGACGTCACCGTGCAAGCGCAGATCATGGAGCTTTTGGCCGATCTCCAGCAGCAGACCGGGATGGGGATGATCCTCATCACCCACGACCTCGGAGTGGTTGCCGAGGTGGCTGACAAGATCTCGGTCATGTATGCCGCCGAGATCGTGGAGACGGCCGAAATCGAGGAGCTCTACAAGCATCCGTACCACCCCTACACCGAGGGTCTGATGCGGTCCCTGGTCCGGCCCGACCACAAGGGGGGCCGTCTCTCTCCAATCCGAGGATCGCCACCGGATCTTCTCCATATCCCGGCGGGCTGCCCCTTCCACCCTCGCTGCGACTACGTCCAGGACATCTGTCGGACCGATGATCCGCCGCTTCGTGAGATCGAAGTAGGCCGAACCTCCGCCTGTCATTTCGCCGAGGTGTTCTCGAATGACTGAGCCGATCCTCTCCGTTCAGGACCTCGTCAAGCACTACCCGATCCGTAAGGGTGTGTTTCGTCGCCAGGTCGGCTCGATCAAGGCCGTGGACGGGGTCAGCTTCGACCTGATGCTCGGCGAGACACTGGGGCTGGTCGGTGAGTCGGGATGTGGCAAGTCGACCGTTGCTCGCACCCTGTTGCGTCTGATCCAGCCGACTGCGGGAGCGGCCTACTACAAGGGCACCGACATCTTCTCGCTGGACAAAGGCGACATGCGTGAACTGCGCCGGCATATCCAGATCATCTTCCAGGATCCCTATGCCTCCCTCAACCCGAGGATGACAGTGGGGGACATCATCGCCGAGCCGTGGGCGATCCATACCGGTCTTCTCCCCAAGGACAAGGTGAGAGATCAGGTCGGCCAGCTTCTGGAGCTCGTCGGGCTCAACCCCAACCACATCAACCGCTACCCGCACCAGTTCTCCGGTGGGCAGCGGCAGCGGATCGGGGTTGCGCGGGCATTGGCACTCAACCCGAGCATCATCATCTGCGACGAGCCGGTCTCGGCCCTCGACGTGTCCGTCCAGGCCCAGGTGGTCAATCTCCTCGAGGAGATCCAGGACGAGTTCAACCTCTCCTACATCTTCATCGCCCACGACCTGTCCATAGTGCGTCACATCTCCGACCGCGTTGCCGTGATGTATCTGGGCAAGATCGTCGAGGAGGGGGTCGAGGCAGATCTCTACGGCAACCCTTCCCACCCCTACACCCAGGCACTTATGTCGGCGGTGCCGGTGCCAGACCCGAGTTTCAAGGCGAAGACGCGCATCCTCCTCCAGGGTGATGTGCCCTCGGCGGCCAATCCTCCTTCCGGGTGCCACTTCCGCACCCGGTGTTGGAAGGCGCAGGACATCTGTGCCGAGGTCGAGCCACCGTTAGAGCAGCATTTCGACACCCTGGCCGCCTGTCATTTCGCCGCCCCGCGTGAGATCTTCGCCGAGGCGGAGTAGGTCAGAGACCCTTCAGGCTCTCCGGGTTCTCCAGACCCGACAGGTCGCCCGGCTCCTCTCCGAGGGCCACCGCCTTGATGACGCGGCGCATGATCTTGGCCGACCTGGTTCGGGGCAGATCGGCCACCCATCGGACCTGGCTCGGACGGAAGGCGTTGCCCATCGTGCCGGTCGACTGCGGCGAGCACCGTTGCGGTCAGATCGTCATCAGGCTCGACATCTGGCGCGGGCACGACGTAGAGCGCGATCGACTCCCCTTTCACTTCGTCGGGGATCCCGATGGCCGCCGCCATGGTCACCTCGGGGAGCGCCACCACCGCGGACTCGATCTCAGCCGGGCCCACGCGCTTGCCGGCGATATTGAGCGTGTCGTCCGATCTGCCGTGGAGGTACCAGAAGCCATCCTCGTCGATCGAAGCCCAGTCGCCATGCACCCACACGTCGGGGAACCTGGACCAGTAGGTCTCCAGATATCGATCCGGCTCTCCCCAGAAACCGCGGGTCATCCCCGGCCAGGAGCCACGGATCACCAACTCGCCGACTTCTCCTCGCACCGGGTTGCCGTCCACGTCGTAGATATCGGCGTCGATCCCGAACGCTGGGGCGCCTACGGACGTCGGCTTGAGCCCTTGCAGGATGTTGACACCGACGATGACCGCGCCGATCTCGGTCCCACCCGTGATATTGATGATCGGCCGCTTCTTCTCACCGACCTCTTCGAACAGCCACCACCACGGATCGGGGTTCCACGGCTCACCGGTGGATCCAAAGGTGTGGAGCCGGGAGAGGTCGTGTCGTCGAGCATGTTCGGCGCCATGAGGTCTGAGGGCCCGGATGAGTGTGGGCGATATCCCGAGGAAGGTGACGCCCAAATTGGCCGCAACCGCCCAGAGCCGGTCCGGGCCTGGATAGTCGGGCGCCCCGTCGTATGTCGCCAGGGCTGCCCCGTTGGCCAGACCGGCGAGGACCATCCACGGGCCCATGATCCATCCCATGTCGGTGGCCCACATCACCACGTCGCCCTTGCCGATCTCGGCATGGAAGGCGCCCTCGGCGGCGAGCTTCACCGTGAGGCCGGCCTGGACGTGCACGGCGCCCTTTGGGCGTCCGGTAGTGCCCGAGGTGTAGGCGATGAGGACCGGAGCCTCGGTGCTGGTGGGGTACGGGGGGACCGGCTCGGCGCTCGGCACCACATCGTGCCACCACACATCCCGACCCTCGACCATCGGGGTGTTGGGGCGGCCCGCGTAATCGACGACCAAGACCCGGTCCAAACCACCTGCGCGGTCGATTGCCTGGTCGGCGACCTCCTTCATCTCGATCAGCTTGCCCCGCCGCTGGAAGCCGTCGGCGCAGATCATCGCCTTTGGTCTCGGGTCATCCAGCCGGGTCGCCACCGCTTCGGCTCCGTACCCCGAGAAGACAGGGATGAAGATGGCGCCGATGCGAGCTACTGCCAGAAGCGACACCACGGCCTCTTCGCCCATCGGCAGATAGACCGCCACCGCATCACCCTTGGCGACGCCGAGCCCGATCAGGGCGCCGGCGAGACGGCCCACCACATCCCTCAGCTCGCCAAAGGACATCTGGCGGCTCTCGCCTGTCTCCTTCTCACTGCGCAGAGCGACGCGGCTCGGGTCCTCGTCGGCCCACCTGTCGACGCAGGCCCGGCTCAGATTGAATTCCCCCCCGACGAACCATGTCGCCCACGGATGCCCTCTCGATGTGTCTCGGACCGCCCTCCACCGCCGGTCGAAGGGGAGACCGAGGAAGTCGACCACGGCTTCCCAGAACCACTCCGGGTCTGCTGCTGATCGGGTCTGGAGCTCCTCCAGGGTCGAGATCCCATGTGTCCGCATGAAGGCAGCGGTGTTGGAGGCCTCTGCCCTCTCCGGAGTGGGCCGCCAGATCACTTCTGAACCTTCCATCGCCCTCCTCATCAATGGCGCCGGAGGCTAGATAGTTGCCGATACACCGATCGGGCCGGTCCTAACCTCATCGTCGATGAACAAGACCGAGGAGCGAACGGACAATCGACTCTTTACGAGGAGGACCCTGGTCGTAGCCGGGGTCCTTTTGCTCACTGCGCTTGCGCTCTACCTGCTTTTCCGCCTAAGAACCCTTCTGTTCATGGTCTTCGTAGCGCTGTTCATCGCCGTGGCCCTAGAGCCTCCGGTCCACTTTCTGGAGAAGCGGGGCTGGAAGAGAGGCCTTGCCACCGGTCTGGTGTTCCTGGTGGTCTTCCTCCTGATCGTGGCGTTTGTCGCGCTCCTCGTTCCGCTGTTCGTCAACCAGTTCAACGAGCTGATCGACCAGCTCCCCGGATACATCGAATCCGTCGCCCAGCAATTGAACGACTGGTTCAACCTCGACTTATCCACGGAATCACTCCAGCAGGAGGCGGCCAAACTGCCCGACATCATCGCCGGTTCCGGTGGAACCATCCTGGGAGGAGTGGTCAGCGTCACAACGGGCATCTTCAGCTTCCTCTTCTTCGCCACAACGGTCGCCCTCTTCTCCTTCTACATGATCGCCGAACTGCCCAAGCTGCAGCGAACCGTCCTCTCCACGATGAACCAGGAGCGCCAACGAGACGCTCTGCACATATGGGATGTGGCGGTGGAGAAGATGGGTTTGTACATCTACTCCCGACTGATCCTGGCGTTGCTCAGTGGTCTGCTCACTGCAGGCTTCCTCACCCTCCTCGGGGTTCCGTTCGCGGTGTCGTTGGGCATCTGGGTCGGTGTGCTCAGTCAATTCATCCCGGTCGTGGGCACCTATCTCGCCGCCATTCTCCCCGCCGTGGTAGCCCTCTCTTCCGGAGGCTGTCGGCACCATGCTCTGGGTGATCCTCTACTTCCTGGCCTATCAACAGATCGAGAACTACCTGATCGCGCCCCGGATCACCCAGAAGACCATGGAGATCCACCCGGCCGTGTCGATCGGGGCCATCATCATCGGCTCGGCTCTCCTCGGTCCGATCGGGGTGATCCTGGCGCTGCCCATGACCGGGATCGTCCAGGCGCTCATCTCCGAGACCAGAAATGAACACGCCGTCGTGCTCGACACCGACCATCAAGTTGAGAAGCCGACGTGAGGGCAACAGCCCGTGTCCGAGGGGTCGTTCTCCTGGCCGTCGTTGCGGTGGCCTGCACCGGGGACGCCGAGCCCACCACGACGACCGGTGCGGCGCCGACCACCCGACCGACTCAAGCCACCACGACTGCGGCTCCGACGACCACGACATTGGGCGAATGCCGCGACACCTTCTGCGTCAGGTACAACATCCGGCAGGAGGCGGCCTGGGCCGACGGCACACCCGTGACGGCCGCAGACTTCGTCTTCACCTACGAGACCATCGCCGACCCCGCCCTGGACATCATCAGCCGGGAGGGCTATCACCTGATCACCGGTTACGAGGTCGTCGACGACAAGACGGTCGTCTTCGCCTTCGACGAGATCTATGCGCCGTGGCAGACGTTGTTCAGCTCCGTCCTGCCGGCGCACATCCTCGAGGGCCAGCCTTTCAACACGGCCTGGGACGATGCCATCACGATGGGCACCGGGCCTTTCACCTTCGTCGAATGGGTGCCCGAGGAGCGGATCACGCTGGCGCGCAACCCCAACTACTGGGGTGAGGCATCCGGTGACGTGCAGACCCTCAACGTCCTCTTCATGGGCGACGAGGAGCAGCAGGTGGACGCGTTGGGCGACGGCGAGGTCGACATGATCTACCCCCAGCCCTATGTGTCCCTGTTGGATGAAGTGGCCAACATGGGCGAGGTCGAGTCGGTCACAGGCCTTGGCCCCGTGTGGGAGTACTTCGGCTTCAACCAGGACGACCCCAGGTTGCAGAACCTGTTCGTCCGTCAGGCGATCGCCCAGGGCATCAACCGTGAGGCCATCATGGACGCGGTCGTCCGGCCCATCACGTCCGGCGCCCAGCTCCTCGGGAACTCGGTGTGGTTGAACAGCAGCGATCACTACGTGGACCATTTCAATGGCCTCTTCCCCTACGACCCGGTTGGTGCCGACGCGCTGTTGTCGAGCAACGGCTGCGTGAAGGGTGAAGACGGAATCTACGTGTGCGGCGACCAGCGTCTCTCGTTCAGCTGGTCGACCACGTCGGGGAACCAGGCCCGGGATCTGCACTTCGAGCTGGCCCAGGCCGATCTCGCCGCCATCGGGATAGAGATAACGGCGAGCTTCGGGCCTACCTCGGAGCTGTTGCAGACGACCAACCTCCAGGGAGGTGCCGATGTCTGGCAGGTCTCGAACCTGGCTTGGGTCGCCTCCCCGGACCCGTCTTGGGGCAACAGCCGCTACTACTGCCAGGGCAACGCCCTGAACGGCTTCGGCGACCTCAACTTCTTTCGGTACTGCGACGAAGAGGTGGACGCGCTGATCAGACGGACCGACATGATCGTCGACCCCGAGGAGCGCGCCGCGACCTACAACCAGGCCGACGAGCTATGGCTTGCCGCGGTTCCGATGATCCCGATGTATCAGAGACCGACACTCCTTGCCTGGAATTCGGTCATACAGGGCCCTGGCGACAACCCGTCCGAGATCGGGCCGTTTTGGAACATAGGTGACTGGAGTGGCAAGGAAGAGGTCAACTTCGGGGCCAACATGCAACCGGGCTCGATGAACATCATCGAGCCGGACGGCAACGAGGTCGAGAGCTTCTATATCGCCAACGCCATCCTCGAGGGGGCATTCACCATCACCCCGGACTTCGAGTATGCCCCACGTCTCGTCGAGAGCGCGGAGCCGATAGTCCCCGAGGACTGAGCGGCCCATGTCGGAACTAGGTTGCGCCGGACCATGACCGGCCCTTTGCAGGGACTGAGGGTTGTCGAGATCGCCGCCCTGGGGCCGGCGCCCTTCTGCGGGATGATCCTGGCCGACCTCGGTGCCGACGTGGTGAGAGTGGATCGAGCCGACGCGGTCACGGGTGAGCACACCCCGTCGACGAGAAACGACCTCATGTGTCGGGGCAAGACCTCGATAGGGGTGGACCTCAAGAACGAAGAAGGGGTGAATGTCGTCCTTCGATTGGTGGAGGGCGCCGAGGCTCTCATCGAAGGGTTCAGACCCGGGGTCACCGAGCGTCTCGGCATCGGGCCTGCTCAGTGTCTCGCCCGCAACCCGGCGCTGGTCTACGGGCGGATGACCGGCTGGGGCCAGGACGGCCCGCTTTCGGCGCGGGCCGGCCACGACATCGACTACATCGCCTTATCCGGGGTGCTGGCTGCGATCGGCTCCGAGGAGACTCCCGTGCCGCCTTTGAACCTGGTGGGTGACTTCGGGGGAGGGGGGATGTTCCTCGCGGTGGGCCTCCTCGCCGCCGTGCTTGCACGCTCGTTCGACAGGTATCGGTCAGGTGGTGGATGCCGCCATGATCGACGGGTCTGCGTTGCTGACCACGGCCATGCACGGCCACATCGCCGAGGGATGGTGGGCGCCGGGGCGGGAGGCCAACCTCCTCGATGGCGGGGCGCCTTTCTATGCGGTCTACGAGACAGCCGATGGCGGGCACGTCGCGGTCGGTGCACTGGAGCCGCAGTTCTACGCTGCTCTCCTCGAAGGGCTGGGAGATCGACCAGGCATCTCTGCCTGCGCAGGGTGACAGAGAGGGCTGGCCGACGATCAAGGCTGTCCTCGCCTCGAAATTCGCCGCTCGGAGCCGTGACGAGTGGGCAGAGCATTTCGCCGCCACCGACGCCTGCGTGACCCCGGTCCTCGACGCCACCGAGGCGCCGGGTCATCCCCACAACAAGGCCCGAGAGGTGTTCATCGAGGTCGACGGGGTCACCCAGCCCGCTCCCGGCCCCAGATTCTCGGCGACCCCGGTGCCCCATCCCACAGGCCCTGGTTACCCCGGAAGAGACACAGATTTCGTGCTGAAGACCCTCGGCTATAGCGAAACCGAGACAAGTATGCTCCGCCGGGTCGGAGCAGTGGCCTGATCGCGGAGGAGAAATGTCCCAGGAAGCCGTGTTGGCGGAGCGAGCGGAGATCGACGCCGAGGTAGAAGGCAAGACAATCGTCGATTACCTCGACCGGAATGCGGAGCGTCACGGTGACCAGCCCGCGATCCACTACAAGGATGGGGATTGGAAGACGCTGACCTGGCGCGAGTACCGCCAGGCAGTCCACGAGGCGGCCGCGGGTTTCCAGGCCTTGGGTGTCGGCGACGGCGAGTTCGTCGCCATCATGGCCGGGAACCGTCCCGAGCACGTTATTGCCGACTACGCAGCCATCCATTCCGGGGCGACCGCGGTGACCATCTACTCAACGCTCACCGCGCCTCAGGTCCAGTACATCGCCGACAACTGCAAGGCCACTGTCGCCGTGCTCGAGAACCTCGAGTTCATGAAGCGTTGGGAGGAGATTCGGTCCGAGCTGCCCAATCTGCGATACGTCGTCCTGATGTCGGGTGCGGAGAACTACGACACAGCCGATTGGGTGTTGAGCTGGGACGATCTTCTGATCAGGGGGAAGAAACACCTGGCCGAGGACCCCGAGGCGGTGACGCGGACCGCCGGCGCGCTCACACCCGACACACTGGCCACCCTCATCTACACGTCGGGCACCACGGGGACCCCGAAGGGCGTGATGATCAGTCACCGGAATGTGGTGTGGACCGCCGAGTGCCTGCGACGCGCGGCCAACATCGACCTCGGGCCCCGAATGGTCTCCTACCTGCCTCTCGCCCACATCGCCGAGCGCCTCGCCACCCACTATCTGGCTACGTACATGGCCGGCCAGGTGTGGTTCTGCCCGAATCTCGCCAGCGTCCTCGAGTACATCCAGGAGGCTCGGCCCACCCTGTTCGTCGGGGTTCCCCGCGTCTACGAGAAGTTCCACTCCCGGCTCACTGCCCGCTTTGCCGAGACTCATGGGGTCAAGAAGACTCTCCTCGACCGGGCCCTGGACGCCAACCGGAAACGGGTTCTCGCCGAGCAGGAAGGCAAGTCGGGCCCCATGATGGCGGGGGCGCTCGACTCGATCGTCCTGTCCAAGGTGCGCGAGCAGCTGGGCATGGACCAGGTCGAGATCGCCATCACCGCTGCTGCCCCGATCAATCCGGATCTGATCCTTTTCTTCCAGACTCTGGGGATCCCCCTGTTCGAGTTGTACGGGATGTCGGAGACCACCGGCCCGGCGACGACCAATGTCCCCGGCGCATTCAGGCTCGGCTCGGTGGGGAAAGCCATCCCCGGAGTCGAGGTGGACCTCGCCGAGGACGACGAGCTATTGATGAGGGGCGGGGTCATCACCCAGGGCTATTACAAGCTCCCCGATGACACCGCCGAGGCTTTCGACTCCGAGGGCTGGCTCCACTCGGGCGACCTGGCCCGCATCGACGATGACGGCTTCGTGTGGATCATCGGCCGGAAGAAGGAGATCATCATCACCGCCGGTGGGAAGAACATCGCCCCGGCCAAGCTGGAGACGATTCTGGGCAACCACGCTCTGGTCTCCAAGGTCTGCATGGTTGGTGACGGTCGCAAGTTCCTGACGATGATCGTTGCCCTCGACCATGAGGAGGCACCGGCGTGGGCCGAGGCCAACGGTCTGGCCTACCAGGACCTGGCGACCTTCTCCAAGCTCGACGAGGTGAAAGCCGAGATCGAGCGTGCCATCGATGAGGCGAATGACACGGTCTCCTCGGTCGAGCAGGTGAAGAAATGGATCATCGTCCCCGACGAGTGGACCCCGGATTCGGGCGAGGTGACCCCGTCGCTGAAGCTCAAGCGCAAGGTCGTCCTCGACAAGTATGCGGACGAGATCGAGAGTCTGTACGTAGGAGTCTGAGACCCGGCCCCGGCGCATATGCAACGAGACCTGTTCGAAGCAGATCACGAGCTATTCCGATCCACCGCCCGTGAGTTCGTCGAGCGGGAGGTGGCACCCAACGTCGCTAAATGGGAAGCACAGGGAAGCGTCGACAAGGACATGTTCCGCAAGGCGGGCAAGACCGGGCTCCTCGGTATGGCGGTGCCCGAGGAGCATGGTGGGGGCGGGATAGCCGACTTCCGGTTCAACATGGTGATTGGCGAGGAACTGATGCGCGCCGACGCGATGGCATCGGGCATGTGCATCACCCTCCACAACGACGTCTGTCTTCCCTACTTCACCCGTTTGTGCGATGGGGAGCAGGCCGAGCGCTGGATGCCCGGTCTCGTGTCGGGGGACCTGATGTCGGCGATTGCGATGACTGAGCCCGGTGCCGGGTCGGACCTCGCCGGGATCAAGACAACGGCTGTCCGCGACGGAGACGTCTATGTCGTCAACGGGTCGAAGACTTTCATCACCAACGGGATCAATTCCGATCTCGTGAT
This sequence comes from uncultured Acidobacteriota bacterium, assembly GCA_963734115.1. Classification (GTDB taxonomy): domain Bacteria; phylum Actinomycetota; class Acidimicrobiia; order Spongiisociales; family ZC4RG35; genus JARDZU01. The sequence continues at coordinate 146,487 of CAVTFV010000008.1, forward strand.
CACTGCGGTCAAGACCGACCCCCGGGAGAGACATGCGGGGATGAGCCTCCTCGTGGTCGAAGACGGGATGGAGGGCTTCAGCCGGGGGCGAAACCTGGAGAAGATCGGCCTCCATGCCCAGGACACCGCTGAGCTCTTCTTCGACGACGTGAGGGTTCCGGTCTCGAATCGACTGGGAGAGGAGGGGCGGGGCTTTGTGTATCTGGTGGAGAACCTGCCCCAGGAGAGGCTCAGCCTCGCCATCGGCTCTGTTGCCCACGCTCAAGTCGCATTTGATTGGACACTCGAATACGTCAAGGAGCGTCAGGCATTCGATCAGCCGATCGGGAGCTTCCAGACGGTGAAGCACCTCATGGCCGAGATGAGGACCGAGCTCGATGTCGCCCAGACGTACGTCGACCGCCAGGTGCAGGCGTTGAACCGGGGCGAGCTCAGCGCGGAGGATGCAGCCAAGGCCAAGTGGTGGGTGACCGAGATGGAGAAGAAGGTGATCGACCGCTGTCTCCAGCTCTTCGGTGGGTGGGGCTACATGGAGGAGTACCCCATCGCCAGGGCATATCGCGACGCGCGGGTCCAGACCATCTACGGAGGGACGACCGAGATCATGAAGGAGATCATCGGGCGGTCCCTCGGTCTCTGAGCCAGGAATCAATCGGAGGGAGTCAACAAATGGGTGAGCCGATCACGTTCGACGGGCGGGTGGCGGTGGTCACCGGAGCCGGTGGGGGCCTGGGGCGGGAGTACGCCCTCGAGCTGGGGAGAAGAGGGGCCATGGTCGTGGTCAACGACCTCGGTGGCGCCGTGGACGGCAGCGGCGAATCGCATTCCGCCGCCGACCTGGTGGTGGAGCAGATAACGGGAGCGGGCGGCGAGGCGGTGGCCAATTACGACTCGGTTGCCACCCGTGATGGTGGCGAGGGGATCATCCAGACCGCACTGGATTCCTTTGGGTCGGTCGACATCGTGATCAACAACGCCGGGATCCTCAGGGACAAGTCGTTCGCCAACATGACCCTCGATGAGGTGGATGCGGTTCTCGACGTGCACCTCAAGGGCGCGTTCCACGTGTCCCATCCCGCCTTCAAGGTGATGAAAGAGAGGGGATACGGTCGTCTTGTCCACACCAGCTCTGCTTCGGGCCTCTTCGGCAACTTTGGCCAGTCCAACTATGGAGCGGCCAAGGCCGGGCTGGTAGGGCTCTCCAATGTGCTCGCCATCGAAGGCGCCAAGTACAACATCAAGTCGAACGCGGTGGCTCCGACCGCCAAGACCAGGATGACCGAGGAGCTCCTCGGCCCGTTCGTCGAGATGTTCGACCCGCAACAGGTGATGCCCATGGTGGTCTATCTCTGCTCGGAGCAGAACGAGCTCACGCATCAGGTCTTCACGGTGGGGGGCGGTCGCTATGGGCGGATTTTCATCGGGACCAATGATGGGTGGTTCGCCGGCCAGGGCGTGGTCCCCTCTGTCGAGGACGTGGCCGAGCATCTCGATGAGGTTCGCGACGTCTCCGAGTATGTGATCCCGGGAGACATCAACGAAGAGCTGATGATCCTGGCCCGACTGGCCGGCGGCTGATGCCCATCGATCTCGAGAAAGCGATCGGGGCGGAGTTGGCCGGCGGGACCGCAGCCTGGAGTGAGGAAGACATCATCCTGTATCACCTGGGAATCGGCGCCGGCGTCCCGCCCACCGACCCGGGTGAGTTGCGCTACGCCTACGAGGGCGACCTTCGAGTACTCCCCACTTATGCAACGATCCCGCAGTTCCCGGTCATGATGAGCGTGGGCTACGCCCCCGGCTTCGACGTCAACCCGGCGATGATCCTTCACGGCGAGCACGAGATCGTGGTTCATGAGCCCATACCGACCAGCGGAACGGTGATTCAGGCCGGCAGTGTCACCGAGATCCTGGATAAGGGGAAGGGCGCGCTGGCGATCGTCGAGATCGTCTCCACCCTCGAGAAGACGGGGAAGCGGCTGTTCACCAATCGCGCCTCGGTCTTCATCAGGGGGGAGGGTGGCTTCGGTGGGGACAGCGGCCCACCCAACACCGATCTAACCCCATCGAGGGAACCTGACCATGTTGTCGAGTCGGCCACGCTCCCTCAACAGGCTTTGCTCTACCGGATGGCGTCGGGGGACAAGAATCCGCTGCACGCCGACCCGGGATTCGCCGCCTTCGCCGGGTTCGATCGGCCGATCCTGCACGGGTTGTGCACCTACGGGATCGTCTGCAAGTCAGTGGTGGACCATGCCCTCGAGGGACGGCCCGAGGCAGTCGCCTCGTTTCGAGCCCGGTTCTCGGGTGTCGTCTACCCGGGGGAGACGCTGGTCAGCTCGATCTGGGAGGACGGCGACCGGCTGTTGGTCAGCACAAATGCGAAAGAGCGGGGCACAACGGTCCTCTCCAACGGTGTCGTAAGACGTAGAACGTAAAACGCACAACGGAGATCAGGGTCTTCAGGCCCTGATCTCAACCGGTGTCCCGATGGCAACCACTTCGTGGAGGCGGGTGATGACGTCGTTGGCAACGCGGACGCATCCCAGCGACAACGCAAGACCGATCGAGCCAGGGTTGTTGGTCCCGTGGATCCCGATGATCCCGTCACCCCCGTTGAATTCGGTGACGGTGTCCGACCGGGCGGACAGACCGAGGGCGTGGGGACCCCACGGACTGGTCGGGTCGGCCAGGGCGACACTGTCGGTCACGAAGAACTGTCCGGTCGGGGTTGGGTTGGCCTGGCTCCCGATTCCGACAGGGGTTGCGATGATCTCGCTGCCTCCGACGACGTAGCTGAGGGTTCGGTCGGAGAGATCAATCAGAACTCTCCCTTCCACGACGAAGGCGACCATCTCGTCGGAGTGGACCCATCCCTCGGCGCCGTTGGGACGACCGGGGAGGAGGACCCGGGCCCATCCATCAGTGGGCCCCTCCACAACCACCAGCACGGTGGTGGTGCCCAGGATCGTGGTTGGCTCGAGCGTGCGGATCGGCTCGGTCTCGTTCGGGCTGTCGAAGACCTCCACCGCTTGGCGCGCACCGAGGACGAGAGAGGACCCTTCGGGTAGGGACTCGACGTCGAGAACCTCCTCAACCGTCGTGGTCGTGGCGATCGAAGTGGTCGTGGACGAGGGTGCGGTCGTGACAGGCGCCAGGCTGGTGGTAGGGGCGACTGTCGGAGCAGGCTCGGTCGCGTCGGCGCCGGCACAGGCGGCCGCCGCCACCAGGAGGACGGACATGGCGATGCGTCGCATCTCGAGGAATGGTATCGGCACCAACACCCGGAACTGTCTCGCTTACAGCCGTTAGCCTGCGGCCCCGATGCTGAGGGTGTTCGTCAGCGACTTCATCCCGGGGGACATCCTCGAGCCCCTGGTGGAGCTCGCCGAGGTCGAGGTTTGGAGCGAAAAAGAGCGGGTGCCCCGTGAGACCCTCCTCTCGCGGCTGGTCGATTGTGACGGGTGGCTGTCGATGCTCTCGGACAGGATCGATGCCGAATTGCTCGATTCAGCTCCGAAGCTGAGGGTGATCTCACAGATGTCGGTGGGAGTCGACAACATCGACATCGAGGCTTGCCGGGGTCACGGGGTGGCGGTTGGCCACACCCCCGACGTTCTGACAGAGACCACGGCGGACACCGCCTTCGCCCTTATCGGCGCTGCCGTCAGACGTCTCCCCGAGGGAGAGGCCATCGTCAAATCCGGGGCGTGGGGCCCGTGGGACCCATGGCACTTTCTGAGCGGCGACCTGCACGGCGCCACACTTGGGATCGTCGGGATGGGGCGGATCGGCCAGGCGATCGCACGGCGGGCCCGTGGGTTCGACATGCAGGTGCTGTACACGACGCGGTCGAACAAGGATGTCCCCGGGGCGACGCGGCTCGAACTGAGCGCGCTGCTCGAGAGGTCGGACATCGTGGTGATCGCCGTCCCCCTCTCCGAGGAGACACGCGGGCTCATCGGCCGGGCCGAACTGCGGCTGATGAAGGACTCGGCGATGCTGGTGAACGTCGCCCGCGGCCCGATCGTCGACACCGATGCCCTGGTGGAGGCGTTGGCGGACGGAATTATCGGCGGGGCCGCCCTCGATGTCACCGACCCTGAGCCCTTGCCTCCCGACCATCCATTGCTTCGGTTCCCCAATTGCCTGGTGGTGCCTCACATCGGCAGTGCGACCATCCCGGCACGGAGAGCGATGGCGGCCCTCGCCGTGGCCAATCTGGTGGCTTATCTGCGCCAGGAGGCCATGCCTGCATGGCTGCCGGGTAGCGCCGAACAACCCTTCGGCGACTACTCTGCTCCCGGTTCCCCCTCTGAGTCGAGTGATAGCTGACCCATGTTCGAATTGCCCCAAGCCAGGTCGATCGAGGTGAACCCGACACAGGACAGGCTGCGTGAGCTGACCCTGGAGCGAATGCCCCGGGTCACGATCACCGAATTCGGGAACCTCAACTACCAGGCCGAGGTCACTTCCCGTCTCAGCATGTCGACCTTCTTTGTCGCCGAGCACGAGATCCACAAGAACCGGATCTCGAGAGCCGAGGCAGAGGAATGGGGCCGGCTCCAGGACGAGCACATCGCGTCGCAGGACATGCTGCTGATCGAGGGCCGGGTTGGTCCGGATCCAGCCTTCAGCACGCCCAGCCGGCTGATGATCGAGGCCGGAGGGGCCAACATCGCCGGAATGCAGGCCCAGCTCTTCTTCCCCCCTGCGCCAGGCGGAGAGCCGCAGTTCACCGTCATATACACCCCATCGCTTCCCGCCCCGGGGAAGCCGGACGACCGTCTCATAATCGTCGACCTCGAGAACTGGATGACCAGGGTCCTCGGCTCCGACTACTTCGGCGAGTCGAAAATGGGGAGTCTCCGAATGTGGGGCAGGCTGGCGCATGACTGGGCCGGTCTCGCCCTGCACGCCGGGCTCAAGACCTTTCCCGCCGCGTCGACCAGGTCTGGCGACGAGGAGTCGATGCTGATCATCGGCCTGTCGGGGACCGGAAAGACGACCACCACATTCCGTCAGCAGGTGGGATCGCTCCCTGTGCAGGACGACTTCGTGGCGCTCATGCCCGGTGGCGAGATCCGAACCACGGAGAACGGGTGCTTCGCCAAGACCTTCGGCCTCGACGCCGACGACGAGCCCACCATCTACGGGGGGACCACGAGGCCGGACGCCTGGCTGGAGAATGTCTCGGTCACGGCAGAGGGCAAGGTCGACTTCTTCGACACCAATTACACGGCGAACGGTCGAAGCACGTTTCCTCTGGCCAATATCAGGCACCGCGACCCGAGGGACGTCCCTCCTGCTCGCTATCTCCTCATGCTCAATCGTTCCGACCATGTCATCCCGGGTGTTGCCAGGCTCCGCCGTGACCAGATCCCGGCGTTCTTCATGCTGGGGGAGACGAAGGGAACATCGGCGGGGGGTGCTGCCGAAGCCGGCAAGAGCCTCCGGGTGCCCGGCACCAATCCGTTCTTCTTCGACGACGACGCTCAGCAAGGGAATCGCCTTCTGGAGCTGCTCGAAACGATGCCCGACCTCGAGGCGTTCGTGCTCAACACCGGTCGCGTCGGGGGAGAAGAGGAAGGCTCGAAGAAGGTGACGATCCAGGACTCGTCCGCCATCGTCCAGGGCATCGTCGAAGGCACCATCGACTGGGCCACCGATCCCGACTTCGGTTACGAGATCGCCGCAACCGTTCCCGGGGTGGACGGACGTCGAACTGCTCCAACCGGTGCGTCTCTATCAGAGACTGGGCCGCGAGGCCGAGTACGAGGAGATGGTGGCGCGCCTGGGCAAGGAGCGGGGCGAGTACCTGGCCGGCTACACGATGCTCGACTCGTCGGTGGCCGCCGGTCTCTGATCGAGGCTGAAAAGCTCTAAGTCGGGAAAACGACGAGGAGACATCCCGAGTCGATCCGTATGTCGGCCACGGGAGATCGCATCACATTGCTCACCCCTCTGGTCGTGCCCGCGTCGAAGGTGTCCCCGTCGAGCTCCCATTGGAGCCCGTTCGTGGTGATCCCGGTGACCGCCCCACCCACCGGGATCAGACTGACCAGCGCACCCACGTCCCCGTGCAGGATCCGCCGTCGGCGCAGCACATAGGCATGACCTCGTGACGAGACCCAATCGAGCTCGTCGACGACGGACCAGCGATCAGAGCAGAGGAGCTCTACGGTTGACATCTCGTGGTCGAAGCGGCCCCCGGTCCCGCCGATGACCACGATCCGTGACGGCTCCTCACGGACCGCCAGCTCGAGGGCGAGGTCGAGGTCGGTCTGATCCTTGTCGACGGGATGGCGTTCCACGATGACATGACGCGGTATGGGCGCGGTCACGATCGAGTCGAGATCGCCAACCAACACATCCACCCGGAACCCGAGGTGCTCAGCGACGTCGTAACCACTGTCTGCGGCCACCACCAGGTCGGCCGAGGGGAGCTCATCGGCGATTCCGACGTCGAGGAGGTCACCACCGGCAAAGATCAGGATGGTGTCCATAATGACAAAATCGTCTTACGCGGCTTTCGCGGGTAAGCACTAACCGTCAAGTAGAGGTTTAGGTCTCGAGGAGGGGCGGGCATTGGGCAAACCGGCTCCTCGAGAGTGAGGGTCATCGGGCCGGTCATTCGACGACTACACGGACGAGGTCCCGCGCCTGGCGCAATGTGGCCTCGACCCCCTCCCGATCCGGCCCTTTGGCGAAGACGAAACCAAGGTACCGGTCGCCTTCCGGCGGGGGTTGCACCTGGCTACCCGGAGTGGCCGTGATGTCTATCGCGGAGATGTGCTCGAGCTCACGCACCCGGTCCAGCCCGTCGATGCCGGTGAATGTTCCCGGTTTCGGGATCGGGATCATGAGCACACCACTGGCGGTCGGCTCCCGACGCAACTCGGGCTTTTCCATGCCGATCGCGTTGCGAATTATCAGCGTCTCCAATGTGGTGCCGAGCAACCCGAAGTTCAGACTCCGCGAGCAGAGGCCACCGATCGATCTGGCTGCGACCTCGATCACACGGACCAGGGCGCCGTCGACCTTCATCTCGACGTGGACCGGGCCGTGGCTGATGCCGATGGCGGTCAGTGCCGCCGCGGCCACCCGTTGGCATTCGGCCTGGACCGCCTCGTCGAGACGACTCGGAGTGATGAGGATCGTCTCCGGGAAGAACGGGCCTTCCACGGCGTCGGGCTTGTCGAAGAGGGCGAGGGTGGTCAATTCGCCATCGCGTACCAGACCCTCCAGGGCTACCTCCCCTCCCCGCATGAACTCCTCGACGAGCAGGGCAGCGTCATCGCCGGTGATGGATCGCGCCCGAGAAAGGGCTGTCGGAAGGCCAGCGGCGTCGTCGACCCGCATGACGCCCTGTCCGGCAGCACGGTCAACAGGCTTGATCACAACCGGATAGCCGATCCCGGCGGCCGCCTCCACCCCGTCCTCGCCGGGTGAGATCCTGTCGAACCTCGGCTGTGGCACCTCGGCGGCGCGGAGCAGGGCGCGTTGCCGACTTTTGTCCCGGGTTGCGGCGGCGGCCTCGGGATCGTTGGCCCGGATCCCCAGCTTTCGGCCCGCTATGGCCGCGGCAACCACTCCCGCATCATCGGCGGCCACGACGCCATCGATCGGGACGTCATCCCCGATGCGGACGATCGCCTCAGCCGCAAGGTCCGGGTCGGAGCAATCGACCTGGAGATAACGGTCGCCCATGTCGAAGGGAGGCGGGTTCTCCGAGGCGACGATCAGGTCGACGCCGAGCCCTTCGGCGGCGCGCACGAAGTCGGCGGCCCGGTAGGTGGTGCTGGGTAGGAGGACGATCGCAGTCGGCATGTGGATTGGGTCGAGGGACCAGGTACCATCCTTACAGATGTCCGAAGACACCGTTCTCAGCATCGCGTCCGATGCCCTCGACATGATCCTGCAGTTGAGGGATCAGGAGCCGGGAGACGGGGAGTTCGGCCTCTCCATCGAGGTGACGGGATTCCGCGGCCCCCAGTTCACCTATGAGCTCGCCTTTGTCGCCCTCGACGACATGAAGGAGGGCTGGGTCACGGAGAGGCATGACGGATTGGCCCTGATCTTCCCCGAGGACGACAGGGAGAAGCTGGACGGCGCAGCCCTCGAGCTGACCGATGAAGGTCTGTCGATGAACAACCCGAACAGCCCGGCGCCGCCACCGATGTCTGCTCCCGGAGGCGATCTGTCCGGCCCGCTCGTCGATCAGGTGCAGCAGGTGATCAAAGAGCAGGTGAATCCGGCGATAGCGGCCCACGGGGGTGGTGCCGAATTGGTGTCGGTCGACGGCACAATCGCCTATCTAAGGCTTTTCGGTGGCTGTCAGGGTTGCGGTCTCGCCCAGGTCACACTGAAGCAGGGCATCGAGCGAATAATCCTCGAATCGATCCCGGCATTGACCCAGGTCGTCGACGTCACCGATCATGCGTCCGGTGAAGACCCCTACTACCAGAGCCAAAAGAAGTAGATCGGCGCCACGAGCCGGGGAGCGCCATTGAGCGGCCCGGTCCAGCCCGTCGACGCGTCGGTCCAGCAGGGACCCCTGGCCCGCATCGACGTCCGTGAGGGTCGTTCCACCACGGTCGGCGGTGTTCCGATCAGCAGGGTCCTCCCCACGAAGGGACGGAGAACCGTAGGCCCGTGGTGCTTCGTCGACCTGATCCTGCCGCCCGACTTCGACGAGCCCCATCCCCTAGAGGTCGGGCCTCATCCCCACATCGGTCTGTCCACGGTCACCTGGCTACTCGAGGGTGAGGCGTTGCACACGGACTCCCTCGGTAGCGAGCAGCCCATAAGGCCTGGGCAGCTGAATCTGATGTCGGCTGGCAACGGGATCGCACACGCCGAGCTGGGGACCACGGAAGGGATCCACGGGGTGCAGATGTGGCTTGCCCAGCCCGAGGAGACGAGACACGGAAGCTCCAGGTTCGAGCACATCTCGGATCTGCCGGTGGCGGACTTGCCTGCCGCTCAGGTGAAGGTGATGATCGGCGAGCTGGACGGATTTCGGTCGCCCGCCGAAGTCGACTGGGCGACGGTCGGCCTCGATGTCACCCTTCACGGGCAGCGGACGGAGATCCCAGCCCAGGCCGGTTTCGAGTACGCCGTGATCCCGATCGACCACAAGCTGAAGGTGGAGGACGCCATCGTCGAGCCGGGTTGGCTCGCGTTGGTACCGGCCGGCGCCGAGAGCCTCCCCATCGAGGGGATCGGCGAAGAGACCCGCTTTCTGGTCCTTGGCGGCGCGCCGCTGGGCGAATCGATCGAGATGTGGTGGAACTTCGTCGCCCGGACCAAAGAAGAGATCACCAGCGCCTGGCGAGCCTGGCAGGTACACGATCTCGACCGCTTCGGCCCGGTTTCCTCCGAGTTGTCTCGGATCGACGCACCGCCGCCTCCATGGCTCCCGGCGGGCTGAGGGGTCGCTGCGCTCGATGGGGTTCACCAGGGAGCAACTGGCCGCTTTCCAGGACAAGACCGTTGACGACCTTCTCGGTCCCCATGTCCGTTTGCTCTTCGTGGGCATCAACCCGGGTCTGTGGACGGCGGCGACGAACACCCACTTCTGTCATCCCTCCAATCGCTTTTATCCGGCGTTGCGCCGGGCCGGCCTCATCGATTGGTCGATAGACACCTCGACGGGGATGACCCCGGAAGAGAGGGAGCGACTGCAGAGGAGCGGGATCGGCATAACCAATCTCGTTCGAAGGGCGACGGTTCGAGCGTCGGAGTTGAGCGCAACCGAGCTGCGTCAGGGTGCAGAGCGCTTGGAGTCTGTCGTCGCCGAGGTGAAGCCGGTTGTGGTGGCCGTTGCCGGGCTCACCGCGTACCGCACCGCATTCGAACGACCCCGGGCGGTCCTCGGGGAGCAACCGGAGGCGATCGGTGGTGCTCGGCTGTGGGTGGTGCCCAACCCCAGCGGGTTGAACGCTCACGAGACGATCGAATCGCTCGGCCAGTGGTACCGCCGGGTTGGGGAGGCGGCGGATCTGTTGTGACCGAGCCGACACCGAGACAGGTCCTCTACGCCCTGGTCGCTGCCGGGTTCCTGGCGGTAGTGGCGATTTTGATCATCGGCGCGGCAATTGTCGGCCTGGTTCCGCCGTGGTGGAGCATTGTGATGGCGGCCGGTTTGGTGCTGATCGGGATCTGGTCCGGCCTCAACTGGCGCGATACCGCGCCGGTTCTCCTCATTTCGATCGGATACCTCGTGATCTGGATGATCGGGACTCTCATCCTTGCCATTTAGAAGCCTCGATTACGTGCCGATCACCTATCTGATCGTGAAACCACCCTCGTTTAGGATGACCGTTTGTGACTGCTGAAGTAAGCGTTTCGGGGCCTCTGACAACCGAGACCATCAAGAGAATCGGCCCTTCCCTCGTTGTCGCCTCCGCCCTGGGGTCGACCCTCGGGATAGTCGTCGCGCAATTCGTGGATGATCTGGGCGACGCCATCCTGGCGTTGATCCTGGGCGGCAACGCCGTCATCTACAACAACAGGGTCGACATCACCGGCGTGTCCTCAGACCTCGTCTGGGCCGGCGGCTTTTTGCTCTGCCTGATCGTGGGCTTCATGGCTCTCTTCTCCTATCCCACGGCGCGTGGCCACGGCGTCGCCCGTCTGACACTGCTGTGGATGGTCCTCCATCTCCTCAGGCAGGCGTTCGTCCAGGCGGTCATGGTCCCGTTCGATGCTGACAGCCCGCTGGCTCTGGCCTACCAGACTCTCGAGGCGCCGGCCGGGCTCGATTACGTGCTGGCCGCCGGAGGTGCGGTCGGCCTCCTGCTGGTAGCTCTCTCGGCGGCAGCCGCCTTCCTTGCCTTCACCCCTCACGACAAGATGATCTCGACCGGGAGAAAGCGAGTCACCTTCGCCTTCTGGATCGCTCTGGTGCCTGCCATCGCCGCGGTCTTTCTGTCCATCCCGTTCTTCGTGCCCGACGCGGGAAGTGGCGTGGTACCGGCTCTTCCTCTGACGGCTGTGATCTTCCTGGCGACGCTCGCGGCGGCGCACGGGACCACAACTGTGCACGGTCCGGAAGACCTTCGGGAGACGCCATGGCCCTGGGGATTGGGCGCAACCCTGGTGGTGATCCTCCTCTTCGAGCAACTGGTGCTCCGCGGCGGAGTGTCCATCAACCCCATGCTCTGGGGTTGACGGCAACAACCGCCCACGTGATCACGGTTAGCGACGGTGTCGCAGCCGGGGTCCGTGACGATCTGTCCGGGGACGCCCTCGCCCGCATCCTGTCGGATACCGGCTACGGGGTGACTCGCAGCGTGGTCCCGGATGAGGAGCACGCGATCGTCTCCGCCATACAGGACGCTGTCTCGGTGGCCCGATTGGTTCTCACCACCGGCGGCACCGGCTTCGGGCCGCGGGACGTGACTCCCGAGGCCACTGCCCTGGTGTTGGAGCGCGAATCGCCGGGATTGACCCATGTGATGATGTCGAAGGGTCTCGAATCGACCCCGATGGCGGCCCTCTCCAGAGCCAGGGCTGGGTCGATCGGATCGACCCTCGTGGTCAATCTGCCTGGATCCACGAAGGGTTCGGTGGAGGGATTGGAGTCCATCCTGGACCTCGTGCCGCACGCCCTGGATCTGCTCGCCGGCGACACCGAACACCGTTAGGGGTACCGCCCCGCCGGTCACTACCGTTCATCCCCGCTTCAGGCTGCAGGAGGACGATGAAGATCGAGCACGAGTTCACGGTGGGCCGCGCCCCGGACCGGGTCTGGGATTTCTTCCAGGACATCCCATCGGTGGCACAGTGTCTGCCCGGGGCGGAGTTGTTGAGCCAGTCCGACGATGGCTCCTACGACGGGAAGCTCTCGGTGAAGCTGGGCCCCATGGCGGCATCCTTCGAGGGGAAGGCCACGGTTACGCCTGATCCCGAAGCCAAGAGCGCTGTTATCGAGGGGAAGGGAGTGGACCGGAGCGGTGGCTCCAGGGGCCAGGTCAAGGTGGCGTATCAGATCACTCCCGAAGGCACCGGATCGAAGGTCGGGATCGACGCCGACGTGACCCTTTCCGGACCTGTCGCCCAATTCGGCCGTACCGGTCTCGTCAATGAGATGTCGAAGCGTCTGATCGGCGAGTTCGTCCAGTGTCTCGAGGGCAAGCTGGGCGCCGAGACCGTGGCCGAGGCATCGACCATAGAGGCGGGCGAGGTGAAAGGCCTTTCGCTCTTCTTCGCCTCGTTTTGGAGCTGGCTCACCGGTCTGTTCGGACGTGGGGAGAAGTAGCTTGCGCCGCCTGATGGCCGGGCTCTTCGGTCTGCTCCTCGTCGTGGCCTGCGGCGGCGGGGGTGATGGAGGCGATTCCACCTCCGGGGATGCAGTTGTCGTCGACATGTTCGACAACCGGTACGAGTTCACCGAGGTCAATGTGACCGTCGGAGGGACAGTGACCTTCGTTGGCGCCGGCCGCAATCCCCACAACGCGGTCGCTGTCGACGGCTCCTGGTCGACGGAAGATGTCTTCGGGAGTCTCGAGCAGCTCGAGGGCGACGAGGCGGCGCTGACGTTCGACGAAGAGGGCGAGTACGCCTTCTTCTGCACCTTCCATGGAAATGCCGAAGGAGACGGCATGGCCGGCACTCTCGTCGTCGGGCCGGCCGGGGAATGAGGAAGGGCCGGCTCCTGCTGATCGCAGGAACCGTTCTGACCCTTGCAGCTTGTGCCGGACCACCGGAAGGCGAGCCATCGCCCGCCGCCATGGGTGACCCCGCCACCGAATCACCCTCCGAGTGGTCGGGAGAGACCAGATTGGTCCCCCAGGACTATCCCACGATCCAGGCCGCGGTCGACGCCGCCGCCCCCGGAGCCCTCGTCTTGATCGACCGTGGGACCTATCGGGAACAAGTCGAGGTGACTACTCCAGGGTTGACCCTCCGCGGGGTCGATCGCAACGAGGTGGTGATCGACGGTGAGTTCCAGCGCCCCAATGGTGTCAGTGTTCTCTACGCCGACGGGGTGGCGGTGGAGAACATGACCGCCATCAACAACACCTCCAATGGCTTCTTTTGGAGCGGCGTCCGTGGTTACCGGGGGTCTTATCTGACTGCGGTCAACAACGGTGTCTATGGGATCTACGCATTCGACTCGAGCGACGGCCTCTTCGAGCATTCATATGCATCGGGCTCACCGGATGCCGGCTACTACATCGGGCAATGCGACCCCTGCCAGACCACCATCACGGACTCCATTGCGGAGTGGAACGGTCTCGGCTATTCGGGCACGAACGCCTCATCCGATCTCTACATCGTCAATTCGATCTTTCGCCACAACGTCGCCGGAGTCGCGCCAAATACCCTGGACGGGGAGTTGTTGCCACCGTTTCACAACGTGACGGTGGTGGGCAATCTGGTGCACGACAATGGAAATATCGACGCGCCGGCTCTCGCCTTCGAGTGGGCGGCCCAGGGCAACGGCATCCTCCTCGCCGGAGGCGGGGATTCGTTTGTGGCGAGGAACCGTGTGTTCAACCACCCGCAGAGCGGCATCGCCATCTTCCCCATGCTCGACGACAACTTCTACATGTCCTACGACCACGAGATCGTGGAGAACATGGTGGAGGGGTCGGGTCTTGCCGATCTGACTCTCGGCGGGCCGGCGACGTCGGGCAACTGCTTCGAGGACAACGTGTTCTCGACATCGCTCCCTGCGGCCCTGGAGATCAAGCAGCCCTGTGAGGGTCTCCGCTTCCCCGCGTTGTTCGAGATCGGGTCGACCAGCGCACAACTGGGTCGTCTCTTCGAGAGCGGGCTCGATCTCCAACCCCACGTGGACATAGCATCGCTGCCCCACCCTGGGCCTCAGCCGAACATGCCGGGGGGCGCCGGGGCACCGGTCACTCCGGCGGTCGACGTCTTTGCCGAATCGCAGCCCGACATCGAGAGCATCGGCGTCCCCGAGATGCCACCTGATTTGGAAGTCACACAGCAGAAAGGAATCAACGTCATGGGTGTGAGCTTCGCCTCAACCGCCGGGGTGTTCTTCGGGCTTTATGCCTACGTCTTGCCCCTGGTCCTCTACACCTCTTGGGTAGTCCTGGCTCTCTTGGACCTATCCCGACGGGAAGACCTCAGCCGCGGGAAGACGATCGCATGGATGGCCGCGATTCTCATCGTCCCTTTCCTGGGCGTCGTCGCCTATTACATCTTCGGCAAGAGCACGATCCCTGCCTGGCAGCGATGGGTCTTCATGGCCGGGGGCCTGGCCGTGTACCTGCTGTTCCTTGGTCTTGGGATGGTCATCGGTGGCATCGTCTGACTCGACAGACGGTCTGTCCCGACGTGAGCTGCTGAAGAAGGCCGGCCTCGGAGGCGCGGTCTTTCTTGGCGGGTCGGTACTCGGCCACACCGTGCAGCATCAGGCTCAGGCGGCGGCCGAGACGGACTACGCCAACCCTGGTCTGGTGGGCCACTCCAGCATGCACGAGCAGGGCGCCCCGGATCTCTACGGCGACATCTACTCGCCGCCTGCCGGGCTGGGCCCCGATGCGCTCGATGCCCACACCTTCCCCGCCCCATCCGACAGCCTGTCTCCCGGGTCGGTGCGTGACATCGAGATCGCCGTCGAGGAGCGCCTCATCGAGGTGGGCTCGGGCGCCCATGTCGAGGCGTGGACCTACAACGGCACCGTGCCCGGCCCGATCCTGCGGGCCACCGCGGGTGACCTGCTCAGAATCCATTTCGTGAACCGCACCGGTAACCCACACAACCTCCATTTCCACGGGGCACACCGTCCTGAGCACGACGGGTGGGAGCCGGTGCCACCGGGCGGAGAGACGATGTACGAGATCACGGCAGGCCCGGCCGGGCTTCACCCTTATCACTGTCACACCGCCCCGCTGGCCGACCACATCGCCCGAGGCCTCTATGGCATGCTGATCGTCGATCCACCGGGTGGGCGGCCGCGGGCCACCGAGGTCGCCTTGCTCCTCTCCGGGTTCTCCAACGACGGGATCGGCCGCAACGGCATCGTGGCCTGGAACGGGGTGGCCGGCTTCTTCCATCACCATCCGATCAAGGTCCCGGTGGGTGAGGCGGTCCGGCTCTATCTGGTCAACATGCTGGAGCACGAGCCTCTGGCATCGTTCCATCTCCACGCAGAGACCTTCGACGTATATCCAGGGGGCATGGGGGAGCGACCGTCGTCCCGCGAGGACACACTCGTCCTGGGCATGGCTCAGCGGGCCATTCTCGAGTTCACGCTTCCGACCGTCGGGCGGTACATGTTCCATCCGCACCAGCATTGGCTCGCAGAACGGGGAGCCATGGGGTGGTTCGCCGCCGTTTGACGCGATGGGTCGATCGACCCGTTGATCCCACTGGTTCACCATGCCGATTCTTAGAGTGAATCGAACCAGCAGGGCCGGGCCTACAGCCTGGACCGGAAGGTCGGCAGGGTGCGATATGAACTATCCACTGCTCTATCGGGAGCATCTCAGCCAACGGGACTTCGAGCTGCTGGCACAGACCGCCGGAACCGGTGGCGAGGCCTTGAAACAGCGCATGCTCGAGCGCCCCGAAGTGATCGACGAGCTTCTGGCGTCCCGACGACTCTTCGACACGATCTTCGATCGGTCCAGCGACCTGGCCGATCCGGGGGCCTCTTCATTCCTCGCCTTTGCCGCTCTGGTCAACCGATCAGCGAGCGACCTGCACGACGCCAGTTACGTTCCAGAGTGGGCAGGCCCCGGAAAGCGCCTCCCCGTCTTCGATGTCGAGCCTCTTCGCCATTTCCTCGAGGACGGCGCTCGTCGGTACTTCCTCATCGAGTTCCTCAACTCGTTCACCACCGTCGCCAGCGGCAGCTTCCTCGTGCAGACCCGGGATGGGCTACGACGACGACGATTCAGCGAGCTCGACCCGGTCGCGCTCGCCGAGATGGTCGAGCTCCTGCCGCCGGCGGAGAGACCCGGTGGATACCGACGACTTGGCGATGTTGCTCTGTTCCTGAGCGGGGTCATGCCCGACCACACCGCCAGGCATCCATACACGCCCTCCCAACGGGAGTGGCTGGCCCAGTCGGCGGTGCTCGGCCCCAGCGACGCACTCGTCGAAGAGCAGGCACTCCATTTCATGGAGGTGGCCGGAGCCGGTTGGTACAGACGCTCGGTGGATGAGAGCAATGGCACGGTCTCGACCGGCCCCACGTTCCTGCGAACGGTCGCTGACCGGTTCACTGAGGCCCGGCGCATCCTGAACTATCTGGCCGACAGGTACCTGTTCCGTCACGAACTGGGTCTGGTGGGCGGCCCGGGTTAGTCACCCAGGGAGACTCATTGCCCGAGTCGCGGCGATGGCGGCCAATAGGCTGACCAGCGACGGTGCGAACACCCTCGCATCTGGAGGTACCGACGATGACCACTCCCCAAGATCCGATTCAGCCGACCCCGCCGGAGCCGACCCCGCAGCCAACGACCTGGCCTGGATGGTGGGTCATCCTCGGCGCGGTGATAGTGCTGGTGGCGATCCTCGCGGTCGTGTATTTGGGGGACGGTGACACGGATGACACCACGGTGACGACGGTCACCGAGGACAATGGAACGACCAGTCCCGACGTCGCGACCACTGTGGCACCGACGGAGACCGAGGCCCCGACGGAGACGACAGCCGCCGGCTAGCCCGGTGGCCCGCGGAGGGCTGGCTTGCGGAATCGGATGCGTCCGTGTTCGGGGTGGTGGTAGGGCTGGAAGCCTCGTTGGTGGACGACGATCTGATGGTGGAACCAGCAGAGGGTGATCAGATTGTCGGGTTCTGTTGTTCCGCCTTGTGACCAGGGGATGATGTGGTGGACTTGGAGGCGGTGAATGCTGGGACAGCCGTCGCCGGTGCAGGCGTTACCGTCGCGTTGGATGATGGCTCGTCTCAGGGCTGGTGGGATGGTCCTTGTTCTCCGCCCGTAGACCATCGGGGTGCCGTCTTCTGATACGGCGGTGACTTCAGTGGCCGCATCGCAGAGGATGGCTTGGAGGGCGTCCCGGCCGATCCGGGGTCCGGCTTCCAGGACCACACCGGCCTGCCCGTTCGGGGGGATCGCATGGGTGGCGTCGACGAACACGGTGAGCTGGGCTGGTGGGGGATCGTCACTGACACACAGTTCGGCCAAGGCCATTGCCTTGCGCCATGAGCTGTCCCCACGGGTCCCGTCGGGGAGGAGGGGCAGATCGTCTGCTCTTTTCGGAGAGTGTCTTGTTGACCAGGGCGCCGGTGGATCCGTCGAATCCGAACCAGCCTTTCCACCAGGATTCGTCCAGGGAGGGCTGCATGACCAAGAACTGATCGGAAGCGGTCCGGTGTTCGTCCTCAGAGCTGATCCGAGCCCTATCGGTTGCTTCCCGACGGACCCCGGCGACATCCAGATGCGCCATGAGACCCACGTCATCGGGGATGCGGGACAAGGCCTCCAACCGGTCGAAGCTGATCTCACCAGCGGCCAGAGCTTCCCGCAGGTGGGAGCGGTCGATCGTTCTCCGCATGGTCCGGACCAGGTTCTTAGCCGAATCGGGGTGGAGGTCGAGCCGAGCTGTCGCCCATTCCGACATGTTGCGACAGCCATCACTGGTCGCCACTTGCCGGTAGTCGAGCTCTTCGAGGATCGCGAGCTTCCTTGCCGCGAGACGTGAGGTTTCCACCTCGTCAGAAACCAACTGCTCTTCCAGCTGATCGGTACTCCAGGTGGCATATCCCATAGCTACGAACATACGTTCGGCCAGTGACAGAAACAAGGGGTCCGTCCAAGATTTCTTCTACCTGATCGAATGACGTCCCGAGGCCCAATTCGGCGTTGTGAAACGGACCGCTCGGCTTCAATGCGCCCTGTGAAGCTCCCGCCCGGGCTGACTCATCGCCCCCTAGCTCCAGGCCACGAGTCTGCGGTTGCGGCCGTGATGGCCGCCGGGCAGCTGGAGGACCTCGGGGAGATCGTCATCGAGGAGGCCGACATCGTCAGCGACTGGCAACGGCCCAGCTTCGATGTCGGTGCCAGCACGATTGGAGTCTTCGACGGGGACCGATTGGCGGGTTACGCCGAGCTGTCGGGGGGTGACCGGGGCGATGCCGCAGTCGACCCCGCCTATCGAGGACGGGGAATCGGCACCTATCTGGCCTCCTGGATGCAGGCTCAGGCCCGAGACCGCGGCATCGGGACGATTGGGATGCCGGTACCTGAGGGATCGCCGGGTGATCGACTGCTCGAGAGTCTCGGCTATCGCGTCCGCTGGACGAGCTGGGTGCTGGCACTTCCCGAAGGTCAGACCATCCCGGATCGGCCCCTGCCTCCAGGCTTCGCCGTTCACACCGCGACCGAATCAGACCATCGGGCCGCCTGGAACGTGATCGAAGACGCGTTTCTGGAATGGTCGGTCCGTGACCGGCAGAGCTTCGAGGATTTCTCGGCCCAGGTGATGCAACGACCCGGCTTCGAGCCGTGGAACCTGCGGGTGGTGACGGACGCATCCAACCAGGTCGTCGGTGCCGCTCTGATACTCATCGCGGACGACACCGGGTTCGTAGAGAAACTGGCCGTTCGAAAGGACCTGCGAGGCCTCGGTCTGGGCCAGGCGCTCCTGGCCGATTCCTTCTCCGAGGCCCGAGCCCACGGGGCCAGCAGGGCCGAGCTCTCCACTGACTCACGCACCGGCGCCCTCGGTCTCTACGAGAAGGTCGGGATGGAGGTCGCCTCGATCTGGGTGAACCGGGCGATCGATCTCTGAGCAGCGATCCTTGGCGGCTAACCAGCCGCCCTGTACTTTGATCGCCGATCGGCCCCGACGAGGAGGACGAGATGATCTTCGATTACTTCGGCGAACTGAACTGGTTGGCCATCGTGGTGGCAACCATCGCCTGGTTCGCCTTCAGCGCGATCTGGTATTCGGTCCCGCCATTGAGCAAGGCGTGGCAGAAGGCATCCAAGGTGGACATGACCACGGAAGGCCCGCCGCTGGCATCCCTCTTCGGCCCGACGCTTGTCGGCTACTTCGTGACCACGATCGTCATCGGCCTGATAGCCCGTGGCATCGGCGCCACCGAGGTGGTCGACGGGGTCGCCCTGGGGGCCGCCCTCGGAGTGGGCTTCGGCGTGGTCAGCGCCTTGGTCAGTCAGATCTACGAGCAGAAGGGCTCTTCGTACTGGCTGTTGAATGGTCTCAACGCCATCATCGCCTACATCATCGTGGCTGTGATCGTCACCATCTGGGTCTGATCGTCAGTCGAGAGCGATCTCCTCGATGGCGCCATCCCTGATGTGAAAGCACCGGATCTCGTCTGGGGCAGCGATCAGATACAACCAATCGGGCTCCAGCGCGCTCTGCACGTCGATCATCGACGGCATTGCCGTGCCGCGGGGATGGGAGTGGAACACCCCGGCTATCTCCCAGCCCATCGACTCGGCGTGACGCATGGCCTGGAAGTGCTCCTCGGGATCGATGGTGTACGACACCGGTGACGGGTCAGCATTGCTCAGGGGGTAGGCAAACCGCAACCGCCCCTGATCGTCCATGGCGACCAGTCCGCAGCACTCGTTGGGAACGCAGTTCTCGGCATGGGCAAGGATGGCTCGCCGGATCTGGTCAGGAAGACGAAGCACGAACCATGTTGCCCGCCGGGAGACAGGCCTGGTCGTACTCGACGATCACCGGCGGCCGGTCGGGGTCGGCGCAGGCTGAGCAATCCGGATCGCGGCCGACTCTCACAGTGCTGAAGTCCTCCTCCAGTGCGTCGTAGATGAGGAGTCTCCCGGTCAGAGGCTCACCGAGGCCGAGCAGCAGCTTGATTGCCTCCATTGCCTCGATCGACCCGATGATCCCGGGCAGCACCCCGAGGACGCCGGCTTCCGCGCAGGAGGGGGCGAGCTCGGGCGGGGGTGGTTCGGGGAAGAGACAGCGATAACAAGGGCCTTCGTACGGGTCGAACACCGAGACCTGGCCCTCGAAGCGGAAGATCGAGCCGTGGACCACCGGGACTCGGAGATGCAGCGAGGCGTCGTTCACCAGGTAGCGGGTGGGGAAGTTGTCGCCACCGTCCAGGACGACGTCGTAGCCCCTCATGATGTCGAGTGCGTTGTCGGCACCGAGTCGCTCGTTGTGGGTAACCACCTTGACATCGGGGTTGAGGGCCGATATCGCCTCGCGGGCAGACTCTGTCTTCGGCATCCCCACCCGATCGAGGTTGTGCAACACCTGACGTTGCAGATTCGTCCGGTCCACCACGTCGTAATCGACGATCCCGATGGTCCCCACACCTGCGGCGGCCAGATAGAGCGCCGCCGGAGAGCCCAGACCGCCGGCGCCGATGAGCAGAACACTGGATTCGAGCAGACGAGTCTGACCCGCCTCGCCGACTCCCTCCAGGATGACATGTCTCGAGTAGCGGTCGCGCTGCTCGGCAGTGAGCCCTTCGCCGGCACCCCAGACCCGTCCTTCGGATTTCCAACGGTCGAATCCGCCAGCTAGTGAGTAGACCTCTTCGTAGCCCATCTGTTTCAAGCTCACGGCGGCCAGGGCGGAACGCCCGCCCCCGGCGCAGTAGACGACTACAGGTCGTGATCGGTCTGGTGCCACGCCGGCGATGTCCCGCTCCAGCAATCCGCGGGGGAGCAAGCGCGCGCCGGGGATAGTGCCCTGCTCGTGCTCGCCGGTCTCCCGGACATCGATAAGGAGGACTTCGTCCAGCCTCGGTGCCAACGCCTCGGGGGTCAGCTCGTCGATCTCTGCCCTGGCGCGGTTGACGAGGTCGCGGTAGGAGCTCATCAGCGGGAGATCGCCGGGTTCGGGGCCTCGGGGTCTATCTCGTAACGGTCGAAGGCGTCCTTCACCACTGACTCCGCGACGCTTCCTTCACTGGCAAGGGTGGACAGCGTGGCGGCGACGATATGGCCGGTGTCCACCTCGAAGAAGCGGCGCAGGGCTTTGCGGGCGTCGGAGCGGCCGAATCCATCGGTGCCCAGCGTGGTGAACGGCCCCGGGACCCAACGTGATACCTGGTCGGGCACCAGCCTCATGTAATCGGTCACCGCGATGATCGGACCGCCCACATCGGAGAGGAGACTGGTCACCATCGGGATGCGTCGATCCTCGGTCGGATGGAGGAGATTCCAACGGGTGACCGAGAGGGCCTCCTCGCGGAGCCGCTTGTAGGAGGTACCCGACCACAACTCCGCGCTGACGTCGTAGTGCTCAGCCAGGTCCTCGGCAGCCTGGCGGGCGGCGAGGTTGGCGGATCCAGAGAAGAGGATTGCCACCTTTGGTCCCGACGCCGATGGGCCATCGGCCCATTTGTAGAGCCCATCGATTATGCCCTGCTCGACGCCTTCCGGGCGAGGCGGTTGCGGATGGTTCTCGTTGTAGAGGGTCAGGTAGTAGAAGATGTCCTCGGGCTCTGGCCCGTACATGCGCCCCAGGCCGTTTTCGACGATCGTCCCGACCTCATAGGCGAATGCGGGGTCGTACGCCTCGCACACGGGCACCGAGGTCGCCAGCACGAGGCTGTGACCGTCCTGGTGTTGCAGACCTTCGCCCTCCAGAGTCGTTCGCCCGGCGGTCGCCCCCAGCAGGAAGCCACGGACCCGGGAGTCGGCCGCCGACCAGATCAGGTCACCCACCCGCTGAAAGCCGAACATCGAATAGAAGATGAAGAACGGGACCATCGGGACGCCACGCGTGGCATAAGACGTCCCAGCGGCGATCCAGGAAGCGACCGACCCGGCTTCGGTGATCCCTTCCTCGAGGATTTGGCCGCTCTGGCTCTCCGAGTAGGAGAGGATCATCGACGCGTCAACCGGTTCGTAGAGCTGGCCCTTGGATGCATAGATCTTGAGCTCGCGGAATAACGAGTCCATGCCGAAGGTGCGCGCTTCGTCGGGAACGATCGGCACCACATACTTGCCGAATCCCTCGGAACGGGCCAGACCGCGAAGCAGACGGGTGAAGGCGGTCGTGGTCGACGCTTCGACCTTGCCCGAGCCGGCGTATACCTCGGAGAACGTCTCGGGGGATGGAAGCTCGAGCGTGTTTTGAGGCACCACTCGACTGGGCACGAAGCCGCCGAGCTCCTGACGTCTGGAGTGGAGATATTCGTGCTCTGGTGTGCCGGGCTCTGGCCGGAAGTAGGGCGGCACGCTCTCACCGGCCAGTGACTCTTCGAGGATCTCGTTCTGCAAGCTGAGCCTCTCCCGAAGCCCCATCAGCTGCTGGTTGGTCATCTCCTTGATCTGGTGAGTCGCATTTCTGCCCTCGACGTCGGGGCCCAGGGTCCATCCCTTGATCGTCTTTGCCAGGATCACCGTTGGCTTGCCGTTGTCGAGCTCGGTCGCCACCTTGTAAGCCGCGTAGACCTTCTTGTAATCGAGACCCCCCCGACGCAGCGCCCAGATCTCGTCGTCGCTCATCTCGGCGACCATCTCCTTGGTGCGGGGGTCCTTGCCAAAGAAGTGCTCCCGGACGTAGGCGCCGTTCTCCGCCTTGTACCGCTGATACTCCCCGTCGACTGTGGTGTTCATCACGTTGATCAGCGCGCCCTCGTGGTCGCGGGCCAGGAGGTCGTCCCAGCCGGAGCCCCAGATCACCTTGATCACATTCCAGCCGGCGCCGCGGAATGCCGACTCGAGCTCGGTGATGATCTGGCCGTTTCCTCGCACAGGGCCATCGAGTCGCTGAAGGTTGCAGTTCACCACCCAGGTCAGGTTGTCCAGTCCTTCCCGTGTGGCCAACGAGATGGCGCCCAAGGTCTCGGGCTCGTCGACCTCGCCATCGCCGATGAAGCACCAGACCCTCGACTTGGAGGTGTCGTCGAGACCGCGGTTGTGGAGGTATTTGTTGAACCGGGCGTGGTAGATCGAGTTGATCGGCCCCAGTCCCATCGACACCGTGGGGAACTCCCAGAAGTCCGGCATGAGACGGGGGTGCGGGTATGAAGACAAACCGTGGCCGTCGATCTCGGATCGGAAGTTGTCGAGGTGCTTCTCGTCGAACCTCCCCTC
Organism: uncultured Acidobacteriota bacterium; assembly: GCA_963734115.1. Classification (GTDB taxonomy): domain Bacteria; phylum Actinomycetota; class Acidimicrobiia; order Spongiisociales; family ZC4RG35; genus JARDZU01. Next base: position 169,492 of record CAVTFV010000008.1, read on the forward strand.
GAGATAGGCCCGGGCATAGATCCCTGGGGCGGCGTGCCCTTGCACGTAGACGTGATCGCCCTTGCCTTCGGCTCCCTTCCCCTTGAAGAAATGGTTGAAGCCGACTTCGTAGAGGGTGGCCGATGAGGCGAAGGTGGACAGGTGGCCACCAATCCCCTTGGAGCGGTGGTTGGCCTTGATCACCATCACGGCTGCGTTCCACCGGATGAACCGCCTGATCCGCCTCTCGATGTCCGCGTCACCAGGAAACTCGGCTTCCTCCTCGGGTGGAATCGTGTTGATGTACGGAGTGGTGATGGCCCCGGCGATGCCGACGTTGTTCTCGTGGGCGCGCTCGAGCAGTTTGGCCACGAGGTACTTGGCCCGGTCCGGGCCCTGTTCGTTGACGACCGCGTCCAGGGAGTCGATCCACTCCTGAGTCTCCACCGGATCAGAGTCCGGCATCTGATGGACGTATTCGTCGCCGAGGGTGCGGCTCAGATCGCCTGTCATAATCCCAAGCCTAGTTAGCAGGGGTGTTTCTCCCCCCAGGAGCGAAGCGACGTTGGGGGGAGTGCCCCGCAGGGGCGAGGGGTTTCTCCCCCCAGGAGGTTCTACGCTCCCACCGCCTGGTCTTCGGCTCGCGTCAGCCATTTGCGAATGACATCGACGAAACGATATGGGGCGTCCATCTGGGGGGTGTGCCCGGTGTCGTCGAGGTGGACCAGCTCCCAATCCGGCCGGAGGGCGCAGAGCCACTCGACCGCCGTGGGCGAGACGATGTGGTCCGAGACCCCTTGCACCACCAAGGTGGGCGCTTCGATCGAGAGGATCATCGCCAGGTACACGGTCCGTCGCGAATAAAGCCGTGCGATCGAAGTCGCCGTTCGGGCCGTGGCGTATGGGGCCCAGGGAAGCTGCTTTCGGATCCGGGCCATCTCCCGGGACTCCTCGATGAGTGACATCGGGACACGCCCCGGCTTGTGGGTGATCATGTTCAAGCTCTTTCGCACCAACTGCTCGGGAGTATTGGTCCGGACGAAGCGGCGGCCATAGGCCGCGCCAATGCCGGGCGTGGCCTGGATTGCAAGCCGGGCTGCCGTGGGCCAGTCGAGGCGGGGGTCGGGGACCACCGGAGGAGTGGCCGGTGATACCAGGATGAGCCGTTCGACCAGGTCCGGCCGGGTGGCAGCGACCAGCTCGGCGAGGAGCCCACCGGTCGAATTCCCGATGAGAGTGCAAGGCCCGCCGGTCGTTTCGAGATAGCCGATCACCGAGTCGCGGTGCGTTTCGAGCCGGAAGTCGGACCGCGGGGGAGTGAGGCCGAACCCGGGGAGGTCGATGGCTCGCACGTGGCCAATTCCGCTCAGGGCAGGCGCCACCGCGTTCCAGTTGGTCGTCGACCCGCCGAGACCATGGACCAGGACAAGGCTCGGCCCGGAACCGCCAAAATCGACCTCATGCATCGGTCCCTGGGGGGTATTCACGTAGTTACCCATCATCGAAAGGGTACCGGGAGCCGGTCGTACACTGGCTCGATGCGTCTGCTCCTCGTCTCCACATACGAGCTGGGGCGTCAACCGGTCCATATCGCCTCCCCGACAGCAGCCCTTACCGCGGCCGGGATCGACGTCCTCGCCATCGACCTGGCTGTCGAGGACTGGGACAGCGCACGTGTCGACGATGTCGACGCAGTTGCCTTCTCGGTGCCGATGCACACCGCGATGCGTCTCGCCATCCCCGTGGCAAGGGAATTGCGCCGCCAACGGCCCGGAATTGCGATCGCCTTCTACGGTCTCTACGCCGGCGTCGGCCAGGACCGGGTGGTTGGGGATGTCGCCGACTCGGTCTTCGTGGGCGAATACGAGCCGGCTCTCGTGGAATGGGCCACGAGCGTTGCCTCGGGCAGTGAAGGAAACGGTATGAGCGGGAGCAGGGGGTCGTCGAAATTCCTCCGTCCCGAACGATCCGGCTTGCCCTGGCACGACAACTACGCGCGTCTCGAGTGGATGGGCGAGGCGCGTCTTGCCGCAGCTGTCGAGGCGTCCCACGGGTGCCGGCACCGATGTCGTCATTGCCCGATCCCTGTCGTCTACGACGGCAGGATGAGAGTGGTCGGAGCGGATGCCGTGCTGGCGGACATCGACCAGCTCGTCGCCGATGGGATCCAGCACGTGACGTTCGGGGATCCCGACTTTCTCAATGCGCCGCGCTATTCGATGGATTTGTTGAGAAAGGCCCATAGCGCCCACCCCGAGCTGACCTTCGACGTGACTGTGAAGGTCGAACACGTCCTCGCCCGTCGCGACCTGTGGCCGGAGATGGCGAAGCTCGGTGTTCTCTTCGTGGTCAGCGCCTTCGAGAGCACAGACCCTCACACTCTCGAGGTGCTCGACAAGAGCCACACAGCGGCTGACATGTCAGAGGCAGTGACAGTCCTCCGCGCAGCCGGGATTCATGTTCGTCCGACCTGGCTCCCGTTCTTTCCGTGGACTACACCCTCCGATGTGGCCGGCATCGTCGGCTTCCTCGACGACCACCGGCTCTGGTCGGCTACCGATCCGGTGCAGTTGTCGATCAAGCTCCTCATCCCCGAAGGGTCGCTCCTGGAGGCCCACCCAGCAGTAGTGCCATACCTGACTGCCTACCAGCCGGAATCGCTGACCTGGTCGTGGCGGTTCGCAGATCAGACGACGGAGCAACTGCACGGCGAGCTCGACTCGATCGCGGCTGAAGCCTCCGATTGTGGGGCCGAGGCCGGCGACACGCTGCTCGCCATGCGGGATAGGATCGGGGAGGTGGCAGGAGCAGAAATGGCGCCCATGCCCGCTTCCCTGCCGGCGCCCCGCCTCTCCGAGAGTTGGTTCTGCTGCGCCGAGCCCACCCCCGGTCAGGCGGCAGCGGTAGGTCTCACCATCGGTAGGGTGCCGCTCGCATCGGCATAGAGGAGTAGATGACGACGGTCCTGGCGGCGGAAGGGCTCATCAAGAGCTTTGGTGATCTGATCGCAGTGAACGGGGTCAGCTTCGAGATCGCAGAGGGGGAGACCTTCGGGCTACTTGGCCCCAATGGGGCTGGCAAGACCACGTCGATCTCGATGGTGGCCGGGCTCCTAGAGCCCGACAACGGCACCGTCCACGTAGCGGGCACTCCGATTCGGACCAATTCGACCGCCGGTCGGTCCGACATCGGCCTCGTGCCCCAGGAAATCGCCATCTACCCCGATCTGACCGCGACGGAGAACCTCAGGTTCTTCGGGCGTCTCTACGACATGCCCGGCGAGAAGTTGGACAAACACGTTGAAGAGGTGCTCGAGGTGATCGGTCTCTCCGAACGCCAGGACGACCTCGTCAGCGAGTTCTCCGGCGGCATGCAACGAAGACTGAACATCGGTATCGGACTGCTCCATCGGCCCCGTCTACTCATCCTGGATGAGCCGACGGTCGGGGTCGATCCCCAGTCCCGGAATGCCATCCTCGAATCGGTCGAGGATCTTTCGGGCGAGGGGATCGCGGTCCTCTACACCACCCACTACATGGAGGAGGCCGAGCGGCTCTGCGACCGCGTGGCCATCATCGATGAGGGTGTGGTCAAGGCCGAGGGCACCCGGCGCGAACTGGTGTCGCTGGTGGGGGAGAAGGACAGGATTCGGATCACGGTGACAGGAGACTTGGTTGAGGTGGCCCGGGTCGCCTCCGAGCTCCCTGCGGTCCATGAGGCCAGCCCTGCCGACTCAGGCGTTGACGTTCTGGCCAACGACGCCTCGTCACTCCTCCCCGAGCTGCTCTCCAGGGTGTCCGCCACCGGGGCCAACGTCACCGGTGTGGCGGTCTCGGAGCCCAATCTCGAAGCAGTGTTCCTCCATCTGACCGGCAAGGCACTGCGCGACTGATCATGGGAGCGGCGACCCTGATCGCGGGGAAGGACCTCAAGCTTCGGGTACGGGATCGCTCGGTGTTCATCATGGGGATCGTCACCCCGCTCGCTCTGGCCTACATCTTCCATCTCGTATTCGGCAACACGTTCACCGCCGAAAGCCTGGACCTCGAGGTGGGATTGGTCGATCTGGACCAAACCCAGGTCTCGCAGTCCCTGGGCGAGGGGCTCACCGGAATGGAAGCCGAGGGGCTCCTGGTTCTGACCGACTTCGACGACGCCGCCTCGGCCGAGGCGTCGGTCGAAGAGGGCGAGATCGGTGCCTATATCCTCCTCAACCCCGGTCTGGGCGACGCTGCGATCCAGGCCCAGCCGTTCACGATCGAGGTGGTGGGCGACGTCGACAGCCAGACCACGACCCAGGTGGTGTCGTCGATCGCCTCCGGGTTTGGATCGGCCATCGAGCGTTCCCAGCTCTCGGTGGCCACGGCGATCGCTCTTGGCGACGGACCGCCTCCGGAAGAGGTTGTCTCCTGGGGTCAGGAGGCTGCGACCCGACCACCGGCCTTTGCCTTCACCGATGTCTCGGCCGACACCCGGCAACTCGACGCCAACACGTTCTTCGCCGCCGGAATGGCTGTGTTCTTCCTCTTCTTCACCGTTCAGTTCGGCGTTGTCGGCATCCTCGAGGAGAAACAGGGCGGAACCCTCGCAAGGCTTCTCGCGGCGCCGATCGGCCACACCAGCGTGGTGGCGGGCAAGGCAATCCTCTCCTTCTCCCTCGGTGTCATCTCGATGACGGTCCTGATCGTTGCCACGCATTACCTCATGGATGCTGAATGGGGCCCCCCCTTGGGGGTGGCGTTGCTGGTGATCGCCGGCGTCCTCGCCGCCACGTCCATCATGGGAGTGATCGCCGCCACCGCCACCAGTGCAGATGGCGCGGCCAACCTCGGGGCGATCGTCGCCGTGATCCTGGGGATGCTGGGCGGGACTTTCTTCCCCATCGGCCAGGGGAACGACTTCCTCGCCAAGCTCTCCTATCTGACCCCGCACGCCTGGTTCATGCGTGGTCTTTCCAACATCTCGGGTGGCGCGGAGTGGACCGAAGTGCTGCCGGCGGTCGGGGCTCTGCTCTTGTTCACCCTCGTCTTCGGGACGGTGGCCTGGGTTCTCCTTCAGAGGAAGCTGACCCGATGAGGAAGATCCTCGCCATCGCCGCCTCCAACGTGCGTCGCATGTTGCGTGAGCGCTCCAACATCTTCTTCGTCTTCATCTTCCCCATTGCACTGATCCTCCTCATCGGGGCTCAGTTCGGCGGCGACTTCGATCCCGGAGTGGGAATCAACCGGGAGGACGAGGACCCGTTGGCGATCGCGATAACCGAAGAGATTCAAGGCGACGACTCGTTGGCGGTGACAATCTTCGAGACCCGGGACGAGTTGCTCGACGCCGTCGAGCGAGGCGCCGTGCAGGCCGGCGTGTTCATCCCGGCGGGGGCCAGCGATCTTGCTGAATCCGGAGAGCAGGTCGAGGTGGGATTCGTGGCCAGACCCGACGGGGCGGGACCGCAATTGCAGTCGGTCGTCGGCGCCAGCGTGGCCCGCGTGATGACTCCTGTCGGCGCCGCCCAATTTGGCGCCGAGAAAGCCGGGGCCAGCTTCGACGAGGCTCTCGAAGTGGCGAGATCGCAGACCGATGCCGCCCCCGGGCTGGATGTCGAGACCACGGCGGTCGGAGAGGCCCTCTTCCCCTCGACTCTTGGCCGTTTCGACTTAGGAGCGGCGCAGCAGCTCGTCCTATTCACCTTCCTGACTGCCCTCGCCGGATCTGCCGCCCTCATCCTCAGCAGAAAGCTCGGCATCTCACGTCGGATGCTCTCCACCCCGACCTCGACCGGGACCATCGTCGGTGGAGAAGGCGCCGGGCGCTGGGCGGTGGCCATGGTCCAGGGCCTCTACATCGTGATCGTGACCTACCTGTTGTTCCGGGTCGATTGGGGGGACCCATGGGGCGCTCTTCTCATCCTGGTGGCCTTCTCCGCGGTCGGGGCCGGAGCGGGGATGCTGATGGGCGCCACCTTCAAGAACGACCAGCAGGCAGGCGGGATCGGGGTCGTCTTGAGCCTCGGGCTTGCGGCCCTCGGCGGTTGCATGCTCCCGATCGAGTTGTTCTCCCCGGCCATGACCCGGGTTGCGCACCTGACCCCACATGCATGGGCGCTCGACGGCTTCGCCGAGCTCGTCCGCCGGGATGGGAGCGTGGCCGACATCCTTCCCGAGCTAGGTGTCCTCGTTGTCTACGCGACAGTCCTGCTCCTGCTGGCGAGTTGGCGGCTGCGGGCGGTGCTCACCCGGCCGTGATGTTTGAATGAGCGTCGGTGGCTGACCAGAACATCAATCCTGTCGGTTGTCTGGGGAGGGTGCTCACGGTCCTCGGGACGCTATGGCTCGGCTTCATCATTCTGGGCGGAATCGGGGTCCTCTCGGACGTGGGAGTCAGCGAGGGCTTCTTCGCCGGTGCGTTTGGGAGCGCGATCCCAGGTGTCCTGCTCTTGTGGGCCGGTCGTGCCCTGCGCCGCCGTGCCCGAACCATGGAGACGCAAGTCGAGCCGGTCGCACCGACACCGGTGCCCAACCCGACTGAGAAGCGGGTGCCAACCATCCGGGTCGAGCCCTTACAGGTCGAAACCCCGCACCCACCCCCGGTCAAGCCGGCGCCAAAGCCAACCTCGACCTTTCCGATCCCGAAGGAGCCTCCCCCGGACGATCTCATCGATCTCCCTCCACCTCTAGTACCCCCCGAGCCAAAGACCTCGCGCCAGCTCATCGACGAGGCGCGCAAGAAGTGGGGCAGACCGCGTAGCTGAGGTACGGGGCCTTTTTAGCGCCTCGCTACAAGCCGGCGGCGGCCAGGGCCCGGGCGTGGCGGACCTCGGTGGCGAAGATGGCGCGGCGCGTGGCGACGCCGTCAGTGTCATCGATCAGGCCACGGTTGGCGGCGAGGGCGAGTGCGGACTTGAAGAGGACCTGGCTGGCGCTCTCACCCGAGATCAGCCGCTCCTCGATCCGGTACATCCGGGCCCGGGCGAGACACGACTTGAGAAATGACTTCTCCTCGAACCGACCCTTGAGGGCCTCCAGCTCGTCACCGACCACCTGGTAGGCGTCGAGGATGGGCAGCACCGCCCAATAGGCCAGCGGCGACCCGAGCTTGGCCTGGACCTCGGCCGCACCCGTCGTCGCGAGGACGTGCTCCCAGCCGGGGACATCGATGCCGATGTCGGCCTCCACATCGGCGAGGAACTGCTCCTTCTCGGGGAAGAAGAACTCGAACTTGAGCAGGTCGCGGTAGGCGAGGAGAGCCTCTCTGACCTTTTCTGGGCGTTCGTCGCCAGCCTCGGCCACCGAGCCGATCGCCATTTCGGCCAGAGCTCGGTCGACGAAGAAATGCACGATCATGTTGCGGTAGTACGAGATGCGAATCATCTGGTCTTCGTTCAGCCAGAAGACACGCCGTCCCAGAGCCTCATGGCTGCTCACGTTGTCGTGCTCGGAGAGCCAGTCGAGGATGGCAGCCACTCGCGCCGGATCTCGCAGGTCGGCATCCTCGGTGGTGGGAAGATCGCGGGCCTGGGCGAACTCGACGAGCCGGGCCGCCGCCTCAGCCAATTGATCCGACGAACGGGCGGTTCCCCGCGCCGCGAGCAAGGCCACACTGACCAGGGCGGTAGGCGTGATAGGTGTGACATGGGCAATCCGGTACATGACCTCGAAGCCAAGCTTCTGCAGATCGATGGATGTCTCATCGCCCTGGTCCGATGACCCCACCATGCTTCTCGCCGAGACCGGCTCCCCGAACCGGATGTGGATGTCTCCGTACCGCCGGCGGAGCGAGCGGACCGCCTTCAGCATCCATCCGAGGGATTCCCTCTCCTTGTCCTTTCCCTGCGCCTCACGGGCATAGTCGGGAACGTCCTGGATCTGGTCGTAGGCGATCGACACCGGGACCAGTTGGAGGTCCTCAGCCTTACCTCGATGCATGGAGTCGACCACATAGCTCAGCAGCCCGAGACGAGGCGGCATCAGCTTCCCGGAGCGCGATCGCCCGCCCTCCATGTACCACTCGAGGGGGAACCGCTTCTCGACCAGGTAATCCAGATACGAGCGCAGGACCATCTTGTAGAGAGGGTTGCCCTTGAACGAGCGGCGGATGAAGAACACCCCGGTCCGTCTGACCAGGGGCCCCACTGGGAAGAAGTTGAGATTGATGCCTCCCGCCGTGTGATTGGGCGGGAAGTCGTTCTCCCAGAGCATGAACTGGAGGCTGAGCCGGTCGAGGTTCGACCGGTGGGCGGGGAGGAAGATGATTGGGTTGCCGTCGCCGAGGGCGGCCAGCCGGCGGACGTCGTCCTCCGAGTACTTGATGTCGCCGTAGCCCTGGCTGTACAGCTTGTGTATGCCGTTTGCGATGAGGTCGATCGTGTACGGCGAATGGGTTGCGGCGATCTCACGGAGATACCGCTCAGCCTTCTCACGTGCCTGCGCTGCAGGCATCGCGGTCTCGGCGGCGACGGCGTCCACCGCCTCGAGGAACTCTCGGCGGGAAAGAATCGCCTCGGGAACGAACCGGGGGATCTTGTATCGGTTGCCGACCAGTTTCCGCTCGGCTCGGTCGAGAATGAGCCAAGCCCTCCTGGTGACGTAGTTGGACATTGGGTCGACCTGGCCCGACGTCTGATAGTCCTCGGCCAGGGCGGAAGCATGGGCGCCGGCGGCAGCGGTGAGCCTGATTCGTCCCGGGCGGGCCGTGCGGATCCATCTCGCCCGGAGCCCTCTCGGGTCCCGTGCGTCGCCCGGTCGCACCAAATCCCACCAGCTGACGGCTCTGCGGCCCTTCTTGATCGGCGCGAGCCAGAGGACTCGAAGCGGTATCAGGTAGGGGTCGTCAGGAGCGGCCAATTCGTCGGCTAATTTCTCGATGTCGCCACCTTTGCCACGGCGCGACGACGTGATCCTGACCGTCTCGACTTCGCCCCCCGTCTCGTCGCGGGCCCATCGGGTGAGTAGGGCGGCCTCGTAATCGGAGGTCGCGTCGAGCAGGAAGACGACCCGCGAATCGGTCGGCCCTGTCAACAATGCTGGGTGATCGGCCACCTTCCTCGCCACAGCACCACTCTATTGGGCTGCCACAATCGCCACCTGTGCGGATCGTGGTGCAACGCGTGAGCCGGGCGTCGGTCGATGTGGACGGGGTCGTCGTCGGCTCGATCCACGCCGGACTCCTCCTTCTCGTCGGCATCGAGCCCTCGGACACGGATGAGGACATCTTGGGCGCCGTGGACAAGGTGGTGAATCTCAGGATCTTCCCGGACGCTGCAGGGCAGATGAATCTGCCCCTTCTGGAGATTGGCGGCTCTGCCCTCGTTGTGAGCCAGTTCACACTTCTCGGCGAGGTCCGCAAGGGACGACGGCCGTCGTTTGTCGGGGCGGCGCCGCCGGAAAAGGCGGAGCCAATGGTGGATCGGTTCGTGGAATTGCTTCGCGCTACCGGCACTCATGTCGAAACGGGTGAGTTCGGCGCCTCCATGGAGGTGGAGCTGGTCAACTCCGGCCCGGTAACCATGATGTTGGAGATCAAGGAGGGACGGGTGCGCTGAGCGTGCGGCGGGCATCCCGCAAATGTCTGGGCACGATGATCATCCCGAGGCCGATCACCATGATCACGAGCAGGTCCGGGTTGGAGATACCCCATGGATTGTCGAGACCGGTGCTCTCCCAGGCGATGGCGGCGGCGAGGAGGCCCCCCAGGGTGATGAGGCTCCCGATTCCGGTCGACCTGGTCAAGGCCGAGGCGACGGCCAAGGTGACCACGACGAATGGGAAGACCGCCGGCCAGAGCCCGAGGATCACTCCACCGCTGATACCGAGGCCTTTCCCGCCCTTGAAACCGTGCCAGACGTTGTAGACGTTCCCTGCCACCGCGCTCACACCCGCGGCCAGGGCCGCCCCCTCGCCGCCAATGATCAGGCCGACCACCACGGCCGCCAGACCCTTGCCGATCTCGATGATCAGGACCAGTACAGCGAGGGTGTAGCCACCGAGACGGCGGGCATTGTTCGCACCGGGGTTGCCGGACCCATCACGGAGGAGGTCGACTCCCCAGAGCCGGCCAAGCAAGGCCGCTGTGGGAACCGAACCGATGAGATAGCCGGCCAGGGCAGCGACGACGACCATCATTCACCGACCTTCCGCCTGCCTTCAGGGCAAAACCGGAGAAAATCGCAATTGCGACACCAGTCCCCGGGCACAGCTTCGAACCGGTCGTCTTCGATGGCAGTGGTCAGGTCTTCGAGGTTCCTGGCGGCTTCCTGGCGCCATTCCTCGTCGGCGTGCTCCGTATGGACATCGAGCCCGCCCCCCAGGTAGGCGAAGGTGACGTCGATCTGCTTCGGTGTGTCCAGACCGAAGTCCACTTCGGCGGCGGCCACGGCGTACGCCTGAAGCTGGACACGACGAGACGGTTCGTCCTTCCGTCTCCCGCTCTTGAAGTCGACGATCTCCCAATTGCCGTCCCGCTCGTACACAGCGTCGATACGCCCCCGGATCTCGTAACCGCTGTCGGTGCGAAAGGTGAATGGCGCCTCGACCAGCCGTGCCTGCTCGGATCCGTACTGTGAATCCATGAATGCCTTGAAGCCGCCGCCCCCACCGGTCGCCTCGTCCATAGCGTCGTAGAGACCGGGTTCGAGATCTTCGAAGGGAACCTGGCCTCGCTGGTGAAGCTCGATGCGGCGATGCAACTCGGTTCCGGCGATGGCGGCCATATTTCGACGCCGGGGCAATGGGTCAACCTCTGACCAGAAGAATCGCTTCGGGCACTGGGCATAGGTGACCAGTCCCGTCACGGAGACGACCCGTGCCTTCTCCGGTTCGGCGATCGTCTCGCCCATGGCATCGAGATCGAAGAGAGTCTGGAGCATCTCGTCGACCTTCTGTTGGTAGGCGTCGGCGACACCCATCGCACCGGCCTTCTCGAGAAGGGCGTCCTCGTCTGCGACTGCGGCCCGCAACGCGCCATCCCAACCGTCGCCGAACAGCGGATCCGGCGATGGAGACGTTGCGGCGAATCGAAGCAGCGCCGGTCGCGGCGGCTCATCGACATGACCCTCATTCCGGGTCACCGGGTGCTGTTCGACGAGATCGAACAACTCGGACGGCTTCTTGGCCTTGACCGTGGGCTCGGGCAGTCCGTACCAATAGGAGCCGGTCATGATCAGCATCGATCTTGCCCGGGTGGCCGCCACGTATGCCACCCTCCATTCCTGAAGAGCGTTCTGCTCACGGAAGTAATCGCCTCGCTCCTTCTCATCGGCCGGTATGCCGGACAATGCGTTGTCGATTCGATGCTCCGGGGGCAGGAACTGGGCGAAGCGGACCGGATCGGGGAAAGTCCCACCCTTCGTCGGGAAGCTCCCGTCGGTGACGGCCGGGATGGCAACCACGTCCCATTCCAGCCCCTTGGCCCGGTGCACAGTGACCAGAGTCACTGCCTCCTCCCCGGAGAGGTGTGCCGAGTCGAGTTCCTCGGCCGGCTCGTCCTCCATCGCCTCCAGGTACTCGAGGAACGCCGACAGCGAAGGACGCCCCTTGAGAGGGCTCCACTCCTCGGCCAGGTCGAGGAGGCGATACAGATTGAGCCGGGCCGTGGTCCTTTGATTGATGGGGAGCGATTCGACGTCTTGCCATGCCCGGGTGCGGTCGAGGACGAGCCGGCAGACCTCGACCAGGCTGGCGCCCTGGCTCTCGGTCAACACATCGCGGTAGATGCCCAGGAAATGCTCGTAGGCGGCGCGGGCCCCGGGACGGAGGTCCTCGATCTGGTCCACCTGTTCGATTGCCTCGAGCAAAGTCAGCCCGGGCACCGCATCGCGATCCACGTCTTCTCGGCGCGTGCCGCCCAGCCAGCGAGTCAAGGGGGCGATGTCGGCGTACCCCAGGCGATAGCGGCTCCCGAAGAGGATTTGGACCAGCGACGGCGAGTGCTCAGGCCGGTCGAGGACCGTCAGCCATGCCCGGAGGTCGGCCACCTCGGGCACTGACAACAATCCACCTAAGTTGGCTACCTCGACCGGGATGTCGTGTCGTGCGAACGAGTCCACCACCACGGCGAAATCCCTGTTCTTCCGGAACAAGACAGCCATCTCCGACCACGGTGTGCCCGCTTGGTGCAACGCCTCGAACCTGCGAGCGATCCAATCGGCCTCGGCAACAGCATCCTCAGCCCAGTAGGTCACTACCTCGCCCTTGGACTCGGGTTGGTGAGAGACGAGGTCCTCTGCAGCCGGATTGGCCTGCCGCCGAATCTCATTGGCAACCTCGAGTATCTCCGGAGCCGAGCGCCGGTTGAGGGTGAGGGCGCCGTGCTTGGCGGATCCCCCATTCGGCGCCGGAAAATGGATGGGGAAGAGCTCGAAATTCTCGGCCGAGGCTCCCCGCCATTCGTAGATCGTCTGGTCCTCGTCACCCACCGCGATGACCGGGATCCCCATCTGCCCATCGGCGGGGCCGAACACCGTGGTCAGCAACACACGTTGTGCAGGGTTGGTGTCCTGGTACTCGTCCAGGATCACGACCTGATAACGGCCCCGGATCTCTGCAGCCAGGTCGGGGTGGCCGGTCAGGAGATTGGTGGAGAGAGTGACGAGATCGGAGTAGTCGACCACGCCGAGCCGCCTCTTATCCGTGTCGTAGCGCTGCAGCGTCTCCAACATCTCGGCCCTCATCGCCCAAACCTCGTCGGTCGGATCGACATGGGCGATCAGGTCGGCAGGCGTGAGGAGGTGGTCACCCATGCGGTCACCGAGGGTGCGGATCTTGTCCAGCCCGTGAGCGTTAGTGATGTCGAGATATTGATACGTCGTGTGGTGATAGGTCTCGGAGAGAATCTGCCGGGAGAAAGTTGGGGTAATGACCCTGACTCTGGTGTCCACGCCGACCAGGGCGCCGAACTCGGCCAGGATCTGCGCGGCGAACCCGTGATAGGTGTGGACCTCGGCCTGACGCCCCTCGTCCACGGCGGTCCCGAGGAAGGTCTTCACCCTGTCGGCGAGCTCGGAAGCCGCCTTGTTGGTGAATGTGATCCCGAGGATCTGCTCCGGGTCGATGCCGTGGTTCTCGACGAGGTTGGCGATGACCAGGGCTACGGCTGTCGTCTTTCCGGTGCCCGCACCGGCCCGGATCCGGATCGTGTCCAATCCCATGTCGAGGATCGTTTTCTGCTCTGGTGACGGCTCGAACGCTCTCACGGGAGATAGGCGCCCTTTCCCTCGGCCCAGGCAGGGCATGAGAGCCGAAAGTCACATCTGTTGCAGCGGTTGTTGACCCGTGGCTGCCATCGTTCTTCGAGGATCGCCGTGGTGACTGTCTTCATCGTCTCCATGACGTCGGGGAGAAGATCCATGTCGAATGACCGCTTGGTCACGGACTTGGCCTCCTTACGAGGGAACCACATTTCCGCCGCGACGACCGGTTCGCCGGTTTCGTCGACCACAGCCGACGCATAGAAGCCGAGTTGGACCGACGCTCTGGCGTCAGGGACACTGGGTGGGTTCTTCGAGGTCTTGTAGTCGATGACCCGCAGTCCGGTCGGGCCTTTCTCGAGCCGGTCGATGTAGCCGATCCATTCGACTCCACCGATCTGGGTCTCCACCTTTCGCTCCAACTCGATGGGCACGCCATCGCTGGGCCACGCCCCGTAGAGCCGCAGAATGGTGTCACGGGCGTGGCCAAGCCACGCCTGATCGAGTTGAGGCGTGCCGAAGTCCGCGCCGGCCCACACCCTCTCCAGGTGCCTCAGGGCGTCGGCCAGTTCGGCGTGGGTCTTTCCCGACCCGATTACCTCTCTCTCCGCAGCCTCCAACGCAGAATGCACCAGCGTCCCCAAAGCGGCGTACGGTGAATTGGAGTCGCTCAAGCGGAGACGACGCTCCAGGGCGTACTGGCGAGGGCAGTTGGTATAGGCGTCGGCCTGACTCGGGGAGAGACGGAGAGTCTCTCCGAGGATCGGTTGCTCGGGCCCTGCCGCCGGCACACCGGCGAAGGTCATCGGATTCCACCATGGGGCGGGTGGCCGCGCCAGTATCTGTGCCGCGGCCAGGCGATCGAAGGCTGTTGCGCCAGGGTCGAGCAGAGTGCGTCTCAGGGAGACCTCCGCCTCGCTCAGCGACACCGGAGGGCCGTCCTGTTCTTCAGGCAGGCCGGGGCTCGAACCGGGCTCGGCGGCGGCCATGAGGAAGCGAGAAGGTCGATGCTCACCCTGATCGACCCCGGCTGATGTCGCGGTCCAGACCACTTTGGACTTGGCCCGGGTCATGGCGGTGTAGGCGAGACGCATCTCCTCCTGAATCTGAAAGAGATGCTGGGCCTCGGGGTTGGTCGTCCGTTCCGGGGACAACAACTCGGGTCTGAGCATCCTGCGTCCTCGTCGGAGGTCGGGAAACACCCCCTCCACCGCGTTGGCGATATAGACGACGTCGAACTCGAGGCCCTTGGCCTGATGCAGGGTCGTCAGCGTGACCTGCTGCTCGTCGGGGCGGTAGGGGAGAAGCGGGATCGACTCGATGCCGTCCTCGTCGGTGAGCCTGAACACCTTGTCGAGAGTCACCGTCGCGTCACGCTCGGCCTGGCGCTCCAGCACCTGGGAGAAGGACGTGAAGGCGAGACGCCATTCCTTCCGCGCCGGGTCGAGGACCACACGCTCGAGCTCGTCGATGCGCGTCCAGATCTCCCAGAATCCATCGACGGCCGATAACTCGACCGCCCAAGCCGGTTGGTCGAGCAAGCCGGCCAGACCGGCGTGCTCGGGGAGCTCCCGGGAGAGCACGGCCGGCCATGGATCCCAGGTGCGCAAACGGGAGCGAAGGATCTCCCGTTCCTTGCCCAGCCCGACTCCGATGAGTGGCCCCAAGAGGAGCCGCCGCATCGCTCGATCTGCTTCGGCCGCCTCCCCGGGCGTGAGTAGGGGAGTTGCGCCGCCACTCTTGGCCACGATGACCAGGTCCTGGATCATCCGAACCGCCGGGTGCTCTACGAGACGAGTCTGTGGCGAGTCGTGAGGGACGTTTCTCCGGTCCAGAGCCCTACTCAGCTCGTTGAGCATCTCCCGTTTCGACCTGACCAGCACGGCGATGGTGGACGGCTCCCGCCGTTCGACCCGGATCTGATGCTCGATGTCCCGCGCGATCCAGTCTGCCTCGGCGGTCTCCTGGTCGAACACGTAGGTCTCGACGCGCCCGCTGTGGGCGGCGGGTGCCACCGGCCCGGCCGAGCCGGGCAAGTCCCCGGCGGAGACGATGCGAAGCGCCGAGTCGAGGATCTGGGCCGGGACCCTCAGGCTCCTTCCAAGGACGATGCGTTCTGCTTCGGGGTGCTGCTCGGAGAAGGCGGCGATGTTCCTCACCTCGGCGCCACGGAACGAGTAGATCGACTGATAAGGGTCACCCGCCACGGTGAGGTTGCCGTGGGGCAAGGCCATGAGACGGGCGATCTCAGCCTGGACGGTCGAAGTGTCCTGGTACTCGTCGACCAGCACATGACTGAACTGCGCCGCCAGACCCTGCCCCTCGGGGCCGCCGAGGAGGTCGACGGCCGAGACGAGCAGTGTGGCGTAGTCGGTGCGGCCACGTTCCTCCAGGGTTTTCCGGTATCGGCGGAACAGACCCGGTATGCCCTTCCAGTCGGCTCGCTCGGTCGCCCGGGCTTCGAGGTCCTCGGGGGTGAGCATCCTCTCCGAGCAGCGCATGAGGAAGTCGGCGACCTCGCCGGCGAATGCGGGCGTGCCCAGGATGCCGCGGTAGAGGATCGGCCATCGTTCCGGGTCCTCTGTCTGGAGGAGCTCACCGACGAGACCGATCTGCTCGGGCGTGGTCAGGGGGACGGGCCGCTCGGATTCCGGTGCCGCCTCGAGGAGTCGGAGAGCGAGCGAGTGGAAGGTGGAGGCGCCGATGGGCATTCCGCCGCCAGTCAGGGCCGCGTCCACCCTGCGTCGGATGTCGCCGGCGGCGCGTCGGGAGAAGGTCAGCAGGGCGATCTGATCCCTCCGGGCCTGACCCGACTCGATCAGCGCACATACCCTGCGCACCAGGAACTCTGTTTTCCCGGTGCCCGGCCCGGCGACGATGATCTGAGCCCCGTCGGCATCGACGAGCGCGGGGCCCCAGTCTTCCGGCTCGAGCCGGATATCGGTCAGCGGCACAGTGCTGATCGTAGGGTCAGGCCGCCTCGGGAAGTCTGGCGACCTCCGCGACCAAATCGGCCTCGATCCCATGTTCGGCCAGGTAAGCGACCGGGTCGGCGAAGGGGTCGATGGCGGTGTTGGATGTCTCTAAGTAGCTCATATGGGGCAAGCTATCGGGCGGGTGTGACACATTTCCCGGACGGTCTCGACGCATAGGATGGGCGGCGTGGCGGTGAATGAACGGAGGTCGGAGTGACCACTGCGGTTGGCAACGAATTCGACTCACCGATGTACAAGGAGGCCGCCGGCCAGTTCGACCGTGTAGCCCGTCTGATGGGGCTGGATGACAACGTCGCCGACCGGCTGCGTGTCCCACAGAAGTCGACCATGGTCAGCTTCCCGTTCCGCCGGGACACCTATTCGGAGGTGGAGACTCTCTTCGGCTACCGGATCCAGCATCTCACCACCATGGGACCGACCAAGGGAGGGATCCGCTTCGCCCCCGACGTCGACCTTGGGGAGGTCGCGGCCCTCGCCATGTTGATGACCTGGAAATGCTCCATCGTCGGCCTCCCGTTTGGCGGAGCCAAGGGCGGGGTGCGCGTTGATCCGATGGAGCTATCGCGAGCCGAGCTGCAGCGGGTGACCCGGCGGTTCACGATGGAGATAATCAACGTGATCGGTCCGGAGACCGACATCCCGGCTCCCGACCTCGGCACCAACGAGCAGGTGATGGCCTGGCTCATGGACACCTACTCGCAGCATGTCGGGCACTCAGTCCCGGCGGTGGTCACCGGCAAGCCGCCCGCGCTAGGCGGCAGCGTGGCCCGGCGGGAGGCGACCGGCCGCGGTCTGATGTTTCTCTTGCCGCAGGCGGCAGGGGTGCGCGAGATCGACGCGAACAATGTCTCGGTTGCGATCCATGGCTTTGGCAACGTCGGGCGGTACGCGGCCATTGCCGGTCACCAGATGGGGGTAAAGGTCGCCGCGGTCTCCGACATCTCGGGCGCGCTCTACGACCCGGAAGGGCTCGACGTAGACACGGTGGCGAAATGGGTCGACGAGAACCGATTTCTCGAGGGCTTTCCCGACGCCGACTTCATCGACGGCGACAAGATCTTCTCGCTCCCCGTCGATGTCCTGGTCCCGGCCGCCGTTCAGAACGTCATCCGCGGGGACAACGCAGGGGAGATCCAGGCCAAGATCATCATCGAGGGGGCCAACGGGCCGACCACGATCGAAGCCGACGACATCCTCCGCGAGAAGGAAATCCTGATCATCCCCGACATCCTGGCCAACGCCGGCGGTGTCACGGTGTCCTATTTCGAGTGGGTCCAGGATGTCCAGAAGTACTTCTGGACCGAGAATGAGGTGGTGGCACGTCTGAGGGAGATCATGACCCGGGCGTTCAGCGACGTACACAACATCGCCATCAACGAGGACGTCGATCTGAGGACTGCCGCCCTCATCAAGGGGATACGCAAGGTGGCCGACGCCAAGCTGGTGCGGGGGATCTTCCCCTAGGACGCTTTGGCTTCAACCCCGGCGAACGCCGGGCATATCTCTTTGAACGAGCACCAGTTGCACAACGTGCCGGGCCGGGTGGGGAAGTTACGCGTGGCCAGCGCCCGGTCGATGGCGTTCCACAAGGCCCGCAGCTGGGAGTCCATGGCATCTAGCTGACGGTCGTCGATGTCGAGCTTGTACAGGGTGGGCCCGCTCAGATAGAGCAGGCGAAGCTCCTTCGGCGTCTCGCCCGTGCGGCGCCGGATGAGCAGCGCGTAGATCTTGAGGGCGAAGAAGGCGGGGAGGGCGTATCGCTCGGGCGGGGCCTTGCCCGTCTTGTAGTCGGTGATGACCAGACGACCATCGTCGTCGCGGTCGATCCGGTCGAGGATCCCTCTGATCGTGATCCCGTCGAGGTCCTCGAGCATGTCCAGCTCGCGGTCCACCGGATCGAAGCCGGTCGGGTCCTCGATGCTGAAGTAGTTGGTGAGCAGTGCGAGGGACTCCACACCCCATTGCCGCTCCTCGTCGGTGTCTCCGAACAGATCCTCGAACTCGTCGCTCCCACGGAGCTCGGTCCAGGCGTCCCGGAAGAGGTCATAGAGGAGCTCGGGCGAGCGCTCGGCGGACGGGTGGTCGAAGAGTCGCTGCAATGCGAGATGGGCCGTGGTGCCACGTGCCTGATAGATCGAGGCGGGCTCGCTGAGACGGTCGATGGCCCGGAACTTGAAGAGCTGGGGGCACGTCTTGAAGTCCCCGGCACGACTCGGCGATAGGGTCTCCAGTGGGGCCAATTCCAGTTCTACGGTCACGATGCCGAGTGTAAGACGGGGGTGTGACAGGAATGGGGAGATCGATCATGTGGGCCGTCGCCACAGCCAGATCTCGGCCGCGATGACGTGCAGGGTCCACGACAACCAGAAGGCGACCCCGAAGGAAGTGACTTCGTCGAGTAGGCCGAATCCCTGGAACAGCCCGACCCAGATCCTGATCGTCCCGACTCCGAGCCCGATCGCGAAGGCCCGGATCATCCATCGGCGATGACGGACCGTGTCGCTGGCGCGGATGTAGGAGTAGGCCAGGGCGAGAGCAATGACGAACCACGTGCCGAACACGACGGAGGCGCTGGCCTCGGCGAACCCGCCGAAGGAGAAGAAGAATCCAAAGATGACTCCCAGCACTCCCGAGAGGATTCCGATCGGCACCAGGAAGCGGCCCATTTTGCGATGCAGATCGAGATGGCGATTGCGGAACCGGCGGGAGACCTGGAAGGGGGCGAGGACCAGATAGACGACTCCGGGGAGGATGTGGGCGTACACGAGGACCGGGTACTGGGCATAGCGCCGATCGAACTCGCCCTCTTCCGGGATGACTCCGTTGGCCAGGTTCTCGCTGTCGGTTACAACCCTGATCACGGCGAAGACCAGCACGACGGCGATCAGGAAGAAGACCACGCCCCAAGCCGTCGGCACCCTCTTTCGGGCCGTTGTCATGAGCCGGAAGGCTAAACGCGAAAAGATCGGTTAGGCCGCGAAAACAAGGCTCCGGTCTGGCTTGACGGTTGAGGTCGGATTTCGTACTTTCCCGTCTACCGACACGGGTTCGCCCGGGTCGGGGAAGGAGAGGCTTCGGCCCCTCCGGATCGCCACCTGACTGGGGGCCCGCTTTCCCGGTCGAGTGGCACTGAGAGCCCCGAGAGGGCTTCGGCTTCGGCCAGAGCTTTCTCGGGGTTTCTCGCGTTTCGGGGGCGGCGACTGCGAGGCCACGGTCGGTTGTGCACCGAATTGCTGCCACGGCAACCTGGCGCACAAGCCTGCGAGTACCTCGCGAAAAAGAATCACTGCTTGGAGTTGCCAGCATCGGAGTGCCGGTCTACCTTGCCCGCCACGCCGAAGGGGAAACCCGGCGGCGGCCCGAATCAAGAGGTTCGGAGAGGTGAGAGCCACTCCGAGGCCATGGTGCGGGACCTGGAGCCACCGGGAAACCGAGGGCGCCAGGGACGGTCGGACGACCGGACGGGGATCCCTCGGGATCGTCGAGCGGTCACCGAACGGCGGGTCTCACGACTCGCAAGGTCTTCCCGGAGACGGGGGGTCCGCGATCTTCGGATCGCACACCTGCCGACGGCTTCGGCCATCGGCAAGAACTCCATTCGGAGTTGGGTCCCCGGCCCGACATCGAATGGGCGAGAGTCCCGAGAGGGTTGAGGCTTCGGCCAAGGCTCCCTCGGGACTTTCTCGTTTGTGAGGCCGGCGACCATCGAGGCATAAGCTTCGGGGCGTGCTTGGCGAGACCCGTTATGCCACACGGGGGGACATCCACGTCGCGTACCAGGTGACCGGGCAGGGACCGCTCGATCTGGTGCTGATCTCGGTGTGGTTCAGCCACCTCGAGGCTCGCTGGGAGATCCCGGGGTTCGCCCACATGCTGGATCGGCTCGGGGCCTTCAGCCGGGTGATCGCTTTCGACAAGTACGGCATCGGCCTCTCGGACCCTGCCCCTCCCGGCGCTCCGCCACCGCTCGAGGACTGGATGGACGATGTGCGCGTCGTGATGGACGCGGTGGAAGTCGATCAGGCCGTACTTATGGGAGCAGCCGACGGCGGCATGATGGCGGCGCTGTTTGCGGCCACCTACCCACAGCGGGTGTCCTCGCTGATCCTCGCCAACACGAGCGCGCGGCTCTCCGTCGCCCCCGATTTCCCGTATGGGCTCCCGGAGAGCACACAGGAGGCCTTGATCGAGATGACACAACAGGCTTGGGGTGGCCCCGGGATCATGCTCGCCACCAACCCGAGCCTGGTCGACGACCCGGAAGGCCAGCAGGCCTGGGCCCGGTACCTGCGTCTCGCCGCCAGTCCGGCCACCGCCGGCGACGTGCTTCGGACATTGTTTCAGATCGATGTCAGGGCCGCCCTGCCGCTGATCCAGGCCCCCACTCTCGTCCTGCATCGTCGAGACAACGCTCTCGTTTCGAGCGAGAGCAGCCGGTATCTCGCCGACAGCATCGCAGGCGCTCGCTTCGTCGAGCTTCCCGGAGCCGACTACGGCCTGGGTCTCGGCGATGTCGACGGGTTGGTCGACGAGGTCGAAGAGTTCCTGACGGGGGCCCGCGGCGCGTCTGACCCTGACCGAAGGCTGGCCACAGTGTTGTTCACCGACATCGTCGGATCGACCGAACAGGCCTCCGCCCTGGGTGACAAGCGCTGGAAAGAGTTGCTCGAGATGCACAACGTCGTCAGCGACCGCCAGCTCACCAGGTTTCAGGGTCGTCTGGTGAAGACCACCGGGGATGGGTTGGTGGCGACCTTCGATGGCCCGGCCCGGGCGATCCGTGCGGCACTGGCGATCAGAGACGCAGTCAGGGGGTTGGGGATCGAGATCCGCGCCGGGTTGCACACCGGTGAGATCGAGATGGTGGGAGCGGACATTGGCGGCTTCGGGGTGCACATCGCCGCCCGGGTGATGGGTCTTGCCCCGCCGGGTTCGGTCATGGTGTCACGCACCGTGAAGGATCTGGCCGGTGGATCGGGCCTCGAGTTCGAGGATGCCGGCACCCACGACTTGAAGGGGATTCCCGACACGTGGCAGGTGTTTCTGGTGAACGGATAGCCACTGAATCCGAGGTCGCCGAGCCCGCCACCGTGACCACCTGATCGGTAGCCTGCCGCCATGGCGTACCCAGAGAAACTGCTCAGCCCGGGCGAGGAGATCAAGGCCGAATTCAGACCCCACTGGTCCGGGATCCTCAAGGAAGCCATCCTCTCCATCTTCGCCCTCGCAATCATCGTGTTCCTCGCCTCGCAGGGATTCAGTTGGGGTCTTTGGGTGATAGGCGCGCTCGTCATCCTCTGGCTTGTGCTGACGGCGAGAGGTTTCATTCGTTGGTTCACGACCCTGCATGTCATCACCACCGAGCGCCTCATCCATCGCATAGGTCTTCTCTCCAAACAGGGCAAAGAGCTCCCGCTCGAAGTGATCAACGACGTGGCCTTCAAGCAGTCGGCGTGGGAGCGGATGTTCGGCACCGGTGATCTGGTGATCGAGTCGGCCGGCACTCACGGGCAAACCCACTACACCGACATCCCCGATCCAGAGGCGGTCCAGTCGCTGATCTATCAGGCGAGGGAGGACCGCCAGCACTCCCTGCAGTCAGGTGGCAGGGCGGCGGCGGCCGAGAGCTCCGCCTCCCAACTCTCCACGTTGTCCCGGCTCCACGATGAGGGCAAGCTCAGCGATGCCGAGTTCGAGGCCGAGAAGCAGAAGCTGGTTGGAGGCACCACCTGATGGCCCACATGCAGGACTTCCCGCTCAATCTGTCGACCCTCTACGACCGGGCTGTCTGGCTCTACCCCGATCAGGAGATCGTCTCCGTGGAGGCGGACCGGTCGGTGACGCGCACCACATATGGCGAGACCGATACCAGGGTGCGACGTCTCGCCACCGCCTTCGAGGCCCTGGGTCTCTCGCAAGGCGATCCCGTCGGCACGTTTGCCTGGAACAACCGCCGTCATCACGAGCTCTATTGGGCCACCGCCAACACGGGGCTCGTCTGTCACACCATCAACATCAGGCTCTTCGCAGATCAGATCGCCTACATCATCAATCACGCCGGGGACAGAGTGTTGTTCGTCGATCCCGATCTCGCCCCATTGCTGGGACCGATCACGCCCGAGCTGAAGACTGTGGAGACATACGTCGTGATGGGGGACTCCGCGTCAGATGCGATCCCGGGCTCGATCGCCTATGAGGACCTGATTGGCGACACCGAGCCGCATGGGGCCTGGCCCGAGCTCGACGAGCGGTCCCCGATGATGTTCTGTTACTCGTCGGGTACCACGGGCAATCCCAAGGGGGTCGCCTACACGCAACGATCCACCTATCTGCACACCATCTCCAACCTGGCCAATTTCAACATGCTCCCCAGCGACAATGTCCTGCCGGTGGTGCCGATGTTTCACGCCGCAGCCTGGGGCTACCCGTTCATGGCAGTGACCCAAGGGGCGAAACTGACCTATCCCGGCCCCGATCTGACCCCACAGGGACTCGTACCACTACTGGAGCAGGAGAAGGTGACCTTCAGCGCCGGGGTGCCAACGGTCTGGCTGGGGATCAAGCAGTATCTCGAGGCGCATCCGGAGGCAGATCTCTCCTCGATACGGGCCTTCCTCTGCGGAGGTTCGGCGGTCCCCAGGGCCATGATCGAGTGGTACTGGACCGAGAAGGGGATTCGGGTGGTGCAGGGGTGGGGAATGACCGAGACCAACCCGGTCGCCTCGACCAGCCTGCTCAAGCCCGAGATGGAGGAGTGGGACCTGGACCGGCAGCTCGACTTCCTGGAGACCGCCGGCATTCCGGTCGCCGGGCTCCAGGTCAAGATCGTGGATGAGATCGGGGAGGAGCTTCCCCACGATGGGGAGGCCTTCGGAGAGCTGCTGATTCGGGGCCCGTGGATCGCCGCCGAATACTTCAGGGACACCCGTTCCGCTCAGTCGTTCGAGGACGGATGGCTCCGCACAGGTGACGTGTGCAAGATCACCCCCGAGGGCTACATCAAGATCACCGATCGGGCCAAGGACGTGATCAAGTCCGGCGGGGAATGGATCTCTTCGATCGATCTGGAGAACGCGCTGATGGCTCATCCCGATGTCACCGAAGCGACGGTCGTCGGCTTGAAACACCTTAAGTGGCAAGAGCGACCGGTGGCCTTCGTCGTCCCGCGGGAGGGCGCTGAGGTCTCGGAGACCGATCTGCTGGCGTTCCTCGAGGAGCGGGTCGCCAAGTGGTGGCTTCCCGACAAGATCCTCTTCATCGACCAGATCCCGAAGACAGGGACCGGCAAGTTCGACAAGAAGGTGGTCAGGAACGAGTACGCCGACCTGCTGATGGAGGACGGCTAGCTCACGGCTCGCTCATGAGCGGCTCATAGTTGGAGCGGTAGATTCGCTCGCCCGCCAGCCGCAGTGAGAGATTGCGGACCGGCGCCGGCAGCGACCTGATCCTGTCTCGGCGATGGGTCTGTTCCCGGACCCATCGAATTCGGGGCCCTCGCCGGGCGACGTACGCTGCCAACGTGTCCTCCACAGTCCTCCGATCTGTGAGGCACTGTGCCAGCACGGCGGCGTCCTCGAAGGCCATTGCAGCTCCCTGTGCCATGTTCGGTGAGGTGGCATGCGCCGCATCACCCACCAGGACCACGCGACCGTCCACCCAGTCGTCCGTGGCCACTTCTTCGATGGCCCCGAAGTAGGTGGAGCCCCTCTCCGCCGCCTCGATGAGTTCGCTGGCAGGACCAGCGAAATCGCCAAACAGATCGATGAGGCGACGTGGGTTGCCGCCGGTGGGATCCTCAACATTCTCGGTCGAAAGGTCGAGATAGCAGTAGACACGGCCGTCCCCCACGGGCACCGCTAGGAACGTCCTCGCACCCCCCAGCATGACGATCCAGTCTCTGAGATCGTCGGAGTAGTCGGCGATGAAGCGCCAGCTCACCTGGCCCACCGGACTTGGATCGGCGTGACCTGGCATTTGGCGGCGGACAGACGACCTGATGCCATCGGCCCCGACCATCAAGTCGAAGTCCCCATCGCTGCCATCGGTGAATTCGACCGTCACCGCGTTTCCGCTCTGATCAATCCGCGCGACCTCGACACCCATACGAAGGTCGATGTCGTCTGCCGCCTCGCGTAATGCGCCATGCAACTCGGAGCGCGTGAGGGCCAGGCACGGCCCCACGCCTCCCCATGCCTCCTCCAAGTCGACCTCGGTCAGGTCACGCCCCATGTGGTCTCTGAAGACCTGATGCTTCACACCGAAGCTGCGATCACGGACGACGGTGCCGACGCCCAAGTACTCCAAGGCGCGATGCGCGTTTCCCGGCAGATACATGCCAGCTCCGACGTCGCTCCACTGGTCGGCCTTCTCGATGATCGCGACGTCCGAGCCGGCACGTGCCAACGCGATGCCCACGCTCAGGCCTGCCAGCCCTCCTCCAACTACCAGAACCTGATGCGCTCTCACGGGCCCGCCGTGGATGGGGCCGGCGCCTCATGAGTCGAGACAGAGCCCCAAATCAGCTTTGCCACTCGCTCAGCATCTCGTCCCACCCCGTGCACCTCGGCCGACGAGACCGCGTACAGGCCCTTTAGCCCGACGAAGTACAGACCAGGGACTTCATCGACCACACCACGCGTGTGTTTGACGTGACCATCCTCGAACACGGGTAGGTGGATCCAGGAGAACCCGGGGTCGAACCCGGCGCACCAGATGACGGTGGCCGGATGAAGCACACGACCATCCTCGAGCACCGGCCAGCCGTCCTCGGCACCGATGACCCGCGGGGCACGCTCGACCCCTGCATCGACCAGGTCCCGGGGCTTGGTCCGCACCAGCGGTTGCCCTTTGGCGCTCATCTTGGGCAGCGCTCGCCGACCGATCGGGGTGCCCATGGTGAGGACACGATGGAACAGGAACCGGAGCACGATCGGGACCATCAGCCGCCCGACCCTGCTCTCGAGGTGGAATGGGACGTGCCCGGTGTCGGGCCCGGCGAGCACTGTCTCATGGCTTCGTGCTGCTTCCATCGCTAGCTCCGCTCCCGAGTTGCCCGCCCCAGCCACCAGAACCGGCCCTTCTCGCAATTGGGACGGGTTGTGGTAGTCGATGCTATGGATCTGGGTGATCTCCGGTCTCAGGTCGGTGGCGAACCGTGGCACCTGGGGCACCTGCCAGCTGGACATGGCGACCACCACGTTGTCCGCGTCGTACCGCGAGTCATCCGTCTCGATCACGAAGCTGTCATCCACTTTCGAAAGGCTCGTCACCCGCTGCCCGCTCCTCACCGGGAGCCCGAGTTCGGTGGCGTACTCCTCGAGATAGTCGGCCATCTCGTCCTTGGTGGGAAACGAATGGCGGGGAGCGGGGAAAGGCTTGCCGTCGAGGCCGTCATACCGGGCCGGAGTGAACAGACGGAGCGAGTCCCACCGGTTCCGCCAGGCGCCACCGATTCGCGCCTCGGCGTCGAGGATGACGAATGGCACTCCGAGCCGTTGCAGGTGATATCCAACCGATAGCCCGGCCTGGCCACCACCAATGACGACGGTCGGGATTCGCTCGTGATCGATCATGATCTACTCCTTCACTTGTCTGTCGCATGTAGCTGGCGGTCTGCACCCAGGCCGAAACCAGACACCCCGGCACGAATCCGAGCTGACCGGTGACCAGGGCATAGGCGATCCACACCGGCTGGACCGCTCCACCCAGCAGCCATCCCCACCACCGCCCGCGTCCCGCCGACCAGAGGGCGAGTACCTGCAGCCCGGTGAGAAGCCACGGCCAGTTTCCAAGGCTTGAGTCAGTGGGAGCCGAAGTGGCGACAACGGCGATCGACAGTGCGAGGCTGAGAAATGTCGCCGAAGTCAGTCGATGCCTTGTCGCCATGCATCGACCGTACGACCGGTGTCTTCAGGATGAAATCGGGAGTTCTCCCCATTGAACGAGCCCGTGCTCGCTGGCGTAGAGCGTGGCCGCGGCCCGGGTGGAGACACCGATCTTGCGGTACGCATTCTGGATGTGCCGGTCGGCCGTCTTGACCGAGATATCGAGGGCGCGCGCCACCTGCTTGGTCTGCAGACCCCGCGCCAGGAGCCCGATCACCTGCATCTCCCGCTCGGTGAGGCCGGCGGGACGCTCGATCGGAGGCGATTGTTGACCGGCGGCGCGCAACACTGCGGCGGCCATCTCACCGTCTTGTCGACCGGTGGACACTTCCTCGAGGAGGAGGTCGCGCGCCTCCGCCGGAGCCATCGCCGGGCGATGGTCCCGTGGTTCCGTCATGGCATGGAACACGTCGCTGGCTGCGAGCAGGCGGGTACTCGGATCGAGCGACGTGGCGCCGATGCCCCGGTGATATCCCGATCCGTCCACGCGCTCGTGATGACGACATGCGACGGTCGCAACCGATTCGAGAAGAGGAGATCTGCTGAAGACCCGCTCGGTGTGATAGGCGTGGAGCCGCACCTGTTCCCACTCGTCGGCCGTGAGCGACCCTTTCTTCTGCCAGATACGGGGATGGATCGCAACCCTGCCGATGTCGTGGATCAGGGCTGCCCTTCGGAGAACGCTGACCTCCGCCGGTGACATTCCGATGAGGATCGCCGCGTCGCCGGCCAATCGAGCAACCCCCGATGAGTGCCCGGCCAATGACGGCGAGACCAGATCGGCGAAATCGCCCAGGGCGGCGAGGGCTCGATCGAGGCCATCGGCGTCGAGGGTGAGGTGGGGTTGTGGCTCCGCTTCGAGCACGGATGTCCATACCGTCGAGGTGTCATGACCCGTCGTGAGTGCGTCTGACGCGTTGCTAGAGAAAACGTCGGCCACCTCGGGGTCGAAGGCGTGGCCGGCCCTCTCCCGGACTACGCGGGCCGCATGCTCCTCACCGCCGATCATTGCCTGATAGGCGGCATCGCGTGCCACGGTCACGATCCTGAGCGCCATGGGGATTTCGTCTCCGGCTTTCCGGCGCAGGACTCCCTTGCCATCCCAACGCTCGGTGAGGTCGCCGAAGATGCCATTGATCGAAGGTGGAAGGCCGAGACGTTCCGACAACATCTCTGCCACCTCACACAGGGCGGTGAAGTGGGCGCGGCGGAAGCTTGCTGCCTTCGGAAAGCGGGCCGCGATCTCGAGGCCACTGCTCACCAGGCCCGATTCGGGGTCCGGCAATGCTCGCATCACCCCTCCCAGGCTCTCGGCAGTGGATCCAAACTGTCGGGGCGTCATGTGCTCGGACAAGCTCCCGCCGAAGATGGCGAGGTGGAGGTCGGAGTCGGTGGTGCAGCCCGAGTACATCAGGAGGCTGACATAGAACGCCTCGGCCCTAGTCCGGGGGTCGACGGCCAGCAGATCGGCGAGTCTGCAGGTAACGAGAGTGGCATGAAGCCCGTGCTCGAAGGGAAAGCCCATCCCGAGATCGGTCGCCAGACAGGCGGCGGCGATCACCTCTGCAGTGCGCACCCGCGCCGTGTCTGAAAGAGCTTCAGCCACCCAACAAGCGTAGGGATGGCTGGATGGCCCGGCTTCAGACTTCTATCAGCTCGCCCGTTGTCAGATCGACGACGAATTCCTTGTCGCTCTTCGAATCGGAGATGAACTGCGCCAGTGTGGCCCCCGGTTGGCGGACCACCCACCAGGCGAAATCCTCCGATCCGGACTCGACGAACTCTGTCTTGGCCGATCGGACTGCCTCTACCGCACCGATCTCGTCCGGGAAGGTGCCGATCACCCGCTGATCGGGCTCGTCACTTCCGCGGATCTCTGTGAACTCAACCGCCTCGAACATTCACCAGCCTCCTAAGACAATTGTACAGATGTCCCCAGGCCATTTGCACCGGTCCCTATGCTCATTTTGTTGAGCGATTTCCACACCAACTGGGGATACATCGCGGCCGGTATCAGCGGGATCGTGGGGCTCTGGGGGATCCTGATCAGACGTCGCGAGCCCCCGCCGACGGCGTTCTACTACGGAGTCGGGTTGGCGATCTCGGCCCTCCTCCTCCAGATCGTGATCGGCGTGATCGTGGCCAATGGCGGAATCGATCCGGGTAACCAGCACGTCTTCTACGGTGTCGTAATCGCGGTGACCTTCTCCTTCGCCTACATATATCGGGCCCAGTTCCGCAAACGACCGGCCTTCTACTACGGGCTGCTGCTTCTTTTCACAATGGGGCTCGCCATCAGGGGGATCCTCACATTTGGCGGCAATTTCTAAGGAGATGGCGATGCTGCTGGAGAACAAGAAACTCCTCATTACCGGGGTCCTGACCGATGACTCGATCGCCTGGCACGTGGCCAGGATCGCCCAGGAGGAGGGCGCCGATATCGTCGCCACCGGTTTCGGTCGTGGTCTCCGTTTGACGGAGCGATCGGTGCAGCGGCTGCCCGAGCCGTGCGCGGTGCTGGAGCTCGACATCAATGACGCCGATCAGGTCTCGTCACTGGTCTCGGATCTTGGGGAGCGCTGGGGGCGGGTGGACGGGGCTCTCCATGCCATTGCATTCGCTCCCGAAGACGCATTGGGGGGAAACTTCCTCAACACGCCGCCCGAATCGGCACAGACCGCATTCATGACTTCTGCCTTCTCGTACAAGACGCTGGCAGTCGCCCTCCTTCCCCTGATGACGGAGGGTGGGGCACTGGTCACACTCGATTTCGACAATTCGCAGGCCTGGCCGGCATACGACTGGATGGGCGTGGCCAAATCTGCCCTGCAGAGTGTCACCAGATATCTGGCACGTGACCTGGGGCCGAAGGGCATCAGGGTCAACGCGGTCTCGGCAGGGCCTCTCAGCACGGTCGCCGCCAAGTCGATCCCGGGCTTCGATGCCTTCGACCGGGTTTGGAAGGAACGGGCCCCCCTCTCCTGGGACGGCTCAAACCCCGACCCGGTGGCCCGGATGGTGTGTGTTCTCCTCAGCGACTGGGCGCCGATGACCTCCGGCGAGGTCGTCCACGTCGATGGTGGGTTTCACGCCATCGCCTCGGGGGGCGAACGCAGCGACTAGCCGCTCTGTGCCTTCTGCAGGGCCGGCGCCAGTGGCAGTTCGACGACGAAGGTTGCGCCTCCGCCCTCGGTGGCCTCCACTCGCACCGCCCCGTACATGACCTCGGCGAGGCTCTTGACGATCGAAAGACCAAGCCCTGTCCCGCCCTTGGACCGCGTGTCGGATTGGTCGATCTGGGTGAACCGCTCGAAGACCCGCTCTCTTTCCTCGTCGGGGATGCCGGGCCCGTGGTCGACGACCGCGATCACCGCCTTGTTGGGACGCTCCCAGGCATAGAGCTCGACCGCGCTGCCCACGGCGTATTTGGCTGCGTTCTCGACCAGGTTGATCAGGATCCGGGTGAGATGATCGCGGTCGGCCTCGACGGTGAGGTCCGGGGGCTCGATCGTGAAGGTCGGCTCGATCGACACGACCCGGTTCACTTCCTCGAACGCAAGCTTGAGCGGCACCTGCTCGAGATGTACCGGAATGGCGCCCCGGTCGATGCGGGAGACGACGAGCAGGTCGTCGATGAGCCGCTGGAGCCGGCCCGCCTGACGACGGGCCGTGGCGAGCATCTGCTGTGCGGCGGCCTGAGTCGGGGCGAGTTCGGGCCGGTTGACGGTGTCGAGCGATCCGATGATCGAGGTGAGCGGCGTGCGCAGCTCGTGGCTGACGGTGGAGACGAAGTCCGTCTTCATCTGGGCCACCTCTTCCAGACGTTTCGTCATCTCAGCCTGCGCCTCATAACGCCCGATCTGGGACAACACGAGGCCGGCCGGAGCCGCCAATGAGCCGAGCTGGTCGAGCTGGTCCTCGTTGAAGCTGCCCACGTATGGGTCGCCGACGATGATGGCCCCGACCCTCAGGTTCTCTACCTTCAATGGAGCCACCAATGCCTGACGCAGTCCCAGCTCCTTGAGGAGGACGTGGGCGTCGGTATCGACGTCGATGTCCCTGACGAAGAAAGGGCGACCTGACCGGTACACCTGAGCCACGATGGCGGGCGAGGCGACGTCGAGAACGATGGGATCGGTCTCCAGTGGATAACCGTTCACCCAGATCGGGCTCATCACCTCGAGCCGGTGGCGCTCGGGGTTGTAGAGGAGGACCACGCCGACTTGGGCATCCAGGTACTTGCAGATCGTCCCCACCAGATGCGGCACGATCTCGGCCAGGGACTCGGCTCGGGCCAGGGTGGCGCTCACCTCGTAGAGACGCTCGAAGTCGAGACGTTGCTGGTCGATCTGGGTCTCACGTGACGCCGATCGAACGGCCTCGCGCTCGAACTCGAGACCGACCAACGCAGTGGCGGCAGAGACCACGGCCACGGTCAGCACAGGAGCCACCAGATCGGCGATCGCGACCGTCCCTGCCTCGTAGGCGATGAACGAGATCGCCAACCCGATCAGGACGGTCATGAACGCATGGGCCCACCAGGTCAGCAGCAGGCCGGAGACGGCGGCAATGCCGTAGAGGATTGGGGTGGCCGTCGCCTCGAGCGGATCGATCAAGGCGAAAGCCGTGATGCCGAGGATCAGCCCCGTCAGCCACGCCACGGCGATCCACGGCGCGTAGCGGGTGGCCATGGGCCGATCCCATCGAGTGGCGGTGGAGACGACCAGCATCGCGGCCAAACCGGCCATCGGGATCCAGAAGCCGGGCTGTGTGAATACCTGCTGACGGACCGCCTGGGCGGCGATGATGATCAGGACCACCCAGGCCACGGCGGAGGCGCGTCGAAGCAGGGAGGCCCGGAAACGGGCCATCGCCTGATGCGTCGTTGGTGTCATCCCGTCCATGTCACTGAATGCAAGCCTTCCGACTGTATTCTCGGCATTTCCGAACGAGGACTAGATACGTGGCTTTGCGCGCCCTTGCCGACGGCGCATTGTTCGCAGAGACTTTCGGTGACGGCCCGCCGCAGGTGCTGGCGCTTCATGGTTGGGGCCGCCGCGGCAGCGATTTTGCCCCGTCACTGGCAGGATTCGACGCTGTGGCGGTCGATCTCCCCGGTTTTGGGGCAACGCCCGCGCCGACAGAGGTCCTGGGAGCGGAGGGTTATGCGGCGCTCGTCGCCCCGGTTCTAGAGACATTCGACACACCACCCGTCGTGGTCGGCCATTCTTTCGGGGGTCGGATCGCCGTTTGTCTGGCCGCTGCCAACCCCGACCTAGTCGGTTCCGTGGTCATAACCGGATCCCCCTTGCTTCGACTCGGGCCGGGAAAGAAGCCCTCCGTTGGCTATCGGGTGCTCCGTTTTCTCAATCGGGCCCACCTCGTCTCGGACGAACGAATGGAGGAGATCCGGCGGAGTCGTGGCTCAGACGACTACCGGTCGGCGAGTGGGGTGATGCGCGACATCCTGGTCAAGGTTGTCAACGAGGGCTATGAGCCCCAACTGAGGCAGCTGCGGAATCGGACGTTGCTTCTCTGGGGAGAGAATGACACTGAAGTACCGGTGGCTGTGGCGGAAGCGGCACTCCGCATCATCAGACAGGCAGGTGGCACTGCCGAGCTCGAAGTGCTACCCGGGGTAGGCCATTTCGTCCCGACCCAGGCGCCGGAGGCGATCTCCAGAGTGATCGCCGAGGAGCTGGGCTCTTGATACCGGCACTGGTTGGGGCGTGTCTGCTGGCCTCGATCCCGGCAGGGCTGCGTTGGCTGCGCGTGGCACAACGCGAGCATTACCTGGCGGGGTCGGTGGCGACGTTCGCCGGCCGCTGGTGGACCTCCGGCACGGCGAATATCGCGCTTCTGACCTTGATGGTGGCGGGGCTCGTCGGGTCGTGGTGGAGTGTGTGGTGGGCTTTCCTCGTCCCGGTGGCTCAGTTGGGCCCCATCGGCCTGTCGGTCCGTGGCCGAACTTCGCCCCTGGCCTGGACTGCGAGGCTGCGTCGGGTAGCAATCGTTGCCGGGATTCTGATGCTCGCTGTGTATCTGGCAGGCGCCGCCATCGACTCCGGGTTCTTCATAGCTCTCGGTCTCTTCCTCTTGCCGGCATTGATCGACATCGCACTCCTCGTCCTCGGGCCGATGGAGCGGATTTTGGGCAATCGATGGGTCGATCAGGCGTCTGCCCGTCTCGCCTCCTCAGGAGCGAAGGTCGTCGCCATCACGGGCTCGTATGGCAAGACGACCACCAAGCAATACACGGCGCACCTGCTCGCAGGGTCGTTCAAGACCGTGGCCAGCCCGGCTTCGTTCAACAACCGGATGGGTCTGGCCCGGGCCATCAACGAGCATCTCGTTCCGGGCACCCAGGTGTTCGTGGCCGAGATGGGCACGTATGGGCCAGGGGAGATCGAGGATCTCACACGTTGGATCCCGCCCGACGTCGCGGCGATGGTCTCCATCGGCCCGGTACATCTCGAGCGTTTTCGCACCCTGGAGCGAATCGTGGCCGCCAAGTCCGAGATCCTCGACAGGGCCTCGATTGGTGTCATCGCCGTCGATCACCCACTTCTGGCCGGTCTCGCTTCCGAGCGGGCGGGCACGATGGACGTCATCACCGTGTCGGGCGATGGCTCGAACGCCCGGGTGACGATCCAGGAGGGTCGGATCCGGATCGACGGCATCGACGTGGGGAAAGCACCGGAGAACGTCTTCCCGGTGAATCTGGCTGTGGCAATCGGGGTCGGCCTCGCTCTCGGTTTGGAGCCTGGCGATATGGCGTTCCGGCTGGACGGGCTTCCCCGCCCCGAGCATCGGCAGACGGTGTCGAATTCTGAGCGCGGGTTCTCGGTCATCGACGACACCTTCAATTCGAACCCGGCCGGGGCCAGAGTTGCTCTTGGGTTGTTGAGCCGCATGGGGGACGGTGGGCGAAAGGTGGTGGTGACGCCCGGGATGGTCGAGATGGGACCCGATCAGTTCGATCAGAACCTGGCCTTTGCCGCCGAATCGGCGGCCCTGGCCGACCACCTGCTCATCGTCGGGCGGACCAATCGGGATGCGTTGATGGAAGGTTCCGCGAAGGGCGGGGCCTCGGTTACCGTCGTCACCTCCCGCGAGGAGGCGGTGGATTGGGTACGACAGAATCTGGGACCCGGAGACGCCGTCCTGTACGAGAACGATCTTCCCGACCACTATCCCTGAGGAGGCGGAATGGCTAAGCCGGCGGTCATCTTCGGCGGCCCCTCCGACGAGCATGACATCTCGATCCTCACCGGTCTCCAGGTCACCCGCGCCCTCGGCGACGTCCACGCCGTGTACTGGTCGAAGACGGGGGACTGGTTCGAGGTTGATTCGGATCTGGAGGCGGCGGAATTCGCTGACGGCGTGCCCCGTCGGTCTCGTGAGCTGGCCTTCGTCGCTGCGCCCGGTCAGGGTCTCATCCTCAAGAAGCGCCCGCTGGACATCGACGTCGTGGTCATCGCCTGTCATGGCGGCCCCGGAGAGGACGGCACGCTGCAGGGTCTTCTCGACCTCGTCGGTCTTCGTTACAGCGGGCCGGGTCAGGCCGCCTCGGCCTTGGGCATGGACAAGCTGGCCTTCGGGGCGGCGATGGCGGCAGCCGGCCTGCCCACCCTGCCCCGTGTGATGGTCGCTACTGGCGAGGAGCCCGCTCCCTCGTTCGACGGGCCCTTCATCGTCAAGCCCCGCTTCGGGGGGTCCTCGATCGGCATCGAGGTGGCCGAGGACTGGGCCACGGTTCTCGCCCTGAAGAGACGCTCGACCTTTCTCGACCAGGGTGCGGTGGTCGAGCCATTCCTCGCCGCCAGCAGGGACCTTCAGGTGGCGGTGCGCATATATCCCAAATGGGAGTTGTCGGCCATCGAGGCGCCGGCCCGGGCGTCCGATGGGATCTACTCCTATCACCAGAAGTATCTCGCTTGGGGTGGCGAGGTGAGCGCCGGCCGGGAACTGCCTGCAGTACTCGATGATCCGCTGGAGGACGAGATCCGTCGTCTTTCGGTGCGAGTGACCGAGGTGGCCGGGCTGAGGGGGATTGCCCGGATCGACTATCTGGAGCGGGACGGCGAGATCGTCGTAAACGAGGTGAACACCATCCCTGGCTCGATGGGAGCGTATCTGTGGATCGACCCGCCTATCGGGCGTGAGCAGCTTTTCCGCGACATGGTGGACGAGGCCCGGAGCGGGCCGGTGAGGGTGTTCTCGGTGGCGGGGAGTGATGGGACGGCGCTGCGAAACGCAGGCACCATCGCCTCGAAACTGGGCTAACCAGAAAGGACCGGCGGTTGCCGGTCCTTTCTCAGTTGGCTCTTCTCCGGATCAGAGGTGCACCACCGGGCAGGTGAGGGTACGGGTGATCCCATCGATGGCCTGGATCTTGGCCACGACCAGCTTCCCCAGGGAGTCGACGTCGTCGCTGGTGGCCTTGACGATCACGTCATAAGGGCCAGTCACGTCGTCGGCAGAATCCACACCGGGGATCTCGCGCACTTCCTCTGCGACCAGGGCGGCCTTGCCGACCTCGGTCTGGATCAGGACATAGGCCTGGACCAAATGAGCCTCCTTAGGGTCTCGGGTCGGCGTGACCCTAGTTGATTGCGTTTTGCGTGGTGCGTGCGGGGTAAGACGCCGTCATGGCGGAATCGGGACCACAGATCGAGCTCGACCAGCGCTTCAGCAGCGAGGGCGCCGAACCGCTTCCGTGGACCAGGGTGGTCGAGGTGATCGAGGAGGCGGAGATCTTCTGGCTATCCACGGTCCGGGGTGATGGCCGGCCTCATGTGACACCGTTGCCGGCGATGTGGCTGGACGGATCTCTGCACTTCTGCACCGGTCCCGACGAGCAGAAGACGAGGAACATCGAGGCGAATGCTCTCTGTGTGCTGACGACGGGCTGCAACGAGTTCCGATCGGGGTTGGATGTGGTCATCGAAGGGAGAGCCGTCAGGCTCACGGACGAGCACATGCTGAGGAGGCTGGCCGAGATGTGGATGTCGAAGCTCGACTGGCCCTTCGATGTGGTCGACGGGGGATTTCGGGATCCGGCGGTCGCTGGGAATGAAGGAGATCCGAGTACCCGGGCCACGGCTCTCGTGTTCGGTGTGACGCCGACCAAGGTCCTTGCGTTTGGCAAGGGAGAGCCATACAGCCAGACACGCTATCGGTTCTAGGGCTAATAGCCCTCCTGCCCAACTCCGACAGAAGAGACGAACACGCTGCCGTCTTCCTCGACGGTCTCGAATACGAGACGTTGGCCCTGGCGCAACGTGCGGAAGATCGACCCCTTGAGGGACCCGGGACGGAGATACACCTCGGACCGGTCGTCGTCGCGGACCACGATGCCGGCTCCGGTCACAGGGTCGTAGGTCTTGACCACGCCCTGCGGCATGCTCAGGCCTTCTCGATCTTGCCCGCTCGGATGCACGAGGTGCACACCCGGGCGCGGCGGGTGTTCGATCCGTGGCGAACCCGCACCTTCTGGATGTTGGGCAACCAACGGCGATTGTTCCGCTTGTGGGAGAAGCTCACGGTTTTCCCGTAGCTCGGTTCCTTGCCGCAGATCTCACAGCGATAAGACATCTCGAAGACTCCTGGAGTGGTCTGGAAGGGTAGACGGGTGTGCGGCCCGTCACGACCGTGTCAAAGGATAGCTGTGATCCGGGTCAAGTCACAGTCCGCCGGTACCGTTTGCCTGGTGACGAAGACCGTTACCAGCCAACACAAATGGCCACGCTGAGTCGACTGGCCGAGGTGCCGGTGTCGGAGATCAAGTGGCTTGGGCCGAAGAATTCCGCGCCGTTGGTCAAAGCGGGGATCGTCACTGTCGCCGACCTCCTCCATCACGTCCCCAGGACCTATATCGACCGCCGCGACAAGCCGAGACTGGATCGCGTCCCCCTCGACTCCGAAGTGACCATCATCGCCGAGGTCAAGAAGATCAACACGCGACGCCCGAAGAAGCTGTCGATCACCGAGGCGACTGTCGCCGACGAGACGGCGTCGCTCAATGTGATCTGGTTCAACCAGCCATTTCGCCAAAAGAGTCTCCCGGTGGGCACCGAGGCAGCCTTCTCCGGGAAAGTCACGTCACGCAACGGGAGGCTGCAGATGGCGAGCCCGGTCGTGGAGGTGCTCGGGGACGACGATGAATCGATCGTCACGGGCCGCATAGTGCCCGTCCATCCTCAGGTGGGGTCGTTGAAGCCGTGGGTGATCCTGCGCGCCGTGCGCAGCGCGTTGAACCGGGCCGGGCCCATTCCCGACCCGGTCCCTGCCGAGATGCTGGCGAGGAAGGGCCTGATCGGACGTGATCAGGCATTCAACGACATTCACTTCCCCGAATCGTTGGATCGGGTCGAACCGGCGCGGGATCGCCTGGTCTACGACGAGTTCTTCCGGCTCGAGCTGTCGCTTGCCCTTCAGAAGCGTCGTCAGATGGAGGATGCCACCGGATTTGCACACACCCCGAGCGGGGAATTGGCGGACCGATTCATCGCAGGGTTGCCCTACGAGCTGACCGGCGCACAGAGGAGAGTGTTGGACGAGATCGACACCGACCTCCGGGAGCCGCATCCGATGCATCGTCTCCTTCAAGGGGAGGTCGGCTCGGGAAAGACGGTGGTTGCTGTGGCCGCTCTCCTCAGCGGAGTGGAGGGGGGTTGGCAGGGGGCGATCATGGCGCCGACCGAGGTTCTCGCCGTGCAGCATTACCTCGGTGTCACCGGGCTTCTCGCCCAGGCCGGGCTGTCTCCGGAGCCGTTCGCGGCTCCCAGCGATTTGGGCATGGACAGCCTCTTCGGTTCGGATGGGCCGGCCGTGCACATCGGGATCCTCACGGGTTCGACTGCCACCGCCAATTACCGGGCCGATATCAGTCGTGCTGACCTGCTCGCGGACATCGCCTCTGGACAAGTCGACATCCTGGTCGGGACCCACGCGCTCATTCAGGAAGGGGTCCGGTTCCATCGGCTCGGTGTCGCCGTGGTGGACGAGCAGCACCGGTTCGGGGTGTCGCAGCGGGTCATGCTGAAGGAGAAGGCCGATGAGATCGACCCCGATTTGCTGATCATGACTGCCACACCAATCCCGCGGACACTGTCCATGACCCTCTACGGGGATCTCGACGTATCGATCATCGACGAGATGCCCCCAGGCCGCACCCCGGTCGAGACCAAGGTCCTCTCGAGATTGGAGGAGGCCCAGGCATGGAAGCGAATCGAGGAAGAAGTCGGGGCCGGGCGGCAGGCTTTCGTCGTATGCCCCCTCGTCGAGGACAGCCCCAAGGTCGAGGCGGCCTCGGCCACGGCGGAGCACATGCGCCTCTCGGCCCTGATGCCGGATCTACGAGTCGGTCTCATCCATGGCCAGCTCCGACCTGTGGACAAGGAGGCGGTGATGTCGGCATTCCGTGCCGGCGAGATCGATGTGCTGGTTGCGACGACGGTCATCGAGGTGGGGATCGACATACCCAACGCCACCGTGATGGTGATCGAGGATGCCGACCGCTTCGGTCTGAGCCAGCTGCATCAGCTGCGGGGCAGGGTGGGCCGCGGAATGGACCCCGGGCTCTGCCTGCTCATCGCCGACGCCGCCAGTGAGGATGCCGGGGAGCGGCTGGCCGCGATGGCCGCCACAACGGACGGGTTCGTCCTGGCGCAGGAAGACCTGAGGATCAGGGGTCAGGGGACGGTGTTCGGGGCAAGACAATCCGGGGTTGCAGACTTGAAGCTCGCCGACTTGCTCCGGGACCTCGATCTCCTGACCGCAGCCCGCAACGACGCCTTCGCTATCGTCGACCGGGATCCGGGGCTGACCGATCATCCCGAGCTGGCCGAAGAGGTGCGCGCGATGCTCGGCGAATCCGTCGACTGGCTGTTCAAGAGCTGAGCGATGCGAATCATCAGTGGCAAAGCAAAGGGCAGACGGCTGGTCGCCCCCGACACCCCTGCCACCAGGCCGGTCACCGACCGGGCACGCGAGGCGGTGTTCTCGATGGTCGGCGGCTGGGTGGAGGAAGCCGTCGTGCTGGACCTCTACGCCGGGTCTGGGTCGTTCGGGCTCGAGGCGCTATCCCGAGGTGCCGCCACCGCCACGTTCGTCGAGAGCGGCAACCGGGCACTCGAGGCCCTGAGAAAGAACATCAGCGGGGTGGGACTCGGTGGCACTCTGGTGACGTCAAAGGTCAGCGAGTTCCTGGAGCGGTCCAATGGCGGGTACGACCTGGTGTTCATCGACCCGCCCTGGGACATGGCATCATCCGTTCTGGCCACCGATCTGAACGCACTCGATCGGCTGCTGGGTACCCGGGCCGAAGTGATTCTTTCCAGACGTCACACCGACACAGTCCCGGAAGCGCCGCCAAACTGGAGCGTCGCCACCGACAGGCGGTACGGGGATACCAGAATCGTCAGGTACGAAAAGGAAGCAGAAACTGAATGACCACCGCACTCTGCCCCGGAAGTTTTGATCCCCCTACCAATGGGCATGTAGACGTGATCGAACGCGCCATCTCAGCGTTCGACAAGGTGGTGGTCGCTGTCGTGGACAATCCATCCAAAGAGTCGCTCTTCTCGATAGAGGAGCGTCTGTCGTTGCTGGAGGAGCTCTTCGGTGGGCGGGCGGAGATGGGTTCCTTCTCGGGTCTCCTGGTCGAGTACGCCGCCGAAGTGGGCGCCGATGTGGTCGTCAAGGGCCTGCGCACCGTCGACGACTACGAATACGAGGTGCAGATGTCCCAGATGAACAGACAGCTCACCGGGATGGAGACTGTGTTCATGGCGACCAAGTCGGATTGGAGTTTCATCTCGTCGTCCCTGGTGAAGGAAGTCGCCAAACTGGGCGGATCGATCGAAGGTCTGGTACCAAGTGCGGTCGAGAAAGCCCTCCAGGAGCGTCTGACATGACCGACGAGCGGGAAGCCCCGCTAGCCGAGGCCGCCGAACCGGTCGAGCAGGAGAACCGGGCCGAACTGAGTGACCTCCAGGACACGGTCGACGATCTGATCGTCTACCTGCACGAAGCGAAGAACGTCCCCTTGTCCGGCAATGCCATGGTCGACAGGGAGCAGTTCCTCGGGATGCTGGAGAAGATCCGCGCCGACCTCCCTGACGAGTTGCGCGCGGCGAGGTGGATGGTGCGCGAGCGTGAGGCGTTCATCGCCCGCACCAACGAAAAGGCTCGCGAGATCGTCGATCGTGCTCGCAAGGAGGCTGACGGCCTGGTCTCGGACTCGAACATCATGGCCGAGGCCGTGGAAGAGGCGAACATCCTGGTACGACGAGCCGAAGGGGAGGCCCGCCGTCTTCGGCTCGAGACCGAAGACGAGATCGAGCGGAAGTTGCAGCGTCTCGAGCTGATTCTCAACCAGATCCTCGACCAGATCCAAGATGCCCGGGACGAATTGCACGAGGCCCGTCCCAAGCCGCCCGACGTCCCGCTCTGAGATGAGCCACGATCTCGTGGTGCCGGTTGGCGACCTGATCGGATCGTCGGGCAAGGAGCGGCCATTCGCGGGCACCTTCCCGGTGAGTCTCGATTTCGGCGATTCCCGGGTCGACGGGCCGATGACCGTCTCGGGCCGGGTGGTCGGTCTCCTCGACGCTGTCGAAGCTGATTTCTCCGTCACGGCAACGGCCCACTTCACATGCACCCGATGTCTCACCGAGTGGGACGGGCCGATCACGGCCGATGTCAGGCAGTACTTCCGCAGGGTGCCCGACGAGGATGGATATGCGATCGTCGAGGACGAGGTCGACGTCTCCGGCCCTGCCCACGACGAGCTCGCCCTCGCCGTGCCGGCCACGCCCTTGTGCAGGAAGGAGTGCTTGGGACTTTGCCCAACCTGTGGAACCGACTTGAATAGTGAGCCTTGCGGAGGTCACGGGGATGATTCCGACTCACCCTTTGCCGCCCTGAAAGATCTGTTCGATTCCTGACCAAGGAGAGCACCATGGCGGTGCCCAAGAAGAAAATGTCGCGCTCGCGGACCAGACAGCGCAAATCAGCGTGGAAGGTGTCCCGTCCGACCTCCGTTGCCTGCGAGCAATGCGGTAAGCCGAAGTTGCCCCATCGCGCTTGTCGCGAGTGCGGCACCTACGGCGGCCGCGAGGTGATCGAGGCTTCCTGAGCCTTGGCCCGTATCGCCCTCGACGCCATGGGGGGCGACAAGGCCCCCAACGAGACAGTTTCTGGCGCGGTTGATGCCGCCGCCCGCGGGGTCGAGGTCGTTCTCGTCGGAGTTGCTGAGGTACTCGAAGCCGAGCTTGCCAAACACGACACCCGCCTGCCCATAGTCGACGCCCCCGAGGTGATCGCCATGGGAGACGACCCCGCCCGGGCCCTCCGTGAGAAACCTGGCGCCTCGATAAATGTGGCGGCCCAACTCGTCGAGGAGGGCCAGGCCGAAGGAATGGTGTCCGCCGGCTCCACGGGCGCTGCGATGGCGGCGGCCGCCGTCCACATCGGCCGGATAAAGGGTGTCGCCCGGCCATCGATCGCCTCCATCTTCCCCACACCTGGCAGCCCCACCATCGTCCTCGACTCGGGTGCGAACCCCGATGTGAAGCCTGAGCAGCTCGTCCAGTTCGCAATCATGGGCTCGGTGGCAGCCGAGGTCTTGCTCGGTACGAAAGAACCCCGGGTCGGGCTGCTCAACATCGGCGAGGAGAAGGGCAAGGGCCGTGACCTCGAGAAAGAGGCATACGTCCTTCTGGAACAGGCGCCAATTCGGTTCGTAGGGAACCTCGAGGGCCGCGACGTCGCCGCCGACAAGTCGGACGTCATCGTCACCGACGGTTTCACCGGGAACATCTTCCTCAAGACCATGGAGGGTGCGGCCAAAGTGATGATCAGGTATTCGCTGGAAGCAATTTCGGGTCTGGACGCTGAGGTCCAGGAGGCCGTCTTGCCGGCCCTCGGTGAGGTGAGACGTCGTCTCGACTACGAGACCTACGGCGGGGCGCAACTGCTTGGGGTCAAGGGAGTTGTCGTGATCGCTCACGGAACTTCGAGTCGCGTGGCGATCGCCAATGCCCTGGAGATGGCGGCGGAAGGGGCCAAGCACGACCTCCCTGGACGGCTCGCCAGCCGTCTCGCCTCCTGATGGCCCTGGAAGAGCAGTTCGGATACGCCTTTTCAGACCCTGAACTTCTGAGACTGGCCCTCACACATCGATCTGTCAGCAGCGAAGACGGCTCGAGACTTGACAATGAGCGACTCGAGTTCCTCGGTGACGCGGTCTTGCAATTGGCGATCACGGGTCATCTGTACAACTCCTACTCCGAATTCCCCGAGGGAAACCTGGCGAAGATCCGGGCCGGCCTGGTGAGCAGGCCCGTGCTCGCGGACGTAGCTCGAAGCATCGGTCTGAGCGATCACATCGAGCTGACGGTGGCCGAGGAAAGGACCGGCGGTCGGGACAAGGATTCCATCATGGCCGACGCGCTCGAGGCCGTTATCGGGGCGGTCTATCTGGACTCCGGACTGGAGAGCGCGACCGATCTGGTCTTGCGTCTCTGGGGCAGCCGTATCGAGGAGAGAGCGGAACGCCCCGGGCTCAAGGACTACAAGACCCGTCTCCAGGAGGTGCTGGCCCGAGACGGAAAGCGCCCCGAGTACTCGACCGACGGCTCCGGCCCCGACCATGAGCGGACATTCGTCGCCAGCGTGGGAGTCGACGGCATGGCGCTAGGAACGGGCTCCGGCAGATCCAAGAAAGAGGCCGAGCAGGGCGCCGCCGAGCAGGCCCTGGAGAGACTCATCGCAGACTCTCGCTGACCAGCGGCTCCTTCCGCGCTCGGAGATCCACATACCAGAGGGTCACCATCACGGCGATGGCCGCAACGACCACTCCCTGGGCCACGACCAGCACGACGAAACCCAGCCCTGCCCCGATGCCGACCCCGCCGGCGCCGACGATGGGTAGGGCGATGAGCTGTACCAGTTGGGCAGCAATCGAGCCGAAGAGCCCTACGAGCAACAGGAACCCGACCGTCGGCCACCACCTGCCCCGCACCAACCTGAAGCTTCTCTGCAGGGCCTCGATCGGCCCCAAGCCCTCGAGGGCGATGACTGCGGACAGCATGCTGAAAGAGCCGGCGAGCCAGAGCCCGGGGATTATCAAGGCGAACAAGCCCGCGACGACCAGGACGATGGCGACGAGCCCGGCGACGATGAGTGGGATGAACCGCGCCAGGGCCTTGGAGGATGCGTCTCTTGCGCCCACGGGCTCGCCGGCGAGCTCCGACGCCACGATGCGATGCACGGTGAGGTTCAGGAACCCGGTTCCCAGAAGTTGGAAGACGAGCACGATCGACCCCGCCTGCAGAAGTAGCAGGCCCGCTTCGGTGACCTCAGCCTCACCCATCGCCTGAAACGCCGCGGGATCGCTCAGTAGCAGCTGAAGGACGGCGTCGGCCCCGGTCAGCACGAAGGCCGCGATCGTCATAGCCCCGATGACGACGAAAACCCAGAAGGCGGGTGCCAGGATTCGCCTCCACACCCTCCCCAGCATCGTCATGCCCTCACCGAGGATCTCACCAAACGGCTTGGGGGCTATCTCCATTGGCCCGGGTACGGTAACCAGCCCTCGACCCGGAGCCTTGCTTGCCCGAGCTGCCAGAAGTGGAGATCACCCGGCGTCATCTGGACGATGCGATGGCGGGGCGCCGACTGGTCAGCGTGCGCACCACTCACCCCCGCACGGCCCGCAACAACGCCGGTGGCCCCAAGGAGATCGACGAGCGGCTCCAGGGGCGGACGGTTCTCGGAGTCGGCCGAAAGGGGAAGTTCCTCGCCGCCCCACTCGATGACGGGCAGACACTCGTCGCCCACCTGGGAATGTCTGGCCGGTTCTCCGATCGGCGACCCTTCCGAGGCCGAGCCTGCGCACACTCATTTCCGGGCGCGGCTGGATGACGGTCTCGAGGTCCGCTTCATCGACCCTCGCACGTTCGGTTTCGTGGCCGTCGTCACCAGCGATGAGATCGGGGACTCGGGGTTCGCTCGCATTGGGCCCGACGCCTGGGACACAACACCCTCCGCGGAGGAACTGACGGAGGCACTCGCCAGGAGATCCGCCCCCGTCAAGGCACTCCTTCTCGACCAGGTCATCGTCTCCGGTCTTGGCAACATCTACGCCGACGAGGCGCTGCACATGTCCGGGATCCACCCGTTGCGGCCCGGCGGTGATCTGACCGAGGCCGAATTGGGCCGGCTGCTGCAAGCCACCCGCAGCGTTCTCGGCGATGCCATCGACAACGGTGGGACCAGTCTCGATGACCTGGCATATCTGTTGCCCGATGGCCGGGCGGGGGAGAACCTGGACCGACTCCGCGTGTATGGCCGAACCGACCTGCCGTGCCCCAACTGTGGCACTCCGATCCAGCGCATCGTCATCAGGGCGAGATCGAGCCATTTCTGCCCTGAGTGTCAGCCGGAGAGGCCTTGATCAAAGCGGCTCATGCCTTTGTCTCGGGGCACGTGCAGCAGGTCGGATACCGCCAGAGCTGCCGCCAAATGGCGCGCTCGCTTGGTCTCGTTGGCTGGGTGAGGAACGTCGCCGACGGCCGTGTCGAGGTCTTTGCCCAGGGTCCGCCTGACGGGGTGGACCGACTCGTGGGGTGGCTTTGGGCCGGCCCGTCCTCGGCCATGGTGGCGGGCGTGGAATCGGACGCGGTGGCCCCGGACCAGACCTTGCGGGACTTCTTCATCTACCCCAATCCGATGAAGAGCGACTGAGCCCTGAGCCGCTGTTAGCCTGCTTCGGGTAATCACAGTCGTGTCATTTGCCAGGTGTTTACTGTGTATTTGAAGTCACTGAAGCTCGTCGGTTTCAAGTCGTTCGCCGACCGGACCCGACTCGAGTTCCGACCCGGGGTGACCGTGGTCGTTGGCCCCAACGGCTCTGGCAAGTCCAACCTGGTCGACGCGCTGTCCTGGGTGATGGGGACACAATCCACCAAGGCGCTGCGGACCGGGAAGATGGAGGACGTCGTCTTCGCCGGCACAGCCACCCGACCTTCGCTGAACCGGGCGGAGGCCACTCTGATCATCGACAATGCCGAGCGGAGGCTGCCCCTGGATCTCGACGAGGTGGCGCTCACCCGTCGCCTGTACCGGGACGGCTCGTCCGACTATGAGATCAACGGAGTGGGGTGCAGGCTGCTCGATGTGCAGGAGTTGCTCAGTGACTCCGGCGTGGGG
Source organism: uncultured Acidobacteriota bacterium (assembly GCA_963734115.1). Taxonomy (GTDB): domain Bacteria; phylum Actinomycetota; class Acidimicrobiia; order Spongiisociales; family ZC4RG35; genus JARDZU01. The sequence goes on from CAVTFV010000008.1 coordinate 213,747, forward strand.
CGTCATCAACATGTGATCATCGGGCAGGGTCAGGTCGACGAGGTGCTGAGCGCCTCACCCGAAGATCATCGCGCCGTGATCGAGGAGGCAGCGGGCATCCTCAAGCACCGTCGCCGCAAGGAGAAAGCCGAACGCCGTCTCGAACGGACCGACGAGGACGTGCTCCGGCTTCAGGACCTCATCGGCGAGATCGAGCGGCAGTTGAGACCGCTCCGTCGGCAAGCGCGGGCAGCGGAGCGGTATCAGGGCCTGAAATCCGAAGTGCGCGATCTCACCCTCTATCTCGCAGGGCTGGCCCTGGATTCCTACGAAACCGAGATGGAGACCGGTGGCCTGACTCTGGCAACTCTGACCGGTCAGATCGAGTCGGACGAGTCGCTGTTGGGCGCGTTGACGGCATCGGTCGAGGCGTTGACGGCTCGGGCATCGTCGGTCGGGGTCGACCTCGATCGCGACACCGGGGCCGCGGCCCGTCTCGAAACGACGATCGAGCGACTGCGGCGCCTGGGTGCTGTGGCCCAGGAGCGCAGTCGGGCGGTCAGCGGCAGGCGGCAGGCCGGGATCGAGCGCCGGTCTGACCTTCTGCAGGAGCTCGGTGGGATCGCCGAGGAGCTCAGCGGGGTAATCGCATCCGAGACCGAGGCGACGGGGAGTGCCGAGGCAATGGAGGCTCGATTCAGGCGGCTGGAAGACGAAGAGCGGGCCATCGCCACCCAAAACGCATTGTCTCCGGAAGGGGCGCTCGCTGCGGTGCGTGGCGAGCTGTCGGTCCTCCAGGCTGCCGGTGTGCGAGACACCCGCGAGGTCGAGGCGGTCGAGCGCAGGCTCGATGTCGTGGACTCCCAGCTCGGTGACGAATCGGGTGAGATATCGCGGATCAACGATGAGATCCGTGTCCTCGATGAGGAGGTGTCCGGGCTCCAGGATGGCTATCAGAAGGCAAACCGACGACGGGAGTCCGATCAGAAGACCTGGTCCGGCGCAGAGGAGGTGATCACCGCGGCAAGACTGACTGTGGCGGCCGCCGATGCCAGGGTCGACGCCTTGGAAGCAGCTCTGTCCGGCAGCCTCGACATCGAAGCGAGGCGCACTGTGGAGAAGGTGGATGGGGCTCTCGGTGCCCTCGTCTCGCGTCTCGACATCCCGGCGGGTCTCGAGAAAGCAGTCGACGCGGCGCTGGGCCGGTGGGCCGACGCCGTCGCCTTCCAAAATGTCGATCGGCTGAAGGGCGCGGTGGAGGTCGTGAAAGCCTCGGGTGGGGGCGGCGTGCCAGTCGTGTCCGCTGTGAACCGCGGGTCGGCGCCGGCGTCCGAGGTAGCTTCGGCATCGGGAGTCGAGGCGTTGGTCGATCTGCTTGGGCCGCGCGCCGATCTCGGCCTGGGCCGCCACCTCCTCGGCGACGTCCTCCTGGTAGAGGGATGGGCCACCGCGCTCGCGCTGGTTGCCCGTCATCCCGCTCTGAGGGCGGTGACACCCGAAGGCGACTTGATCTCGATAGACGGCGTCCAGATCGCCCAGCCCGATGGCGCCGGTCCGGCCATGCTCGAGACCGCCCGGGCGACGGCCGAGCAGGCGAAGACCGATCTTTCCCGGGCATCGTCTATCCACACTGCCGCCAAGCGTGATTTCGAGAAGAGCCGTGACCTGGAGCGGGCAGCGCTGGAGAAGCTCGAGTCGGCCGAGACAACGCTGGCTGGACGCGCCGAGGCGATGGGCCGGCTCCAGAAGTCGGTCGATGCTCTCGAAGGAGAACGAGCACGTCTCAAGGAGCGCCTTGGCTCGATCGAGGAGGGTGTGGCCGGCAGAGAGGGTCAAATTGCGGACCTGGCCGGGCGTCTCCAGGCCCTCGAAGGGGAAGAAGCCAGCCGGATGCGGGTCTGGGAGGAGTTGGAGAGCCGACGCATCCAGATCGCCGCCGATCGGGAGATCGCCCGATCCGACTGGCAGGAAGCAACCTCCGCACTGGGAGTCGTATCCGAGCGTCGTCGGCTCCTCGAGGAGCGTGTTTCGAGGATCGAGGCGGACCTGGCTCGGGTCGATGGCGACGACCCGGCCCCTATCGCGGTCGAGCGGCTGGATGTGGTCGACAGATATGCTCGCCGCGCCGTCGACATCCTCCAAGGCAGGCTTGCAATCTTGCGGGAGCGTCAGGCCGGTCTCCGCGCCGAGAACGAGGGCACCGTCGCGGAGCTGTCCCGGGCACACGCCGACATGGACGAGAGACGAAACGCGGTGGCCGCGTCACGTGAGACGGTTGCTGCTCTCCAGGTGCGTTTGACCGAGTTGCGTCTCATGAAGGAGAACGTCATCGAGAGCGTCCGTCGTGACGCCGATGCCGATGCCGAGGCGGCTCGCGGCGCGCCCCGCCCGCCGTATCCAGACGACGCCGATCTACCCGCGGTTCTCGAGGAGCGATCGGCTCAGCTTCGTCGGTTGGGCCCGATCAACCCACTGGCGGCCGACGAGTTCACCGAGCTTGACGAGCGACACACCTTCCTGGTCGACCAGCTCGGCGATGTCGAATCGTCACGCTCGGAGCTTCGGAAGGTGATCAGGGCGCTGGAGGATGAGATCGAGCTCCGATTCCGGGAGGCATTCGCCGAGGTGGCCGAGGCATATCAGCGCTACTTCACGGTGCTCTTCCCGGGCGGGAGGGGGCGCATCCGGCTCGCCGAACCCGACGACCCGCATTCGGGGTTGATGATCGAGGCGCAACCACTGGGCAAGAAAGTCAGCCAGCTCACCCTGCTCTCGGGTGGGGAACGGAGTCTTGCGGCTCTCGCCTTTCTCTTCTCCATATTCGAGGCCAGACCGAGCCCGTTCTACGTGCTCGACGAGGTCGAGGCCGCCCTCGACGATGCCAATCTGCGGCGCTTCCTCCGCATCGTCGACGAATTCCGTCAGAGGGCGCAATTGCTGATCGTGACCCATCAACAGCAAACGATGGAGGCAGCCGATGTGCTGTACGGGGTCACGATGGAGCCGGGTGGGTCATCCCAGGTGGTCCGAAAAGACATGACCTCGGTCGGTGTCGATCTCGCCGTCTAATTAGCTTGGCGTAGCAATGGGAACGAGCGAATGGGCCCTGATCCTCGTCATCGTCGCGCTCGTCGTCGTGATCGCGATCGTCCTGGTGGTCCGTCGCCGGCGTCGGTCCGATCGTCAACTGCCGGCAGTGGAGGCGAAACGGCCTTCCCGAATCGGGCGGAGTGCTACTGCCCTTGGATCTTCGCTGCGGAAGGCTTGGGGCACCGGTCTGGATGACCACACTTGGCTGGAGCTCGAGGAGGCGCTCCTCGCCGCCGACGTCGGGCTCGAGGCTACGACCTCTGTGGTGGCCGGGGTCAGGTCGGCCGCCCCCGAAACGCCGGAAGAGGCACGTCAGGTGCTGGCGACGAAGTTGAGGGCGGAGCTCGGCAACAAGGACCGCGAGCTGCATCTGGCCGGTGCTCCGGCGGTGATCCTCGTGGTGGGTGTCAACGGGACCGGGAAGACGACCACCATCGCCAAGCTGGCCGCCCGACTCCAGAGCGAAGGCAGCGGAGTCGTTATCGCCGCTGGAGACACATTCCGGGCCGCCGCCGGCGCCCAACTGGAGACGTGGGGGGATCGGCTCGGGGTGAAGGTGATCTCGGGGCAGGAGGGGGGGGACCCGGCCTCTGTGGCGTTCGACGCCATCGGGTCGGCGCGTGCCCGTGGTGACGACGTCGTGATCATCGACACCGCCGGCCGCCTTCACGCCAAGAAGAACCTCATGGCCGAGTTGGGGAAGATCCATCGCGTGGCCGCTGGGGACCGTGACGGGGTCGATGAGGTTCTGCTGGTGCTCGATGCAACCGGCGGCCAGAACGGGGTCACCCAGGTGCGCGAGTTCTCCGCCGCGGTCCCGATCAGTGGCATCGTGCTAACCAAGCTCGACGGGACGGCCAAAGGAGGCATCGTCGTCGCGATCGAGCGTCAACTCGGTGTCCCGATTAAGTTCGTCGGGCTGGGTGAGGGGATCGACGATCTCGTGCCCTTCGACCCGGACTCATTCGTCGCCGATCTCCTGGAGCAGTCGTGAATCGAGATGAACTAGTGGCTGCAGCTCGCGCCGCTGCCGAGAATGCGTACTCGCCGTATTCGCACTTTCGAGTCGGTGCGGTGGTCGTCGCGCCAGATGGAGGGACCTTCACCGGGGCCAACATCGAGAACGCGGCATATCCATCCTCCAATTGCGCCGAGGCCACCGCCATCCACACCGCAGTCGCTGCCGGGATTCGCAAGATCGACACCCTTGCCGTCTCCTGCATCGATGCAACCGACGTGCGGGGGGCATACCCTTGCGGACGCTGTCGTCAGATAATGGCCGAGTTCGGGGTTGACACGGTCGTCGTGGCGGCGGGTGAGGGATCCGAGGTACGGGAGCACACCCTCGACGAGCTTCTGCCCTATCGCTTTAGCCTCTGAGATCAGGCAGCGGGCCAGCCCTCGCGATTCTCCTTGCGGACAACGAACCGGAGACCCGACCAGGTCTCGTCGACTGCTACCACCTTGTTGTCCACCATTCCCGTCGGAAGGAATAGGTCCCGCAGCGTCTGCTCGGTCAGGTCGGTGTCCACGCCCGAGCTCTTCTTGGGCCAGAACACCCAGATCGCCCCGTCCGCCGGCAGAGCGGTGATCGCAGTCTGAAACCCGCGTTCGGCCTCATCCGAGCGCTCGGCGAACACGATGAAGACTTCCGCCGGGAAGTCACCGCGGTGGACCTGGACATCGGCGGGAAGATCGCCCAGGTCGAGGTCGTAGTAGTTGGGCATGTTGAGGATGCCCACCGTCATCCCCTCTTTGATGCCCAGCTTCTGGACGAGCGGTGTTCCGCTATATCCCGCCATCATCCCGCCGGGATCATGTCCCGATGCTCCACCCTTCCGTCGGCATGAATGGCGAACCGCCCTTCTCTTCGCGGATGGACCGGATCGCGGCGCGACCACGGCCAGCCGCCGAACTGGGTGCGGTGGTAGTCGTCGACAGCCTGCCGCAGCTCCTCGGCCGAGTTCATGACGAAGGGGCCCAATTGGAAGACGGGAGCGCCGATCGGCTGACCTTGGAGAAGGAGGAAGGCGGCCGGCTCACCGTGGTTCTCGATGATGGTTGATATCTCAGGTCGAAGCCTGACCCCGACCTTCTGGCCGAAGCGATCGGCGCCGATGCGCACATCGTCTCCCTGGACGCAGTGGAGCATCCGATTCACCCCGACGGGTGCGAGTGGCATCTCCCAGCGGGCGCCGGGCTCGAGGGTGATGTGCCAGATGGCGAGATGTGAGTCGCTCTGCGACCCCCACGAGTCAGGCGGGGGAGAGGGTGGACGATTGGACCCGATGGTGCCGGCCATGACCTCGACCTCGACACCTGGGGACGGGGAGATCCTCGGGATGTCCTCGCCCCAGAGCATCCCGAAATACGCCGGGACCATCTTCGACTCGGGCGGAAGGTTCAACCAGATCTGGAACAGCTCCATCGGGTTGGGCCCGTCGGGGTCGAGGAGGGGAAACATCTCGGCGTGCATGATCCCGCTCCCGGTGGTGAGCCATTGCACGTCACCCTGGCCGTACCGGGCGGTGGCGCCGAGGGAATCGGAGTGGTCGACATATCCACGGCGGACCACGGTGACGGTCTCGAACCCACGATGAGGGTGCTGGGGGAATCCGGGCACCACGTCCCCGTGATACATGCTCCAACCGTCGAGATAGGAGAAGTCGACTCCGATGTCACGCCCGCCGAGCGAAGCGGCCGGGCCGAGGTCGTCGTTTCCTTCCGGGTAGGCATCGAAGTGGTGGACAGTGAAGATGAACGGGTCGAGACCGGGCCAGGGGAATCCCAGTTCAACGAGTTCGATGACAGATTGTGTCGTGATGGCGCTCCTTGCCTATTGGGGGAATGCCCAGCGAATGTTATCGGGGTGGTCGGGTCATCAACCAATAGGTCGGCCCGCCCGGCATCAATTCGATTCCCTGTTGGTCGATCTCGAAACCGGCCCGAAGATAGAAGGGCACCGCTTTCTCATTCGAGGTCTCCAGATAACACGGGATGCGATCGCGGTCGGCGAGGCCAAGCGCCGGCTCGAGGAGACGGCCCCCAACTCCGAGTCCTTGCGCTTCGGGGCTGACCCCGATCACCTGGAGGTACCAGACAGACGTTTCAGGAAAATGGGAGTCGATGTTGGATCCGAACTTGATCAGGTCACGGAGCGATCTCGGTGCATGTCGGAGGACTGAGAACATGGCCGGCAAAGCTCGGAGGTTCCGAACCATCGACCACGGGTAGCGACCCGGCGCCTGCCAGGCAGCGACGCCGAGCAGGATGGCCCCATCGGTCGCCATCCAACAGTTGCCTTCCGCCTGGCTGTCGCGTACCGGGGCGCGCATGAAGCCGCGCAGAGCGTCCCTGCGTGCGTAGGGGTCCGGGAACATGTGGGTGTAGTCGGGTGTCGTCTCGAAGCTGCGGGCGAGGAGCTCGGCTGCCTGATCGATCCCGTCTGGCCGGAGCTTTTCGATCCGGACCGTGTTTCGCTGCATCCCTCAGGTGCTACCCGGACGGGAAGAAGCTCAAACGGTGCGACTATCTGCCCTCCAGCGCCTCGATGAGCTTGGGAAGCACTTTGTGCACATCACCCACGACACCGAGGTCGGCGATGGAGAAGATCGGGGCATCTGCGTCCTTGTTGATGGCGATGATGGTCTTGGAGTCCTTCATCCCGACCAGGTGCTGCATTGCTCCTGAGATCCCACAGGCGATGTAGACGTCGGGTTTGACCGTCTTTCCGGTCTGTCCCACCTGCTTGGCGTAGGGGACCCACCCGGCGTCGACGATGGCGCGGGTTGCCCCGGTGGCTGCCTTCAGCTGCTTGCCCAGCTTCTCCACCAGCTCATAGGCCTCCGGCGAGCCGAGCCCACGACCTCCGGAGACAATGATCGAGGCGTCACCGAGCTGGGGGCCCTCCCTCTCTTCGACGTGAGACTCGGCGATCTTCGCCTCCGCCGCCCCGGCCTCGGGCAGCTCCAGCTTCTCGACCTGTGGGGCTCCGCCGCCAATAGCCTCGGCGACGAACGACTTGGGCCGGGCCAGCACGATGTATGGCCCCTGGGATGCACTGGCAGTGGCGATCTGCGTCCCGCCGAGGATCTCGTGGTCGGTCTCGACCCCTCCACCATTCAGCCGGACGTCGCTGGCATTGGAGAGAACGCCCACCCCAAGCCTGGCGGCAAGACGCCCGGCGATATCTCGGTCGTTGTACGCCTGGCCGAGGAGGATCAGGTCAGGGGAGTTGGCCGCCACTCGTTCAGCCAGGGCAGCCGCCACCGGGGCAGCGGGCAATCGATCGCCGCTGTCCACGTGCAGGACCGTCTTCGCTCCGTGGTCGCCGAGCGTCGAGAAGATGGCATCCGAACCGGAGCCGAGGAAGATGGCGGTGACGTCTCCGAGCTCGCCGGCCTTTGCCAACAGCTCCAGTCCCAATGCCGTGGGCTTCTCGTCTTCCTGCTCGATAAAGACCCATACCGAGGCCACTCAGATCACCTTCCTCTCGGAGAGGAGGGTGACGATCGCCTGATGCGCCTCCCCGTCGTCCTCGATCTTTTGCCCGCCTGTGCGCTCTGGGGCGTCGACGATAGAGAGGACGAGTTGCTCCGGGGCGCGCTTCGCTCCGAGATCTCCCATCGAGAGTGTCTCGATGGGCTTCTTCTTGGCGTCCATGATCCCTTTGAACGTCGGGTAACGAGGCTCGACGACGCCGGCCGTGACGGACACGACAGCGGGGAGGTCCGCGGTCACGACGTCGTATCCGGCCACAGTCTGGCGGTGGATTGTCACCGTGCCGTCACCGGTCTCGACTTGGGTCGCGTAGGTGAGTGCCGGCACTCCGAGGATCTCGGCCAGCATCTGGGGCACGACGCCGGAGTAGCCATCGGTGGACTCAGTGCCGGCAATGACCAGATCGAATTCATTGCGGCCGATCGCCGCTGCCAACACCCTCGCTGTCGTCAGGGCGTCCGACCCTCTGAGGGATCCGTCTTCGATGAGGATCGCATCGTCTGCTCCCATCGCCAGCGCCTGCCGGATTCCCTGCCCGGTGCCGGACGGGCCCATGCTCACGACGGTCACGGTCCCGTCGGTGGCCTGGGCGATCTGCAGACCCATCTCCACTCCGTACCGGTCAGTGTCATCGAGGATCTGCTCCTCGGGACGGATCAACCAGTTGCTGCCCTCCTCGAGACGATAGGGGGTAGCCGGGTCGGGGATTTGCTTTACGCAGACCATGACTTTCATCCGCGGACCTTCATCTCCATGTCTTGGTGGTCAGATGCCGGGCGATGGTAACGAGCAGTCACCGCTCGGCTAATTGGACCGACCGTGGCCCCGCTCGTGTGATTACGAGGCTTCGATTCGTTCCCTGACGAGGTCCTGTGGTTTCGGCGGCGTATCTTCGATGGCCCAAGCCGAGGCGAGGGATTCTTCTTGAGCCTGCCAGCGGGCGGAGTCGTTGTACTGAACCCGCGCCAGGGTTTGCCCGGCTGCGACCCGGTCCCCGACTTTGGCTTCGAGGCTGATGCCGACTCCTGTGTCGATCAGGTCCTCCTGATGCTCTCTCCCTGCCCCGAGCCTCGTGGCCACCACTCCGATCGTCAGGGCATCACAACGCGTCACAAAGCCTGCGTGAGGCGCGGTGACAGCCGCCTCCTGCGAGCATTTCGGGAGGAGGCCTGGATCCTCTATGAATGAGGGATCCCCACCCTGTGCGGCGACGACGTCGATCAGCTTCTGCAGTGCCTTGCCTGAGTCGATGGCATCCTCGAGAGCGGTCCGTCCCCCGTCGATGCCGGCCAATTCCATCATGACCTCGCCCAGGCTCATGGTGAGCTCGACGACATCGGCCGGGCCCTGCCCGCGGAGCACGTCGATCGATTCGCTCAACTCGTTGGCGTTCCCCACCTCCTGCCCGAGCGGCTGGTCCATCCCGGTGATCAAGGCGATCGTCCGCACTCCGTGTCTGGCACCGATCTCGACCATGGTGTGGGCGAGCAGACGTGACCCTTCGAGGTCTTTCATGAAGGCGCCGGAGCCGGTCTTCACGTCGAGTACCAGTCCGTCGAGGCCTTCGGCCAGCTTCTTCGACATGATCGATGAAGATATGAGGGGCAGCGAGGGGACGGTGGCGGTGGCGTCGCGAAGGGCGTAGAGCTTTCGGTCGGCCGGGACCAGAGTTTCGGTCTGTCCCGCGAACACCATGCCGTGATCGGAAAGCACTTCCCGAAATCGGTCGGGTTCAAGACGGGTGGTGAACCCGGGAATCGTCTCCAGCTTGTCGAGGGTCCCGCCGGTGTGCCCCAACCCACGCCCTGACATCATCGGCACCACCACCCCGACCGAGGCCACCAGTGGGGCGAGGGGGATCGAGACCTTGTCGCCAACCCCGCCGGTCGAGTGCTTGTCGACCTTGGCTGCGCCGATGTCGCTCAGATCGAATACCTCTCCGGAATGGAGCATTGCGGTGGTCCAGGCAGCGAGCTCAGCGGAGCTCATGCCTTTGAGAAAGATGGCCATCGCCAGTGCCGCCATCTGGTAGTCCGGAACGTCCCCGGCGGTGTATCTCTCGATCAACCACTCGATGGCCTCCGGGCTCAGCTCCCGGCCGTCCCTCTTGGCCTCGATCAGCTCGACTGCGGTGAATGCCATGCGACGAGACGTTATCGACAGACCACTAGGCGGCGGTGGGACCGGTTGGGGCCAGCCCTCGAAGGGTGGTGGCGAGAGCCTGGCGGAACACGTCCCCTCCGGCATCGGGGGAGTCGATCAGCCAGCCAGACAGTGGTCGGCGAGCGGCGTGGGTCAGCTCCAGACTCACCGCACCATGGGCCGCAGTCCACAGCGTGTAGGCCGCGACGAGAGGGCTCTCGGCCACGATCATCTCTTGTTCCATTGCCTCGCTCACCGCCTCGAACACCATCGAGAACGTCGATTCGAGCACATCTGAACGCTGCTGGGGCGGCGGGTCGAAGCCGACGATTCGCTCGAACATCAACGAGTAAAGGGCGGGATTGGCCACAGCGAACCGGCGATAGGCGAGTCCCAGCTCGATGATCCGGCGCAGCGGGTCCCGGCGATGCTCGACCGTCGCCATGGCCAGGGCGAGACGCTCGAAACCAGCGGCGTACACCGCGTTGAGAAGTCCCACCTTGTCGCCGAATCGCGAATAGACACACATGGTCGAGACATGGGCGGCAGATGCGACCCGACGCAGGACCAAGGCCTCGGTGCCCTGGTCGGCGAGAAGACGGATCGCCGCTTCGATCAGCTCGGTCCGAACGGTGTCGCGTTCACGCGTGGGGGTTGCCATATTCAATAACGCGGAGTATAACGAGTGTTATAGCGGAAGTGTAGAGCAGTCATCAACGAGGAAGGTCGTGGGTCGCAGGACGAATCTAGCGCTGGCGGTGTTGCTGGTCACTGCAGTGGTCTCAGGTCTGGCCAGTCAGGCGATCGGGGTCGATTGGCCACTCGACACCGCCGTCATCCATGGGGCGGTCGCCCTGGCGATCCTGCTCTTGTCGCCGTGGAAGACCGGCATCGTCCGGCGTGGGTTGAGTAAGAAGCGACCGGGACGCGTCTTCTCTCTGGCCCTTCTCACAATCGTCCTGATCACGCTCGCCTCGGGTCTCCTCCATGCCCTCGGCGCGATCTCGCGCATCGGCCCGCTGACGGTGATGCAGATCCATGTGGGAGGCGCCGTCCTCGCACTCGGTCTCGCCACCGACCATTTCCGGCGTCATCCGGTCACACCCAAGCACTTCGATGTCGACCGGCGTGCATTTCTCCGGACCTCGGTCCTGTCCGTGGCCGCGGCCGGTATCTGGCTCGCCTGGGAGGGGACCCTCCAGGCGCTGGAGGCGCCGGGGAGGGAGCGCCGATTCACCGGCATGCACCAGAGAGGTTCGCATGACCCTGCCGGTCTGCCCACGACCTCCTGGCTCGATGACCGTGTGCCGACGATCGAAGGCAATGAATGGGCAGCGGTCATCGCGGGACATGAACTGAGTCTGGCCGACCTCGAGACGATGCCTCAGGACACCTTCCCGGCCATCCTCGATTGCACCGGGGGCTGGTATTCGGAGCAAGAGTGGGCCGGAGTCAGACTCGATCGATTGATCGATCCCGCAGGCAGCCGCAGCTTCGTCGCCTGGTCGGCGACCGGGTATGCACGAAGATTCCCGATCGCCGACCTGGAGAGCACATGGCTGGTGACACGTCTCGGCGGCGAGCCCCTGAGCCCGGGACACGGCTTCCCGGCTCGGATCGTGGCGCCGGCTAGACGTGGGTTCTGGTGGGTGAAGTGGGTAACCCGGATCGAGCCCTCACCGGTGCCGTGGTGGCTTCAGTCGCCGTTCCCGCTCACCTGACGAGGTCAGCCCCTCTCGACCGGGACGTTCACCAGCGATCCATACTCCGTCCAGGACCCGTCGTAGTTCTTGACATCCTCGTGGCCGAGGAGTTCGGTCAGGACGAACCAAGTATGTGAGGACCGCTCGCCGATGCGGCAGTAGGCGATGATCTCGCCGCCAGTGACGCCGGCCCCCTCGTACAGCTCCTTCAACTCGTCCACCGACTTGAAAGTGCCGTCCTCGTTGGCTGCCTTGCCCCACGGGATGTTCTTCGCCCCTGGCACGTGCCCCGCCACGTACGGCTGCTCCTGAGGGAGATGGTCCGGGGCGATCTTCTCGCCACTGAACTCCTCCGGTGAGCGGACGTCGACGAGCGTGGCCTGTCCCTGCACTTCGAGCACATGGTCCCGGAACGAGCGGACCTCGGGTCGCTCTGCCCCGGTGATCGAGAACTCGGTCGGTGCGATGTTCGGGGACTCCGACTCGAGGGGCAACGAGTCGATCTGCCACTTCTTGCGGCCCCCGTCGAGCAGCTTCACGTTCTCGAAGCCGCGGTACTTGAGCAGCCAATAGGCATACGCGGCAAACCAATTGTTGTTGCCGCCGTAGAGGACGACCGTCGTGTCGGGACCGACCCCGGCCGCGGACAACAGCTTGCTGAAGCCCTCCTGGTCGAGATAGTCACGGCGCGTTGGGTGGTGGAGGTCGTCGGACCAGCTCCAGGCGATGGCGCCGGGGATGTGGTCTTTGTCGTAGACCGTGGCGTCCTCGTCTACCTCGATGACCCGGATGTTCGGGTCACTCAGATTGGCTTTGAGCCAGTCGGTGGTGACGAGGGCGTCGGGGTTTGCATAAGCCATGTGTCATTGCTCCTTTGACATGCGATAGATGGTGAGACGCCGGAGAGGTCTTGGCTCTCGGGTGGTGGCGTCTTCAGGAGCGCTGACGGTGTGCGGCGTCGGCGCCCGGGCTGACCACCCGAGAGCTCTCACAGAGACACGCGCACATCGTCATTCGAGACACACCGGAACGTTATGCACAGGTCTGGGCGAAGTCAATGTGGGCCGGTCACCCGAAGAAACCGACAACGATCAGGGCCACCACGATCGACATGAAACCGGCTACCAAGGTGAGCTGCATCCGATCGAAGCGATCCGACAGGTGACGGATCGCTGCACGGAACTCCGCCTGCAACCCGTCACGCACCGCGTAGAGATCGTCCCTGGTCGCAAAGGCGGTTTCGGGGCTCACCCTGCCACCTTGCCGCATGGACGCCTCGACTGCAAAGGGTTTGCCATCAGTTGAGGCCCTCGAACTCGGGCAGACCCAAGGCCAGGTTGATGTTCTGCAACGCCTGCACCGCCGCCCCCTTGAGCAGATTGTCCTCGGCGGCGATAACCACTGCGTTGTGGCCATCGGCGCTGGTCTCGAATCCACCGACAATCACGCCCTGGTGTTCCGCCCCGTCTCTCAATTCCGGGATCGTGTTCCGGATCTCGATCAGTGGCTCCTCGCCGTACATCTCCTCATAGCGCGCCATGATCTCGATAGAGGTCATAGCCCGACCCAAGGGGATGTGGGCCGTCACGAGGAGACCACGGAAAGCCGGGTGGACGTGGGGGATGAACCGCACCGGGATCCCGAGATGTCTGACCGTCTCCCGCTCGTGGTTGTGTCCCACCAGCTTGTACGGCATCAGATTGTCTCGAAGTTGGTCGGGATCGTTGCGCGGTCCGGGCGTGGTCCCCGCGCCGGAGTACCCGGAAACCCCGAACACCGCCGGCACGCCGGAGATGGCCTCGAGTAGGGGAGCGAGCGCGATCTGGGTTGCAGTGGCGTAGCACCCCGGGTTGGCGATCCGCCGCGCCCCGTTCAGCTTCTCCCGGAAAAGCTCTGGCAGACCGTACGCCCAGGTGTCGTCGAATCGATGATCCGCGGAGATATCGACGATCACGGTCTCTTCGTCGATGCCGTCCACATAGGGGTCGCCGGCACCATCGGGGAGGGCCAGGACCACAACGTCCAGGTCGCGCCCCGCCAGATCCTCAGAACCGATCGACTCGTAGCGGACGTCATCCAGCCCTGGCACTGGCTCACCGGCCAGTTCCCGGGACGCGGCGAAGACGAGCTCTAGAGACGGTTGATCCCTGATCAACCGCACCAACTCCGCTCCAGTGTGGCCGCGGGCTCCCACCACGCCAACGCGGTAAGAGTCACTCATCGTCGTCGCCGACGAAGGATGGGGGCAGGGTCGCGATCGACTCGACACGGGGTGCGATGCGGTCGAAGTTCGTCTCGCCTTTCCAGAATACGGTCCACGGCCCACGCTTCACGGAGCCATCGGCCTCGTCGACATAGAAGGAGTTGAACCGATTGTCGGTCCGCGACCGCCAGTAGAGCACAGGGTGATCGGCGATCAGCTGTGCCCAGACGGTCCTGGCCAGCCCCTCACCACGGGCGTCCTCGAGGATGGCGAACTTGTCCAGGTACGAGACGTCGCCGACACGGCTGACGATGGCCCCGGCTCTGAGGCTCTCCGATAGATAGGCGCTGTGCAGGTCGAGGTGCTGCCACCACCCTTCTTTCAAAGGCCGCCCGAATGCCTCCTCGACCAGCTTGACCACCTGACTCCCGTCGATCGAGTCGGGATCGGTGATTCGATCGATGAGCTCTCCCTTCCGCACCAGAGTGCCCGACCCGCCATGGGTGAAAAGCTCTTTGACCAGGCCCGACGGGGTGGTGATGGAGACGGAGGTGGAAAGCGGAGTGTCGTCCAGCAGCCGTTTGATCTCGGCCAGCTTTAGCCGCATCCCGGAGTGGACCCAGTCCTGGGTCATGAGGTGGTCGTAGTCGGAGGCGAGGTTGATCGACTCGATCGGCCGCGCATCGTCGTCGAGGAGGCCACCGACATCGACCAGGAAGATGATCTTCAGGGGCTGCACCGCATGTACGAGCGCTCGGGTCGCTGCGTCGGCGTTCATGTTGACGATCTGCCCGCCCGGGGCGACACCGAGACAGGTCAGGATGGGAATCGCACCGGAATCGACGATGGAGCGGATGAGGGCGATGTGCACCTCCGTCGGCTCGCCGACGAGCCCGTACTTGTCCCGGTCGACGTAGTCGGCTTCGAAGGCGCCGGCCGTGAGACCGTGGGCGGCAACCCCCTGCTCCCTTATCGCCTCGACGAGGAGGATGTTCTGCTCGATGAAGGTGTCGCGGGCCGCGTCGAGCACGTCGGGCTCGGTGACTCTGAGCCCGTCGATCCTGCGGCTCTCGATCCCACGCTGGTCGAGTGCACGGTCCAGCTGCGTGCCGCCACCGTGAATCACGATCGGGGTCAGCCCGACGGTATGGAGAAAGGCCAGGGCAGCGGCCGTCTCTTCCAGATGCTCGGCGAGGATCGCTCCACCGATCTTGATCACGGCGAAACGTGACCGGTCAACTTCGGAGAACCGTTGCAGGTAGGAGCGGATCTCCCTCCCATCACTCATGTTGGAGAGGAGATGGACGATGGTCTGGCGCACGTCCCGGCTCTGTGAAGCCGGAACCCGATCTTCGCTCATTGCCCGATCAGATTGGTCATGATCGCTTTCTGGACGTGGAGACGGTTCTCGGCTTCGTCGTAGGCCATGCAGCTCGAGCTGTCGAACACGTCGTCGGTCATGATGACGTTGCGTCTCATCGGGAGGCAGTGGCTCACCACCGCATCGCTTGTCATCGCCATCTTGCGCGAGTCGACGATGAAATCCTGGTACTTGTCCCGGATCGGCTTTTCCTCCTCCCACCGCCCGAAGAAAGGGATCGCTCCCCAGCTCTTGGCGTACACGACATCGGCTCCCTCGTAGCCGGTCTCGATGTCATAGGTCACGGTCACGCTTCTCCCGTTTGCCCCTGCATCGCGGGTGGCGATGTTCATGTACCGGTCGTCGAGCAGAAAATCCTCCGTCGGGCAGAGCAGGGTGACGTTCATCCCGAACTTGGCGGCGATCAGGAGTGCAGAATTTGCCACCGCTGTGTTCAATGGTTTGGGGTGGTAGCTCCAGGTCAGCAGATAGCGCTTGCCGTCGAGTGGCCCGAGACGCTCTTGGAGGGCCATGACGTGGGCCAGCTCCTGACAGGGATGGGTGATGGTCTCCATGTTGATGACGGGAACGTCGGCGTGCGTGGCGAAGGCCTGGAGGATGGTGTCCTTGCGGTCCTCCTCCCAGTTCTCGAATTTGGGAAACGCCCTGATCCCGATCAGGTCGCAGTAACGGGAGAGGACCTTGGCCGCCTCTTTGACGTGCTCCTCGGCGTCATCGAGCATGATCGCCCCGTCTTCGAACTCGAGCGGCCACATACCGCCGGAGGGGGAGAGCACGACTGCGTGCCCTCCCAGCTGGTTGGCGCCGACGTCGAAGGACGTGCGCGTTCGCAGCGAGTTGTTGAGGAAGAGCAGGGCGACGGTCTTCCCCTCGAGTGCCTTGCCATATGGTGATTCCTTGAGACGGCGCCCCTCGTCAACCATCGACTGAAGCTCGGGTCGGGTCCAATCGAAGGTGTTCAGGAAGTGGCGCATCGTCGCAGTTTGATTGGGCAAACCGCGAAATCCAAGAGAGCTGGCATTGCCTTGGAGCGGCAGCCCCGGCCGACCGGCGTCTGTTCGCCCTGAGGTGTGGGGCGGGGCGAACTTGAACCCCTGGAGGAGTGAGGGTTGCCGAAGGGCAAAGTCGGCCGGCAATCAAGGCAGCCGCCACTCGACGGCAAGTCTCGCTACCCGCGTTGGGTCTCGTAACCCTTCTCCGCCCACTCTGTGATGCCCCCGGTGATGCTGTGGGCGTCCCGATAGCCGAGTGAGTTGATGTAGAGCACCCCAGGCAGGGAGATGTTGCCACGGGCGCAGACGATCAGCACCGGGGTGTCGAGACCTGCGGGCAGCTGGTCCTGGTTGTCCGGTAGCTCCATGAGAGGGATGTTGATGGCTCCCGGGATGTGCTCCTGAGCGAACTCCTCGGCCGATCTGACATCGACCACGAAGGGCCTCTCTGCCTCCCACCGGTCGTGGGCCGCTTCGGCATCGACGGTGAGATGGGGGTTGTGCCGGGTGTGCTCGATGATGGCGTCGAACAGCTCTTCCCGGCGGCTCTTGGCCCGAGGCAGCGCCGTTGGAGCCAGCCCGGGGATGTGCCTGGCCATCGACGAGGCGTACTTGAAGGCGTTGTCCGGGAACATCACGACGACCCTGGTCCCGGGCGCATCGGGAACCATCGCCAGGGCGCCGGCGAGAGCCATCCCCGAGCTCGGCCCGGCAGGGATGCTCTCCTCGCGGTTGAGTCGCAACGTAAGCGCGTAGGCGTCCTCGTTGCCGATCTCGATCATCCCGTCGTATTCATCGGGGAGGAAGAACTCGGTCTGCTTGAGCTGGCGGATGCTGCGCACTCCGGGGATGTCGTGGCCCTCGCCCGGGTGGACCCCGATGACCTGCACGCTGGAGCTTTGCTCCTTGAGGAACCGCCCGGTACCCGTGATCGTGCCGCAGGTCCCCATCCCGGCCACGAAATGGGTGATCGCCCCGTCCATCTGACGCCAGATCTCCGGCCCGGTGGTCCGATAGTGGGCATCGGGGTTCGACGGGTTCCGGTACTGGTTCAGCATGAGGAAGTCCGGCTTCTCGGCGATCTCCGTCGCCCGGGCGATCGCACCCTCGGGTGCCCACGGAGCGGGGCAGAGGTCGTCCTCCAACTCCTCGACGTTGGCACCGAAGAATCGGAGCATCGTCCGCTTCTCGATGGGGATGGCGCTGGACAGCGGAGTGGTCAGGTCATAGCCGAGGAGATTGCCCATCATGACCAGGCCGAGACCGGTGTTGCCTGACGTTGGCTCGACCAGATCTTCGTCGGTCAGTTCACCCTGCTCCCGGGCCTGCTGGATCATGTTGGAGGCGATTCGGTCCTTGACGGAGCCGAACGGGTTGTACCACTCGAGCTTGACGTAGACCTCGGTGTGCTGGAACGGGACAACGTGGTTGAGCTTGACTATCGGAGTCGGGTTCTCGGCGTTCGAGAGCAGCCCGAGCATCGAGTCGTAGATGCGGCGTGAGTGGTCGTTCAATTGCGCTCGCCTGTTGCCACTCTCAAGGATAGGAGAGCCGGGGGTATTCCCCCGGGGCGGTTTACTCCCGGAATCCGAACTCCACCTGGAGTGTTACCGTCACCGATGATGTCCCCGGCTGGATCGGGGTCGATGCTCTCTCAGGCGCCATGTCGGCAGCCATCATCCTCGGCATCGGCAGCACCGGACCCTGGATCGTCTCAGTTATGGAGGTCGCCTTACCGAGCGTGTGCCCGGATAGGGCCGCCAGTTGCTCTGCCTTGGCCTTGGCGTCGTTCCAGGCCGCTTCCCGCGCCCTTGCCAGGAGTGACGTCTCGTCGGCGACGCCGAAGGTGAGGCCGTTGACCCTGGTCTCGTCGCCCCCGGCGGAGGCTATGGAGTCGAGCAGTGGGCCGGTGGTTGCGATGTCACGAAGCTTGGCTCGGACGGTGTTGCTCACTCGATAACCCAGCAACCGCTGGCTGTTGGTGGAGTAGTCGTACTCGGGGCGGATGGAGTATTCGGTGGTCGCCATGTCGTCGGCGGCAATACCACCCGCGGTGAGGGCCGAGGACACAGCCTCCGCCCGTTCCGCTGCAATCCGCGTGGCCTCCTGAACTGTGTCGGAGAGGGCCGAGACACCGACATCTAATTCGACGATGTCCGGGGCGGCGCTTGCCTCCCCGGCAGCTGAAACCGCGATACCCACAAACGACCTCCAGATCGCGCCTGCGGTGGAGCCTATCCCTCAGCCGGCGAGGCCGAACTGGACCTGGAGTGTGATGGTCACAGCCGACGTCCCCGGCTCGATCGGGGTCTCGACCGCCCGCTCGGCCGCTGCATCAGCGGCGTAGGGGATCGGAATCGGAGGCATGCTCACAGTCTCGGTGATCGTGGTTGCCTCGCCCAGCGTCTGCCCGGAGAGCTCGGCGAGCTGGCTGGCCTTGGTCATCGCGTCATTCCATGCCGCCTCCCTGGCGGCGGCGACCAATTCGTCGTTGTCCTCGATGCTGAATGAGAGCCCGTTGACTACGACATCGTCCCCACCTGCGACAGCGGCTGCGTCCAGGACTGCGCCAGTGCTGTCGAGGTCCCGGATCTTCGCTTCGACCGTGTTGCTGACCCGATACCCGATGAGCCGCTGTTCGTTGCTCGAGTAGTCGTATTCGGGGTATATCGAATAGTCGGTGGTGGTGATGTCCTCTTCGGCGACACCGTTGGAGGTCAGTGAATCGATGAGTGCCTGGGCCTTCTCAGCCGCCGTGGTGGCTGCCTGGTCGACGGTCTCACCGAGGACCGAGACACCGAGGCCGACCTCGACGGTGTCTGGCGTGCCGGTCACCTCGCCCATCCCCGATACCGAGATGCCCGAGGTTGCCTCTTGCGATGTGTTCACCGTGATCTCTTGTGGCGTCGACCCGGCTGCGGTGCCACAGGCGGCGAGAATGACGGCCAGGCCGCCAATAAGTGCGATGTTGCGAGGGCGTGTGGTCCATGTCATGCCGCTTGGACGAGTGGGCGGCCTCAACGGTTCCTGGTGCCGACGACCTTTCCATCTATGACGAGGATGCCCTCAGACTTGAGGAGGTCCGCCTGTCTTTCCTTGCCGGGGGTGCGGATGACTCCGCGGGCGCCGACCACACGCCACCAAGGGACGTCCCCATCGCAAGTTCGGAGAACCGTGCCCACCGCACGCGCCGCACCAGGGAACCCTGCCTGATCGGCGACCTCGCCATAGGTGACCACCTCGCCCCGCTCCAGCGAGGTGATGACCTCGAGCACGGCGTCTTCAAAAGCGGTCACAGGGTCCCGAAAAGCCGGTCTCCCATGTCCCCGAGACCAGGTGCGATGTAGAAGCTGGGGTTCAGCTCGCGGTCGAGGGCGGCGGCCACGATGCGGACGTCCGGGTGTTTCTCTTCGATGACCGCCAGGCCTTCAGGGGCGGTGACGACGCACACGGCGGTGATGTCCTTTGCGCCGTTCTCCTTTACCTTGTCGATGGCCCACGAGAGGGAGCCGCCGGTGGCCAGCATCGGCTCGAGAATGAGGACTCGGGCCGAGGAGAGCTGGGGGAACTTGGTGTAGTACTCGATGGGCTCGGCCGTCTCCTCGTTCCTCTGCACGCCGGCGAAGCCGATGGCGGCATCCGGCACAAGAGTCAGCACCGACTCGAGGAGCCCCAGCCCGGCGCGGAGGACGGCGACGGCGACCACCGGTCGCCGTAGCTGACGGCCGCTTGTCTTCTCGAGAGGGGTCTCGATCTCGACTTCGACTGTCGTCATGTCCGAGAGAGCCTCGGCCACCAGCAAGTAGCCGAGTCGTCCCGCGATCTGTCGAAACTCCGGTGGCTCGGTGTCCTTGCTGCGAAGAATGGCGAGGAGGTCGGCGGCGAGGGGGTGGTCGAGGATGGTTACGGGCATGGGGCCGGAGATTATCTAACCGGTGTTTCGCATCCCGGCCGCGATCCCGTTGACGGTGAGGAGGAGGGCGCGGTCGAGGTCGTCGCCCACCTCGCCGTCCCGGCTGCGGGCGAGGAGGGATACCTGAAGGTAGCTGATGGGGTCGAGATAGACGTCGCGCACGCCCAGGGTGCGTCGCAATAGCGGCAGATCTCCCAACAGGTCCGGTTGGTGGCGAAGGGCGAGGATCTCCTCGGTGGCCAGCTCGCACTCGGCCCGGATCAGGTCCAGAAGCCCGCGATGCTCCTCCGCCACCAGGCTGGCCACATAGCGGCCCGCTATCTCGAGATCGGTCTTGGCCAATGTCATCTCGACATTGGAGAGGAACGTCTGGAAGAAACCCCATTCTCGTGCCATCTCGTCCAGCACATCGCCGAATCCTGCCTTCCTGGCCGCCCTGATCCCGGTTCCGACCCCGAACCAGCCAGGGACGATCTGGCGGGTCTGGGTCCAGCCGAACACCCAGGGGATGGCCCGGAGGTCCTCGATTCCGCCCACGCCACCGGGGCGTCGGGAGGGCCGGCTCCCCAGGTTGAGACGGCCCAGCTCCTCGACCGGGGTGGAGCTCAGGAAATAGGGGACCAGGCTTGGGTGCTGGACGAAGTCCCGGTATGACGAGTAAGCCTCGGCGGAGAAGAAGTCCATGGCCTCGGTCCATCGGTCGAGTGTCTCTTTGGGCTTGCGTGAGCGCCGATGAAGAAGCGAGGACTCCAGGACCGCGGAGAGGGCGAGCTCGAGGTTTCGGGCGGCGATGGCAGGGTGCCCGTATTTCTCCGAGATCACCTCGCCCTGCTCGGTGACCTTCAATTCACCGTCCACGGTGCCAAACGGCTGGGCCAGGATGGCGGCGTTGGTAGGCCCACCCCCGCGACCGATGGTGCCTCCGCGGCCGTGGAACAGCCGCAGATGGACTCCGTGCCGCTCGGCGACGTTCCGCATCGAGCGTTGGGCCTTGTAGATCTCCCATTGCGATGTGGTGATCCCGCCCTCCTTGTTGGAGTCGGAGTAGCCGAGGACGACCTCCTGGCTGTTGCCCCGGAGCTCGAGGATCTGTCGGTAGGGGGGATCATTGAAAAGAGCCTCCAGGAGTCCGCCGGCGTTCCGGAGATCGTCGATTGTCTCGACCAGGGGCACCAGACCGATCCGGGCGATGCCTCGATGAAGGTCGATCAGACCGGCCTCCCGGGCCAGAACTGCCGTCTCGAGGACGTCGGCGGGGCTCTCGGTCATCGAGATGATGTACGACTCGATGACCTGATCCCCATAGAGGTCCTGGGCCTCCCTGATCGAGCGAAAGGCGCCGAGGGTGAGATCTGCCTGCTCGCTCAGCGTTGTGGTCAGGCCGCTCAGAGGCCGGCTGCCTTGTAGCTCGGCCGAAAGCACGTTGGATCGCAGGTCGTCCGCCATCGTCCGGTAGTCGACACCGACCAGGGAGAACAACTCGGTGACTGCGTCGCGATGCTTGCTCGCGTGCTCGCGGACATCGAGGGTCGCCATTTGAAATCCAAACGTCTCCACCGACCGACGCATCCGAGACACGGCCCCGTGGGCGATCAATTCCCCGCGGGCGCGGGAGAGTGACTCCGCCATCAGGTCGAGATCGGCGATGAGCTCATCGGGGTGGGCATAGTCCCTGCGATCGAAATGGGGCAGGCCTTGCTGAAGCCGCCGGTTGGTGTTGACGAGTCGGGCCCGGATATAGGAGCACTCGAGGCGGTAGGGCTCGGCAGCCGTTCGTCGACCCTCGCGCTGCCAGACCTCGGGTAGCGCCTCGCGGTCCGATGCCAAGGACGCCCTCATCTCGTCACTGATCGGTGCCAGGCGCTCGGACACCGAGAGCTCGTCGGCGAGTTCTTCGATGAGTCCGATGAGGTGGCGGATTCCGCGATCGTGCTGGAGGAGAAGGGTTTCGAGTGTGGTCTCCGGAGTGACGCCAGGGTTTCCATCACGATCGCCCCCCACCCATGACCCGAATCGGATGGGGCTCCTGCCGACGACGACTCCAAGCCGAGCCATCTCGAGTGCCACTCTCTCGCTCAGCGCGGGCATGACCTCCGATGCGATCTGCACCAGGTAGTAGAGGGCGGAGCGGGCCTCCTCGACCGGGTTTGGCTTCTCGAGCCGCAGCTCGTCGGTCTGCCAGATTTGATCGATCAACTCGGCGGAGCGGCGGTCCACGAGGATCAGATCGGAATCAGCCGCGTCGAGTCGCTGCCCGATCAGCTCGGCGAGGCGGGCGGTCTTGGTCAGTATCGAACGTCTTGCCGCTTCGGTGGGATGGGCCGTGAACACCGGCCTCATCTCGAGTCTTTGCAGGACCTCGGCCAGGACATCGGGCTCGACGCCGGCCTCGAGGACGCGGTCAACCGTGGCCGAGAGGCCGAGCTCGGCGATGGCGAGCTGGTCGATCCGGTGGACCTGCTCGGCGACATTGGCCAAATAGAAGTAAGTGGTGAACGCCCTGACCAGCGGGATCACCTCGTCGATCTCCAGATCGGCGAGCCGGTGGTCGAGTTGTGCAGCAGCCTCGGTGCTCCCGCCCCGGCGGGACGACTTGCCCAACGCTCGGACCTCTTCGACCAGTTCGAGGAGCTCGGGGCCGTGCTGACGAACCAGGGCATCGCCTAGCTGGTTGCCGAGACGTCTGATGTCGGCCCGAAGTGTCTCATCCGAGGTGGGTGTCACGGGGCCAGGCTATTCAGCGTGTGCAGATGGACACGCTGTACCTGTTCGTCTGCACACGCTTATTCGTCCTCGGGTCGTTGCTTGTGGACCCTTCCCTCGATCCCGTGGAGCGAGAGACCGGTGCCATGTCCATAGCGAACCATGGTCATCTCGGCCAGGATGGAGACCGCCACCTCCTGCGGGCTCTCGGCGCCGATATCTAGGCCTACCGGGCCCCGCACACGGGCTATGTCCTCCTCCGAGAAACCCATCTCATGCAGTCGCCCGACTCTGAGATCCTGCGTTCGACGGCTCCCCATGCATCCGATGTAGCGCACCGGGCTCTTCAGACGCGGCCTCCAGCACCGGGTCTTCGTGGGGCGGGGCATGAGACAGGATGACCACCCATGTACGCCGATCGAGATCGACTTGGCCGATGACCCTCTCCGGCCACCCGACCAGGACCCGGGCGGTAGGGAAGCGCTCCGGTGTGGCGAAGGCGCCCCGCGAGTCGATCACCGTCACCCGGTAGCCCATCTGGCCGGCGAAGTTGGCGAGAGCCTGACCGATATGGACCGCGCCCACGATCAGCATCTCCTGGGGCGGGGCGAGCGACTCGATGAACACCCCATGGGGTGGGTACTCCATGGCACGGTGCTGCTCATGATCCATGAGCACCAGGGCATCCGCCGTCACATCGGCGGCGATCTCCGATGGGAGCTCCCCGGACACCTGCTGACCGGTGGAATCGAGAACCACCTTGGACCCCAATGATGGTCCGTCGACGAAGGTGACGACTGACCCGTACTCCTCGCGATCGAGGATGCCCTGGACCGCCTCGAGCGGCTTCACCAGGGCTCGATGAAGACGTCGATGGTCCCGCCGCAGGCCATGCCTACTTCGAAGGCGTCGTCGTCGGCGATCCCGTAGGTGACGGTCTTCGGCTTGCCCGACTCGATCACCTCTTGGGCGTGGAGGAAGACATCGTTCTCGACGCACCCGCCACTGACCGACCCTTCCATGTCTCCGGCATCCGAGACCAGGAACTTGGAGCCCTCGGGCCTGGGGGCGCTGCCCTGGACCCGGATCACCGTTGCGACGGCGACCTTCTTCCCTTCCGATGCCCATCGGTTGCGCACTTCGATCTGATTTCTCATCGCCTCGCTCCAGCCACTGAATCGAGCACCCGCACCACCCCCCGGAAGTCACTGACGCTAGCGGCGGGCAATAGCCGATCGATGCTCGGCATCACCGCCTGCATGCCACGCGTCAGCGGCTGATATGAGGCCCTCGCCGCGAGGGGGTTGAGCCAGATCACCTGATGGACCGATCGGGCGAGTCGGGCCATTTCCGACGAGAGGACGGCGGGGTCGCCGCAATCCCAGCCGTCGGAGAGAATCATCACGACCGGGCCGCCCCTGGCCAGACGACGGCTCCACCGTCGATTCCACTCGGCGAGAGCGTCACCGATCTGGGTCCCCCCCGACCAGTCGGTCACTCGATCGGCGACGCGGGCCAGTGCGGCCTTGGTGTCCCGACGGCGCATGTCCTCGGTGATGCGGCTGAGATGGGTGGAGAAGGTGAAGATCTCGACTTCACGCAGCCGACGCTGGGCAGCGTGGGCGAATACGAGGAATATGTCGGCGTACTTCTCCATCGACCCGGAGATGTCGGCGATGATGATGAGGGGGCGCTCCTTCCGCCGGCGCTGCTTCCAGCTCATAGTCATCATGTCCCCGGTCGGTCCCACCGCGTCCCGCAGGGTGCGGCGCAGGTCGGGCCTGACCCCATCGCCGGGTGTCCATCGCCGGGTCCTGTAGTCGGTGGGATGCCACATCATCGTCATCACCAGGCGTCGCGCCTCCTGGAGGTCCTCGTCATCGAGATCGGCGAAATCCCTGGTTGAGATCCTCTCCACCGCCGAGGCGCCACCCTGGTCGGTGACCGGCGCCACGCTGGACCCGGCCGAGCCCTGGATCGCATAACTCGACGCGTCGGTGCCCGGCTCATCCGGGTGCCGGTCGACCCATGATGGCAGGAGGCGCCCGAAGAAGATCTCGAACTCCCGGTCGAACACCGGGATCTGATCGGGGTCGGTGACGGTCAACGAGCGCAGAGCGGCTTCGGCCTGCGACCGCCGGCTCATGTCGACCATGGAGAGGGCGCGGGCCATGTCGGTGGTCTGGTCGGAGGTGACCGTGAGACCGCGATTACGCAGGGCCGCTGAGAAGAGACTCAATTGGTCGATCAGCCCGGGCCGGCTCATCCCACCAAGCTGTCGACTCCGGCGGACCGGACCATGTCGATGTCGTCCTTGTACTTGAGCACGACGCCGATCGTGCGGTCGATCGTTGCCGGAGACAGCTCGCCCGCCTCCAGCAAACGCAACGACTCTGCCCAATCGAGTGTTTCTGCCACTCCGGGGGGCTTGAAGAGCTCCATCTCCCTGAGCCTCCTCATCGCCTCGGCCAGAGATACCGCCAGACGCCCCTCGAGATCGGGCACCTTGCGGATGATGATCTCGGCCTCCTTGGCCGCGGTTGGATAGTCGATCCAGTGATACACACAACGACGTTTGAGGGCGTCGTGTATCTCCCGGGTGCGGTTCGACGTGAGGACGACGATCGGCCTGCTCAGTGCCTTGATCGTTCCGATCTCGGGAATCGTTATCTGGAAATCGGACAGCAACTCGAGGAGAAAGGCCTCGAACTCCTCGTCCGCCCGGTCCAACTCGTCGATGAGAAGCACCGGACGGTGCCCCTCGGTGCTGGCCTCGATCGCCTGGAGCAGGGGACGAGCGATCAGGTAGTCCCGACTCATTATGTCGTCGGGGGTGGCTTCAGCGCCCTGTCCCCTTGCCTCGAGAAGGCGGATCGCCATCATCTGGCGGGCGTAATCCCACTCGTATAGCGCCTGGCCGACGTCCAGACCCTCATAGCACTGGAGACGGATGAGCTCGGTCCCGCCCATGGCCGCCAGGACCTTGGCCACCTCGGTCTTGCCAACTCCGGCCTCCCCCTCCAGGAAAAGCGGTCTCCCCAGTTGAACTGCGAGGTGGATGGCCACTACGAGGCTCTCGTTGGCGAAGTAGTCCTGCTCGTCGAGACGTTTCTCGAGCTCGCCGATCGTGTCGGGGATCACCGGATGAAGCCTAAACGTCGCCGTACAATCGGTCTGTGTACGGGGTGGCGCTCACGGTTCTCGCCTGTCTCCGCTCGGGAACCCGCGCCGACGTGGCGTGGCTGGTCGAGGCGGAAGGATTGCCCGTGACGGACTGGTCCGATGCAGTCGTGTTCACCCCTGGCGGCGGCCGGATCGGAGGATTGGCGGGCGGCGCAGTGGATGGGCAGCTGGCCGACGAGGCGGGTCGAAGGGACGTCGGTCGACTGGTCGATATCGAGGTGAGCGAGATCGACGCCTTGATCGCCGGCCTGTCGTCGGCCGGCTCCGCAAGATGCCTGCTCGTGCCGGCAGACACGCTTCCTCGAGAACTCTGGGACCTGGCGGTCGCACGGGAGCCGATCTGTCTGATCTGCAATGTCGAAGGCGGCGAAGTGGGAGACGTCAGCGTCTACACGACCGCCACGGCGGCGGGTGGCGGGGAAATCGTCGAGGGTTTGTTCGCTGCCGGCAAGAGCGGGTCGACAGTCACCGGAGATCAGGTGATCTCTGTGTTTCGGGCAGTGCCTCAGTTGGTCGTGGTGGGGGACACCGACGTCGCCACCGCTCTGGTCGAGCTGGCATCCCGGATCGGCTGGAACGCCCGCCTGGCGGCCGACTCCGGTTCGGCCACCGGCATGATCGCCACGCTGTCGGGTCAGGACAAGGTCGTGGTGACCGCGCACGATCTCGAGTTTGCGGGGACTGCGCTCAAGGCTGCCCTGGAGAGCGATGCCGGCTACATCGGGGCGATGGGCGCTCGACGGATGCAGGAGAACCGTGCCGACTGGCTCGCCTACCGGGGGGTGACGGATCTCTCTCGAATCCATGGTCCCGCCGGACTCGACATCGGCGCCGAAACACCGGCCGAGATCGCTGTCTCGATCCTCGCCGAAGCGATCGCAGAGAACGCTGGGAATCATGTCGTTTCCAGCAGCTAGCCATGGAGTACACAGGTGACCGTCACTACACTCGATGATGGACGAGACCTTCCCGGGAGGACTGGATGACCGCCCAATACGAGACCACGGCAGAGGCCCTGAAGTCGATTTGGATCAGCAGTCACGACCACGACCCGCTCGACGAGGACTGCAGCCCCACCAAGGCCTGTCGCAACATGAAAGACGTCACATTCGACGGTTATGCCGAGCCGGGCACTGACCTCGGCGCCGCCTGGCGGGCCAAGCTGGCGCGGGAGGGAAAGCTGTCCACGTCCGGGGGGAGTGTCCGCGACCTGATCCTCGGTCAGGGCGAATAGCCCTGGGCAACGACGACCTCTCACCCACGCGGGATCACGCCGTGAGCGCCGATGGGGCATCCACACCGCCTGCGAGCGTCGATGAGGTGATCGCGCGTCTCGGCGAGGGTCGCTATCTGGCCGACCGCGGCCTGGCCACCGCCGTCTACGTCGCGCTGACACTGGGTCGCCCGCTCCTCCTCGAAGGTGAAGTGGGAGTGGGCAAGACAGAAGTGGCCAAGGTTCTGGCCACGGTCCTGGGGCGCCGCCTCATCCGTCTCCAGTGCTACGAGGGGATAGACACCAACCAGGCCCTCTACGAGTGGGACTACGCCCGACAGATGCTCCAGATCAGGGCGCTGTCGGAACGCGAGCTGGCCGAAGACCATGTCGACAAGCTCTTCGGACCCAAATTCCTGCTCGAGCGTCCGCTGCTGACCGCGGTCAGGGAAGGTGACCGGGCGGTGCTGCTCATCGACGAGATCGATCGGGCCGACGACGAATTCGAGGCCTTCCTGCTCGAGTTGCTGTCCGACTATCAAATCACCATCCCGGAGATCGGCACTATCTCTGCCTCAGCCCCCCCGCTTGTCATCCTCACATCCAATCGCACCCGCGAGCTACACGACGCGTTGAAGCGGCGGTGTCTCTATCACTGGGTCGGATATCCGAGCGCCGAACGCGAAGTGGAGATCGTCCTGGTCCGTGCCCCTGGTGCCAGCGAAACCCTGGCCCGCAAGGTCGTCGCCGCCGTCGGCCATCTCCGCCAGCTCGATCTGGCAAAGCCACCCGGGGTTGCCGAGACGCTCGACTGGGTCGCCACTTTGAACGTTCTCGGCTCGGAAGACCTCGATGCCGGGACCGTGGAGGACACCCTCGGTGCCGTGGTCAAGGAGCGCGACGACCTCGAAACGGTCCTCGACCACCTCGAGGAGCTCGTCGCCGATGGCTGAACAGTCGATCGCGGTTGATGACCGGACGTCTTTCATAGGGATGCTGGTCGGCTTCGGGGACGAGCTGCGGGACGCTGGAGTCCCGGTCGGCTCGGGAGATGTCCTCACCTATTGCGCAGCGATGGCGTTGCTCGACCCGGGCGATGTCCTCGATCTCTACTGGGCCGGCCGAACCTCGCTGGTGACACGGCGGGATCACATCCCGACATACGACCGTGTGTTCCGTACCTATTTCCTCGACCAACCTGCGAAGCCGAAGGGTCCGGCCCTCGCGATTCTGAAGCAGTCGCTCATCGAGAACCAATCGGTGATCGAGGTACCCGCCGCCGAGCCGGCACGGCCGGGCAAGGAGGAGGAGGCACGACTCGGGCTGATGGCCTCCGACATCGAGATCTGGCGGAACAAGGCATTCGCCGCCTGCACCGATGAGGAGCTCGCGGCGTTGCGCCGGATCATGAACCAGGTCAAAGTGATCCCACCCCGACGACGCTCCCGACGAACGACCCAGTCTCGGTCCGGGAGCAGACCCGACCTTCGTCGCACCGTCCGCACCACGATGCGCACTCATGGCGAGCCCTCGGAGTTGTTTTGGCGACAGCGACGGCTTAAGACGCGACCGTTGGTCCTCATCCTCGATGTGTCGGGCTCGATGGCCGATTACTCCCGCAACCTCCTCCAGTTTGCCTATTCGACCCGGCGGGCTGCCACCAAGGTCGAGGTGTTCTGCTTTGGGACGCGGCTCACTCGCATCACGCGGGCCTTGGAGCGACGTCGCCCTGACGATGCTCTGGACCAAGCGGCGAAGTCGGTCTTCGACTGGGAGGGCGGTACCCGGATCGGCGAATCGATCGACACCTTCGTCCGCCAGTGGGGTCGCAGGGGGATGAGCCGGGGAGCGATCGTCGTCATCTGTTCGGATGGGCTCGATCGTGGTGACCCGGCGGTCCTGGCCGCGGCCATGGAGCGGCTGTCCCGGCTATGCCACAAGGTGGTGTGGATGAACCCCCACAAGGGCAATGACCCTGAGTTCAAGCTGACGACGCTGGGGATGATGGTTGCGGAGCCATACATCGACTTGCTTCTCTCCGGGCACGATCTGGCCAGTCTCGAGGAGCTCGCCGAGCGGCTGCCGGAGTTGAGGTGAGCCAGTGAGATGGAGTGTCTCCCTCCAGACCGAGGGTGATCGTGTGATCGAGCTAGACGAGGTGGTCGAGCTCGCTGACGCGGTGGCCGCCAGCGATGGGATCGCTTCGGGGATGGGCACCTATGGATACGGGGTCCAGGTCGTCGTTGAGGCCGATGACAGTGGTCACGCCGTGGAGCTGGCCATGGCGGTGCTCGCCGGGGCCGTGGAGAAGTCGGGTCTCCCGTCCTGGCCGGTGGTGACCATGGAGACCATCGCCGAGGACGAAGAGATGTTCTACGACATGGTCGAAGAGTGATCCGTCTCGGATCGCTCGCCGGGTATCCCTTCGAGGGGCCGCGTGTTCTCGGGGGTTGGACCGCGCCGGAAGCGCCCGCCGTGTTTCGCGGTCATGTACAAGCCGGACCCGTCCCGTAAGCCCGAGGAGTACGGCGGTCCTCTACGTCGGGCATTCCGACGATCTCTCGACGCGAACGGCTCCCGTTCAACCACCCCAGCGCCGCATGCTGGCTCGAGCCGGGTGGGTGGGAAGAAGTTCGACCTCTACATCGGCACCTACGAGGCGCCCGGCGCCAACTCTGCGGCACCGCGAGCAGATCGTCCGAGAGCTGGTCGCGATCTACAAGCCGGGCTGCAACCCCGATCAGTACGACCAGGCCTGGGAGGATCACTGGATCGGGGATTACCAGACCCCGGGCACCACCGGCCCGCTGACGACTCGACGAGAGCCGCCTGGGGCCGGTGGCTGAAGATACCGACTAAGGCGTGATCACCAGGGTGTCGAGAACGTCCTGCAACTCGGTCACGTCCTCCTCCGGTGACGATCCGGGCGCCCAGCTCGCCTCGATCATGACCGGGGTGCCCTCCACATCGAGGAACCAGTATTCGACCATATCGGCTGGGTCGTACCAACGCTCGTGGTCGAAAACGGGGCCCGTCCAGGCCGGTTTGACGTCACCGCCGCACCCGGCAGGCACCTCTCCGACCAGGTGGTACCCGTTGTGGCCGAAGGCATTGACCGGCGCCAACGCCTCCCGGACCGTCAATCCATTGGTGGCGATCTGGTTGGCCAGATCGGCCGCCGTCGTCCCCGCCGCCACCGGAGCGGTCGGCTCACATACCGATGACCACACCTCGTCGACCTCGACGACCAAAAGCGACAACAGAGTGCTCGCCGCCACCACCCTCTTTTAGCGCCCCGGATGAAAACACGTCCGTCCACCCGTCACCTTCGATGACGAACGTGCCACGAGTCGCCGTCTCCTCGTTGCCGTCGGTGTCGGCGAAGTAGGCGCCGGGGGCGAGGGGCTGAAACTCGTCCGTCAGTTCAGTGGCATTCGGGGCCGGCTCGGCCACCGAGGTGTCGTCCCTGGTCAAGAACAGGACGAGCCCTGCGACCAGGATCACCGCCGCCGCCGCCGCGATCCCGACCAGGGGGCCCCGCCGGCGATTGCGGTCCGCCTGGACCTCAGTCGGTCTGTCATCGATCTGCATTTCCGTTCTCCTCTCGAGAAGGGTCGTGAGGACGGGCACATCCACAGGCTCGAGGGCGTTCAGGTCCGGCAGAGGATTTGCCTTGCGGACCATGCGATCGATCTGATCGTGTGTCATGTCGCTCCTTCCTCGGCGACCGGAGGGGAAGGGATCGGCTTGATGAGGGGCTGGAGAGCCCGAGCGAGTCTCTGGTAGGAACGGTGGATTCTCTGGTCGACCGCGGACCTGGTCATGCCCATGATCTCGGCGATGTCGTCCCTGGGCAGATCCTCCCAGGCGTAGAGCATCACGATCTCGCGGTCTCGTCGGGCTCAGGTTCCTAACCGCCGCTGCGACGTCGGCGTCGTCAGAGCTCTGGACGACGAGGAACGCCGGGTCGACCGGGGGAGCGACACCCAGGTTGCGCAACTTCTCGTCGAGACGTGATCTGCGACGAAAAGATCGGGTGTGATTGGAGACCACCTTGCCCGCGATGCCGTAGATGTAGAGGAGGGTCTTGGGCGGCGGTGGAATCTCGTCGATCCGGCGCCATACCACCAGGAATATCTCGGCACAGACGTCGTCGGCATCGTGTGCTGCGACCCTTCGTATGCAGTAGGCGCGCACCTTCAGCGAGTGCTCGGCCCAAATCGCTTCGAAGCGAGCCCTCCGCTCCATGTCCACCGTCGTCGTCATCAATCAGTTCCTGTCCGGATACGACACCCCGTTGACAGGATTCTGTTCGAATCTCCACCCCTATGCCTGTAGGCGGGGATACAAATGAGGAACGGGTCGGCGTGTGCCGACCCGTTCCGTGGATAAATCGATGGTGGCTGCCCGACTAGGGGGTGATCACCAGAGTGTCGAGCACCGCTTGGAGCTCGGCCACATCCTCTTCCGGGGAGCTGGCGAACGAGGCCGCTTCGACCATGACCGGGGTCCCCTCCACATCGAGGAACCAGTAATCCACGACCTGACCGGTGCCTGGTAGAAGCGCCCGAATGTGGGTCCTTCCCAGACCGGGACTCTGGTCGCCCAGCGCACCCGGTAGGGATCTCGACCACCAGGTGGTAGCCCGTCATGGCCAAAGGCAGTGACCGGTGCCAACGCCTCCCGGATTGTGAATCCAGCGGCGGCGAACTGGTTGGCCAGGGTCCTCCGCAGTCGATCCCGGCAGCCAGGGGTTCACCACCGCCACACGCCGGCGACCACACCTCGTCGACCTGGACGACCAGGAGCGAGACAAAGTCCTCGCCAAATGCCTTTCTCGCCCCCGCTGGCATGCGATGACCACCCGCTGTCTTCGATCACGAAAGTGCCTCCGAGCGACGACGCCTCGTCTCCGTCGGTGTCGACGAAGTAGGCGCCGGGCGCGAGCCCGAATCCATCTCGTCTGGGCTGATCCGGGTCGCATTCGGGGCCGGCTCGGCCACCGGGCGTGTTATCCTTGGTCAGTAAGAAGACGAGCCCTGCGATCAGGATCACAGCCGCCGCCGCGATCCCGACCAGGGGGCCACGCCGGCGATTGCGGTCCGCCTGGACCTCAGTCCCGGGTCTGTCATCGATTTGCATTTCCGTCCTCCTCTCCAGAGGGGTCGTGAGGACAGGCACATCGACGATCTCGAGCGTGCTCGGGTCCGGGATCGGGTTCACCCGGCGGACCATCTCTCGGATCTGGTCGTGCGTCATGTTCACTCCTTCCTCGGCGATCGGAGGGGAATTCAGTGAACTGATCTCCAGGACGGGCACCAGGGCCCGGGAGAGCTTTTGATAGGCGCGGTGGATCCGCTGATCGACGGCGGCCCTCGTCATGCCCATCACATCGGCGATCTCTGCCCGGGACAGGCCCTCCCAGACGTCGAGCATCACGATCTCCCGGTCGACGGGCTTGAGCCGTCGGACCGCGTCCGTCACGACCTTGTCGTCGGCGCGCTGCACGACGACGAGCATCGGGTCGGCGGCAGGCGCCATCCCGAGGTTGGTGAGCTTGGTGTGGAGACGGCCCCTTCGATAGAAGGCTCGCGATCTGATTCGACAGCGATTTTGCGGGCGATCCCGTAGAGACAAGGAAGGGTCTTGGGGGCCGGCGGTATCTCGTCGATGCGCCGCCACACGACGAGAAACGTCTCGGCGCAGGCGTCCTCCGCATCGGCCGACGAGGCGCGCCGCAGGCAATAGGCCAGCACCTGGTGCCGGTGTGCGCGCCAGATCGCCTCGAATCGAGACCTGCTGGTCGGTCTGCGAAGTCATTGCCCCTTAGTGTCCACCCGTGGTGGATCGCTGACGAGATTCTTGCTCAGATCTCGTGTCATGGGTCGCGGTCACCCGGACACAAACGGGTTGCCGGAACACCGGTCAGGTGATCCGGAGGGGAAAGAGATGGGCCGGGTCGGCCCCGGCCCATCTCGACTAAGAGCACGGAGAGGATGCGACTCGACCTACGAAGGCTCTGACGTATCGGCCAGGGGGGCGTGGGCCCTGCTCCCTGGGCCGTCCGGCATGTAGCCGATGGCGTCATGCAGACGTGAGCGGCGACGACCGGATGCGGGTACCGCCGGGCCTCGCTCCGGCACCGTCTCGGGGTCGTAGGTGGCCCCGACCACGATCTTCTCGGCCATCCCATATAGGAGGGGGAGTGCGGCTGCGACGACGCCTCCCGTGCGGTTCACGTGCTCGAGATTGCCTTCGATCGAAGCGGCGTTGCCGCCGATCTTCTGCACCAGGTCGTTGCACTCCTCGAGATTGGTGGCGATCCGGGTGAGCTGCCCCCCGACGATCCATAGATAGATCGCCAGCCCGGCGATGAGCAGGACGATGTCGACGACGGTGAAGATGCACCAGGTTGCTCATGAGCGCACCTTCCCCAGCACCCGGCCCAGGAAGAGATGGTGCTCGAGACCCTCTGCGAGGACCAGGTCGACTCCGGCAGCAGTGGTGTTCAGCAGCTCGGCATCAGCGGTGTTGGCCTCGGCCTGGGTCAGGGTCGCTTTGATGTTCTTGACTCTCTTGTCGATTCTGTGGACGAGGAGCACAAGGATCGTGAGCAAGAGCGCTACGGCGACCACGACGGCGAGGCCGGCCCAGTTGGCGATCCGCCACAGCGTCTCCTGATTCTCGGTCAGGGCAAAGATCACGGTCAACCTCCCAACCTCTGCCGGCCCCGCTTCAAACCCTCGATCACGTTGATCGCCATGGTGTTGGTGGTTGCCAGGTCGGCCAACGCCGCGGTGTTTCGCACCGACTCCTGGAGGCTTTCGTCGATCAGCTGGGCCTCGTTCCCGATCTTGCGGGCCAGGACCAGGATCGGCACCACCAGCGCGACCACGACCAGGACGACGACGATCCCGATGATGTATCCGACCAGCCAGCCCGTGTTTCCCTCGAATAGTTCGCTCATATCGATTCGCAGAAGTCGCTGACGGGCTTGAGGTTGGCGTTGACCGAGCCCACCACCGCGGGCACCGTGCTGGTCTTGTCGGCCACCACTCCGACGCCGCCGGTGAGGGCCCGGAGCGTCCCGAGAGTGGCGCTGAGGTGGCCGATGACCCGCATCAGGCCGAGGGCCGCCGCGGCGATGATGAGTGTCGCGATCATCAGGGTCACGATTGCTGCTGCAGGCATATGACTCGTCCTCTCCTAACCCAGCAACTTCGCCACGGAGCCGGCGTAGCGGACTGCGCCGGTGGAAACGTCTTCGATCGCCTTGTCGGTGACCGCCAGCAGCTCAGGCACCCTGTCGACCTCGCCGATCAGGGCGACGCCACCGCCGAGGATCTCATCAGAGGCACCCCTGATCCGCTCGAGAGCTGCCAGCACCCGATTGAGAAGTGCGACCAACACCGGCACCACCACCAGCAGCAGCACCGCATTTCCGATCCACCACCAAGTCATCAGCGCCTCCTCAGATCCGGTCGGGTTGGTAGGGGAGAAAGAACCGGCGCCCGACTCTCTTGAGCGCCATCCATGCCGCCGCGATGGCGATACCGAAGCCACTGGCGGATTTCGTCTGGATCTGGTCGGGTGAGACACCGCGGTCGTAGGCATCGATCCGCGTCTGCATGTTCGTGGCGAAGTCCCGCATCATCACCGCGCTCACGTCGCTGATCATGCCCCGCCCGTACTGCGCAGCGGCGCCGGACAACTCCAGGTCCTGCTCCACCTCCACCCTCGTTCCGTTGGCGGTGGGGACGAGGCGGGCAGTCAGCCCGAGGTTCGCCTGACCCCGGCCCTTGTCGTCGGCGCCCGAGGCGTCGACGACGATGGTCCTGTTGGCGTGATCGCGCTCCTTTACCGCGGCTTGTCCGGCGAATTGCATCTGGACTGGACCGAGCCGGATGCCGACATTCCCTGCGTATTGATCGG
The DNA here is from genome assembly GCA_963734115.1 of uncultured Acidobacteriota bacterium. Classification (GTDB taxonomy): domain Bacteria; phylum Actinomycetota; class Acidimicrobiia; order Spongiisociales; family ZC4RG35; genus JARDZU01. The sequence continues at coordinate 248,681 of CAVTFV010000008.1, forward strand.
GGCCGATCTCGTCGGTGAGCGAGGCGCCAGGGAGACAGGCGGCGACCTGGGGGATGTCCTGACAGAACTCCCACACCTTGTCTACGTCGACCGGCACCTCGAAGTCATGTTTGATCAGCATCTCATCCCCTGACTGTCATGTACGCGGAGGGGTCTTTCTCGAAGGCCGCCCGGCATCCCGGGCAGCAGAAGTAATAGGTCTGACCCTCGTATTCGAACGGGCGACTGCTCTCATCGGCAGGCACGGTCATGCCGCAAACGAGGTCTACGGCGGTGCCTGCGGCTGCGTGCTCATGGCCATGACCGGAATGGTGGTGCTCGATGGGCATCGCGTTCGATTCCGCCAGGGGCGCGGGGTCGAAGGCACCCTTGGCCCGAAGCTCCACCAACTCGGCAAGAACGGAGACTGCGATTTCGGGATGTGACGTGTGGCCGAGGTCGAGGCCTACGGGGACCCTCACTTGATCCAAGAGGTCACGGGGGACACCCCGTTCGGCGAGGTAGCCGAGGACCGCCTCGCCACGCTTGGACGAGGCTACGAGCCCCACGAAGGCCGGGCGCGCGTTCACTGCCTGCTCGACCGCCTCCTCGTCACCGTGACCCTGAGTGGCGACCACCACGACCGACCAGCTGCCGACATGAGCGGTCTTGAAGTCGGGTACATCGACCAAGTCAGCGCGCCAGCCGACCCCGGCCGCAAGCTCCACCAGGGTGGCGGCCATTGGGGATCTGCCCACGACCACCAGGTGGGGGCTGGGAAGTACTGGCTCGACATAGAGCTGCAGCGCGCCCTCGGACTGGCACGACATCTGGACGAACGTCATGCCTTCGGCAACCTCGCCGAACTGGTCGGGGTCGCCGAGCAAGATCAGACGCGGGACCCGTTCTTCGATGGCGCGCTGCGCCTCCCGAACGACGACCGGCTCGGCACAGGCCCCGCCGATCCAGCCGTGCATCTGGCCGTCGGCAGTGATGATGGCCCGCGACCCTTGCTGCCCTGAGGAGGGCGCCTGGCGCCAGACCACGGTGGCCAGGGCGAATTCGACGCCCTGGCGGGCGAGATCGCTGGCCATCTCGATCATCCTCCACCCATCGGCAGGCTGGGCACTCACGTCTCTTCGGTCCTCACCGGGGGTGCTCCGCCGACGTCCTGTCCCGTCTGCAATGCCTGATAGACGCGGTCCGGGAACAGTGGCATGTCGATGTTGCGCACCCCGGTGCCCTTGAGGGCGTCCATGACCGCATTGACGAAGGCGGCCGGGCCACCGACAGCGGCGCATTCCCCGATGCCCTTGGCTCCGATCGGATGATGCGGGCAGGGGGTCACCACCTCGTGTAGCTCGAAGCCGGGGGTCTCCCACGCGGTCGGGAGCAGGTAGTCGGTGAAGTTGGAGCCGATGCAGTTGCCCTGTTCGTCGAAGGTGATGAACTGCATGTTGGCCATGGCGTAGGCCTCGGTGAGGCCGCCCATGATTTGGCCTTCGACGATCATGGGGTTGATGCGCACGCCGCAGTCGTCGACGGCCACCAGCCTGCAGCACATCCCATACCCCGGTCTCGGGGTCGACCTCCACGGTCACGATGTAGCAGGCGAACGGCCAGGTGAGGTTGGGCGGGTCGTAATACGCCACATTCTCCAAACCGGGCTCCATCCCGTCGGGCATGTTGGAGTACGCCGCCATGGCACATTCCTGGATGGTCACCCCGCGGTCGGGCTGGCTGCGGACGTAGAAACGCCCCAACTCCCACTCGACATCTTCCTCGGATATCTCGAGGAGGTGCGCCGCGATCTTGCGGGCCTTGGCGCGGATCTTGCGTGAGACCATTGCCACCGCTGCGCCGGCGACCGGCGTGCTCCGCGAGGCGTAGGTGCCCATCCCGAACGGCGCGGTGTCGGTGTCGCCTTCTTCCACGAGAATGTCCTCGGCGGGAAGACCGAGCTCGTGGGCCACGATCTGAGCCCAGGTTGTCTCGTGACCCTGGCCTTGGGTCTTGGCCCCGGTGCGCAGGAGCGCCTTGCCGGTCATATGGATCTTCAACTCGGCCGAGTCGAACATCTTGATGCCGAGGATGTCGTACTCGCGGCTGTTGCCGGCGCCAAGGGGCTCGGTCATCGTGGAGATGCCGATGCCGAGCAACCGGCCCCGCTTCGCCGCTTCCTCTTTCTCCTTGAGAAAGTCCTGGTAGCCGATGGCCTCGAGACCCACATCGAGGCACTTGCCGTACTGGCCCGAGTCGGTGAGAAAGCCCCATGGGGTCCGATGGGGGAAGTCGTCGTCGCCAACGAAGTTGATGCGGCGGAACTCGGCCTGGTCCATACCCAGGTCGTCGGCAGCGGCCTGCACCATCCGCTCCTGGAAGAACATCGCCTCGGTCACCCGGAACGAGCAGCGGTAGGCGACCCCGCCGGGCGCCTTGTTGGTGTACACCCCGCGCGCCACGAGGTGGGCGTTGGGGATGTCGTAGCAGGCGAACGCCGAGTGCATGAGCCCGATCTTGAACTTCGATGGTTGGGCATCGGAGAAGAAGGCTCCGTGGTCTGCCGTGGCCTTCATCCGCACTCCAAGGATCCGGCCGTCCTTGCGCAACGCCAGCTCGCCGTGGAGATAGATGTCACGGGCGAAGCCGGTCGAGATCAGGTTGCCGGTCCGGTCCTCGATCCACTTCACCGGGCGCTCGAGGAGGATCGACGCCAATATCGACGCCACGTAGCCGGGGTACACCGGCACCTTGTTGCCGAATCCGCCGCCGATGTCGGGGGAGACGATCCGGATCATCTGCTCGGGCAGCTCAGCGACCAGGGCCACTGCAGCCCGGATGATGTGCGGCGCCTGGGTCGTCATGTAGACGGTCAGCTTCGATGTCGACCTGTTGAAATCGGCGATCGAGCCACAACACTCGATCGGCGAGGGGTGGGAACGCGGGTAGTGAAGCTCGATCTTGGAGACGAGATCGGCCTGAGCGAACGCCCGGTCCGTTCCTTCCTTGTCGCCCACCTCCCAGTCATAGATCACGTTGTCCGACTGATTCTCCTTGTCGTCTCTGATCAGCGGGGCTCCGTCGGCGAGCGACTGTGTCGGGTTCACGATCGGCGGCAGCGGCTCGTAGTCCACGACGATCGCCTCGCAGGCGTCCTTGGCGATGTAGGGATCGTCTGCGATGACGCAGGCGACTTCCTGACCCTGGAAGCGAACCTTGTCGGTGGCCAGGACGGCCTGGGTGTCGTAAGACAGGGTGGGCATCCAGGCCAGGTTGCGAGCGGCCATGGTCTCCCCGGTCAACACGAGCCGGACGCCTGGCATCGCCCAAGCCTTCGACGCGTCGATCGACTTGATCCTGGCGTGGGCCAGGGGGCTGCGAAGGATCTCCATGTGCAGCATCCCGGGCAGCACGATGTCGTCGACATAGTTGCCCTTGCCGCGGATGAATCGGTTGTCTTCGACACGGCGCCGGCTGGCGCCCATGCCGCCGATCTTGATCTCGTCGACAGCCGTCATCCTTGATCCTCCAGCTTCTTTGCCGCCCACATGACCGCCTTGACGATGTTCTGGTAGCCGGTGCAGCGGCAGAGATTGCCGCTCAATGCCCATCGGATCTCGTCCTCGGTCGGGTTCGGGTTCTCCTCGAGCAGGGCCTTGGAGGCCATCATCATCCCGGGAGTGCAGAACCCGCACTGGAGCCCGTGCTCCTCCTTGAACCCTTCCTGTATGGCGTGCAGCTCACTGGGACCTGCCAGGCCCTCAACGGTCATCACGTCATGCCCGTCGGCTTGGACGGCGAACATCGTGCAGCTCTTCACCGGCGTGCCGTCGAAGAGCACGGTGCATGCCCCGCAGTTGGAGGTGTCGCAGCCGGTGTGGGTGCCGGTGAGATGGAATCCCTGACGGAGGAGATGGGCGAGGACGAGACGGGGCTCGACCACGGCTGTTCGGGTCTCGCCGTTGACCGTGACTGTGATCTGCCTCGTCGGCGTCTCCGCGGCCGCCCCCGGGCTGACCTCTTGGAACAGGCTGGTCATGTCAGGCCGCCTCCTCTTCCGATCGAATCAACCCGGTCAGGATCCTGCTGGTGAAGACGCTGACCAGCTGCTTCTTGTAGGAGGCGCTGCCTCGATGATCGGTCCGGGGTTGGGCTGCCTGCGCCGCCAGCGAGGCGGCCTCACCGATCACATCGGCTGTGAGCGAACTGCCAACCAGCACCTGGGCGGCATCATCGGCTGAGATGGTCGAAGGACCCACTCCGGTCAGGCCAATGCCCGCCCTGGTGACCTCACGGCCGTTTCGGTCGACGGAAACGGCGACCCCGACCGTGGCGAAATCGCCCACGCGGCGCTCCAACTTCAGATAGCCGCCAGCCGGCTCGCCCTGGGGGGCGGGAGCGATCGCCTCCACCACCACCTCGTCGTAGGCGAGGTTTGTCTGGAACGGGCCGCGGACGAGCTCCTTGACCGGGATTGTCCGCCGGCCACCTTGACCCTGTGCCACAACCGAGGCATCCAACGAGACCATCACCGATGCCCAGTCTCCCTGTGGGTCGGCGTGACACAGGGAACCGACCAGAGTGCCGCGATTTCGCACGATCGGGTCGGCGACGAGTGGCGCCGCCGCAGCCATGGTGGGCTGATGGCCGGCCAGCAACGAAGAGCGCTCCAGGTCGGCGTGACGGCACAGCGCCCCGACGTGGATCGATCCGTCGGCATCGATCCGGTGATAGTCCAAACCGGCAATCTCGTTGATGTCGACCAGCATCTCCGGGGAAGCGAACCGGAGCTTGATCATCGGGACCAGGCTCTGGCCTCCGGCCAGCACCTTGGCATCGCCACCCCCGTCGGCCAGGAGCGCGGAAGCTTCCTCGATCGACCTGGGAGCCTCGTAGCGAAATCGAGAGGGGTAGATGTCTGCCTCCTTGGTTTGCTTCAGGTCTGTGGCCCGAGCTGGTCTTGGGGCCCGGGCTGGGGGGCGGGAGATTCGGGCTCGGGCTGACGGAACGAAGACTGGGGGTCGGGGACGGCAACGGGTAGGGATTCCGCGGTCGGGTCGGGCCGGGGTTGCTGATGGGGCGGCCAGGGGCCCTGAACCGGCTGACCGGCGACCTTGAAGTAGTCGATGATCTCCGGCCACGCCCAGATCGTGGGGCTCTCGCCCTCCTTGGGGGCGTTCTCGATCAACTCATACAGCCGGGGATTGCCGCGGCTGTGCCCGGACGTCTCGACTGCCAAGGTCCACCTCCCAGTCTCGTGGGCCAACCGTTTGCAAACGAACGGCCGGACCACCAATTGCCACAAAGGATTCCGGCTGCACCGGAATCCTGCCCGCCGGAACCTTACGCATTCGGCGCCCGTCGCGTCGGCCTTCTTGGCCATTACGTCGGCGGCTCGGATCCGGTTCTCGTCGGTACGGCCAGCACACTTCCGTTTCGGCAAGGATGACCCGAACCTACGATCAGGGTGTCATGACCAACGCAATATCCGTCTCCGGTCTCGTCAAGAACTTCGGGCACGTCCGGGCCCTCGACGGGCTCGACCTGGAGGTGGCACCCGGCGAGGTTCATGGCTTCCTCGGTCCCAACGGGGCGGGCAAGACCACCACCATCCGCGTCCTGCTCGGCCTCATCCGCCACGATGCCGGCACAGCTACTTTGTTGGGAGGCGACCCCTGGGCAGGGGCAACCGAGCTCCATCGACGGCTGGCCTATGTCCCCGGGGATGTGACGCTCTGGCCCAAGCTCACTGGGGGTGAGGTGATCGATCTCCTCGGCCGACTTCGGGGTGGCCTCGACGAGTCGAGAAAGGCGATGCTGCTGGAGCGATTCGACCTCGACCCCACGAAGAAGGGCCGGACGTACTCCAAGGGCAACCGTCAGAAGGTGGCCCTGATCGCCGCATTGGCCTCGGATGTCGAGCTCTTGATCCTGGACGAGCCGACTGCCGGTCTGGATCCGCTCATGGAGGAGCAGTTCCGCAAATGCATCGAGGAAGACCGGGCCACCGGGCGCACGGTGCTGCTGGCCAGTCACATCCTCGCCGAGGTCGAGGCCCTCTGTGACCGGGTCAGCATCATTCGCAAGGGCAAGACCGTGGAGAGCGGGACGCTTTCGGACCTGCGGCATCTGACACGCACGACCATCAGCGCCGAGTTGAGCTCGGACCCATCACCTGTTGCCGGGCTGTCCGGCGTTCACGACCTACGTCTCCACGATCACAAGGTGGAGTTCGAAGTGGACTCCGACCGCCTCGATGAAGTTATCCGGACCCTCGCCCCTCTCGGCGTTCGCAGCCTGGTGAGCCATCCGCCCACACTCGAGGAGCTGTTTCTCCGGCACTACGAGGACGAAGAGGTCCCGGCGTGACCTCCCTGGCGGGTACGGGGAAGCTCATCCGCCTGATCCTCCGCCGCGAGAGACTCCGCCTCGGCATATGGGTGGTGGTCCTCGTGGTCGTCCCTGTCTTCACGGCAACTGCTTTCATCGACCTGTACCCCGACCAAGCATCACGCCAGGCGCTGGCGGCGACGGTCGCTTCCAGCCCAGCGCTCACTGCCCTTCTCGGACCGCTGTACGACTCGGGCATCGGCGGCCTCACCGCCTGGCGCGCCGGCACCCTGGGTGCGTTTTTCGTGGCCCTCATGGCGATCCTGACCATGATCCGGCACACCCGGGAAGAGGAGGAGACGGGCAGGCGCGAGTTGCTGGGGGCCACCGTTGTTGGGCGTCACGCCCCGTTGGTGGCTGCGTTGACCGTGACCATCGGAGCGGGTCTCCTCGTGGCCGGCCTGCTCACGGCGGGCTTGGCTGGAGTCGGGCTCCCGCTGGCAGGATCAATCGCATTCGGGCTGGGTTACGCCGGTGTCGCCGCGGTCTTTGCCGGAGTCGGCGCTGTCGCCGCACAGTTGACCGAGGCGTCCTCGACGGCGCGCGGGATCGGCGTCGGTATCGCCGGGGTCACCTTTCTCCTCCGCATGGCAGGCGACTCGGGTGGGGAGGCAATGGAGTGGGTGGCGTGGCTTTCACCGATCGGCTGGTTCAGCCGTTTGCGGCCCTTCGCCGATGAGCAGTGGTGGGTGCTCGTGCTCTGGCTGGGCCTCTCCGTGGTCCTCATCACGACCGCCGCCCTGGTCGCCTCCAGACGGGACGTCGGCGCGGGTGCCCTCCCACCTCGGCCTGGCCCTGCCGATGCGGCTCCCGGATTCAGTAGCCCGCTCGGATTGGCGTGGCGTCTGCACCGCGGCTCCGTCTTGGGCTGGACGATCGGCCTGGCGGTGCTCGGGGCGGTCTATGGGGCCGCCGGAGACAGCATCCAGGGCATGCTCGAGGGCAATCCCCAACTGCAGGAGATATTCGAGCAAATGGGAGGTGCACAGGGGCTCACTGACACATTCTTCTCCACAGTCGTCGGGATCATCGCCCTCATCACTTCCGCCTACGCCATTCGAGCCGTTCTCCGTCTCGATGTGGAAGAGGAAGCCATGCGCGCCGAATGGATCCTTGCAACGGCAACTCCACGTGCTCGCTTTGCATGGAGCCATTTGATCTTCGGATTGGCAGTGCCGGTCCTCATCCTTGCGGTCGCCGGTCTGGTAGCCGGTGCGACCTACGGGGCGATCGTCGGCGATGTCGCCGACCAGGCCATGCGGGTACTCGGCGCGGCGATGCTTCAACTCCCGGCCGTCTGGATCCTCACCGGTACCGCCATGGCCTTGTACGGCCTCGCCCCCAAACGTGTGAGCCTCAGCTGGGGGGTGCTGGTGGCGTGTCTGATCCTTGGTCAGCTCGGCCAGATCCTTCGCTTCCCGCAGTGGAGTCTGAACCTGTCCCCATTCACTCATATCCCGGTGTTCGCCGATGACATCGACGTGTTGCCCTTGGCGGTCCTCCTCGTCGTAGCCGTCGCTCTGATCGCGGCAGGTCTGGTCGGTTTCCGTCGACGCGACATGACCTAGCGGTCACTCGCCACCTACCGTTCGCAGGACATGTTCGACAGCCTGACCCAACGATTCGAGGACGTCTTTGCCTCGCTGCGAGGAAAAGGGCGTCTCTCCGAGAAGGACATCGACGCTGCTTTGCGCGAGGTCCGTCTCGCCCTGCTCGAAGCGGATGTCAACGTCAAGGTGGTCAAGGACTTCCTGGCTCGGGTCAAGGAACGGGCCATAGGGGAGGATGTCTCCAAGTCGCTCTCACCGGGCCAACAGGTGATCAAGATCGTCCACGAGGAGTTGGTGAGAACCCTCGGCTCGGAGGCGGTGCCGCTGAAGAAGGCCGCCCCGCCACTGACCATCCTCATGGTCGGGCTCCAAGGCTCGGGTAAGACCACTACCGCCGGCAAACTCGCCCGTCTGCTCAAGAGCCAGGGCAAGAAGCCATTGCTCGTGGCGGCAGACCTGCAGCGCCCCGCCGCGATCGACCAGCTCGAAACTCTTGGTGGCCGTATCGACGTCCCGGTCTTCGTCGATCGCAAGGGCAAACCCGCGCGCCTGGTCAAGGCCGCATTGAAGGAAGCGACGCGGACAGGGCGTGACGTGGTGATCGTCGATACCGCGGGCCGTCTTCAGATCGACCAACAGCTGATGCGTGAATTGGACGATGTCCGGAAGTCCGCCGACCCCGACGAGGTGCTTCTCGTCGTCGATGCCATGACCGGCCAGGATGCAGTCAATGTCGCTTCCGGCTTCCAGGAGCAGGTTGGCCTCACCGGCGTCGTCCTCTCCAAGCTCGACGGTGACGCACGAGGGGGGGCCGCGATCTCGGTGCGGGAAGTGACCGGGGCTCCGGTGAAATTCGCCGGCATGGGTGAGGGTCTCGACGACCTCGAGCCGTTCTATCCCGACCGGATGGCCTCCCGGATCCTGGGCATGGGCGACGTGATGAGCCTGATAGAGAAGGCCGAGGCGACTTTCGACGAGGCGGAGGCGGAGAAGACCGCCAAGAAGCTGCAGAAGGGTGAATTCACCCTGGAGGACTTCCTCGCTCAGTTCCAGGCGATGAAGCAGATGGGGCCTCTCAAGGACATCCTTGCTATGATCCCGGGTTCCGGTTCGCTCATGCGCGAGGTGGATGTCGACGACCGTGACCTGCGTCGCGTCGAGGCAATCATTCAGTCGATGACTCCAGAAGAGCGCCGGAACCCAAAGCTCATCGGCGGCAGCCGAAAGCGCCGTATCGCTGTCCGGTTCGGGCACCAGGCCTCAGGACGTGAATCGGGTGCTCAAGCAGTTCGTCGACGCGCAGAAGATGATGAAGATGCTGGCCGGCGGCAAAGGGGCCCCCTCGTTGCAGGGTCTCTTCCCGGCACAGCGAACCAAGAGGTGAATCGATGGCCGTGAAGATGAGATTGATGCGGATGGGGAAGAAGAAGACCCCTTCGTATCGCGTCGTGGTGGTGGACGGCCGTGCGCCGCGTGATGGCCGCTACATCGAGCAGATCGGGCGGTACGACCCGCAGCAGGACCCATCGCTCGTCGAGATCGACAATGAGAAGGCCGCTTCGTGGCTGTCGAAGGGGGCACAACCCACCGAGGCCGTCGAGAAGCTCCTCAACATCTCTGGGGCGATGAACACGATGAAGGTCCGCACCGGCCAGATCCACACCGTCGGCTCCACGCGCCCCGCGGCCGAGGAGGCCGCCAGTGGAGTCGCCGAGCCCGCTGCGGCTTCTGCCGCGGTGGATGAGCCGGTGGTCGAGACTTCCGCCTCTGAGGAGGCGGCCGACACCGAGACCCTGGCTGCTCAGGAGCCGGTAGTCGAAGAGCCGGTTGCCGAGGAGATAGCAGCCGACACGTCCAACGAGGAGGAGTGATCTTGGCCAAAGGCGAGATCGTCGAGCGAGTGGTGACCTATGTGGTCAAGAGCATCGTGGAAGAGCCCGACGAGGTCTCCGTGACGATGGTCGAGCAAGGGCCCGACGAGGTGGTGGCCGAGGTCCGCACCGCCAAGGGCGACATGGGCCGTGTCATCGGGCGCCGGGGCCGGGTGGCCAAGGCGATCCGTGCTGCCGCGGGTGCGGCCGGGGACGAAGAGGGCATCAACGCTGGCGTCGAGTTCCTCGACTGATCCCGAGCGATTCGTCATCGGGAGGCTTGGACGGCCTCACGGGCTCGATGGCTATCTAGGGATCTACGTCGACGAAGAGGACACGGTCAGCCTCCAACCCGGTTCGACCGTCTATCTGGAGGACCGTCCGCATGTGGTGCGGGCGGTTCGTCGCGCCGACCGTGGTTTCCAGGTGGCATTCGAGGGGGTCGGCAGTAGGGAGGCCGCGGAGGAGATCAGGGGTTCCGTGGTTTCGGTCGATGAGCGCCGGCCGCTAGGGGATGGTGAGTTCTGGCCCGAGGACCTGATCGGGCTGAGCGTTTTCGAAGAGTCGGGTGCGCCGGTCGGAGTCGTCGAGCAGGTCGTCTTCGGGCCCGGGCAGGATCGTTTGGTGATCACCACCAACGATGGGGCCAGGTTCGAGGTCCCATTCGTCGACGAGTTGGTCCCGGTGGTCGACCTGGGCGCCCGACGAGTCGAGATCAACTCGATCCCAGGGTTGATCGAGCCGGGCTGACACGATCCGGTCACTACTAAATTGAGCGTCTGATCAAAAAATCCTCGACGGGAGCACACCATGCCCGAAGCAGTGATCGTCGCCACCACCCGCTCTCCCATAGGCCGTGCCTACAAGGGGTCACTCATCGACGTCCGCGCCGATGACCTGGCGGGCTTCGCCATCGACGCCGTGATGTCGAAGGTTCCGGAGGTGGATCGCGCCTCGGTAGCGGATGTGATGATTGGTTGCGCCCTCACCCACCACGAGCAGGGGTTCAACGTGGCCCGACCGGCTTCCCTCCTCGGCGGGATGCCAGAGAGTGTGCCGGCCACCACCGTAAATCGCTTCTGCGCTTCGTCTTTGCAGACGATCCGCATGGCCTTTCACGCCATCGAGCTGGGCGAAGGGGACACGTACGTAGCGGGAGGCGTCGACTCGGTGACCCGGACCTATGGCAAGGGATTCGACAGCGACGACCTCAATCCGCGATTCACCGACGAGACCCGCGACGACTTCATCGACCAGGTATACATCCCAATGGGAAACACTGCCGAGAACGTCGCGGAGCGATACGGGATCACCCGGGAGCGCATGGACGAGTTCGCCAAGCGATCTCAGGACCGGGCGGTCGAGGCACAGAAGAACGGCTTCTTCGACCGGGAGATCACACCGATCGAGGTGCCCGACGGTCGTACCATCGCCGTCGACGACGGGCCCCGTCCCAACACCACCCTCGAGAAGCTGGCCGAGCTCCCGCCGGTCTTCAAACCCGACGGCACTGTGACCGCAGGCAATTCGTGCCCGCTCAATGATGGTTCCGCCGCCGTCCTGGTCATGTCCTCCGACAGGGCGTCGGAACTGGGGCTGCAACCAACGGCCCGGATCATCGCCTCCTCTGTCGTCGGCCTCGAGCCGGAGTACATGGGAATGGGCCCGGTGGGTGCGGTGAGAGCCGTGCTTGCCCAGGCCGACATGGAGCTCGGGGACATCGACATCATCGAGATCAACGAGGCGTTTGCCGCGCAGGTCCTGGCCAGCGCCGATGAGCTTGGCATCGACATGGACAAGCTGAACCCTCATGGTGGGGCGATCGCCCTCGGCCATCCCTTCGGCATGACCGGAGCCCGGATAATGGGAACCCTGATCAACGATCTCCGGACCCTCGACAAGACAATCGGCCTCGAGACGATGTGTGTCGGCGGAGGTCAGGGGATGGCGATGATCGTGGAGCGTCTGAGCTAGCCGGCCTCAGCGCTACCGGTCATCTCGCCGCGGGCCCACGCCGTCGCCTCACGCACCCTGTCGTGGCCACTGTTCACCGCCACCATCAGGAAGTCACCCGAGGCGAACACCGTGTCCGCCGTTGGGATCGTTGCCTTGTGATCCCGGATCATCGTCGTGATCAGCATTCCATCCGGGGGCGGGTTGCTTCCAAGACTGGTGCCGACCAGCGCTAGGTCATCGGTCACCTCGATCTCGATGAGGTCTACGTCCACGTCTTCCAGCTCCACGGCATCGGCGATGGATTGCCACGCTGGCCGATCGACCACGAGGTCGAGACGCTTGGCGAGGGGCCCAATCGTGGTGCCCTGGAGAAGAGCTGACACGAGCACCACGAAGAACACGATGTTGAAGATGGTGTCACCGAGGGCCACTCCCGCAGTGGCCGGGAACGTGGCGAGGACGATAGGTAGTGCTCCCCGCAATCCTGCCCAGGAGAGAAAGGTCATCTCCTTCCAGGACAATCGGAAGGGGAGCATGGCTAGGACCACCGCCAGGGGCCGGCCCACCAACAACAAGATGGCGGCCACCGCCAACGCCTCGACTGCGACTCCGGGCAATTCGGCCGGGAACACGAGCAGCCCCAGCAGGAGAAACAACGCGATGTCGGCCCCGTTGGCCAGGCTGGCGTGGAAGCTCCGCACGACCCTGCGGTGACGCGGGGCCAGGGCACCGATCATGAGCCCGCAGATGTAGACCGCCAGGAATCCCGAGCTCCCGATGTAGGCAGCTACCGCGAAGGTGAGTCCGGCCATGGCCAGGGCCAACAGCGGATAGAGACCGGAAGATCTCAATCGAAGCCGCAGCAGTCTGGAGCCGATCCAGCCTCCAAGCAGGCCAACCGCAATGCCTCCAATTAGTTGCCGGGCACCAAACAACAGCCAGTCCTCGACGCCGGGATTCGACCTGGTGACCTCGATGAGACCGATGGTGAGGAGGATGGCGAAGGGGTCGTTCACACCCGACTCGACCTCGAGGATTCCGGCCAGGCGCTTTGGGATCGGAGTGCGACGGATGACGTCGAACACGACCGCGGCATCGGTGGAGGCGACTACCGCCCCGATGATGAGGGCCGTCTCCCATCCGGTATCGAATAGAAGCTGCACGCCGGCGGCAACCACACCGGCGCTGACCAGGACGCCGACGTTGGCGAGGACGAATCCCGGTACGCCCGACTCTCGAAGGACGGACGGCTTGGTGGTGAGGCCGCCCTCGAAGAGGATGATCATGAGGGCGACGACGCTGATGTCCCTGACCATCGCCATGTCGCTGACTTCGACCAGCCCGAGGACATCGCTTCCGAAGAGGATGCCGATCCCGAGCGAGAGGAGGGCGGCGGGCACCCTGAGCCGATCGGAAGCTCCGACGATGAGGACCCCGATGACCATGAGCCCGGCTGCGACCAGCAGAATGCCGTCGACCGGGAGGTGTTCGACAGTCACGCTATGAGGCTGTGGTCGATGGACATGTCAACTCTCCGGATGAGCCGGGGGAATCGCCCGGGAACCGAGGATATCGGCGATCTCTGCCCCGCCCTAGCCTTCCCGACGTGCGCATCAACGTGGTGACCATGTTCCCCGGCTTCTTCGATGGCGCTCTCGGTGTCTCGATCGTGGCTCGGGGAATCGAGGCCGGTCTGCTCGAAGTCGACCTCCTCGACCTGCGCGAGCACGGCCTGGGTCGGCATCGACAGCTGGACGACGCCCCCTTTGGCGGCGGGCCGGGGATGGTGATGATGGTCGAGCCTTTGGCCGCCGCATTGGAGCCGCTGGCAGACACCCATCGCGTCCTGTTCACCCCTGCAGGGACGGCACTGACCCAGTCCACGCTCGACCGATGGGCCGGAATGCCCGTGATCACGTTCGTTTGCGGTCGATTCGAGGGCGTGGACCAGCGGGTGGTGGACCACTACGTCGATGAAGAGACATCCGTCGGCGACTTCGTCCTGGCCGGGGGCGAGGTGGTCGCCGCCCTCGCCATCGAGGGCATTGCCCGTCTGCTACCCGGTGTCGTGGGGAATCCCGACTCGACAGAGAGCGAGTCGTTCCGGGACGGGCTGATCGAGGAGCCGGTGTACACCCGGCCTGCCGACTTCAAGGGTTGGCAGGTACCCGAGGTGCTGCTCTCGGGCAACCACGCGCTGGTCGAGGAGTGGAGAAGAGAGCAGAGAATACGACGCACCCGGGAGCGCCGACCAGACCTCCTGCCGGATGGCGAGACTCCGGATACCTGATACAATTCGCCTCGGCCGGGACTACCGAGCTACTCCCGGCGCCTCTAGGAGTCCTCCATGAACGATCTTCACGTAGTTGAGAGCGCGCACGTCCGCGACGATATCCCCGATTTCCGGTCCGGCGACACCGTAAAGGTGCACGTCCGGGTGGTCGAAGGCGGCAGAGAGCGCGTCCAGATATTCGAGGGACTTGTTATCGCCCGGAACGGGGCAGGGGCACGGGCCTCCTTCACCGTCCGCAAGTTGAGCTTCGGGGTGGGCGTCGAGCGGGTTTTCCCGGTTCACGCCCCGATCCTCTCCAAGATCGAGGTCGTCCGACGTGGTGACGTCCGTCGCTCCAAGCTGTACTACCTGCGCGATCGGGTCGGGAAATCGGCCCGCATCAAGGAGCTTCGCGACTGATCTCGCACGACACAGGCCCCATCGACGAGGAGACGGTCCCGCAGACGCCGCCACGTCGGCGTTCATTCCTCGCCGAGTTGCCCGGATTGCTGTTGACGGCACTGGCCATCGCGGTCGTCATCAAGACATTCTTGATCCAGCCGTTCTGGATCCCGTCGGAGTCGATGCTCCCCACTATCGAGGTCAACGACCGGGTAATGGTCAACAAGCTGGCATATCAGTGGGGTGAGCCACAGCGTGGTGACATCGTTGTATTCCGCGATCCCCGCGAGGAGGAGATCGAAGAGTCCATCCCCGAAGCGGTTATTCGCTCTGTCCTCGAGGCGGTCGGCATTCGCACTCGGGGTCATGAGGACCTGATCAAACGGGTCGTCGGCCTGCCGGGAGAGACCATCGAAGTCACGAACAACCGGGTCGTTGTCGACGGGACTCCGCTCGATGAGCCCTACTTGCCCGACGTCTTCATGCCAGACGAGCCGGCTGTCACCGTCGGGGCCGACGAGGTGTTCCTCATGGGAGACAACCGCGATGCGTCCTTCGACAGCAGGCGCTTCGGCCCGATACCGCTCGAAGACCTCATCGGGAGGGCCTTCGTGACCATTTGGCCCGTCTCACACATCGGCGGCCTTTAGAGGCGCGTCTCTATTCACCGACAGACGACTGAAAACGTCACCGGATTGTTAGCCGTTAAGTAACGAGCCGTGCATATGATCTTTTGTCGGCCTGTGTGAAGAGGAGAGCATGGAAGAAGACCTGGAGCGGTACGAATCCGAGGTTGAGCTCAAGATCTACAAGGAGTACCACGACGTCCTTCCGATGTTCCGGTACGTGGTGGAGACCGAGCGCCGCTTCTATCTGGCCAACCACGTCGATCTCCAGGTGCGTGAGGCCAACGGATCGGTCTTCTTCGAGGTCGAGATGAAGGATGCATGGGTATGGGACATGTTCCGACCGGCCCGGTTCCTGGAACACGTCAAGGTCCTGACATTCCGCGACGTGAACGTCGAAGAGCTGGAGCAGCAAGAGATCTCGATCTGACCGATCGGGCGAAGGTTGGGGAGTTGGGCGAGCGGATCGCCGCCACATTCCTTACCAGCCACGGGCTCGATGTGGTCAGACGCAACTTCGAGGTTGGCTGTGGCGAGCTCGACCTTCTCGCCCTCGACCGGGGACAACGGGTTGTCGTCGAGGTGAGGGCCATAACTTCCGATCGCGACCCCATCGATGCCATAGGGCCAAGCAAGCGACGACGGGTCTCCCGGCTGGCTGGCGCAGTGGGTGCCTCACGTGTCGATCTCCTTGGAATCCGGATCGGGCCCGATGACGTGGTGGTCCATTGGGTGCCGGGACGTGGTTGACTGCCCGGCCATGTCGCATGACCGGCTCCCCGAGTGAACCTGACCAATCCTGCGATAGAGATCGAGGGTCTGGTCAAGCGGTACAAGTCGACTACCGCGCTGGATGGTCTCGATTGCGTGCTCCCTTCGGGAGCCATCACCGGGCTGCTCGGACCGAACGGGGCCGGCAAGACGACGCTGTTTCGCTCGCTCCTTGGCCTCACCAGGACCGATGCCGGGCGCATCCTCGTCCTCGATCAGGAGATTCCCCGTGGCCTGGTCGAGGTAACGAAGAAGATCGGGGCGATCATCGAGGAGCCTGGTCTGATCAGGGCGCTCACCGGGCGTGTCAATCTCCAGGTTGCGGCCGACCAACTCGGCTTCGGCCACGATCGCATCGATGAGTTGCTCGACTTCGTCGGCCTGCAGGGCGATGCGGGGCGCAAGGTCGACGAGTACTCCAAGGGAATGCGGCAGCGTCTCGCCCTTGCCGCGGCGCTGATCGGTGACCCTCAGCTCCTGCTGCTCGACGAGCCTCTCGACGGGCTCGACCCTGCCGGGCAGATGGCGTTTCGGGCACGTCTCCGTGAGATCGCGGACAGCGGCCAAACGGTCGTGGTTTCGAGTCACGACCTGGCCGATATCGAGGCGCTGGCCGACTATGTGGTGGTCCTCAACCACGGGAAGCTGGTTACGGAAGGTCCTTTGGAGGACATGCTGTCTGGCGGCGCCACCCGGGTGGTCACCGACAACAGGGATGCCGCAATTGCCGCCCTGTCGACGGCCGGCATCGATGTCAGTCAGGACGGCGGGGCGCTGATGGTGGATGAGAGTGACGGAAGCCGGGTGGTCAGAGTGTTGGCCGAGGCGGGCATCTATCCAAGGGAGATCGGGCCGGCCCGATCGACCCTGGAGTCCGTGTTCCTCGGTATGACCGGCGAGGAACGGTCGTGAGTCTGATTCATGCCGAATACCTGAAGCTGAGCCGTCGCCGGCTCTACTACATGATGGTGGTCATCCTGGCCGCGCTGGTCGGCTTGCTCGCCTTCTTCTTGTTGATCTTCGCCCAGATCGCCCCCGAGCTGGCCGAAGACGTGCCGCTGCTGAGGAAACCCGTCGCCTACGTCTTCGGCGCCCAGCAGGTGGCAGGGCAGACTTGGTTCCCGCTGATCCTGGCCGTTGTAATGCTGGGGAGCGAGTTCGGGAGCACGGTGTGGGCCACGGCGTTGACCAGGGATCCGCGTCGGGTCAGCCAGATCTCCGCCCGTTTCTTGGTTCTGGCCCTCGCCTCGCTGCTCGCGATCGCGGCCGGCATCGCCGGGTGGTCGATCGTCACAGCGATCGCCGTGCCGGGCGAAGGTGGTCCCGGCGTCGAGGAATGGCTGAACCTGGTGTGGAAGGTCGGGCTGATCGAGCTGGCGTGGACTGCGATTGGCCTCGGGGCCGTGGCTCAGCTTCGATCGGTCGGGCCTGCGATCGGAGCTGCGCTCGCCCTCTACTTCATCGACCCGATCCTCGGCCTCTGGGGACCTTGGGAAACCGTCTCCCTGTCTGCAGCTAGCAGCGCGCTCTTCCAGATCGACATCCCCGGCGGGTTCGGTGCCTTCCTACCCGGGACAGACTTGTCACTGCCTCACGCGGTGGCGGTCATGTTGGGCTGGACCGCTCTCGGACTGTTTCTGACCTGGTGGGGTCTTCACCGCCGCGACGCCTGAGCGCCAAATCGCCGCCGCATCTCCTTGTGCCAGCACCCGTGATGCCAGTGCCGTCGTAGGTCGGGCTCGTGGTCGGGCACGACCACCAGATGAAACATGCCGGGAGCAATGATGGTGTTGCAGCCGGGACAGATGTACTCCTTGCGCGCCGCATAGGGCTGCACTGGGGAGACGGTCACCCCGAGAAGATCGCCCACGCCAGGACCGCGAATATCGCCAGGAACGCGACCACCACCGCGACGATGTCGGCCGTGCTCTTCTCGTGATCGCGAAACGGGTTGAACCCCATGCTCGGAACGGTAACCAAGGCCGGCGCTGTCTACCGTCATCGTGGTGAGCTGGTTGCACACCGAGGATCGCGAGCTAGTGCGCTGGCTCACGATCGATCGCCCCGACAGGAAGAACGCCATCCCGTTCGATGGCTGGGGCGAGCTGCGGGCGGCCTTCGATACATTCGAGGCATCGGAACAGCGGGTGCTGGTGATCACCGGTTCCGGTGGAGAGTTCTGCGCCGGGGCCGACCTGGACCCGGCGCGGGTGGATCGGCTGCAATCCGTCGAGGACCGTCATTCACGGATGAAGGAGGTGGCGGCCGCCGCCATGGCCCTGCATCGGTTGACCAAGCCGGCCATCGCCGCCGTCGACGGGGTCGCCGTGGGGGCGGGCTTGAACCTCGCCCTCGGCTGTGACGTCGTCGTCGCCACCGAGCGGGCCCGGTTCTCCGAGATCTTCGTGAGAAGAGGACTCACGGTGGACTTCGGCGGGTCGTGGCTGCTGCCCCGGGCGGTCGGTATGCAGCGGGCCAAGGAGTTGGCGCTTTCGGGGCGGATCGTGGAGGCCGATGAGGCTGCGCGGATCGGCCTCGTCACCGAGGTGGTCCCGGTCGAGGCCCTCGAACCGCGGGTCACCGAGATCGCTCAGAGCTTTCTCGCCGGCGCTCCCGTGGCTCAGATGTTCGCCAAGCAGACGCTCAACGCCAGCTTTCAAATGGGCCTCGCCGATGCCTTGTCTTGGGAGGGCGAGGCTCAGTCCGTGGCTCTCGGCACCGAGGATGCCGCCGAGGGATTGCTCGCCTTCCTCGAGAAGCGGGACCCGGAATGGAAGGGGAGATAGGGGCTCGGCCCGCCCAAGGCCTGCGCTGCATTACGCGCAACTGAGGACAATGCTGTGCAACGCGGTCACCCGTTAGACCTCTCCGATGTCCTCGTTCCACAGATCTGGCCGTGCTTCGATGAACCCCGTCATCATGTCGACGCAGCGCTGATCGTCGACGACGACGACCTCGACGCCATTGGATCTGAGCAGGTCCTCGGCGCCGAGGAAGGTCCGATTCTCCCCGATCACCACCTTGGGGATCCCGTACAGCAGGATGGCCCCGGTGCACATGTGACATGGGGAGAGCGTGGTGTAGATCGCCGAGCGCCGATACTCAGCGGCGACGAGACGCCCGGCGTTCTCCAGGGCATCCATCTCACCGTGGAGGATCGGGCTCCCCTTCTGCACTCGACGGTTGTGACCACGACCCACGACCTCGCTGTCGACCACGAGCACTGCCCCGATCGGGATCCCGCCTTCAGCCAACCCGAGCCCGGCCTCGTCGATGGCAGCGTCGAGGAACGGGTCGGGCACGTGCAGATCCTACGTCCCCGACCCCATCCCTCACTGGCCCGGGTAGGCCTCGACGAACCGCTCGGTGTTGATCTGGTAGAGGTCGAGGATCACCTGGTCCACATCGACCTCGCGGTTGAACATAATCTCGGCGTCCGCTGGATGGTGGGTCCCAACCCATCTGGCGAAGACCTCGAATGACTCCGGTATCCACTGGCTGCGGAAGTTCTCGTCCTTGTCGATTACAGCAGTAATGCCCGTGTCGCCGAACTCCATCACGTGCACGCCGACGATCGGCTCCAGACCCATTGCATCAGACCAGTCATTGCGTGCCGCAACCCTGCACTCGATCCCACCGCCGTCGATCTCGAGGCATTGGTCGAGACTCCACTGCCAGCCGGTTGCCTCATACCAGTCGAACTGACGTTCAAGTGACCACGCACGACCGAACAAACTCACCTCCTCGGATCCGGCCGCAGCAGGGTCCAGGTACGAGATGGCCGTCTCCCGATCACCAGCCGACACCGCCATCCAGAAAGCTGTCGCACGATCCAGTGGTGCGGCGACTTGAGGCCCGCGAGTCGCAATCAGCGCGCCGATCCCGATGGCGATCACCACCGCCGCCACCGCTGCAGCCACCAAAGGCCCCCGGCTCCGATCCGGACGCGATTCGCTCATCCGTCTACCTCCGCCACGAACTCATCGATGTATTGCTTCCAAAGACCTAAGGACTCGGGCTCGACGGCTGCGTAGTCATTCGCGTACGGGGTCTGCCGGGTATCCGGTGGGGTCGAGTACATGACCGATTCGTCGTCAGGGTGGTTCCCCTGCACCCATGACCGAAACTCGGCGAACGACTCATCCATGCTGCTCGATTCGGGCCAGGTCTCGACAGCGCGCACGATTTCACCGCCGCTGACGTACACCGTGTATGTCCCTTCAGTGGCCCCGAGCCCGAGAGCCTTCGTCAGGTCGTGCTGAAGTGCCCAGGAGCACTCGACCGGGGTTGCCTCTCTGCCTGCGTAAGAAATCGGCGGGCGCTCCACGCAATTGACGCCTGTGTACTCGAAGCCCAGTGCCCGATTGAGATCGGTGACTGCCGGCCATAGGTCGGGGTTCCACATGAGTTCCTGGTCCTCGAGCGCATACATTCCTCGGATTGCCATTCCATCGTGCTCATTGATCGCCGCCATGAACCCATTCGCCACCTGCTCGGCACGTGTCGGATTCGCGGCCAGCGGCGTCACGTTGATCAAGATCGGGATCGCCACCACGAGGACTGCGATCATGGCCATCGCCGCCGCAAGCTTGGGCCGGCCCGGCCGGGAAACGGTGGTCTGGATCGTCTTTTCTGTCAGATCACCCCTCGTGACGGATCGAGTCTTGATGGAATCGATGTCCACCGGCTCGATCGGATCGAGCAGATCCACCGAGGGCACCGGGTTCGCCCGGGCGAAGAGAGCAGCCGCCTGATCTTCGATGTTCACGATCGACCTCCGTTCCGAGCAGCGGGGGGTTGACGATCTTCGGTGAGCTTGTGGTACTCGGCGGCCAGGTTGCGCCGAGCGCGATAGGCCCGTTCTTTGACCGCGGTGATGGCGATTCCGAGAACGAGGGCGACATCGGCGTGGGTCAGCTCCTCCCACAAGGTGAGACGGAGGATCTCCTGATCGATGGGCCGGAGACGAGCGGCGGCGTCGAGGACGTCCCGGTATTCCTCGTTTCTGAGCACTACGACGTCGGGTGAAAAGGTGTCGATCTGGGCAAGCCCTTGCAGGCGTTGCAGGAGCCGCCGGCTGCGGGCCTTGTGCCTCCATTGATGAGAAAGGACCCTGTAGGCGACGGCGTAGAGCCAGGGCAGAGCGGCATCACCGTCCGGAATCTGATCAACTCTTCGCCAGGCCACGAGGAAGACGTCGGCGACTGCATCGGCAACCTGTGAGCCGGCAGTGCGACGAGCGCAGTACGCCTGTATGGGCTGGGCGTAGCGGCGGTAGATCTCGACAAATCGCGCTTCGTCGTCGGTCATTGCGGCCCGAGGTTGGGTGCCGGTCCTCATCACCGATCCTTGTGCCCGTACCTGGTGCCTGGTAACCGTATCTTTTCCGTTACCCGATCAGGGAAGCGGGCATTGTCCACACGGAGCAACCGGGGGGTTGCCAGGCGAGCACCACGTTCCCGGGACGTGGAGCCCGTCCCGACGGGGAAACCTACTGAGCGGGAAGTGGCTGACCGGCGCTGAAGGCGTTGAGCACGTCGGTTGCCGCCGGCTCGGAGCGCACCAGATAGGCGACCCCGCCCTCCTCGGCGCCGACTACCGGAAGCGTCATGGACTCGGTGACGTCGGCCGAGCGCATGTCCCAGCCGGTCCTCGCCAGGTCGAAAAGGGTCAGATCGGAATCGGCGGTGAGGTGGGAACCGACAGCAGTCACTACAAGCGGGCTCCGCACCGCGCCCGAGGGCGAGGACGCCTCGGCCATGATCTTGGTCAGCACCTCGCGCTGTCGGGCCGCCCTGGCGATATCGCCACCACCCTGAGGGACCCAGACGCCATCGATGAACTCTTCGTAGCTACGCGAGCGGGCATACGCCAGCGCGGTGGCGCCATCGACCTTCTGCACACCCGCTTCGACGTTCAACCCCGACTTTGCATCTCGGGCCGGATAGGGGATGTCGAGCTCGATACCACCCAATGCATCGACGATTCCGGCGAACCCGCCGAACTCGACCTCCATGTAGTGATTGGGTCGTATCCCGGTGGCGTTGGCCACTGTCTCGACGAGGAGATCCGGACCACCGAAGGCGTAAGCGGCGTTGATCCGATTGACCCCCTGGCCGGGGATCTCCACTTTGAGGTCGCGGGGAATGGAGAGCAGCTGCCTTCGCCCGTCCACCACTTGGGCCAGGATGATGACGTCGGCCCGTGAGCCGGCGAAGTCTCCGAAGTTGCCTTGGTTCAGGTCGTCGGGCAAGTTCTCACGGCTGTCGGTTCCGACGATGAGATAGACCCCGTCCCCGGCGGCCAGCGAAGGCATCGGCCCCGCGTCCTCCATCTGGAAGTCGGCCAGCACTGTCATCCCGACCAGGAGGGCCAGCGCCAGCACCAGGAACAGAAGGATCCGGATGGTCCAGCGCTGACCGCGGCTGTAGCGACGACGCTTCGTTGTCGACGGCGCAGGACGTGGCTGGGTCTTGGTCGTGGGGTTGTGGCTCATGGCGAATCGGCACCAGGGTGCCGGTAAGACGGTAAACCTGACCTAACAGTTAGTCGCGTACCTGCGGCACAGACCCCTTCCAACCAGAGTTTCCGCCTCGTACGTTCGGGCCATGTATGCAGCCGCCACTTCGGTGGCGCTAGTCGGAGGGGAGGCGCGACCGGTCCGCGTCGAGGCCCACGTCGGGCGTCAGATTGAGGCATTCAAACTGTCGGGACTTCCCGACACCGCGGTTCGGGAGGCCAAGGATCGGGTGCGAGCGGCGGTCGCTTCGGCCGGGATCCGCTTCCCCAACAGGACGGTCACCGTGAATCTTGCACCCGCCGACCTTCCCAAGGGCGGGACCGACTACGACCTCCCGATCGCATTGGGGATCCTCGCCGCCAGCAAGGAGATCCCGCCCCTACGTGAAGCCGTTGTGGTGGGCGAGCTCGCCCTCGACGGTGCGGTCAGACCGGGCTCCAACGCATTTGGCGCAGGCGTGCTGAGTGCCCGGCAGAAGGTGCCCTGTCTCGTGGCCTCATCGGTGGTCGGTGAGTCGGCATCCATCCCCGGGGCCAGGGCCTATGGCGTCGACAGCCTTGCGGCCGCGGTGGACCTACTCCGTGAGGGTCTGGGAAACGTCGAGCCGGCGGAACCCGGCGCTCCCATCGTCGGGGAGAAGGCGCCCGACCTGGCCGACATCAGGGGCCAGCCAATGGCGAGACGGGCGCTCGAGGTGGCGGCGGCAGGCGGTCATCACCTCCTGATGCATGGTCCGCCCGGGTCGGGCAAGACGATGTTGGCCCGGCGGATCATCGGCATCCTCCCTCCTCTCGAGATCGAGCATGCCGTGGAGACGGCGATGCTCTGGGCGGCGGCGGGCCGGCGCCGGGGGCTGGTGGTGACGCCGCCGTTTCGCTCTCCTCATCACACGGCCTCCAAGGCGGCCCTGGTCGGGGGCGGCAGTGGCAATCCGGTCCCGGGAGAAGTTTCCTTGGCACATCGAGGTGTGCTCTTCTTGGACGAGCTGGCCGAGTTCCCCCGCAGTCATCTCGACACGCTCCGCCAGCCGTTGGAAGAAGGTGTCGTGTCGGTCGCCCGCCGGGGATCCTCTCTCGATTTCCCGGCTTCGTTTCAACTGCTGGCTGCAACCAACCCGTGCCCCTGCGGTTTCTACGGAGACGGGCGACGACCGTGCGACTGTCGTCCGGCCATCCTCGGCCGCTATCGGTCCCGCATCTCCGGACCTCTGATCGACCGGTTCGACCTCATCGTCCGCGTAGGCCGCGTCGATGCAGCGGAATACTCGGGGCCACGGGGCGAGGCGAGCGCTTCGGTCGCCGCCCGCGTCGAGCAGGCCCGTGAAGCGCAAATGCGACGAGGGCAGATCAATCGCTACCTGGACCCTCAGTGACGGTCGCGAGTCGGAAGCTGCCGGCCGATTGGTTGCCATGGCCGTCGGCAACGGGGTCCTGACGGCCCGCGGTGGAGACCGTGTCCGGCGAGTGGCGCGCACCATTGCCGACCTGGACGGGGTGGATCAGGTCGAAGAGCAACATATGGCCGAGGCGATCGGCCTCCGCGGCGAGTGGCGGGATGAATGACGTTCGAGTGATGGCCCCGGACGGGCCTGACTATCCCATGGGCCTGCTCGATCTGGAGGACCCTCCTCGGTTGTACGCAATCGGGGATACCACCACGGCGCCGGCAGTGGCAGTAGTCGGCACACGCAGGTGCACCAGATATGGCCTCAATCTCGCCGATGCCTTCGGCCACGCCCTGTCCCGCGCCGGGTGGACCACCGTGAGCGGTCTGGCCCGCGGCATCGACGCCGCCGCTCATCGAGGGACGCTGCAAGGCCCCGGCGACGCCGTGGCGGTGCTGGGGTCCGGTGTCGACGTCGTCTACCCGGTGGAGAACACCGATCTCTATCGGGCGATCTTGCGGAGCCGCGGGGCGATCTTGTCCGAGTACCCACCAGGGACCAGGCCCGACCGATGGCGGTTTCCGGCGCGGAACCGGATCATCGCCGGCATCTCCTCGGCTGTCGTCGTGGTCGAGGCCGGGGAGAAGGGGGGAGCGCTGATCACGGCGCGGCTGGCGGCCGAGCTGGGAAGGCCGGTGTTCGTGGTCCCGGGCGACATCGATCGGCCCGCCTCCGTTGGCTGCAATCGGCTGATCCGGGATGGTGCCCATCCGGTCCTGGGAGTCGACGACTTTCTGGCCGAGCTCGAGTTGATCCTCGGCAAACCGCCCAACCAGGTGCCGCCTTCAGAGGGAGTCATCCCGGCGACTGGTCTCGCCATTGACGATCTTCCCTCGTTCTGGGACTGCACCCCAGCCGAGGCCCTGGCCCGTCTCGCTCGCATGGAGATCGCGGGCGAGGCGCGTCGCGTGGGGGATCTGGTGCTCCCGGGCTCGGGTTGACGGGTCCGGGGACCGCCCCGCCAATAGCATCTCCAATGTGAGGATTCCCCCCATGCCGGACTGGGCGGTGGTGCCCGTCGACGGATATCTCGATCGGATGCGTGACCAGCGAGAGCTCTCGCCGCACACCCTCGAGGCATACCGGCGTGACCTGGCCCAATTCTTCGCCTACTGCGACGACGAAGGGGTGAGCTCGATCGGCGCCGTGCGCCGACAGCATGCCCGCCGGTATCTCGGTTCCCTCTCCGCCCAGGGCTACTCGAAGCGGTCGATGACCCGCAAGGCCTCCGCCGTTCGCTCCTTCTACAACGACGCCGGCCGCCGCAATTCGGCGACGGTCAACCCATTCGAGGGTGTCTCCCGGCCCCGTCTCGACAAGCCTCTGCCCCATGCCCTACCCAGTCGGATCCTGGTGCACGCCATCGAGTCGATCGATCCCACCACCCCAGAAGGGCTTCGCGACCGAGCCCTGATCGACACGCTTTACTCGACCGGTCTCCGGGTCTCCGAGCTCGCCTCGCTTTCTATCGACGACGTGGGCGATGAAATGGTGACGGTGGTCGGAAAAGGCAGGAAGACCCGTCGTGTTCCCGTGGGCAGGCCGGCCCAGGAGTCGGTGCGCCGCTATCTCGGTCAGGGGACGGCCAAAACTGGCCGGCCCGGACGCAGGGAACGCCCTTTGGGTCGGTTTGCGGGGCGGTCCGCTGGGGACGCGGGGCATCCGCTCGGTGGTGAGAAAGCGTGTCGCCACCTTCCCCCACGCCCTCAGACACAGCTTCGCCACTCATCTCCTCGAAGGTGGCGCCGATCTCCGATCCGTGCAGGACCTGCTCGGTCACACCGACCTGGCGACGACCCAGATCTACACTGCCGTCACCCGGCAGCACCTGAGAGGAACATATGACCGAAGCCACCCGAGGGCCTGAGACCGGTCAGGTCGATGCCCTATGGGAGCGCTTCAAGGCATCGGCGGACGCCGACGCCCGTGAGCGGCTGATCCTGCACTACTCGCCCCTGGTCAAGTACGTGGCGGGTCGGATCGGAGCCGGGCTGCCGCGTTCGGTCGATCAGAACGATCTCGCCAGCTACGGGCTGTTCGGCCTGATCGACGCCATCGACAAATTCGAGCTCGAGCGTGGCTTCAAGTTCGAGACGTATGCCATCAACCGCATCAGGGGAGCCATCCTCGACGAGCTTCGGGCCCTCGACTGGGTTCCTAGATCGGTCCGCTCGCGGGCCCGCCAGATCGAGACCGCCGTCGCCGAGCTGGAGCACAGCCTGCAGCGGGCACCCACCGACCAGGAGCTGGCCGACACTCTCGACATGGACGTCGGTGATCTGCAGGGCGCCCTCGCCGAGATCGGCCGCTCGGGGATCGCCGCGCTCGACGAATTCGTCGGATCCGACTCGTCGACGTCGGTGGGCGACATGCTGGCCGACCCGACCGGGGTATCGCCGGAGACCGCATTCCAGGCGGAGGAGACCCGGCATGGATTGGTCGACGCCATCAATCGTCTGCCACAGCGGGAGCGGCTGGTGGTCACCCTCTACTACTACGAGGGCATGACCCTGGCCGAGATCGGCGACGTGCTCGGGGTCACCGAGTCGCGGGTCTGCCAGATCCACGCCAAGACGATGATGTCGCTCCGCAATCGCCTCGGCGAGCCGTCCTGGCAATAGCGTTCGTCGCACGTTTTACGTTCTACGTGAATCGTCCATAGACTTCGCGCCATCACACACGCTTGCTGACCCTCACTGGTCGGGCGAGTCCCGAAAGAGGGTCATCCGTGCAAAACGGGTAGGCACTGGCCGGCAGGCGGAGGAACAACCAGGAAAGGAGCAGCTTTGGCTGTCTCGATGAAGCAACTCTTGGAGGCTGGTGTCCATTTCGGGCATCAGACCCGCCGCTGGAATCCCAAGATGCGCCCCTACATCTATGGGGAGCGCAACGGGATCCACATAATCGACCTGCGGCAGACGGTGGACCAGACCGCCGCCGCTGCCGACTACGTGAGGAATCTCACCTCCGATGGGGGCGTGGTCCTGTTTGTTGGCACCAAGAAGCAGGCCCAGGCGGCCGTCGCCGAGCACGCCGACCCGTTCCGGCATGCCCTACGTCAACTATCGCTGGCTCGGTGGGATGCTCACCAACTTCCAGACCATCCAGAAGCGCATCTTCTACATGCGCGAGCTGCGCCGCCTCGAGGCCAGCGGTGAGATCAACGCACTCCCCAAGAAGGAGCGTCTCAAGCTGCGGCGTGAGCTGGCCAAGCTGGAGCAGAACCTCGGCGGGGTGGTCGATTTGCAGAAGACCCCTGACGCCGTATTCATCGTCGATGTCAACACCGAGGCCACGGCGGTGACCGAGGCGGCTCGTCTCGGCATGCCCGTGATTGCTCTCGTGGATTCGAACAGCGATCCCGATCGGGTGGACTACGTGATCGCCGGCAACGACGACGCCATCCGCGCCGCCGATCTGATCGCGGGCGCCATCGCCGACGCCGCGCTCGAGGGGCGAAGGATGGCCGGCGCCAAGGCGTCCAAGGGTGACAGCCCTGACGACGAGGGCGAAGACTTCGAGCCCACCGTCGACGATTCGATCCCGGACTTCGAGCAAGAGCCTGCCCCTGCCCCTGTCACCGCCGCCAGTGAAGGCGCCGGGGAGCCCGAGACGAAGACCGCTGAGAATGGCTGAGTTCAGCGCCAAGGACATCCAGAAGCTGAGACAGGACGCCGGGGTCGGGATGATGGACGCCAAGTCGGCGCTCACCGATGCAGACGGGGACCTGGAGAAGGCGTTCGAGCTGCTTCGGGAGCGGGGCCAGGCCAAGATGGCAAAGCGGGCCGACCGCGAGGCGAACGACGGCACCATCGGCAGCTACATCCACATCCAGAACGATCGTCCCGTGATGGGAGTCCTGGTGGAGCTGGCCTGTGAGACCGACTTCGTCGCCAAGAGCGAGGAGTTTCGCCAGACGGCAAACGACATCGCCATGCACGTCAGCTGGGGGCAGCCCACCTGGGTCACCCGCGACGAGGTCGACCAGGACGCGCTGGCCAAGGAGCGCGAGCTCATCTCACGTCAGGCCCTGGCCGAGGGCAAGCCGGAGAACGTCGTGGAGCGGATCGTCGACGGGAAGATCGAGTCCTGGTTCGCCGATAACGTCCTCTACGACCAGAAATTCGTCAACGCCGAGAAGTTCGACGGCACTGTCGGCGACATGGTGGGCAATCTCGCGTCCAAGATGGGTGAGAACATCTCGGTGCGCAGGGTTTCCCGAATCGCCGTCGGCGAGTAGGAGGCGAATTGTCCAATCCCCCGGTGAGAAGAGTCGTACTCAAGCTGTCCGGTGAGGCATTTGCCGACCCCGGGCTTGGTTACGGCATCGATCCATTGACCGTGGTCAGGGTCGCCGAGGAGATCGCAGAGGCCCACTCCGACGACATCCAGATCGCTGTCGTGGTGGGCGGCGGCAACATCTTCCGCGGGGTGAGCCAGGCGGCCAAGGGCATGGACCCGGCCTCCGCCGACTACATGGGGATGCTCGCCACCGTGATCAACGCGCTCGCCCTCCGCGACGCGCTGGAGAAGGCAGGGGTGCCTACCCGGGTCCAGAGTGCCATCACCATGCAGGAGCTGGCCGAGCCGTACATCCGCCTTCGTGCCATCCGTCATCTCGAGAAGGGGCGCGTGGTGATCTTCGCCGCCGGGACCGGCAACCCCTTCTTCACCACCGACACCACAGCGGCTCTCCGCGCCGTCGAGCTGGGAGCCGATGCGCTGCTCAAGGCAAGCAAGGTGGACGGCATCTACGACGCCGATCCGGCCACGCATCCCGACGCCAAACGTCTCGATGAGCTGTCCTACATGGATTTCATCTCGGACGAGCTCAGGGTCATGGACACCACCGCCGTTACGATGAGCAAGGAGCACGGTGTGCCGATAGTCGTGTTCGACATGACGACACCTGGCAACATCGTCAAGGCGGTGAGCGGCGAGAAGATCGGCACCGTGATCCACTGACGAGGAGGAACAGTGATCAGCGACCTCCTGACCGAGGCCGAGCACAAGATGGACCAGGCCACCGACCACGTGGCCTCTGAGTTCTCAACCGTCCGCACCGGGCGGGCAAATCCCCAGCTTCTCCAGCGGATAACCGTTGAGTACTACGGGTCGCCGACCCCTCTTCAGCAACTCGCATCGATCTCGGTGCCCGAGCCACGGATGCTGGTCGTCCAACCCTTCGACAAGTCGACCGTTGGCGATATCGAGAGGGCGCTACAGACCTCCGAGCTCAGCCTCAATCCCACCAACGACGGCAATGTGATCCGAATCGCCTTTCCGCCTCTCACCGAAGAGAGGCGCAAGGACCTGATCAAGGTGGTCAGGAACATGGCCGAGGAAGGCCGCGTCGCCGTCCGGAACATTCGCCGCCACTCCAAATCCGACATGGAGTCGATGCATGGTGAGATCTCGGACGACGACATCCGCCGTGGCGAGGATGAATTGCAGAAGCTGACCGATCGGTACATCGACCAGATCGATCGTCTCCTCGGTCACAAAGAAGAAGAGCTTCTCGAGGTCTGATTTGAGCGACCGAACCCCCGACGAAGAGAAGCCAGGCCGTCTCTGGGACGACGGCGACGAGGACGCCGAGGTCTTCTCCCTTCCGCCACTCCTCGAAACCGACGACGGAGATGAGGAGGGACCCGATGACTCCGACAAGGCCGAGGCCGAAGAGGCCGACGCCGACTCGCCTTCTGAATCGGAGAGCGCGGATGACTACGAGCCGATGAGCTTCCCTCAGGACCTCGAGGACTACCAGGCCAACCAATACACCGGTTCGACGACGCAGGAGTACCAAGGGCTGGCCGACGAGGTGAGCCGGGCCGCCGGGGAGGAGTGGGAGCAGCAAGCCGTCGCCGCCACGGTCCCCGGAGTCGACAGTGGTCTCGTCGGGTTCGAGGACGTCACCGGCTCCCGCGCCGACACCGAGGAGGACTTCGAAGCGACCGAGCAAGCCGCCACCAGCGATCTGGCCATGAGGGTGGCTTCGGCCGTCGTCATCTTTGGCTTGTTCCTGGGCAGTCTCTTACTCGGTGGCTGGTGGTTCGCGGCTTTTGTGATCCTGGCCATGATCGTGTCGACGGGGGAGTTCTACGCCACCGTCCGATCCGAGGAGATCCGCCCGCTCGCCTTGTTCGGGCTACTCGGCGTCGTCTTCATGGGCGTGGGAGCGCAGCTGACCGGCGCTGCCGCCATAGCGGGATGGGCCGCCGCGTTCGCAGTGGTCACCATCCTCTTCCTCACTCTCTCGCCGAGGCGTCAGCCCCTCGAAGACGCCTCGATCACGATCGGCGGGATGGTCTGGGTCGGCCTCCTGTCCTTCGCGGTCCTAATCGCTCAGGGTCCCCACCCGGTCGCCTACATCCTCTTCGTGGTGCTGATCGTCGCGGCCAACGACACCGGCGCTTATTTCGTGGGGCGAGCCCTCGGCCGCCGAAAGCTGTCACCCGTCATCTCGCCCAAGAAGACCTGGGAGGGTCTGATCGGCGGCTTCATCGCCGGGCTCGTCATTGCCTCCATCCTGGCCACTTTCCCCGCCTGGGAGACGATTGGGATCGCCAAGGCACTCGTTGCGGGTGCCGTTGTCGGCTTGATTGCACCACTCGGTGATGCCGTCGAGTCGATGGTCAAGCGATCGCTCGGTGTCAAAGACATGGGATCGGTCCTACCCGGCCATGGTGGGATGCTCGACCGGATAGATGGTTTCCTGTTCGTGGTCCCGGCCATCTACTTCCTGTTCCGCGGGTTCGGTTTGTTGTGACCCCCCCGGTGGTCGTTCTCGGGGCGACCGGGTCCATCGGGTCCCAGACAATCGAGGTGGCCACCTCTCTCGGGATGGAGATCGCCGCCCTTGCCGCCAGATCGCCTTCGCCAAAGCTCTCGGAGCTGGCGAGGTCCTTTCCAACGGCGCGGGTCCTGGTGGCCGGAGGTTCCTCTGAGGAGCGCGAGGATTTCGCCCGTCTGGTGGGGCGGACGGTCGAATTCGGCGCCGACTCGGTCATCGATGCCGCACGCATCCCGGGCACCATCGTGGTCAACGGCATCGTCGGAGCAGCCGGGTTGCGGGCGACCATTGCCGGTCTCGAGAGCGGGAATCGCGTCGCCCTCGCCAACAAGGAGAGTCTCGTGGCCGGTGGGCCGGTCGTGAAGCGGGCGCTGGCCGAGAACGGCGGGGAGCTGATCCCGGTCGACAGCGAGCATTCGGCCCTGCTTCAGTGCCTCGCCGGCGAGGAGCCGGAATCGGTGGCACGTCTGATCTTGACCGCCTCGGGTGGCCCGTTCCGGGGTCGATCCGCCGACTCGCTGGCAGAGGTCACTCCGGACGAGGCCCTGGCTCACCCGACCTGGGACATGGGGCCCCGGATAACCATCGACTCCGCCACTCTCTTCAACAAAGGGCTGGAAGTGATCGAGGCCCATCATCTGTTCGACGTCGATTACGACCGGATCGCGGTGGTGATCCACCCTCAGTCCATCCTGCACTCGGCAGTCGAGTTCGTCGACGGGTCTTGGAAAGGCCACTTGGGCCATGCCGACATGCGGATCCCGATCCAGTACGCATTGACCGCCCCGGATCGGGCGCCCTCACTGGCTCGCCCTTTCGACCTGGCCGGCATGGACCTGACGTTCGAGCATCCCGACTCCGTGTCTTTTCCCGCTCTCGACATGGCGTTCGAGGCGGGTAGGGAAGGAGGATCGTCTCCTGCCGTGCTCAACGCCGCCGATGAAGTCGCAGTCGCCGCCTTTCTCGATGGCCGGCTGGGCTTCCTCGGGATCGCCGAGGTGGTCTCGGCCACGCTCGAGACTGCGGATTGGCGCGCCCTCGAGACCGTGGAGGATGTGATCGCAGCAGATCGGGAGGGTCGGGAGCTTGCAGCCTCTTTCATCGCAGGAGCCTGCTGACTAGCGGCGATTCGCGGGTAGCGTGTCCGCATGCTCGGAGGCTTTGCTGCGGCCGCAGCCATCATTCTCTTCGTCACCGCTCACGAGGCCGGCCACTTCTTCGCGGCCAAGGCCACCGGGATGAAGGTGACGGAGTTCTTCTTCGGTTTCGGGCCCAGGATCTTCTCCTGGCGCCGCGGCGAGACCGAATACGGAGTCAAGGCGATTCCGCTCGGTGGCTACGTCCGGATCATCGGCATGAATCCCCTCGAGGAGATTTCGCAAGCCGACATAGGTCGCACTTACCGGGAGAAGAAGTTCTGGGAGAAGAGCGTCGTGGTTCTCGCCGGTGTCGGCATGAACTTCCTCATCGCCTTCCTGCTGTTCTACGGGATCGTCCTCGCCAACGGCGTCTCGGAGCCGTTGCCGGTCGTCGACGAGGTAGTTCCCACTGCCTTGGTCGGGGAAGAAACCGTCCCGACGCCGGCCGCGGCAGCAGGACTGGAAGCGGGCGATGTCATCGTGTCCATCGGTGATCACAGCGTCGACGAATGGTCCGATGTCCCCGATGCCTTGACCTCCCTCGGCGAAGGCCCCACGACGGTGACGGTCAACCGCGAGGGTCAGCTGCTTCCCATCGAGGTCACTCTGATCGAGCGCGACGCTGGGACTGCGTTCCTGGGGGTGGCCCCGCTCATCGAGACACATGACCCGGGGATCATCGGCGCCGTGGGCGTGGCCGGCACCCAGGTGTGGGAGGGGATCGGGTTCACCTTTCAGGCGATCGGTGACATGATCAAGCCCTCGAGCCTCGCCCAGTACCTCGGCGTCCTCGCCGGTGACACTGATGTCGACGAGGAGATCCGACCGGTGAGCCCCATCGGCATCGTCAACATCGGGACACAGACCGAAT
The DNA here is from genome assembly GCA_963734115.1 of uncultured Acidobacteriota bacterium. GTDB lineage: Bacteria > Actinomycetota > Acidimicrobiia > Spongiisociales > ZC4RG35 > JARDZU01. Next base: position 281,265 of record CAVTFV010000008.1, read on the forward strand.
CGGCCGCTGCGTTCCTCGGGATCCTCGCCTTCGTCAACGTGATCCTGGCCACCATCAATCTCCTCCCGCTCTACCCGCTGGACGGCGGACACTTCGCAGTGGCGGCATATGAGAAGGTCAGCGGCAGGGAGGCCAACGTTCGCAAGCTGGCACCGGTGGCAGCCGCGGTGATCGGGCTGTTCGCATTCCTCGGGTTTGTGGCGATCGTCCTCGACATCGTCAACCCGATAAGCCTGTAACGATTGCGGCCGACCTTGTCCGAATCGCTCCTGCCGCGTCATAGGCTTACCACGTGATGATCACCCGTCGCAAGACCCGGCAACTCCACGTTGGAAACGTCGCCGTGGGCGGCGACGCACCCATCTCGGTTCAGTCGATGACGACCACCAAGACCGCCGACGTCGATGGCACCCTGGCCCAGGTCTATGCGTTGGCCGGGGCAGGGGCAGACATCGTCCGGATCACCTGCAATGAGGTGGAGGCGGCCCAGGGCCTCGCCGAGATAGTCCCCAGATCGCCGGTCCCGATCATCGCCGACATCCACTACCAGTACCGCCTCGCCCTCGCCGCACTCGAGGCAGGTGTCCAGGGACTCCGGCTCAACCCGGGCAACATCCGCAAGGAAGACCAGATCAAGGCCGTCGCCCGCGAGGCCAAGGACCGCGGCGTGCCGATCAGGGTTGGGGTCAACGCCGGCTCGCTGGACAAGGACCTCCTGGAGAAGTACGGGAGCCCGGTACCGCAGGCTTTGGTCGATTCCGCCCTTGTCGAGATCCGATATCTCCAGGATGTCGACTTCGAGGACATCAAGATCTCGGTCAAGCACTCCAACGTGCCGTCGATGATCGAGTCCTATCGGCTCCTGTCCGAGACCGTCGACTATCCGCTCCACCTCGGGGTCACGGAGGCTGGACCACCTCCGGCCGGGCTGATCAAGTCAGTTGCAGGTATCGCCACTTTGCTCAATGACGGCATCGGCGACACCATCCGCTTCTCGCTCACCGCCGATCCCGTCGAGGAGGCCAAGGCCGGCCGCCAGCTTCTGGAGAACCTAGGGCTCCGCGAGCGAAAGGGCCTCGATCTCATCGCCTGTCCCTCGTGCGGACGGGCAGAGGTCGATGTCATCGACGTGGCCACCCGGGCGCAGGCCGCGCTCGAGGCGGAGAACCTCCCGATCCAGGTCGCTGTCATGGGCTGTGTCGTCAACGGCCCCGGGGAGGCTCGGGAGGCCGACATCGGCATCGCCGCCGGCCGGGGAAGAGGGCACTTGTTCATAAAGGGCCAGGTGGTGAGGGTCGTGCCCGAGGCCGAGATGGTCGAGGCCCTTCTCGACGAGGCCCGGAAACTGGTGGAGGAGGGTGTGGAGAGCAGGCTTGCCCACGCCGAAGCGAATGCCGCCGAGCTCGCAGCTGCCACCCGGGAGGAGCTGATCCAGATCCAGGGTGATGCCAACCGATCCCAGGACCGCAGGGCCAAGGTCGCCGAGGTGGCCCAGTCCGATTGACTGGTGACTACCGTCGCCCGCTCCGAACCTGGTAGTTGACTGATCAAATGCGCTGGTCTGAAGCCTTCATCCCGACTCTCCGTGACGCACCCGCGGATGCGGAGGCAGTCAGCCACAAGCTCCTGATACGGGGAGGGTTCATACGACAGCTGGCTGCGGGGTCCTACACCATCCTGCCACTCGGCATGCGCGTCCGGCTCAAGGTGGCCAACATCATCCGCGAGGAGATGAACGCCATCGGTGGCCAGGAGATGCTGCCTCCGACCCTCCATCCGGCTGAGATCTGGCGGAAGTCCGGCCGCTACGAGTTGATGGGTGAGAACCTTTTCAAGCTGGTCGATCGCAAAGACGCCGATCTCGTCCTGGGGATGACCGAGGAGGAGATCTTCGCCATCACCGCGATGGAGCTCTCCTCGTACCGCGACCTGCCCCAGATCTGGTACCAGATGCACACCAAGTTCCGGGATGAGGCGCGCCCGAAGTCAGGTCTGCTCCGTGTCCGCGAGTTCACCATGAAGGACTCGTACACCCTCGACATCGATCGTGCCGGGCTCGATGCCGGCTTCGAGAAGCATCGTGGGGCCTACCAGCGCATCTTCGCCCGCATGGGTCTCGACGCCGTCGGTGTCGAGGCCTCCTCGGGAGCGATGGGCGGCTCGGAATCGGTTGAGTTCATGGTCCGCAGCGATGCGGGTGAGGACTGGATCGTGACTTGTTCCAATTGCGACTACCGGGCCAATGTGGAGAGGGCGGTCTCGGCCGTAGCGGAAGTGGACGATGGAGATTCAGCCGCCCTCGACCGGTTCCCGACACCCGGGCTGCGGACGATCAAGGCTCTGGCCGAGGCACATCCCAATGTGGCAGCTCCGAATCGTCAGATCAAGACCCTGGTCTATGCCCTCGACGGCGAGCAGGTGCTGGTTCTGCTGCGGGGTGACCACGACCTCCAGGAGCAGAAGCTGCTCGATGCTGCGGCCGCCGTTGAGGCCCGAGCCGCCACTCCTGAGGAGATCAGGCCACTGCTTGGGGCGGACCCGGGAAGTCTGGGCGCGGTGGGGGTCAATGCCCTGAGGATCATCGCCGACGAGGCGCTCCGGGGCCGGTTCAACCTGGTCACCGGGGCAAACGAGGACGACTGGCACCATTCTGGTGTCGATGTCGACCGGGACATCGAGGTGAGCCAATGGGCCGATGTCAGGGAGGTGCACTCGGGAGAGCCGTGCTCGTTGTGCGGCAGTGAGCTCGAGCTTTGGAAGGGGATCGAGGTCGGTCACATCTTCAAGCTGGGGACCAAGTACTCCGAGACTTTCGGCGTGTACGTCCAGGACGAGAAGGGCGACAGCCACCCGATCATCATGGGCTCATACGGCATCGGTGTGGAAAGGGGCATGGCGGCGGTCGTCGAGTCCTTCCACGACGAGAAGGGGATCAGCTGGCCCGTCTCGGTGGCGCCATACGAGGTGGTGATCACCGTGGTCAGGGCCGATGATCAGCCGACCCACGACGCCGCCGAGAAGCTCTACACGGAACTGGGGGCAGCCCGGGTCGAGGTGCTGTTGGACGATCGTGAGGAGCGGCCCGGCGTCAAGTTCGCCGATGCCGAGTTGATCGGCATCCCCTACAGGGTGACGGTCGGGCCCCGGGGTGTGGAGCAGGGCATCGTCGAGATGACCACCCGTCGGGATCTGAGCATGGAAGAGGTGCCGATCGCCGAAGTGGTTGGAAAGCTGACCGAGTTGGTGAACCTGCAAACCCAGAGGTGACGGTCTGATCCGGCCCGACCGGCAAGGTCGCGGATGGCCTATAATACGAGCGGACAACAGGACGCTTTGAACCAGGTGGGCGCCTTTGGCACCCGCCTGTATTTTTTGCGCGATGACTGTCAGCTATGAGTGTCACTGGATGGCAAGACGGAGCCAGGAGCAGGCATTTTGACGACGGTTTCCGACATTTGGACGGTGGTCGAGCCCTATCTCACCGCCGAACGGCTCGAGCTCGACGATCTCGAGCTGCTTGGCCGCGGGCCGGGAACTCTCCTTCGTGTCGTCGTCGACGGTCAGGACGTGAACATCGACCGTCTGGCCGATGTCTCGCGTGGCCTCTCTCGGCTGCTGGACAACGAAACCGAGCTCGTCGACGCCTATCGGCTCGAGGTGACTTCGCCAGGTCTGGAGAGAGACCTGCGACGCCCATCCCATTACGCCAAGTCGGTGGGCCGTGAGGTTGTGGTCAAGATCGCCGACGGCGACCAGAAGGCAACCATCCGAGGTGTGCTAGCCGACGTTGGAGACTCGACGTTCACGATCGAGACCGACGAAGAGAGCCGGGTTGTCGAATATGACGACGTGCTCACGGCGAAGACGGTGTTCAGGTGGGAAAAGGCGCCCAAGCCGGGCCACTGAAGGAGAATCATGAAGCTCGACACGATGATGGAGGCAATCGACGTACTCGCCCGGGAACGGGGAGTCTCCGTCGACACCATCCTCGACGCGTTCGCGAACGCTCTGGTCGCCGCCTACAAGAGGAGCCCGGGAGCAGCGGAGGAGGCGCGCGTCACCATCGACCCCGAGTCAGGCGAGGTCATCGTCTACGCCCAGGAATTGGATGAAGACGGAAATGTCGTGAAGGAGTGGGAGGACACCCCTGAAGGCGAGGCCTTCGGCCGCATTGCCGCCCAGTCGTTCAAGCAGGTGATGCAGCACAAGCTGCGTGAGGCGAAGACGCGAGCACGTCTTTGAGATGTATGAAGGTCGTGAGGGCGACCTGGTCACCGGGTTGGTTCAACAGGTGGACTACCGGTCTGTGATCCTCGACCTCGGCGACGCGGAGGCCATCCTCCCCGGCTCAGAGCGGATCCCGTTCGAGCGGCTGGAGCGTGGCAACCGGGTGAAGGCACTCATCCTGGAGGTTCGCAACGAGGCCAAGGGCGCCCAGATCGTGGTCTCTCGCAGCCATCCTGACCTGGTGCGACGTCTGCTCGAGCTGGAAGTGCCGGAGCTCACCGATGGCACGGTCGAGATCGTCAACATCGCCCGAGAGCCCGGCCACCGAACCAAGATCGCCGTGATCTCCCACGATCCCAACGTCGATCCCAAAGGGGCGTGCGTCGGGGCCAGGGGGTCCCGAGTCCGTCAGGTGGTCAACGAGCTGCGTGGTGAGAAGGTCGACGTGGTCCAGTGGCGTGACGACATCGGCCAGTTCATCGCCGAGGCGCTGGGTCCGGCCAAGGTCAAGGAAGTCCACATCGACGATGAGAGCAAGACGGCCGACGTGGTCGTGTCCGAGCATCAGCTCTCGCTTGCGATCGGCAAAGAGGGCCAGAACGCCCGTCTCGCGGCCCGGCTCTCCGGATTCAAGGTCGACATCCGATCCGACATGGAAGGCGTCGAGGTCGAGGAAGCAGCGCCGGTAGCCGCTCCGGCCGATGAAGCCGTTGCTGAGGAGTCCGTCCCGACTGATGAATCAGCCGGTGTCGTCACCGAGGCACAGGAAGCCGCCGCCGAGGTGTCGGTGGAGGAATCAGTCGACGCCGAGGTGACGGCATCCGACGACGAGGATGCGGTGGCACCCGACAGCGACGACGAGAGCGAATAGGGGATTTCTGGACGTGAGGGTTTACGAGCTGGCCAAGGATCTCGGGATCGACTCGAAAGAGTTGCTCGCGCAGGCCCATGACCTGGGCATCGAAGTGAAGACCGCCTCATCCGGGCTGGATGACGAGTCGGCGGAGCTTCTTCGGCTTGCCGTTGCCGACGACGAGCCCGAGGTAGTCGAGGCCGGGGCCGAGCCCGAAGTCGAAGAGGAGGTCGCTACCGAGCCTGAGCCGGAGCCCGAAGTCGAACTCGACATCGTGTCGATCCCATCGGGCGCGTCACTCACCGAGTTCGCCGACGCCCTCGGGGTGCCCGCCAAAGACGTGGTGACCCAGCTCATGACCCGGGGTCAGGCGGTGGGAGCCGGTCAGACGATGCCGCCGGAGTTGATCGAGGAGGTAGCCGAGACTTTCGGGTTCATCGTCGACATCGAAGCGGCACCAGCCCCGCCGGCCGTCGCCGAGCGCCCGGTGTTCGAGGATTCCGACGCGGATCTGGCCCCCCGGCCGCCTGTCGTGACCGTGATGGGGCACGTCGATCATGGAAAGACCACCCTCCTCGACTCGATCCGAAAGACCAGCGTCGTCGAGGGGGAGCAGGGTGGGATCACCCAGCACATCGGGGCCTATCAGGTCGACGTCAACGGGCACCCCATCACGTTCATCGACACCCCAGGCCACGAGGCATTCACTTCGCTGCGGGCACGGGGAGCCAACATCACCGACATCGTGATCCTGGTCGTGGCCGCCAACGATGGTGTCATGCCCCAGACGGTCGAGGCAATCTCCCATGCCAAGGCGGCGGAGGTCAAGATGATCGTGGCCGTCAACAAAGTAGATCTTCCCGGAGCCGACCCTCTCCGGGTGAGGACAGAGCTGACCGAGCACGACGTTCTCACCGAGGAGCTCGGTGGCGACGTTCCCAGCGTCGAGGTCTCCGCCATCAACGGCCAAGGCGTCGACGAGTTGCTCGAAGTCGTGGACCTCATCGCCCAACTCGAGGAGTACAAGGCGAACCCGGGCGCAGATGCTTCCGGCGTCGTGGTCGAGGCCCAGCTCGAACGAGGCAAGGGTGCTGTCGCCTCTGTCATCATCCAGCGAGGCACACTGAGGGCCGGGGATCCGTTCGTTGCGGGTGCCGTTTCGGGTCGCGCCCGTGCCCTGATGGACGAGAACGGCGAACAGGTCAAGGAGGCCGGCCCCTCGACACCGGTCCAGATCATGGGTTGGGACGATGTCCCCACGGCCGGTGATTTCTTCACCGTCGTAGAGAGCGACCGGGAGGCACGGCGCATCGCCTCCGAACGCGAAGAGGAGCTCCGGTCGCTAAGCCAGGCCATGCCCTCGGCCCGTGATCGCCTCCAGACCCTCCTCGACCAATTGCGCACCGAGGACGCCACTCTGAACGTCATCATCAAAGCCGACGCCCACGGCTCGCTGGAGGCCTTGCGTGACTCGATCGCCAAGATCGAGCGGGAGGGCGGCAAGATCCAGGTGCTCCATGGGGCGGTCGGTGGGATCAACGAGAACGACGTGACCCTCGCCGAAGTGACCGACTCGGTGATCGTCGGCTTCAACGTCCGCCCTGAGCCAAAGGCACGTAAGGCAGCCGAGGAGGCAGGGGTCGAGATTCGGACCTATGGGATCATCTACGAGCTGCTCGATGAGGTAGAACAGCTGCTGGTTGGCCAGCTTGCCCCTGAAGAGCACGAGCAGGTGCTGGGAACGGCTGAGGTCCGGGCCGTCTTCAAGGTTCCCCGGATCGGATCTGTGGCTGGCTGCTACGTGATCGAGGGTGTCGTCCAGCGCGCCGCCCGGGCCCGGCTCATTCGCGACGGGGTGGTCATCCACGACGGGGTGATCTCATCGCTGAAGCGATTCAAGGACGACGTCCGTGAGGTTGCGGCCGGATTCGAATGTGGCATCGGGCTGGAGAATTACAACGACATCAAGGAAGGCGACAACATCGAGGCCTACCTGATTCGTGAGGTGGCCCGAACCTGATGCGCGCCGCCTGATGCGGGCCGCGGCCCTGCGGGTCGAGCTGCATCTGCCCGCTTCCCAGTCGCTCAAAGAGAAGAGGGCCGTTCTGAGACCGGTGATCGAAGGTCTTCGGCGCCTCGGCTCCTACAGCGTCGCCGAGGTCGGTCACCACGACAAATGGCAGCGGGCCGCGATCGGAGTCGCCATCGCCGCCCCGGATGGTGAGAGCCTCGCCAAACAGGTGTCGAGATTGCATCGCTACCTTGATGGGCAACTGGAGGTCGAAGTCCTCGACGTGCGCATGAGCGAGTTGGAGGAGCCCGAATGAGAGATGCCAGTCCCCGAATGCTCAAGGTCAACTCCACTCTCCGCGAAGTCCTGGCCGAAGAGATCGAGCGGATGAGCGATTCCAGACTCGAGATGGTGTCCATCACCGGTGTGGAGACCAGCCCCAATCTGCGTCACGCCATCGTCTATATCGATCTCCTCGGGGCCGACCCCACCGACGCCCTCACCGCCCTCGATCACGCTTCACACCGCCTGCAATCGGTCATCGCTCGCCAGGTCCGGATGAAGTACACGCCGGTCCTCGAGTTTGCGGTCGACCCAGGTGTGAGCGGAGGCGAGAGAATCGATGCCATCCTGCGTTCCTTGCACGAGGAGGAATGAGATCGCCGTGATCGAACGACAGCTCATCGAGAAGGCAGCCGCCACGATTGCCGCCAGTGAGGAGCTGGCGCTGGCATGTCATGTCGGTCCCGACGGTGACGCCCTTGGCTCCATGCTCGGCTTCGGGATCGCGGCCCGTACTGCCGGGAAGACGGTGGTGGCCGGGTTCGGGTCGCCGTTCGTCGTTCCCGCCAATCTGTCTTTCCTCGCCACGGATCTGTTGGTCGAACCCGGAGAATTTCCCAAGAATCCCGAAACAATGGTCGTCTTCGACGCCGGGTCACCGGACCGACTCGCAGAGATGGGTGGCCCCGCAGGTAATGCCGGGACGCTTGTGGTGGTGGACCACCATGTCACCAACGAGGGCTTTGGTGACATTCCATTGGTCGACCCCAACGCGGCAGCGACCGGGGTGATCGTCGTCGACCTGCTCGACGCCCTGGGTTGGCCCATCACCCCCGAGATCGCAACCTGTCTCCTCACCGCCGTGGTCACCGACACCGGCCGCTTCCAGTACGCCAACACCACCGCCCCCACGCTGGAGGTCGCTGCTCGACTGGTCGCGGCCGGGGCGCGGCCCGAGCAGATCAGTCAGAAGGTCTACGAGGAAGCGCCCTTCGGGTATCTGAAGGCAGCGGGCGTCGCCCTGGCCCGAGCCGTTCTCGACTCCGAAGAGGGCATGGTCTCGACGATCATCACCCACAAGGACCTCGACGAAGCAGGTGTGGATTGGGGCGACATCGACAACCTGCTCAACACCCTGAGACTTGCCCAGGAAGCCGACGTTGCTGTGCTGGCGAAGGTCAATGCAGATAGCCATGTCAAGGTCAGCCTTCGCTCCCGGGGAGCCACCGACGTCGGTGCGCTAGCCGCCGACCTGGGAGGTGGCGGGCACCGTCTTGCCTCCGGGTTCACCTTCGAGGGAGACCCGGAGAAGGCCATCGACGAGGTGCGCAAGAGACTTGGGGCCCACCGATGACCCGTGGTTTCCTCGTGGTGGACAAGCCAGGTGGCATGACCTCCAACGACGTCGTCAGCCGGGTCAAGCGCGCCACCGGCATCAAGAAGGTGGGCCATGCCGGGACCCTCGACCCGCTCGCCACCGGTGTCGTGGTGGTCGCGGTAGGCCCGGTTACCAGACTGATCCGCTTCATCCAGGAGCAGCCCAAGGAATACCTGGCGACTGCGCAATTCGGCGTGTCTACAGACACCCTCGATTCCGACGGAGCGGTTCTGACCCGCGAGCCGATGGAGTTCTCCGCGGAGGAGCTGGAGGCTGTGGCCAATCGTTTCGTCGGCACGGTGCTCCAGGTGCCACCGATGGTCTCGGCACTCAAACATCAGGGGCGGCGTCTCTACGAGCTGGCCCGTGAGGGCGAAGTGGTGGAGCGGGAAGCCCGGCCAGTGGAGATCCACGAGCTGGAGATAGGGACCGTCGGCGCCGGTCCCTACCCGGAAGTGGAATTTCGCGTGGTGTGTGGCAAGGGGACCTATGTGCGCTCATTGGCTGACGACCTGGCCGCAGCGCTTGGCGGATCGGCCCATCTCATCGCGCTCCGCCGCACCCGCACCGGCTCTTTGGACGTGGAGACACACGGCGTCGAGATCGACGATCTCGGAGATTGGGAGTCTCATTTCCTCACTCCCGCGGAGGCCCTCGGCGATCTGCCCGCCGTCACCGTGAGCGACGAGACGGCACGCGGGGTCTGTCACGGCATGCAATTCGTTGGTGGCGAGATGGTCGCCGCGCCCGACCACTCGGTGATCCGGGTCCTCGATCAGGAGGGTGACCTGATTGCGGTGTACCGGCGGGATGGAGACCAGGCGAGACCCGAGGTGGTGCTCGCCTCGTGAAGGTCCTCCGAGGCCCTTTGGAGCGCTGGGAGGCGCAGAATCCGCCGAACGCGCTCACGGTTGGTGTGTTCGACGGTGTTCACGTCGGGCATCGCGTGATCCTCGACCGGCTTGTGGCTAGCCCCCATCCCTCGACCGTGCTCACGTTCGATCCCCATCCAGCCGAAGTGCTGTCGCCGGGCACCAATCCGCGTCTGATCACCAACATCGACGAGCGGATCGACCTGCTGGCCGGGCTCGGCATCAACACCGTAGGAGTGCTCGATCTCTCCGAGATCCGCCATCTGGAGCCCGAGGAGTTCGTCTCCCAGGTACTGGTCGACAAGCTCGAGGTCAGCTATCTGATCGTGGGGGCCGACTTCCAGTTCGGCCGCGACCGGGCCGGGGACTGCGAGTTCCTGATCGCGGCCGGGACCCGGCATGGGTTCGAGGTCGAGGTGGTGAGCTTGGTGGCATCGAACGGTGTGATCTCATCGACCCGGATCCGCCGCCTGATCGAGGCCGGCGAAGTCTCAGAAGCCGCCGACCTCCTGGGCAGGCTGTACCGCCTCTCCAATGTCGTCAGCCCCGGTGACCACAGGGGCAAAGACCTGGGCTTCCCTACGGCCAACCTGAAGCCGCCGGAACGAAAGGTGATCCCTGGGAACGGGATCTATGCGGCCTGGGCCCGGGTCGGACGGGAGGCCCTGCCCGCTGCGGTGAATGTCGGCGTCAGACCCACCTTCGGGGGAACCGAGCTCCTCATCGAGGCGCACATCATCGACTTCGACAGGGAGATATACGGCTCGGTCCTCACCCTGGACTTCGTTGAGAGGCTGCGTCCGGAGCTGCAGTTCGAGAACGCCGACGCCCTCGTCGCTGCGATCAGGGACGACGTGGCACAAGTGCGTCGGCTGCTCAAGACGGCTCCGGTGCCGACCTGAGGCGGCGGGAAGGCCGATGACGGGCACAGCGGGCCGATGGGCGATCGACGCCGGGAGACCGGTTGTAGTCAAGGCCGGCTCGTCGAGCGTGGTCCGCCCCACCGGGGAGCTCGACCCCGACGGCCTGGAACAGGCGGTGGACCACGTGGCCGGGATGTGGGCCAGCGGATATCCGAGTCTCCTGGTCTCTTCCGGTGCGGTGGCGGCCGGTATCCCGGCCCTCGGCCTCACCGGCCGTCCCCGGGACGTGCCGGGCCTGCAGGCGGCGGCGGCGGTGGGCCAGGGGCTCCTGATGGAGCGATACGCCGCGTTGTTCAAGAACCGAGGAAAGGTTGTGGGGCAGGTGCTTCTGACCAAGGATGTGCTCGCCAACCGATCTCAATATCTCAATGCGCGCAACACCCTCGAGCGCATGCTCTCTCTGGGAGTGGTCCCGATCATCAACGAGAACGACACAGTCGTGGTCGACGAGTTCAGGCTGGGTGGCAACGACGAGCTGGCGGCGATCGTGTCACATCTCGTCTCGGCCGGAATCCTGGTGATCCTGACCGACATCGGGGGCATCTACTCAGGAGACCCTCGAACCATGGACGACGTCGAGCTGCTTTCGGCTGTGGACTCGGGGGACTCCGCGCTCGACCACATCGCGGGCGGGGCGCCGGGGCCGTTTGGCTCGGGTGGCCCTGCCACCAAGGTCATGGCCGCCAGGATGGCCGCTTGGTCGGGCATCCCGACAGTCATTGCCGACGCCCGGGAGGAGGGGGTGGTCGCCCGTGCCGTGTCGGGTGAAGCCGTGGGGACGTGGGTGACGCCGCACGAATCGAGGCTCCCGGCGCGCAAGCTATGGATTGCCTTCGGTCTGCCGGTAATGGGATGGCTGACGGTGGACGCAGGCGCGGCACGGGCCCTGCTCGACGGGGGACGATCGCTCCTGGCGGTCGGGATCACCGGCGTGGATGGGGACTTCGAGGCCGGGTCGGCTGTTGAAGTGGCGGGCGAAGGAGCAGCCGTCATCGGAAAAGGTCTGGTGGCGATGACAGCCGAAGAGGTCCGCAGGTCGATCGGCCGTCATAGCTCCGAGGTCGGGGGAGTGGTGGTCCACCGGGATGACCTGGTGGTTCTCGCCCCGAGCTCATCCGTCGATAACCTGGGCTGATGATCGACGAGATCGGCCGCCGCGCCAGGGAGGCTTCGTACGTCCTCCGTCAGTCGACTGGCGAGGCACGTCAAAAGGGCTTGATGGGTATGGCCGCCGGAGTCGAGGCTGCGGTCCCAGCCGTGCTCGAGGCGAACCAGGCCGATATGGCACAAGCGGCCGAAGAGGGGATCACCGGTGCTCTCATCGACCGTCTTCGCCTCGACGAGAGGCGGGTCGGCGCGATGGCCGCCGGGCTCCGCAGCGTGGCGTCTCTGCCCGATCCGGTGGGCCGGGAAACCGGAGGATGGTCGTTGCACAACGGGGTGCGTCTGCACCGTGTGCGTGTCCCTCTCGGCGTCGTGGCGGTGATATACGAGGCCCGTCCCAACGTGACCGCCGACGCCGCTGGTCTCTGCATTCGATCGGGCAATGCCGTGATCCTGCGTGGCTCGTCGTACGCCCTCCGCTCCAACATGGCTATCGCCGGGGCCATTCGCGAATCGCTCGACGCAGCCGGCCTCCCCACCGATGGTGTCCAGCTCCTCGAAGACACCAGTCGGGATGGCGCAAAGGCGTTGATGCAAGCGACGGACTGGGTCGATCTGCTCGTCCCGAGAGGTGGGCCCGGGCTGATCGCTGCGGTGCAGGCGGATGCCACCGTGCCGACCGTGATCGACGGTGCGGGGAACTGCCATGTCTACGTCGATGCCGCCGCCGACCTGGAGAAGGCGCTTGGCATCGTGATCAACGCCAAGGTCCAGCGTCCCGGGGTATGTAACGCAGCGGAGACACTGCTGGTTCACGAGGCCGTGGCCGAGAAGTTCGTGGCCGAGGCCGCTCGCGCTCTCATGACGGAGAACGTGGAGCTGCGGGGTGACGAACGATCGCGGGAGCTGGTGCCGGAGATGGGGGAGGCAACCGAGGAAGACTGGGCCACCGAGTACCTCGATCTGATCATGGCGGTCCGTGTGGTGCCCGGCATCGATGCCGCCATCGAGCACGTTCGTCGCTACGGGACCGGGCACACCGAAGCCATCGTCACCGACGACCGTGTCGCTGCCGACCGATTCGTGGCCGCGATCGACACCGCGGTCGTGGCGGTGAACGCCTCGACCCGATTCACCGATGGCGAGGAATTCGGGTTCGGCGCCGAGATCGGCAATTCGACTCAGAAGCTCCACGTCCGGGGCCCAATGGGTCTCGAGTCCCTTACCTCAGAGCGTTACGTGCTCTACGGTGACGGCCAGCTGCGGTAGGGACAGACCCCTGGGGAACAAGCCGGGAGGCCGTTCGTGGTTGTGGTTACCAACGGGTGGACTGTTAGAGTTTCTGCTGTCCCCCCGGAACAGTCCAGGTTTCACGCGTAATGAAGACAACCACCGAAATCGTCGCCGAGTACGGCACCCACGAGAGCGATACCGGCTCACCAGAAGTGCAGGTCGCCTTGCTCAGCGAGCGAATCAATCATTTGACCGAGCATCTCCGTGAGCACAAGCACGACCATCACAGTCGGCGCGGGCTCCTCATGATGGTCGGTAAGCGGCGTCGTCTCCTCGACTACCTCCGTAGGGAGGACGTGGAGCGATACAGAGCTCTCATCGCCAAGTTGGGGCTGCGTCGCTGACACAGCTTTCCTGAGGAACGGTTAGCGTTCCTCAAGAGATGGCCCGGGCCGGACGGCCGGGGCCGAATACACACTGAGCCTTGCCGGTTGTCAGTGGCGATGTCTCGGTTCATCTGAGACATGACTACTGCCAACGGGTGCGGCTCCCATACACAAGGAGCACTTAGTGCCCGAAATCTCCGTAAAGGGGACCATCGGCGGCAAAGAGTTCGTCCTGAGCACCGGCAAACTTGCCGGACAGGCCGACGGAGCCGTGGTCGCCCGACTCGGCGGTACCGAGATGTTGGTAACCGCCACCGCAAACAAGACGATGCGAGAGGGCATCGATTTCTTCCCTCTCACCGTCGATTTCGAAGAGCGGATGTACGCCGCAGGGAAGATCCCCGGCTCGTTCTTCCGACGTGAGGGCCGACCCTCGGAACAGGCCATCTTGACCTGTCGTCTGATCGACCGCCCCCTTCGCCCGTCCTTCGCCGACGGATTCCGCTGTGAGACCCAGGTGGTCGTCACCAGTCTCGCCGTCGACCAGGAGAACCCCTTCGACGTAGTGGCCCTGAACGGCGCCTCGGCGGCTCTCGGCGTGAGCTCCATCCCCTTCGATGGCCCGATCGGCGGAATCAGGGTGGCTCTCAAGAAGGGCGAGTGGATCCCCTTCCCGACCCATGCAGACCTCGAGGAGTCGGTGTTCGAACTGACCGTCGCCGGTCGTCGCAACGCCGAGGGCGGGATCGACATCATGATGGTCGAGGCCGGCTCCACCCCCAACGGGCTCAGGCTGATCGCCGATGGCGACATCCCTTCGGATGAGGCCACCGTGGCCCGTGGGCTCGATGAGGCCAAGACCTACATCGGCGAGTCCATCGACCTCCAGAACGAGCTGGTCTCCCAGATCGAGAAGCCCGAGGCCGACTGGCCGCTCGCTATCGACTACAGCGAGGACATCTACAACAAGGTCAACGAAGTCGCCGCTCCCAGGCTCGAGTCGGTGATCACCATCACCGACAAGAAGGAGCGCAACCTCGCCGCTCAGGACGCCGTCGAGGCGGATGCGTTCGCAGCTCTTGGTCTTGCCGATGACGACGAGGAGGGCAAGGGCCAGGCGAAGAGGGCCTTCAAGTCGGTCCTCAAGGACATGATGCGCCGGCAGGGTCGTCGAGGACGGGATTCGTCTCGACGGTCGTGGCGCCACCGACATCCGCGCCATCAGCGCCGAGGTCGGAGTGGTCGGCCGTACCCACGGCTCAGGCCTGTTCCAGAGGGGGGAGACCCAGGTCCTCAACCTGACCACCCTCGGGATGCTGAAGATGGAGCAGATGCTGGACACCCTCGCCCTCGAGGACTCCAAGCGGTACATGCACCACTACAACTTCCCGCCTTTCTCCACCGGAGAGGCCGGGTTCATGCGTGGGCCCAAGCGCCGGGAGATCGGTCATGGGGCACTCGCCGAGAAGGCCGTTCTGCCGGTGATCCCCACCGAGGAGGAGTTCCCCTACGCCCTCCGACTGGTGTCCGAGGTCCTTTCCTCGAACGGGTCGACATCGATGGCGTCGGTCTGCGCATCGTCGCTGTCCCTGATGGACGCCGGTGTCCCGATCTCGGCGCCTGTCGCCGGAATCGCCATGGGCCTCATCTACCGGGACGGCAAGTACGTCACCCTCACCGACATCCTCGGTGCGGAGGACGCGCTCGGTGACATGGACTTCAAGGTGGCCGGGACCAGGGACGTGATCACGGCCCTGCAGCTCGACACCAAGATCGAAGGCCTTCCTTCCGAGGTGCTGACGACAGCCCTCGATCAGGCCCGGGATGCGCGCTTGTTCATCCTGGACAGGATGGCTGAGGCGATTTCCGAGCCACGGACCGAGATGAACGAGTTCGCTCCTCGCATCGAGTCGATCGAGATCCCCAAGGACAAGATCGGCGAGGTCATCGGTCCCAAGGGCGCCGTGATCCGCGAGCTCGAGGAAGTGACCGGAGCCGCCATCGAGATCGAAGAGGCCGATGGCAAGGGCATCGTGAGGATCGCCTCCAACGACAGTTCGGCTCTGGCCGCCGCCAAGGAGAGGGTGATGCAGATCGCCTTCCCGCCGGAGGTCGAGTTGGGCACCGAGTACGACGGCAAGGTGGTGAACATCACCAAGTTCGGCGCATTCGTCAACATCCTCCCCGGGCGTGACGGGCTGCTTCACATCTCCCGTCTCGACGGGTCGAAGCGGGTGGAGCGAGTCGAGGACTATCTGGTCGACGGCCAGGAGCTGAAGGTCAGGGTCCGCGAGATCGATCGAGGCAAGGTCAGCCTGGAGCTGGTCGAGGCCCTGGAGGGGGCAACCCTTCCCGAGCCCGAGGCTCCCCGTCAGGATGGCGGCGACCGTGGCGGACGCGATCGTGACCGTGGCGGACGGGGCCGTGATCGTGGCGGCGACCGTGGCGGACGTGATCGTGACCGTGGGAGTCGGGATCGTGATCCCAGCCCCAGCAGCGTCGAGACCCCCCAGCCGGCTGCCGGCCGAGTCGGGCGCGGAGCGGCGTCGTGCCGCCCAGAGCTTCGACGAGGTGTTCGAGGAGATCAGCGAGCGCTAGATCCGCGCTAGCTCATTCGTGCAAAAGGGACGGGCATTGCCCGTCCCTTTTGGTTCTGGTTTGTCTGGCTGCGACGCCATAAAATCATCCCCACCAAGGTTGGCCAGGGGAGGCAGGAATTGGCGGTTGAGACGCGGGGCATCGTGCAAATGCGCGGTGAGAGCAGTCCCGGTGTCGAGGTGGAGGTGCTCGCCGACGGAGTTCGGATCAGCCTCCTTCACCGGGATGAGCTGATCGGGGACTGGGAGATTGGTGCGATAGGCATCCAGTCTCTTCACGATGGATTCGCCATCCGGGCCGAAGGGGAGGAATTCGTGCTCAAGACCGACGATGACGCCGGCCTGGCCCGTGAGATCGGGATCGTCGCCGCCTCGCCGCGTCTGGCTCGCAAAGTGGCCGCCTCGCAGAATCAGGAGGTCCCGTCGAGGGCGGACCCCGAGCCGGTGGTGATCAAGTCCAACCTCGGAGCGATTGCGTTCGCGCTCGGTGGGGTGATGGCCCTCGCCGGTGGTGTGCTTCTCCGCGACGACCCGACACTGGCGGCCGCCGAATCCGCTGCCGGCCAGGGATTGAGCCGGGAGGCAACTTCTGGTTCGCGTTCGTCCTCGGCGGCCTCCTCATGGTGGGCGCCGCCCTCGCCATCGCCCGAAGGACGAAATGGTCCCGGATGGCGGCCATCATCGCCGTATCGGCTCTCGTGGTCGTGTTCGGGCTCGCCGCTCGCAGCGCCACACCCGATGCCGACCATTTGCTCGCCTATGGCTTCATCGCCGGGGGAGTCGTGGTCGGGATCGCTGTCATCGCCGCGGGATCGTTCGGGGAGCCCGAGTAACCGGGACCGACCGGTAGCTTCCGCCTCGTGCCGGAGCTTCCCGACATCGTGGTCTATCTGGAGGCACTGGAGCGGCGCGTCCTCGGTGAGGTGGTGCGCGGGGTGCGGATCGCCTCTCCGTCGGTGTTGCGCACCTACGACCCTCCTTACGACGCCCCGGTGGGGCTCGAGGTGAAGACGCTGCAGCGTGTCGGAAAACGAATCGTCTTCGGAATGGAGAACGATCTCTATCTCGTCATCCATCTGATGGTGGCGGGCCGTCTCCGCTGGGAGCCGCCGAGAAAGCCGATCCCGAAGAAGGTCGGCCTGGCCGCCATCGACTTCGACCCTGGCACCCTGATCCTCACCGAGCAGGGCACCCACAAACGGGCCGGGATCTGGCTGAGCCGCGGATTCGAGGGCGTGGCCGAGCTCGATCGGGGCGGGGTCGAACCGCTGGATGCCGATGCCGGAGAGTTCGGCGCCGCCCTCAAGAAGGAGAACCGGACCTTGAAGCGGGCCTTGACCGATCCCGCGCATCTTCTCGGGCATTGGCAACTCCTATTCGGACGAGATCCTCTGGCAGGCCCGGATGTCACCTGTGAAGCGGACCTCCCAGCTGACCGACGACGAGGTCGAGCAGTTACGGCAGGCTGTGGTCGAGTCGCTGACCGAATGGACCGAGCGGCTTCGGGACGAGGTGGGCGAGGATTGGCCGACCAAGGTGACCGCTTTCCGTGACGACATGGCGGTGCACGGCAAGTTCGGCCAGCCCTGTCCACGCTGCGGGTCGAAGGTGCAGCGCATCGTCCACGCCTCCAACGAGTCCAACTATTGCGCCACCTGTCAGACCGGGGGCAAGCTGCTCGCCGACCGCTCCCTGTCCCGCCTCCTCAAGGACGACTGGCCCAAGACGATCGAGGAGCTCGAAGAGGGGTAGGTCCGTCTTTACATCGAACATATGTTCGATAAGATGGAGCGCCCGACTGCGGAGCCAGTTTGGGCCTCAAAGAAGTCATCATGCGTTGTCACCGCCATACCTCTCGTCGATCTCGCCGATCGTGAGGAGGGGTTTCTCCAACTGAGGCCGGGACATGTGACCGAATTGCTCGGCATCCCCGGCACCGGGCTCACCCGTCTCGGTCTGAGACTGCTGGCCGGCCCTTCGCAGACGGCACCGGTGGTGGCTCTCGACACCCGGGGCTGGATCTCGCCTGAGGCCGCATGGGAGACCGGTGTCGTCCCGGAGAGCCTCGTCATCGTGCGTTGTGACGAGCCGGGGATCTGGCCCAAGGTCGCCGCCGCCTTGCTCGAGGGGGTGCGCGCCCTCTATGCCGAGGTGCCGGCCGGAGCCAAGGAGCAGGACCTTCGCCGTCTCGCCGCCCTGGCCCGGGCGAGGAAGGTGGCGGTGGCGATGCGGCCCATGGGCAGGGGTCTGCCCAGCGGTGTTGCCCATCTCCGGCTCAGGGCCCTCGGGGTCACCTGGGAGGGGGCGGATCAGGGGCACGGCCGGTTGGGGAGGCGGCGTCTCATGCTGGAGGCGTCGGGGAAGGGTGCGTCCGGTATGACCCGGCGATTCGAGGTGGAGGATGAAGGTTCGGACGTTGTGCGTGTGGTTTCCGATGTGGTCGTTGGGGAGGCCAGACGCGCCGTTGGATGACCCGGTCCTGATCGTCGGCGATCGGGTCTCCGCGGCGACGAGTGAGGTGTTGGAGGCGGGGGTGAGCCTGGGCATGCCCCGACGCGAGGCCGAGGCCCTCGCCCCCTTCGCCACGGTCCTGACCCGTGACCTGGGGGAGGAGTCACGACGTTTCGAGCCGGTGGTCGAGTCGATCGAGGACCTGATCCCGAGAGTGGAGGTGGTGGCGCCCGGTCTGGTCTTCGTCCCGATTGCCGGAGCTGTTCGCTTCTACGGGGGTGAGGATGCTCTGGCCGAGCGAGTTGGCCAAGGAATTGGACAGGATGGTGGGCCGGGACCGGGGAGGGCAGGCGTTGATCGGGATCGCCGACGGGCCATTCGCCGCCCGTTGGGCCGCAGCCACCTCCGAGGTCGGCCGGCCCCTGGTGGTGGCGGATACCATCGATTTTCTCTCCCGGCTCGATCTGACCGCGCTCAGGGAGGGTCTCGACGCCGACGAGTTGATCGACACCTTCCGCTGGCTCGGAGTGGCCACGTTGGGTGACCTGGCCCGTCTTCCCCGAGACGCTCTGGCCACCCGATTCGGGAATCATGGTCTGCTCGCTCATCGGCTGGCCGCGGGGGAGGACCGTTTCGTCGACCCGAGGGAGATCCCACCCGACCTGGCGGTGGATGCGAGTTTCGAAGAGCCATTGGAGAGCCTCGACGCAGTGGCCTTTGCCTCCCGTGCCCTGGCGGAGCGGCTGCTCCGAGGGTTGAGGGTGTCGGGGGTGGCGCCGCATCGTGTCTCGATCATGGCCGAGGATGCCGCCGGAGGGTCGAGGGAGCGGATCTGGCGATCGGCCGACCCCTTCACCGAGAAGGCGTTGTCCGATCGGGTGTGGTGGCAGCTGAGGGCATGGGTCGAGTCGGGGGGCATCCCCGGCGGGATCTCCCGTTTGCGGATCGCGCCCGCCAGATCTGTCCGATGAGGGCCGACAGCTCGGGTCTGCTCCAGGACGAGACCTCGCGGATCGAGGCGGAGCGGGCGTTGGCCCGGGCCCAGGCCCTGCTCGGCCCCGACGGGGTGCTTCAGGGATCGGGCTCAAGGGGGGCGGCTACCCAGGGAACGGGTGGCCTGGTCCCGTTGGGGAGAGCCGCCATCCGATCGGGAGCGGGACGAGTCGGCTCCCTGGCCGGGGGCCACCCCTTCGCCCAGTCCCGCACTGGTCCCGCCCCGTCCCGAGCCGTTGGAGGTGGAATGGGACGGCGGCATGCCGTCCCGGGTCCGGTTGGGCACCCGATGGGAGCCGGTGCTCACCTGGAGCGGGCCGTGGCGGCTCGCCGGCCGCTGGTGGGTGGGGGAGGAGGACGCCGACCGCTACCAGTTGGTGACCTCGGTGGGCGCCTTCCTTTGCGTGGTGACCGGGGGCCAGACATTCCTGGCCGGGGTGTACGACTGAACAAGTTTCTTGTCACAGCCGGGTTGTACGTTGGGATCATGGAGTTGGGGAGTTACTCCGAGGATCAGTTGGATCAGATGATTGATCCGGGCTGAGTCCGAGATCGGCACCTGGCGGGTGGTGGAGATGGCGGTGGTGGCCGAGAAGCGTCGACGCAGGTCGCATCTGGCTGATGGCTACCGGTCCATCGTCGATTGGACGGCGGCTCGGGCCGATGTCTCTCATGAGACGGCTCGAAGCCTGTGTTGGACCGCGACCCGTCTTCAGGAGCACCCGAAGTAGCCGAACAGCTAGCGGCCGGGGACATCTCCTTCGACCGGGCTCAGCTGCTCGCCCGGTTGCCGGCTGAGCATCGGGAGGGTCATCAGGGTCATGACATCTACGGGTTGCGTCGTCTGGTGGCTCATCACAAAAGTTGACCCGGAAACGGGAACGGAAGACCGGGAATGGATTTCTGCATTTCGGTCATTCCGATGAGCTGGCGACCACGTATTGGGGTGAGCTTCCCGGATTGGATGCCCGGATAATGGAGAAGGCGGTCGATCAGAAAGCCGACGAGATCATCCCCGGAGACGTCAGAGACTGGCGGTGGCGGAACGTCGTGCACTTGCTTTGGCTGCGATCTGTCAGGACAGTCTCTATCAGAACGGACCCTCCGAGGAAGGCGCACCGATCGACGTGGCGGTGGTGGTCGATGCCGAGAAGGCAGTCGGAACCGCCGGAGAGTGCGGTCTTTCCGTTCTGGCAGGTCCGAGGTCTGGGACCGGGCAGTCTCGAGGAGATCATCTGTAACGGGACGGTCGACCTGATCGGGATCAGTCGAGAGGGCAAACCGCTCGATCTGGGACGCCGATCGCGGACGGTGGGCCGGAAACTGCGACGTCATGTCCTCCATCGTGACGGTGGATGCACCGTCGAGAGCTGCCCGTTCAACTATCGACTCGAAGTCCATCATGTCATCCCCTGGTCACATGGGGGAAGGACCGATGCGGACAATCTGATCACCCTCTGCTGGTATCCACCATCATGTATCCGTACACCGCGAAGGACTCCAGATCATCCGGATCGGGGTCATCCGAGTCAGACTGAAACGACCCCGATAGGGGCGCCCTTCCCCCGCCCCGACAAGACTCTCACCACCCATGGATATCTCAGAATCGATCCCGATCTCGACCGACTCAGAATTCGACGCCTGGTTACGAGAACACGGGAGCAGCGCGCAAGTCGTGATCGTCGCCATCTACAAGAAGTCGTCCGGTCGGCAAACCGTGACTCTCGACGATCTCCAGGCCACGGCTATCTGTCACGGCTGGATAGACAATCTCGGCCAGCGGATCGACGACGAGCGCTGGGCCATTCGATTCACCCCGCGGCGACCGGGTTCGAACTGGTCGGAGAAGAACCGCGGTGTGGTGCGCAGATTGCTGGAAGAGGGACGGATGACACCGGCGGGGATGGCGGTCCTGCCCGACGACATCGACGGGTAGGTTTCCCGGTCCCCACATCAGGAGGACAGATGCCCGCCAAGAGCCCCAAGATGTACATCGACGGGAAGTGGGTCGATTCCTCGAGTGGCAAGACCTTCGAGGACCACAACCCGTTCACCGGCGACGTCTACGCCAATGTCCCGGCCGGCAACGCTGAGGACGCCAGGAGCGCTATCGATGCCGCGAAGGCCGCCTTCCCCGAATGGGCGGCCACACCTCCCGCGGCCAAACGTCAGATCTTCCTCAAGGCCGCCGACGTGATGGAGAGTCGTCAGGACGAGCTCGTCCAGGCGATGATGGAGGAGGTCGGCGGGACCATCGGCATCTCGATGTTCCAGATGGGCTTCGTGCCCGGTCTTTTCCGCATGGCCGCATCGCGCCGCCTACGACGTCAAAGGGCGAGGTCATCCCCGCCGACCATGCCAACTCCTTCTTCATGGCCCTCCGTCAGCCAGCCGGTGTCGTGGCCTGCTTCGCCCCTTTCAACGTTCCATACATCCTTGGGAGCCGCTCGTTCACCCTGCCGATCGCCTACGGGAACACGGCAGTGTTGAAGCCGTCCGAGGATGCGCCTCTCACCGGCGGGCTGCTGCTGGCCGAGATATTCGAAGAGGCAGGGTTGCCCCCGGAGTTCTCAACGTCGTCACCAGCACCGGGACGCGGCCGAGGAGATCGGCGACGAGATGATCTCGAATCCGGCCGTGAGACGGATCTCATTCACGGGCTCGACCGAGGTGGGGAGGGTCATCGCCGAGAAGGCCGGGCGCAATCTGAAGCGAGCCGTGCTCGAGCTGGGTGGCAAGGACCCCTTGATCATCCTCGGCGATGTCGATATTGACTACGCCATCGACGCCGCCGCGTGGGGGGCCTTCCTCCACCAGGGCGAGATCTGCATGTCTACCGAGCGAATCATCGTCGAGGAGAGCATCGCAAAGGAATTCACCGAGAAGCTCAAAGAGAGAGCGGAGTCGATCCCGATGGGCGACCCAACGAACCCGGGCAATGCGATCGGCCCTCTGATCAACCAGCGTGCATTGGACAAGGTCCACGCCCAGGTCGAGGAAGCCATTGCCGGAGGGGCAAACCTGGTGACCGGCGGGAAGTTCGACGATCTCGTCTATCACCCCACCGTCGTCACCGACGTGAAGTCGGACATGAGTCTCTTCCGGGAGCAAACCTTTGGCCCGGTGGCCCCGATCGTGGTGGTGAGCGACCGTGAGGAGGCGCTGGCCGTGGCCAACGACTCCGAGTACGGCCTCTCGGCGGGGATCCTCACCGGTGACTTCACCCAGGCTCTCGACATGGCGCTCCGGCTCGAGACCGGCATGGTCCACATCGGGGACCAGACCGTCAACGACGAGCCCCAGGCGCCCTTCGGCGGGGTGAAGGGGAGCGGCTACGGGCGCTTCGGCGGGCAGGCCGCCCTGGACGAGTTCACGGAGCTCCGCTGGATCAACGTGCAGCGGGTGCCACGCACATTCCCGTGAGGTGACTCGATCCGGGCCTCCGGTAGCGTGCCCGGGTGCTGGGCAACCCGTCATTCCGCAAAGGCGCCCGTGACTCGGTGCTCATCATCCTGGCCGTTGCCGGGTTCGGCTTGGCCTACGGCGTCCTCGCAGTCCGAGCTGGGTTTCCGCCCTGGCTCGCCGTGTTCTCGTCGGTGATCATCGTCTCTGGGGCGGCGCAGTTCGCCATGATCGGGCTGCTCGCCTCCGGCCCGGCGGCCGTTCTGTTGGCAGCTACCGGTCTCGGCTTGCGTCACATCCCCATGTCGGCGTCGCTGTCCAACATGATCGGCGCCCGACCACTCGGCACCAGGCTGAGGCTCGCCTTCATCCTCGTCGACGAGACCTTCGGTCTCACCGTGCGGGCCGCTGACGCCGGTGTCGAAGACCTCGTGGCATACAAGTCGGCCGCAGACCTCATGCTCTATTGCGGTTGGGTCGTAGGCACCACGATCGGGGCCTGGTTCGGCGGCTCGATCGATCCCGAAGCGGTCGGGATCGGGGTCCTCTTCCCATTGCTCTTCCTCGGTCTTGCCGCACCGATGATCAAGACTCGGAAGGATCTCCTCGTTGCCGGCGCCGCGGTAGTCGGCTTCCATCGTCGCCACCCTCATCTTGCCGACTGCATGGCAGATCACCGTGGCCGCGATCGTGGCGTCACTCGCCGGGGTCTTCGTCGGTGAGTGACTTCACGCTCGTTCTGGCCGTGGCGGCGATCACCTACGGAACGAGAGTGGCCTTTCTGCTTCGCCCGAGGCCGGCGCCAGAGGGGGCATTGGGCCGATTTCTAGATGTCTTCCCGCTCGCCCTCTTCGTCGCCATCGCCATGACCGGGTTGGTTGCTCCGGAGGGTGAGCCGGCTCTCAGTCCGGCCCTGGCCGCCGCTCTGGGTGGTGTCATCGGCGCCGTAGTCTTCCGACGGAATCTGTGGGGCGTGTTGTTCGTCGGAATGGTTTTCTTCTATGTCATCCGCGCAATGACGACATGAACGAAGGAGCAGAGAATGGGCAAGGTCATCTATGGAATGAATGTGTCACTCGACGGCTATATCGAGGACTCCAGTGGGAGTATCGAGTTCTCAGGGCCGCCTGCCGACGACGTGCACCGGCACTGGAATGAACAAACCCGGGCGGCAGCCGGATTTCTGTACGGGCGCCGGCTCTACGAGGTGATGGAGGAGCATTGGACAGCAGCGGCGATGCAGGACGACCTACCGGACGTCGAGGCAGAGTTCGCACGTGCCTATGTCGACACACCGCGGTATCGTGTTCTCCGACACGCTCGAGAGCGTTCCGCCGGGTCTCGAGCTCGTCCGCAGCTCGGACGCGGTGACGGTGGTGAATCGGCTCAAGGACGAGACGGAAGGTGAGCTGGCCCTCGGCGGCGCCGGCCTCGCTGCATCGTTGATCGATCTCATCGACGAGTTCCGGCTGGTTGTCCTGCCCGTGGTGGTTGGCTCGGGTAAGCCGTTCTTCCCGGAGGGGAGAGAGCTGAGCCTCCAGCTCGACGACCAGAAGGCGTTCGATTCGGGGGCGGTGTACCTCAGCTACGTGAGGCGGTAATCGCAGGTCGCGAGGTCGTTACCCTGCCGCCCCATGCGAATCGGAATCTTGACGGGCGGCGGCGACGTACCCGGGCTCAACGCTTGCATCAAGGCGGTAGTGAACCGGGCGGCAGAAGAGGGACATCAGGTGGTGGGCGTCCGCCGTGGATGGGGCGGGTTGGCCCACTACAACCCCGATGACCCAGACTCGGAATTGCTCATCCCGCTCGATCCGGGAGTGGTCCGCACCATCGACCGGACCGGCGGAACCTTTCTCCACACGTCCCGCACCAATCCGGGCAAGGTGAGACCGGACGAGGTACCGGCATTCCTGGGCGACCATGCGGGCGAAGAAGGCAACGTCGACCTCACCTCGCATGTTCTTCGCGTCCTCGAGGACCAGAAGATCGATGTCCTGATCCCGATCGGCGGCGACGACACGCTCTCGTACGGACTTCGTCTCCACGAGGAAGGGGTGCCAGTCGTCGCCATCCCCAAGACGATGGACAACGACGTCCATGGCACCGACTACTGCATCGGCTTCTCGACAGCGGTGACCCGCGGCGTCCAGTTCATCCACAGCCTTCGCACCGCCGCCGGCTCGCACGAGAGGATCGCGGTGGTGGAGCTGTTCGGCCGCTACAGCGGGGAGACATCGCTGGTGACCGCCTATTTGTCCGGGGTGGACCGGGCCATCATCTCCGAGGTCCCTTTCGACATCGAGAAACTGGCCGGCTTGCTCTTGTCCGATCGAGCCTCGAACCCCTCTAACTACGCCATGATGACCATCTCGGAAGGCGCCCGGCTCCAGGAGGGGGACATGATGCTGGCCGGGGAGGAAGACGCCTATGGCCACCGTAAGCTGGGTGGGATCGGAGCCCTCACCGGCGAGTTGCTCAAGGAGCGAACCGGCGAGCCGGTGCTCTACCAGCAGGTGGCGTACCTGATGCGATCCGGGGCCCCCGACTCACTCGATCTCATGGTTGCCACCAACTATGCGGTGATGGCGGTGGATCTGGCCGTCGAGAACAGCCATGGCCGCATGGTGGCGTTGCGGGGAGGCACGTACACCCATGTCCCGATTGGGGTCACCAAGGAAGGCGTCAAGCGGGTCGACGTCGACGAGCTCTACGACCTCGACACCTATCTGCCCAAGGTCCGCCACGTCCTGGGCAAGCCGATGTTCCTCTACTGACGGCCTGAGGCTCGTCTACCGCGTCACGCGGCTGGCCGATGCCGCTACAGCCTTCTTTTCCTTCTTGGCCTGGCGCTTTCCCTTCAAGTCCTTGGCCGCCACCTTCTTGGTGCTCTTGCCACCTTTGTCTTTGTTAGCCACTTCGGGCCTCTCTGTTGGGCGAATCGAATTCGATTCGTGTCCAGTGTGTCACGTTTCGAGAGTCAGGCCGGATGGGTCTCTGCTAGCCGACTGCCCCACCCAATGTCTCAACTCGGCCCGCAATCACCTCGCGGACCTGGTCACGCAGATCGCCGGTGTCCGAAGTGGACATGCCGTCGGTCTCGATTGGCTTGTCGAGGACGACTCTGATGACCCCGCCCCGAACGATTGGCTTGCCTGGAGGCCAGGCCTCGTACGAACCGTGAATCGACAAGGGGAGCACGGGCAGGCCCGACCTGATCGCCATCGTGAAGGCACCCTTCTTGAACGGCTTCATGACCCCGTTGCGGGGCCGGGTTCCCTCGGCGTAGATGATCAGGCTTCGACCTTTCTCGATCAGTTCTCGCGACTGGCGATTGACCTCGGAATGCACGGCCCCCCTCGCCTCCCGGTCGACCTCGATGATCCCGACCATTCTCATCCCCTGCGCCAGCACCGGGACCCGAAACAATTCCTTCTTGGCGAGGAACCGAATCGGCAACGGCACGGCGAGCAGGCACGCCATGATGTCGAGAGCTGACAAATGGTTGGCGACCACGACATACGAGCGGTTTGGATCGATGTTCTCGGCGCCCTCGACCTCGAGCTTGGTGCCGGAAGCGGCCAACCAAACCCGGCTCCACACGCGAATGATCTTCTCGATGAGAGGCGAGCTGTCGTTGATGACGACGGTGACCGCAATGAATGCCACGGCCACGATGGTGGCTGTCACCCCCGCGACCACGGTGATGATCGTCCTGGGCACGTCGATGAACAACCGCATCGACGGAGAGTACCGATCGTCCTCTTACCCTGAACCGCCATGGACAAGGCTTCTCTACGGGAACAGATGAGGGGAGTAGGACCAATCCCGCCGATGGTGAGCGACCGGATCGTCGGTGGATTGTTCGCCTGGCTCTCACCTCGTCTCCCCGGGACCATCTCGGCGTTCCTTCCGATGACAGGAGAGGTGGACCTTCGCCCACTGTTCGAGCGTCTCCCTGGCTGGCGATGGGTGCTGCCCCGGGTCGAAGACGACCGCTCCATCACCTTCCGTGATCTCGCGGTACCTCGTGAGATCCATCCATTCGGTATGGAGCAGCCCACCGCTTCGGGGCGGGTGGTCCCGATTCAGGAGATCGATGTGCTCCTCGTCCCCGGCCTCGCCTTCGACCGAAGCGGGGGTCGGCTAGGAAACGGGGCGGGGCACTATGACCGCATCCTCTCGTCGGCCCGGGGCGATGCCATCGGTATCGGGATCGCTCCTTCTGCGCGGCTGGTGGATTCGGTCCCGGTCGAGGCCCATGACGTGTGGGTCGACTGGCTGGCGACCGAAGAGGGTGTCGTTAGCCGTGCTCCCAGTGGGTGAGGCGGTCGATGGACAGGAAGATCGCAGGGCCGCTCGGCGGGGTGTTGCGATACTGGCGGTACTTGGCCTTGAGACGTGACCTTGCCTCCCACCAATTTCCGCCATCCTTCTCGATGGTGACCTCGCCGTCGACCCGAACCCACCAGAGCTGGTTCCACTCCTCCTCGTAGTGGTCGACGAGAAGCGAGGCCACGGGCAGCGTCTCCACGTTCTGCAGCCGTTGCAAGTGGTGCGTTGTCTTCGGCTTCTCGTCGATCATGTGGACGACGTTGAGGCCGATCACGTCGAAGGTGACCGCCACTATGTGGGGCCTTCCGTCCGGGGTGATGGAAACGAATCTGCCTACCCGCGCGGCTGCCAGTCGATCCAGTGCCTCGGCGTCATCCATGCTGTTCGAGCAACGGCTGGATCGCGCGCCATGTCGAGTCCGCCCATCGTTTGTGGCCGGCTGCGCTCACATGGAACTTGTCGGCCGACCAGAGCCCTCGGTCCGAGTACCAGATGGTCGGATCGTCTTTTCTGTGCGGCACCACATGGGCCTTGTAGCGGGCCGCAACCTTGTGGTGCACCAGATCGAAGCGGGCCGAACGTTGTGTCATCAGGTTGCGCAACGGAGGCTTCAGCCGCGGGATGGTGCCGATGTCGCCCACGCCGCTCAGGATGATCAGCGCGCCGGTCTCGGACAGAGTGGCGACCAATTCGTCCAGGCGCCTCTCGAAGACCCGGATGCCAACTCCATGGATCACGTCGTTGGCGCCGACAGAGACCAGGAACATGTCGGGCTGGAGGGCCATGGCCGGCTCCAGTTGATCGCGAAGCAAGTGCTCGGAACGCGAGCCGCTCACCGCATAGGAACGGAGGATGACGTGGTGCGTCTCGGCAACCTTTTGGCAGACGATCCTCACCCAGATCTCATCCGGCCCGGCTACGCCAGGAGCGGTCACCGACGAGTCGCCGAGGACCGCCACGCGATAGGGAGGATGGGTCGGGTCCCCGAAGACACCGGATGGGTCGAACTCGGCCTGACGGGGAGCAGGTTGGAGTGCCGCATAGAGGACTTCGGCGCCGAGGATCACGGCACCGGCGGTGACTCCGCGCACTAGGAGACGGGGGACCATTCCGTCAATTCTTACAGAGATCCTGGGTCAGGCGCTGCTGGCGTTTTGAATTCGCGCCTTGAGGCCGAAACGGCCCTTGGTCTCGGTCAGGTCGATTATTGCCCCGGCCGCATTGGCGAAGGCGGAGGGATCCTCGGGGAAGAATTCGAACGTGTCGCCTTCGATGTCGAAGGCGAATCGATACACCGATGTCCGGTGGACCTCGAGAGTGTCGATCGGCCATGACCCGAGGTGCCGCTTCCCGGCAACCACGCGGAATCGGCCTTCGGCGATTTCGATCGTGACCGCGGTCGGCTCGAGTCTTTGTGCTTTCAGCC
This sequence comes from uncultured Acidobacteriota bacterium, assembly GCA_963734115.1. GTDB lineage: Bacteria > Actinomycetota > Acidimicrobiia > Spongiisociales > ZC4RG35 > JARDZU01. The sequence goes on from CAVTFV010000008.1 coordinate 309,738, forward strand.
GCCCCGTGTAATACATCGAGGCGTCAATGTACTCGCTCGTGGGCAGGAGGAACAGGGGGAGAACGCCCAAATTCTGGGTACAGTTTGAACTAGTCAGCGGAAGGATGGATGACGGAGGCAGCCCTGGACAGGCCCAATCTGGCCAACAAGGTCCGATTCGTGACCGCCACCACCTTGTTCGACGGCCACGACGCCTCCATCAACATCTTTCGGCGCATTCTTCAGGCCTCAGGCGCCGAAGTGATCCATCTCGGTCATAACCGGACCGGGCTCGACATCGTGGAGACCGCGATCGAGGAGGACGCTCACGCCATCGCAGTGACCTCCTATCAAGGCGGTCACATGGAGTTCTACCGCTACCTGCGCGACCTGCTCGTTGAGCGGGATGCCGGGCACATCCGCATCTTCGGCGGTGGCGGGGGGACGATTCTCCCCCATGAGGGCGAGGAGCTCGCCGGCTACGGGATCACTCGGGTTTACTCGCCCGACGACGGTCGGGAGATGGGTATGCAGGGGATGGTCAGCGACATGCTGGCCCGATCCGACTTCGCCACCGGTGAGCTGGGTGACGACTTCGATCTCGAAGAGCTCGGTGCCGGCAACACCCGCATGGTGGCCACGCTCATCTCGGCCGCCGAGAACTTCCCCGAGAAGTATCAGGACGTTTTCGAACAGATCGAAGCCCGCGCCTCGGCTTCCTCAGCGCCGGTGGTGGGGATAACCGGCACCGGTGGCTCGGGCAAGTCGAGCCTCGTCGATGAGCTGCTGCGACGGTTGCTGCTCGACTTCGAGGCCCTGAGGGTCGCCGTGATCTCGGTGGACCCGTCGAAGCGGCGCTCCGGCGGCGCCCTGCTCGGTGACCGCATCCGGTTGAACTCCCTTCCCCACTCCCGCGCCTACATGCGGTCCCTGGCCACACGTCAGGCCAATCTCGCCCTCTCGCCGCATGTGCAGCACGCGATCGAGGTGGTCAAGGCGGCGGGATTCGACATCGTCCTGCTGGAGACCTCGGGGATAGGTCAGTCCGACACCGAGATCGTCGACTACTCGGACACGTCGATCTACGTGATGACTCCCGAGTACGGGGCTGCGACCCAGTTGGAGAAGATCGACATGCTCGACTTCGCCGACCTTGTTGCGATCAACAAGGCGGACAAAGAGGGGGCTCAGGACGCACTCCGGGACGTCCGCAAGCAGTACAAGCGAAACCGTCTGGCCTTCAGCGCCAACGACGACGAGCTTCCGGTCCACCTGACCGTGGCGTCGGATTTCAACGACCCGGGCACGAATCGCTTCTACCGGGCTTTCCTCAGGGAATTGGCCGGTCATGGCCTCAATCTCGAGTCGAAACTCGATCTCCCCCTGAGCGACGAGGCAAAGCAGCATGTGGTCCCGCCGGAGCGGACCCGATACCTGGCCGAGATCGTGGAGGCGAACCGGGGCTACGACTCCTGGGCTGACGAACAGTCGAATATCGCAGACACGCTGTACCGGCTCGAAGGAGCCAGAGACAGTGGCGCCGACGTGAGCGATCTCGCTGCCGATACCGAGCAGGCTCTCGATCCTGAGAACCGTCGGGCTCTCGAGCGTTGGGAGGCGATGCTCGCCGAATACTCGGGCACAGAGTTCATCTACCACGTCAGGGGGCGTGAGATCAGGGTTCCGCTCCACGAGGAGACGTTGAGCCACACCCGGGTGCCGAAGGTGGCGCTGCCCCGCTACCGCTCCTGGGGTGACCGGCTCCACTGGCTTCTCCAAGAGAACGTCCCCGGTGAGTTTCCCTACACCGCCGGGGTCTTCCCCTTCAAGCGAGCCGAGGAGGACCCGGCCCGGATGTTTGCCGGCGAGGGCCCACCGGAGCAGACCAACCGCCGATTCCATTACCTGGCCGCAGGGATGCCGGCCAAGCGTCTCTCGACGGCGTTCGACTCGGTGACCCTCTACGGGGAGGACCCTCACGAGCGGCCCGACATCTACGGGAAAGTGGGCAACTCGGGGGTGTCCATCGCCACCCTCGACGACGCCAAGAAGCTGTACTCGGGCTTCGATCTCTCCGACCCTGCAACGTCGGTGTCGATGACAATCAACGGGCCGGCCCCCATGATCCTCGCGTTCTACATGAACGCCGCCATCGACCAGGCGTGTGAGCGGCACATCGACGAGAACGACCTCTGGGGGGAGGTGGAGACTCGGATCGAAGAGATCTACGGGGACCGCCCCCGCCCGATCTACTCGGGTGACCTGCTCGAGGGTCACGACGGGCTCGGGCTCCGGCTTCTCGGGGTGACCGGGGATCAGGTACTGCCGGCCGATGTTTACGAGCGGATCAGGGCCGAGACCGTCGCCCGCGTCCGGGGCACGGTCCAGGCGGACATCCTCAAGGAGGACCAGGCTCAGAACACCTGCATCTTCTCCACTGAGTTCGCCCTGGGGATGATGGGCGACATCCAGCAATGGTTCGTCGACAACGACGTTCGCAACTTCTACTCGGTGTCGATCAGCGGGTATCACATGGCCGAAGCCGGAGCCAACCCGATCACCCAGCTTGCATTCACACTTGCCAACGGGTTCACCTACGTGGAGAACTACCTGGCGCGGGGCATGGAAATCGACGACTTCGCCCCCAATCTCTCCTTCTTCTTCTCCAACGGCATCGACGCCGAATACGCGGTGATCGGGCGTGTCGCCCGGCGCATCTGGGCGAAGGCAATAAAGCACCGCTACGGGGGCAACGAGCGATCTCAGAAGCTGAAGTACCACGTGCAGACCTCGGGTCGTTCCCTCCATGCCCAGGAGATCTCGTTCAACGACATCAGGACGACGCTGCAGGCCCTGTACGCCATCTATGACAACACCAACAGTCTTCACACCAACGCCTACGACGAGGCGATCACCACCCCCACCGAGGAGTCGGTCCGACGGGCACTCGCCATCCAGCTCATCATCAACCAGGAGCTTGGCCTGGCCAAGAACCAGAACCCGCTTCAGGGCAGCTTCATCATCGAGGAGCTGACCGATCTGGTCGAGGAGGCGGTACTGGCAGAGTTCGATCGGATCAACAGCCGTGGGGGCGTGCTGGGGGCGATGGAGCGTCAGTACCAGAGGACCAAGATCCAGGAGGAGTCGCTCTATTACGAGCAGCAGAAGGAGGCCGGCGGATACCCGGTGGTCGGGGTCAACACCTTCATTTCGAAGGAGGGGTCTCCGTTCGTGATCCCGACGACCCTGATCAGGTCGACCACCGAGGACAAGGACCGGCAGATCGCCAATGTGCGCGCCTTCCAGGATCGGAACCGAGCCGTCGGGCCGAAAGCCCTCGAGGAGCTGCAGAAAACCGCAGTGTCGGGGGGCAACATCTTCGCCCAGCTGATGGAGACGGCCAAGGTGGCTTCCCTGGGACAGATGAGCAACGCCCTCTACGCCGTCGGAGGCCAATACCGACGGAACATGTGATTACATCGGCAGTGGTGGCTGATGTATCCCGAACGGCGAGCCCTGGTCGTCCTTGCATAGCTTGAACCGGCCGAACCGGGCGATCGACTCCTCATCCCCCTCGACGTCGGTGTCGTCGACGGTTCCCCCCAGGTCCAGGACCTTCTCGACGGCGGCATCGATGTCATCGACCCTGAAGAAGAGATACGGGGCGGCGCCTGCATCGCTTCCATGGATACCGGCACCGACGTTGGGCAACGAGATCACATAACCCTGACCCGACGGCCCTGGCTCGAACTTCCAACCGAATAGGCCCGAGTAGAAGACCTGTGCCTTGTCGACGTCCTCGACACCGAACTCCACGAAGGCCAGTTCACCCGACAAGTGCTCTCCTTTCGTCGGGGCCAACCACCCTAGGCCGTGCCGCTGAATCAAGGCTCGACTCGGATCTGGGCCGCTCTGGCATGTGCTTCCAGACCCTCGAGACGGGCGAGAAGGATGGTGTCCCCCACCAACGCCGCTGGGTCGTCGAGCCGTGACCAGGTGGGCGCCTTGAGAAAAGTCATGACCGATAGCCCGGATTGGAATCTCGCGCCGCCACCGGTCGGGAGCACGTGATTGGGTCCGACCCCATAGTCGGCGAAAGCCTCGGCGCTTTGCCCGCCGAGGAACACCGAGCCGTATGACGTGAGCTTCCCCAACACATCCTCAGGTTGCTCGACGTGCAGGGCGAGATGCTCTGGTGCCACCCGTTCCGTGGCGGATACCGCTTCATCCAAGGACCCGACCACGAGGGAGAAACCATTGGTGAGTGCTTGCCGCGCCACCGCCGAAGTGGGGAGGTCGGAAAGCTGAAGCTCGATCTGGTGATCCACGTCATTGGCCAAACGCAGGCTTGTCGTCACAAGGAGCGGGAGAGCGTCGATGTCGTGCTCTGCCTGGGCGAGGAGATCGGCCGCCACAAGAGCCGAGTCCGCCTGGTCGTCCGCGATGACCAGGATCTCGCTGGGGCCGGCCAGTCCATCGATCCCAACCTCTCCGAAGAGCAGCTTCTTGGCGGCCGTCACATACTTGTTCCCGGGGCCCACGATCAGATCACAGACGGGAGAAAGACTGCCAAAGGCGAGGGCGCCGATTGCCTGGGCCCCGCCCAGGGCAAGCAGCCCGTCAGCCCCCGCGACCGCGGCCGCGGCCATCGTCACATCGGTAGGCCGGGGCGAAGCAACCCAAACCGTTTTCACTCCCGCGACCCACGCCGGTATCACCGTCATCAAGACCGAAGATGGGAGAGGGTGCCGCCCACCAGGCGCGTAGGCGCCCACCGATGCGACCGGCAACCAACGATGCCCGGCCCTGCCCCCAAGCACCTCGATATCGACATCGACGAGAGCCTCTCGCTGAGCCTCGGCGAAGTGCTGGATCCGCGCCGCCACACTCATGAGTACCTGACGCTCGTCGGGGCCGATCCGCTCGAGGGCATGGTCCAGGTATTCGCGGTCGTAAACGATCTGGTCTCCCGGAAAAAGGTCGCCGTAGTGCTCGGAGAAGCGACGTATCGCCCCTTCACCGTTCGCCCTGACATCCTCGAGTATCTCGGCAACAAAGGTGGTGGCGCTCAGATCGACCGGACGCTGGACCACCGCCGGCATGGTTTCGATCCGGGGCAGCGATCTCATCGCATGTTCTCCTTGGCGATCATCGGGCGACGAGTCACCCGGCGCTCCCGGCGATCGAGCTCGATCGCCACGTCGTGAATGTCGGAGCCGCTGGCGGTGAGCCGGACCATCAAGAAGTAGAGGAGATCGGCTGCTTCGTGAATCGTCTGGTCCTGGCTTTCTGCGGCACCCAACTCGGCGGCTTCCTCCGACAGCTTGGCAGCCAATAGCCCGGGATCGTCGAGGAGCTTGCGTGTGTTGGACCCTATGTCACCCGAGAGTGCGATCGTGGTCAGACGTCTCTGCAGCCGGCCAATGCCACTGTCCTCGCCCCAACAGCTCCGATCACCGGTGTGGCAAAACCCGGGTCCTTCCTGACGGACAGCGAATCGCAACGAGTCCCGATCGCAGTCGACGTCCACGGTCAAAAGTTCCTGGGTCGCACCCGAGGTCTCTCCCTTGACCCAGACCCCTCTCGAGCGGCTGTGATAGATGCCCCGTGTTTCCTCGATGGCCCGCTTCAGGCTCTCCGCGCTCGAGTAGACCTGGCCGAGTGCGGTGCCGGACTCGTCCACGACAACGGTCGGCCACAGTCCATCCGGCCGATCACTGGTCAATATTGCTGCCAGAGCATCAGGAATCGTCAGCTCTCCCGTGTAGAGAGCCATTCCCACCTGGGCGTCCGCCCCAAGCCGATCGAGGATCGCGACCTCTTCTGCGGACCTGATCCCGCCCGCGATGGTGACCCGGGCCGGAGCGGTAGCCGCTACGACCTCCTTGGCGCGCTCTAGATCCGTGCCCTCGAGTCGCCCTTCTAGCTCGATGAAGGTGATGAGGAAGCCGTCACATAGACCCCGAAGCTCTTCGATCCGGGTCATCAGGTCAGTTCCGCTGCTCTCACGCCATCCGTGGGTGAGAACTTCGCCGTCCCGGGAGTCGAGGGCCACGATGACGCGATCTGCTGGGAGCTCACCGAGCAGTTCGGGTGTGGCCGCCGTCCCGATGATGATCTTCTCCGCGCCCAGGTCCAGCCAATGCAGGGCGGCGGGGATGTCGCGGATACCGCCGCCAACCCGTATCCGCCCCCGGCGGCACAATTCTGCGACCAGGTCCCGATTGTCACCTTCGCCCCTTGCGGCGTCGATGTCGATGACCGCCACCTCGCCGATCAGGCCGAATCGGTCGAGCAGTGGCCTCGGGTCACCTGCCTCGATGGCCACTGTCTCCCCTTCGACCAGTTGCACGGCCTGTCCGCTGGAGATGTCGATGGAAGGGACGATCATGGCCGGACCAAGATCCCGGCATCGGACATCGCGGTTTTCAGGGCCCCGACGGTGGTGTCGCCATCGTGGAGGATGCTGGCGACTAGTGCCGCCGATGCCCCGGCTTGAATTGCGTCGACCAGGTGGCGTGGCTCGTTTGCCCCGCCGGAGGCGATGACCGGGACGGTCACGGCCCTGGATACCGCGGAGACCAGGTCGAGGTCATAGCCCTCTCGGGTGCCGTCCCGGTCCCAACTGGTCAGCAGGATCTCGCCGGCTCCGATAGCGGTCGCCTTTTGGCACCACTCCACGACATCGATCCCTGTCCGGGTTCGGCCACTCTCCACCACCACCTCCCAAGCCCGTCCGGTCGAGGCGGCGTCTACCGCCAGCACCGTGCATTGTCTGCCGAACTGCTCAGCGATCTCACCGATGAGGGAGGGACGGTCGACCGCGGCCGTATTCACTCCAACCTTGTCGGCGCCCGCCTCGAGGAGACGCCCTGCGTCCTCGGCGCGTCGGACTCCACCACCAACTGTTAGCGGGATGGAGAGCGAGGCGCGCACGCCGCGAACCGTGTCGAGGGCGTGCCCCCTGCCCTCGGGCGTCGCCGACACGTCCAGGAGCACGATCTCGTCGGCTCCCTGCTGCTCGTAGAGCGCTGCACACTCAACCGGGTCACCTGCGTCGCGCAGACCCTGGAAGCGGACCCCTTTGACCACCCTTCCGTCCTTGATGTCGAGACAGGGGATGACACGTGATGCCAGGCTCACGCCGCCTCCCCTGCCGTCTCCAGCCATCGTCCCAGGAGGCGGGCACCCCATGGCCCGGATAATTCGGGGTGGAACTGGCAGGCCAGCACATGGCCCCGCTCCAGGGCCGAAACGAAACCGCCTCCGTAGTCCGTCGTGGCGCCGACCCAACCGTCTGGCACGCGATCGATTCGATAGCTGTTGGCGAAATAGGCCCACCCCGGTTCGATGAATCGCGACTCCGGGGCGGGATCGACCTGATTCCATCCCAGCTGAGGCACCCTCACTTCGTCTCCGAAACGGGTCACCGGGGCGTCCACGATGCCGAGGCCCTCTGCGCCCGGGCTCTCCTCGCTCTCCCGACAGAGAAGTTGCATGCCGACACAGACGACCAGGGTCGGCCGCCCCTCCTCGATTCTCTCTCTGAGTGCTGGGGCCAGCCCGTGGTCACCGACCCGTGACATGGCCGCGGCGAAGGCGCCGACCCCGGGCAGGACCACACCTGTCGCATCAGTGACCTCCCTGTCCGTCCCGGCGTCGGAGACACTCGCCCCGAGACGGGTGAGAGCGGCTCTCACGGAGGCGATGTTGGCGGTGCCGGTGGGCACGATCTTCACGTCGGTCACTTCAGGGTGCCCTTGGTGCTGGGAATCCCGTCATCCGATTGGCTGATGGCCGAGCGCAGCGCGATGGCCAGAGCCTTGAAGGCCGACTCCGCCTTGTGATGATCGTTCTGTCCCCGGATCAGGTCCACATGGAGCGCCATCCGACCCTCGACCGCGAACGAGTTGAGAAAATGGATGATGTTCTCGCTGGCGACCTCACCGATGGTGTCGCGGCTGAATTCGATCGAGACTTCGGGCCAGGGTCGTCCGGAGAGATCGATGACCGCCCTCGTCAGCGATTCGTCGAGGGGGGCGTAGGCGTACCCGAACCTGGTGATCCCGTTGCGGTCTCCCAGCGCGTCATCGAAGGCCCGGCCGAGAACGATGGCACAGTCTTCCACCGTGTGGTGGTCGTCGACTTCGGTGTCGCCAATCGCCACCAGCTCGAGGTCGAAGCGGCCGTGTCTGGCTAACGCATTCAGCATGTGGTCGAGAAAGCCCAGCCCTGTCTTGATCTGGGAAACGCCGCTCCCATCCAGGTCGAGATACCCGGTGATGGTGACCTCGGTCGTTTCCCGGCTGAAATCGGATCGTCGTGTCATGACAGCATCTCCTCCACATCGGTCGTCTTGTCGAGAATTCGGGCGGCGTATCGCAGCCGTTTCCTGGCTCCTTCCGGTTCGTCGCCGGGGGCAATGACGCCGATCGGCACCACACCCGCTCCACGCGCCGCTGCCAGGTCATCGGGTGTATCGCCGAGCATCCACGCTCGGGTCACACCCATGATCTCGAGAGCTTTCACCACCGGTGCCGGGTCGGGCTTGAGCGGCGCATCGTCCCTGGTGACCAATGCTGCAATCCCGTCCATGAGACCGAACCGCTCCAAGAACTCGACCGCATCTGACCGTGGTCGCCCGGTCACTACTCCCAACTGCCGGTTCGTCCCCCATCGTCGCCACGTGGTGGGGTCGACCAGCGATGTCTCCGCGATTTTGAGCCCTGGTGACGCGGCCGTGCCCTGATAGAGAGCCTCGAATCGCTCGGTGACTGCCTCGATTGGGGCTTCCACCCCCCGTTCGAGGCAGAGACGTCGGGTCAGCTCCCAGTCGTCGTTGCTGTTGCCATCCGTCTTGGCGGCTTCGATGTCGGAGAGCTCGACTTCCACTCCGAAGCTGCTGGCCGTCTCGATGATCGCCAACACCTGGGAGCCGCTCACATCGGCGATCACCCCGTCTAGATCGAAGATGATCGCCTGGGGATCGAGCAGCGAGCCGAGGGTCCCTACCAGGCGGTCGAAATCGTCGGCATCGCCGGGGACCGTGATCCTGACGGCCGACTCGAGCCCTGGCCTGCTCGGAAACCGACGGAGCGCGACGCCGAGCGAGGCAGCACCCGATATGACCCATGATGCGTCGTCGCACTCGGCGAGGACGAAATTGGCTTCTGAGGGGAGTGGGCGGGCACCGAGGCCTGTCAGCGTGCCGGTCAAAGCGACTCGTTCCCTTTTCACCTCTTCGACGAAGCTGGTCGTCTCGGAGACGGGCCGAGCGAGTCTCGTCTCGGCAAGGGCGGCGGACAGAGCCGACACTGGGTACGGGTTCCCGAAGGCGCCGATGGCTGACACGAGCTCTGGGGAGCCGAGCAGGTAGCCGACCCTGAGACCGGCGAGCCCGTAGGCCTTCGAGAGGGTCCTCGTCATGACGACGTTGTCGAGCTCGAGCAATGCAGACGTCGGGTCGGCCTCGGCGAACTCGACGTATGCAGCATCCAGAACGAGCAGACGGGTCTCGGCGGCCAACTTGAGGAGGTCGATCTCGCTCGCAACGCCCCCGGTGGGGTTGTTCGGCGAAACGATGAAAGCGGCGTCGGTATCACCTGTGATCGCTGCCAGCACCTCGGCGACAGGAAACGGGCCGGTCCACCACGGCACTTCCAGCAGCCTCGCTTGTCGTTGCTCCGCGTATCGGGGGATCATCTCGAAGGTTGGGTACGTGCTCACCACTTCGCCGCCCTCCGTCACCCGGGCGAGGAAGCACCGGGACAGGGCGTCATCCCCCCCTGCCGTCACCAGGACCCGGTCCTCGGATACGCCGTGCAGCGCGGCAAGTCGGGCCCGAAGAGAGCGGGTGTCCGGGTACCGGCCGACCAATCGACGCGGGTCGTCTATCGCATCGAGCAGCTCTTCAGCTCGGCTTCGCCCCTCGTTCTTGGAGAGGTCGAGGTCGATGGGCGCGTCGAAGCCCGGCGGGAGGTAGGTGGCGGGGGAGCTCATGGGACGATCTGCTCCAGTCGGGACACGGCGATGTCGGTAGCGCCGAGTTGCCTCAGCCGGGGGATGAGTCGTGGAAGGTCGCTTCGGGGCACGGCGGCCTTGACCGCCATCCCGGCACCGCCGTGCAGTGTCGCCACCGTGGGTTCGCGCATCGCAGGCAATGCGTCTATGACAGCCTCGAGATCGGCCAGTGTCACATTCAGCTCCAGCATCACTCTCTTCCGCGCATCGAGCACCGAGCGAAGACTCAACACCAGCCCGTCGATGGCACTCTTCTTGTCGGGATCGGCCACGGCTCCCTGGCTGGCGTAGAAACGGGTCGACGACTCCATCAATTCGTCGACCACGGCAAGCCCGTTGGCCGCCAGCGTCTCCCCGGTGGCAGTGTTGTCGACGATGAGGTCGGCGTCCTCGGGCGGGAAGACCTCCGTCGCCCCGTAAGACCGCACAAAGGAGGCATCGAGTCCGCGACCGGCGATCCAAGACCGGGTGAGCCGCTCGTACTCGCTGGCGATCACGAGTCTTCGATTCGGGAGGTTCCCGTCCTGATCGAGCAAGCTCTCGGCGGCCGCGGCCACGATCCGCACCGGATCAAGACCGGTGTCGAGCAACTCGACTAGATCCGCCTGCTGCTCGGCTACCCAGTCGGCGCCGGCAAACCCGATGTCGCGGGTCCCGACCGCCAGCATCTCGACGATGTTCTGTGGCTTGAGGAGCTTCACCTCGAATCCTGGCTCGGAAAGCACGGGCCGATAACCCCGCTGTCCGACATGCAGCTCGATGCCGGCGGCTGCGAGCAGGTTGAAGACACCGGTTTCCATGCGACCCTTGGGGAGGGCCAGGTGGATTGTTGGCTCGGTATTCATTCGGGCGTTCCTTCCCGCCTTTGCCGGCCGGGATCTCGCCCTCGGAAACGAGAAACGCCGACCGCTTGGGTCGGCGTCTGCGTTGGTGGCTTCTTGGCCTCAGCCCATCGTCATCCGACCCATGAAGGGTGATGGTGATGATGGGTATGGGCCAGGAGCCGGTTCATGTCGAGTAGGAGCATAGGGGGCGTTTCTCATCGCGTCCAGGCCCACCAAAGAGCGGCGCCGGCCCTTGAGAGCCGGCGCCGGTGTTTACTTTGTGTGAATCAGGATTCGGTGGCGCTCGCCTCGATGGTCCGAGCGTCTGTGCCGGCCGAGATCGCCACCTTACGGGGCTTGGCCTGCTCGGCGACCGGGATAGTCACTGAAAGGACACCGTTGTCGTAGGAAGCCTCGACTCGGTCTGCGTCCAGTCCCTCACCGAGGAACAGCTGGCGGTTGAACGTGCCCTGTGGCCGCTCGGAAGCGACGATTTGGACGTCCTCAGCCGCTTCCCAGCGCCGCTCGGCGCTCACCGCGAGGACGTTCTTCTCGACGGTGAGGTCGATGCTGGAGGGGTCGACACCGGGCAGGTCGAAATTCACGACGAACTGGTCATCCTGCCGGTATGCATCCATCGGCATCACGGCCGGACGGAACTTGGTGCCGAAGGCCTGCTGGGTCAGACGGTCGAACTCCCGGAAGGGGTCGGTCCTCATGAGCATCACTGCTACCTCCTTGTGTTTCTTGACCACGTCATTATACAAGGCAACAGTTTTCTTGACAAGCGACCGCTCAACATTGTTGGTGGAGGTCACTCACCCTTGGTCCAAACGCCGACGGCGCTTGGTTCCATCGTCTCCGACACCACACCGACCCAGCCCTGCACGATCCGATCGGAGTCGGTCTCGTCGCGCAGACCTGACGCGAACTCAACCGACACTCTCTCGGCGTCGTAGCGGGACCGGTTGAATCGGCGATCCACCCCCTCCTGGACCCTGCTTCGGATCGGGTTGAAAGCAGCGGCCGCCGCCAGAGTGGATGCAGCCACCGCCAAATCGTCTTGGAAGGGCGAGACCTCTTGAAGGACGAAAATGACCGAGGCGAACACGATTGCCAGAGCCCCGACCACGACCGTGTAGACGATGGTCCGGCTGATCAGTCGGTCGATGTCATACAGGTGGTGGCGGTGCATTGACAGACCGATGGCAATCGGGATGAGCGACCACACCAATTGGATATTGAATTCGTCCCAGAAGAAGAGGAGCGCATAGGCGGCGGCCGCCACCACACCTGCCGCCATCAACCATTTCAATTGCAGGCGCTCATTTCCGACCGCGGTTCGATAGCGGATGACGACGGAGACGGCCGAAGCCCCGATGCACAAGACGAGGATCACCACGAGGGCGAAACCAGCTACTCCTTGATCGAACGTCTCGAACGCCTCGACGCCCAGTGGGTTCACATACTCCGTCTCCTGGATCACTCCCGGAAGGAAGAAACCGGTGAGGGTGAGAATCGCAATGGTGCCAGCCAACAGCCAGGAGACATGCCGCCAGCGAGGCGAGGGAAGGTGCCCGTCGGGGAACAACAAGAGAAGGAAGCCGATCAGACCGACTCCCGGCACCCACAACGGATAGGCCAATGCGGCGATCAGGTCAGGTCGGCTCAAGGAGCCGGGATTGGCGGCCTCATAGGCGAGGAGCCCGTCGAGGAACATCCAGATCGACCAGACCCCGCTGAATGCGAGACAGATCCAGGCGATCGGGTTTCCGGAGCGATGGAACGCGATGATCACCCCCACCACGGTGAACGACAAGATCCAGACGGAGAAGCCGAGGGCGTCTGCCCACGCCCACGACCCCGCGATCCCGAAGGCGAGCAACGAGCCGAGATAGAAAGCCGTGATCAGAGCAGCGGCAACGATCGCCAGCCGTCGATGCCAGACCGTGTTGGCTGCCGTCTCGTTCACGTCAAGAAGCTATCGCGACAGGCGTTCCCGAAGCGTTACGGCCATGATTGGCCGGCGCGGATCCATCCTCGTTGGCCGGTACCCTCACGCCCCGATGACCAGGAACGTCCCGGAAAAACCTGCCCTCGAAGGTCTCGAGGCCAAATGGATGGAGCGATGGGAGATCGAGGGCACCTATCGGTTCGACCGCTCCAAGGACCGCTCGGCGATCTTCGCCATCGATACCCCGCCGCCGACCGTGTCCGGCTCCCTGCACATGGGCTCGGTCTTCGGGTACGTCCAGACCGACGCCCATGCCCGATATCGCCGAATGAAGGGAAACGAGGTCTTCTATCCGATGGGCTGGGACGACAACGGCCTTCCCACCGAGCGCCGGGTGCAGAACTACTACGGGGTTCGATGTGATCCGACGCTGCCCTACGACCCGGGATTCGCGCCGCCCGAGGAGCCATCCGATCCGCCGATATCCATCAGCAGACGCAACTTCATCGAGCTGTGCCACGGTCTCACCGCAGAGGACGAGAAGGTCTTCGAGGACCTGTGGCGCACGCTCGGGCTGTCTGTCGACTGGACACAGAGTTATGCCACGATCGACACCCACAGCCAGCGCACAAGCCAGAGGGCGTTCCTGCGCAATCTGGCACGTGGTGAGGCGTACTCCCAGGAGGCGCCGGTCCTCTGGGATGTCGATTTCAAGTCGGCGATCGCCCAGGCCGAGCTCGAAGACAGGGAACGCCCTGCGGCCTACTACCGGATCGCCTTCAGAGATGGCGACGGGTCGCCGCTGTATATCGAGACCACGCGCCCTGAGCTGATCGCCGCCTGTGTCGCCCTGGTGGCACATCCCGAAGACGGGCGATATCAGAGTCGCTTCGGCACCAAGGTCACCTCCCCACTCTTTGAGGTCGAGCTTCCGGTGGTCTCCCATCATCTGGCCGATCCCGACAAGGGAAGTGGCATCGCCATGATCTGCACCTGGGGGGACACCACCGATGTCACCTGGTGGCGGGAGCTCGACCTTCCCACTCGCGCCCTGGTCCAGCAGACGGGTCGTCTTCGTCAGGACGTGCCTGAATGGATCGACTCGGACACCGGCCACGAGGCGTACCGGCAGATCGCCGGTCTCTACCCAAATCAGGCACAGAAGCGGATGGAAGAGCTCCTGGCCGAGTCGGGTGATCTAGATGGCGTGCCACGACCGATAACCCATCCGGTCAAGTTCTACGAAAACGGCGACCGCCCACTCGAGATCGTCTCCAGCCGACAGTGGTATATCCGCAACGGCGGCCGGGACCAAGAGCTGCGGTCTCAGCTTCTCAAGCGCGGTTCGGAGCTCGACTGGGTTCCGGACTTCATGCAGGTCCGATATGAGCACTGGGTCAACGGGTTGACGGGAGACTGGCTTGTCTCGCGGCAGCGATTCTTTGGCGTCGCCGTCCCGGTCTGGTACCCGGTCGGCGCCGGCGGGGCCATCGATCACGATCATCCGATTCTGCCCGACGAGGGCAACCTGCCCGTGGATCCCACCTCCGCCACACCGCCCGGCTACGAGGAGGCACAGAGGGGTCAACCGGGAGGATTCATCGGTGATCCGGACATCATGGACACCTGGGCCACTTCTTCGCTCACTCCTGAGATCGCCGGACACTGGGATGACGATCCCGATCTCTTCTCGCGGGTTTTCCCGATGGACCTGCGGCCCCAGGGCCCGGAGATCATCCGAACCTGGCTCTTCTCCACCGTGGTCCGCTCCCACTATGAGCACGATGCGCTGCCTTGGGCCCACACCACGATCAACGGCTGGGTGCTCGACCCGGACAGGAAGAAGATGTCCAAATCCAAGGGGAACGTTGTCACGCCCCACGCCCTGATCGAGGAGCACGGGGCGGAGGCGGTCCGTTACTGGGCCTGCAATGGCCGGCCCGGGACCGACACCGCGGTCGACCACGGGGTCATGAAGATCGGCCGCCGCCTCGCTACGAAGATCCTCAACGCATCACGGTTTGCTCTTGGATTCGCCGAAGATGTCGAAGCGTCGGCCATCATCGAGCCCCTCGACCGCTCGATGCTCGCCACCCTGGCAGAAGTGGTGGACCAGGCCACCGGTGCGTTTGATGCATTCGACTACGCCCGAGCCATCGAGATCGTCGAGCGGTCGTTCTGGGCCTGGACCGACGACTACGTCGAGCTGGTCAAGAGCCGGGCCTACGAGGGTGGGAAGGAGGGCGCATCGGCACACGCCGCCCTCCAGATGGCGCTCGGGGTCTACCTTCGTCTCTTCGCCCCATTTCTGCCGTTCGTGACCGAGGAGGTTTGGTCCTGGTGGCGGGAGGGGTCGGTTCACCGGGAACGCTGGCCTGGCGTCGAGGAGCTTTCGGCTTACTCAGGAGACCCCGCGGTCCTGATCCAGACGGCTGCAGTCCTCTCGGCAGTGCGAAAGGCCAAGTCGGACGCCAAGGTCTCGATGCGGGCCGAGGTGGAGTCGGTGTCGGTCTCGGCGCCGGCCGATCGGCTCGATCTGGTTCGCAAAGCGGAGGATGATCTGAAGGCAGCGGCCCGGGCCGGCGAGGTGCTCTACTCGGATGGGGATTTCGGGGTCGAAACGATCTTGAGCGCCGACTGACGTGATCGAGGCCTTTTTCTGGGGTCTGCTCGCGGCGAGCTCGTTGCTGATCGGAGCCCTCATCGCAGTCGGCCGCCCGCCTCAGCGCCGCATGCTCGGTCTGATCATGGCGTTCGGTGCCGGCGTGTTGCTCAGCGCCGTGTCGTTCGAGCTGATCGCGGAGGCGACCGACGTGGGCGGTGGTAGCGGCGCGGTGGTGACCGGGATCTTCGCCGGAGCGGCCACATTCACCATTGGCGACATCCTCATCGGCCGCTTTCAGAGACGCCGTCAGGGAAATGCGATGCCAGACTCCGAAGAGGGCGCAGGTCTCTCGATCCTCCTTGGGGCCCTGCTCGACGGTGTGCCAGAAACTGCAGTTCTGGGTCTCACATTGCTGCAGACGGGCGAAGTAGGCGTGGCGATGCTGATCGCAGTCTTCATCTCCAACCTGCCGGAGGGAGTTGCTGCCACCACCACCCTGATCGAGGGCGGTTGGAAACGCTCCCTGGTGTTGGAGATCTGGGGTGCGGTCGTCCTGGCTTGTGCTCTGGCTGCGGCGGCGGGTTATGTCCTGCTGGACGGCGCCTCCACCGGGACCATCTCGTTCGTCTTCGCGTTCTCAGGTGGCGCGGTGTTGACGATGCTCGCCACTTCTCTGATCCCGGAGGCGTATGAGCACGCCGGGCGTGCGGTCGGCGTCGTCACCGTGTTCGGATTCATCCTCGCCTACGGCGTCCACCTGCTCGAGGGGTGACCGTTCAGCCTTTGTAGCCAGAGGCGCGCGCCGCTTGACCCTGTTTCGTCGCCTTCTGCTTGGCGGCCTCTCGGCTCTTCTTCTCCCCGGCTTGGTAGTGGTACTTCTTGCCTGAGTCGCCCCATTGGTAGTAGGACCCCTTGCTGTCTTTGCCCCGATGCACTGGCATGTTCTTCCTCCGTGCTTGGTCTGGAGCGAATTACCCGCCGACCGATGGGAAGAAACCCTCAGCGGCGGAACACCACGGTCCCATCGCGTTGCTCGGCCTGCAGCCTCCCCGTCATCCGGAGATGCTCGAGGTGGGAGACGGTCTCCAGGAAGGCCAGCCTCGCCTCCAACGGGGTCAGGTTGGGGCGGAACGATTTGAGCATCACCTCCCATGCGGTGGTATCGCCCGATCGGACCAGCTCGGACATGTCGAGGAGGCGACGATCGTGGTGGAGCAGGATCTGTCGGGCCCTCTCGTCCCCCCGATCGATCAGCGTGCCATGTGCCGGGTATGTGACCCTCGGGCTCATCCCGAGCAGCTTCTGGAGGGAGGCCAGATAGTTGCCGAGGGGATCGCCGAGGTCTTCGTCCCACATGATCACCGGAGAAATGCGGGGCAAGACGTGGTCGCCGGAGAAGAGGATCCCTGTCCTCGAGTCGCGGAGGCAGATGTGGGCCGGCTCGTGCCCGGGAGTATGGATCACCTCGAGCCAGCGGCCCCCGCCGATGTCGATCCGCTCTCCGTCGACCACCGTGTGGTCGGGGCGATCGATGAGGGGCATGTAATCGGGACGGGTGGCCAGGTCACCGGTCACCGATCCCAGCACACGCGCCGGCACACCATGAGTCCGGCCGATGCGGAGCAGTCGGTCGACGTACCCGGGCGTGTCGTTGTATCGGTCGACCAGCTTGGCGGCCCGCTCGTGCATCACGAACCGGCAGCCCAACTCGCCGACCAGACGGGCCGACATGCCGACATGATCGAGGTGGAGATGAGTGACGACCAGCGTGTGCACCGCCGATTCGTCCAGGCCGAGCTGGCGGAAGCCATCGCGGATGGCGTCCCGCCCGGGCTCCCAGTCGGTGCCGCAATCGAGGAGGAGAATTCCCCCATCTGCCTCGATGGCGTACGTGTTGACCCACGCCGGGCTCTTGAAAGGGAGCGGTGCCGGGATGAGATGGATCCCGTTCCCCAGAGACTCCGGCTCGGGGATAGGGACGCTTGTCATCGCGTCTCGGTCCTGCGCCGTCGCTGACCCCTCGACGTCATCCTTTTTGGAGGGGCCAGTGCAACACAGTCCGAAGACTTGCCACGTCTTCGACCGTTCCGGGTAGGTCAATGTAGGACTCCCAAGGACCCGGCCCGTCTTCCTGTCCTTGGGAATGGATCCAATCGTGGAGTCGGTCGTATGCGGCCCCCAGCGTCTCGTAGCTGCCGTGATGGATGGCCAAGGCTGTCGGCCCGCCGGGAAGCTCGGAGAGCTCTATCGGGTCTGCGCCGCTCTCCGCACCGCGGAGAGATGAGGCGAGACGCGGAGGACCGGGACTCCGATCTCGACATCAGCATGCGTCGGGCCGAACTCGTGGTATCTGCCGTACGGGGGGCCGCCATCACCGGCAACGGCATGGAGACGGGGGAGTTGGACGGCGAAAAGCGCCTCGAGGTCGAGCTGATCCATCGGTACCCGGACCCTGACCGCCAGGCTGGGCTGTGTCTTCAGCGTCTTGATCTCGTAGTCGGTCAGAATCGGATCAGCCATGCTCGACAGGGTCCTTGATCCCGAAGGTGATGTCGAGGGTGACGGTGAAGAGCGTCGGCACGCCTGAATCGTCGACCTTGCCACCGACTTCCACGATCCTGAATCCCTGGATGTCGGAGACGGTCGCGGCCGCCCGGGCCAGGACGGTCCGCACCGCGTCCTCGATCGAGTCCGGAGCCTGGCCCGACAACCGGATGGTCTTGGTGATGGATGACATCGCTACCTCCGAGAACCGACGCTAGCCGGGTGCTACTTTGCCCGACATGAAGCCAGTCCCGCTCGAGTTGGGTGGATTTGGCTCGTGGTGACCTTGAGGGGACAGCGTCGAAGCTCGCCGAGCTCGGCGAGGAGCTGTTTCTCGATGTAGGCGACAGCGGGACGAAGCGCTGGCGTTTCTCGATCCTTCTGCTTCTGGCCGCGGTCATAGCCACGGCCGGGGTTCTGGCCGACTCGACCGCCACAGTGATCGGGGCCATGATCGTTGCACCCCTCGGCGTGCCCATCATCGGGACGGCTCTGGGGATCGTCACCGCGGACGTCAAGCGGATGAGCGCATCGGTGGTGGCCGTTGTGCTGGGGGCAGCTGGCGTGGTGGCCATCGGTTGGTTGTTGTCTGCGGTGCTACCTGATCTGGTGCCCATCTCTCGCAATAGTCAGGTGTCCGGTCGCACATCACCGAACCTCATCGACCTCGTCGCGGCAGTGGCCACTGGCTTTGCTGGCGCCTACGGTCTGGCCCGCAAGGACGTCTCGGACGTGATGCCCGGCGTCGCCATCGCCATCTCATTGGTCCCCCCACTCGCCGTGGTTGGGATCACTGCCCAGGTCGGCGACTTCGACGGCTCGTATGGCGCGTTCCAACTGTTCGCTTCCAACATGCTGGCGATGATCGTTGCCGGATCGATTCTGTTCACGCGTATGGCTATTCCCGTGAGGCACACGAGTCGCCTGCCTTCAGCAGGAAGTTGGCCTACGGAGCGGTCGGATTGGCCACCGTCTTGATCGCAATCCCCCTCACCGTGACGACCGTCGACACGGTCAACTCGCAAGAGATCTGGAGAGCGCGCAGGCCATTGCCGATGAGTGGGTGGCGGGGACGGACGCCAGGATCATTGGCACCGACTTCGACGGTGATGCCCTCGTTTTCGTGGTCGAAGCCAAGGATGATTTGCCCAGCGGCGATCTGACGGACGATCTCGTTGGCGAAGTCCCAAGCGGGACGGTGGTCGTGGTGAACCAGGTCGGCGGCGAGCGATTAGAGCTCGGCCGGGTGCCCTAGAGGTCAGTCGCCTTCATTGACCCAGGGCCCGAGACCATAGATCCGCTCCACTTCGACATGGATGGTGAAACCATCGGGCATGTCCCGGTTGGGGAAGATTGCGCCCGGCCCGATGTATGCCCCGGCCAGTTGGTCCATCACGCGGCAACGCCCCGCCCTCGGTGATCCGGGCTGTGCCTTTGGCCACTAGGTACGGATGTAGCCCTTCCCCCGGTGCTCGTTGGCCTGAAAGGAAATCGTGATCCGCGGATCGCGCCGTAGCGACTCGAGTTTGTGTTGATCGAAGAAGGACGACCAGATCAATTCATCATCGTCGACGCCAACCCACGCCAAGGTGATGTGCGGTGTGCCGTCGAGATTCAGTGTCACCACGTGACCCAACGGCCCGGTGATGAGGAAGTCTCGGACAGCCTGGGTGATCTGAGCCATCTACTCGATCCTAGGACTGATCGATTGCACCCTCGCTCGGTTACCGTCGAGGTCATGCGACGGGGTGCTCTCGCCGTGCTCATTCTGTTCGCGGCCGGGTGCTCGGCTCCGGTCGTTGGCCCCGAGACGACTTCACCACCGCCGACCACCACGACAACAGTCGCTGCTACCACGACCGTGCCCACCACTACGACCACGATCGCCACGACTACCACCACCAATCCCTACGCCCGGCCCGATTGGATGGGCACCAGGCTGCTGCCCCTCCGGCCCGATGAGTTCGGCGTCGTGCAGCCAACGCCACCGGAGATGCAGGACAGACAGTTCGAGACGCTGGACGTCCTCCCGCCACCGGCGGACGATCAGTTCCACTCCACCATCGACCCGATCCCGCCCGAGGTCCTGGCCCGCTCCAGTTGGGTGCCGGAGTGCCCGGTGACATTGGAGGAGCTGTCCTACCTGACCATGAGCCATTTTGGCTTCGACCAGCGGTTCCATACCGGGGAGATGATCGTGAACGCCGCGGTGGCCGAGCAGGTGGTCGAGATCTTTCGCAGGCTGCACGAGGCCAGGTTCCCAATCGAGCAGATGCGGGTGATCACGAAGGAGGAGATCGACGCCCACCCGACCGGTGACTGGAACGACACCACATCGTTCGTGTGCCGCCCCGCAGTCAATTCGTCGTCGTGGTCGCAGCATGCATATGGCACGGGGATCGACATCAACCCGTTCCACAATCCCTATCTGAAGGGCGACCTGGTCCTGCCCGAGCTGGCGTCGGCCTACGTCGACCGGGACAATGTGCGGGTCGGCATGATCGTGCCCGGCGAC
The DNA here is from genome assembly GCA_963734115.1 of uncultured Acidobacteriota bacterium. Taxonomy (GTDB): domain Bacteria; phylum Actinomycetota; class Acidimicrobiia; order Spongiisociales; family ZC4RG35; genus JARDZU01. The sequence goes on from CAVTFV010000008.1 coordinate 330,179, forward strand.
GTCGCTACCGAGGGCTTCGCTGAGATCGGTTGGGGATGGGGCGGGCACTGGAGCTCGCTCAAGGACTGGATGCACTTCTCCCTCAGCGGCAGCTGACATGTGAAATAGGTCGCAAGGCCCCCCTCAAAAGCATTTCTAGCGGCTCCGCCCTACATACCGTTCCTGGCGGGGGAGGGGAGACCTCTTTGCGTGACGGACTACGTCCGCGCGCGCCTGTGCAAGCCAACAACGAAAGCCAGATAAGTCATGCAATCACAAGGAAAACGTCGCCTTCTCGCCGCCCTCGTAGGCGCGGTGGCCCTGGTTGCTGTCGCCGTCCCGGCGATGGCCGCCGACCGACGACGTCATTTACGACTCGATTCCGGATCCGCGGCCCGGCAATATTCCGAGCTTCGGCCTGGAAGCCGAGTCAGCTGACGAGGTCGGCGATTACATCAGGTTCGCCGACGGATCACGAGAGCTCGACTCTGTCACCGTGACGATGTCGAGCTGGGCCTGCCAGGGCGGTCAGTGGTTCGACGGGACCTGCCTTTCCAATGCCGGGGCCACCTTTGCTCACGACATCACCTTGAACTTGTACCACGTGAACTCCGAGGACCCGACCGAGGTCGGTGACCTGTTCGAGTCAGTCACGCTGGAGGATGCGGCGATCCCATTCCGACCATCCAGCAACCCGACGGCTTGTGGCGGTACTCACAGGTGGGAGGAGTCTCCCGGTGTGTGCTACAGCGGAAAGGCCTTCGAGATCGAGTTTGATCTGAACGGGCTGATGGTCCCCGACGAGATCATCTATGGCGTCGCGTTCAATACCGATGGCAATGGCTTTGTTCGATCTCGTTGAATGTCGGTTTGGTCCAGGCACTTCCTACGACCGGCACTGACGTCGATCTCGATCATGGTTTCATCGATGGCATCGCAGCTGACCTCGATGGGGATCCGGATGCGGTCTACGACACTGTTTCCGCCCGGTTCAACACCGTCATTGACGAGCCGCCGACCACCCCCCACGACCCCGCCGACCACACCTCCCACCAACCTCCGACCAGCGCCACCGACGCTCCGCTCGACGCGGATCAGGTTGGTCTGGTCGATCCCGCCACTGGGATGTGGAGTCTGCGTGGCGAGTCAGGTGCGGTGACCAGCTTCTTCTACGGCAACCCCGGTGACAAGCCCTTCATGGGCGATTGGGACGGCGATGGAGTCGACACCCCGGGTCTGTACCGGCAGTCGGACGGGTTCGTCTATCTGCGCAACTCCAACACCCAGGGCGTGGCCGACATCAGGTTCTTCTTCGGCAACCCCGGAGACCTTCCCCTGGCCGGAGACTTCGACGGCGACGGATATGACACCGTGTCCATCTACCGTCCTTCCGAGGCTCGGATCTACGTGATCAACGAGCTGGGCGCCAACGACGGCGGTCTCGGAGAAGCGGATTTCTCTTACATCTTCGGGAATCCGGGCGACAAGCCCTTCGTGGGTGACTTCAACGGTGATGGCTCGGACACGATCGGTCTACATCGTGAGACGACCGGATTCGTCTACTTCCGTCAGTCGAACACCCAGGGAATCGCAGATGCGGAGTTCTTCTTCGGGAACCCCGATGACCGTCTGGTCGCGGGTGACTGGGGTGTCGTCGACGGGGTCGACACACCTGCCGTTTTCCGGCCTTCGGACTCCGCCTTCTACTTCCGTTACACCAACACCCAGGGCAACGCCGACGGGTCGTTCGTGTTCGGTGAATCAGATCATCTGCCGGTCGCCGGCAAGTGGAACAACTAGTCGACAATCAGCGATCGTGACGAAAGGGGGAGGGCTCAGCCCTCCCCCTTTCAGTTTCTGTCAACCGATCGCAGCCAGCGCTGCCTCTCGGGTCGGGAAGTCCTCGAGACGAGAAATGTGGTCGTCGACAACTGTGATCAGCTGGAACCACTCCCAATCCCAGGCGGGCTGTCGGAGACTGACGAGGGCGTGATCGCCGATGACGTCGAGGTCGAGCAACTCGACGTCGGGGTTGACGCCTTTGAACGACCGCATCAGATCGACGATCTCGTCCGGGTTGGCGCAATCAATGGGCGGATCGGTGGCGACATAGGTGGCGTCGTCGGTCAGCAGTGACCGTGCCCTATCCCAGTCGGCATAGCGCAAGGCAGCGTCCCAGGCCATCACGGTGGATCGCGGGTCCATGAGCTGAAACGTAGTCCTGCGCTGGCCTGAATTCGCATGCCCCAATCGAGGCCCCAGCGGGGTCCACCCGAGTGCGGTGGCTACTTGCGATAGTCGTGGAAGGCGGCACGCAGATCATCGACGACGAGGTCGGGTTCCTCCATGGCGGCGAAGTGGCCGCCCCGGTCGTATTCGGTCCAGCGCACGATGTTGTGGTTCTGTTCGGCGATACGGCGGACGGGGATGCCTATGTCGTGGGGCATCACCGCGACGGCAACCGGCACATCGATGGCAGGTTCGGGCCGGCCCCAGGTGGCAGCGCCTTCGTAGTAGTACCGCGCCGAAGAGCCGGCGGTGCCGCTCAGCCAATAGATCATGACGTTGGTGAGCATGGCATCGCGGTCGACGGCATCCTCGGGTGCGTCGGTGGAGTCGGTCCAGTCCTTGAATCGTTCGACGATCCATGCCAGTTGACCCACCGGCGAGTCGGTGAGCGCGTAGGACAGCGTTTGGGGACGGCTGGCCTGCAGTAACGCGTACGCGCCGAGTTGGTACTGGGTGCGGAGAGCGATCTGGACGGCCCGTTGCTCGGCAGGATTGTCGGGGTCGGCGGTCTCGGCGGTGACGGTGGCCGACGCGATCATCGTCAGATGCACCGCGGCAAGGTGTTCGGGATCGATCACCGCCAGCTGGCGTGAAATGGCCGCGCCGGTGTCTTCGCCGTGCGCGACGTAACGGTCGTAGCCGAGACGGCTCATCAGCTCGACCCACGCGTGTGCTGCTCGTTCGGTCGACCAGCCGACCGCTGGGCCGGACAACCCGTATCCGGGGATAGTCGGCACGATGACGTGGAACGCGTCCTCCGCGGAGCCGCCGTGCGCCACCGGGTCGGTCAGCGGCCCGATCAGATCGAGATATTCCACGATCGACCCGGGCCATCCATGCGTGAGAACCAACGGCATTGCATCGGGTTCTGCCGAGCGGACGTGGATGAAATGCAGGTCGTGGCCGTCGATCTCGGTGCGGAACTGCGGGAACGAGTTGAGCCGGGCCTCTTGGGCCCGCCAGTCGTAGGTATTGCGCCAGTAGTCGGCCAGTTCCCGGGTGTAGTCGAGCGGGATGCCCTGTGCCCACCCCACACCGGGAACCTCGTCGGGCCAGCGGGTGGCGTCCAGTCGCCGATGCAGGTCGTCGAGCTGTTCCTGGGGGACGTCGATGCGGAAGGGATGGATCTCTGTGGCCATGAGAACGACGGTAAGTCGAACCTAGGACGCATCCGGTCCTAAGTTCGAGTAGATCAGTCGAACGTATGTTCGATATAGTGCGCTGTGTGAGCGGGTACGCCGAACTGCACTGTCATACCAACTTCTCCTTCCTCGATGGCGCCTCACATCCCGAAGACCTGGTGGAGCGGGCCATCGACGTCGGCTATGAGGCGCTGGCGGTGACCGACCACCACGGGTTCTACGGAGTGTCGCGGTTCTGGCAGGCGGCAAAGGAAACCGGGCTGCCCGTCATCTACGGCGTCGAGATCGGGATCGAGGCCGATCCGGCTGGCCCGGACGACCCGGTGGTGGCCGCCCAGGAATGGGACGAGCATCGTCATGCCCGGACCAAAGGCGGTCAGGGCAGGCTGCGTCGGGGACGCAGTATCCGCTCGCATGGGGCCAAGCCGACGAATCTCCCTGAGACCGATCATCTGGTCTTGCTCGCCGGATCCCCCAACGGGTATCGGAGTCTGTCCAATCTGGTGACCAGGGCCCAGATGCGAGGGGAGAAGGGTCACCCGATCTACAACTGGGATGACCTGACTGCAGCTGCGGCCGAACGGGACCTACATGTCCTCACCGGCTGTCATGCCGGCGCTGTGCCCAAGGCTGCGGCCAGAGGGGATCTGGGCGGTGCGATGCGGGAGGCCTCTCGTCTTCGAGAGATTTTCGGGAACCGGCTCCATCTCGAGCTCTGGCATCACCGCATGCCCGAGGACGATCCGCGCAATGACTTGATGTGGGAGGTTGCCGAGAAGCTCTCCCTCCCTGCCGTCGCCACCAACCAGGTCCACTATCACGACCCGAAAGATGCCGACCTGTCCGAGGTGCTGGCCGCCATCGGCGGGAGGCGCTCCCTTGCCGTAGCCGACGGGTTCCGTCCGGCCAGCGACGAGCGGTACCTGAAACACCCAGCCGAGATGGCCCGTCGCTTCACCCGCTACCCGGGAGCAGTCGCCCGCAGTGCAGAGCTGGGCCGGCGGCTCGCCTTCGATCTGGGGCTGGTGGCGCCCAACCTGCCCGACTTCCCGATGCCAGGTCACTTCCGGGACGAGATGGAGTATCTACGCCATCTCACCTGGGAGGGAGCACGAGACGTGTACCCGGGGAGCGAGGACGGTATCGACCCCAATGCCCGGCGCCGGCTCGAGCACGAGCTGGACATCATCGAGTCTCTCGGGTTCCCCGGCTACTTCTTGGTGGTGAAGGACATCATGGACTTCGCCCGCACCCAGGACATCTACTGCCAGATCCGGGGATCGGGCGCCGATTCGGCGGTGTGTCGATGTCTCGGGCTGACCAGAGTCGACCCGATACGGCTCCATCTCCCCTTCGAGCGGTTCCTCTCCGAGGAAAGGGGCCGACCGCCCGACATCGATATCGACTTCGAGGCCGACCGCCGGGAGGAGGTGATCCAGTTCTGCTATCGCAAGTACGGGCGGGAGCGGGCGGCGATGGTGGCCAACGTGATCACCTACCGGGCGAAGTCGGTGCTGCGTGACGTGGCCAAGACATTCGGGTTCACCCAAGCCCAAGTCGACGGGTTGTCGAAATACGTCGACACTCGGGATCCGGCCCAGATCCGTCTCGACAGCCCGCTGCCCGAGGGGATGACCGCCGAGATGATCTACGACATCTGTTGGCGGCTCGACGGCTTCCCCCGCCATCTCGGGATCCACTCCGGAGGGATGGTGATCGCCGACCGGCCCCTGTGGCAGGTGGTTCCCATGGAATGGGGGAGACTCGAGGGCCGAACCGTCCTCCAGTGGGACAAAGACGACTCGGCGGCAGTCGGCATCGTCAAGTTCGACCTGCTCGGTCTGGGGATGCTCAACGCTCTTCATCTCGCCCATGATCTGATCGAGGACACTCACGGCATCGACATCGATCTTGCCGCCATCCCTCAAGAGCAGGCGATCTATCGCTCGATCACTCGCTCCGACACCGTGGGACTGTTCCAGATCGAGTCCCGGGCACAGATGGCGACTCTGCCCAAGATGAAGCCGAAGACCTTCTACGACCTGGCGGTCGAGGTGGCCCTGATCCGCCCCGGCCCCATCCAGGGTCAGTCGGTCCATCCCTATCTGCGCCGGCGCAACGGGGAGGAGCCGGTCGTGTATCCCCACCCTTCGACCGAGGAGATCCTGAAGAAGACACTCGGTGTCCCCATCTTCCAGGAGCAGCTCATGGAGCTGGCACGGATCTGCGCCGGGTTCGACGGAGGTCAAGCTGATCGTCTTCGCCAAGCGATGACTCACAAGCGCTCGGAACAGGCGATGGGCAGGCTCCAGGATGAGGTCTTCGAGGGGATGGCGGGCAACGGGATCGTCGGCGCCGCCGCCGATGAGATCTGGGAGAAGTTGCAGGGCTTCGCCAGCTTCGGTTTCCCTGAGAGCCACTCGGTGAGCTTCGCCTACATCGTCTACATGTCGGCATGGCTGCGCTTCCATTACCCCGCCGAGTATCTGGCCGGGCTGCTCAACGCCCAGCCGATGGGCTTCTACAGCCCCAACTCGCTGGTTCAGGACGCTCAGCGGCATGGTGTGGTGGTCATGGCTCCCGATGTCAACGTCTCCTGGCACGACTGCACCATCGAGCCGATCGAGGCCGATCCCGACGACGTCGTCAGCTATCTGGGGGAGAGTTGGCGGCGGGGGAGAGGGATGATCGACGACCCGGTCCGGCCCCCGGTCGGGGTGCGGATGGGATTGCGCTACGTGCGGAACATGGGGGAGAAGGAAGTGACCCGGGTCGAGGCGGCCCGGATCCTGGGCGGAGAGTTCACCTCTGGGGAGGACCTGGCAGCGCGGACCGGGCTCGGGGTGGAGGCGCTGGAGGGTCTCGCTGCCTCCGGCGCTTTGGAGACGATTGGGCTCGGCCGTCGGGAAGGCATGTGGGCAGCGGGTGCGCTGGCCGAGATCGACCCCGAGCGTCTGGCGCTGTCACCCGGGGTGGATGCACCCCCCCTTCCCCTGATGGCTCCCGAGGAGGAGCATCGGGCTGATCTGTGGTCGACCGGGGTCTCCAGCCGCCATCCGATGAGCTTCGTCCGCGACCAGATGGTCGGATGTCTGACTGCGGCGGAGGCCCTGGCCATGGAAAGAAACGGCTCCCGGATCAAGGTGGCCGGCGTTGTCACCCATCGTCAGCGGCCGGGCACCGCCAAGGGCGTCTACTTCCTCAACCTGGAGGACGAGACCGGGCTCCTCAACATCATCGTGCTCCCCGATGTCTGGGCCAAGCACCGCCAGGTGGTGCGCAAGAGCCCGGCGCTGATCATCCACGGCCGGCTCGAGTACCACGATGGGGTGACCAACATCGTGGCCCGGGATTTCGAGCCGATTGGGGTGCAAACCGTGCAGTCACGTGACTTCCGTTAGACGGGGCTCATCATGGATCGACCCGGACCCGTCCACACTATTGGGAGGCGAGTAAATGGTCTTCATGTCGAAGGCGGTCGGCGATGGCCCATGCCGGCGGAGATATGTCAGCCGGTCGGCCGCCTCCTCCAGATTGGGGACGTGGCCCTCCTCGACCCACCACAGGACAGTTGTCGGCTGGGAGGCCTTCTCGAACCACTCCAACCTCCGTCTCAGATACATGCCATGACCCGACCGGGTCGAGAAATGCCGCAGGGCCTCGTAGTCAGTCCAAACGGTCAGATTCACGATGAAACGCTCGTCATCCTCATGCCCCGGGAACCGTTGCTCGATGGCTCCCGGCCCGTCGTCATCTTTCAGGCGCCAGATGAATCCGGGGCTCGACTCACCGAGGAGGTTGACGGCGGGGAGGGCCCGTATGAACTCGGCGACAGTGGGGGAGTCTGGATGGTCGATCAGACGGCCGACATTCAGCTGGGCCAGGTGCACCGGAGGAGGCTACTAATGGCCTGATGTGAGGAGCTGGTTGCCGCCAACAACGGACGTCTACTTTCTCAACCTAGAGGACGAGACAGGGGTGCGGAAGAGCCAGGCGCTGGTCATCCATGGCCAGCTCGACCACCACGACGGGATGACCAACCTCGTCGCGCAGGACATCGAGCCGATCGGGGTCCAGACGGTCCAGTCGCGCGACTTCAGGTGAACAGAAGAGGGTTGAACGGGTTTGTCCACTCTCCTGCGCCTCGACGAATCGCTCCGTGTTGACCTCATAGAGATCCAGGATCTGCTGGTTCGCATCCACCGAGAAGTCGAACATGATCTCGGCGTCTTCCGGATGGTTTGCCGCAACCCAGTTGGCGAAGACCTCGAACACCATCGGCGACCACTGGCTGATGAATGAGTCGGACTCGTCGACGATCCCGGTGATTCCGTCCTCTCCGACAGTGAGGACGAAGGTGCCCGTCACCGGCTCGACACCTAAGGCATCAGACCAGGCGTTGTGCGCGGCAGCCCTGCATTCGACTGTCTCCTCGCCCTCTACGCACGCATCGAGCGTCCACTCCCATCCGACCGTCTCGTACCAGTCGAATTGACCATCGATGGTCGACGCCCGACCGAAGGTGTTCGCCTGACCGGATTCTGCGGCGGCAGGATCGAGATAGCCGATCGCCGCTTCCCGGTCTCCTGCTTCCATCGCGACCCAGAACGCGGTGGCATCTTCGGCCTCGGTGGTGGCAGCGCCGCAGGCGGCGACGGTCCCGACCAGGAGCAGTCCAACCAACGCTTGGCCTGACCGCTTCCGATACTTCGAGTTTGAGGTCTTCTTCATGACTTTGCCTTTCTTCATCTGCGACGAAAATGGGGCCCAGCTAGCGAGCCGGGCCCCATCTTCTTTCTGGCCCGTGTGCCCTCACCCCAGGCCTTCGAGCGCCGCCGCTTTGCGGGCATGGATGTGGGATTTCCAGGCGTCGGCCACGATCTTCTCGTTGGCGGACAACTCGTCGGGCGTGATTGTCTTGCCCAGGACGAGCTGGCAACTGCCTGCTGAGCCCGTCGCGGCCGACGTGCCGCTACCCCCACCACCATTCGCGTCGTACTTGGCCAGGGCCGTGCCAGGAAGGGCAAGGGCTGCCAGTAGGGCGATGGTGCCGATCGTTCTCTTGCTCATGATGCGTCCTTTCGTCTTCTGCCCCGTCGCGGGTCGACAGTGACGCTTCCGACCATCGGGGAGCGGTGACAAAGGGCTGTCAGAACCGGGGCCGGCCGCGTCAAAGACCGGTAAAGAAGGTGGTTTTGTCGGGTCTTTGACGCCGAGGATGGAATCTGTCCGAATGACGGGCCCGGCAGTGGAAAAGGGTCGGCCCCCGGTTGCTTCCGGGGCGTATCGTCCAGGGGTGGACTTGCTGGTCCTGGGGCCCGTCGAGGTGCGGAACCACGGCGAACCGGTGCCGATCGGCGGTCCCAAGCAGCGGGCAATCCTGGCGCTGCTCACCGCCGATGCCGGCCATCCGGTCAGCCTGGAACGGCTGGTCGACGACGTCTACGGCGAAGAGGCCACCGACGGGACTCGCCGCTCGGTCCGGACTTTCATCTCGATGATCCGCCGCGAGCTCGGCGACGTCGTACAGAAACAAGGCAACGGATACGTGTTGATGGTCGAGCCTTCAGCGATCGACGCATTCCGTTTCGAGGACGAGGTCCGTTCCGCCATCCCCCTCGTCGATACGGAGCCCGAGATCGCTGCGGCGTCGCTTCGGGATGCCCTCGCCATGTGGCGCGGTCATCCCTATGCAGACGTCGACAGTCGCAGTCTCCTCCAACCCGAGATCACCAGACTGAGCGACTTACGGCTCGCCGCCCTCGAGGCGCGGATCGACGCCGATCTGCTCTTGGGCCGACATCGCGAGTTGACGGGGGAACTGGAGGCGCTCATCGTCGAGCACCCGTTCCGGGAGAGGCTGCGGGGCCAACACATGCTCGCCCTATATCGGTGTGGGCGTCAGACCGAGGCATTGCGGGCCTTCGAGCGGGCCCGTTCCTATCTGGCCGACGAGATCGGGATCGCCCCTTCCCCTGACCTATCCCGGCTCGAGCAGCAGATTCTGGACCAGGACCCAGCTCTGGACCTGCCGGCCGCCGCTTCGGTGACCCAGCGTGCCGTGCTGGTCGTCGAGGTCGCCGGGCCCGAGCTCTTTTCACCGGTAGGGCGGGCGAGCCTCGACGCTCTCACAGGGTCGCTGGCCATGGTCGATGCCGCGATGATGGGGCATCGCGCCGATGCCTCCACTCAGCGGGGGTCGGCGATCTACGCCTCGTTCCCGACCGTCGAGGAGGCGGTGGCCACAGTCGGGGAGGTGATTGCCGCCGGTTCGCATGGCGTCTTACCGCGGGCCTCGATCGACTTCGGTGACATCGAGCTCCACGAATCGGGGGATGTAGCCGGGCCTCCGGTGCGGCGGAGCGCCGGCATGGTGGCGGTCTCCCATCCTGGCCAAGTCCTGCTCTCGGCCGAGGCAAACCATGCCCTTCTGGCCGGTGGTCAGGGCGGGCTGGTGGTGCGGTCGCTGGGCACATATCGCATACATGGTGTGGAGTCGCCGCAGCAGATCTTCCAGCTGGTCATGCCAGGGCAGGACGACGAGTTCCCAGCGCTCCTCCTCGACGCGAATCCGCCACCTCTGCCCTTCGATCGCAAGGCGGTCCCAGGGTACGAGCTTCGCCAGCCGATCGTGAGTGACCTGGCCGGGACCACCTATCGCGCCGTATCAACCTTCGGCGGGCCGAGAGGTGGAGCTCATCGTGATCGACGCGGCATGGGCGGCGGAGCCCGATTTCGTCAGTCGCTTCGAGGTCGAAACCCAGCTCGTGAGCCGTCTCCAGCATCCCCACGTAGTGCCTCTCCTCGATTACTGGCGTGATCCTTCCGGTGCCTACCTGGTGAGTCTTGCCATGGGAGGTGAAACGTTGGCCGGTCGCTTGGCCGCACGTGGGCTCGATCTCGAGGAAGTGCATCGGCTGATCACCCAGATCGGCGACGCTCTGTCCCACGGCCATGACATAGGGCTGGTCCATGGAGCCCTTTCGCCCCATGCAGTCGTCGTCGACGATTTCGGCAACGGCTATCTCACCGCGGCCGGGTTTGTGATGCGTCTGGTCGACGTTCCGCAGGCTGCCTCGACGCACATCGCACCCGAGCTGGTTCGAGGTGATCCGGCGACACCGGCTACCGACGTGTACGGGTTGGGCCGGCTGGCTGCCGAATTGCTCGGATCATCGATTGGCGACGATCCCGACGGGCGCTCACGATTCGAAAGTGTCATCCAAAGGGCCACCGCGCCGGAAGAAGCTGACCGTTATCCCTCCATGGGCCAGTTCCTGGCTGCGCTGGACGAGGGGCCGGGGCATGGCGAGCGCAGCCCCGGCCCCTCCACACTGCGCAATCCCTACAAGGGCCTCTCCGCATTCAGGGAGCCGGATTCCGCTGACTTCTTCGGGCGCTCGGAATCAGTGACGGAACTGATCGGAATGCTCAGCGAGCACGACCTGGTGGCGGTGGTGGGCCCATCCGGGTCGGGCAAGTCGTCGCTGGTGCATGCCGGGCTGATTCCCGCCGTGCGGGCTGGCGCTCTGGGTGGCTCCTCGCACTGGGTCGTGGCCGACATGTTCCCCGGGTCGTATCCGCTGGAGGAGCTCGAATCGGCTTTGAGTCGGGTGGCGGTGGTGGACCCGGGTGCCCTGATCGACGAGCTGGGAGCTGACGATCGGGGACTGGCCCGAGTCATCAAACGAGTGCTGCCTGTGGGCACCAGCCTTTTGATCGTCATCGACCAGTTCGAGGAGCTATTCACCCTGACCAGGGATGAGCCGTCGCGGATCCGTCTGCTCCAAGCGCTGCTCAACCTTGCGATTGATGAGCGTTCCGACACCAAGGTCGTTCTGACAATGCGGGCCGATTTCGTCGACCGGCCTCTGCAGTACCACGAGTTCGGCGAGCTGCTCAAGGCAGGGACCTTCCTATTGACCGTGCCAGGGTCAGATGAGCTGATCGACGCGATCAAACGACCATCCGAATCTGTTGGCGCGACCTGGGAAGCCGGTTTGCCCGAGCAGATCCTCGATGATGTGGCCGACTCGCCAGGTCTGCTCCCATTGCTCCAGTATTCCCTGACCGAGCTGTTCGAAGGGCGGCGCAGTGACCAGCTCACTGTTGATGTCTACCGCGAGAACGGAGGCGTGATCGGCGCATTAGCCGGTCGAGCTGAGGGGGTCTTCGCCGGCCTCGACCAGTCAGAACAGGAACTGGCAAGGCAATCGTTCCTACGTCTGGTGACGGTCCAATCGTCCGGTGAGGGAACCCGGCGTCGGGCCCGCCTGGTCGACCTGAACGCGCTCGGTGATCCTGGCGAGGTCGGCGTGGTCCTGGGTGCGTTCGGTGAGGCGCGGCTGTTGGTGTTCGATCGAGACCCGCTCAGCCGGAGCCCGACGGTAGAGGTCGCTCACGAGGCTCTGCTCACCCGATGGCCGCGGCTCAGTGGTTGGATCGATGATGCGAGTGGGGACCTTCTGTTGCATGGCCGATTTCGTGATGCAGCGGAGGAGTGGGAGGACCACGAACGTGACCCTGAGTACCTGGCCACGGGTGGACGACTGGCTCAGTTCGACACCTGGACTTCGACGACCGACCTCACTCTGGCCCCCGCGGAGACCGAGTACCTCGTAGCAAGCCGTGAGGAGGCCGACCGGCAACGGAGTCGCCGCCGCAGACGGCGGAACCTGATCACCGCCGGGTTTGGAGCCGCCGCTGTAGTAGCCGGGATCTTCGCGGTCAACGCGGACCGCAATGCCGAAATCGCAGAGTCGAGAGAACTAGCCGCCTCGGCCATCAATGTCTTAGACGAGGACCCCGAGCTCAGTGTCCTGCTCGCCCTGGAGGCGGCCAGCGTCGCTGACCCTCCTCTCGAGTCTGTCTCCGCCATTCACGAGTCATTGGCGGCGCATCACAAGATCCTCACCTACGAGTTGCCCCACCAGGAGGCAGGGGAACCATTTGCCACGCTCAGCCCGGACGGCCAGCTCTTGGCGACGAGTGGGGGAGGGAACTACATCGAGGTGGTGGCGGTGGAGAGCGGCGAGAGGCTCTGGAGCAGGGAGTTCGCCGAGGGAGCGATCGTCGGGCACCGCCTTCAGCCCCGATGGCTCGGGTTTGGTGGCCACCGTCGGATGGCTGCCTTCCGACGAGTCGACCCTGGATCCGGACTGAATGGTGAGCTGGGAGCCCATACATTCGACGCCAGGACGGGCGCCTTGATCGCCTACCTGCCGGTCGGCCCCTGCGGCTTGGTGATACGGCACCCGAGAGTGTGATCGGTCCTGGAGCAGGGTCGCACCTATTGGCCGATATCTCCAGCGAGTCAGACTGGCGCGTGCCCTGGACACCGCTTTTCGACAAGCTCAAGATGTCTTTTCTGGACCTCGCAACCGGTGAGATCGAAGTACTGACGGACGAAGACGGGGCGTGTCCTTTCCACGCCCGACGGGAGCCGGCTGATCATCGAAGACGTGGACAGTGCCGAGGATCCATCTAAGTCGCGTCGTGGACAGACCGTCGGGAGATGAGGTGGCGGTGTTGCCCGGTTCCCCCTACGGAATCAGCGCAGACGGGACTGTCGTTCTCACCGATTAACGATGGGAGTGCTACTGGGATGTCTCCGTCGGTCAACCCGAAGGGCCGCTGGCGACAAATGGACTTCTCGCTCAGTTCTTGGCTGTCGCCGGATGGAACCACCGTGGCACGCCTGAACGGACCCACCATCGACCTGATCGATTCACGGACCGGCGAGGTCGAACAGGTCCTTCGCACCGGTCTCGGTTCCAACGGCGATGTGTCGATCAGCGACGACGGATTCCGATATGCGGTCAACGGAGATGAGAAGACCGTCGTGTTCGACCCATGGGAGGAGAGCTCGGCCCAGCGGTGAAGCTGTGCGATCAGATCGACGTCCAAAGCGGGACGTGGACGTCGCCGGTGGAGACTGCCTCGGTCTTCGCCGATGTACACGGGAGACCCAGTACCTGCTCGACGCCGAAACACTCGAGATGAGGGCGAAGTGGCTGACCAGAGTGGTCGGCGAAGCGCACTATCCCCCGATGGCCGATTCGTCGCCAGTCAGACTGGCACGCAGAATGGCATCGGCCAGATCGTCCTCTGGGATGCGACGAGTGGAAAGATGGTGCGACCCATGGTCGGGCTCTGCGAGTGGGTCGAGCCCGACCCGGGGCCTGATTGTGTCGCCTTCCCCGATACTCCTTTCCCCGACTGGCCCTGGGACCTTGTGTTCTCGCCTGATGGCTCGATGCTGGCCATGAGTGGTCAGAACACACCGGCAGTTGTCGTGTGGGACACATCGACCGGCGAGATCATCGCCACGCCGACCGTGTCGCACGAAATCGATCCTGAGTGGGTTCATAATGCCGCCTTCAGCCCGGACGGAAACCGGCTCGTCGCGTCGCTCGGTTCGGAGTTGTGGATGTTTTCCACCAACGATTGGAGCGAGGTCGGTCAGTACCTGGCCCCGGCTACAGGGGAGGTTCCAGTAGACAATCTCACCTTCACCCCGGATGGTGAGACCCTGATGAGCACCGCCCCCAGCCGTTTCGGGCCAGGGCACATCGTGTTCATGGACGGGACCACCCTTGAGCACCTAGGTCAGATAGCCACTGCACACCAGGGAGGGGTGAACGATCTCGGACTGAATCACGACGGGACATTGCTCGCTTCGGCCGGGGTCGACGGGTTGGTCCGAGTGTGGGACGTCGCCACCAGATCGCTACTCCATCAAATCCCTGTGTCATCGACCGGTGACGTGGGCGGGGCAGACTTTGTGGGCGACACCCAGCACTTGCTCGTCACCGCCTTGGAAACGGGCGAGCTGCACAAGGTCACCAGTGATACCGAAGAGTTGCTTGGCATCGCCCGGGAGCGAGTCACCCGCGGGTTCACCGAGACCGAGTGCAACACGTACCGAATCGATCCTTGCCCCAGTCTGGAGGAGATCAGGGCGGGCTAATCGGACACCGCTTTGACAGGCTCTTGACAGGGCGGGACGAATCTCACCCGGTGACCACTTCGGCGACGGATTCGGCCCGGGATCGCGCAATGTCCTCGGCGTATCGTTCTGGCGTGGACTTTCTTGTCCTTGGTCCCGTCGAAGTGCGGAACCAGGGCGAACCCGTGTCGATCGGGGGTCCCAAGCAACGCAGCATCCTGGCGCTGCTCGTGGCCGAGGCAGGACATCCGGTCGCTGTCGATCGAATCATCGAGGACGTCTATGGGGAGGAGGCTCCTGAAGGGGCCCGTCGCTCGGTTCAGACCCTGGTCTCCATGATCCGTCGAGAGCTCGGCGACGTCGTCCAACAGGCCGCCGGTGGGTACGTGCTCACGGTCGAGGCAGAGGCGATCGACGCCGTCCGGTTCGAGAACCAGGTTCGATCGGCGCTCCGGATGGTCGAGGCCGATCCAGAGCAGGCGGCAACTGCACTGCCGCGCTGCCCTCGCCATGTGGCGGGGTCACCCGTATTCCGACATCGACGGCCGTGCGGTCCTCGAGCCGGAAGTCACTCGTCTCCGGGAACTCCGCCTTGCCGCACTGGAAGCGCGGATCGACGCCGACCTCGCTATTGGTCGGCATCGTGAGCTCACTGGAGAGCTCGAGGCCTTGACCGTTGAGCATCCCCTTCGGGAGAAGTTTCGGGCGCAGCACATGCTCGCCCTGTACCGCAGTGGGCGGCAGACCGAGGCGCTTCGAGGATTCGAGCGGACCCGTTCCTATCTCGCCGACGAGATCGGAATCACCCCATCGAAGGAGTTGGCCGATCTCGAGCAGAAGATCCTGGAACAGGACGCTGGCCTCGACCTCCCCGGTACACCGTCTATCACCCAGCGAGCGGTCCTAGTCGTCGAGCTGGCCGGGGGAGAGGGCTCGGCACGATTGGCCGAGAGCGAGTTACACACCATCACGGAGGCATTGGCGCTTATCGACGAAACCGTAATCAGAAACGGTGGCGAGGGTTCGACGCAGCGTGGCTCCACGGTGTACGCGTCGTTCGCCAAGGTGGATGACGCCGTTGTCGCCATCGAGGACGTGATGGCGACAGCCGACACGGCCGGCGTCGTGCCGAAAGCCTCGATCGACTACGGCGACATCGAGCGACACGACTCTGGAGAGATTGCCGGCCCCCCGGTTCGTCGCGGTGCAGGGCTGGTGGCCGCTGCCCACCCGGGCCAGGTGTTGCTCTCCGCCGAAGCCAACCAGGCGTTATCGGCAATAGGAGCTTCCGGAACCTTGGTGAGATCGCTCGGCACTCATCGAATTCAAGGCGTAGAGGCATCACAACCGATCTTCCAGGTGATCCTGTCCGGGCATGACGGCGAATTCCCGCCGCTGCAACTCGATGCGAATCCGCCACCTCTGCCCGCCGACCGCCGTGCCGTGGCCGGATACGAGTTACGCGAGCCGATCATTTCCGACATTGCCGGCACGACGTACCGCGCCTACCACCCCTCCGCAGGAAGGGAGGTGGAGATGACAGTTATCGACCCGGCGTGGGCAGGGGAGCCCGGCTTCGTCAGCCGATTCGAAGTCGAGACCCAACACATCGGCCGATTGCAGCATCCACACGTGCTGCCGCTGCTCGATCACTGGCGAGATCCAGGAGGCGCCTATCTGGTGACGATGTGGCTCGGCGGGGGCACCCTGGTCGAGCGTCTCGCCCGCGGCCGGCCCGATCTTGAACAGGGGAGGCGGCTTGTCACGCAGCTGGGAGCCGCCGTGTCCTATGCCCATCACGAGGGCGTCGTTCATGGTGCGATATCGCCCAGCGCTGTCACACTCGATGCGTCCGGAAACGGCTATCTATCGACGACCCGGCTCGTCGTCCGTCTCACCGGTGCGCCTCAAACCCAGTCGAGATATCTCGCTCCGGAGAGTGCGCGGGGGGAGCCGCTCACTCCGGCCACCGATGTGTACGGCCTGGGTCGTCTCACCGGCGACATCATCGGGGCCGAGGGTCAGTTGGGCCAGGTGATCGAACAAGCGACCTCCGATCTGCCGGCCGACCGACACCAATCCATCGACGACTTCATCAAGGCCGTGGGTGCCGCCATCGGGCTCGATGTCCCCGAGCCCGCCTTGACGCATTTGCGTAACCCTTACAAGGGTCTGTCCGCGTTCCAGGAGACCGATTCGGGAGACTTCTTCGGACGCTCCGAGGTGGTCTCGGACTTGGTCGAGCTGTTGGCCGACCGGAGGTTGGTGGCTGTAATCGGCCCTTCCGGTTCCGGCAAGTCGTCATTGGTCCATGCCGGGCTGATCCCGGCGGTGCGGGCCGGCGCTCTGGGTGGGTCATCGCATTGGGTCGTGGCCGACATGTTCCCCGGCTCATATCCGCTGGAGGAGCTGGAATCAGCATTGAGCCGGGTGGCGGTGGAGGATCCGGGCGCCCTGGTCGACGAGTTGGTATCCGATGACCGGGGCCTGACCCGGGTCATCAAGCGAATCCTCCCCGCCGGTACCAGCCTGCTCCTCGTTATTGATCAGTTCGAGGAGCTATTCACCCTCACTAGGGAGGATGAGGCGCGGAACCGGCTGCTCCAGGGGTTGGTCGACCTGGTCGCGGACGAGCGGTCCGATACCAGGATCGTCCTCACCTTGCGGGCCGATTTCTTCGACCGGCCCCTGCAGTACCCCGAGTTCGGGGAGTTGCTCAAGTCAGGGACCTTCCCACTGACAACACCCGGGGCCGAGCAGATGATCGAGGCAATCGAGCTTCCCGCCCGGGAGGCGGGGGCGACCTGGGAGATCGGTCTGCCCGAGACCATCCTGAACGACGTTGCCGGGTCGCCCGGGACGCTTCCCCTGCTCCAGTACGCCTTGACCGAGCTGTTCGACGACCGGCAAAAAGACGGGCTGACCTACGCCGCATACCGGGCAAATGGCGGCGTGGTGGGAGCACTGTCCAGCCGAGCCGACGAGGTCTACGACCGGCTCGACGATTCGGGTCGGGATCTGGCCCGCCAGGTCTTCCTGCGACTGGTCACGGTCCAGCATTCCGGAGAGGTGACGCGACGTCGGGCGAGATTGGTCGAGTTGAACGCGCTCGGTGAGCCCGATGCCGTGAAACGGGTTCTTGACGTATTTGGTGAGGCCAGGCTGCTGGTATTCGATCGCGATCCGATTAGTCGCAGTCCCATGGTCGAAGTCGCACATGAGGCGCTCCTCACAAGGTGGCCGTTTCTCGCGGGCTGGATCGACGAGGCCGGAGAAGATCTGCTTCTCCATCGTCGCCTGCAGGATGCCGTCGATGAGTGGCAGGCCCGGGATCGCGAGGATGGGTATCTGCTGACCGGCGGCCGACTCGCCCAGTTCGACGCCTGGGCGGATGCCACCGACCTCACGTTGGCTCCCTCGGAGATCGATTATCTCGAAGTCGGCCGTGAGGCGGCTAACCGGCAACAAAGTCGGCGTCGTAGGAGGCGGAATCTGATCACCGCCGGTTTTGGAGCCGCTGCGGTAGTGGCCGGGATCTTCGCCATCAACGCGAACCGCAACGCCGAAATCGCAGAATCGAGAGAACTAGCTGCGTCGGCCATCAACGTTCTAGACGACGATCCCGAGCTCAGCGTCCTCCTCGCTCTTCATGCGGCCGGCATCGCCGACCCGCCCATCGAGTCGGTCTCCGCCATCCATGAGTCGTTGGCGGCGCACCACAAGGTCCTCACCTACCAGTTGCCCACCTACCTGGAGGAATTGGAACCATTTGCCACGCTCAGCCCAGACGGCCACCTCTTGGCGACGAGTGGGGTAGGGAACTACATCGAGGTGGTGGAGGTGGATAGCGGCGAGAGGCTCTGGAGCAGGGAGTTCGCCGAGGGAGCGATCGCGGGCACCGCCTTCAGTTCCGATGGCTCCGGTTTGGTGGCGACCGTCGGATGGTTTGGTGGCGACAAGTCGTCCATTGATCCGGCACTGAACGGGGAGCTGGGAGTCCATCGATTCGACGCCAGGACGGGTGCCCCGATCGACTATCTGCCAATCGAGCCTTGCGGGCTGGGATACGAAGGCTTGAGTGTCGTTGGTCCCGGACCCGGGTCGCACCTCTTGGCCGATATCTCCAGCGACTCAGACTGTACGTACGTCGACAGCCTCGCGGGCTCGATGTCCCTTCTCGACCTCTCCACCGGTGAGATCGAAGTGCTGGCGGACGAAGACAGGAGCGTGCATTCCACTCCTAATGGGAGCCGGCTGTTGATCGAAGGCGTGGACAGCGACGAGGAAGTGATCAGCCGTGTGGTGGACAGACCGTCGGGAGAAGAGGTGGCGGTATTGCCCGGATTCCCCGCCGGAATCAGCGCTGACGGGGCCGTCGTCCTCACCGATTACCTCACCTTTCCAAGGATGGGACAGCGACCTGGGATGTTTCCGCCGGTCAACCGGAGGAGCCGCTGGCGACAATGGAGTTCTTTATCAGTTCGTGGCTGTCGCCGGATGGAAACACCGTGGCAAGCGTGAACGGACCCGCCGTCGACCTCATTGATTCACGGACCGGAGACGTCGAACAAGTGCTCCGTACCGGTCTCGGCTCCAACGGCGATGTGTCGTTTAGCGAAGATGGATCCCGGGTTGCGGTCAACGGGGATGGGAAGACGGTCGTATTCGATCAAGCAAGAGGAGCGGAGCTTGGCCAAACCGTGAAGCTCTGTGACCAGATCTTTATCCAAAGCGGTTACGTGGACATCGCCGGTGGTACTGCTTCGGTATTCGCTAATTGCGAGTCGTGGGCCCAGTACCTGCTCGACGCCGAAACACTCGAGATGAGGGCGATCGTGACTGACACGAGTGGTCGGCGAAGCGCACTATCCCCCGATGGCCGATTCGTGGCCAGTCAGTCCGGCCGTGTCGTTACGCAGAACGGCGAGGAGGTGTTCCTCATCAGCAACATCGTCATTCGCGATGTCACGGATGGAGAGATCGTGCGGACCATGGGTGGGCTCTGCGAATGGGTTGATGGCGGTGAGTGGGGACCCGATAGCGAATGGGGCAGGAGTTGTGTCCCATTTCCCGATACCCCGTTCCCCGATTGGCCCTGGGACCTGGTCTTCTCGCCCGAAGGTTCGATGCTGGCCATGAGTGGTCAAAACACATCGGCAGTAGTGGTGTGGGACACGTCGAGCGGCGACATCATCGCCATGCCGACCGTGCCACACGACAAGACACCCAACGGGGTACAGAATGCAGCCTTCAGCCCGACCGGCGACCGGCTTGCTGCTTCCTTTGGTCCGGACTTTGAGCTGTGGATGTTCTCCACTTACGATTGGCGCGATCTCGCCCAGTACATTCCCAAAGAGACCAGCGTGGCCGAAGGGCCCCCGATTGACAATCTGACTTTCACCCCAGATGGCGAGACTCTGATCGGCGCCCCTTTGAGCCATTTTGGAACGGGGGACATCGTGTTCATGGACGGGACCACCCTGGAACACCTAGATCAGATAACCGTTGCACACCAGGGAGGGGTGAACGATCTCGCCCTGAACCAGGACGGAAGCCTGCTCGCTTCGGCCGGGGTCGACGGGGTGGTCCGAGTGTGGGACGTCGCCACCACGTCGTTGCTGCATCAAATCCCGGTGTCACCGACCGGTGAGGTGGGCGGAGTCGACTTCGTGGGCGACACCCAGCATTTGCTAGTTACCGCCCTGGAAACCGGTGAGGTGCGCAAGGTCACGATCGACACCGAGGAGTTGCTGAGCATCGCCAGACAGCGGGTCACCAGAGGCTTCACCGAGACCGAGTGCAACACGTACCGCATCGATCCGTGCCCAACCTTGGAGGAGATTCGAGCCGGCTGATCTGTGCTTTGGGGGGTTGGTCTGGAGTGGGGTTGGGGTGAAGCTGTGGTGGGTCGTCTTGTGTTCTGTATGGTGATTGTGAATACCGGTACGGTTATATAACCGACTGGGCTAGTATAACGGTGTGAACACGTTCGAGGTCTTGGCCGATCACAACCGTCGTCGGATTCTCGAGTACCTCCGTGAGGAGGAGCGACCCGTCGGTGACGTGGTCCGGGCCCTGGGCATCAGCCAGCCGGGAGTGTCCAAACACCTACGCGTCTTGCGCACTGCCGGCCTCGTCTCGGTACGGCCCGATGCTCAGCGTCGTATGTACCGGGTCCGATTCGAGCCCCTGGTCGAGCTGGATAGCTGGCTCGAGCCGTATCGGCGGGTTTGGGCCGACAGGTTGGATGCGCTCGAACGTCATCTCGACGAGGAGGTCATATGAGCCATCACGACCAGCCGTTGGGGCAGGTGCTCAGACAGGGAGACAAATGGGGCCTTCGCTACGAGCGTCTCCGACGAGGTTTCCTGATCACCCGCCAGAGAGAGTGTGGAGAGCTCTCACCGAGTCTGAAGACCTCAGACATTGGATGCCTTGCGACATCGTCGGAGAAAGACGAGAGAGAGCCGACATCGATCCCATTTTTTCTGGCCAGATCACGTCAGGAGATACTCGATCGAGGAGCCCGTGACACACGGCAAGATCCTCACCTGGGATCCGCACCGGGTGTTCGAGCGGACCTGGGGCACCGATGTTCTCCGCTGGGAGCTGGCACCGGTGGAGGGTGGCACCTGGCTGACCCTGACCACCTGGCTCGGCAAGGACGTCGACATCGCAAAGGACGCCGCGGCCGGTTACCACGTCTGTATCGATCAACTCATCGACCTACTCGACGAGGGATCGGCCGGCCCATTGGTTGACGCCAATGTTCGTCGTTGGGAGCAGGAATACGCCGAAGCAGTGGCACGGGTCGGTTGACCACCGTGTCAGACTCGGCCAGATGCCGGAGTTCAGGTATTCAAATGAAGTGCTCGAACGCGTTTCCCACGACTCGTGGAGGCGTGATCCACGCGGTTGGGCTGGACAATGGCGGTTCGTCTTCGTCGTTGACTGAGCTGTTCCGGGCGGAACAGGCACAGGTTCGGGAGTCGCTCGCCGATGTTGCGCTTTCTGATCTGCCCAGCATCAGTGCATGGCGCGCCACCTTCTCGCGATTTGGTGTCAAGCCGACTCAGTACCGAAGTGCCGCCGAGGCACTCTTGCGACGTCTCACCAAACAAGGCGAGATCCCCTCGATCAACCCCTTGGTCGACCTGGCAAACGTGGTGAGTATCCGATGGCGGCTGCCGGTCGCAGTGTTCGATCAGGCGACAGCCACTGGCGCTACCTCGGTGCGATTCGCAGAAGGAACGGAGCATTTCACCGATCTCGGAAGCGATACGCCGACGAGCCCCGAGCAGGGCGAGGTGATCTTCGTGGACGAGGCAGCGCTGGTCAGCGCGCGTCGCTGGTGTTGGAGACAAAGCGATCAGAGCGCCGCCCGCGCCACCACGGTCGAGGCACTCATCACAGTGGAGGGTCATCACGACGCCGCTGACGCAGATGTCGCCGCCGCCACTCAGGACTTGCTGGTCCTCCTCGCCGAGTACCAGCCGAAGGCAGTCGTCACTTCGGCATTGCTCTCACCGAGCCAGCCGGAATTTCACGGCTGAGGATTCGCCGGTCCCTCTACGTTGATGACAGTGGGGCCTCGGCCAGACCTCACCACAACAATCTGGCTCTCCTCTTCGTCGGGATTTGATTCACGATGGATCGCCCCACGGGGGACGTAGAGGAAGTCACCTGGCGTTGCATTGACCACGGACTCGCCTCCCGAACCGGATTCCATCCGCAGAACACCCGAGATCACGTAGATGGAGGTCTCGTGATCGCCGTGGTGGTGCCATCCCGAGACCATGTGAGGCTCGGTCACAACTAGACCGGCCCACATATCTCCCGTGACCACCGCCTGCTCCCGCGTCATCCCCGGCGTGTGGTCACCCTCGACGCGATCCTCCGGACGAATCAGGGACACCGGATCGGAAGCGGCCATGCCCATATTCTGGCGCGGTGAGCGAGGAGGATCGCCGAGATTGGGATGAGCGACATGCCGTTGCCGACGTCGGTTCCGCCGTTTCGAGTCTGCCGAGCGCATTCGCCACGATCGAAGACTCGTTCCCCATCGAAGGAAGAGCCCTCGAGATCGCCTGTGGCCGTGGTGAGATGGCCGTCTGGCTGGCGATGCGGGGGATGGACGTCCTTGGCGTCGATGTTTCCCCGATCGCCGTCGATTTGGCGGCAGAACTGGCGGTTCGCAACGAAGTTGCCGATCGGTGCCGGTTCGAAGTGTGGGATCTCGATGACGGGTTGCCTCCGGGTCCGCCAATGGAGCTGGTCGTCTGCCACATGTTCCGAGAGCCACGGCTTGACCAGGAGTTGATCGAGCGCGTGGCACCCGGTGGTCTCATTGCTATCGCCAGCCTGAGTGAGGTCGGTGGGCCGCCAGGTCGATTCCGTGCCGGCCCAGGCGAGCTGCGGGAAGCCTTCGCCGAGCTCGAGACCCTGTCGGATGGTGAGGGCGATGGGGTGGCGTGGTTGTTGGGAAGAAAATCGGGCTGACCCCCCGCCCCGACAGCACCCCGCTCCTACCCGATTGCCTTCAGATACTCATTGACGACCCGCTTCGGGGCCCGGTCGAGCCAGGCCTCGATGATCAGCTCTTCGAGCTCGGGCACCGGGATCTCCTCGAGACGGATCAGGACGA
Source organism: uncultured Acidobacteriota bacterium (assembly GCA_963734115.1). Taxonomy (GTDB): domain Bacteria; phylum Actinomycetota; class Acidimicrobiia; order Spongiisociales; family ZC4RG35; genus JARDZU01. Next base: position 353,181 of record CAVTFV010000008.1, read on the forward strand.
TGGCGTAGCCATCGAAATGCGGTGTCGTGAAGAACACCTCGGGGTCATCGGAGAGCAGCGCTTCTTTGACGCCAAGGTCATCAACCCACACCGCCAGGATCGATCCATCGGGGACATCGTCGCCCAGCGCTTCGTAGTCGGCGCGGCGCAAGGGCCGCTCCCAGGTCATGAGCTTTTGCTTTACCCGCCACTGCATCACGCCCTCGTTCAGTCGTTCCGACGTCTCCGGGAGGTCGAGCGCGATCCTGCGGACGTCGTCCCAGGTGGCCATCGATCAACCGTAGACCAATCGATCGGCGTAGGTTCGCGTGGTCAGAAAGGAGCATTCATGGCACGCGATCTGACAGTCACATTGGAGAATCGGCCTGGCGCCCTGGCCGACATGGGCGACGCCCTGGGACGTGCCGGTGTCAATATCGACGGCATCTCCGGAGCAGCAGGGTCCGGAGGAGAGGTGCACATTCTCGTGGAGGATGCCGAGACGGCAAGGACGGCACTCACCAACGCCGGCATACAAGTCGGCGCTGACAGTGAAGTAGTCAAGATTGCCTTCGAGGACCGACCCGGTGAGATGGGCGAGATCGGGCGACGGGTGGCCAACGCGGGCGCCAATATCGAGGTCGTGTACATCTCTTGCGACGGGCAACTCGTGCTCGCCACCAGCGACAATGCCGCGGTCGAGGCATCTGCATAGACCACCGCGTTTCCGGGTAGATACCTGCCGCTAGCTTCGGGCGACCTGCCCACGATCGAGGAGAGATGACATGAGCGAGAGCGAAACGACTCCCGGGACGTTGAGGGACGAAGACATTCGAACCGTCACGCCTACGGGACCGACGGCGACCACACGGGACAGCGACTCGACCGATCCGGACTCCGATGGCGTGGACTCGACCGATACCGACGGGGTCGACACGACCGATACCGACGGTGTGGACACCACCGACACGGATGGTGTCGACACAACGGACACCGACTCCCAGGACAGCTGACCCTGCATCCCGGGTCCGGTCCAGCCGAATCCTCGGGTCTCGACGCACTCCATAGGTGTGTCGGGGACCCGGGTCGATTTCGAGCGTGACTTCTGGGGTGAGCGGCCTCTCTACCGGACCGCCGAAGAGGGTCGAGGGTTCAACGATCTGCTCTCGCTGGACGACGTCGATCGGATTGTCTCCTCCCAGGGGCTGCGCCTACCTGCATTCCGACTGGTGAGGGACGGCGGCACGTTGCCGTCCAGCAGTTACACGAAGACGACTCGCACCGGTTCCGAGGCTGCGACCGGGGTGATGGACGCCCAAGCCGTCTACAGGGAGTTCGCCGCAGGCGCGACCATGGTGTTCCAGGGCATGCACCGCTACTGGCAGCCCTTCGCCCTCTTCTGCCGGCAACTGGAACAGTCGCTGGGGCACCCTGTTCAGGCCAACGCCTACGTCACCCCGCCCGGGTCACAGGGGTTCGATGCCCACGAGGACGAGCACGACGTGTTCGTGCTGCAGTCGCACGGCACCAAGCGATGGAAGGTCCACGAACGACACGATCTTCCGCCCACCAGACCTCCTCTCATCGATTCGGCCATCGGGCCGGGTGACTCGCTCTACATCCCTGCCGGGTTCCCACACTCAGCCAGCACGCAGGCCGATGCATCGGTCCACGTCACGGTTGGGATTCTGAGTCTCACCTGGGCCAAGGTGTTGAGCGAGGCCGTGAAGCTGACCGAGGGGGATCTGATGATCGATGAGCCTCTTCCCCTCAGGTTCGCCGAGCGGGACAACCTGAGTCAGGTGGTCGAGGAGCGGCTGACCGAGCTCGGTGCCATCATCGCCAAGGCCGATGCCACGCTGATCGCCGACCGTCTCCGACGAGGGTTCCTGACCACCCGCCAGCCGGTCCTCCGTGGACAGATCCATCAATTGCTATCGCTCAACGACGTCGCAGACGATTCCGTCGTGCGGGTTAGGGCTGGGGCGATGTGCGTCTTACGGTCGACCGACGATGAGTTGTCGGTTTTCCTCGGCGATCGCGAGTTGAGGATGCCCGCATGGCTCGAGCCCGCCATGCGGGTCATCGTCGAGCACGGCCAACTCCCGGTCTCAGTGCTGGCCCCACACCTCGACCAATCCAGCCGCATCGTCCTGATCCGACGTCTGATGGCGGAAGGATTGCTCGAGGTCGTCGAGTGATTCCCGGGCGTCCTCGCTGCTCCGGCGAGTCTCTGGCCCGTGAGGAAGAGTTGGTCGCCACCGCCTCGCTGGTCACTACTTGGATCCTCTTCGAGCAGCCGGGGGCATGGGGTCCCGACGCCCTGGTTGATAGCGGCTTCCCGGAAAGTGCCCGCCCATTGACCGACGCCGCCGGTCGGCTCGGGATCAGGACCCTGCTGATCCGGAGACGTACTGCCGAAGATCGGCCCCCGGTTGTCTTCCTGGCCAACTCCGGTGGTGGCCCAAGACCGCCATGGATGGTCTCGGGCTCCTTCACGGACCCGGCTGAGCTCGCCGATCTCGACATCGAAGGGCTGGCCGAAGGCAGGATGCCTGAATTCGGCCAGCCGGTGAAGGACCCGGTCTATCTGGTATGCACCCATGGCCGGCACGACATCTGCTGCGCCGACAAAGGAAGGCCGTTCTACCGGGCGATGTCGGAGCTCTGGCCCGATCGCACTTGGGAGGTCTCTCACATCGGTGGCGATCGCTTCGCCGGCAATCTGCTCGTGCTCCCGCGTGGCGATTACTTCGGCCGCCTCGAGCCCGAAGATGCGAAGAATCTCGTCGCAGAGTACGAAGCGGAAAGGCTCGATCTCGCCCACCATCGGGGGAGGAGCATCCAACCCCGACTGGTGCAAGCCGCCGAGGCCTTTCTGCGGGCCTCGCGGTCGTTGGCCGGTTTCGATGAATTGGAGTTACTCGATTACAAGCGAATCGACCACGATCTCGCCGAGGTGGTGTTCCGTGATCTCGACCAGGTTGCCCACAGGGTTCTAGTCACAGCCCGTTCTGACCATCCGCCCGCCTATCTCACCTGCAGGGCCGAGGAGATGGGGCAGCCAATGGCCTACGACCTGGAGTCGATAACGACAGAGTGACTCAGCCCGAGCCGCCCAGGCTCTCGGACAGGTAGTCCCAGTCCCTGGCAAAGCGATAAGAGTGGCGAGCCGGAGGACCAGGGGACTGCGTTTCGAGCCAGCGCACCGTGGTCTCGGTGGCGTTGTTGAAGGCATGTACCGCCCCCACCCCCGCGAAGGCGACGTCGCCCGCCTTCAGCAGATACTGCGCGCCATCGAACCAGGCTTCGACCTCGCCATCGAGGATGAAGTAGGTCTCCTCGAGGGGGTGGTCGTGGAATCCGGGGCCACCTCGGGGGTCGTACTGGACCATGAACATCGTGGAAAGCTGGGCACCGAGGTCGGTGTCGGACATCATCTTCACGGTGATGCCGGTGTAGACGAGCAGGGCAGTGCGCATGCTCGCCGACACCGCCAAGAGATCCTGGCTCTGCTTGCCGGGATCCATGTTCTCCGGAGCGATGTGCCCGAAGGAGCGGGTCCTCGGGTCCCGGGGATCGACCGATATCGGCTTCTGTTCCGGTGGACCGGGCACGAAGAAAGTGTCTCCGTCGAACCAAGGGCGCGGCTGCGGTGTGAGCAAGTCGGCCCACTTCGCTTCCTCACCCGAGTCGTTTCGCCATGAGTGCGGCACCCCGATCGGGATGAGGCCATAGTCGCCTGGCACCAGCTCCACCGACGCCTCGGGCGTTTCCACGATGACGGAACCGTCCAGCAGGTAGAAGGACTCCTCGAACGAGTGCACATGCGGGTCGATCCGACCACCGCTGTCGAGCCGGCTCACCCCGAAACCGGTATGTACCGCGCCCGGCGTGGTGTGGTCGATCATCGACCATCGGGCGTACCCGGAAGCGTGACCGGCAATCTCCGATGGCACGTCGTAACGGGCATCATCCGCCCGAAGGACGATATGGCGGATCAGGGGGTTCACGGCTGCGGAAGATAGCGGCAAATATTGAAGTTTCAGTCAACAAACTTGGGACCGGCTCTAGGCTGGGGCCATCAGAAGGATCGCTAGCTCCCGCTCTGGGTCGATGATCGCAGCGAGCTTCTTCTTCTTGCTTGCGGCGTGTTCCGGCGCGGAGTCGGGTGGTGTCGTGACCTTCACCGACGATGAGCGCTTGAGCCGGTTCGAGATCCCGGAGTCCTGGCATGTCTACGAGCACTCCGAGCTCTCCGAGTTGGAGGACATGCCCTTCGACGAGCAGGTCCAGGGTTTCAGCTTTCCCGCCATCAGCAGCGTCGGATTCGACGGTGGCCCGGTCCGCGACGTCGGCAATCTCACGTCGAATCTCGCCGATGCCGACTACCCGATTGGATCGATGTCGGTACGGCAGGTCGGCGAGGTGGAGAAGGATCTCCTCTCCCGGGCCATGCTCACCCAATCAGTCCTTCCGTATTACGGGCTCTCCAACAGCGAGGAGATCACCAAAGAGGACTTCACCTTCGGCAACGGCTTCGACGGGGTCAGGGTCCTCGTAGCCTTCCAGGACGAGGCAGCCACCAGCCAGGGAGTCGCCTATCTGATCTCGGTGTCAAACGAGGACGACACCCGCATCTATTCGATGATCGCCGGGTGCAATCGTGAATGTTTCATCGCCAATCAAGACGCGATCGAGGGAGTGGTCGATTCATGGCTCGTAAACAAGAGGGCTTGAACACACGGCAGCGGGATATTCGCGCCACCAGGCGCCGTGCCGACACATGGGATCGCATCAAGATCCTCGTACTCCTCGCCGTCATCATCGGCGCCATCATCGCCAGTAGCGAGGATGTCGGATTCATCAGCTTCTGGGAGGCCGCCGCCGTTTTCTTCTCGACCACGGCAGGGATCGCGCTCGGAATCCTCTTCCTGCTCGAGCTGATCCGTCAGATCCACTACTGGCTGTCCGAGCGGTCGGCCGCCTACAACTCCTTCTGGCAGGACAGCTTCTTCGGCGGTATCGAGCGGTGGACCCACGCCCACATGAAGCCATGGACTCGCTTCCGGGTGGGTCGATTCATCCGCCGGCTCATCTACCTCTTCGTGGCGGCCCTGCTCATCGACTATTTCGTCCCCGAGGTCAACGGGCCATTGGAGGCATTGGTCGCGGCGCCGCGGCTCTTCGCCCAGGCCTTCCCCTTCATCCTCCAGCTTTCCTTTGGCTTCCTATTCGTGGCGATCCAGTTCATCGGGATCTTCTGGTTCCTGTCCCGGGGTGGAACCGATGTGATCCTTCCCGAGGAGGTCACAACCCGCTTCGACGACGTCTGGGGCCAGGACCACGTCCTCGACCTGATCAGAGAGAACATCGCCTTCCTCGAGAAGCCCGACGAGATCGAGGAGAAGGGTGGCTACATCCCCGGTGGCATCCTCCTTGTGGGGCCCTCCCGGAACGGGCAAGACCCTGCTCGCCCAGGCTGTTGCCGGGGAGACCGGGCGGCCGTATGTCTTCGTCGAGCCCGGTGCCTTCGTCAACATGTTCATGGGCATCGGTCTTCTCAAGGTCAAGGGCCTGTACCGAAAGCTGCGCAAGCTCAGTCTCCGCCACGGCGGGGTCATCGTTTTCTTCGACGAAGCCGATTCACTCGGGTCGAGAGGGCAGATGGGGTCACCGACCGGCCAGCTCGGAGCAGCGGCGATGTCCTATGGGGGGTTTCTCTTGCAACGGGTTCAACTATTTGACCCCGCAGACGCAGGACATGCTGACCAACCACTGGGCCGGCGAGGAGGCTCAGACCGTCGCAGAGCCAACGCCCGGGTTCATGGACCGGATCATCATGGGTGGGATGGGGGGCGGCGGAGGCATGGGCGTGCTTCAGGCGCTACTCACCGAGATGAACGGGCTGGCCAAGCCACGTGGGATCACCAACAAGTTTCGCAAGCTGCTCGGGTTCCGGCCGAAACCACCTCCCAAGTACCGCCTCCTCCACATCATGGCGACCAACATGCCCAACGCCCTCGACGAAGCGATGCTTCGCCCCGGTCGGATCGACCGGATCTACAAGATGGGATATCCCTCAAAGGAGGGGCGCAAGCAGACGATCGTCGGGTACCTGAACAAGGTGGACCACTTCCTCACCGAGGACGAGATCGAACGTCTCGCCACCGTCACCCCGATGTACTCCGGGGCCAAGATCAAGGACATGGTCAACGAGGCCCTCATCATCGCCGTCAGGGACAACCGCGAGGCGATCGAGTGGAAGGACATCTGGAAGGCCAAGTCCCTCAAAGAGCTCGGTCCCCCCGAGGACGTGGACTACATCCAGCGAGAGCGGCATGCCGTGGCCATCCACGAGGCGTGCCACGCCGTGACGGCCCATCTGCTCGGCGCCCATCGCCGCATCGATATGGTGTCGATCGAGAAGAGAGCCTCCACGCTGGGCATGGTCAAGTCGATGGGACAGGAGGAGAGATTCACCCAGTGGCGCTCGGAGATGGAGACCGACATCATGGTCTCACTGGCTTCGCTGGCAGGTGAGCGTCTGTTCTTCGCGGGCGACAACAGCTCGGGAGTCTCTGGCGATCTGTCTTCTGCCTCGACCGTGGCCGCCCTCATGGAAGGGTCGTTTGGCATGGGGTCGGGCCTGGCTTCGGCGATGAACACCCGCGAGTCAGGGATGGGTGGACAGGCGAGCCCGGTGTCGATCGCGCTCCGTGAGCAGCGCGCCGAGATCGAAGCGAGCCTCGAGGTCCTCTATGAGCGCGTGAATGAACTGCTCGAGGCGAACCAGGACAAGATCCTGGAGCTGGCAGCAGTCCTGGAAGAGAAGAAGACGATCTCCGGCGATGAGGTCGCCGAGATCATGGAGAGTGCGCCCGGCTCACAGACCATGCGTGAGCCGACTGGGTGGCAGGCGGTGTCCGACGAGGTGGCCGGGGAGCGCCAGCGTGTCGCCTTGGAACGCTCCGGGCGCGAGGTGGCGTCGACCACCAACAGCCCACAGACGATCGATGGGGATTAGGGCTAGGGGTTCCAGCCTGGCTCGCCTACACGACTGAAGCCGCAGTCCTCGGCGAGGACTTGCAGGTCCCCGACCAGGGTGACGTCGTCGAGGACGAAGGACTGATTGTCGAGTGCAAGGACTCCCTGACCGTCGCCGACCGGGAACAGCGGAAGGCCGGCGATGGCAGGCTCCAGCGTTATCTCCTCAACGTCACCGCCGGGCACGGTGAGCAAGGAAGCGACATCGACATCGGTCCGGAACAGCAACGATTCCTCATCCATCCATCCGACCGGGGTCCCAAGGGCCAACAGGTCCTCCATCCCGCGTGGGATCCCGTCACCGTCCCACACGTCGACACCCGTGATCTCAGAGCCTCCCTCGTCTACACCGACCACGGCGATGGCCTCACCGTCGGCAGACCCCAGCGCCTGGATCGGGATGCCGAATCCTTCCACGACCGGCTGAGTCCACACGGTCTGCGCCGTGGAGGGGTTGAACCGCGAAACGCCGACGGCTACCCGTTCGGGTTCGTCAGGCACCTCCTGGGTCACGACCAGGATGAGGTCCTCGCCGGCTGACCCGATCACCCTGATCGGCTCCCATCCCTCGAACCCATCATGGGGGATCTCTTCGCCCGAGACCAGGTCCGAGATGACTTCATCCTGCATCCCGTAGAGGCCGGCGGTCGTGGCAACCCAGTTCACTTCATCGGCTATCTCGACTTCCGTGCGCTCCCAGACGTTGCTCCCGGCGTCGAACAGATAGATGAGGCCTGAGATGGAGATGGGACGCGTCAGCGGCCCCGACTCGACCTCCGTGTCGATATCGGCTGCCTCCATGGCCTGATATTGGGTCCTGATCATGACTCCGATCCTTGGCTCTCCGGAGGCGTCACCCAGGGTCAGCGTCTGTTCCGTCTCCTCGTCCCCTCGCAGGACCGAGATCTCCACGACATCGCCGACCTCCTTTTCGCCCAGAACGGAGAGCAAGGACTCCGAATCGAGTGTGGGCTGGTTGTCGAAGGCCACGATCACGTCGCCAACGATCAAGAGCCCGTCGGCTGCCGAATCAGGCGTGACCTCTTGGACAAGGACGCCCTGCGGTTCCCCGACCAGGAATGTGCACTGCGCGGGCGGATCGAGCGCCTCGTCGACATCCGGCAGGGAGCTGCGCTCCGGCGGCGTCGAGGCGCAGGCAAGCATCACCATCGAGGTGACGAGGAGTGCGCCCAATCGCCTGTTCACTGTGCAAATCGTACCGGGCCGACATTGCTTCACCCGGGGACCGGCCTTCGGGTCAGAGCTCAGATCTCGAGGGCGCCGGGGTCTGGCGGGACGTCGACGGCGTACTCCTGGAGGACGTCGAGCGGGATCACCTCGAGTGCCCTCTCGTGTGTGGATGCCAGAACGACCGGCGCCGCCTTCCCGTCGTAATGAGCTCTCAACCAGTTCATCGCAGTCACACACCACCTGTCGCCCGGGACGAGACCCGGGAATCGAAACTCTGGCATCGGCTGGGTCAGGTCATTGCCGATCTCGCGCTGGTGATCGAGGAACTCCGCAGTGACGACCGCGGACACGGTGTGGCTGCCAACGTCTTCGACGCCCGTGGTGCAATCACCGTCACGGTAGAACCCGGTGAGCGGGTCCATGCCACAAGGGTCGAGATCGCCCCCAAGGACGTTGAGGCCGTTCATCTCAGCTCTGCCGCGCTCCTCAGCCGCGACAGGCGAACGTGTCCCAGCCGCCCTCGTTGTAGATGGCCCACGCCGCGGCGGCCGTCGAGGCCTCGGGGTCGGTCGGATCGGCATCGGGGAATCCTGCGTTCTCCGCCCTCTCGGCCCAGTACTTGGGAAGGTGCTGGAACAGCCCAACCGCACCGGTGCGGAGATTCGTCGAGGTCGGGTTGAAGCGGGACTCGCACCAGGCGACACGGACCGCCTTGTTGACGTCCTCTGCGGCGAAGTACTCGGCGACGAGGGCACGAACCTGGACCTGGGAGAGCCACCCCGACTCGTCCGAGGCGATGGTCCCGGTTGACTGCTCGCCGGGAGTTGTTGCCTCCTCGGCGGCGACCGTGGTGGGGGTGGCAGCGGCATCGCCCCCGGCCGCAGTGCCCTGGCCGGCGAGGACTGCAAAGTTGAATCCAGCCTGAGCGCCGGTGCTGTGGCCGAGACCGGGTTCGGTCGCGTCGAATTCGAGTTCGGCTCGAGTACTGCCCGAAGTACCAAACGCCGCAAAACCGGCCACTGCCAGCAATGCGACTGCCGCCCATCCAGCGATAAACGAGAGGCGTCTCAAACGCATATGAAGTTGACTCCACCGTGGCTCGAGGCCCGCGCACAGCGCAGGATGACCACAGCCCGGCGCAGACCATACCGATCTGTGGATAACTGAGGCAACTCGGATCGAGTCAGACCAGAGCTTTCCCCAACCCGGCCACTACCAGTGGCCAATGACCCCTGTTGGGGTCGAGCATGTGGAAATGACCCAACCCCGGCACGACTTCGATCAGGGAGTCTGTGGACAGACGGGTGGTGTGTGACGCAGGGACGATCTCATCGTCCTCCCCGTGGACAAGGAGCGTCTTGCCCGCGATTGGCTCGGCGGTTGGAGGGGCGCCCGAATCCAGCAAACGTTTGGCTTCCCGGGATCCGGCAGCTCCGGAACCCGCCATGGCGACCAGGTCTGTGATCGGCGCCAGACCCACCGTCAACGCAATGGCATCTTCCCGGCGGGACGCAGCCCACAGACCTGAGGTGACCTCCGGCCGAGTGCCCAACTATCCCGACCGGCATTCCCGGCATCTCTCTGGCTATGAAGTCGACCGCGGACACGACATCGTGCGCGGACCCGGGCCAGCCCCCGTCCGCTCCTCGCCGGTATTCGATATTCCAGGTGACGTACCCACGTCCGGTCAGGTCGACGGCGAGTGTCTCGGTGCTGTCGCGCTCGTATTCCTGACGCCAGAGACCGCCGTGAATCAAGATGACAATCCCCGATGCATCGTCCGTGGGACGGCGGATGTCGCCGACATTGTCGCGATGCGGCCCGTAGCCGACGGTGTCGAACGGTGTGGCGGCCCGGTTCTGGAGATGCCGAAGCGCGTCCTGATAGCCACCTGTCCCACGGCCAAATATCGTTCGAACACAACTCGCAGCCACCAGGGAAGTGGCACGCCAGGGCTCGCGCTGTTTGATGTTGGAGATGTGGACCTCCACGGCCGGCAAGCCCACAGATGAGATCGCATCCCCGATCGATCGGGAGGTGTGAGTCAAGGCACCGGGGTTGATTATCAGCCCGTCGACGCCGTCCGCCTGGTGGATCGCGTCCACCAATTCGCCCTCGTGATTCGACTGGGTCAGCCGCGTCTCGATGCCCAGGTCGGCACTCCAGCCCTCGATGAGCCCCTCGAGATCCTCCAATGTGGTGTCTCCGTAGACCTCCGGCTCCCGGGTGCCCAGCAGGTTCAAATTCGGGCCGTTGAGGACGAGGACCCGCATCAGGCCACCCGCGGGAGATGCTCGCCGACGAGCCCGTGCGCCTCTTCCATCACGGAGGCGGGCATCGCCTCGGGCACCAGCTCGAAATGCCTGGACAAGGCGGCGATGATCGCGGTCGAGACCTTTTCGTTGTCTAGTCCCGGGGCGCGGTCAGCCAGGGCGCCGGTGGTGCGTGGATCCCAGTCCAGTTCAAGCGCCCGATAGACGGGGATGAGGACGTCCCTGATCCGCTCCCCATCATCGACGACGACCACACCGCCGACATGAGCGGCGCCACGAACCAGACGTTGACCGACACCCATCACCTTGACTCGCCCACCGACGTTGACGGACCACTTCCCCGGGCAGTACTCACCGCGGAGCTCCCCGATACGTGCGTCGATCCCGAGGCGCTCGAAAGGCATCGACCATGATGCCGGCGACCAGCTCGAACCTCTCCGTGATCCCGGCCCTTGGCTCTTCCTCTGGAGTGGCCCAAGCGAATGCCAGCGTCTGCTGGTGGAATACGGCCGCCCGGCCTCCGGCGAGACGCTCGACCGCCTCAAAGCCGTTCGCCTTGGCGACTCGGACCGCCTGGGCGTAGCCGGGCTGAACGCGATCGACGGCGCCGAAAGCAACCACGGGGCTAGGGACGTGCAGCCGGATGAGACCGTCGATCTCGCCCCGGGCTACAGCGCCGAGGGCGGCGTGACTCACCGCGGTATCGAGCGCTGGGTGCTCGGGGTAGGAATCGGTGACAAGCGTGGATCGACGCACAACCAGGAGGATAAGGAACCCGGTGTTACCGTCAACGGATCCACTTGGATCCATACTGTCCCTGGGAACCCGCGTCGATTTGCGGGGAACCCGCGAGCAGAGCCGCTCGTTGACAAGACGTACACGTCCCCAGGCCGAGTTGGGGGCAATGCGACTCGGAGGGAATTTGCGCATCCGTGCTCACATGGCAACGGTCCTGGTCGCGGTCTTCGTGCTGACCGCGTGCGGTGACGCGCCCTTCACGTCCCTTGGTCAGCGCAGCTCCGGGTGGATCGGCGAGCCGACCGTGGTGACGACCACGACTGTGGCCACGACTGTTCCCATCGTCGTGGACGCAAATGTCTTGAAATGGTTCAACGACGAGCTCAATGCCGGGTCTATCGCCGATCCCGCTGCACTGAAGGTGGCAGTCTTCGCCCGCCGTGCCGGCGACCTGTTCATACAGGCGAGCCGTGCCGAGATCGCTGCTCTCCTACCCGATGTCAAGTTCCCGACATCGACTCCCTACCTGTCGGAGTACGTGACGTCACAGGTCGTATTCGACGAGAGAGGTGATCTGGCGGACGATCCTGTAGCCGCTTTCGGCATCTGGTCATCTGAGCCATACACCAGGTCTCGCTCCGTGGCCCAGATGATCATCATGAGTGTCTCGGTCGATCCCGAAGCGGCGGCCGAGGTTGCCTCACCTGGCGCCGACAACTCGTGTGAGAGGTTCGCGGACAGAAGCACCGAGGTCTGCGCCGTCACCACAGTCTCCGGGCGGCCCGTCTGGTCCCTCGAGGCGTCGAACGGCACAACCATGGTCTGGTACGACGGCGAGTACAGATACGAGCTGTTCGGTCGCTCATACGTCGCCCCCGCGGCCCTCCAGGAGATGGTGGTGGAGCTCGTCCCGCTCTCGGAGCTAGGCACTACCCCCGGATAACCTTCGCTGGCCGATCTGGAGGCCAGGCATCTATCACTCCGGTGGCTGGTGGAGCTACCTGCAATACGACGAGGAACAGGACAAACCCGACCTCGACCGGGCTCTGCTACGACGCGTCTGGTCTTACGGCCGACCCTATCTTTCCGGTCTCATCGGGGTCCTGGTCACGATCCTCATCATCTCGGGCCTCGGGGTGGTGCCACCCATACTTATGGGGCGGCTCATCGACGCGGTGACAGGCGACGGTGACATCGGGCAGCTGACCCTGCTCGGGCTCGGCATGATCGTGGTCCCGGTGGTGAGTGCCCTGGTCGGTGTGGCCCAGCGATGGTGGTCGTCGAATGTCGGTGAGGGGATCATCTTCGATCTCCGGCGCGAGCTCTACGAGCACCTGCAGCGGATGTCACTCCGCTTCTTCACCGCCACCAAGACCGGGGAGCTGATGAGCCGGCTCAACAGCGACGTGGAGGGTGCTCAATCGGCTATCACCGGAACCTTTGTCTCCATCGTCTCCAATGTGGTCTCCGTCGTGTTCATCCTGGCCACGATGATCGCCATCGACTGGCGGCTCACCCTTCTCGCCGTGGCGGCACTGCCCCTCTTCGTGATACCAGCCCGTCGGGTGGCCAAAGTCCTGAAACGGGTCACCCAGGACCTGATGGAGCACGAGGCCAAGATGTCCGGCATCCTCCAGGAGACGTTCAACGTCAGCGGGGCGATGCTGGTCCGGCTCTTCGGCCGCTGGGAGGAGGAGGCCAAGCGTTTCACTGATCAGGCCGGCCTCGTCCGCGACTCCTCTGTCAAGCGATCGATGGTGGGCCGGGGTTTCTTCGCCGCGTTGGGCCTCGTCTCGGCCGTGGGGACCGCTGCCGTTTTCTGGGTTGGCGGTTTGCTCGTGATCAACGGTGAGATCGATGTCGGCCAGATCGTCACCTTCGCTGCCCTGCTCACCCAGTTCTACGGGCCGCTGTCGGCCATCACCAACTCCAGGGTCGAGTTCGCCACCTCTCTGGTCTCTTTTGAGAGGGTCTTCGAGGTACTCGATCTCGAGACCGACATCCCTGACCCTTCCTCCCCGGTGCCCATGGGGCACGTGCGAGGCCGGGTCGAGTTTGCAGACGTCTCATTTCGCTATCAGGGCGACGGCCCGGAGGGCCTCGCCGCGGTCAGACGCTGGAGGCGGGCCGCACCCGAACAGGTTGCCCCCACCAGAGCCGGCACCAGGGAGTGGGCCTTGCATCAGGTCGATTTCGTGGCCGAGCCAGGAACCTTGACTGCACTGGTCGGGCCATCCGGGGCAGGGAAGACCACCATCTCCTATCTCATCCCGCGGCTCTATGACGTCACCGAGGGCGCGGTTCGGGTGGACGGGAACGACGTGAGAAACGTCGCACTGAAAGAACTTGCTGCGGCGGTCGGGGTGGTCACCCAGGAGACCTACCTTTTTCACGACACCATCGCCGCCAATCTCAGGTACGCCAAGCCCGAAGCGACACAGGCCGAGATCGAGGAGGCGGCGAGAGCAGCCAACATCCACGAGATGATTTCCCAGCTGGCCGATGGCTACGAGACCGTGGTGGGGGAGAGGGGCTATCGGCTGTCCGGAGGGGAGAAGCAGCGAATCGCCATCGCCAGGGTGCTGCTGGAGGATCCGAAGATCCTGATCCTGGACGAGGCGACCTCCCATCTCGACTCCAGATCCGAAGCCCTCATCCAGGAGGCGCTGGAGAAGGTCATGGAGGGCCGGACCTCGATCGTGATCGCCCATCGCTTGTCGACGGTGCGTGCGGCCGATCAGATCCTGGTGATCGACGATGGTGAGATCGCCGAGCAGGGGACCCACGCTTCCCTGGTCGCCGCCGACGGGCTCTATGCCTCTCTGTACCAGACGCAGTTCATCCAGGCAGCAAGCGCCTGACCTCGGGCATCACGCACCCCGGGTCAGGTTCTCGATCAGCAACTGGTGATCCGTAGCCAGCAGCAGCACGTCACCGTCGTGAGACAGCCAGAGACGTGGCCCGACCTCGAGCCACACATTCTTGGGCAGAGCGTCCAGGTTCTTTCGCTTTCTGGGATTGGGAGCGGCGTAGGCGAGGACGCTCGACGTCGGCCCGCCCAACGCGTCGAGGTGACCGATCAGGTCATAGCTGCCAAACAAGTAAGCCATAGCCTCGGCGTGATCCACCGGACCGCCGTCCGAGAACCAATCGATGGTCCCGCAATCGGCACAGGCGGTCACTGCAACGCGCCCGACCCACACCGGCTTGTGCTCACACCATGGAGAAACATTCATGGTGGACAAGGTACGAAGAGGGTGTGACAGATTCGCGCGTGCACACAGCCACCGCACGGGTGGGTAGATGCACACGGCTTTCAGATCTAGATCTCCAAAGCAGGCATCTCCGACGTGTCGTCGAAGCGCGTGCCGGGGACCAAGAGCACCGGCAGATGCGACTTGTCCATCACGCGGGCGGACACGCTTCGCCAGGCCTCTTCGGTGAAGAGACGGCGGGTCGCCCCCATCATCACCAGGTCGGCCCCCGCTTCGTCAGCCGTATTGATGATGGCCTCGGCCGGGTCGTCGCCTTCGACGAATCGGACGTCGGTGTCGAGCCCGACGGCGTGCAGCCCGGCCACGATCGGCTCCACCGCCTTCTGGCCCCGCTCCTCCAGGTATCGCGCCGCCTTGGCCTCCGCATCGGATGAGCCAATCGGTGCGTCGTCGAGGAACGACCGGCGGACGTCGTCGTCCAGCGACTCGAGAAAGGAGCGGGGGACCCTCACCACGGTCATGACCGTGACACTTCCTTCGTCGGCAATGAGACGCCGGCACAGGTCGGCTACCGGGGCTGCTGGAAGTACCCCGGTCGTGGCGATCAGGATGCGCACCCGGCTGAGATTAGGGTGTCGGCACCGCTTTTGCCCATGCGAGCCAATTGGACCCGGAACTCATCAACAAGGTCACCTGGAAGATCCCCAACGCCCTGGCTTTGATCGGCTCGGCGTCCGGGGATGAGTGGAACGGCATGACCGCGTCGTGGGTCACGCAGGTCTCGATGGAACCCGTGCTCATCGGAGTTGGCGTCGACAACAAGGCGGTGACACATCGTCTGATCACCGACGGAGGATCATTCACGGTGAATCTGTGGCCGTCAGACGACACGCGTGTATTCGTCAAGTTCTCCAAGCCTGCGACGAGGGAGGACGGCATGCTCAATGGCCGGCCGGTCCGCCCGGGTGCGACCGGTGCGCCGATATTCGAAGAATCGCTGGCCTGGATGGACTGCGAAGTCCGACATTCCATCGATCTCGGGACCCATACCTTCTTTGTCGGCGAGATCGTCGACGCCGGTGTCAACGACGACGAGCGGCAGGCGGCTTCGATGTCCGACACGAGGATGAAATACGGCGGAGTGCGGAGGGGCGGTCACTGAGCATGGACGTATCAGTCGAGGGAAAGGTCGTGCTCGTAACCGGTGCCAGCCGCGGCATCGGGCAGGCGACCGCGGCCGAGTTTGCCAGGAGTGGGGCCGCCGGCATCACGATCACTTCCCGCAAACCGGAGAACATCCAGACAGCGGCGTCCGAGTTGATCGATTCCGGGGTGGACGAGGGGATAGTGCTCGCGCTCCCGGCCCGGGCAGATTCTGAGGAATCCGCCGATGAGGCGGTGGCAGCCACTGTGGAGCGCTTCGGGTCGTGCGACATCCTCATCAACAACGCCGGCACCAACCCATCGGCCGGACCTCTGATGGACGTGGACCTGGGCGCTCTGGACAAGACCTGGGCGGTCAACCTGAGGGCCCCTTTGCTTTGGGTCAGAGCGGCATACCGGGCATCGATGGAGAAAAGCGGGGGTTCCATAGTCAACGTCTCCTCGGTAGGTGGTCTGCGACCAAGCCCGATCACCGGCGCCTATAACGTCTCCAAGGCAGGTCTGGTCCACATGACCCGACAGCTCGCCTTGGAATTGGCGCCGTCGATCCGGGTCAATGCCGTTGCCCCTGGCGTGGTCAAGACGAGGCTCTCGGAGATGCTGTGGCAGGACGAGGCGACGGCGGCGGGGATGCATCCTCTGGGGCGTTTGGGAACACCGGAAGACGTCGCCCGCGTCATCGTGTTCCTGGCGTCAGACGCCGCCGACTGGATAACCGGTATCACGCTTCCGGTCGACGGAGGGATGAGTGAGGCGTCTTCGTCGGGCATAGCCTGAGCTGATGAGTCAAAGAGCCATGACCCACCACCCGGCACCCGACCCCGACCTGGCCCTTCGCTATCTAGAAGGGGGCGTCGACGACGGCGCGCTCTTCGCCCACGCCCGGGCGCTGCGTGACGAGGGACGTGGGCCGGTAGTGACCTACAGCCGGAAGGTGTTCATCCCCCTCACCACGTTGTGCCGCGACCGCTGCACGTATTGCACCTTTGCCAAGCCACCGGGGGCCGGAGGGATGTATCTCGAGTCCGACGAGGTCCTTGCGATCGCTCGGGCGGGGGACGAGGCAGGCTGCACCGAGGCGCTGTTCACCCTGGGCGACCGGCCCGAGGAGCGCTGGCCCCAGGCCGCCTCGTTCCTTTCTGCCCGTGGTCTGCACTCGACGATCGAATACGTGGCCGAGATGTCGGCGATGGTGCGCTCGGAAACATCTCTCTTCCCCCACGCCAACCCTGGCCTGCTCGACGATGACGACATGACACTTCTGCGCCCGACCAATCCGTCGATGGGGATGATGCTGGAGAACATCTCACCCCGGCTCATGGAGCCCGGAATGCCCCATCACGGGACTCTTTCCAAGGACCCTGCTCGCCGGGTGGCGACCATCGAGGCAGCGGGTCGGGCGAAGGTCCCATTCACCACCGGGATCCTGGTCGGGATCGGGGAGACCAGAAGCGAGATCATCGATTCACTGTTCGCCCTGCAAGAGCTTGGCCAGGCCACCGGGGCGATCCAGGAGGTCATCATCCAGAACTTCAGGGCCAAGGCCGACACTCCCATGCGGCACTCGGCCGAGCCGGTGCCCCGCTGGTTTGCCCGTGTCGTCGCACTGGCTCGATGGATCATGGGCCCTGAAGCCAATGTCCAGGTGCCGCCAAACCTGACCGAGCAATTCGAGATATACCTGGAGGCCGGGATCAACGACTGGGGAGGCGTCTCCCCGCTCACGATCGACTGGGTGAATCCCGAAGCGCCCTGGCCCCATCTCGACGAGCTACGGGGCCGGACAGAGGAAGCCGGTTTCACGTTGCGACCACGTCTACCCGTCTATCCGGATTACATCGACGAGGATTGGATCGACGCAGGGTTGTACACAGATGTGGTGGCGGCCGCCGACAAAGACGGTCTGGCACTCATCCCGGAGACATCAGGAGCAAGATGACGATCACGTTTCTCAGAGTGCGTCCGGCCGAGAAGCTGGCCGAACCAACGGCGACCAGCAGACGTCGGGAGGGAACGACCTCAATCGAGATGCTGTCGCCCACTTCCGCAGAGCTGACTGCGGCCCACAAGTCCGGTGTTCTGGTGGTGTCGGAGAGCGTGACCGACGTGGACCCTGATGCTTGGGTCGTCGAACCCAAAGAGGCGCTGAGCCTCGCCGAGCGAGGAGTTCCAGGATGGCGTCTGACCGTCGTTGCCGAGGGTTCCCGGGAATCGATTCTGGACGCACTGGCCAGGTCGAGGGCGTGCTTCGCACGCACCACACGATCGGAGATCTCCGAGATCGCTGCGCTGTCCTCCTTGCCCGGAGTCGACTTCTCGACGTCCGTTTTCGTCGATGATGTCTCCCAGGCTCTGAGGGCGGTAGACCATGGGGCGACCGATCTGCTGCTGCGCGATTGGGACGTGGAAGGGATTGGCGAGCTACGCGCGGCCCTCGGTGATCGACGTCTCGTGGAGAGGACCGCTTTCCCTCCGGGCATCGAGATCGACGAGGCCCGCGGTGTGCTGCCCGCCGACACGTTCGCTGCCTGGCTGAGCCAGGTCGACGGTTCAGGCGTGGCCCGGCCACGATATGAGTGGGCGCCCGGGAAGGACCTCCCGCCACCGGTGCCCCGCGATCGTCTTTCGGCGGAGTGGCTGGACAGAACCTGGATCGACGGGTCGGCCACCTCGTTTCCCGGGTCGGCGGCGGAGCTGGCGCCCATACTCGAGCGCTCGCTGGAGGGCATCGCGCCGACGACAGACGAGGTCGAAGCACTATTCCACGCCAGAGGGGATCAGGTCGATGCCGTCGCCCACGTCGCCGACATCCTCAGGGAGCGGGCGACCGGGGACACGGTCACCTATGTGGTGAACCGGAACATCAACTACACCAATCTCTGCTACTTCAAGTGTGGCTTTTGCGCCTTCTCCAAAGGGCCGCGCAGCCTCAATCTCAGGGGTGAGCCCTATTTGATGGGATTGGACGAGATCGTGGAGCGGGCCGTCGAGGCCTGGGGGCGGGGTGCCACCGAGGTGACGCTCCAGGGCGGCATTCATCCCGATTTCACCGGCAACTTCTACGTCGATGTCGTCAATGCGATCAAGTCGGAGCTGCCCGACATGCATATCCATGGCTTCACCCCGCTCGAGGTTTGGCAGGGGGCCGAGACCCTCGGGATACCGGTACGTCGCTTTCTCGAGGAGTTGAAGGCGGCGGGTCTGGGCACGCTTCCGGGGACCGCCGCCGAGATCCTGGACGACGACGTACGGGCCCATCTCTGCCCTGACAAGATCCGGACTTCCCAGTGGGCCGAGGTGATGATCACCGCCCACGAACTGGGACTGCGGGCCACTTCGACGATCATGTTCGGCCATATCGACCACCCGCGGTCATGGGCCAATCATCTCGAGGTGATCCGCGTCATCCAGCGCCGGACCGGCGGGTTTACCGAGATGGTGCCGCTGCCCTTCGTCCACATGGGATCGCCGATCTTCCTCAGGGGCAGAGCCCGTCCCGGGCCCACCTGGGACGAGGTGGTGCTCATACATGCCGTGTCCCGGATCGCTCTCGACGGGCTGGTGCCAAACATCCAGGCTTCCTGGGTCAAGCTCGGCCTCGATGGGGGGAGGCGTCTGCTCGACGCTGGATGCAACGATCTCGGTGGGACCCTGATGGGCGAGATAATCACCCGCTCGGCCGGGGCCGCACACGGGCAGGAGGTCACGCCACTGGAGTTCCGGGAAGTGATCGAGGCAGCAAGGCGCCGGCCGGCGCTGCGCTCGACGACCTACGAGATCCTCGAGCCTCAGCCGCGATAGGTGAGGCCCCTCGGGGCGGTGGCGAATCCCCACTCCGCCAGGGCGGGAGCGATAGGTGAGGCGGGAGCGGGCCGTCCGTTGACGGTGTTCACAGTCGTGCGACGGTGCCGGGCGGCGATCTCAGAGAGCCCTCGGCCGAGGTTGCCATAGATCGACATGTCTTCGGCCAGGACGGTCAAGTGCCTCCGGCCACGGTCCAGGTAGCCGAGCAACTGGCCCTCCCACAAGAACACGTAGGCACCGGCATCGCGAGCCAGTCGCGCCTCTTCGACCTCTGGCCAGGGGAGTGCGGCACCGTAAGGGTTGGCCGGGTCGGTAGCGGCGAGGACCGTCAGCTGACGAGCCGGATCTGTGCGCAGTCGATCGACCGCTCCTGGGAGTGCGAACTGTGAGCCCCCGAGACCCTCGACGAAGTATCCCCTACGCACCCTGCCCGTCTCTTCCAGGTGGGAGAACACCGGATAGAGGGCGCTGAACCCGCCGGGATAGCCCTCGGCGAGGATGGCGCTCCGGGTCACGACCCCATGCCTATCGAGGAGCAGGTGAGCCCAGGCGGCGTGTCGCTCAGTGTCGCTCACCTCTCCACCCACGAGCTGGCCCGTCAGCGACCAGCGCCCGCCCGCATGGGCCGGGAATTGAGAAGAGAGCCCCGGACGACCGGTTCGTCTCGTGCTGCGCTGTTGGATGAAAGCACGGAGCGGTGCCAGGGTGTCGTTGGTGACATGTCCTGACCAGACCATGTCCCAGAGATGGTCGAGCAGGGCCACCGGGTCGCCACCTCCGGTGCCGGTGTAGATGTCCCGGAAGAAGCTGGCCCCCCTGGTGTCCAGGAAGTCATGGATCGATTCGGCCTCAGGCCCCTGCGGCATCTCACCGGGGCCTCTCCACAGCAACCCGAGACCGGATCGCGGGTACAGGGCGAGCTTGCCGTCGCCCGGCCCTAACGAATCATGACCCACCCATACGAGGTCGCCATCGAGGAGGAGCCGATCGAGGTGGGAAGCCGGCTCGGTGACCCGTGAGGCGAGGACGTCGCGCTCGAGCACGGAGGCCGGAATCACCGCGCCCGTGAGCCGCGCGATCGCATCGGTGAGGGCCGTCGAGCTCGACGGAGGATCGTCTCGCACCCCTTGCCAGGCAATGTTGAACGCAGCAAGGGAGGCTGGAGGCACCGGCTCTATCTCCCGCCGCAATACGGCCAGGGATCGACGTTTGAGCCGTCTCAGCACCTCGCGGTCGATCCACTCCCGTCCCTGCCCGCCCGGTCGGAATGCGCCAACATCGACCCGCCCCGAGGCCTCCAGCTGTTGGAGGATCGTCTCGACGATGGCAGTGGGGACGGCGAGGGCGCCGGCGGCGTCGCCCGCAGTGAACGGCCCGTGGGTTCGAGCAAACCGCCCGACAACGTCACCGAGGGGATCATCCACCGGCTCGAGGAAGACATGCGGAATCCCGGCGGGTGGTTGGACACCGAGGGCATCGCGCAGCCTCGACACGTCCTCGATTGCGGCCCACCGCGTCACGCCGGCATGGGTGATCTCGACGACCCTCCGCTGGTCGGTGAGCTCGCTCAGCACTGACGGGATGTCGAGCCCATCGGTGCGCACCTCGAGATCCTGGACGGTCAGTGGGCCGAGGTCTCTCAGCATGTCATGGACCCCATCCGCTCGCTTCACACGTCGCGGCTCGGTCAGATACTGCAATTCGAGCTCTACCGCAGCGACCACCTCGGGGTCGATCAGCTCGCGAAGCTCCCCCTCGCCGAGCAGCTCACGAAGCAGGTCGCGATCGAGCGTCATGGCCGCCGCCCGGCGTTCGGCCAGAGGAGCGTCGGCCTCATAGAGGAATGCGGCGATGAATGAGAAGAGCAACGAGGAGGCGAATGGGCTCGGTGAGTCGAGGTCGACGGACGCGATCCTGATGCGACGCCCCCGTATGTCGGTCAGGACTTCGATCAAAGAGGGCAGGTCGAAGTCGTCCTGGAGGATCTCCCGGTACACCTCGAGCATGATCGGGAAGGAACCGAATTGCTTGGCCACCCCGAGCAGGTCGGCGGATCGGCGGCGCTGCAGCCAGAGCGGCGTCCGCTCGCCGGGTCGGCGCCGTGGGAGGAGCAGGGAGCGCCCGGCCGCCTCCCGGAAGCGGGCAGCGAACAGTGCCGTGTCACCAAGGTGCTCGAGCAGCAAGGCCTCGACATCTTCAGGATCGAGCAGGAGGTCCTCGGCGCCGGGCGGGTTGTCGGCATCGGGGAAACGGAACGCGATCCCGTCATCTGACCAAATGGCGTCGACATCCACCCCGTACCGGTCCCGGAACCGATGACGCAGCGCCATTGCCCACGGAGCGTGGACCCGGGCCCCGAGAGGAGAGAGCAGGACGAGTCTCCAATCCCCAATCTCGTCACGAAAACGCTCGACGACGAGCGTCTGGTCAGTGGGCAGCACCCCAGTCGCCTCCCGCTCCTCTGTGAGATAACCGACGAGATTTCTCGCGGCCAGCTCGTCCAGGTGGAAGCGAGTCACGAGGTCCTCGTGGGCCTCTTCCGGGTCGAGACGTCCCGTCTGGCGGACAAAGGCTCCGACCGCCCTGCCGGTTTCTATCGACCGCCCCATAGAGTCGCCATGCCAGAAGGGCATCCGGGCAGCCCCTTCGGCCGGCGCGGGCACGACCTCGACTCGATCGTGGCCGATCTGTGAGATCCGCCAGGCCGTGCTGCCGAGCAGGAAGACGTCTCCCTCGCGCGACTCGTAGACCATCTCCTCGTCGAGCTCACCTACCCGGCTGCCATCAGGGAGGGTGACGCGGTACAGACCGCGATCCGGGATGGTGCCTGCGTTGGTGACAGCCAGTTGGAGCGACCCGGGCCGGGCCGTCACCTCGCCTGTCACCCGATCCCAGTTGATGCGGGGTCTCAACTCTGCGAAAAGGTCAGAGGGGTAGCGGCCCGCCAACATGTCGAGCGTCTCGTCGAAGACGGCCCGGCTCAGCCCCGAGTACGGCGCCGCCCTCGTCGCCATCTCGTACAGGGCGTCGGCACTGGTCGGGCCTGCAACGACCCTGGCCACCAATTGCTGGGAGAGGACATCGAGTGGGTTGGCCGGGATCTTGGTGCTCTCGACCTGTCGCTCCAGCATCTGATTGGCGACGACGGCCGAAACCAGGAGGTCGCCCCGGTATTTCGGGTAGATGCGCGCCTTGGAGACGCCGCCAACCTGGTGGCCCGAGCGGCCGACCCTCTGCAGCCCGGAGGCAACCGATGTCGGGGCCTCGACCTGGAGCACCAGATCTACCGCTCCCATGTCGATGCCGAGCTCGAGAGATGAAGTGGCGACTACCGCTCGGAGATCGCCGCGCTTCAACGCTTCCTCTGTGAGGAGCCTCTGCTCACGGGCCACCGAGCCATGATGGGCCTTGGCCACTTCCTCGCCCGCCAGGTTGTTGATCTCGGAGCAAAGACGCTCCGCAAGCCGACGCGAATTGGCGAACACGATCGTGCTGCGATGGGCCTGGATTTGCTCCAGCAACCGGGGATAGACCGCGGGCCAGATGGATCGAGTCGACTGCTGATCGGGGTCGAGAGGGTCGGGGTCGCCCGGCTCGTTCATGTCTTCGACCGGCACCACAATCTGGATGTCCAGGTCACGTTCATGCGGCACGTCTATGAGGGTGACCGGGCGTGGGACCCAAGTCCCGCCGTCGTCGACGGTCCCGCCGCCGAGGAACCGTCCGATGTCCTCCAGCGGGCGCTGCGTGGCCGAGAGGCCGATCCGCTGCGGCGAGACATCGGTGATCTCCTCCAGACGCTCGAGTGAGATCGAGAGATGCGCGCCCCGCTTGCTGCCTGCCACCGCGTGCACTTCGTCGACGATCACCCAGCGAACGCTCCGCAGTATCTCGCGGGCCGCAGAGGTGAGTATGAGATAGAGCGATTCTGGAGTCGTGATCAGGATGTCGGGCGGGTTGCGTCGCATGCGCTGCCGGGCATCGGGTGGGGTGTCACCGGTGCGGATGAACGTTTCGACGCTGGGCAGGGTCGGGCCACCGATGCGGCTCGAAGCATGGCGGATACCGGCCAGCGGCGCCCTCAGATTGCGCTCGACATCGTGGGCCAGCGCCTTGAGCGGCGATATGTAGAGGACGCGGCAACGACTCGCCTTCTCGGGCTGAGGCTCTGTCAGGAGTCGATCGAGGGTCCACAGGAAGGCGGCCAGGGTCTTTCCCGATCCGGTGGGGGCATGGATCAGCGTGTGATCCCCATCGGCGATGGCCGGCCATCCCATGGCCTGTGCCATCGTTGGCTCGTTGAACGAGGCCTCGAACCACGTGCGAGTTGCCGGGGTGAATGCGCCGAGCGAGTCCACATCCGGAAGGTATCAGAGGTCAGTGACAAGCTCGGTCCGCATTTCTTCCGCCAGGAGCGAAGCGACGTTTGGGGGGAGTGGCCCGAAGGGCCGAGGGGGGGTCTTGGCTATGCGGACAACTCGAGCGGCAGCCGGTTGATGGCGGCCAACTCGAGGAAGAGATCGACCACGTGCGGGTCGAACTGGGTCCCGGCGTGTTTGCGAATCTCAGTCACCGCGAACTCGACAGGCAGGGCCTGCTGATAGGAGCGGGTCGAGGTCATCGCGTCGAATGCGTCGGCAACGAGGATGATCCGGCTGAGGATCGGGATTTCCTCGCCAGAGAGGCCGAAGGGATAGCCACGGCCGTCGTATCGCTCGTGGTGATAGAGGATCGCCTCTGCCACCTTCGGGTCGAGACGGTTGCGGGTCATGGCGAAACCGAGCTCCGGATGGCGGTTCATCAGCTCCCGCTCGGTGGGGTCGAGCGGGCCCGGCTTGCCGAGGATGCCCGGATCGAGATGGATCTTGCCCACGTCGTGCAGCACCCCGGCCAGGGCCAGGCGATCGAGCTCGATCTCACCGAGCCCGATGCCGATGCCGAGGTTCACGGCTAGATCGGAGACCCGGTGCACGTGACCGTGCAAGTCCTCGATCACGTCCTCCATGACCTCGATCAAAATGTCTCTTGGAAGTTCCCGCATTACGAAATCACCCGGTGGGGAAGTCTGGTTGGAGGTCGCAGACTGGGGTATGGGCCGAATGGACTATATGCCATCGACAATGTGGACTAGCGCTACCGGCCCCCAGCCCGAAAGTTGGAGCCAGACGGCGTATTTCGCTAACTTTCCGCCAAGCGAAAGACGCGCTCATCAAGAGCGGTGGAGGGACAGGCCCTGCGAAACCGCGGCAACCGACTCGAACGGTGCCAATGCCTGAACGATGAGTGGCCGAGGACGGCTATCCGTCACGGTGCTCGGAAGAGCGCGTAGAGACAGGAGAAACCGTCATGAGAGATCGAGAATTCGGGTTCGACACCCGTCAGATACACGCCGGGCAGCGACCGGACCCCGAGACCGGTGCCAGGGCGATGCCGATCTACGCCACCACCTCGTTTGTCTTCGAGGATGCCCAGCAGGCTGCCGACCTGTTCGCACTGCAGAACTTCGGCAACATCTACACCCGGATCGGCAACCCCACCACTGCAGCATTCGAGGAGCGGATGGCATCGCTGGAAGGGGGATTGGGTGCACTGGCGACCTCGTCGGGCCAGGCAGCGCAGCTGATCTCGATTTTCACGCTGTGCAACGCAGGTGATGAGATCGTCGCCTCCCGATCGCTATACGGCGGCACCTTCACCCAGTTCGACGTCACGCTGCGCCGCATGGGGATCAACGTCACCTTCGTCGACATCTCAGACCACGGCGCCGTCAAGGACGCGATCACACCCAAGACGAAGGCCCTCTATGGGGAGACCATCGGGAACCCGGCAGCCGACATCCTCGACATCAGCGCCATCGCCGATATCGCTCACGACAATGGGATACCGCTGATCGTGGACAACACCTTCGCCACTCCGTATCTGTGCCGGCCGATCGAGCACGGGGCGGATATCGTGGTCCATTCTGCGACCAAGTTCATCGGCGGCCACGGAGTCGCCATCGCCGGGGTGATCGTCGAATCGGGTCTCTTCCCCTACGACAACGGCAACTTCCCCGGGATCACAGAGCCATCACCTGCCTATCACGACCTCATGTTCTGGGAGAACTTCCGGGAGTACGCCTTTCTGATGAAGGCGCGGGTGGAGAGCCTCCGCGATATCGGTGCCGCTCTCTCGCCGTTCAACTCGTTCGTGCTCCTGCTTGGTCTGGAGACACTCTCTCTGCGCATGGCCCGACACACCGAGAACGCACGGAAGGTTGCCGAGTACCTCTCAGGGCACCCCGACGTGGCGTGGGTTCGCTACCCGATCTTCCCTAACAACCCATGGACCGACCTTGCGAACAAGTACGTCCCGGAAGGCCCTGGCGCGGTGTTCACGTTCGGGGTAAAAGGCGGCTTCGACCAGGCCGCCGAGTTCATCGCCCGAGTCGAGCTCGCCTCCCATCTCGCCAATGTCGGGGATGCCAAGACACTCGTGATCCATCCTGCCAGCACCACCCACCAGCAGGTGCCGGTGGAGGAGCGGCGAGCAGCGGGAGTCGGTGACGAGATGATCCGGATCTCTGTCGGGTTGGAGGACATCGACGACATCCTCTGGGACCTTGGCCAAGCTCTGGAAGGGGAAGGGGAATGACCACCGTCCTTCACGAGGCAAGCGCGTTGGAGCGTCTCCAGATCATCCAATCGGCGCGGACCGTGGCCCTGGTTGGCGTGTCGGCGAACATCCTGCGCTCGTCCAACTTCGTCGCCACCTATTTGGTCCGAACCGATCTCGAGATGTACCCGGTGAACCCGATGTACGACGAGATCCTCGGGCTCAAGAGCTATCCGTCGCTGGCCGACCTCCCGGTTGTCCCCGACATCGTCGATGTCTTCCGTCGTCACGACGAGCTGCCCAATGTCGTCGATGAGGCGATCGCGATCGGGGCCAAGGTGGTCTGGTTCCAGTTGGGGCTCCGTCACGACGAGGCTGCCGCCAAGGCGACAGCTGCGGGGTTGCAGGTCGTTCAGGATCGGTGTCTGAAGATCGAGCACGCCCGATTCTCGGGGAAGCTGCATCTGGCCGGCTTCAACACCGGTGTGATCTCGTCTCGACGGCGGAGGCCTATTTAGTCAGGCCAGACCGTGGTGGCGTGCCGTCTCGATGAAGGCGGAAACCCGTCCGGGGTCGAGAGATTCATTGGCAACGCCGTCCAGTTTCAGGTACGAACCGACGATGACTGTGTCGGCGACCTCGGCCAAAGCGCCCAGGTTGTCGACACTGGCACCAGAGCCGATCACCAACCGCGTCCCTTTGGGCATGACCGATCGCGCCAGCCCGGCCTCCTGCAGATCTGGCTCCAGCCCGGTGCCGACGCCCGACACGATCACGGCGTCGGCGAGGCCACGACTCATCGTGTCCTCCACTGCTTGCCTGATCTCGAGACCGGGTGGGGGAGTGGCGTGCTTGACCAGCACATCAGCCCAGATCTCCACGCCCGGGGCTAGTGCCGCCCGGCGACGGGCCAATTCGTCGGCGCGCCCGACGATCGGCCCCTGGTCGGTGTACATGACCCCGGTGAGCACATTGACCCGGATGAAGGCGGCCGCGGTCACGGCGGCGATGCCCAGAGCGGAGAGGGCGTCATTGCGGAGCACGTTGACGCCGAACGGGAGCCCGGTGGCATCGCGTACGACTCGCGCCGCCAACGCCATGGCGGCGACCGTCTCCGGGTCGGATGAGTCGGCGTGAAAGGGTACGTCACCGAAGTTCTCCACGAGCAGCGCGGGGAATCCGGCTTCGGCCAGAGCCACCGCATCGCCAGCCGCGGCAGTCGAGGACGTCGTCGATCGAGCCCTTGAACCCGGGTGAGCCGGGAAGCGGGAGAAGATGGATCATCCCCACGAGGCGGGGGATGGGGCTCAAAGGTAAGCCCTGGCTACCTGCATCGCTTTCTCGGCGTATTCGCCGGAGACTTTGAGGTTGGTCTTCTTCGGCTTGATCCTCCGCACCGCGATTCGGGCCCAATCCGACGCCGAGCCCTTGATCAGCTCGTCGGTGTCTTCGGGGCCGTAGACCCACTTGGCGTATCCGGGGCCGATGACCTCGACGCGGATTGGCTCGTAGTCCTCTCCGGCGTGCTTGAAGGCGTGGGGGAGGGTCTTCCATCCCAGCCAGCAAACGTGTCGGATCCGGGCGGTGTCTTCGACCTCGATGCCAAGCGTGGCGTAGATGTCGAGACCGTGCATCCAGGTCTCCATGAGACGGAACGTGGCGAAGGTGCGGGCACTCATGTCACCGTCGATCCAGTCGATCCTGGAGTCCGGCTCCATGTGCGAGAGCGGCTCCACGACCTTGGCCCTGCCGCCGCGCCACCATTCGATCACGTCTTGAGGGCGCATGCTGCGGCCCTTCTTGATCGCCTCGGCGCGGAGCGGGCCGAGCTTCGGAGCGTTCTGCCAACGCTTGAGCATTTTCCCGCCGGCGATGGTGTCGGCGGCCAACTCCTCGTAATCGGCGAGATGGGCGATCGTGTCGCGCACCGTCCATGGCTTGGACGGCGTGACCATGTCCCAGATCTTGATGGGGATCCTCTGGAGGGACTGATCGAGGAACTGTTGCTCGGCTACCAGGTCCGAAAGGATGTCGCGCACGTCCCAATGGTAGCCGGAGGCCGGGTTTTAATCCCAGGCCAAACCTCGCACTACCAGGGTCTTTCTGCGTGCTCTTCGGTCATCGGCTCGGGCAGGTGGGAAGGTTTGGGGGCGACCACCAGGTCGTTGAGGGCGTCGATCATCATCCGCAGACGGCCGAAATGGCGGCGGTCGAACACGAAGGCGATGCGGTGCAGGTGGAGCGCATCGGTGTCCTCCAACTCGGCCACGCTGGGCTCGACCTTCTCGATCTTGCCTTCGACGACGATGTCTGCGAAGTCGGCGTTGAGCTTCTCGATCGTGTCGTCGGAAGGCTCCTCGTTGAGTCTCAGGACCAGCCTTCCGCCCGAGTAGCGGGAGGAGTGGTAGTTGCCGTAGAAATGCCACATGTGCTCGGCGGCGGCCTGGGCGTCCGTGGTCTGGAAGAAAAGGGACATGTCCGACTCGCTGATGAGCCCGCGATCAAGCTGCTGCTCCACGATGAACCCGATCATCGGCTCCCAATAGCCAGTCCCCTCTGCTTCGAGCAAGACCACGGGGTGGAGATCGCTCTTGCCTGTCTGGACCAGAGTGAGCAGCTCGAACGTCTCGTCGAGCGTGCCCCAGCCACCCGGGAGCAGGACGAAGGCGTGTGCCTCCTTCACAAAACCGAGCTTGCGGGTGAAGAAGTACTTGAAATTGACCGTTCGCTCGGGGGCGATGTGTTTGGGGACCTCGTCCTCGAAGGGGAGACGGATGTTCACGCCATAGGCATGGTCTATGCCTGCGCCGCGGCTGCCCGCCTCCATGATCCCCGGGCCTGCGCCGGTGATGATGCCCCATCCACTCTTGGCCATGATCGAGGCGAACTCCTCGGTCAACGCGTAGTTGGGATCGCCCTCCTTGATCCGGGCCGAGCCATAGATGGTCACTTTCGGCTCTTTGTGCCGGGCGAAGACGAGGTTCGAGTAGCGCATCTCCTTCAGCGCAGTGTTGATCAGCTTCAGGTCCGCCCGCGAAGCACCGTCTCTGCCCAGCTTGATGGCGGTCACGATCAGCTCGTTGATGAGCTCGGGGTGCTGCGTGGTCGTGGCCGCCGACACGAGCTCGACGAGCTTGGCATCTAGCTCGGGGTTGCCCAAGTCGTAAGGCATCCCCCGACGGTACTCAGGTACCGGACAACGACGTTAGAACGGCTTGGCGGACGGGCCTTTGCGCACCACCGCGTTCCACACCGTCTCGTAATGGTCCCGGTCGAAGAGGTCGACGTGGGGGAGCACGTACTCCTCCCAGGCTTGCCGGAGGGGATCAGGGCGGTCCGAGTGAACCACCAGGCCGGTGGGAAGGCGATCGAGCACAGAGCGCAGCGACAGGGGTGTCTCTACCCTGACTCCTGAGTCCTGAGCCTCGAAGGAAGCGTTCACCTCGACGGCGAGACGGGCGATGGCCGTCACGTACTCCTCCTTCAACCGCGGATACCTGCGAGTGAGCATGGCCTCGACCTGGTCTCCGCCGGGGAAGTTCTTCTCCCAGATCACCCAGCGATCGGCGAACGCCTTGTTCAGTGTCTGCGTGCCCGCATAGTCGCGGAGGTCGGTCGGGTTCATCGTCCCGAAGATCCGCACGTCAGGCCTCAGCCGCACCGTCTCACCGGTGGGCAAGTCGAGCGATGAGTAGCGGTCGAGCAAGCCGTGGAGCGCGAACAGGGTCTCGGCCCCGGCCGCGTTCAACTCAGAGAGGTTCAGCAAGGAGGGACCACGCAGGGCACGGGTGATGTCTCCGTCCTCCCAGCGACTTTCCGTGCCCCCTTTTCCGTCGCCGTGGAGACGGGTGGACCCGATCAGGGTGACGTCGCGAACCTCTCCGGTGAGGGGAATCCGGAAGTAGGGGAGACCCATTGCGGCGGCGAACTGCTCGATGTCGTGGTCCTTGCCGGTCCCCATGTGCCCTCGCACCGCGACATGGAGCGGCACCAGGCCTTCGGCCCCCGACGCCCGGGCGTGCTCCAGCTGGGCGAACCGGTAGAGCATTCCCAGATCGACGTAGTGCGGGTCGGGCTCGGGGACCTTGCGATGCCTCAGCTCGGTGTCCGGCACGTCGTCGGGGATCTCGAATCGCTCGAGGGTGATAGCCGGCCCTTCACCGGCCGGGTCTTCGAAAATGACTTTCTTAGGCAACAGATGTCTCCTGGTATGTCTTGATCTCTGACGCCCTCAGCCACCAAGTGTCCATGCCCCAAAGGGCGAGACTTCGACGCAGGGCGTTTCGGGTTCCATTGATCATTGCCTGGGTCAGGTCCTCGGGTTGGGACACGACCTCGTGACGACGGTAGGCCTCGTCGACGGTGTGATCCCCGATCCCGATCCCGATCACGGTGGTACCACTGGCCTCGACCGCGGCCACCGACTTGGCCAGCGCCTCGAGCGAACCACGGGTCATCCCGTCGGCGAGCACCATGAGCACCCGCACCTGGGCACCGAGCCGGGCCATGCGCTCGGCGGCGTGGATGATGTTGAACTCGTCCACGTTGGCCGCCTTTTCGAACAGGGACACCGGTGGAGCCTTCTTGGGGTCCCGGCGGGCCAGCGTGGCCGCCGATCTCGGCTCCGCCGCCGTGTAGAAGAGGCCTGCGAGCGTCGGCTCGGCGTCTCGCCAGCGCCGCTCGAACGGCTTGACGACGTAGTGGTTCACTGTGGTGGTGAGACGATCGGCAGCCGTGCCCTGGGTTCGCCTCAGCCCAGCTGTGGCCGCCGACCTCTTCCGGCGGTAGCTGTCCTCGGTGTCATCTGGCCGTGCAGCAAAGCCGCGATTGAACAGGGCCACCTCGAAGTCGATCTGCAGCTCGTCGCAGAGCCGGGCCATCGTCCAGGCCCCGAGCATGGCCGCCGGCATCGCCCACGAACTGCCCGCTTTGCCGGGGCTGAGCATCGAGGCCGAGGCGTCGACGAGCAGCGAGACGGCATAAGTCCGCCTGGTTCGCGCCGCTCTCCGTTCGTAGAGACGCTGATAGAGCCCTGCCCCGATGAAGAGAGCCGCGTGGGGGGACACATCACCCTGGTCGAAGCCGGAGCGGAGCCCTCTGCGCTGGTTGGCGGCGAAGAGTGGGAACAACTCCCCGGACACCCGACGCTGGGCAATGCCCCAACGTTGCGCTGTCCGTGCCAGCGCCACGGCTCCCTCATTGGAGAAGCGGGCAAAAGAGGACGGGATCGGCCCCACGACCAGCTTTCCACCCTGACCGGTGGGAAGGAAGACGTCGGGCGCCTGACTGACCCGCAGCAGCTGGTCGGTCGACTCTTCGTCGGCGATATCGGAGGCACCTTTTCGGTCGGACATGCCGGAGCGGGCCTCGCTCGACCGTCTGGTGTCCTGGTAGGAATCGGCATCGGTGAGGATCGGCGAGGTCATGCGCACCGCATCCACCCCGTCTTTGGCCTTCTCGGCGTCCGCCTGAGCTGCATGTTGTTGCTTGGCATGCGTGTCGTTGGCCTGCACTTCGGTGATCAGGCCATGGGCACGGGCGATGGCTTCCAGCTCCAGGGCGAGTTGCGCCACCTCCCATGGATCATCGGAATCTGCTGCCATTTCGCAGTGATGCATTGCGTCATCTATCGCCGCAGTGGCTCGTGACTCGAAGCGCTTCTCCAGGACCTCGCGCTCGATGTACCCGCCGGTGAGGAGAAAGCAGCCGAGAACGAACTGGCTGAGGGCCCCCGAACGCGAGATGGCCTGGCTGAGGGATGACATGTACAGGTCGGCAAGCACCGATCTGGCCCCGGGATAGGCAGCGAGACCTTGTGCCTCCTGTCTTGCGTCTTCGAGGGAGAAGAACAGAACCTCGGCCACAGGCTTGTTGGTGCGCTCGAGAGCGGTGAGCAGGTCGACCTTTACGTCCGGGGCAAATTCGCCCTCGATGGGCCATCCGTCGGGGACCTCCCTCGTCTCGTCGAGGTTGGTGGATACAAGATGCATGACCTCATGCAAGGCGGAGGCAATGGCCACCTCGTCGGGGGTGACCGGGGCGTGGCGGTGGTACGCCGCCTGGAAGATCCGGGGATCGCAAACCACCTCGTCGGCCGAGGCCGCCGCCTCCGAGCCGAGCCGAACCCGCAGATTCGGGTTGTTGGACAGGGTCCTGGCGAATCGAGTGACCGCCGGGGCGACACGCTGATAGCGGCTCACCACGGCCTCGATTGCCTGGTCTTCGGGCCCGATCAGGTCGGTGAGAAACGTCTGGTCGCGTCCGCGCATAGCCAGTCATTGTCTCATGGGTGTCAAACTGGGTGGCAGGCCCGCGAACGGTATCGGTGGCGGACCCATACACTCCCGACGTGCATTACGACCTCACCACCCTCCCCAACGGGCTTCGTGTCATCACCGAGCCCATGCCCTCCCTTCGCTCGGTTGCCCTCGGCTGCTGGGTCGATACCGGTACCCGAGACGAGTTGCCCAATGAGCAGGGCGCCTCCCACTTTCTCGAGCATCTTCTCTTCAAGGGCTCGGAGAAGCTGTCGGCCCGACAGGTCTCGGAGATCTTCGACGCCATAGGTGCGGAATCAAACGCCTTCACCTCGAAGGAGAGCACCTGTTATTGGGTCAGGCTCCTCGATCAGGACCTGGGCACCGGATTCGATGTCCTTTCCGAGATGTTGCAACGGCCCGCCTTTCGGCAGAACGAGATCGACGCCGAGCGTCAGGTGGTCATAGAAGAGATCAACATGAACGACGACGATCCGGACGACGTCGCCTTCGAGAACTTCACGATGGCCGTTTTCGTCGACCACCCCCTCGAGGCGCCCGTCCTGGGGACGCGCGAGTCGATCCGAGCGATGTCGCGGGACGACATCCTCGGTTACTGGAAGCGCCGATACGGGGCCGGGTCGATGGTGGTGGCCGCGGCGGGATCGATCGACCATGACTCGGTGGTGGACATGGTGGCCGAGCGGTTCGGCGATTGGTCGGGAGAGACCGTCGAACATGAGCAGGCCGAAGCTGCCCCCTGGCCGACAGTCAAGATCACCCATCGGGACACTGAGCAAGCCCACCTCGTCATCGGGGGCAAGGGGCTGACCCGTAGTGACGAGAGGCGTTGGGCCTTCGAGGTGCTCAACCACGTGATGGGATCGGGCATGTCCTCCCGGCTTTTCCGGGAGATCCGTGAGGAGCGAGGCCTGGCCTATGCGGTCTACGGGTTCAAGATGGCCTACGCCGATGCCGGCGCCTGGGGTGTCTACGTCGGGACCACGCCAAACCAGACCGAGACCGCGATGGGCGTGATTCGGGATGAGCTGGACAAGGTCGTCGAGGAGGGGATCACTGTCGAGGAGCTGGAGCGAGCCAAGGGATCGATGCGTGGAGGTCTGGCACTTGCCATGGAAGATCCCAATAGCCGAATGGTGAGGCTGGGTCGGGACGAGCTGGCGGGCATGCCCCATCTGTCCGTCGATGAGCGACTGGCCAAGCTGGAGTCAGTCACTCTCGAGGAGGTTCAGGGCATCGCCAGGGACATGTACCGGGGCCAGCGCATGATCGGTGCGGTTGGGCCTTACGAAGAAGGTGAGTTGGATCAGTACCTGGCGGTCTGACTAGCCCTCGATATCGAAGACGATCGATTTTGGCTTCTCCCCGAAATCGATGACACCGGCCGAGCCGTCGTCCGGGCGCTCGATCACCAATGCTCCACCGAGGTCGTTTCCGTTCACATTCACCGGCCAGCCCTCGACCCGATACAGGCCGACCGAGCCGGAGAGAGCCGTCCAAAGAACGGTCCGGTTGCCTTGGAGGATCTGCACTACCTCTTCTGCACCGTCGATCGGGCGAAGCTCCGCACCGGGACGATCGGCCGAGAAGAGTGCAGCGGTGCCAAGCGACGCCGCCGTCAGCAGGAAGACGGCCGCAACCACGGCGAGATTTCGAACCCGGAGCACCTCGATCATTGAAGCCGGGGCCCGCCAGTCAGCGGGCATTTCTAGACGGTCAATTCGACTAACTGCGAAAGGACTAGTCCATAGATCAGAAAGATGGCGAGCAGGGCCACCAGCGGCCCCCAGGGCTGTGTTCGGCGGTTCGAAGCAAAGCGCGCCACTCCGAAACCGAGCACGACCCACAGGATCACGTCTAGAGGCCAGGCCACGACCACGGAATCGCTGAAGATCCCGATCACCGCCGATACCGGGCCGCCGGCATAGAGAAGGGTGAGCCCGAGGGTCTCGCAAAGCCCGACACAGACGTCGCCATTGATCATGGTTAGCCCGGCGGCGAAGAAGACGATCCCGAAAGCAAGCAGGAAAATGGTGGACAACGCCGCGTCCCGACAGCTGATGCCTTCAGACTTGGTTGCCACTGTTGCCTTCCAACCTGGTTGCTACTGCATCCTCAGATTTGCTTGCCACGCGGCCGGCGATGGTAAGCCCACGTAGAAACTGTCAATCCGGGTACCTTTTCCCGTGACCGATCGGAGGCGCGATGGAACTGAGAGACATCCTTCTGGTTCTGCACATAGCCGCGGCGGGAACATGGCTAGGAGCCAACATCGTCCAGGCCGTGGCGCCCTCGATGGCGGCAAAGCAAGGCCCGGCTGCCTCTGCCGGGTGGTTTCGGATCGCCGCGGGGCTTTCCACCCGTCTCTACATGCCTGCGGCCATTCTCCTCTTGGCCACCGGGATCTGGATGGTTCTGATCACCGAGGCCTACGGATTCGGCACCACGTTCGTGACAATCGGATTTGCCATGATCATCATCGGCACCCTGCTCGGGATCCTCGTTTTCGAGCGTGGCTCGATCAGGGCGGCGGAAGCGCTGGATGCCGGTGATCAAACGGCGGCGACGGCCGCCAGGGGACGGTTGGCCGGGTTCGGGATCCTTGACACCGTGCTTCTGCTCTTCACAATCACGGCGATGGTGCTCCGTCTCGGAGCCTGATCGGTCGGACATTGAGCCGACGCGCCATCCTCATCACAGTCCTCCTCTTGATTGGCGGCTGCACGTCGGGGGGAGACGCCGGGGATGTCCTTGCAGCCGAGGGGGATGATCTCGCCGCGACGACGACCGTCCCCGGTATCCAGCTCCTGGGGAAGGTGACCGATCCAGCCGGCGTCCCGGTGCCACGGGCAACGGTGACGGTCGGAGCAGACTCGGCCGTGACCGCGCCGGACGGCTGGTTCGACATGCTCGCCACCCCAGGCCCGGTCCAGGTCGAGAAGCCGGCGTGGGTCGGAGCGGAGTCGACCTGGGACGGCTCCAATGCTTTCACCCAGATGGCGATCGAGCCCCGTCGGCTTCGCGCTTTGAGGGTTGGCGCCGAGGCGGCAGGGAACGACGAGAGATTCGCTGCCGCGCTGGCCCTGGCCGATGAGACCGCGATCAATGCTTTCGTCTTCGACACCAAGCAGGAAGGGGGGAAGGTCTTCTACGAGACCGGGGTCACGGAAGCCCATGAAGCGGGCGCCGTGGTGAATGTCTACGACCCGGCAGAGCGACTCGCCCAGGCGAAAGAGCACGGGCTCTACACCATCACCCGGATCGTCACCTTCGAGGACTCGTACCGGGCGGCGTTCCGGCCCGAAGAGGCATACGACGGGAAGTGGATCAACCCGACCAACACCGCGGCATGGGAATACCCGATTGCATTGGGCGTAGAGGCTTGCCAGCTCGGGTTCGACGAGGTCCAGTTCGACTACGTCAGATTCCCGTCTGAGGAGGCGGCACAGATCAGTGGCCAGCTCGAGATGACCGAAGAGGAGCGGACCACGTGTCATCGAGGGCTTCCTCCGAGCAGCCAGTGACAGGATCCATGCCGAGGGTTGCGCGGTGAGCGCCGACGTCTTCGCCATCGTCGTCTCAGCCAGTAACGATCAGGGGATCGGGCAACGACCCGAAGAGCTCACCCGCCACCTCGATGCCTTCAGCCCGATGGTCTACCCGAGCCACTACTCGCCGGGCTGGCTGGGGTTCGACGATCCCAACGAGCACCCCTACGACGTCACCTCGGACGCCATCCAGGACGCCCAGGAGCGCATCGAGCAGGGTGTCGTCCTGCGGCCCTGGCTGCAGGCGTTCTGGTGGACCAACGAGCAGATCCGGACGTCGATCCAGGCGGCCGAGGACCTCGGTGTGGGGTGGATCCTGTGGAACGCGGTCAGCAATTTCGATCGCGCCGCCATCCCCACCGACGCCGAGCTAGCCGCTTCCTAGGACCCGCTCCGGCCCTTCGGGCTTCCCCCCAGAATCCCCCTCCGTCGCCTAGGGCGACACCTCACCGCTACGGGGGAAATATCGCTTCGGTCCTGGGGGAGGAAATTCACTCGCTGCGGCCCGTCCTCACGTCGGGGGCACCCATCCTGGCGGCGTCGGCCGTGTTGTCGTCGGGCTGGCCCTGCGATTCTCGTTCGGCTGCCACCCGCGCCCGATAGTGATCGATCTCCCGGGTGGAGGCTGCGTCGTCCCATCCAAGGATGGGCCCGATGATGCGGCTCGCCTCCTCGGCGGCCCGGAGGCCCCGATCACGGGTCTCGATCGAGATCCTGGTGCGACGGGTGAGGACATCGTCGAGATGAAGGGCACCCTCCTCCAGGGCGGCAAGCGCGATCTCGGCGCGCAAGTAGGGAACCTCGTCGACGAGAGGCGAACCCAACGACGGGTCGGATTCGACCAGCGCGGCCAGGCTTCCTACCTCGGATCCGTACCGCCCGAGAAGTCGCACGGGGTCGGGAAGGCCAATCCGAGCTGGATCCTCCATCAACTCGGCCCATCCGCGGGCGCCGACCAGGGCGATCTCGTGGGTGCGGGATTCGGGCACCGACATTCCGAGATCCGCGGCGGCGGCATCGACGGCGTCGCGGGCCATGATTCGGTAGGTGGTGTACTTGCCACCGGCGATGCTGATGAGCCCGGTGGTCGAAACTGTCACCGCGTGCTCGCGGCTCAGCATGCTGGTCTCATCCGACTCGCCGGTCAGGAGAGGGCGTAGCCCGGCGTACACCCCGACGATGTCCTCCGTAGCGAGAGGGTCGGCGAGAACCGTATTCACTTTCGTCAGCAGATAATCGATGTCGTTGCTGCAGGCGGCGGGATGAGCCCGCCGCAGGTCCCAGGGCGTGTCCGTCGTGCCGAGGATCCAATGCCGGTCCCAGGGGATGACGAAGAGGACACTCTTCTCGGTGCGCAGGATCAGCCCGGTCTCGGAGCGGATGCGGTCTCGTGGGACGACGATGTGAACGCCTTTGGACGCCTTCACATCCAGCCCGCGATCGCCTGCCATGGCCTGGATGTCGTCGCTCCAGACACCGGTGGCGTTGACCACGCTCTGACCCCTGATCCGTATGTCGCTGCCGTCTTCGAGGTCCGTCGCCTCGATCCCGGTGACGCGCCCCTCGTCGAGGGTCAGCGAGCGAGCCCTGACACTGCTGGCGAGGAGAGCACCGTGGGCGGCGGCAGTCCTCGCCAGCATCAAGGTGTGGCGGGCATCGTCGACCACCGCATCCCAGTACCTGACCGCCCCGACCATGTTGCTTCCGGCGAGTGCCGGTGCCATCTGGAGAGCGGACTTTCGACTCAGATGCGTGTGTCGGGGTAGAGGGCTATCGGCGGCCGAGGCGAACATGTCGTAGAGCAGGACTCCTGCCCCGACGTACAGACGCTCCCAGACCCGATGTTGCAGCGGATAGAGGAACGAGACTGGCTCCGCGAGATGAGGGCAGATGTGATTGAGCATCAGGTTCCTCTCAGCCAGCGCCTCACGCACGAGTGAGAAATTCCGGTGCTCTAGATATCGCAGCCCCCCATGAAAGAGCTTGCTCGATCGGCTCGATGTCCCCGATGAGTAGTCACGCTGTTCGACGAGCGCCACCGAAAGACCACGTGAGGCGGCGTCGAGGGCGATCCCGCACCCGGTGACCCCGCCTCCGATGACAACGACGTCGAAGGTCTCGTCGCCCATTAGGCGGAGATGGGCCCGGCGCTGGGCCGGATTGAGGTAGGAAAGGGCTGGTTCCGGGTTACGTACCATCGCATCCATGAGCGGTCAGATGAAGGTTGGCATACAGCTTCCCGAAGTCGAGCGCGAGGTGTCGTGGCCAGAGATGCGGGATATTGCGATCACCGCAGAGGAGGCAGGATTCGACTCGATCTGGGTCGGTGACCACCTCCTGTTCCGGGATCCTGGATCCGGTGTGCGTGGCCCCCTCGAGGCGTGGTCCGTGCTGGCCGCCCTGGGTGAGGCCACGGAGCGGGCCTTGATCGGACCTCTGGTGGCAGCCACCTCGTTCCACAATCCGGCGATGATCGCCAAGAAGGCGGCAACGGTCGACGACATCAGCGGGGGCCGGCTCGTCCTGGGCCTCGGCGCCGGCTGGAACCGAACCCGAATATGCCGCCTTTGGCTTCCCTTTCGACCAGCGGGTGGCGCGATTCGAGGAGGCATTCACGATCATTCGAACGCTGATTCGGGATGGCGCGATCGACCACGACGGCCGCTTCTACACACATCGGGACATGGAGTTGCTGCCCAGGGCGAGAGCCGATATGCCCCTCCTCATCGGATCGAACGGCCCCCGGATGCTGAGGATCGCCGCCCCACATGTCGATCTCTGGAACAGTTGGTACACCGGTTTCGGCAACGATCCCGGGGGTCTCACACCGCTTCTGGAGACGGTCGACGCCGCCTGCCTTGACGTCGGCCGTGACCCGGTCCAGATCGAGCGCACGGCCGCGGTGCTGGTCCAGCTCGATCGTGGTACTGGTCGGATCGCGGGCAGCGGCGAACGTCCCGACGTGACACCGATCACCGGTTCGAGGTCGGACTTGGCCGAGTCTTTGGCCCGTTTTGGTGAAGCCGGCATCACC
The DNA here is from genome assembly GCA_963734115.1 of uncultured Acidobacteriota bacterium. Taxonomy (GTDB): domain Bacteria; phylum Actinomycetota; class Acidimicrobiia; order Spongiisociales; family ZC4RG35; genus JARDZU01. Next base: position 392,046 of record CAVTFV010000008.1, read on the forward strand.
CACGTCCAGGTCGTCCTCGACCCGATCGATGCCCGGGCGGTCACCGAGATGGGCGAGGTCCTGGCACTGCTCGGTTGAGTAGCGTCGGCCGGCGACGAAGGAGACACCATGGCCAATCTGCGCATCACCCGGCTCGGGCACGGGGGAGTCCTCTATCGGTCGCCGGGCGATGTCTGGATCTGGGTCGATCGCTGGTCCGGCGCCCCCAACTTCGCCGAGGACTATCGAAATCCCGAGAAGGTCGACGTGGTCGCGCCCACTCACTGTCATTTCGACCATGTCGGGGACGATTGCGCCGATCTGGTCGAACTGGCCGAGATCGTCGGATCCACAGTGATCGGCTCCCATGAGATGTCCGTGTGGCTCGGATCCCGGGGGATCGAGTCGATCGGGATGAACAACGGTGGGACGGTGGAGGCGTCAGGAGTCAAGTTCACGATGGTCCACGCCGACCACACCGGCGGCGCGACCCTCGGCATCGGGAGCGATCAGGTGACCCGCGACCTCGGGTGTTGGGGTTGGGTCCTGGAGTTCGAGGACGGCACAGTTGTCTACCAGTCGGGCGATACCGACCTGTTCGGTGACATGGCCCTCATCGGCGAGCGCTACAGCCCGAGCATCGGCGTGTTCCCGATTGGCGGTCATTACACGATGGGCCCACGCGACGCGGGGCGAGCGGCCGACATGTCGGGAGTGTCGACGGTCATCCCGATTCACTACGCGACGTTTCCCATCCTGGTCGGCACCCCTGACGAGCTTCGCGAGAACACCAGAGCGGAAGTGGTGGCGCTGGAGCCAGGCGAGACCTGGAGCGGATGACCGCTAGGTCCCTGCGTTGGAAGGGGCGGGAACCGGACGTCGCACCGATCTGAGGGTGAGGACGACGAAGAAGAGCACGATCGGGATCACCGCCATCGTCGCGGAGCCCGATGTGTTTGCGTGATAGCTGACAAGCAGACCCACCACCACGGACAGGACGCCGATCGCTGCTGCCGTTGCCATCATCGTCGGGACCCGCTTGACGAGCAGGGCCGCCGTCGCGGGCGGGCCGACGAGTAGCCCGAAGACCAGGAGCGTCCCCACGGTCTGGAACGACCCGACGATGGAAATCGTGATGAGGGAGAGCAGTGCAACGTGGGCCATGCCCGGTCGCAGCCCGAAGAGCTGCGCCTTCTGCTCGTTGAACGAGAGCACCAGGAAATGGCGATAGAAGGCGATCGTCATCACCAGGACGATCACGGCAACGACGGCCAAGGCGACCAGGTCTCCGCTCGTGACGCCGAGGGCATCGCCGAACAGAATCGTTGTCAGGTTGCCGGCGAAGGAGTCGGTCCTCGATATCAGGATCACTCCGAGACCGAGCATCCCCACGAACAGGAGGCCGATCGCGGTGTCCTCCGAGAAGCCTGTCTGGCGGTGCACGAAGTTGATTCCCCCGATCATCACGATCGCGGCGAGCACCGCGCCGATCAGGACGTTGAAGTCGAAGATGATGGCGATGGCGATGCCGGGGACGACGCCGTGGACCAGGGCATCGCCGAGGAAGGTCATCCCCCGAATTACGACCCAGGTGCCGACCACCGACAGGGCCAGCGCGGCGAGGACGCCGGCAACGAGCGCCCTCTGCTGGAAGGCGAGTTCGAAGGGCTCGGTCAGCCAGTCCATATCGTCGAAGCTACCGGGTCATCCCAGGGCCTCCGAGATTCGACCGGCGTTGGTCACGAGCATCTCGCGAAGTGTCTCCGCCCCCGACCCCAGGCCGCCCAGGGATTCGGTGAACAGCTCGACGACCTCGACCTCGCCGCCAAGCTCGGCTGCCACCGCCTCGGCGAGAGAAGTCGGCTGGGTGGTCTCGGCGAAGATCGCGCTGGTACCCGAGTGCTCGATGACCTCGACCAGATCGGCGAGCTCCGCCGAGGATGGCTCGGCGAGTGTCGAGCCTCCCGGTATCACCACGCCGATTACTTCGAACCCATAGCGGTCGGCGAAGTACCCGAACGCTTCGTGGTTGGTCACCATCTCCCGGCGATCCTCAGGCACGGGAGACAACAATTCTTCGATCTCACGATCGGTCGCCGCCATACCGGCGGCATAGGAATCCGCCCGCTCCTGCCAACCGCCTGGATGATGCTCATCGAGGGCGGAGGCCACGGCGAGAGCAGCGTCACCGACACGCGCCGGGTCCATCCAGAAATGGGGGTCAGGGCCGCCATCCCGGAATTCGATCGGTTCGACGAGCGGAGCCACTTCGAGCACCCGCACCCCGTCGTTGGCCACCGACGCCAGCACGTCTTCCAGCCCGGCCTCGAGGCCCAGCCCGTTGGCGACCACGAGGTCGGCGCGGGCGAGGATGCTCGCCTGCTGGGACGAGGGGGAGAAGTCGTGGGCGTCGACACCGATGGGAATCAGGACCTCGACATCCCCTTCGTCACCAACCACTCCGGCGGCGACGTCGCCCAGGATCGAAGTGGTCGCCACCACGAGCAGATCGTCATCCGCTCCCGCAGTCGGGTCGCCGCACCCGGCCAGGGCAACCATGAGACACAGGACCGCTGCGAATACCCTCATGTTGCGGTTCTCATCCGGCGACCTATAATGAGAATCATTATCATTCAGCGTAGAAATGTTCGTGCCTCGATGCCAATCCAGGAGCGACAGATCGAGGAAAAGCTCGCCGAGACCGGCGTTCGCTATACGAGCGGACGCCGGCACGTGGTGGCTGCGTTGGAGCGGGTGGACGGCCCCCGGTCCGCCGCTGAGCTTCATCGGGAGATGGGCGGCGAGGTACCGGTGTCATCGGTGTACAGGACACTGGCGGTCCTCGAGGAGGCAGGGGTGGTCGAGCCTCATCACGGCGCCAGGGGAATCACCAGATACGAGATGGCCGAGTGGCTGGCCGGTCATCACCATCACCTCGTTTGCATCGAGTGCGGGGCCGTCGAAGACATAGAGCTTCCAGAGCGGCTGGAGGTGGAGCTGGAACGGCTCGTCGGGCAAGTCTCGGGGCTGGCAGCCTTTTCCGCCGACGGGCACTCTCTCGAGGTCGATGGTCGTTGCGCGAGGTGCCGGTGAGACACGCGGCCGTGAGGGCGGAAGACCTCGTTCTTGCCTACGGCTCGAACGTGGCGCTGGCCGCATCGTCATTCGAGATCCCCATGGGTGGCATCACGGTGCTTGATCGGCCCCAATGGATCAGGGAAGTCGACTCTCCTCAGTGCCATGGCCGGGTTGATCGATCCCGCCGCTGGGTCGATCGAGGTGCCCGGGTCGGGGGGTCGTGCGCAGAGGATCTCCTACGTTTTGCAAAGCACCAAGGTCAACGACACCTTGCCGGTGACAGTCAGGGAAGTGGTGACGATGGGCCGGTATGCCGGCGCCCGTCGTCTCGACGCCCAAGACCACAGCACGGTCGACGAGGCGATGGGCAGGATGGGGATCACCCACCTTGCCGATCGCCATCTTCGCGAGCTGTCGGGCGGGCAGCGTCAGAGGGTGCTGGTCGCACAGGGCCTCGCCCAGGAGCACGAGATCTTGCTCCTCGACGAGCCGCTGACGGGTCTGGATCTGACCTCGGCCCAGGCCATCGACAACGTCATCCATGACGAGACGCAGACTGGGTGCACGATCGTCATGACCACGCACGACCTGGCCGAGGCCCAGGTCGCCGATCACGTGGTGCTTCTCTCTGGCCGTGTGGTGGCCTCGGGCACAGCCGAAGAAGTCTTGACCCTCGAGAATCTGACGGCCGCCTACGGGCCGAATCTCCTCCATGTGGAGGGAGAGAGGCTGTTCATCGACGACCCGGCCCACCGCCCCGTCGCGGGGCGGCACGATCACAGAGATCGGGCGGTTTGACCGGCTAAGAGCTCAGCGACGGTGACGATTAGGCGTCGCTACCGACGGTGTCGATTAGGCGTCGCTAGCGCCGCGGACCGCGCTCCTCGCGTGGCCTGGCCTCGTTGACCTTGAGGTTGCGGCCGTTGTAGTCGGCGCCGTCGAGCTCCTCGATGGCCTTGGCGCCGGCATCGTTCGCCATCTCGACGAACCCGAAGCCGCGGGAGCGGCCAGTCTCGCGATCGTTGATGATCGCGGCATTGTCCACTGCCCCATACTCACCGAACAGGGTCTCGAGATCGGCGGCCGTTGTCGTGAAGGGAAGGTTCCCCACGTAGATGTTCATGACTCCCGTCATCCTTTCTAATTGAAGGGCCTCTTGGCAGCCCTTCGCCCATGTGTCCGGTACGACCCTGCCCTCGATCCGGTCGCAATGCTGGACGGGAAGCCAACGAGTCGCCGCCGAAGCAGCGGGCGGAACGCTAGTGGAATCCGATCGAATGTGTGACGAAATCGTCAACCCTGGCTCGGAGCGGTTTTCCGGGCTAGCTCTCGGAGATCGTCACCTTGTTGATGACCACTTCGGATTCGGGTCTGTCCCCGCGATCGGTCGATGTGGTGGCTATCGAGTCCACGGCATCCAGCCCCGACGTCACCTTCCCGAAGATCGTGTAGGAGTGAGGCAGACCGACGTCGCTGTGGCAAATGAAGAACTGGGAGCCGTTGGTGTTGGGCCCGGCATTGGCCATGGCCACCGTCCCCCGCGAATAGCTGCCCTGACCCTCGATCTCGTCTCTGAACTTGTAGCCCGGGCCACCGGTGCCGGTGCCGGTCGGATCACCGCCCTGGATCATGAAGTTCTCGATGACCCGATGAAAGATGACGCCGTCGTAGTACCCGTCGCGGGCCAGGAAGACAAAGTTGTTGACGGTCTGCGGTGAGCGAGAAGGGTCGAGCTCGATGACGATCTCGCCATGATTGGTGTCGAGCGTCGCGGTATAGCCCTTGTCCAGATCGATGGTGAGCTCGGGGGGTGAAGGGTATTGGTTGGCCACGTGGCCTCTCTTTCGTAGAACGTATGACGTCGAACGGAGAACGCCGCTTCAAGCGGCTCCGAAGTACGCGGGGGTGTTGCCCGGCCTCCATTTGATCGAACAGCCCATGGAGGGCCGTTGGTCGGGGCTCGCCGGCTGTCCGGACAGGACTGCGTTGACCGCGGCACGGAGATCCGCCCCGGTCACTGCGATCCCGCTGTTTGGCCTCGACTCGTCGAATCGGCCCCGATAGGCCAGCTCTCTGTTTGAGTCGAACAGGAAGAAGTCGGGGGTGCACATTGCGGTATAGGCGGCGGCCACACTCTGGTCGGCGTCGAACAGATAGGGAAAGGTGTAGCCATTGCGCAGGGCTTCCTTCCTCATCGCATCGGGTCCGTCGTCCGGATACTGGTCGGCGTCATTGGCGGATATCGCCACGATCCCGATATCGGAGTCTTGGTAATCCATCCCGAAGCGGGCCAACTCGTCACGGATGTGCTGGACATAGGGGCAGTGATTGCAGATGAACATGACGAGCATGCCCTTCGAGCCGTCGAAGTCGCCCAGCGAGACGTCACGTTCCGAGACGACATCGCGGAGGGTGAAGTCGGGCGCCTTTGTTCCGAGCGGGAGCATCGTTGAAGTTGCAGCCATGGCGCCAGTCTAAGGGTGGTGCATGGCTGCGATTACCTCGCCGAAAGCCTCGATGCTCCCTTCGAGATGCACGTCGGGCATGACCACTATGGAGTGGCTCGCACCGGCCGCCTGATAACCATTCATGTGATCGAGTTGGTCTGCGACGGTGCCGGCGTTGTGCCGGGCCATGAACGCCTCGGCTGACATGTTCCGCCCCCGCAACTGCTCCACTCGCTCACGCAATGCGTCCCGATCCGTCGCCGCCATGACATTGACCAGATGGCTGACCTCGATCTCATCGGGGTTCCGCTCGATCTTGGCGCAGTGGCCGTGGAGCACATCGACTTTGCGACGGATGACCTCTGGGGCGCCGAAGAGATTGCAGGCGTCGGCATACTGGGCGACGAGGCGGAGAGTCCGCTTCTCCCCGGACCCCCCGATCAGGATCGGGATGTGGTCCTGGATGGGACGTGGGTAGCAGATCAACTCGGGGGCGGAGAACGTCAAGCCCGAGAACGAAGGGGATCCCTTCCCCCAGAGGAGGGGCAGCATGCGAAGGGTGTCCTCTAGTTGGTCGTAGCGTGCCGAGGTGGATGGAAACGGGATCCCATAGCCCTCGTGCTCAGCCCGGTCCCATCCGATGCCGAGACCGAGGGTCACTCTGCCGCCGGAGAGGACGTCGAGGGTGGCCACCGTCTTCCCCAGGACCACAGGATGGCGGTGCCCGATCCCGGTCACGAGGGTCCCCAGCCGGATCTCGCTGGTGATCCCGGCCATGAAGGCGAGCGTGGTGTACGCCTCGGGGATGTCCTCCCATCGGCGGCCGACCTGGGGAATCTGACGGAAGTGGTCCATCACCCAGAGATCGTCGAATCCGGCGGCCTCGGCTCGCGAGGCGATGGAAGCCAAATGCGAGGCCATTCCGGTGCGATCCCCGGGCCAGTCGAATCTATTGACCACCAGTCCGAACCGGTGCATTCGTTGGGCGGCGCGGTCGTCGCCTGATTGGCTGCTTTGGGAGATGATCGAGGGTGCGACAAGAGCAATGGGTTGCTCGATGACCACCCGATCGAAGCCATCGTCGTCGATCTCCGCCTGCACGGCCCGGAACCTGCTGAGCTGTTTGTCGAGCACGGTCTTCGGGATGGGCCGCGGCCGCTCGGTGTTGCGGGCGCGCGCTTGGTCGGGCGGTATGTCGAAGACGACGGCGACCGCCGGAATTCCGGCGTCGTGGGCGTGGCCGACCCATCTCCGTCGATTGTCCCTGTCGTAGCCCAGACTGTCGATGACAGTCGTCAAGCGGCGCCGCATCCGCTCTTCCACTATCTGTTCCAGTATCGAGAAAGCAGCGGTGCCAGCCTGCTGGTCGTCCTCTCCGGCGCCCACCATTCCGCGGAGCCGATCCGAGGACACGATCTCCGTTTCACGAAACGTCCCGGCCGCCCACGTGCTCTTGCCCGAGCTCGACGCGCCGACCAGCACCACCAGGCACGGGGCGGGCAGACGCAGCTCCATGTGGGTGTTCTAGTGGATCGATCGGTAACCTGGGTCCAGTGAGCTCTTTCCCGTCGGCGCCATTCGGCCATGTGGCCACCGCCATGATCACCCCGTTCACGGTCTCCGGCGATGTCGACCACGAGAAGGCATGGCGTCTCGCCCGCTTCCTCTCTGACAATGGAAGTGATGCCTTGGTCGTGACCGGGACCACCGGTGAGTCCCCGACCCTCAGCAGCGTCGAGAAGCTGGCCTTCTACAAGACGGTCGTGGACGCAGTGGCCGGCAAGGACACCCTTGTGATCGCCGGCACTGGCACCTACAACACCGCGGAATCAGTGGAGCTGACCGGCAGGGCCGGCGAGCTCGGCTGCGCCGGTGTCCTGGCGGTGACCCCCTATTACAACAAGCCCGATCAGGCAGGTCTGGCGGCCCACTTCAGCGCTATTGCCGATGTCGGTCTGCCGGTGATGTTGTACAACATCCCGGGGCGCACGGGTACCAGGATCGAGATCGACACGTTGGCCCGGCTCGCGGAGCACGAGAGCATCGTCGCCGTCAAGGATGCCGTCCTAGACATCGAGTTCACCGGTCACACCATCAACAGGGTGCCCGGGCTCACCGTCTACTCGGGCCAGGACTCGTTCACGTGGCCGATGATGGCCGTCGGTGCAGTAGGAGTGGTGTCGGTCGTCTCCCATCTCGCCGGGAGGGCCGTGGCCGCCATGGTCCGGGCCGCGCTGGCCGGGGATGTCGCCGAGGCACGTCGACTCCACCATTTGCTCTTGCCACTTTGCGAGGCATGTTTCCTCGAGACCAACCCCAGCCCGGTAAAGGGGGCCATGGACCGACTCTGGGAGCCGGTCGGCGACGTGAGGCTCCCGTTGGTTCGTGCGTCGGAGGAGACCCTGGTCGCCGTCGAGAAGGCGGTCGGCGCCCTTCAGGGCCTGTGAGCGTCTCGGTCACATTCCTCGGCGGTCTCGGGGAGATCGGCCGGAACTGTGCGGCTATAGAAGTCGACGGAAAGATCGCGCTGATCGACTGCGGCCTCATGTTCCCCGAAGAGGACATGCTCGGAGTCGACCTGGTCTTCCCCGACTGGTCCTGGCTCGTCGAGAGATCGAGTGATGTTGAATGTGTCGTCCTCACCCACGGTCATGAGGACCACACCGGCGCCCTCGCTTACTTCCTCCGTGAGGTCAATGTCCCGGTCTATGGCACCAAGTTCACGATCGAGCTCGCTCGGGGCCGCATCGATGAGCTGGGCGTGGAAGCCGATCTCCGGCAGGTCCAGGTCAAGCAGTGGGTCGATCACGAGCCATTTCGCTTCCAGCTCATCCCGGTCAGCCACTCGGTCCCGGACGCCACCGCGGTGGCTCTGGAGACGCCTGAGGGAGTGGTCCTTCACTCGGGTGACTTCAAATTGGACCCAACTCCCATCAATGGCGTGCCCACCGATCTGCCGGCGTTCGCCACGTTGGGACGACGGGGGGTGCGGCTACTGCTCGCCGACTCCACCAATGCCGAGAGACCGGGATTCGAGCCATCGGAGAGCTCCGTGGGCCAGCCCATCGCCGACGTCATCCGGGACTCCGGGGGCCGGGTCATCGCTGCGTGCTTCGCCTCTCACATCCACCGTGTCCAACAGATCGCCGACGCCGGCATTCGCAATGGCCGCAAGCTGGCTTTCTTCGGCCGCTCTATGCATCGCAACACGGCCCTGGCCACCGAATTGAAGGAACTCGACGTTCCCGAGAAGTCGGTGATGGATATCAAAGACCTCGCTGAGCTTCCGCCGAACCAGCAGCTCCTCATCACAACCGGAAGCCAGGGTGAGCCCTTCGCAGCACTGTCTCTGATGTCGCAGGGCCAGCACAAGTTCGTGGAGCTCGGTGAGGGCGACACCGTTCTCATCTCGGCCAAGCCGATCCCGGGCAACGAGACAGCCGTCTCGAAGGTGATCTCCAACCTGATCCGACGGGGCGCACGAGTGGTCCACGGCACGAATGCCCCTGTTCACGTCTCCGGCCACGCCAATCGAGAGGAGCTGCTGACGTTCCTCAATCTGGTCCGACCCCAGGCCTTCGTCCCGGTACATGGGGAATATCGCCATCTTCATGCCCATGCGGAACTGGCACGACAGATGGGTGTGCGCCACGTCGACGTTCTCGAGGACGGCGATCGCGTGATTCTCAACGGCAAGAAAACTCAGGTCCAGCGGAGAGCTGTCCCAGCCGGATACGTCTACCTGGACGGCTCAGCCGTTGGAGACGTCCAGTCGGCCGTCCTGCGAGATCGCTCCCATCTGGCCGACGAAGGAGTAGTCGTGGTCACGGTCGGCATCGACCACGACACCGGTGCGGTCCTCTACGGGCCGGATCTCGACAGCCACGGCCTCATGGATGATCCGGGCACCGTGCTGACCAAGGCGGCAGACGCGGTCACCGCGGCCATCAGCGAGCACGCCTCGGGGCGATCCGATATCGGCGAGCTGCAGAAGACGATCCGTCAGGCGGTCGGCAGGGTCATACGAGCCGAAACCGCACGCCGTCCTGTGATCGTGCCGGTGGTGATGGAGCTCTAGGCGCCTCGCCCTCACTGCCCAAGGCTGAGGGCCAGCCACCAGCCGCCGACCAGCAGGACGCTTCCTACGAGGGTCAGAACGACCATCGATCGATCGACTCGCAGTGGGCGCTCCTGTGACCCTAGAAGGATGAGGACGAACCCGGATCCGGCCATTATCGGGCCGAGCAGATTGCCCCCTGGGGTCGTGACGATCCCGGCGATCACCATCGCGCCGCCAAATGCTGGGGTATTCGGAGGTGAGATGAGCGAGGCGACTGGAGCAGCCGCGAAGACCAGACCCACCCCAAGACCCTGCCACAGATCTGAGCGAGTTGGCTCGTCGGGAGCGACGGACACCCAGACGAACACCCCAAAGGCAACGAGCAGGCAAGCCGTGATAGCCAGGCTCCTTCGCAGTGGTGACGTCTTCACACTTGGCGTCACGGCCATCGGCACAAGGTAGATAGGCCCTCCCGGGTCGTGGTCTTCACATTCCACGGCCAAATCCAACTCCCATGTAATGTTTCTGAGCACATGGGAACCAGGACACCCACCCGGAAGGGGTCCTCCGGGCGGAGACGGGTGTCCACAGCGAAGAAAAAGAAGACGGCGCCCCTCGAGCGCGATTCGCCAGAAGCTGGTGGCGGTTCGCGGATCGGTGCGCAACACCCTCGGGCGTCAGACCGACGACATCTGGGGCATGATCCTCGTGGTCCTCGCGATCCTGGTCTTGCTCGCCTTCGTCGATCTGGCCGGCCCGGTAGGAGAGGGCATGGCCGGCGGCAGTCGCTTCCTGTTCGGCGTATGGCGATTCGCCCTCCCGGTGGCGCTGGCCGGCATCGGTGTTGCCATGATCGTGGGGAAGCCCCGGGACGGCGCCAAGCGCCTCATTGCCGGTGGGATCGTCACCTTCATCGGATCGTTGGCTCTGTTCCACCTGATGACCGGAGCCGTGGCCCTGGCGCCGAGCCTGGAACTGGTCGAGGACCGGGGTGGTGCGGTGGGCTCGCTGATCGCGTTCCCGATGCGGAGGATCCTCGGGATGTGGGGGGCGTTCGTTGTGCTCGCCTCGGCGATGGGGATGGGCGTACTCATCATGACGCAGACCAGTGTCCGCGAGCTGGCAGCGGGAATCGCCGACCTGTACCGGTCGACCCGCGAGATGGCATCCACCGCCGTGATCGGCGCTCGAGCCGAGCGTGCTGCTGAGGTGTCCGATCGGATCGCCAAGCCAGCACCCGACGTGCGGGGGCGGCACGCGCGGCCAAAGCCGTCTCATCCCAAGGCAGAGAAGCCGAAGGAGGCCGAGGCTCCGAAGCCGAAGCCGGTCCCGTTGCCGACTTCGGGCGATCCGGCCAACAGCGGCTACAAGCTGCCGCCGCTCAGCATCCTGGACGGGGGGACCGGTGGCGAGATCAACAAGCGTGCCCTCGAGGAAACCGCCCGCCAGCTCGAGGAAACCCTGATCCAGCACGGGGTCGATGCCCAGCTCACCAAGATCGTCCCCGGGCCAACTGTCACCAGGTACGAGATCGAGCTCGCTCCGGGGGTCAAGGTCAACCGCGTCTCCAGTCTCTCTCATGACATCGCATACGCCCTGGCTACTCCGGACGTGCGGATCCTGGTCCCCATACCGGGCAAATCGGCCATTGGCGTCGAGGTCCCCAACACGAAACGACGTCTGGTGTCCCTGGGTGACATCCTCTCCAGCGCCGAGGCGGCAGTCGAGACACATCCGTTGACCGTGGGGCTCGGCATGGACATCTCAGGTCTTCCCAAGCTCCTCAACCTGTCCGAGCTGCCCCACGTCCTCATCGCGGGGGCAACCGGGGCCGGGAAATCATCTTGCATCAACTCGATCGTCACCTCGTTGTTGATGAGGACCCACCCTGATGACGTGCGGGTGATCATGGTCGACCCCAAGCGCGTCGAGTTGGGCCAGTACAACGGAGTGCCTCACCTGCTGACCAGGGTCATCACCAACCCGAAGAAGGCCAACGATGCGCTCAAGTGGGCAGTGGCGGAGATGGACCGTCGTTACGACCTGCTCGCCGACGCCAAGGTCCGAGACATCGAGGGTTACCGGCTGAAGTGGGACGCCGGTGGTCTCGACCCGGACGGATTCGATCGTTTTCCGTACATCGTGATCCTCATCGACGAGTTGAACGACCTGATGATGGTGGCTGGAAGGGAGGTCGAGGAGTCGATCGTCCGCATCGCCCAGATGGCGCGTGCCGTCGGGATCCACCTCGTCGTCGCCACTCAGCGCCCATCGGTCGATGTGATCACCGGTGTCATCAAGGCGAACATCCCGAGCCGTCTCGCCTTCAGCGTCGCCTCCCAGACCGACAGCCGGGTCATCATCGACGGGTCCGGGGCCGAGAAGTTGATCGGGATGGGCGACATGCTGGTGGTCACGGCCAAGGAGCCACGCCCGCAGCGGATCCAGGGCGCTTGGGTTCGAGAGAGCGAAGTTCACTCGGTCGTCGAATGGGTGCGCAAGCAGCAAGAGGCCAAGTACGAGGACCAGGAGGTCCTGGTGGCCGCCACAGCCGCAGCCGCTGCCCAGGCTGCGGAAGTCGACGACGAGGAAGAGGCTCTGGTCCGCCAGGCGATGGATCTAGTAGTCCGGAGCGAGCTCGGTTCCACCTCGATGCTGCAGCGCAAGCTGCGGATCGGCTTCGCCCGGGCGGGGCGGGTAATGGACATCCTCGAGAGCCGTGGAGTCGTCGGCCCGTCGCACGGCAGCAAGGCCCGAGAGGTCCTCATGACCATCGAGGAGATGGAAGAGTTGCTGGCTTCGGATTCCGCCTCGGTTTAGATCATTTTTGGCCGCCAAAACGGTGTGAAACCCGGCTCCGGATAAGCTCTCCGCCGGCATGCTCACCCTGATCAGCCCGGACGGGACCGTTGGCGATCGTCTCCCCATCACCCTCGAGGAGATGCGCCGGCTGTATGCCGACATGGTCGAGGCCCGCACCTATGACCACAAGTGCATGGCGATGCAGCGACAGGGGCGCCTGGCCACTTACGCCCCCTTCGAGGGGCAGGAGGCGGCGCAGATCGGGGCGGCGGCGGCTCTCAGATCAGACGACTGGGTGGCGGCCACCTATCGAGACGCCGCGCTCATGTGGCGGGCCGGATACCCGTGGAGTCTGCTCGTCGCAGGGCGAACCGGTGACGAGCGAGGTGGGCAGGCTCCGGATGGGGTCAACGTGCTTCCGCCATCGATCACCGTGGGCGGGCACATGATCCACGCCGTGGGACTGGCCTGGGCCGAGGCGCTCAAAGGCTCGGACCGGGTGGCCCTGACCTCGTTTGGCGACGGCGCCACGTCCGAAGGCGACTTCCACGAGGCGATGAACTTTGCCGCTGTCTTCAACACGCCGACCGTCTTTCTGTGTCAGAACAACGGCTTTGCCATCTCCTACCCCCGTGCTGAGCAAACCCGCTCGGAGTCGATTGCGATGAAGGCCGAGGCCTACGGCATGCCCGGGGTCCTCGTCGACGGGAACGACGTTGCCGCTGTCTTAGACGTGGTGAGCTCGGCGGTGGGTAGGGCACGAAACGGCGAAGGGCCGACTTTGATCGAAGCGGTCACCTACCGGCTCGGCCCGCACACCACTGCCGACGATCCGGGCCGATATCGAGATGAAGACGAGGCCCTGGAATGGCGTGTGAGAGATCCCCTCGAGCGCGTCCGTCTCCTTCTCGAAAAGGCTGGCGGCTGGTCTCCCGAATGGCAGTCAGAGCTGGAGACCCGAGCGTCGGATGCGATCGAAGAAGCGGTGGCCATGGCAGAGGCGTTACCGCAGCCGACTGCCGAAGAGATGCTGCGCCGCATGTACGAGCAGCCCACGACGCCCCTCCAGACTCAGCTGGGGGAGATCGGCCAGTGAGCGAGCTGACCCTGGCTCAGTCCCTCAACGGGGCGCTGGCGACAGCGCTGGAGTCCGACGAGCGGGTGGTGCTTCTAGGGGAGGACATTGGACGGACCGGGGGAGTGTTCCGGATCACCGACGGGTTACGGGACAAGTACGGGGAGGATCGGGTGTTCGACACCCCGGTCGCCGAGTCGGGCATCGTGGGAGCGGCGTTCGGGATGGCCATAGCGGGGATGCGTCCCGTGGCCGAGCTCCAGTTCCTCGGTTTCTCCTATCCGGCATACGACCAGATCATCAACCACGTCGCTCGCATCCGGAACCGCTCCAATCACCGCTTTACCGCGCCCCTGGTGATACGAGTCCCGTTCGGCGGGGGCATCGGCGCTGCCGAGCATCATTCCGAGTCGACAGAGGCGATTTACGCTCACATCCCGGGGCTGAAGGTGGTGGTCCCATCGACTCCATCCGACGCGCGGGGGTTGCTTCTGGCGGCAATCGAGGACCCGGACCCCGTTCTCTTCCTCGAACCGATCCGCCTCTATCGGGCGGTCAAAGAAGACGTTCCCGAGCTGTACTACACCACCGAGATCGGCCCTCTGCGTGTGGAGCGCGAAGGCGACGACATCACACTGGTGTCCTGGGGGGCGATGATGAAAGAGACCCGCGCAGCGGCGTCCCGTCTCGAGGAATCCGGGGCCTCTGTGGAGGTCCTCGACCTGCGCACTCTCTCCCCGATCGATGGCGAGGGCATCGTCCGATCCGCGACCAAGACCGGGCGCGTGGTAGTCGTCCATGAGGCACCCCGAACCGCCGGCATGGGCGCAGAGGTCGCCGCCATCGTCCAGGAACAGGCCCTTTATTCGCTGAAGGCGCCGGTGCGGCGGGTCAGCGGCTGGGACACCGTCTTCCCGCTGAAGCGGTCCGAGGCCCACTACCTTCCGACAGTGGATCGGATCGTAAGGGTGGCGGAACAGACTCTGGAGGCCTAGTGGCGAGGGAATTCGTTCTCCCGGATATCGGCGAAGGCCTCACCGAAGCAGAAATCGTGCGTTGGCTCGTCCCCGAGGGAGGGCGGGTCGAGGCCGACCAACCTGTGGTCGAGGTCGAGACCGACAAGGCGGTGGTCGAGATCCCCTCCCCATACGCCGGAACCGTCTTGCGTCATGGTGGGGCCGAGGGGGAGACGATTCGGGTGGGGTCGGTGCTCGTGGTGATCGGAGAGGATGGCGAGGTCGAAGCGGCCACACCGGCCGCGCCCGAGCCGGAGCCCACACATGCCGCCCCACCGATCGTGGGCAGTCTCAGTGAGGAAGCAGAAGTGCTCTCTCCGGCCGGCCAAACAGCGGCCGGGGGACAGGCCACAACGATCAAGGCACTTCCCGTCGTGCGCAAGCTGGCCCGGGACATGGGAGTGGATCTCGGACAGATTCGAGGATCCGGCCCTGAGGGGAGGATCACCCGCGAGGACATCATGGCGGCCGCTCCGCCAAGCTCGGAGACAACGTCGCTCGCCGTCGAGCCGCCGCCACCGGCAGAGGCTGTGGAGTCCCCCGCCACTGTTTCCGGCGAGGGCGAACGTCGCCCATTGTCCCGTTTGCGCCGGACCATCGCGGCCAACATGGCCAAGAGTTGGGCCGAGATACCCCACGTCACCACCTTCGATGAGGTGGACGCCACGCGGCTCGTCGAGATCAGATCGGCTCTCGGCGCACGCCACGATGTGAGACTCCCGATGGAGGCGCTCGTGATCAAGGCGGTGATACCCGCCCTCGAGGCGTTCCCGGAGTTCAACGCGACCCTGGACGGCGACGACCTGATCGTCCATGGCGCCCACGACATCGGAATCGCGGTCGATACACCCGATGGCCTCCTGGTGGCAGTGGTCCGCGACGCCGGGCCTAGAGGGATCCTCGACATCGCCTCTGAGGTTCGACGTCTCGGAGAGGGCGCACGAGAAAGGTCCCTGGCTCCCGACGAGCTGACCGGCCAGACGTTCACGGTCTCCAATATCGGGGCCGTGGGGGGTGGTCAGGGGACGCCGATCGTCCCCTACGGGACGACAGCCATCCTCTCGGTGGGCCGAGCACAGGAGAAGGTCGTTGTGAGCAACGGCGATCTGGCGATCGCCCCTGTCATGCCGCTCTCCCTGTCTTACGACCACCGGGTCATCGACGGCGCCCAGGGACGGCGCTTCATGGCGCTCGTGATCGAGAACCTGGAGGAGCCGGCGCTGTTCCTGGCTGGTTGATCGATGCCCCACGTTCATGTGACACCTGCCGATGAAGCGGTCGGGACCGCCAAACTGGAATACGACGCCGCCACGAGACGAGCCGGGCGTATCTGGAACATCGTGTCGATCCAGAGCCAGCTTCCCGAAGTGATGCGGGACTCGATGCGCCTCTACTCCACGATCATGTTCGGCGATTCACCTCTGACCCGGGCCCAGCGGGAAATGATCGCCGTGGTCACCTCGCAGGTGAACGAGTGCCACTACTGAATAGCGGCGCACCTACACGACCTCCGGGATGAGGTCGACGATCAACAGATGGTGGACCGGTTCGCCGAGGACTGGAGGAGCGCCGGCCTCGACGAGCCCACGATGGCCCTGCTTCTCTTCGCCGAGCGACTGACCGACGACTGCGCCTCAGTTGGCGCAGAGGATGTCACCGAGCTGAGAAGGCACGGCTATGACGACCGGGCGATCTCCAGTTGTGTCCAGGTCGTTGCCTACTTCAACTACATCAACCGGATCGCCGAGGGCCTCGGTGTGGCGCCCGAGGACTGGATCGATGAGGTCGGGAGAGAGACGACGTCCTAGATTCGGGTCATGGCAGAAGAGAAGGACACCCAAGAAGCCGAAGAGACGCCACCTCCTCCCGAGATCGAAGAGAAGAGCGTCTCCAAGCAATACACCGGGAAGTTCGGCCGGCGCAAGGTCTCCTACACGGCCACTGCCGCCACCCAGATCGTCGAGCAGGAAGACGACAAGAAGGCGATCTTCTTCCACGTCGCATACACCGAAGACGACGCCGACCCGGCGTCACGGCCGATTGTGTTCGCCTTCAACGGCGGACCGGGGTCCTCCACCGTTTGGCTCCATCTCGGGCTACTCGGGCCCCGCCGGGTGGAGTTCGACGAGAGCGGCTTCAAGGTCTCGGTGCCCGGCCGGCTGATCCACAACGAGTATTCGGTCCTCGACGTGGCGGATGTGGTCCTGGTCGATGCGATCGGGACCGGTTTCTCCACAGCCACCCCCAAGGACAAGGAGAAAGAGTTCCACCACTTCTCCAAGGACATCGGCGCCTTCACCGACTTCATCGTTTCCTATCTGAACCGGAACGGGCGGTGGGCCTCCCCCAAGTACGTGGCGGGGGAGAGCTATGGGACCACCAGGGGAGCGGCGATTGCCCACAGCCTCTTCACCGAAAAGGGCACCGAGCTCAACGGGCTGATCCTCATCTCAGCGGCCCTCAATTTCCAGACCATCGGCCAGGAGCCCGATGCCATGGTCTTCCGGCCGGGAAACGACCTCCCTTTCATGCTGTTCCTGCCTACCTACGCGGCGACCGCCTGGTACCACGGCCGGCTCTCGAACAAGCTCCAAGCGAGGAAGCTCCGTGACCTCCTCGATGAGGTGGAGGCGTTCGCCATCGGCCCCTACTGGTCGGCGCTGGCCCGGGGCGATGCGCTCGGGGACACCGAACGAAAGAGGGTGACAGCCAAGCTCGCGGCATACACCGGGCTCTCAGCCGACTACATCGATCGGTACAACCTCCGGATCCATATCCATCGGTTTTGCAAGGAGCTGATGAGGGACCAGCGACGCACGGTTGGCAGGCTCGACTCGCGATTCACCGGGATCGACCGGATCGCCGCCGGCGACAATCTGGAGAACGACCCCGCCCACGACCAGATCGGCGGGCCCTTCACCGCCACCTTGAACGATTATCTGCGAGTCGAGCTGGGCTTCGAGAACGACTCCTTCTACGAGACCCTGAACATGAAGGTGAACGAGTCATGGGACTACGAGGAGTTCAAGGGGCACTACGTCGACACCTCGGAGCAGCTACGGGACGTCCTCTCCCGATCACAGCGCCTGCAGGTGCTGGTGGCGAGCGGGTATTACGACCTGGCCACGCCCCATTTCGCCACCGACTACACCATCAGCCATCTCGGCCTGGACGAGTCACTGCGCAAGAACATCCGGACGGAGTTTTACGAGGCGGGCCACATGATGTACCTGCAGCGTCAATCGCTGAATGCCCTAGCCGGTCATCTGAGAGCCTTCATCGAGGACACCTCGAGCTGATCAACCCTCCGAATGGGTCTCGACCAGGTCGAGGACTTCGGGCATGTCCAGCTCGGGATAAGGATCGGGGGCGAGCAGACCGAGGATCCGGCTCTGAGAGCGAGCCGAGACGATGACCTTGTCCGACCATTTCTCTTGCAGATCGGGTGCCGCAGTTCGACAACAGCTCGGGTCGGGGCATGTCGAAGTCTGCCGGTTCTCGGTCTCTCGCCCCCGAAACCAGCGCGCCTCGGCGAAGGGGACCCCGACCGTGACCGCATGAGCCGGTTCCCGTCCGGCCTCGATGTGCGTGGTGCAGAAGTAGGTCCCCTCCGGCGTGTCGGTGTATTGGTGGTGGGTTCCGTATCGCTCCGCCGAATCGAACGTGATCCGTGAGCCCCACCAGCGGCAGAGACGCTGCGTTTCCATCCCGCCATGGTCATCCCTCGGGATCGGCGCGTCGTCGTTGGCATAGGCCTTGACCACAGTCCCCATCGCGTCGCTGACGATGACATGGGTCCTGAGGCCGAGGTGGTGAGTCGCCAGATTCGCAGTCCGCCAGGCGGCCATCTCGTATGAGATGTAGAAGAGCTCCTTGACGTCTTCGACGTCTATGTCGTGGTTGTCCTTTGCTCCGCTCAACCTGGCGACGACCGCATCCTCCGGCGCGAGGACGGCGGCAGCGAAATAGGCAGTCTCCACCCGTTGGCGCAGGAAGGTGTCGAGATCGGGATCTGTCTCATGTCCGAGGAGGAAGCCGGCGAGGGTCTGCAAAACCGCCTTGCGAGCCTGACGGGTGCGAAGGGCGTCGCGTTGGGCGATGTAGACCCGGTGATGGTCGAGGTCGATGATCGATCGGGCGAACGAGGGCATGTCCTCGACCGGGTGCAACTCGAAGCCGGCGCTGGCGCTCAGGTCGAGCAGGTTCCGCGAGGAGAACGGACCCTCACCGGAGTATCCACTCGAGGCAAGAGCGATTCGGGCCTCGGCCTCCACTTCCTTGAGATAGCCGTCGTTGCCCGCGAGCCAGGAGGTCACCTCCCCGTTAGCACGTCGTACCTCTTCTGAGCCGGCGGACCGCAGGTTGGAACGGTCGCGCAGGGCGTCGTGAAGACCGACCAGGTGGGTCAGGGTCTCATTGTCCAGCTTGGCGCTCGGCTTGACGGTGGGAAGATGGAGGGAGTCGAAGAATGGGGTTTCCTGTGATCTGAGCAGGGCGATCTCCAGCGCGTCTCTTCGGTTGGGTGGGCTGGGGTCGAGGAGCTCGGAGAGATCGACCTCGAGAACGGTGGCGATTTCGACGACGAGATTCAATCGAGGCTGCTTCTTGCCGTTCTCGAGCAGTGATAGATAGGGCGCCGGCCGGTTCACGGCGGCGCCGAGCTCGTCGAGCGTCATACCCCGCTCGCGACGGTGATGACGCAGTCGGCGACCGAGGACGAGCGGGTCCAACTGCTGCGATTGGGTCATTTGTGCTCGCTTGCGAAAGATCGTCTATTCTTTAGTCTCACTAGATTTGAAATGGTAGCCGCTAGGTAAAGACACTGTCATCTTATGAACCAGTTTGGAGAAACCGAGATCGAACGTCGGGTGCTCAGCCCGGAGGCGGTCGCGTTTCTCATCGAGCTGGAGCAGGAATTCGGATGGCAGAGAGGTCAGCTCCTCGCCGATCGGCAGACGCGGCAGACGAGCCTCGACGATGGGGAGCGACCCGGGTTCCTGCCCGAGACCCGTGAGGTCAGGGAGTCCGACTGGGTGATCGACCCGGTGCCCACCGACCTCGCCGACCGCCGTGTGGAGATCACCGGGCCCGTCGACGCCAAGATGATGATCAATGCCCTCAACTCGGGCGCTCGGGTGTTCATGGCGGATTTCGAGGACGCCACCTCTCCGACCTGGCTCAATCTCCTTCATGGCCAGGCCAACCTCGTGGACGCCTATCGGCGTGAGCTCAGACTCGTAACCGGCGAGAAGACCTACGCGCTCGATGACGAGACGGCGACCCTCGTGATTCGCCCCCGTGGGTGGCACCTCGGTGAGAAACACTTCCTTGTCGATGGCCGCCCCATGTCCGGGTCCTTGTTCGACTTCGGCCTGTATCTCTTCCACGGTGGGCGGGCGGCGATCGAGGCCGGGACCGGCCCTTACGTCTATCTACCGAAGCTGGAGTCCCATCGCGAGGCCAGACTCTGGAACGACGTGTTCGTCTGGGCTCAGGACAGACTCGGAATCCCGAGGGGCACCGTCAAGGCCACCGTTCTGATCGAGACGATCCTGGCCGCGTTCGAGATGGATGAGATCCTCTATGAGCTGCGCGAGCACGCAGCGGGGCTCAACGCCGGGCGCTGGGACTACATCTTCTCGGTGATCAAGAAGTTCCGAAACGACCCGTCGTTCGCCCTGCCCGATCGCTCCTCCGTGACAATGACCGTGCCCTTCATGCGCGCCTACACCGAGTTGATGGTCAAGACATGTCACCGGAGAGCTGCGCACGCCATAGGTGGCATGGCGGCGTTCATCCCCAACAGGCGCGATGAGGCAGTCACGGAGAAGGCAATCGCGGCGGTGAGGGCCGACAAGGCCCGCGAGGCGGCGGCGGGTTGCGACGGCACGTGGGTGGCCCATCCCGATCTCGTTCCCGTTGCCATGAAGGAGTTCGACGAGGTCCTGATGGGCCGGCCCAACCAGCTGGACCGTCAGCGCGACGACGTCACGGTCGACGCGGGTGACCTGCTCGACTTCGACTTCCCCGGGTCCGTGACAACCGCCGGACTGGAGACGAACGTCTCGGTGGGCATCCGCTATCTGGCCTCGTGGCTTTCGGGGACCGGGGCCGCCGCCATCGACAATCTCATGGAAGACGTGGCCACCGCCGAGATCTCCAGATCGCAGGTGTGGCAATGGGTGCGAAACGGTGTCCAGACCGAGGATGGCGCGCCTATCACCGAGGCCCGGGTCCGCTCGATCTCCGGGTCTCTGGTCGATCGTCTGGAGGAAGAGAAGAGCCCGTACGGGGATCGCCTACCTGACGCCCGGGAGATCTTCGAAGACGTGGCCCTCGGGGAGAGCTTCGTCGAGTTCCTGACATTGCCCGCCTACGAGTTGATCAACTGAGGGAGAGAGACATGTCGCACGTCGCCAACGAAGCCAGCCGGCTGGCCGACGACTGGAAGGCCAACCCTCGCTGGGAAGGCGTCACTCGGGACTACAGCGCAGAAGACGTGGTGCGGCTCCGAGGAAGCATCAGGGAGCAATCCACGCTGGCCAATCGAATGGCCATCGCACTCTGGGATCGTCTGACCACAGAGGACTATGTCAGCGCGTTGGGAGCCCTCAGCGGCGGCCAGGCTGTGCAGATGGTGAAGGCCGGTCTCAAGTCGATCTATCTCTCCGGATGGCAGGTCGCGGCGGACGGCAATCTCGCCGGGGACGTCTACCCCGATCAGTCGCTCTACCCATCCACTTCGGCTCCGGCCCTCGTGGAGAGGATCAACAACGCCCTGCGTCGGACGGACCAGATCCATTGGGCTGAGGGCAAGACGGACACCGATTGGTTCGTCCCAATCATCGCCGACGGGGAGGCGGGATTCGGCGGTTCGCTCAATGTCTTCGAGCTAACCAAGCGATTCATTAAGGCCGGGGCCGCCGGCGTGCATTACGAAGACCAGCTGGCGGCAGAGAAGAAATGTGGCCACATGGGGGGCAAGGTCCTGGTGCCGACGGCACAACACATTCGGACCCTGCAGGCGGCGCGTCTGGCCGCCGACGTGATGGATGTCCCGACTTTGATCGTGGCCCGGACAGACGCCAATGGCGCCACTCTGCTCACCTCCGACGTGGACGAGCGGGATCGGCCCTTTGTGACGGGCGAGCGCACCGCGGAGGGATTTCACATGGTCAGGAATGGTCTCGAATCGGCGATCGCCCGTGGTAACTCCTACGCGCCGTACGCCGACCTGATCTGGTGCGAGACGGCCCAGCCCGATCTCGATGAGGCGAGGGTCTTTGCCGAGGCGATTCATGCCGAGCACCCGGGCAAGATGCTTGCCTACAACTGCTCGCCGTCGTTCAACTGGTCGAAAAACCTGGATGAGGCGACGATCGGCCGGTTCCAAAAGGAGCTGGGCACGATGGGCTACCGATACCAGTTCATAACTCTGGCCGGGTTCCACGCCCTCAACGCATCGATGTTCGAGTTGGCCAGGGGCTATGCCGAGGAGGGAATGCCGGCATATGTCGAGCTGCAGAACCGGGAATTCGAGATGGAGGGCGACGGATATACCGCCACCCGGCACCAGCGCGAGGTCGGCGCCGGGTACTTCGACCTGGTGAGCCAGGTGGTCGCGGGCGGGAGCTCATCCACCCTGGCACTGGAGGGCTCGACCGAAGAGGCGCAGTTCTCGACCCCGATTCAGTGAATATCGTTGAGACGTGCACCCACTTCTGGCCATCTTCCGTGACGCCGCGGTCGATCGATTCCCCGAGATGGACGGGGGGGTCACCTTCCTCCCCGAACTGGGCGACGGTCAGGAGGCGGTGGTGTGCTTCACGGGCCACGCCTTCATCGCTAGCCGTCTCGGAGCCAATGATCTGTCCGACCTCGCTCCCGATGGGTTCGGCCGGGCGCTCCATCCCGAGGTCCTGCTCCGACTGGCCGGGCCAGGAGGGAGGATCGGATCGATCGACATCACGATGTACGCCGAAGGCCATGGTGGCGGAGCCCTGGTACCCCGGCCCGAGCTCGACCAGCATCCCCGGGTGGCTTTCGCCCGAGCCAGGCGGGAGGAGGTACAGGCCTACGGGGCGCCGGACGGTCTGTTCACACTGGGCATCGGCCTGGGAGGTCGACGGGAGATGAGCGTGGAGAACTCTCAGGATGGCCCACGAGGGCGTCACCTGATCCATCAGGCGCTGACTATGACCCCCCATGGAGAACACCTATTCGCGGCCGTCGCGCCGGGGAACGCTCGCTCCGTGCGATCGTTCCTCGCCTGTGGGTTCGTACCCATTGCCAGCGAGGTGCTGATCCGCGTCGAGGGTTTGGGACACGAAAAAGAGGGGCAAGTATTGTGAGCCCCAGGAGCAGCGCTGTTCTCGGAGGGAACCCGTCATGAACATCGTCCACGTGGTGGGCACCGGCACCATCGGTGAGCCCCTCATCGGCCTCCTCGCCGACAACAAGGAACATTTCGGCATCGAAGAGGTGACGTTTCACAAGCGCACTCCCTTGCTGACCGAGAAGGCCAAGGTCGCCGATCTCGAGGGCAGAGGGGCTGTGCTGGCCGTGGACGAGGAGCGTTTCTCTTCGTTCCAGGAATTGGGCCACGCTCCCAAGTACGAGGCACGGGAGGCGATCGAGCGGGCCACCGTCGTCATCGACTGCACCCCGGTCGGCAACGGGATGAAAGAGGAGTTCTACAACCACGCCGATGGGCCAAGAGGTTTCATGGCCCAGGGCTCGGAGTTCGGATTCGGCAAGATGTACGCCCGGGGCATCAACGACAGCGCCCTCGTCGCCGGCGAGGACCGGTTCCTCCAGATCGTGTCTTGCAACACCCACAACATCGCCGCCCTTGTGCGCTCTCTGGCCATCGATTCCGACGGCACCAATCATCTCGAGGACGGTCGCTTTCTCTGCATGAGGCGGGCCAACGACATCAGCCAGGACGACGGCTTCGTCGCCAGCCCAACCGTCGAACCCCACAAAGACGAACGTTTCGGGACGCATCACGCCAGGGACGCCCATGAGCTGTTCGAGACCATGGGTTACGACCTCAACGTCTACTCCTCGGCGGTGAAGCTCAACACCCAGTACATGCATTCGATCCAGTTCTCGCTGCAGCTGGACGAGGAGATCACCGTGGACGACGCCATAGAGCGACTGATGGCGAACACCAGGGTCGCAGTGACTCATAAGAAGTCGGCCAACCAAGTGTTCTCGTTCGGTCGTGACCACGGGTACTTCGGGAGGATCATGAGCCAGACGGTGGTGGCCTTGAGCACTCTGGCCGTTCGCAATGGCAACGAGGTCGTCGGTTTCTCCTTCACCCCACAGGACGGGAACCCGCTCCTCTCCACGGTGGCCGCGATGCTCTGGTATCTCGACCGGGACAGTCTGGACGACCGTATCGACATCCTCCGTCGCTACCTGTTCCGCGAGATCTGATGCAGGCGAAGGCAGAGGCCTTCGTCGAGGAGGCGATCCGGGCCGTTGCCATCCACGATGTGGCCGAAGCCCGCATCGCGGTCGCTCAGGCCTATGAGGTCGATCACACTCTTGATCCGCTCGTCGACGCGGTCCATCTCGCCTGCGCCGAGATCGAGGAGGAGGGCGTGGTGAGCATCGCCACCTGGAACACCCTCGCCGACGCGGTCGGCCCCGGCCACCTCCTCGTCGTGGTCGAGTCCTCGCGGGAATAGGCGATAGCTCCCGGTTCCTAAGCTGCCGGTCATGCCCCGTCCCACGGTTTGGTTGAGCACGCTCGGGTGTGCGAAGAATCAGGTCGACTCGGAGAAAATCGTCGCCATGCTCTCCGAGGCCGGTTACGGCTGGGCGGACGGACCGGAGGATGCCGATGTGGTCATGGTCAACACGTGCGCATTCATCGAGGAGGCGAGGGCGGAATCCGTCGAGGCGATCCTCGAGATGGAGGACCGTAAGCGACCCGACGCCCGGTCTGTGGTCATCGGGTGCATGGCCCAGCGATTCGGGTCCGAGGTCGAGGCGGCCCTCCCCGAAGTCGACGCCGTTCTGGGGATCGACCGTTATGGCGAGCTCGTCGGTGTTCTCGACGGGCTGACCGGATGGGAGCCGGTGGATGTTCGCCGGCGCCCAGTCATGGACATACTGCACGCCACTGGCCGTCCTATCTCCGATCTGCCCTATGCGTACTTGAAGGTGGCGGAGGGTTGTGACAAACCGTGCACCTTCTGCGCCATCCCCAGCATTCGGGGCAAGCAGCGCTCCCGACGCCCGGTGGAGATACGGGAGGAGCTCGAACTTCTGGCAGCGGCCGGGGTGAGCGAGATCGTGCTGGTGGCCCAGGACCTGGCGGCCTACGGACGGGATATCGATGCCCCGGGCGGGCTTCCCGAGCTCCTGGCATTTCTCTCCGACGTCGCCGGTTTGAAGCGTCTCCGATTGCTCTACCTCCATCCGAGGGAGATCCGCGAGAGCCTCCTCGAGGAAATGACCACCAACGACGTCGTGGCGCCGTATTTCGATCTTTCCCTCCAGCACGTCTCCGGCCCACTGCTCCGTCGGATGAAGCGGCCGGGGAATCTGGAGAAGCACCTGGCCCTCGTCGGGCGGATCCGCGAGCTCGAGCCGGACGCCGCCTTGAGGTCGTCCTTCATCGTTGGCTTCCCCGGCGAGACCGACCAACAGGTCGACGAGCTCTCCGATTTCCTCGGCGAGGCCGGGCTGGATTGGGCCGGATTCTTCCCCTATTCGGCCGAACCAGGCACCCCGGCCGCCGACATGGACGATCAGGTGCCGCGCGACATGACCATGGAGCGACTCCGTCACCTGACCTCGATCCAGGAGGACGTCACCGAATCCCGTCATGCCGAGTGGCTGGGCCGTGTCGACCGTGTCCTCGTCGACCAGGTGGAGGACGACGTCCCGATAGGTCGCTCCCACCGCCAAGCTCCCGAGATCGATGGGGTCGTGCGTCTCGACGCGGGCCGCGTCGGGGAATGGGTCACCGTCGAGTACACCGGCGTCTTCGGCCCCGATATGGAGGCCGCACTGGTGCCGGCTCGATGATCGTCGAGGTGATCGCGGTGGGGACCGAACTTCTTCTCGGGCAGATCATCAACTCGAACACCTCCACGATGGGGGCCGCCCTCGCCGAGCGAGGCATCGACGCCCACTACCAGCAGACGGTCGGCGACAACCTGTCCCGCATCGCCTCGGCGATCAGCGTCGCTCTCGACCGGTCCGATGCCGATCGTCATGACCGGTGGCATCGGTCCCACTCAGGACGACATCACCAGGGAGGCGGTATGTGAGGTGACCGGCCGGGAGCTGGTCTACAGCGAGGAATACGCCGACCGACTGCGGGAGTGGTGGTCGAGACGGGGCCGGGAGATGCCCCAGAGCAACTTGCGTCAGGCGTATTACCCGGAAGGGGCTGAGATGCTTCCCAATCAGCGGGGGACAGCGCCCGGTCTGGTGCTCGAGCACGAGGGCAAGCTGATCTTCTGCGTGCCTGGGGTCCCTGCCGAGATGGAGCACCTCATGTTCGCCGAGGTGTTGCCGAGGCTCGTGGCCGCCTCCGGAGATCAGCAGGTGATCGCCAGCCGCCTCATCCGCACCTGGGGCCGTCCCGAGTCGGAAGTGGCCGAGATCCTCGACGACCTCTACACATCGTCAGTGAATCCCTCTTTGGCCTTTCTCGCCTCGAACTCGGAGATCAAGATCCGGGTCACGGCCAAGGCCTCGACCATGGCCGAGGCCTGGCTCCTCATCGAGCCGATGGAGATGGACGTGCGCTCCCGCCTCGGTGACAACGTGTTCGGTTCGGATGACGAGACCATCGAGCGGGTCCTCCTGCAGCTGTTGTCCGATCGTGGGTACACGGTCGGGACCGCAGAATCGATGACCGGGGGCATGGTCATCGCCCGCCTGACCGAGCTGCCCGGATCCTCTGCTGTGGTCAAGGGCGGATTGGTCGCCTACGACTCCGAGTTGAAGCAGCGGCTGCTCGGATTGGCAGATGTCGCCGAGGTGGTCACTGCGGAGGCCGCACTCGCCATGGCCCGGGGAGCGCGGGAATTGCTCGACGTCGATGTCGCAGTTGCGGTAACCGGGTCCGCCGGTCCCGAGCCGATGGAGAAACCGGTCGGCACCGTGATCATCGGCATCGCCACCCCTGATGACGCCCGGGCGCGGGAATTGAGATTCAGTGGCGACCGCGAGCGGTTGCGGACCTATGGAACGGCAGCGGCATTGCATCTGACCCGCCTGGCCCTCATCGGCAAATGGTGGAAGGAGTAGCGACTCGCCTCTTCGTGGCGGTGCCACTTCCCGACGAGATACGCATGGCCCTGGCAGATCGCCTCGGGTCTCTCGAGATGCCGGGGAAGACAGTGCCGTCTGAGAACTGGCACATCACTCTTCGCTTCCTCGGTTGGACCGACAATGTCTCCTTTGACCGGATTGTCGCCGCCCTCGACGAGGCCGATCTTGGCCCGCCATTCGATATGGCGCTTGGCGAGTTGGGCGCCTTTCCTCGGCCGAGGAACGCCACGGTTGTCTGGCTGGCCGTATCCAAGGGTTTGACCCGGCTCGAGCAGCTGGCGGCCGAGGCCGAGGAGGCGGCGCAGAGCGCGGGCTTCGTCCCGGAGGACCGACCATTCCAGGCCCACCTCACCCTGAGCCGGGTGCGGCCGGCCGAGGACGTCAGCGACCTCATTGAGACCTTCCCCGATGCCGGCCTCGGTTGGCGATGCGAGTCGGTGGTGGTCTATCGATCCCATCTCGGACGGGGTGGAGCCAGATACGAGCCTCTTGAAACTTTCCCGCTCATCCGGTAAATCCACTGACGAACACCTGTTCGGTCTAGTATCGGATGACTCAGGACAAGATCTGTCCCACCGGGCAGATACGTTGGCTGAAATAGCAGATCGTCGGAGGTACTCGTGCCAGAGGAATCGAAGAAGGAGCCGAAGATGGAACGAGACAAAGCACTGGACATGGCGGTCAGCCAGATCGAGCGTCAGTTCGGCAAAGGGGCGATCATGAAGATGGGGGAGGCGGCCAACCGCAAG
This sequence comes from uncultured Acidobacteriota bacterium, assembly GCA_963734115.1. Lineage (GTDB taxonomy): Bacteria > Actinomycetota > Acidimicrobiia > Spongiisociales > ZC4RG35 > JARDZU01. The sequence goes on from CAVTFV010000008.1 coordinate 419,555, forward strand.
GTGGACGTGATCTCCACCGGCGCCCTATCCCTCGACCTCGCCCTGGGCATCGGTGGTGTCCCCCGTGGGCGGATCGTCGAGCTCTACGGGCCGGAGAGCTCGGGCAAGACCAGTCTCGCCCTCCACATCGTGGCCGAGGCCCAGCGCAACGGTGGGATCGCCGCCTTCATCGACGCCGAGCATGCCCTCGACCCGATCTATGCCAAGGCGATCGGCGTCGATGTCGACGAGTTGCTCATCTCCCAACCCGACACCGGGGAGCAGGCTTTGGAGATCGCCGACATGCTGATTCGCTCCGGGGCGCTCGACGTCCTCGTCATCGACTCGGTGGCTGCCCTGGTGCCCCGCGCCGAAATCGAAGGCGAGATGGGTGATTCCCATATGGGGCTCCAGGCCAGGCTCATGTCCCAGGCCCTGCGCAAGCTGGCCGGCACCCTGAACAAGTCGAGGACCACCGCCATCTTCATCAACCAGCTTCGGGAGAAGATAGGTGTGATGTTCGGTTCACCTGAGACCACCCCAGGCGGACGGGCGCTCAAGTTCTACTCAACGGTTCGTCTCGACATCCGGCGCATCGAGACCATCAAGGACGGAACCGAGAGCGTCGGCAACCGGGTGAAGGTCAAGGTGGCCAAGAACAAGATGGCCCCACCTTTCCGTCTCGCAGAGTTCGACATCATGTTCGGCCAGGGGATCTCCCGTGAGGGCAGTCTTCTCGATGTCGCCGTCGACCATGGCGTCGTCCACAAGAGTGGAGCCTGGTTCACCTTCGACGACGATCAGCTGGGCCAGGGACGGGAGAACGCCAAGCGGTTCCTGCGGGAAAACCCGGAGGTGGCGATGCAGCTCCAGGCCAAGGTGTTCGAGTTGGTCGGCCTCGGCGAGTCGGCATCAGGTGATGAAGCCGACTCGGTCGCCAGTGAGGAGGTCGTGGCCGGTGGGGAAGAGGCAAACGAGGCTACGGAGTAGTGGTATTCCGTTTCGCGATCCGCGTGTAGCATCGGGACCTCACACGAACACACCTTTGAACTGCAACCGGGAAGAAGACGTGAACAGAAGGAGCCAACGAACCGACGGGTGACCGACCCGCCTCGTTAGTCAGCTTCTCTTCGTGTGCCGGGCCATCGACCTGATATCGGGCCAGATATCGGGTAGGGAGGCTCGGCACGTTCATTTCTCCAGACCGGGAAAGGGGACCGACCATGGACACCATTGCCGTTGTCGGGTTGACGATCCTCGGGGTCATCCTCGGTCTGGGCTTCGGGTACTTGCTGGCCCGTCTCGCCATCGCCCGGAGAAGAGAGCGTGACGTGGTGTCTGCCGAGGACATGGTCACCAGTGCCCGGCTCGACGCCCAACGCATCCTCTCCAAGGCGGAGGAGGAGGGCCGGGCCAAGGCTGAGACCTATCGAGAACGCGAGGACGCCAATCTCGAGCATCGTCGTCTCGAGATGTCGAGTCTCGAATCCAGGCTGGGTCAGCGCGAGGAGACGCTCGATCAACGCGCCTCAAATCTCGCCCAGCGGGAGAAGATGATCATCGACCGGGAAGAGGAGATCAATGTCTCTCGTGGCGAGTTGGAGCGACTCAAGGAGGAGGCACGCTTCCGTCTCGAGCAGGTAGCCGGCATCGATGTGACCGCCGCCAAGACCGAGATGTTGGCCCAGGTCGAAGACGAGGCTCGACGTGAAGCGATGATCGTGGTCCGCGACCTAGAGATAAAGGCCCGCGAGGAGGCCGATCGCCGAGCCAGGCGCATCCTCGCCACCGCGATCCAGCGCCTCTCCTCAGAAGTCGTCACCGAGACCACCGTCTCAGTGGTCCAGCTCCCGTCCGACGACATGAAGGGTCGAATCATCGGGCGTGAGGGTCGCAACATCCGTCATCTCGAATCGGTCACAGGGACCAGTCTGATCGTGGACGACACGCCCGAGGCAGTCAGTGTGTCCTCGTTCGACCCCGTGCGGCGTGAGGTCGCCCGAATCACCCTGGAGAAGCTGGTTGCCGACGGCCGGATACATCCTGCCTCGATCGAAGAGGCCTACGAGAAGGCGCAGGCCGAGGTAGAGCAGAGCGTCCGGGACGCGGGCGAGTGGGCCCTCGTCGAGGCAGGCGTGTCTCGCATGCACTCCGAGATCGTGACGCTGATGGGCCGCCTCAAGTATCGCACCTCTTATGGTCAGAACGTCCTCAACCATCTGGTGGAGACGGCGCACATCGCCTCCATGCTGGCCTCGGAGCTCGGCATCGACCCGGCACCGGTCAAGCGGGCCGCACTGCTCCATGACCTCGGCAAGGCAGTCACCCACGAGGTCGAGGGCTCACATGCCCTGATCGGGGCCGAGATCGCTCGTCGGTTCGACGAGGACCCGGCTGTGGTGCACGGCATCGAGGCACATCACAACGAGGTGGAGCCGCGAACCGTCCTGGCGGTCATCGTCCAGGCGGCCGACGCCGTCTCCGCGGCCCGACCCGGGGCCCGCAGGGAGACACTCGAGGGTTACGTGAAGCGTCTCGAGCGTCTGGAGACCCTGGCCATGGAGTTCCCCGGCGTCGATCATGTCTTCGCTCTCCAGGCGGGACGAGAGGTCAGGGTCGTCGTCGACCCGGGCGACGTCTCGGATGTGGAGGCCAGGGAGCTTTCTCGCCGAATCGCCCGTAAACTCGAGGAAGACCTCCAGTACCCGGGTCAGATCCAAGTGACCGTGATCCGGGAGTTTCGGGCGACCGACTACGCCCGCTGAGGCTGTCGACATGACCCAGCCCGTCCTTCTCCCGAACCCGACCCTGCGCGAGCCGGCCCGCCGTGTTCCGACCCGTGTCGGCCGGCGCTATTTCATCCGCACCTTCGGGTGTCAGATGAACGAGCACGACTCCGAGCGGATCGCCGGTCTCTTCGAGGTGGACGGGATGACTCCGGCTGGCGGTTTCGAATCGGCCGACGTGGTCTACATCAACACCTGCACCATCAGGGAGAACGCCGACAATCGGATGTACGGCAACCTGGGTCAGCTGAAGGCGGTCAAGGACCTGAACCCGGAGATGATGCTCGTGGTGGGCGGTTGCGCCGCCCAGAAGGACCGTGACCTAGTGCGGGAGCGCGCACCGTGGGTCGACGTGGTCATGGGGACCCACAACCTCGACCGGGTCCTGGACCTCATGGATCATGCCGAGCATTGGGGCCCGATCACCGAGGTGGTGGACGAGCTCCAGGCGATGCCCTCATCCCTTCCCGTGAAGCGTGAGCTGGAACACTCGGCCTGGGTGACGATTCAGGTCGGGTGCAACAACAGCTGCACGTTCTGCATCGTGCCGTCGGTGCGTGGTGTGGAGGTATCCCGCCGCCCCGGGGACATCGTGAGGGAAGTGGAGCGCCTCGCTTCCGACGGTGTGGTCGAAGTCACGTTGCTCGGGCAGAACGTCGACACTTATGGCCGGGATCTGGCTCTGAATGGGAAACGACGCCCCATCTTCGGTGAGCTACTGCGACGAGTGGGTGAGGTCGACGGCATCCGAAGGGTCAGGTTCACCAGCCCGCACCCGAACGACTTCCGTGAGGACGTCGCTCATGCGATGGCCGACACCGAAGAGGTCTGCGAGCACCTCCACTTCCCGCTCCAGTCCGGCTCCGACCGCATCCTGCGCGCCATGCACCGAGGCTACAACCGTAAGAAGTACACAGAGCGGCTGGCGATGGCTCGAGACATCATTCCGGGCCTCGGAGTCACCACCGACGTCATCGTCGGCTTCCCTGGCGAGACAGATGAGGACTTCGCCGCAACCCTCGAACTAGTGGAAGAAGCCAGGTTCGACAGCGCCTTCATGTTCATCTTCTCCCCACGGCCTGGAACCGCCGCCGCCGATCTCACGGAGCAATTCGTGCCTGAGGAACTGATCAAGGAGCGCTTCGCCCGTCTCAGCGAGTTGCAGAACCGCATCTCAGGCGAGAGAAACGCCGAGATGGTGGGCAACAGGGTCGAAGTGCTCAGTGAAGGCCCGTCCCGCAAGGACCCGCAGGTGGCCACCACCCGCACCCGGACCGGCAAAGTGGTGCATGTGACAGGATCGCATCGTGCCGGCACCTTCCTCACGGTCGAGATCGGGACGGCCCACCAGCATCATCTCGTTGGGAGCGCCGTCTGACCCGGCTCCTGGCGTTGCTGGGACCAACCGCAGCGGGCAAGACCGAGATGGCCGTTCGCCTGGCTGAACATTTCGACGGAGAAGTCATCTCCGTGGACTCGATGCAGGTCTATCGGGGCATGGACATCGGAACGGCCAAGCCGACGATGCTGGAGCGCCGGGGGGTCCCACATCATCTGATCGATGTCGCCGACCCTGGTGAGGAGTTCACCGTCGCTCATTTTCGCCGTCTTGGCCGGAGTGTGCTGTCCGAGACGACGGCGCCGACTGTGATCATCACCGGCGGATCGGGCCTTCACTTCCGGGCTCTGGTCGACCCTCTGAGCTTCGCCCCCACCGATCCCGGGCTCCGCTCTGAGTTGGAGTCGACCGAGGGCGATGCACTGGTAGAAGAGCTGCTGACCATCGACCCTTCTGCCAGGTCGGTCGTCGATCTCGCCAACCCGAGGCGAGTGATGAGGGCAGTGGAGATCTACCGGCTCACGGGCGAGACGCCGAGCAGCAGGGCAGGGACGGCGATCGCCGAAGACGTCCGACGGTACGTACCCGAGATCGATTTCTCGGCGGTCGGTGTCGACCCGGGAGGAGCGCTCGAGGACCGGGTCGAGACGCGGTTGGCCCGGATGCGGGCCGCAGGCCTGATCGACGAGGTGCGAGACCTGTCGCCGGTGATGGGGCGAACCGCCCGAAACGGGGTCGGATACAAGGAGATCCTCGAGGCCCTTTCCGGTGAGGTCAGCTTCGATGAGGCGTTCGAGAAGGCGGTGTCCAATACCAGGAGACTGGCTCGAAAACAGCGCACCTGGTTTCAGCGTGATCCCCGGATACGCTGGATACCCTGGATCGACGATCCTGACCAGAGGTTGCGACGGATACTGGAGACCTTCGATTGAGCCGGTTCGAGTTCACCAAGATGCAAGGTCTGGGAAACGATTTCATCGTGCTCGAGGGATCCGCCAAGCCCAGTGCCGACGATGTGACGCGACTCTGCGATCGACGCTTCGGGATTGGTGCCGACGGGATCCTCGTCGTGTCCTCGGGTTCCCCGATCGTGATGGACTACTGGAACGCAGACGGCAGCGCTGCCGAGATGTGCGGCAACGGCTTGCGTTGTGTCGCCCGTTACGCCTACGACAAGGGTTGGGTGGACGGCCCCGAATTCGAGGTGGACACACCGATCGGGATCCGACATGTCCGGGTGGGTGATCCTCTGGTGGACGGTGAGATCGGGCCCGCCCTGATCGAGGGTCAGGAGACCATCGACGGTCACATCTACCGGTTGGTCGACACCGGGAATCCTCACGCGGTGCGGGTCGTCGAAGACCCCGATGACATCGATCTGGCCCGAATCGGGCCCCTGGTGGCCCGAGAGGCAGGCTTTGACACGGGGTGCAACGTCGAGGTGATCTCAGTGGCTGGTGATCGGGTGAAGATGCGAGTCTGGGAGCGAGGGGTGGGTGAGACACTCGCCTGTGGCACCGGGATGGTGGCCGCCGCCGCTGTAGCTCTCGATGGGGCGGACGGTGCGATCACGGTCGAGGTCCGGGGCGGCGAGGGTCAGGTGGAGATCATCGACAAAAATGCCTGGTTGACCGGCCCGGCGGAGTACGTCTTCACCGGGGTGTTCGATCAGGGGTAGCGACGCAGGACGCTTACAACCTTCCCAACCACCTCGACACCCTCTGTGTACACCATTGGCTCGTAGGCACTGTTCTCGGCCTCGAGGATGATCTTGCCGTCGCGACGACGTAGCCTCTTGACCGTCGCCTCCTCGCCATCGATGAGCGCGGCCACTATCTCCCCATCGCGCGCATCCTTCTGACTCCGAATCGCCACTAGGTCTCCGTCGAGGATGCCGGCGTCGATCATCGAATCACCCTTGACCTCGAGAAGGAACACCGGATCGTTGCCGACGAGGTCGATAGGCAGGGGCAAGACCTCTTCGACGTGCTCGGCGGCCAGGATCGGGGTGCCGGCGGCGATCCGACCCAGGACCGGCACGTCGCGGACGCGATCGTCGCGGGCAGGTGCCATCACCGTCGCGTCCTCGACGATCATGATCGCCCGTCGGCTTGGTCGGGTCGCGCTTGATCGCCCCGGCAGTCACCAGCGCAGACAGATGCGAGTGCACCGTCGAAGGTGACGAGAGTCCGATGGCCTCCCCGATCTCACGCACCGATGGGGGATAGCCCCGGTCGGCCACTGTTTGTCTGATGTATTCGAGGACCTGTTGCTGACGTTCCGTGAGCACCGTGACTCCTTCCGGGAGCTCTCGACCGACTCCGATGTCACCAATCTAATCGAACAGGAGTTCGCTTCCAAACATCTGTTCGATCAAGACGCGCATCCAAGCGCCTCCGTGGGGCTTGGCCCTGTCGGGGGGTTCGAGGGGGGTCGTCCCTCCTCAATGTTACAGCTTGACATCGAACGTCTGTTCGATAGAGTGTCGAACGCACGTTCGGTGACGGACTGCATCCAGCAACCCGCAAGGGCCCGATCAGGAGGAAGACCAAATGCAGAAGGCAAACCTGCAGCTGTCCGTCCGGCTGTCATTGCTTCTCGCAGCCCTCTGCGTGGTCTTCCTCATGATCGGCGGATCTGCCCAGGCAGATGAGCCAGTGACGGCGCCGGTCGAGTACATCGTCGAATCCGGTGACACCTTGTGGGGCATCGCCACCGCCAACGCCGGCCCCGATCAGGATGTTCGTCGTCTGGTGGCCGACATCGCCCGGCTCAGCGAGGTCGAGGCCGGCTCGATCTTCCCGGGTCAGGTGTTGTTGATCCCCGCAGCCTGAGCGCTACGCATCCTCGGATGTTTACCCTGCGCACATGCTCTGCCCGGTTTGTGGCGCCCCCAGCACACGTGTGATCGACAGCCGTCCCGCCGAGGGTGGCTTGTCGATCCGCCGCCGGCGCGAGTGTGAGGGTTGTGCCCAGCGATTCACGACCTACGAGCGTCTCGAACCGCAGCTGATGGTCCGGAAGAGAAACGGTAGGTTGGAGCCGTTCTCCGCAGCCAAGTTGGCGGCCGGGATCGCGGCCGCACTCGCCGACCGACCGGTGTCGGGATCGTCGATCGATCGGCTGGTCGAGGAGGTCGAGGCGTCTTGCCATGGCGCCGGGTCGCAGGTCAGCTCCGAAGACATCGGACGGGAGGTCCTGGAACGGCTTCGTGCCCTCGACGAAGTCGGCTATCTCCGCTTCGCTTCGGTCTACAAGGACTTCCAGGGAGCGGCGGACTTCGAGAAGGAAGTCGCCGCCTTGGAGTCAGCCGAGTAGACGGTTCAGATCTGTCCTCGCCTCTTCGATGAGGGATGAGACCGAGTCGGAGACGGCGCCGATATCGCTGAGCATCGCTTGTCGGACCGCCAGGAGGTCCGCCCGAAGTGTTCCCACTATCTCGACAGCCGCAGTCCTGTTACCCGTGCGAATGGCGTCGAGATATGCCGTCTGAGTCGTCTCGAGGCCGGCGCTGATGGTTTCCAATGCAGCACTGGATTGCTCGGCGATGCCCGATGGGAGTGCGGCGCGGATCGATTCGAATCCAGCCCGCCATTCGGTGAAGGCGTCGGTAGCGGTTGTGATGTCGGTCAGATCCGGGTCTGTCTCGAGCAAGGGCAACGTGAGCGCTGGTTCGAGCGCGGTGCGGTAAGCGGTCGCATCCATGAGTTGACGGGATGCGTCGATGGCCAGTCCGGCCGCATCGGCCGCCGTCGACCGGTCGCCGGAGGCATCCGCCGGCAGGTCCGCGGATGCAGCGAACATGGCACGGGCCGTTTCGCCCATTTGGAAGAAGACGGACGCATCCTGGTTCTCCTCGGGGAGGCGATCCAGTCCGAGTCCGTCGACGAGTGGAGCTACCTCATCGAGGGCAGTCGACAGTGCCTCCGCCTCGGTCTGAACCTGGCCCAGGGCGGCGGCTGCGGAACTGGCCGGCTCCTGATAGAGCCAGTAGGCGCCTGCGGCCGCGGCAAGGAGGAGAACGATGAGCGATACCACGACCGGCCAGCGGAAGCGTCGACGGCCGAGGTGCTTGGTCCCGAAGGTCTGCGGTGTCCAGTCGAGCAGCGATGGAGCATGGAGTTCTGTGGTCTCCCACATGTCCTTGACGAGCTCACCAGTCGGCTCACTGTATGGGCTATGACGGCCAACTGGCACTGTCACCAGAGCCGTGATCTGGGACCCGTTGGTGCCGTTGCTCCCATTGGTGGCTGGCGTCGATCCATTGGCCGGGAGGCGTGCTCCAAGCCCGGGAAGGGGCGTCGAGAAACCCGAGCGATTCCATCGACGGGCTCCGCACGAAGCCGCGCCGCGATTGTGAGGTGGCAGTCATCGGGAACACTCATTTACAGTCTTCAGGTCATCCCGCCCGATGCCCCGTGACTCCAGAGTGCAAGCTAGTTTCATAAGACTCGATCCGGAAGTGGAAATTCCCACGCGATCACATATCGGTGATGCGGCGGTAGATCTTCAGGCGAGATTTGAGGTGATCTTGGAACCGGGGGAGAGGGCCTCGGTCCCGACCGGGCTCGCAGTAGCTATCCCAGAGGGTTTCGCGGGCTTGGTCATACCCCGAAGCGGGCACGCTCAGCGTCTCGGTGTTGGTGTGGTCAACGGTCCCGGGCTGATCGACTCGGGGTACCGCGGCGAGGTTTCGGTGCTACTCATCAACCACGGATCCGAGAGGGTGAGCTTCGCCAAGGGAGAGCGCATCGCCCAGCTGGCGGTGGTTGCGGTCCCGGACGTCGAATGGATCGAGGTGGACAGACTGGATGAGACCTCGAGGGGTTCGGGCGGCTTCGGGTCGACCGGTTCGTGATGACGTTTGGCTGGAATGACCACCTAGTTAGAATGCGTTGCCCGTGCGGAAGTAGCTCAGTTGGCTAGAGCGCAACCTTGCCAAGGTTGAGGTCGCGGGTTCGAATCCCGTCTTCCGCTCCGACGATTCCCAGTCGTCCGGTCTCGGCGACGTGGCCGAGTGGTTAGGCGCGGGTCTGCAAAACCCGTCACACCGGTTCGATTCCGGTCGTCGCCTCCAAGGAGGAACAAGAGGGCCCTTAGCTCAGCCCGGCTAGAGCGCTTGCTCGACACGCAAGAGGTCACTGGTTCAAGTCCAGTAGGGCCCACGACAGAAAACCCCCGTTAAAGCGGGGGTTTTCTCATGAGAATACCTTCGGGATTTGTGGATCCGTTTCTTGGGTATTATCCCGCTCACACTCAATGCGAGGAGCAGACAATGGCCATGTCCAAGGAGCACAAAGAGGCGCTGGCCCAGGGTCGCCTCGAAGCGCGTTCTGTCAAGGCTTATCTCGACGCCCTAGGCAGCAAAAAGCGGGGGCGCCCGGTGACGAAGGAGAGTCTGCAGAAGAAGCTCTCCACCATCGACTCGAAGATGAAGGACGAGCCCAATCCGCTGAAACGACTCGATCTGATGCAAACGAGAGCAGACACCGAGAAAGCGTTGGGTGGCGTTGTGCACACCGTCGATCCAGAGGAATTGGCCGCCGGATTCATCTCCCACGCCAGGTCGTATTCCGACCGAAAAGGGATCAGCTACAGCACATGGCGGCAGTTCGGTGTACCCGCAGAGGTTCTCAAGAAGGCCGGCATCCCCGCTACCAGGCGCCGCTCGTAGGTCAATCCCAACCGAGCTCCTCGAGCCTTCTGTCGTCGATGCCGAGATGATGGGCCAGCTCGTGGAGCACGGTCCTTCGTATCTCCTCCTCCAGTTCAGCATCGCTGAGTCCCAGATCGAGATGCGGCTGACGGAAGACGATGATTCGGTCCGGTAGGGCGCCCCAGTAGTCCGCGGAGCGCTCCAAGAGCGAGACGCCCTCGTAGATGCCAAGGACGTCCCCCTGCTCGGCCGTGGGCCGTTCCTCGACCACAACGTGAAGGTTGTCCACCCGCTCCTTCACCCATGCCGGGAGGTCGTCGAGAGCACGATCGACTGCCGCGTCGAACTTGGCTTTGTTCACGGTCGTACTCGAGGATGCACTCTTCAGCGCGGGCGCCAATGAACCCAGGCGGCAACTACCGAGATGAATGATGGGTACCACTCGTTGGCAATCAGACCACAATATGACGATAGACACCGAGCCTCATTACCAGGAATGCCTGCACACTGAGGAATGACGGATACCACTCATTCGCAATCAGATCAATATCACTAGTCGCAATCGTCCTGGACCATCACCATGACATCACCGATGTCGAGGAGCCGGGGTTGGGGTGATGGGCTGTGGACCTCCGGGTCCGGAGAGCGTCGATGGCTCGTTGGTCATCATTCCCTCCTCGAGAAGCCCATTGCCGTCAACACTCTACGAAGGAGAGAAGTCGTTCGTCGGCTCGGGTTGTGTCGACCAGTCGGAGAGCTTGTATTCTTGGGCCCTCGGGCGATTAGCTCAGTTGGCTAGAGCGCGCGCCTCACACGCGCGAGGTCACTGGTTCAAGTCCAGTATCGCCCACCAGAATCTCCGAGAACACCCACCCGGCTCATGTGACCGTTACCTCTGGGACGTCGGAGTCGGTGGGTACGCCCCTCTCGACGATCGTCCTTATCCGTTGGACCGCAGTGTGGACATCGAGGTGGCTGTTGTAGAGCGGGGCGAGACCGAACCTGAGATTGTCAGGGGCACGGAAGTCGGGGATCACCTTGCCGTCTTCGATCAGGGCGCGGTCGATCGGCCAGGCGTCTCGGTGGGACAGGGAGACGTGCGAGCCTCGCCTCGTCGCGTCGCGTGGGGTACGGAGCTCGAAGCCCAGCCGCTCCAGATGCTCCTCCCACTGCTTGATGAAGTATGCAGTCAGTGAGACCGACTTCGCTCTGAGAGGAGCGATGCCGGCCTCCTCCACATCGGTGAGCCCGGCGTCGATGGTGGCAAGGGAGATCACCGGCATGGTGCCGCTGTGAAACTTCCTGATCCCGCCCGTGGGCCGGAATTCGAGATCGAAGTCGAATGGGTTCGCATGCCCCCACCAGCCGGTGATCGGGTTCTCGAGGGATGCCTGCAGGGCTCTCCTTACGTACAGGAAGGCGGGCGACCCGGGGCCCCCGTTCAGGTACTTGTAGGTGCAGCCGACTGCCAGGTCGACGCCCGCGCCTTCCAGGTCGATCGGAACCACACCAACGGAATGACTCAGATCCCACATCACCAGTGCTCCCATTTCGTGGGGCAGCTCGGTCACCCGGGCGACGTCATAGGTGTAGCCCGATTTGAAGGCTGTGTGAGACAGCGAGACGAGGGCGGTCCTCCCGTCCACCGCAGCTTCGAGAGCCGCCACCGGGTCGGGCACGCCTTCGGTGCCGATGACGTCCATCGTCGCCCCGTTTGCCTCTGCGACTCCACGTAGCACATAGACATCGGTGGGGAAATTGGTGTCGTCGGTGACGATCCGGTCCCGACCCGGCCGCGCTCCCAGTGCCGCCGTGGCCAGCTTGTAGAGGTTCACAGAGGTCGAATCCGAGATGATGACCTCTCCGGGATTTGCTCCGATCAGTGAGGCCAGCCGGTTCCCGATGTCCAGCTGCAAGTCCCACCAACCTTCGTTCCAGGATCTGATCAGACGTTCTCCCCACTCATGACGAACGACCCGATCCACCATCGCCATTGCCGCCGAAGGCAGCCGGCCGAGGGAGTTCCCGTCGAGGTAGATGAGGTCCGGGTCGGAGAAGACATACCGCTCCTTGAACGAGGCAAGGGGGTCGGAGCGGTCGAGCTCAACTGCCTCGTCGAAGCCGGATATCGAAGGGAACGGGCCGAGATCGACAGTGTCCATCTCTCTCAGGCTACGGACCGGGTCGCACCATCCTCATACGCTCACGCTGTGTCCGAGATTACCGTGTCCGAGATCACGAGGGCCGATATCGAAGCCGCTGCCCTACGCATACAGCCCTATGTGAGGCGCAGTCCCGTCCTCGAACTCGGTCAGGCGATGCAAGATGGATTCCGGCTCACCCTCAAGCTCGACGCGATGCAGCCGACGGGCTCGTTCAAGGTCCGTGGGGCGTTCGCCGACTTGACCAATGGCGTCATTCCCGAGAGCGGTGTGGTGGCCGCCTCCGGCGGGAACTTCGGGCTGGCGACCGCCTACGCCGCCGGAGTTCTCGGGCATCGGGCGACGGTGTTCGTCCCCGAGACCTCGCCTCAGGAGAAGATCGGGCGGATCGCGACGCTAGGAGCGGATGTCCAGGTCGTTTCCGGCTACTACCCCGACGCGCTCGCTGCGTCGCGGGAGTGGGCCCGAGAAGCGGGGGCGTATGAGCTCCATGCCTACGACCAACCGGGAGTGGTGGCGGGCCAAGGGACCTGCGCCATGGAGATCATGGAACAGGTCCCGGACGCTGACACGATCTTGGTGGCAGTCGGCGGTGGTGGGCTGATCGCGGGAGTCGCCAGTTGGGCCCGCGACGACGTGAACGTCGTCGGTGTGGAGTCGGATGGGTGCCCCACCCTGCACGCAGCCCGAGAGGCAGGGGAGCAGGTCGAAGTGGCGGTGGGCGGGATCGCGGCGTCGGCCCTGGGTGCCTCGCGGCTCGGTGATCACGCCTGGAGGGCCAACGCTTGGATCGACGAATCGGTCCTCGTTTCCGACGAAAACATCGTGAGGGCCCAGAGATGGCTGTGGGAGACGAGCCGGGTCATGGCCGAACCGGCGGCCTGCGCCCCGATCGCTGCCCTGTCGACCGGTGGCTTCGTGCCTGCAGACGGACAACATGTTGTCGTCGTAATCTCGGGCGCCAACACCGGTGGTCTGGAACCCCTCGCCAGATCGGCCTAGTCCCGGGCCGGCTCCATCAAGCCGAACTCCTCGCCGCCCGGCCCTTCCACCTGCACCCACCGACCCACACCCGGAACCTCCATCACGTCGGTCAGCAACTGGCCCCCTCCGATTTCGACCGCCTCGATTGCTGCATCGAGATCCTCGACGTCGCAGGTGTTGAGGGTCTTCGGGCCATCATCACCGGCGAGGGCCACGGCGCCATTGATCCCCGGGCCATCTCCGGTGTCGATGAGCCAGTAGTCCTGGTCCTCCCATTTCTCGGCCCGCCATCCGAACACGGTGGTGAGAAACTCGACCGTGGCTTGGGGATCTGCCGAATAGAACTCGAAGTGGGTGGGTCTGACAGGCAAGCAAGGCTCCTCTGGTTGACAGACAAAGTAGTCCGACGTGCTGAGGTTGAAATGCCCAATCCGGCTAGCGGACGGCCATTCGTTTCGAACGAGCCCGCGGGCGCAGATGATCGTCGAGACGCTCCCAGACGTCGGGCTGCGCCAGGGTGCGCTTCATCGAAATGAGGGTTCGCATGAATGTTGCCACTGCGCGCTTGGAGTCCATCGGGTTGGGGCGCATGGAATTCTGGACTGACGGAGACGGGCTCAACACGACAACCTCGCAATGAGGCCACGCCTCCTTGATCAGGGCGATCTCCTCGGTCAAGGATCGCTGTCCGACGCGATCGAACATCTTCTCGTGGAAGCGGGCCCGTTTGCGTGAGACGTCGGCGGCCATGGGGGCGAGGACGAGCACGAGATCCAATGGCTTCTCGGAGCCGAGCACGACGTCGGCATGCGTTCCCGATACAACCCCTCCGTCCACATACAGGCGTCCATCGATGGGATACGGCCGGAAGAGGAGCGGGATCGCCGAAGAGGCGGCCACAGCGTCGGCCAGACAAGCTTGGGGAGCCGACTCGGCGCCGAACACCACACGGCGTCGCGCGGCGATGTCGAAGGCGATCACAGCAGTCGGCTTCGCCGGCCACCGCTCGGCGCACTCCTCGCCGATTTGGCTGGTCACCCATTCGTTGACGCCGGTGGCCTGGTACGGCGCCGGAGATCCGAGGAAAAGGGTGAGCCCGGGGTCTCGTAGCCCTGGGACGATCCCGTGTCTGACCCAATGACGGACCTGGACACCGGCGTTTCGAGTGAAGACGTGCCCCCTGATCCGCTCGGCCACGTCGTCGCGATCGTCATTGGGCATGACCAAAGAATCGAGGGTGAGCGCATCGTTCCTCACCAAGGCGGTGACGAAGGCGCCACCCGAAGTACCGACGACCACCTCGGCCTGATCCGGATCCCAGCCGGTGGCGAGGCGAATCGACATGAGGGCGGCCATCTCATAGGCCGCACCCGTGATCCCCCCACCGCCGAGCACCAGTCCTACCCTGCTCACGTCTACACCATATGTCGGTTGTTGGATCTGTCTACGGGGCTAGCGCCTCATTCAACCGAATGAACGCCCACACCCCGTACAGCGGGTGTCCTCCTCATAGGTGGGCCCATAACACCATGGGCAGGGAAGGTCGTCGCCTCGCTCGTCCCGTGGGACAACCAACCGGGGATCTATCCGGTATTGATGGTTGCCCCGTATCCCCTTCGCCAGGGCGAACAGACCTGTCGTCGCTGTGACCGCGACCAATGCTTCCAACACGTCCGTCCTCCTTGTGTCAGCCGTATGAGGCTAAGAGAGGAGGTCGCGAAAACCGTGGATTTGGAATGGGCAGGCCGGTGGCGCTCGAACCCTCCAGAGCGGAAGGCGCCCTGGCGCTGGGCGAGGGGGACGGAGGGGCCGACCATCAAACGCGATGAAGTGACCGTGCCTTTCTAACCCGATTCAGAGCGGATGAGGAGACCTCGCCCCAGGCGGGGGGTCTGAGGGGGGTCGTCCCCCCTCACATTTCACGTCCCTAGAACGGCCTCGGTCAGGTCGTCGACGAGATAGCCCAGATCGCCGAGGCGGCCCTCACGGACCTCGGCTGCCTCCAGCATCATCATGGCGGCGTGATAGGCCACCCATGGCCGATAACGGCTCTCAGGGAGCTCTGCCCCGTATCCACTGCGGAAAGCGGCGGAAGCGTCCTCTCCGATACGGGCGGCGAGACGCCAGACGGCCAGGGTCAGATCCCATTCAGGCGGAGCCAGGGTGGCCCATTCCCAGTCGACGATGGTGATAGTCCCCTCTTCGTTGATGATGAACTTGGAGAGCGTGGGTTTGGTATGGGCGGGCGCAGGGGCGGTGGCCATTGGTGGCTCGAGCTCGAGGGCCTTGTCGAGCACTGCCTGGTCCATCCCGAACCGGCGGCGGTATCGGCCCAGCCGCTCGATCGTGGACCTGTAATGGCTCAGCACATAGTCGGAGTCGATACCTGCAGCCAGATTCGTGATGTGGGCGTTGGAAGTGTGGATGTCGCGCAGGGCCGCCCCGGAGGCCTCTATCGAATCGAGGTTCTTGGGGAGATTGGCCAGATTCCAGTGCCCTCCGTCGTTCATCTCGAGCCAAGCCATCTCACCCTCGGTCCCGTGATTGATGATCCGGGGTACCGATGGGATGGCGGCAAGTGCTTCGAGCGCGTGTCGCTCGCGTCGTTCTCGTGACGAGACCGGGTACACCTTGACGATCGTGCTCTGCTCGCCGTCGATGGCCCGGAAGACCTTGTTTGCGCCCGAGGACAACTCTCGGACCAACGCGTCCGGGTGAAGCTTTATCACGAGCTCTCTGGCATCCATGCGCTGTTGTTCCCCCTGTCACGGGTGACTGGTGACCGGCTCGGTTGCGTCTTCGAGCCAGTTAGCCTTCTGTGCCCGCCCCAGGCTAGCGAGATAACCCCGTGTCACTAGAGCTTCGTTATCCCGACGGAACCGTGTTCGAACACCCAGATGGTGTCACCGGTCTTCACGTAGCGGAATCCATCGGGCCTGGGCTTGCCCGGTCTGCCGTTGCGGTGAGTGTGAACGGCAACCTCCGAGATTTGAGCCGTCCCCTCGATGAATCGGGTGATTTCGCAGTGATCACCCTCGAAATCGAGGAAGGTCTGGACATCCTTCGCCACTCCTCGGCCCACGTGCTCGCCCAGGCCGTGCTCGACCTCTTCGAGGGCTCGACTTTCGCCATCGGGCCTGCGATCGAGGACGGCTTCTACTACGACTTCAAGGTCGGGGAGCCGTTCACGCCGGATGATCTCGAGCGCATCGAGGCCCGGATGAAGGAGATCATCTCCGAAGATCAGCCCTTCGAACGAGAAGCGCTTTCCAGGGCGGATGCCCTCGCCCTCTTCGCTGCCCACCCCTTCAAGACCGAGATCATCGAGAGCGTGGAGCCGAGTGAGGTGTCTCCCGGTGAGGACGTCACCGTGTACCGGAACATCGACTTCGTCGACTTGTGCCGGGGCCCGCATCTCCCCTCGACCGGCCGGATCCCATCGGTGAAGCTCCTTCGGAGCTCGGGCGCCTACTGGAGGGGTGACGAGAAGCGAGACCAGTTGCAGCGGATCTACGGAACCGCCTGGCCGTCGGCGAAACACCTGGACGCTTACTTGACCCGGCTCGAAGAAGCAGAGAAGCGGGACCATCGACGGCTGGGCGCCGAGCTCGACTTGTTCAGCTTCCCTCCCGAGCTCGGCTCGGGTCTGGTCGTGTGGCATCCGAAGGGAGGCATGCTCCGCAAGGTGGTCGAAGACCACAGCCGTGAGCTGCATCAGCGGTTCGGCTTCGACTTCGTCTTCACCCCGCATTTGGCCAAGTCCGACCTGTGGTGGACCTCGGGTCACCTCGACTACTACGCCGATTACATGTTTCCGGGGATGGATCTCGACAACGACCAGGAATACCGCGTCAAGCCCATGAATTGCCCGTTCCACATCCTGGTGTACAGGAGCAGAGCGAGGTCATATCGCGATTTGCCCGTCCGTCTCTCCGAGCTCGGCGCCGTGTATCGCTACGAGAAGTCCGGGGTGGTCCACGGACTCCTTCGGGCCCGTGGCTTCACTCAGGACGACTCCCACACGTTCTGTACCGGCGACCAGCTGGCCTCGGAGCTGGCCCTCCACATCGATTTCGTGATCACGTGGCTCAAAGACGCCGGGTTCACCGAGTTCGAGGCAGATCTCAGCACCCAGCCTGACAAGGCCCCACCCGGCGAGCAGGATCGATGGGACTTCGCCGAGAAGACCCTGGCCAAGGCCATGGAGGACTCGGGTGTCAGCTTCCGCATCGCCCCCGGGGAGGGCGCCTTCTACGGACCCAAGATCGACATGCACGTCAAGGATGCCATCGGCCGCCGGTGGCAGCTCTCCACCATCCAGCTCGACTTGATCCTGCCCGAGCGATTTGGCCTCGAGTACACCGCAGCAGGCAATGTGTCCGAGCGTCCCTACATGATCCATTGCGCCAAGGCCGGTTCCCTGGAGCGATTCATGGGTGTGCTCATCGAGCATCACGCTGGGGCATTCCCGATGTGGCTGGCACCTGTGCAGACGTCCCGTCGTCCCGGTGGCCGACCGTCACCACGGGTCCGCGAACCAGGTCGCCGAGAGGCTCCGAGATGCCGGTCTTCGAGTGGAGGTCAACACGTCCGACGACACGGTTGGTGAGAAGATCCGAAAAGCTCTCACCCTCAAGCATCCTGCCGTGATCGTTGTCGGCGACGACGATGTGACCGGCTCCACGGTGGGTCTCAGGCTCTACGGCGAGGAGCGGACACGCGGGGAGTGCCTTTGATCGAAGCGACCAATCGTCTCGCCACGATGGCGAAAGCGCCTGGTTCATGACCGAGCCGGGGGAGCCGCGGGTCGACCGATCCGGGATACACATCGAGCGGGACCTGGCCGATTCGCTCGCGATCGAGGAGGAGCTCGACTCCAACGTCGAGGCTCCCTACCGATTCCCATCCCCGACCCGGCGAAGGATCGCAGGATGGGTGTTCGTGGTGGCCGCGGTGCTCGCCATGTTGGTGATCGACGGCGGGTGGCTGCCCGCCATCGGGCTTTTTGGCCTTGCCGCCTGGAACTTCGCGTCAGCCTGGCCGTTGGCGGTCAACGAGGCCCAGGCGCTGTCCGTCACCGGCGCGGCGGTGGCATTCCCGGTCGGGCACGCCTCGGCCGCCGTAACCTCCCGCGGCATTCGCTCACGGCCACGCTGGAGCGTGGTCCTCTACTCGGCGTCCGAGCCGCCCGATCAGCGAGCATTGGTGATCGTCGATGCCGTATCCGGCGAGGTCGCCGAGGAGCCATACGTCGGCCCGTAGAAGGCGTCTAGGACCGGTCTTCGATAGGAACGTAGGGCCGGCGTTCCGGTCCGACGTAGACCTGGGTGGGGCGGAAGATCCTCGTCGTCGGGTCCGCAAGGAGCTCTCGCCACTGGGAGATCCACCCGGGCAGCCTGCCAAGCGCGAAGAGCACGGTGAACATGTCGGTCGGAAAGCCGAGAGCCCGATAGATGATGCCCGAGTAGAAGTCGACGTTGGGATAGAGCTTGCGCTCGACGAAGTAGTCATCCGATAGCGCCACCTGCTCGAGCTCCTGGGCGATCTCGAGGAGCGGGTCGTTGATGTGGAGCTTGGCCACACGTCGGACGCGGCCTGCTTGATGATCTTGGCCCGCGGGTCGAAGTTCTTGTAGATGCGATGGCCAAAGCCCATGAGCCGGAACGGGTCCTCTTTGTCCTTGGCCCGGTTGATGAACCCCGATACATCCCCGCCCGGCGGCCATCGCTTCGAGCATCTCCAAGACCTCCTGATTGGCTCCGCCGTGGAGGGGGCCTGAGAGGGCGTGAATTCCGGCCGACACCGAACTGAAAACGTTGGCGTCACCGGATCCCACGAGCCGCACGGCGGTGGCCGAGCAGTTCTGGCCATGATCGGCATGAAGGATCAGCAAGACATTTAGCGCCGCGGCCACCACGGGATCGTGGTGATAAGGCTCTGCCGGGACCGAGAAGACCATGTGGAGGAAGTTGGCGGCGTAGTCGAGATCGTTCCGGGGATAGACGTAAGGCTGGTGCATCTTGTACTTGTAGATCCAGGCGATCATCGTCGGCACTTTGGCCAGCAACCGGTGGATCGAGACATCACGGCTTCGGGATCGGCAGGGTCGAGGGCATCGGGGTAGTAGGTGGCGAGTGCCGAAGTGGCCGACGCGAGGATTTGCATGGGATGGGCGTCGTGGGGAAAAGCCTCGAAGAGCTTCTTCATGTCCTCGCGCAGCAGCGTGTGCCGGGTGAACGGAATCCTCGAGCTTGGTCAGCGCCAATTGATCGGGGAGTACGCCATATAAAAGGAGATAGGCCACTTCGAGAAAAGAAGCTTGTTCGGCCAATTGGTCGATTGGGTAGCCCCGATAGCGCAGGATGCCGTTGCCGCCGTCGATGAAGCTGATGCTGCTTTCGCTCTCGGCGGTGTTGCCAAAGCCCCGATCGAGAGTGAAGAGGCCGGTTTCCGCCGAAAGCCGGGAGATGTCGAGTCCAATCTCCGATTCCGTCCCCGCGAACAACAGGGAGAGTGACTTCTTTATCTCCGAACCGCAGCGTGGCATCGGCCATCAGCTTCGCCTTGTCGGGACCGGCGGCGCTGATGACCTTCTGCGCCTCCTGATGAGGCACTTCGGCGTAATGGTCGAAACGAACCTCGAAGGTGCCCCGGCCGCTAGTCATGGATCGCAGGTCGGCCGCGTAGTGCTGGATCTCAACCATCGGGATCTCGGCGCTCGACACTCGGCTGCCGCCGTCGGAGTCGATCCCCAGGACTCGTCCCCTTTTGCTGTTGATATCACCCATGACATCGCCGGTGTGATCGTCGGGCACCCGAATGGTGAGATGCATGATCGGCTCGAGCAGAACTGGCCGCAGATCGGGAGCCGCGGCGCGAAACGCCTGGATGCCGGCCATCCGAAAGCTGAGTTCGTCGGAATCGACGTTGTGGAACTTGCCGTCGAAGACCTCGGCCGCCACGTCGACTACCGGGTACCCCGCCAGGATGCCCCGAGCCAGCGCCTCCTGAATGCCCTTATTCACGGCCGGGATGAATTGTCGGGGGATCGCGCCGCCCTTCACCGCGTCGATGAACTCATAACCTGAGCCGCGGGGAAGGGGACTGAACTTCACATTTGCCACGCCGAACTGGCCACGCCCTCCCGTCTGCTTCTTGTGCTTGCCCTCGGCATCTGCGATGGAGGTGATCGTTTCCCGATACGGGACTTTGGGGACCGCCGTCCCCACCTCGACCCCGAACTTCCGGTGGATCCGAGCCAGGGTGACATCGAGATGAACATCGCCAAGCCCGGCAAGCACGGTTTCACCCGTTTCGGGTTTTCGGTCGACACGCAGGGTCGGGTCCTCGTCGAGGATCCGGTGAAGGGCGGTCGAGAGCTTTTCTTCGTCATGGTGAGTCCTCGGAGAGATCGCCACTTCGGCGACTGGACGGGGATATGAGACCGGGGCGATCGTGATGTTGCTGCCGCCGCTGCGCATCTGTGCTTTTGTGACCATTGTGCTCGCCTAACCCCGCACCGGCAGAATGCAATATTCCGCTTCCATCATCCTCAGGATAACGGTCCGCCTGCGCTCTGCGCGCTTCCTCGACCGTTTGGCCAGGCATCTGGAACACGACGCCAAGGTGGGGACCACCCTGCTGGGTTGGCCGCCCCAACGCTTCGATGCATTATTCGAGCGGCCGAGCCGGAATTGGGTCAAAACGAAATGCCCGCAATAGAAGCGCATCAATGCCGATCGACACAAGCTGTTCGAGGCCCCGCGCAAGCCCGAGCCGACGGAAGCGCAGAAGGTGCTCGCGAAGAAGCGCGCCGAACTCATCCGAGTTCTGCAGCGGCTGGCGGATCCCTACCTGCGCCGGGCATTGCGCGCGAGCTGCGCAAGCATGTCGCCATTCTCGAGCGGGAAATCGCCGAACTAACTAAAGCAGGGGATGACCTGACCTTGCGGCCACCCTCGGCATGGCCAAGAGGTCAGAACTCCGTCGGAATGTCATGGCGCCTTAGTAAGGCCTTCGAAGACCGATAGATCGTCAACTCGTAGGCGGACGTTGAGCAGAAGCCTAAGCGGGGTAAGCGGCGATGAGACGGCACACGAAATGTCGGACCCATGTGCAGCAGGAGGCGCGCAAAGTGCTTTTAGAGGTGACGCGAGCCCAACGGTGTCTGGCCCGGTGTCTGGCGCGTGTCGATGAGGCCAAGGTAACCGAAGCCGAGGTCTGCAAGATTAGGCAACAGTCTGCCCTGGTCGAGCGCATGATCGAGGCATTCAATGCTGCGAAGTCAGACCCGGAACTCGCGGCGGCCATGCAGCTGGTCCTAAAGCTGACGGCACTCGAAGAGGTGCCAAGCATCCGATTGCGTTCCAAAGGCATCGCCACCCATTAAGGTCCGAATTGTCAGATGCTCTCGTCCTGCCACGGCATCGTCCGTGAGCTGAGAAAGGAGCAAGCATATTGGAGCGCGAGAATGTTGAATTGGAGCGGGAAGCACTAGAAGGCGGCATCGGATAGCGAGTAAGGTGACGGACCATGCCTAGTGCGGGAAGGAATGCAAATGTGGCTTGTTTTGACGCGGACTACTGCCGATTTGCCCGTGCACGTGAATATGGAGTTGGTCACGCATATGCAGCGCATACCTGACGTGACAGAGATCGTTTTCGGCAAGGAGTTTTCCATCCACGTCAAAGAGACGCCGGAAGAAATCCTGGCCCTTCTGGAGTCCTGGATGTCCGAGCCCGGGCAGGACTAATTGTGCTCGTTGCCTACCATCCCTGAGGGACCAACAGAAAGTAGAGTGCGTTTTGTAAGGGAAAATCAGATGTCAGCGTGGCTGCGGAACGAGCGCGTTGATTTTTGCCTCGCAGTCATCATCGGAGTAGTTATCGGCAGCAGCCCCGTTATCTTTGTACCCATTGTGGAGAGCCTGCTGCCTGGCGTCGTGTGGTGGCCGGGCGCGTGGCTGGTCTGTACTAGTGTGGCGCTAATCTTTTGGCACCTCCGCAGGGAGTAAGTCAGATGCCAGAAAGCCAACGGAACGTGCGCGTGCTGTTTTGGCTCATCGTTGTCATCGGCCTCCTGACACCACTCTGGGTTCCGTGGGTCGATAACTTTTATCCCGACGTGCACTGGTGGCCCGTGGCCTGGCCGGCGGGCTTCGCCTTCATCGGCCTCCCCGGCTTCGTGCTTTACCATTTAGCGGCGCCGTTTCGGAAGGACCGAGAGCTGACTGGAAGGCCAAGGGCGGGCATTTGGCGCTTGTTTGGTTGCCGGCTGCTTCTTCCGCGGCTTTGCGCGTGCCCTCGTCCTGTAGACGCTTGGTTTCGGCCGCCCGGGCTCGCACAGCTTCCAGTTCTGCCGCCAACCTGGCCGCCTCGAGCAGGCCTGATCCGACCTTACGACCACCCTCAACTTGCATAGCCATATGATCAGATATCCTCTCCCCACGTAATGCTATAGCTTTGCGATTGGGGCGCCGCCGAAAGGTTCGCACCAGTCAGCTCCGCAAACCCTGGCTCGGTCCGAAATCCCGCTCGTCGCTCCCACCATCCCTGGAGCAGGGGACGCTTGACTTACCCGTTGGCGAGCGTCCCGTGCTTTCCCGCCAAAGAGGGCCGGGCGAGAGCGGGGTGCAATGCGACTATCATCCCGCTCTCGCCCCACTAGCCGGCACCGGCTCCGGATTGGAGTAGGGTGCCCAAATGTTGCCTCCGACACGAAGTTTCCTCGGGGACGCTAAGAACGCGGAACGGTCCGCTGCCCTGGTATCCTCAGAGTGCTTAGGGGCACTCAGTGGAGGGTGCCCTTTTTTTGGGTGACATCCTAGCCCTCGTCGCCGATCGCAGCGCGCGCACCGTTTCGTAGGTGATAGCCGTCAACGGAATAGTACTCGCCGGCATTCCCCCAAAGCCGAGGAGGGCCCTAATCCTGCTCGCCGCGGCTCGCTTCACGGGCAAACAGCGCCTCGGCTTCGGCGAGGCGCTTGGCGATGCTCAAGCGCGTCGGATGGTCTTCGGGATAGCCAAGGGTGTCACTTAGGAAGCGATCGACCTGGTGGAGCGTCTCCTGGATTCGGCCGATCAGTCGGACGTATCGCTCGACCCGGCGGTCCCGATCACCAGTCATGGGTGCTTCCTCGGCGCCTTCGATGCGCCTCGATGGTCGCCATGATCTGGCGCAGGCTGCCCTCGTTTTGGAGCTCCAGCAGGATAGCCAAACACCAGCCACACCCAGCAGCACCAAGGTTAGTCTCGCCCTCTGGGCACAGGTCGCAGTTCATGGCCGGTCTCCTTTCGTCATCTAGGCTTGATCAAGCTGAAGCAACAATAACGGGGCCATAACGACCCAGTATCGGGCTCGCGCGCACGCGTAGCGATGTCATTGATTGATATGAGCTACCGTGTGCACCATGCAACTATCGCGAGGTTGGCGTGGGGCTGCGCACCCGCGCGCGCGGAGCATTTGATGGGCCCAGAAGATCTGATCAATGCTACGTTGGCAGTGGTCGCGCTGATCGTCGGGCTGATGTGGGCGAGTATAGGCTGGGGCATTGCCCGCCTCTGGCGCCGCCGACGATCACGGCGCGCAATTTTGCGCCGTCTTAAACAGTGACATGGTCCGATCACAGAACGGATTTGCTGCGTTGCCCAATTCGAGCGTCAGCTTCTGGCTCCGCCTGCGTTCGTCCGCCCTCTCATCCCTGCCGATGCCGCCCGCCCGCCCCAGGGCGACGATTGGCTGCATGAGCCCAAATGGGACGGCTTCAGGTTTCAGATCATCGAGGACGGCAGCGATGTTCGGGGCATGCTCGGCAGCACATGCAATCTGCCGAGTCTTCGCTTGCAACGTGGGCGGAAAAAGTTCCCGTCCTACAGCCTTGGTATTGGATGCTCGGTTCCTTTGGAACGACCTCGACCCCGCTGCATTCATGTCCATCGGTTTTAATCAGGCAAACCGCAATGTCGATCTATGTCTTCCGCGCGGGCAGCAGCCGAACCTTTGCCTATTCGCTCGATGTCACAGAGCGCAATATTCCACCGGTAGCTGAGCAAGCGAAATGGCGATTCGAAAGAACGGTCGATGCAGAGGAGTTAACAGCTCATCCAGAGACTTTGCAGCGAATCTGGAGGTTGGGTTCTATGTTTTCAGTGGTTCCGGCCGAGCGCGTGGGAACCGCTAGTGATCCGCGGCCGAAAAATCACACTCTGAGCTGAGCAAGTCTAAAATGGCAAGCCAAATAACGTTTGCCAGTTGTCGTCAGCGACGATGATCATCTTGTTATTGGCAGGCACCCCCTTCATGCCCTCTCCGTTAACGATCTGTTGCGCGCGTCGCACGGCCTCTCGTTCAGCGCCGGCGACATTGGGGAGGTCCAAGCCTTCTTGGTCGAGCACGGTCACTTGACCGCGTTTGACGTGAAAATAGTAGCGCGACATTTCAAAGACACCTCCTCGACCAAAAACGCCGTGAGAGGAATCTCTGAGCCTTCAAAGTTTCATGACATTGCTGTGATCGATGTGAGCACGGAGGGTTGCTTGCTCTGCCGCATTGCGAGTGGTCACCGATGGTATGAAATGTTAGCAATTAGCTGGGGGAAAGCGATGTTTCTAAAGCCTGTCGAGAATGCGCAGCGATCGGCGATCGCCATTCACGCGTTCGCGGCGAAGCTCAAAATTGTGACCTACAGCACAGCACTCGAGCAATTTATCTTGCAAAGGCTGTCGAGTGCGGCAGTGCGGGAAAGCTGCACGGATTCCAATGAAGCGAACTGGAAGCAGTTGCGCGGGGGACGGCATGAAGATCGCCATGATCATCGCAATCCTCGCCGCCTGCGCCTTGCTGATGCCGGCGCTAGTGCGCACTCCCCAGGCAATTAGCAGGGACCGACCCGGCGCAGCCTCACTGAGCCAATCAGACGTTACGGTAGCAGCTGGATCGGCATCGAGAAGGGCAAGCCGTTCTGTTTGAGCCCAATCGTAAGGCAGAGCATCGCGTGTTTGCACAGTCAGCGCAGCCTCGTAAGCGGCTATCGCCTTTTCCGTATTGTCGGCCTGATTCCCTCGGGGCTCCGCGCATTTTTACCGTTTGATGGCCCAAATGCGCACTAGCCACCCGGACGAAAGCCAGCTGATGCTTCTCGTCTTCGATCTGCTGCATCAGGACGGTGTTGATTTGCGCGGCCTACCTTTGTCAGAACGCAAGCGCGACCTGCACCGGCTTTGCGTCAAGTCGCGCGTGCCGTTCTTGAAGGAGGTGCAAACCTACCCGAACGGCCCGCTTCTATTCGATCACTGCAACAAGTTCGTTTTTAAGGGCGTCGTCAGCAAGCGCCTGGCGTCACGCTACTCGAGCGGACCGAGCCGCAATTGGGTTAAGACGAAGTGCCCGGGCTGGAAGCGCATCAATGCGGTGCGGTATCGTCTGTTCGATCCGCCCCGCAAGCCCGAGCTGACGGAGGCCCAGAAGACGCTTGCAAAGAAGCGCGTGGAGCTTGCCAGGGTGCTCGAGCGGCTGCGATCACCGCCGTTAAGCCACGGCATCGCCCGCGAGCTGAGAAAGCAGCAGGCGACGTTGGAGCGCGAGATTGCGGACCTCGAGGCCTGACCGGGCAATATTGTCCGTGCGGGCGCGCGCCTGAAGCGAGAGCTACTCCTTGGGCAAGACCCTGATAGGCCCGCTGTCCTTGTCGATGACGTGCGCGCCAAAAAGCTTCAGTGTGCCCGGGCCGATGACGATGACGCCGCCGTGCACGAGGTCGCGCTTGATAATATTGTAGGATCCCGTTTTGAGCTCCACTTCCGTGCCATCGGGTCGCTTTACCGTGGCCCCCGCAATCACATAGACGATCTCTTCGCCGTTATGCGAATGGCGCGGGATCTCCGTCCCCGGCGGGAAGTCATACACAGCCGTCCAGATTTCCATGTTCGTGGCGGTGAGATCGGCCTTCTTGAATTCGGTCCGCGTTTCCTGGGCGTAGGCTGTTCCGGCGAGGAGTAAGATTCCAAGGAAAGGCATTGCCATCTTGGCTTTCATCGTTTGCTCCAGTTTTAGAATGAGCTTCGAGTGCAGGATCAGTCCTGCTCTCACAAAGCGACCGAGGCGATCATCTTCGACCAGAAAAGCATATCCGCACTGCCCTGAGCATAGCGCCACCAAATGTGGGATATTCAGTGGCAAGAGGTTGTGTGAAAAAGGGGCGCTCGGGATGATGACCTTGTGGCCACGCTCACCTAGCATAAGCCATAAGGTCAGATGCTCTCGTCCGTCGAAAAGTTATAGCTTCGCAATTGGGGCGCCGCTGGCTTCAACCCAAGCCGGTAGTTCGCAACTCCTGGTTCATGCCTGCGGTCAGCGCGCCCTACTTTCAAATGCCTCCAATATACGCCGCGAGCTGCGCAAGCACATTGCTATTCTGGAGCGGGAAATCGCGGAGCTCGAGCAGGCCTGACGCTAGGTCGCGGCCGTGTCCGGAGGAATTGTCGCTTCGCAACTGCTAAAAAATGCAATCTCGATGTCTTCTGGGTCTGGGTCTTTGATGAGTAATGTCTTGCAGCGAAGACCCTCAAGGCGGGTCCACTCTACGTCGCGCGCCATGAAAGAGAACACATAAGCGATGTTTCGACCGAGATGTCTCGCTGCCATCTCCCTAAAGAATTCGTAGTCTGCCTCCCGCAGCATTATTTCCAGGCTGTAGCCTCCGGCATCCCACGCACTAAGCCACACTGCGCTTTTCATCCCCGGTCGGGGTTCCCCGTAATTCTCGCTGTACACCGTGACGTGTGCGAGATGTTCCGGCAGGTACTCATCGCCGGTGAACAACTGGAGCCTCTCCAGGTTGCCATTCCACTGGGTGCCACCTTTGTTTCGCTCAACGCTGAAGTTTCGGAGATTCCCCCTAGCATCGCACTTGATGTGCATTTCTCACGCCCCACGTGCATACTCTTGTCACGCACCTTACGCTGAGAGGCAGGCCTGATCTTTGCGCTGCTCTCACAGCACAAGTGCCTCCGATAGCGGAGCATGTTTCCTCAGAAAACTATAGCCTTGCAGTTGGGGGCGCCGTTGGGTTCGCCTGTACCCCGGTACGGCACAACTTCCCGGCGCGTGCGGTTCGCTTCTCGACGCTCCCCACCAGACTGGTGCGGGGGACGCTTGGCTCCCAAGAGCGAGCGTCCCCTACTCGGCTGCGCCAGTTTGGCCGCCGCGGAGGCCGTCACGGCCTCAATGCCGTGCCCCGGGCTCAAGCATCATGCCGACCCAGCGACGAACAGCATGCGCGGCGTCGGAGTAGGTCTCGACCATCAGCGGCCAGCCCGTAAGATCGGAGACGGCATCGGCGTGCGCTGGTGCAATCGGCAAGTCGCAATTAATGACGAGGCCTGCGGCACGCAGGAGTTCCTCGGTATTGCCGGCGACAAGCGCTGCATCAAAGTCGGTGGCACCGCATGATACACGGTCAAGTATGGGGAACCTCCTCGAATTGCCAGGTCTTCATCGGCGTTTACCCCTGTTGAACCCGCGCCGCAGGTAGGCATGCAGATCGGCCAGGGCCGCCTCCACACCCCTGATATCCAATTGGATCCATGCGGTCTCTGCCGCCTCCAATAGCCGGCAACTCCCTTTAGCTGAGCACCTACGGCTTTGCTCCTGCTGCACATTGCCTCGATGCGTTCGCCGAGGTCAGCCGGGGAGATAGCGAAGCGCTCACAAAACTCGGCAGCGGCGACTTCGTATTTCTCGTCGTCCATTAGTGACGCCTGCGCGAAGAACGTTTCGAAAGCCGTCTCGAGAGTACCAGCGGTCATCGCCGCTTGCCCTCCTTGCGCTTCTGCCCGACGTGGGCCTCGATGTGCTCGAGCAGTAGAACAACCTCAAGTCGGGCGACATCCTGAGATTGACGTGGGCTGTGCGCGGGCTGAGCTTCATGCAACGTTCCGATTGACATCTGCTATACGGCAAGATGCAAGCGCGGCCCCGCAGAAGCTACCGACTTCCACAGGGCCGCTTGGTCCAGCCAAAGCACTGGCCCCAGCCGGGCGTCGAGCCTGACCGGGGCTTTTCTTTGCCCTGCTGAAATTGAGCAACAGGCCCGCATGGTACAATTGCCTTCACTTGCGCAGGAGGACCGCCCAATGGAAACGCGCGACGCGTCGATCGTGATCTTTTGGATGTCGAAAGCCAGGACCGCCACAACCTCATACCCGACGATGTTTTTGAACACCGCTACCCCGGAACCGCGAGCCTGGAGGATGCCTTCAGCGCGCCGCCGGATATCCGCATGGCGGCCGGCCAACTGTACAGGGAGCGGCTGCTGGGTAAATGCGATGTGCTCGGCTTGGACGAGGATACCGTCGAGCTGCTGTGCGAAGCCCTGGATGTAAAGGACCCCGGGGATCTCGTGCCCGTCGTCGTGGATGTGACCTTGATCGCCGAGCAGATCGCGGAAGCAGTGTTCAATACCATCGAACGCAAAGGGGCGATCGTGAAGGGACAAATCTTTGATGCCGCCCACGCCGTGCTCAGGGAGCAATTCGAGCGCCGCAGGCACCGACTAAAAATTATCGGCCTCGCTGTTCGTTAGGAGGCGACCAACATGGCAAAGGATCCACGGCCGCGGTCAAGGGCGGAACCCCAGCAACCCGACCTATTCCCTGAAACCAAGCCGCCGCGGCAGCTCGATCTGTTCGCCTATGGCGACGCTCGAATGCGCGACATGGCGTTGCGGGCCAGGAAGGGTTGGCACGTCGCGCGGCGGATTCTGGGGCACACCCTGCACTAAGCCCGGCTGTCCCCCTCGAAACGATCGCGGCTATGACCCGCACGCTCTGCGGTTTGAACGCCTGACATTGAAAGGGGGGTGTCTTTTAGGGGAGTCGTCGGTCATGCTCCCCGAAGGCTCTGCTCAGAGGAGACGGAACTATGCCGAAGGGCTTTAATTTGCAGTGCGGAGCAGGGAAGACGGCACGCGTCTGGCTACAGGGGAAGGGCGGAGGATTGGCCCCTGGGGAAGCCCTCGTGCTCTTACCCGTCAAGGAAGTAGAGACCGACGAGTCGCCAGCCGCCTATCGCGCGCCCCTGCGCCGGGCGCTTATCGATGACAACGCCGGCCACGTGAACGTGATTGTTTGCGAAGCAGACGATAGGGCGCTCAGGCGAGGCATCGAGCAATTGCCGTCGCCCATATAGTGAAAGGACGGCAACATGAACGATAACAAGCTGGACAACATCGCCGACGCCTTAGCCATCGCTTTTGTGGCTGCTCTGTTGCTCTTCTTCGCGGCGTCCGTGATCAAAATGTATTGGTGGTAAATCCGCGCGGGCTGCGCAGGCAACTCCTCCCAGGCCGGGACCCTGCATTTGCCTCACTAATATCGGCTCAACCGGCGCTGAGCGTGACGGGTGGCGCTGTCATAATCCACCCAATCCACAACGCGGTGGTAGTGGCGTGTCCTACCTCTGGCGAATCACCTAGCGTGCTTGCCAGTCGACGTAAGAAAGGAGTTCCGCCATGCCATCAACCGCAAGGAAAGCTGGAGAGCGCAGCGACCATTCTACAGACGCGGTGACACGCCTTTCCAGGTGACGGACAAAATGCATGCCCTGCTCGTGGCGCGCGCCGACGAATTGGTCGGCTGCACCGAGAACAGCCCGGAGGAGCGCGAATTGGAGGCGCTCACCGACACCATCGAAGCATACGAACGGCAGCGGTGGCCGCTTGGCCGAATTCCAGGCGGCAAAGGATAGCTGCCGTGCCAAACGCACATCGCGCGTTCGCAGTCGAACTGTCCCCAACCCCGACTAATGGATGCCGTACACCGTTGCGCCTGGCGAGACCGCTTGCTGCGATAGATGCGGCTACCTTGCCAACCTCGAGATGGTGGAGTGTCGCACGTGGAAAGTCCTGGCGATGGCGCGGCAGCTCTCGCCGGCGGCCAGGCGCCTGAGTGCCTCGGCCTGCTGACGATCACTGAGCTTGGACGACCCTTTTGTCGATGCCCGGAATTCGAGCGGCCACTCAACCCGAGCAAGGCCGCCTTTAAATTAACCGCCTGGCAAGTGCGACCGATCTTGGCAGCAATGGTGCGCAGCGAACACCCCGGTTTGCCGTAATCCTGTCGCAGGACGCGCACCTCGCGCGCGCTCCAGGGCCTATTTGGTGGGGGTGCCTTGTAGACGCCTTGCTTTTCCAGAAGGTGACGTAGGCGTTGATAACCAAGGCCGACGGTCTGGGCCACATGCCTCAATGGCATTCCGCGTTGGATCAGCTTGCTGGCCGCCCGCACCTTTTTCGGATCGGCAGCCTGCGCGTGAACGCCATGCCGGATGGCAATCAGTGAAATCGAGGAGGTGCTGAGACGGTACCGCGCGGCAATCTTCCGCATCGGCATCTTGCGCGCCTTCACAAGGGCTACGATCTCAGCGTTGCGCTTTACCAGGTCCATCCTGCCGCGTCCCTATTCGGGGCCTGGGCCCGCGGTTACAGGTCCATTTTATACTTGGCCGCGCAGACGCTGGCCCGGTATATTTTGAGCGGGCCTACGGTGCCGCACGGACCGTGATCATGAGGAACCGCATTGATACCATCCCTTCTTGACCAGATGTCGGAGGATTATTATGCGCGCGCTTGTCTCAGTCGGTCTCACCTCACTCCTGCTCATGGTGCCGCACGTATCGTTCGCGCAGGACCATGCCATCGTGGGCGTCTGGAAAGTCAAAAGTCTAGTGACAAAGGAAGTCGCGAGCGGCAAAACCGTTCACCCGTTTGGCGAACGGATGTCTGGGTACCACGTCTACTCAAAGGGCGGACATTTCATGACCCTGAATGTCGGCTCCGACCGAAAGCCCCCTGCGACTGCCAACCCCACCGACGCGGAGCGGCTCGAATTGCAGAGGACCGCAGCGTGGACCAGCGGTACGTATCGCATCGAGGGAGACAAGCTAATCAACCGGTACGACACGTCCTGGCATCAAGCCTGGACGGGCACCGAACGTGCGGTGACATTCGCGATCGATGGTAAAACTCTCACTACTACTACACCTCCCTTCAAGAGCAGCTTGACCGGTCTGGAGGTCGTAGCGATTACGACCGCCGAAAGGGTCGAGTAGCTGTGCGCGACTAAAGCGGTCGCCAAATCGCGTGCGACGTTAGAGGCGAGGGACATCGTAGTGTGATCTCAATGCCCCTCGCCAATGCGCTTCGGCTGATGCGGTGCGGGCTGGGTCAGCCGAAGCACAGCGCTCAGCGGCGTTGGGGCCGCCTCGCACTGAAAAGTCGGCCAGCAAAGCAGCACTTTCGGGGCCAATCTTCGGTTTTCTGGTGGCGCTGGGAGCTTGCAATCTCAAGGCCGACAGGAGGGCTAGGGCACGTTGCCCTGACATTCAGCTGCTTGGCGGCCTCCTCGTAAGAGATGGGGGGCCGCCGTTCAAGTGGCCAATTCGCCGCTTGATCTACGCTATTGCGGTCCCGCCGTGCTTCAGGCTTGCGATCTTGTCGGCCCACCATGGCGCTGAGAAACTCTTTTGCCTTGCTGTCAACAGACCATGGGAGTCAGAAACGACGTTCACATCGGAATTGTTGAGATAGCAGCTATGTTTCCGTGATCGCCGCGCCAATGTCTCTGGGGTGCGCAAGGGACATTTTTCCTCCGATCATGGAACAAATTTCAGGTTGCGCCCTTTCCTGTCTGCGATTGCGGGGGCGACGATCTGACTCCGACGTCAAGGTGCGGTAGGGCGCTGAAAGATGATAGCCCCTCTGGGCCCATGGATATTGGGGTTACTCTACTGCGCGGTTGTCGTCGCTCTGATCTTCGGGATTGACACCCACCATGCGATCTACCTTGTGCCTGTAGCACTTGTCGCAGCATTGGTGATCGCTGTGATGGCCATAGCCCGGCGCTACAAGAGGTGATCATCGCACGTGCACCACTCAAATGAGGTGGGAATATTGCGCGGCGTCACGCGCAGCAGTCGCATACGCCATCTCACATGAGAAAAAGGGGAAACCTGGGCCATGGGCTTTGACCTCGCGAGCGACGGCACCCGCTAGCTTTTCCGCGGCGGAAAGCTCGTCCCGAGATATCAACTCACCAATGCGCACACGGCCAAATCGCGGTCAGGAAATTTTTTGCCCAGCCAGCCGTTGACAGTCTCGACGCGAGACGCTCGCGTGGCGTAAGCCACACGTTCGTGGAGGATTGCGCGATCATCCGCGTCGGTCAGATCCAGGCCAGACGCGAGGCCATCGAGCCTTTTCCGGGTGTCGGAGCCGAGTGCCTTCATGGCTTGTGGCCTTCCTCGCCATCACGGGACTAGACCTCATCCGGCTGGATCAGGACCTCAAGGAGCCATACATTACGGTCTCATCCCTGGGGCTTCCGACCGTCTCAACACACGCAGCCGCGACGACGCCCAAGGCAATGACGCTCTGCTCGCCCCAGGGTTCACTGCTCTTCCCTTGCAAGGCGCTAGCTTTCGAACAACCGGCCCGCCCCTACACACCAGCGAGCCGGTTGAGGGCGCCGTACACCCACACAACTCGGCGCCCCTTTTTCTTTGGCCGCCCTAAATTCCGACAGGCAGCGTCGTCACGCAAAAAACAATGAGAACGACAATCACAAAGGTGCTCAGCACCCACAGATGAAATTCGCTAAGCATTGGCAGCCCACAAATTGGAAAGCATTCACGATGTGTATTTTCTGGCGAAATCTTCTGAAATTGCAGAGGAGCTGACGGCAACAGCTCCTCTGCAGTTTGGGAGGCAGTCCATGAACGGAACTGAAAATACCCAGTGTGTCCCCGCACCTAGCAACCTTTTGCGAACGAGGGTATTGCGAAGTTCGCTAAGCGCCACCCCGGGTCTGATGCGTGCTGGCGGGGTCACCTACACGCAACTTCACTTTAGCGGAGCTAGCGCGAAATGATGTAGCTGCCAGGCAACAGTCAGCAGAAAACTGACAAATTGCCAATAAATAGCATCAGGTATTCGTCAGACATCAAATTGTGATTCCTCATCGTGTCGCCCACCGCTGCGGAAGATGACGATGGCCTTCGCGATCCCAATTGGTCTTGGTGCGGAACTGAATCGATATCGTCGGCGACCCGTCCAGGACAAGAGCTGGCACCTTGGCAGTGGCAGAGGCACGACGGTGATCGTTGCCGCGGTCGCCGGCGGGGTCGGGTAGAGCAAGGCGGCGAGCAGCAGCAGTCTCATTGCTACACTCCGTCGCTTCGCACATGCCCTGACGGATGCGGGGCTCATGCCCAAGTTGCGGGGCGGATCACCCGGTAGGAACAGGCCGTCGACGCGGAGGGCCCATGACCTTGCCGACCTTCTTGTCCGACGGCGATGGCTGTGGCGGCCTTTTGCCTGGCTTCCCAACCTTGATTAGGTGATCAAGGGCCCAGGCCGGAGAGGAAATTGACCCACATGCCGTGTGCCCAGCTGCCTGTGGTAATGACCGCGCCCAAGGCTGTCAAGGTGATGAGACCTATCAATAGCGTGTACTCGATGAGAGCAGCGCCGCGCTGGTCGCGCCACAGGCACCGAGCTATCACCCGCACAACCTACACCCTCTTTACTACGCCCCCCGCGCCTAGTTTGTAGCATGCTCGCATATGTCTCATGGGCAACACACAGGTGGTGAATAGGTGATATGCAGGGAATGCCTTCGCCCATGGGATCGGGCATGACTTGTAGTCTTTCACAATTCTCCGGAGCGGGGATGCACGGTCAGCGCTGACCGGGGATGCACGGTTGGTAAATGACGCTCCCAGGAACCACCGCCTCACTGCAACGTTTTTGATGTGGTGCGGGTCTGCGAGGAGACCTGTTGGGCCTGGATCAAATCGGCATCGCCCTTAGTGGCCTCATCGCGGTCTGGCTTACGCAAGACCCGCGTGAAAGCTGGCAACGGTGGGCGTGTATTTTCGGGATCCTTGGTCAGCCGTTTTGGTTCTACGCGGCGTGGAGCGCGGAACAATGGGGTATTTTCGCTCTATGCGTGCTCTATACCTACGCATGGGCAAGAGGCCTCTGGACGCACTGGCTCAGCCCATACTTTCAGACAAGGGAGCGTCACGGCCGGGCAGAGGCGCGTTGGCTGAAACTGGGCGATGCCGGACGCATGGCCAGGCACTCGCCGCCGCGGTGAGTGCAGAGTAGCTCCTAAGTTTTTCTTGGATTGCTCGCGCAGCATTGGGGTCATTGGTGCCGGGTGCGAGCGGACGGCCCTGCCCCCGCTTGGCCGGTCAACATCAGCAACGCCCCTGGCCCTCCCCGCGGCCTGGGGCGTAGTTGTTTGCGAGCGACTTATCGCGAACAACCCCGCGACCTGGCGGCTTTCCGGCGGGGCGACTTGTTGCTCTCAAGGCACGTCATCGCTCCGATAACAGAGCTTCTCCAAACGGTCCCTTGTGAGTTCGATGCAAATCAATAGTTGCAGTGTTCGGGGCGTCGATAGGTTGGAACCAAGTAACAAATAATCGTGCGGATCCTTTTGCCGCCCCACCATTGTTAAGCTGAGTGATGAGCGCGGGTTAGTCTGAGCATCAAAACGGCGTGTTTTTGCGGGGCTGCGGGACGCCGAATGACCAAATTCACCGTACGCGGCGGGGGCCCGATTTCCGCCGTGAACCCGGGCGCAGGCTTCGGCCATGGAAACATTCACGCCCCGCACTGGTACGCCGTTAAGGAACCGCAAAGGGTCGATGGTGTAAGTTCTAAGTCGTCGGCGGCCTTGTCCCCGCATGAGCCGGCCAACATTGCGTATCAACGCCCCAGCCCGCCCCCCGCCGGCTGGGGCGAGTGTTTTATCGCCCTAACTTGAAGTGCCACCCCCGGTACTCCGCCCGCGACACCCTCGACTTCCGGGGTTGGATGGCTCAACTCGTGGGACGTTCGCGGAAGGCTCGAATTTTCCCCCGCGAGCGTTGGGGGTGGGTCACGGTTACCCCCTCGGGCGAAACGGCCGCTGGCGACAATACCCTACTGCGGGAAATGGCATCGGGCTGGAGATGGTCGGGGAACGGCTCCCATCGCTTGACAACGGGGCCTTCCCTGTCGTTCTCCACCACTGTCCAGCGGGCTCCTACCTCGATATCGGGCACGATCATGTCAGGATGGGTCTTGCCTGCCCGCCACACATCGAGGCGGCCGGTAACACCACGCGCAACCAACGCCCGGCAGGCCTCGAATTCTGGGTTCCACGTGTCCTCGATCAGGACCGCACCCTCAAAGTGGACCCGGTAGCGCTGCCCGCGCTCACCTCGGATGGTCGTGGGCTCGATGATGACGCGATGCGTCTTGTTAGCCATCAGCGCCACTTTCCCCGTGGCAGGCAGGCGTGGACGACAGACGCAAACGCAACAGATGCTACTTGACGCTAACCCTCTTGCCTGGCGGTTGGTCTCCGCCTCACTCGATCACCTCGTCAGCGCGGGCCAGCAGCGTTGACGGCACGGTGATCCCAAGGACGCGCGCGGTCTTAGCGTTTAGATGCAGTTCGTATCGAGCAGGCTGTTCGACAGAGAGCTGGCTGGGTTGAGCTCCTTGAATTATCTTAGCAACGTACCCTGCACCCTGGTTCGCCATTCTCAAAAGATCCGGCCCTAGGCTGATCAATCCTCCCGCAGCGACGGTCTCTTTGAATGCGTGGCAGGAGGCAAACTGATTCTGTAGAGCAAGCTCAGCAATGCGCTTTCCACCTTCATAGGTCAGAGCGCCGGCGACGACGAGCAATCCCTCCGTTTTAGCACGCGCCATCGCATCGAAAGTCGCTTCGAGATCGTTGACTGAAGCGACGTCAAAAGAGGCAATGGTCAGTGCGAGCTCCTGCGCAGCCCGCTCAATCGACCTCATAGCAAATGGTACGTTCGCATCCCCACTCGCTCTCAGCACGGCAACGTGCCTCAAGTTCGGAATGAGTTCTTTGAGGATCTGCAATCTTTTGGCGTAAGTCTCTGTTGCAGCTTCGAAGGTGACACCTGTCATGTTTCCGCCCGGACGAGCGAGGCTCTCTACTAGGCCAATATCTACCGGCGCACCAACGGAGAGGAAGACCGTTGGAATGTTAGGCGCCGATCGCTTGGCAGCAACAGCACGGACTGTGCCCCAGACCACCAGCAAGTCGATTTCGGGCGCGAACGACTGAATGGACTGCTCCAATGCTTGGAGCTGCGGTGGCACGACACGGGTTAGAAGCGAGATGTTTTTGCCATCAGTGTAACCAAGGGCGACCAAGCTCTGCTCGAAAGCGGATGCGAGAGAGGCGGCGGCTTCTCCCGGCCCTATCACCTGTCCAATGCGAACGTTTTTCACGTCCTGTTGAGCGTGAGCCACCAGCGGCCAGCTGCATAAGCAGCCCGTGAGCAAGATAAATTCACGCCGTCGCATGTTTTCTCCGATGTGGCGGTCGGAGTACCGGGACGACACGTCCCGCACCGTATCTTTCCGGGATGACAGGTCCAACGCACCGCTCCCACACCGCTAGGAAATAAGGTGTCGTGCGTTCTCAGCGCTCCAACCGCCAGGCTACCAGAGATCATAATGCGGATCTTTTCGCGTCCCTCTTTTGGGGGAGATTTCGTCCCTCTCGCCATCTTCACGTACACAGTCCGAATGGTTTCGGTCCGCGCCGCCAGATCGCAATGGCGATCAACA